>JALZOJ010000073.1 GCA_030857175.1 Myxococcota bacterium | reverse complement strand
TCCGGTGACAACGGCGGTAAGCTCGATCCCCAGCCAGCAACTTCCAGGGAGGGTTCGATGCAATTTGCGGTGACGTTCCGACACATGGAACCGACCGAGGCACTCAAGACGTACGCGAAGGACCGAATGGAGCGCGTCAGGAAGTACCTGCCAGATCCAATTTCCTGTCACGTCGTGCTCAGCACTGAACGACACAATCACCGCATCGACGTCACCTTCCAGCTGCACAACGGGCTCTCCGTCGCGGGTCACGAGACGACCGAGAACATGTACAGCTCGATCGATCTCTGCATCGCCAAGATCGAACGTCAGGTTCGAAAGTACAAAGGCAAGATGGAGGGCATGAAGGCGCGGCCACACCACGTGCACGCGCTGCCATGGTCCCACTCGATCGTCTCGGAGGCGTTCGGAGGCATCGAGGAGTCGAACGGGAACGGCCGCCCGGCGACGATTCCGCCACCTGACGTGAACTCGCCGAACCCCGACTACAAGGTCGTCAAGACGGAGAAGTTCCACGCGCAGCCGATGTCGGTCGCCGACGCTATCGTGCAGCTCAATCTGCTCCACGAGCCATTCCTCGTGTTCCGCCATGACACCGACGGTCGGGTCGCGGTGGTCTACAAACGCGAGGACGGGGCGTATGGCCTCATCGAGACGCCGACTGGCGCCTAAAGACACGCGCACCCGAAAGTAGTACGGTGAGGGCGGCTGATGAAGATTGTCGACCTCATCAAGCGCGACATGGTCGTACCCGCGCTCAAGGCGACCGAGAAGCGCGCCATCCTCGAAGAGCTCGCTGCTTATATGGGCGGGCATCATCCTCGTATCGATCGCGCAATGCTTTCGAAGGTGCTGATCGAGCGCGAGCAGCTCGCCTCGACGGCGATCGGCGAAGGCGTTGCGATTCCCCACGGCAAGCTCGCCTCGGTCGGTGAGATCGTGGCGTGCCTCGGGCGCGCACCCGGCGGCGTCGAGTTCGACTCGATGGACGGCCAGCCGACGTACTTGTTCTTCGTCCTCGTCGCACCGGAGTCATCGACCGGCGCGCACCTCAAAGCGCTCGCGCGGATCAGCCGCGTGTTCAAGGATCCCGAGTTCCGCCGCCGGTTGCTCGCGGCGCCCGACGGCGAAGCCATGTACACCGTTGTTGCCGACGAGGACGCCAAGTACTGAATGGAGACGCGCAGCCAGTCGACTGCAACGTCGCCAACCATCGGGGTCAGCGACCTCGCGGCGCGAACGGAGCTGCGAGTCACGGTGGTGGCGGGGACGGCGGGTCTCACTCGAACGGTGACCGCGCCACGGATCCAGAAGCCGGGCCTCGCGCTGACCGGCTGGCCCGAGCAGCTGCACGATGGTCGCGTGCTCGTGCTCGGCGGCACCGAGATCGATTACCTCGCGGATAACGAGCGGGCGCGAACGGTCGGCCTCGCGACGCTGTTCGCGAGCGAGCCGGCGTGCATCGTCGTGTGCCGCGGGCTGCAACCACCGCCGGAGCTGGTCGTCGCCGCGAACGACAAGGCGGTGCCGGTCCTGTGCTCGGAGCACGCGACCGCGGACTTCATCGCGCTCGTGACGACGTGGATGCAGGAGCGCACGGCGCCGCACGTCGAGCTTCACGGCGTGCTGCTCGACGTGCTCGGCGTTGGCATCCTCGTGATCGGCAAGAGCGGCATCGGCAAGAGCGAGACCGCGCTCGATCTCGTCGTGCGCGGCCATCGGTTCGTCGCCGACGACATCATCGCGATCCGGCGGCAGGGTCCACAGGTGATCGGCCGCAGCGCCGGGATCATCGGCCACCACATGGAGATCCGCGGCCTCGGAATCATCAACGTCAAGGATCTGTTCGGCGTCTCGGCGGTGCGTGAGACGAAGAAGATCGAGCTCCTGGTCGAGCTCCTCGAGTGGTCCGAGGATCACCAGTACGATCGGCTCGGCTTCGACGATCGCTACGACGACATCCTCGGCTGCCAGATCCCGTCGGTGCGGCTGCCGGTGCGCCCGGGCCGCAACCTCGCGACGCTGATCGAGGTCGCCGCGCGTAACCAGCTCGTCAAGGTGCAGGGCATCCACTCCGCACGGGCATTTCGCGATCAGCTGCATCGGGCGATGAACCCCGAAGTGCCCGCCGGAGAGGCGATCGAGTAGTGCAGATCGTGATCGTCACGGGTCTGTCGGGTGCTGGGAAGAGCACCGCGCTGCGCGCACTCGAGGACATCGAGTTCTACTGCGTCGACAACATCCCCGTGCCGCTCGTCGCGCAGATGGTCGATCACCTCGCGCACGAGCACGATCGCGACAAGCTCGCGATCGCGATCGATGCGCGCCAGCGGCGGAACCTGTCCGCGTGGCAGACCACCCTCGCGAAGCTGCGCGGCGCGGGCCATCGCCTCGAGGTGATGTTCCTCGACGCGAGCGACGAGGTGCTGCTGCGCCGGTTCTCCGAGACGCGCCGCCGGCATCCGCTCTCCGGCGACGACCTCTCCGACGGCGTGCGCCGCGATCGCGAAGTGATGGCGGAGCTGCGGCAAGGCGCGGCGGTCGTCGACACGTCGAACCTGACGATGCACCAGCTGAAGTCGATCATCCAGGATCGCTACGGCGGCACCGGCAAGCTCGCCGTCACGATCGTGTCGTTCGGGTTCAAGAACGGCCTGCCGCTCGAGTTCAACATGGTGTTCGACGTGCGGTTCCTCCAGAACCCGTACTACGAGCCAAACCTGACGCATCTCGACGGTCGCGATCCCGAAGTGGCGAAGTTCGTACTCGGGCCGGATGGGATGGAGTGGCTGCGGCAGGTGGAGACGCTCTTGCGCTTCACGCTTCCGCAGTTTCAGAAGGAAGGAAAGCTGTACGTGACCATCTGCGTGGGATGCACGGGTGGTCGCCATCGGTCGGTGACGATCGTCGAGGAGCTGCGGCGGCGGCTCGGGGGCGAATGGGACATCCTGGTCCGCCATCGCGACGTCGAACGGGGGTTGTGATGGGAGGCGAGGACAAGGCCGAGAAGTCACTGCAGATCCAGAACGAGCTGGGGCTGCATGCACGCGCGGCAACGAAGCTCGTGCAGACGGCCTCGAAGTTTCCGTGCGAGATCACGGTGACAAAAGACGGCCACGAGGTGAACGGCAAGAGCATCATGGGCGTGCTCATGCTCGTCGCATCGAAGGGGACGACCGTCACGCTCAGGGCAAAGGGTGACCGCGCGGCGGATGCCGTCGCTGCGATCGCCGCGCTCATCGACGACAAGTTCGGCGAGGGCAAGTGACGCGATGACGAACGACCGGCCGGAGACCAAGCGGCAAGGCCTCGGCGTTTCGGCCGGTATCGCCTTTGGCCGCGCGTATCTCATCGGCCGCGACACGCTGAAGGCGCCGCGCCATCACATCGAGCCCGACGATGTCGACACCGAGGTCGCGCGCCTCTACAAGGCGATCGCCGCGAGTGACAAGCAGCTCGCGAAGATCAAGGAGAAGCTCGCCTCGGAGAACGAGAGCGACTACCACATCATCACCGCGCACCAGATGATGCTGCACGACGAGCACCTGCTCGGCGCGGCCGTCGGCTTCATCCGCGACGAGAACATCAACGCCGAGTGGGGCCTGCGCCGCGCCGTCGACGATATCCGCGGCGTGTTCGATTCGATCGAGGACGAGTACCTGCGCGAGCGACGCAGCGACGTCGAGTTCGTGTTCGAGCGCGTGCTGCGAAATCTCTTGGGCCGCGATACCGGCCCACTCTCGCCGCCGCCCGACGCGATCGTCGTCGCGTACGACCTGTCGCCGGCGGATACCGCGCAGCTGCACAAGGCGGCCGTCGCCGGGCTCGTCACCGACGCCGGCGGCAAGACCTCGCACACCGCGATCATCGCGCGCGCACACGAGATCCCCGCGGTCGTCGGCCTCGAGAACATCACCGAGGTCATCGAGACCGACGACCTCGTGCTGATCGACGGCAGCGCGGGCATCGTCATCGTCAATCCGACGGCGGCGACGGTCGGCGAGTATCGCGAGGAACAGCGGCGACAGGTCGCGGCCGGCGCGCTGCTGCATGCGATGCGCGACTTGCCCGCACGCACGCGCGACGAGAAGGACATCGCGCTGTACGCGAACATCGACGGTCCCGACGAGCTCGACGACGCGCTCGACTACGGCGCCATGGGCGTCGGCCTGTTCCGCACCGAGTATCTGTTCATGGGGCACACCGAGCTGCCCGACGAGGAACGGCACTACACGACGACGCGCGAGGTGATCGAGCGGCTCGGTGGGTTGCCGGCGACGATCCGCACGTTCGATCTCGGCGCGGACAAGATCGCACCGTTCCTCAAGGCGGCGGACCTCGGCGAGGCGAACCCCGCGCTGGGCCTGCGCTCGATCCGTCTGTGCCTGACCGAGCTCGGCAAGCCGCTGTTCAAGCAGCAGCTGCGCGGCCTGTTGCGCGCATCGGCACATGGGCCGATCAAGATCATGTTCCCGATGATCTCGGGCATCGCCGAGCTCCGCGCCGCGAAGGTCGTGCTCGACGAGGCGAGGACCGAGCTCGCGGGCGAGGGCATCGCGTTCGACGAGGCGGTCAAGGTCGGCATCATGATCGAGATGCCGTCGGCGGCGCTGACCTCGGACCTCCTCGCGCAGGAGTGTGACTTCTTCTCGATCGGCACGAACGATCTCATCCAGTACACGATGGCGGTCGATCGCGTGAACGAGTACGTCTCGTACCTCTACGAGCCGCTGCACCCGTCGCTGTTGCGCTTGATCGAGATGGTCGCGAAGGCAGCCGCCGCGGCGAACATCCCGGTCACGGTGTGCGGCGAGATGGCGGGCGAGCCGATGATCGCGCCCGTGCTGCTCGGCCTCGGGATTCGCGAGCTGTCGATGAGCGCGGTCTCCGTGCCCGAGGTCAAGGCGACGATTCGAGCGACGACGGTCAGCGAGGCCGAGCTCCTCGTCACACGCGTGAAGAAGCTCGCGACCGCCGCGGAGGTCCGCGCGATGGTCAGCGAGTTCGTGTTCGGGTTGGCCGCGCAGCGCAAGGAGCGCAAGGCCTGATGTGGCGCCTGGCCATCGCGCTGGTGGCCGCGATGGCGACGGCAGCCGACGCGGGTGACCCCTACCGCGAGCGCTTCACGATCGAGACGGATCACTTCGTGATCCACTACTACGCGCCGCTCGAGGACATCGCGCGCCGGGTCGGCGTGGTCGCCGAGGCCGCACATCGCACGCTCGTCCCCGCGCTCGATCACGCGCCGGCGACGAAGACGATCATCGTCGTCGTCGACGACACCGATAGCGCGAACGGGTTCGCGAGCGTGTTACCGCGCAACCAGATCCAGGTGTTCGCGACCGCGCCCGGCAGCTTTACCGAGCTCGACGATCACGACGATTGGTACTACGGGCTGACGCTGCACGAGTACGTGCACATCGTGCACCTCGACACCATGGGCACGCTGCCACGCATCTACAACAAGATCTTCGGCAAGACCTGGGCACCGAACCAGATCATGCCGCGCTGGCTCATCGAGGGCATCGCGACGTACGAGGAGTCCAAGCGCTCGGCGGGCGGACGTAGCCGCGGCTCGCGGTTCGACCAGATCATTCGCATCGCGCGCCGCGAGGGTAAGGACCTCCGGCTCGACGAGATCACCGGCGCGCCGCGGCAGTTCCCGCGCGGCAACGCCGCCTACATCTACGGCTCGCACTTCCTTCGCTACATCTTCGACCGCTTCGGCGACGACACGGTGCGTGCGATGAGCCACACGTCGGGCAACTGGCCGCTGCCGTTCGCGCTCAACCGCCAGATCGCGAAGGTCACCGGCCAGCCGTTCACCGAGCTCTACGACGACTGGAAAGGCTACCTGCGCGATCGCTATGGCATGCAGGAGATGGCGGCAGAGCGGCGCGGGCTGGTGATTGGTGACCGCCTGACGAACACCGGCGAGCTCAACTTCTGGGCGCAGTACTCGGCCGACGGCAAGGAGATCTACTGGGTGCAGTCCGACGGCAAGCGGCGCCCGCACGTGCGCGCGATGCCGGTCGGAAGCGATGCGTCCAAGGCGCGCGACGTCACGCAGATCGAGGGCATGGGTCCGTTCGATCTGCTGACGGATGGAAGCTTCATCTTCGAGCAAGGCGGGCGCGTGTATCGGCGCGAGTACTCGTTCCAGGATCTGTTTCGCTGGGACGCCAAGACCGGGCGCGAGTCGCGGATCACGAAAGGCATGCGCGCCCGCGATCCGGGGGTGTCTCCCGACGAGCGGCGCGTCGCGTTCTCGAAGAACGAGCACGGCGAGAGCGTGCTCGCGGTCGTCGACACGGCGCCGGGCGGGAAAGAATCCGTCGTGTGGCGCGGCGAGCGCTACGACCAGGCGTTCCAGCCACAGTGGTCGCCGGACGGCACGCGCATCGCGTTCTCCGCGTGGCGCAAGGGCGGCTTCCGCGACATCCTCGTCGTCGAGGTCGCGTCGGGCGCGGTCGAGGAGATCACGACCGACCGCGCGATCGACATGAACCCGGTGTGGTCGCGCGACGGGCGCTACGTCTACTTCGACAGCGATCGCACCGGCATCTCCAACATCTATGTCTGGGACACGCGCGAGCGCGCTCTCTCGCAGGTGACGAACGTGCTCGGCGGTGCGTTCCGTCCGAACCCGAGCCCCGACGGCACGCGCCTCGTGTTCGACGCCGCGGTCGCGAAGGGCGGCTACGACCTCTACGAGCTGCCGCTGGATCCCGCGACGTGGCTGCCGGCGCGCAGTTTCCTCGACGACAAACCGCCGCCCAAGGTGGTGCGCGACGATGAAGCGAAGGTCAGCGCGGCGCGTGACTACCGGCCGCTGGAGACGCTCGCGCCGCAGAGCTACACGCTCGAGACGACGATCGGCCAGTCGTCACCATCGGCGACGCTCGTGACCGGCGGCGCGGATGCGTTCAACGATCACGTCTGGCAGCTCTCGCTCGGCTCCAACCTCGACAACGGCGACCTCAACATCGCCGCGTTCTACGGCTACGGCGGCTGGCGGCAGAACCTGCGCGTCGCCGCCGCGCGCACGATCAGCGAGCGCAGCGGGTTTCGCATCGACGGCGTCCCGAAGACGTACAAGCAGGAGGACTGGTCGGCGACGATCTCGTCGTCGATCCCGTTCGAGGCGCGCCCGGACTCGAGCTGGTCGCTGTCGTTCGATTACGACATCGATTACTTCCGCATGGTCGATGCACCGGCGTTCATCCTCGACCCGAGCGAGCGCGTTCCGATCAGGCCGCTCGCGAACTACCGGCAAGCCGGTGTCGGCATGCGCGTCGCGTATTCGCGCATCCGCGGGGTGACGTTCGGGCTCGGTCCATCCACGGGCTTCGACGTGTCGGCGAGCTTGCGCCTCGATCACCCTGTGCTCGGCGCGACCTACAACAACATGACCGTCAGCTACGCGACGAGCGGCTACCAGCGGCTGTGGGGCGAGACGCCGACGCTGTCGTTCCGGCTGGGGGGCTCGCTGCGCGCGGGTGACCTCATCCGCGGCGCGGGCTTCGGTCTCGGCGGCGTCCCGACGCAGGACATCGTGCGCGCGATCCTCGAGAGCCTGCGCAGCGGCTCGACGGGTTTTCTGCGCGGTTACAAGGTTCGCGAGCTCGCCGGCAATCAGTTCCACCTCCTGAACGCCGAGTACCGTCAGGAAGTGTGGCGGATCGAGCGCGGCATCTCGACGCTGCCGATCTACTTCCGGCGCCTCCACGTCGGCGTGCTCAGCGACACCGGCGTCGCGTTCGACGGCGAGTTCGATGCAGATCGCCACCTGCGCACGTCGCTCGGTGCGGCCTTGCGACTCGACGCGTATTTCGGCTACTTCGTTCCAGGAACGTTCGAGATCGGTTACTCGCGCGGGCTCATGGAGACAGGTATCTCGGAGACATGGCTGCTGCTGACGGGGAGTCTGTGACCGACGCGCGCGTGCGTACCGCCGGCGGTGTCGCGATCGAGATCGCGCGCCAGCTCGCCGACCCGGTCCGTGCGCTGCGCGATCGCCTCGGCCTCGTCGTCGATCACCTCGAGCGTCACGTCGCGACCGCGACCGGACCGACGCCCTATCCGTGGCGCTCGCTGCAGGCGCTGCGGCAAGACCTTGCCGGCAGCTACCTCGAAGCGACGACGCTCGCGCGCCGGCTCGACGAGCTCGATCGCGCGCTCGAGGACGAGACACCCGGCTGGTTCGAGCTCGCGCCCGCCGTCGATCTCGGTCTCCGCCTCGCAGGTCATCACCTCGCCGGCGACCTCGAGATCCTGATCGACCTCGGGCAGACGCCGCCGGTGCGTGGTACGCCCGGAATGCTCGCGATCGTCGTCGCGCAGCTCGTCGGAACGTGCGCGCAGTCCGCACGCGGGTTGCCGGGCAGCGCGCTCTCGGTGCGGACGTTCTTCGACGAAGGCGCGACCGCGGTCGTGCTCGTCACCGACAACGGCGCGGGCAGCGATGCCGCGTCCGCGGTCAGCGAGCTCGCGCGCGAGATCCTCGAGCCGTGGGGCGCGTCGATCGATACGACGTCGCAGAGCGGGCAGGGCTGCGCGTTCGAGCTCCGCCTGACCACCGTGCCCGCGTAGGAGTGGTCTAGCGTCCTGCGGTGTGCCCCGACCACGCTTCGTAGTCGGCGATTCGCTTCGAGAGCAGCTGCACGTCTTCGCCCTGCGCAGCGCGCTCCTCGGCCGCGACGACGAGCAGGCCCATCGCGGCCTGCAGCAGGCGGCCGCCCGTCAACGGCAGATTGGCGCCGCGCAGCGCGTACTCGCGGACTTCGCCAATGCGGAACGCGTTCGAGCCGACGTTCAGGTGATCGCCGTTGAGGTAAACCATCTCGCTGCCGACGAGCAGCGCCTGCTCGAGCTCGCGGCGGGCGGATGCTTCACCTTTGCCCTCGGCCTGCGCGCGCATGCGGCGCTTCGCATCCTCGAAGACCTCGGGCCGCGTGATCGGTGCGTCGCGCGTGTACGGCGCGAGCTGATCCGCGATGCTCTTGGCGGATTCCGGACCGTCGGCGACGTGAAGCGCGACCTCGAGATCACCAAGTGCGAGCAAGAGATCGCGGCTGCGCGAGCGGCGACGCGCTTCGCTGAAGCGCTCGTGCGCGAGGTACGCGAGCCCGGCGCAGACGAAGATGCCGCCCGGAACGATCGAGAGCGCGGCGGCGGCGACGCCTGCGGTCGCGACGCCAGACCACACGAGAGGCGCTGTCGGGGAGCGGCCGATCAGCTCGACGCGATCGAGCAGGCGTGCATCGAGCCGGATGATCGGATTTCCGGGCGGCGCGATCACGAGCCACGCACCGTCGACGCCGATGCCACTGCGCGGTAGCAGGCTGCCGCGGTCGAGCGTGGTGGACGGGCTGACGGGATCCATGGCTATCCGAGATCGACGACGCCGACCTCGGCGAGGTGCGCGAACGCGAGCAGCGCTTCGGCCTCGCGTACGGACGCCGAGCGAATGAGCGACAAGAGGTCCCAGCGCCCGTCCACGCGGCCGGCGAGATCGATCTCGGCGGTGGTCAGGCCGAGCGCCTCGCCGTCGAGCTCGACGTCGCGAACGCGGCGCGGCACGCGGTGGCGCGAGAGCAGCTGCTTCGCGACCTCGGCGACGCGGGCGCGCTCGACGGATCCGAACGTCCTGCGAACCTCGGCATCGTTCGGGTCTTGATGGAGCGCTTGTAATGCCATCGCGAATGCGCCCGCGCGATCGCCCTGCCGCAACCGTCCGCGTGCGCCGGCCGCGAGCTCGACGGCCGAGTTCGTGCGCTCGCGGTTTCGCCGATCGACCGTGAGGTGACCGGACTCGACCATCTTCGCGAGCGCGTCGAACGTCGCGAACCGCTCGCCCGAGAACGACGCGGTGATATCGGCCGCGGTGCGGCGATCGCCGGCGAGTGCCCAGATCTTCGCGATGTCGATCACGTCCTCATCCGAGGCCGGTGGGTTGACGTTCGGCGCGACGTAGAACGTCACGTCATCCGCGCCGAGCACCATCATGATGTCGTTCATGCGTTGCATCCGGCGGCGCGCGACGGTGAGGCAGATCTCGATCTTGAGCTGCGCGTTGACGCCGGTCGCGGGAGTCTGCGCGCGCGGCACCGCGTCGAACGTGCCCTCGGTCCAGGTCGCGATGTCGGTCACGGTCTCGCGGATCTTGGTCGCGAGGATCTCGACGAGGTCGACCTCCGAGATCAGGCCGGACATCAGCAGCACCTTGCCGAGCGGGACGCCAGTCTCGGCGCGGGTCTCGAGCGACTCCGCCAGTGCACGCTCTTGCACGAGCCCCGACCGGGTCAGAACGACGCCGAGCTGCTCCTCGCGGCGGTTGGAGCTCGCCCAGACGATGTTGCCGTCCTCGACCACGAGGCTACGCACGATCCCTTTGCGCTCGAACGTGATGGGCCCGCCGACCTTCCGACGGGCCGCCCATTCGAGGACGTCTTCGGCGGGCATGGTGCTGAGCGCGCCACGCACAGACATCCCACGAGCATAGCGGAAGATTCGCCCCTGGGATTTCCGGGCGTACGAGATCGGTTAGTCTTGCATCTATGGCCGACGAGAAACCTTCGAAGGACCTGCCGGCGGCTACCGTCGTCCCCCAAAAACCACGCGGCGTGATGATCGATCCGACGATGATCATTGCGGGCGGAGCGGTCGCCACGATCGGAATCACCGTGCTGGCGCTGTTCTTGTGGATGGTGCCCAGCGCGGCCGCACGTGAGTCCGTGTCGGCATGTCGCGGCATGCGCGGCTTCGAGCGGCTGAACGCGGCACTCTGCCCGGCGGGCGTCCCCTGCGAGCTCCCGATCGCGGCCCCCGACTTCACGGCCGTCGACCACCAAGGCAAACCCGTCAAGCTCTCCGACTTCCGCGGCAAGGTCGTGCTCGTGAACTTCTGGGCGTCGTGGTGCGCCGTCTGCAAGACCGAGAAGCCCTCGCTCGCCGGCATGACGAGCGACCTCGCGGGTGGTGACTTCGAGGTCATCAGCCTCGCGTCCGACAAGACGTGGGGGGCTGCGCTGGTCGCTTCGATCACATCGCTGCGGCCGAACGCGCCCGTGCCGTCGCCGAACGCGAACGGCGAATACGACATGAAGGTCGTGCTCGACGCGTACCGGACGGCGCTGCCCGACGGCATTCCGTACAAGGTCTTTCTCGATCCGCCCGAGGGCGACGACACCATCGGCAAGATCGCGCAGAGCTGGGGCATCAAGGCGGTGCCCGAGAGCGCCCTCATCGATCGCAAAGGAAACCTCCGCGCGTACTTCGTGAACAAGCGCGACTGGGAATCGCCCGTGGCACAGACGTGCCTGCGGTCGATCATCGACGAGGAATAGATGGCGAGAGTTCTCGTGATCGATGACGAGCCGGATGTCGTGCGGCTGATCGTGAAGGTGCTGTCGGGTCGCGGCCACGTCGTCCAGATCGCGAGAGATGGTGCGAGCGCGCTCGCGCGCGTGAAGCACGAGCCGCCCGACGTGATCCTCCTCGACAGCGACCTGCCAAAGATCGACGGTGCGGAGGTCTGCCGCCGCATCAAGACGGATCCCAATACCAATGCGATTCCGATCGTGATGATGACGTCGTCGTATATCGACATCTATGACGTCGGTGCGGAGGGCGGCCCCGAGGCCTTCGTCGTGCGTCCGTTCGTGCGCGAAGTGCTCGCGAATGTCGTCGAGCGCGTGCTATTTCGTCGCGCGTCCTGATGCCGAAAGTCCCGTTCACGATCCTCACCGGCTGGCTCGGTGCAGGGAAGACCTCCGCGCTGAACCGCATGCTCGCGGGACAGCACGGCCGCCGCATCGCGGTGCTCGTCAACGAGCTCGGCCGGATCTCGATCGACACCCAGCTGATCGTCGGCCGCGGCGGCGACGTGCTCGAGCTCGCGGGCGGCTGCGTGTGCTGCAAGATGGACACGAAGAACGACCTCTGGGACGGCATCGGCGACATTATTTCGCGCAGCAATCCCGACTCGGTCGTCCTCGAGACGACCGGCATCGCCGAGCCGGCCGCGATCCTCGACGGTCTCGTCAAGGTGACGGAAGCGATCCGCGAGCGCATCTTGCCGGCGGGCGTCGTATGCGTCGTCGATGCGGAGGCCGGTGGCGCGGCGCTCGAGACGCGTGAAGAAGCGCGCGAGCAGGCGATGGCGGCGGACCGCGTGCTGATCGCGAAGCTCGACGTCGCGAGCCCCGACGCGGTTCGTAAGACACACGCGATCCTCGACGCGATCGCGCCGGCCGCCGAGCGCGCGAGCTTTCCCGACGACGATGCCGGCAACCGCGCGATGACGGCGTGGATGATCGAGCCGCGGCCGCTACGCGCGTGGACGGAGAAGCGGCACGCGCACGTGCATGACCACCAGGCGGCGCACCATCACGCGAACCAGCTCGTCGCGGTGAGCTTCAGCGACGACGCGCCGCTCGTCGGCGAGCGCGTGATGGCCGTCGTCGAGTCACTCGGCGAGCGGCTCGTTCGCGCGAAAGGCTTCGTGCACCTCGCGGGGGAGGACCGCCGAGGCTTCGTCGAACGCGCGGGCATCCGCACGACGCTCACGTACCGCGACGTGTGGGGCGACGACCCGCGGCGCACGGAGCTCGTGCTGATCGGCGACGACCTCGACGAAGCCGCGATCCAGCGTGCGCTGTGGGCATGTCGCGCAGGTGGCTAAGATCGTCTCAGCGACGGTTCGCGCTGCGGACCATGGTCAACGCCGCTTCGCCCGCGACGAGGCCAGCATCGTCGGCGTCGTGGAGCGCGAGGCCGATCAGGTCGCCGCCCGCGGGCGCTGCACCGAACGCGGCGTCGACCGCGATCCATGCACTGCCGGTCCAGCTCACGGCCCAGCGATGACGGATCAACCGATCGCCGTCGACCCGCAGGCCCGTGACGACGCGCGTCGGAATCGAGCGCTTCGACGCATGTGCGGCGTACGCGAGTGCGAACGTCGTGCAGTCGCCGGCCGTCGCTGATTCGGCTTGCTTGGCCGTCGTCGGTCCAGCGCCGAGGTTCGGCGCGATCGATGCGCGCACCGACGCGACGAGCGCGCGGATCTCCGGCTGGCGATCCGGGCCGAGATCCTCGTCGGGAAGCGCGCCCGGTAGGCGAGGAGAGAGCGCGATCTCGATGCCGTCGCTCACCGGGTGTGCGACTTGCCCGGGCACCGGCGGCAAGGCGATGTCACCATCGATCACGAGCCGCGCACCGCGCCCGCCGATCGGGATCGAGGTCGCCGCGATCAAGTCGACGGGCTCGAAGGCCTCGGTCGCCTGGGCCGGGGTCACACGGCGCGCGATCACGCCTTCGCCGTCGATGACGCGTGCGTACGTGCCGTCGCCATCGACATCGATCGTCGCTTCGGCGACCGACGAACCGAACGAGAGCCGCGCGACGAGCCGGCCGGGCGCCGCGGGCTCGACGCGCCCGAGCCCGACGAGGAAGCCGCGCGCGACGAGGAACACGCGACCCGCGAACCGGCCATCGCGCCGCGTGATCAGCGGGACGAGCTCGGCGGGCGTCGCATCCGGTGGGATGTCGAGGCCGGCCGCTTGCCAGCCGCGTGCGTCGCGCGTTGCTTCGGCCGAGCGATTCTGCGGGCCGAGCTCGCTCCACGTGATCTTCGAGGGCACGAGTGCGGTGTCGGCGATGATCTCGATGTTCGTCACCAGCGCGACGAGCGCATCACCGCGGAGGAAGCGCATCGTCTCGGTGCGCTCGAGCCGCACGCCGGCGTCGCTCCACTTTTCGCGCTCCACGATCGAACCGACGCGCGCGCCACCGAGCCACACGGTGTAGTGACGCTCCTGGTTCGGCGGGCGTGTCACCGGCGCATCCGGCGCGGGCGGGAGCGGTGTGTGAGCACACGCAACGGCGAAAACAACAGCGACCAATGCGCGCACGGACCCGGATCGTAGATTGCCGAGGCCATCGAGCGCAAAATCACGGCATGTCGGCTGTGCCCTGGGTCCTGATCGGCTGCGGTTATACGGGTGCATATGTAGCCCGGGCGTTGATCGGCCGCGAAGTGCCTCTGACGATCACCCGGCGCGATCGGACGGCCGCCGAGGAGATGGCGCAGCAGCTCGGCGTGACAGGGGCGGGTGTCGACCTCGCCGATCCGTCGACGCTCGAGGGCGTGATTCCCGACGGTGCGGTCGTCGTGTGCCTCGCGCCGCCGGGCCACGATCCGGCGTTCGAGATCCAGACGCTGGTGAAGGCCGCGCACGCGGCGTCGAAGATCGTCTACGTGTCCTCGACGGGCGTCTACGCGCCGGCACACGGCGACTGGGTCGACGAGAGCTGGCCGGTCGCGCCGGTGACCAGCTCGGGCAAGGCGCGCATCGCGGCGGAGAGTGCGCTCGCCGCCGCGCAGGTCCCGGTCGTGATCCTGCGCGTCGCGGGGATTCACGGTCCGGGTCGCAAGATGTCGGATCGGATCCGCGAGGGTACACACCGCGTGATCGGTGATGGCTCGAGTCATGTCAGCCGCATCCACGTGATCGATCTCGTCGCGGCGATCGTCCTTGCGGGCACGCGGCCGGTGACCGGCGTCGTGAACATCGCCGACGACGATCCATCGCCGATCGGCGAGGTCGCCGATGCGTTCGCGGCCAAGCTCGGTGTGCCGCCGCCGCCGCGCGTGTCACCCGACTCGGTGTCGCCGGAGGTCGCGGGCATGCTGACGGCGAATCGCCGGATCGCGAATCGCCGGATGAAGGACGAGCTCGGCGTCGAGCTTCGCTACAAGAGCTGGCGCGACGGCCTGTAGCGCCGGCGCCAAAACAGGAGCGCGACGAACAGCACGAGCCCGCTCGACGACGAGCTGCCGGCATCGCAACAGCCGCCACCGGTGCTCGGCTTCTTCGGCGGACCGTCGGGAATCGCGGGGCACATGCCCGGGCCGGTCGCGCCGAACAGCTCCTTCAGCGACGGCCACATCGGCTCGCAGATATCCCCGACCGTCGTGCCCGCGGCGCACTGCAGCGGGCCGGCGAGCTCGACGAACCGAAACACCTTCTGCCACTTCGTCGCGTCGGTCGTGCGCGCGACCGCCTTGAAGTCGGGTTCCCAGTTCGCGCCGCAGCCGACGAGCGCGCCATCGCTGCGCTGGCCGAGGCAGCCGAGCTGCGGCGGTCCGTCGAGAGGCGTGAATGCGGCACCGCGATCGGTCGAGCGATACGCGCCGCTGCCGAGCGTGGCGACGTACACGCTGCCGTCGGTCGCGTAGAACACGTCGCGGATCTTGTCGTTCGTGGCGAGCACCTGCTTGAACGTCACGCCGCCGTCGGTCGAGCGATACAAGCGATCGCCCTTCGGGGGATTTGCTTCGATCGAGGTCAGCAGCACGATGTTCGGATCCTTCGGATCGATCGCGGCGACGAGCACGATCGGCGTCGAGCCAAACTTCATCGTCGGCGGATCGCGCTGCTCGCCGAACAGTGGCCGCTCGGTCCAGTCGTCGCCCGCGTTGTCGCTGCGATAGAGGCGCGCCGTCGGTGCACCCGCGACCTGATAGCCCGCGACGTAGACGACCTGTGCATCGGATGGCGCGACCTTCACGCTCTTCCACCAGACTTGCGGCGAGAGCATGCCGCGCGCGACGAACGTGGCGCCGTTGTCGGTCGAGCGATAGACGTTGTTCGGCGCCGCGCTCTCGGCGGTCGCGACCCAGACGTGACCGTTCGGCCCGATGTCGATCGCATCGACCCAGATCTCGCCCGGGCCGACCGGCGCGGTGGTCCACGTGCAGCCGTCGCGGGTCATCTTCAGCCCGGTGAACGTCGTCGCGAAGATCGTCCCGTCGGTCGCGATCGCGTACTTCGGATCGAACTCGCCGCCGTAGCCGATCGCGCGCTCGCAGATCCAGCGGAACGAGCAGCCGTCGTCGTGGCTCACGAGCAGACCGAACGTCGAGCGTACGTAGATTGACTGAGTGTCGCCGGGCCGGAAGTACACGCCGTTCGTCAGCGGCGGGCGACCGTTCGCCGACGCGACTGCGCCGAGAGCGAGCACGAAGCAGATAGCGAGACCGCGGCGCACGCCGTGACTATATGCCCGCGAGCCACGCGAAGACGCCGAAATGGGCGAGCGCGTACATGACCACGGCGCCCATCACACCTGCGGCCGCATCGTCGAGCACGACGCCCCATCCACCGGGCAGGTTCTGGTCGAGCCACCGCACCGGTGGTGGCTTCACGATATCGAAGAAACGGAACACGACGAAGCCCACGGCGAGCGGCGCCCAGTGCCCGCGGTCGACTGGAATCATCGTGATGCAGTAACCGGCGACCTCGTCGATCACGATGCGCTGGCTATCGTGCGTGCCCCACACGCGATCCGCGCCATGCGCGACGAGGATCGCCAGTGCCGTGATCGCCACACAGGTGAGCGCCCACGGCCACATCGACAGCGATGACAACGCCCAGACGAGCGGTACTGTCACAGCCGTTCCACACGTCCCCGGCGCGACCGGCGAGTACCCGGCCCCGAACGCGGTCGCGAGCAACTTCACGAGCGCGTTCACGCCTCGAAACATTAGCGCGACACACCGTAGTTCCGACACTTTGTCGGCATCACTGCCGAGCTTTAACCTTGGCCGCGATAGGTTCGCGTGTTAACCAAAATTTGCGGCCTGTTTCCGTTGCCCTGGCAAACGTGGATCGCTTCCTACTCTTAGCACCTGCCGTTCTCCTATTCGCGACGATGTCGATTGCACTCGTCGTGTACGCAGCGCTGTGCACGTTCGGCCGCGCGCCGAGGCTCGAGAACGTCAAGCACAACCAGCTGCTCGGTCCGTTCATGGCCGGCTACGTCGTGTGGCTCGTCGGACCGATCGAGCGCGCGCTCGTCGGTCGCGTCTCGCCGAACCTCGTCACCGCAGTCTCGCTCGTGTGTTGCGCAGCGACCGGCGTCGTCGCCGCGATGGGCCACCTCGGCATGGCCGTGTGGCTCTACGCATTCGGCGGCATCCTCGACATTCTCGATGGCCGCCTCGCGCGGCTGTCCGGCCAGCAGACAAAGGCGGGTGCGCTGTTCGACTCCGTCAGCGATCGCTGGGCGGAGCTGTTCGTGTTCGCCGGTTACGCCTGGTACCTGCGCGAGACGCCGTGGCTCGCCGCGGTGCTCGCCGCGATGGGCGGCTCGTTCATGGTCAGCTACACGCGTGCGCGCGCCGAGAGCCTCGGCATCGAGCTGCACGGCGGCATGATGCAGCGGGCGGAGCGAATCTTGATGATCACGCTCGGCTCGCTCGTCGCCGCGTGGTTCTCCGGTGCGGCGGTCGAGATCATCGGCGTCGTGATGACGCTGTGTGCGGTCTCGTGCACGTCGACGGCGATCACGCGCCTCGCCTCGGCGTATCGCACGCTCGCCGCGCAGGGCGGCACGCGGCCCGTCGTGAAGCTGCGGCCCGTGACGATTCCCGAGATTGTCGTCGTCCCCGTGCAGGCGAAGTCGCCGTTGCGCGAGTCGGCCGAGCTGGCTATTCGATAACGGCGATCACGGGCGCGTGGTCGCTCGCGTCCTGGCCTTTGCGCGCGGTGCGATCGATCGTGCAGCTCGTGCACCGGTCGGTGATCGATTTCGTCGCGAAGATGTGATCGATGCGCAGGCCTTGGTCCTTGAAGAACGAGACGCCGCGGTAGTCCCACCAGGAGTAAACCTTGGCGTCACCGTGGTGCTTGCGAAACAGATCGTGCAGACCGAAGCCGACCACCTCGGCGAGTGCTTCGCGCTCCGGCGTGGAGCAGTGGATCTGATCTTTCCACTTCTCTGGTGACCACACGTCGCGATCGTCGGGCGCGACGTTCATGTCGCCGCACAAGACGAGCGGCTCGTCGGGCTTCGCGGTGCGATCGAGCATCGCGCGCATGCGGCGCAGCCACGCGAGCTTGTACGGGTAGCGATCGCTCGTGAGCTCCTGGCCGTTCACGACGTACGCGCAGATCACGCGCATGCCGTGTGTGGTCGCGGCGATCACGCGTGCGTCGCCATCGTCGGCATCATCACCGAACGCGCGCGTCACGTTCTCGAGCGGTTGGGTCGAGAGGATCGCGACGCCGTTGTAGCTCTTCTGCCCGAAGGTCGCGGCCTCGTAGCCCGCCTTCTTCAGCGCGTCGGCCGGGAACGCCGGGTCCTCGACCTTTGTTTCCTGCAGACACAGAACGTCGGGACGTTCCTTCTCGAGCCACGCGAACAGCCGATCGTTGCGAGCGCGGATCGAGTTGATGTTCCAAGTCGCGAGCTTCACAGCGCGAACCTACATCGCCATACCAGGCCCGCTGCAACCCTGTCGCGCGACAGGTTTCTAAGGAATGACGGCGTTCGGCGGCGAGTTAGACCGACATCGTTCGTCACACGTGAGGAACACTTATGAAGGCTCAGATCGACATGTCACTGTGGAGCATCATCGAACGCCTGCAGCGCCGTCTCGAGCGCCAGGGCATGTCGCCGTCGGCCGCGGATCGCGCGGTCTCGATGGCGATTCGCCAGCTCGCCGCGTCTGGGTCGCGCTAACTCGTTGGTAAGTCAGCCGAGGTTGCCGTCGGGTCCAGGTACTTCTCGAGCTTGCTCGCGATGTAATCCTTCGCGCGGCCACGCCACAAGAAGCCCGGGTCTTCACCGCGAAACTGAGCGAGCCCGTTCTTGATAGTGAGCTCGCCGTCGATCTTCACGACCAGGTATTTGCCGGCGAACTTCGCGCGGCCCTCGTCGACCCACGAGACCTTGATCCCGTGCTTGTTCTGCAAGTATTGCCCGAGGAGCTCGAGCCTCGCGCGCGCGTCTGGATCAGAGAGCGCGTACTTGTAATCGATCTCCATCCCTAGGCCAACGGCATACCACAAAACTCGCTAAGGCGAAGTCTTCGGTCGGGCGGAACGTTCGAGGGCTTGGCGCTGCGCGTCGGTCAATTGCTGCTGGCACGCGGCGAACGCGAGGTGATCTGTCGCGTCGACGAGACAACGCCGCACGGCGTCACTCCACTTCGTATCGGTGCACGCATTCACGAGCGAGTCGCGCATCGCAGGCAGCTGATCGAGGACGAGACGCCGTGAGGCATCGTCGTACTTCGCCTTGTCGCGCTCGAGGTCGTTGCGCGCGAGCACGTACAGCTTCGCGCCCACCGCACCGCACGGCGGAGCCGCGTTCGGATCGCGCTTGCACGCAACGAGCAGAATCGCGATCAGGATCGACGAACGCACCTCGGTGGTTTTCGGCCCGACCGGGGGACATGTCAAGATAACGCGCGTGACAGCACAACCGCGATCGCTGCCGCTCGTGGCGCTCGTGCTGGCCGCGGTCGTGCTGGTGATCAACGTGCCGCTCGTTGCGGGCGGCAAGACGTGGGCGGACCTTCGCTATCACACCGAGGTGGCGCCGGCGCGTATGGCCGCGGCCGACGCCGTCTGGCATGGCACGCTGCCGGCGTGGTGGGAAGGGACCGGGCTCGGTGTGCCACTGGCCGCGGAGCCTTCGCACGGCGCACTGTATCCGCCGATCTGGATCGCGACGTCGACGCGCACGCTCGATCTCGTGATGATCCTGCATCTGCTGTGGGCCGCGATCGGCATCGCGCTGTGGGCGCGGCGCCGGCATCGGCCGCGCGACGAGGACGGTCCGAGCGAGCCGGCGGTCGTCGTGGTCGCGGTCCTCGCGCTTGCGAGCGGCGTGTTCGCGAGCACGGCGTTGCGAGGTGCGCTGCCCGCGATCGCGCACCTGCCGTGGATCGGCCTCGCCGCGTCGGCGCTCGTCGATGCGCAGGACCGACGCTCCGCGATCCGCGCGACGGTCGGGCTCGCACTCGCGATCGGCTTCGTCGGACTGACTGGTGTGCTCGCCGCGCTGTTCGATGGCGTGGTGATCGCGACCGCGATCGCGGCGCGCAGAACGACGCTTCGGAGCTTCGCCATCGCGCTTGGTGCGGGGCTCGCGATCAGCGCCGTGCAGTGGGTGCCGGCACTGCTCGCGATCGGCATGGGCGCGGGGGAGGTCGTGCACGGTCTACCGCCGAGCAGGTTCCTCGAGCTCGTCGTGCCCGGCAGCTTCGGCGCGAGCGATCCGGATCGCTCGGTCGCCACACTCGCGGGCGACCACGCCTGGGCGCCGAGTCTGTTCGTCGGTGCGGCGCTGTTCTCGCTGTCGGCGGTACGAACGCCAGCGCGACGCGTGCTCGTCGTGATCGGCATCTTCGTCGCGCTCGTGCTCGTCGCCGGTCGCGGCGGCTGGCCCGCGTGGCTCGGCGCGCCCGAGCTTCACATCGCGGCGCTCGTCGTCGTCCTCGCGTCGAATGCAGCGCACGGGCTCGACGATCTACTCGCCGGCAAGCGGCGCGCGGTGATCTCGCTGCTCGTCGGCATCGGATGCACGGCGATCGCGCTCGCTGCGGTCGCGATGAAGCACGGGACCGCGGAGGACGCGATCGGCCGCGCGCTCGTTGACGGTGGCATCTCGCTCGTCTGCCTCGGCATCGCGCTCGTGCTCGCGTGGCGAACGCTCGCGCTGCCGCTCGTCTACGTGTTGGTGCTGCTGTCGAGCGTGAGCACGGTGCCGTCGACAGCGCCGACGATCGAGCGCGATGTCGTCGCGGTTCCGCAGGCGTTTGCGACCGCAGCGATGAAGCGCGCGGGCACGGCGCCGCTCCGCGTATTCCGCCCGGTGTTCATGAACGATGGACCGACCACGCTCGACGAAGCGATCGCGACGCTCTCCGGCGCGTCGCCGTCGACATGGGGCCTCGCGGCGGCGCGCAGTGAAGATCCGGCGCGCTCGAAGCTGCACGACCGCACCTGGCTCGCCGCCGCGCGCGAGGGCGGAGCGCTGCTCGATCGATTCGGGATCGAGCTCGCGATCCTTCCAGAGACGCTTGTCGTACCGCGCAAGTTCGAGCCCATCGCGACGCGCGGCTCGTGGTCGCTCGTGAAGCTGCCGGTCGCGCCGGCCGCCTCGGTGATGCGTGGTGCGCTGTGGTCCGCGGATCCGGCGAACACGCTCGACCTCATGTACCCGACCGGCGGCGGCACGGGCGTCCTGCGTGGCACGGTCGTGCTCGAGGGGCGAAATCAGGCATCGCAGGACGACCGCGGGCCACCGCTGCCGTGCACGATCGAACGCTGGGATCCGGGCGCGATCGACGTGACGTGCTCGACCGACGTGCCTGCCTACGCAGCCGTGTCGTCGACGAGCGCGCCCGGCTGGACGGTCAGCGTCGACGATCGCGACAGCGCGTGGTTCACCGCCGACGTGCTGCGCCGTGCCGTGCGCATCGAGCCGGGGACACATCGCATCGCATGGCGCTATCAGGCGCCGGGCCTTTCGATCGGCCTCTTGCTCGCCGGGATCGCGCTGCTCGGCCTCCTGGCGCTGCTGATCGCGTACCGCCGCTAACCGCGCGAGATAGGTCGCGAAGTTTTTCGCGTGACGCTGGAGCCCCAGCGGTCTCTACCTGCTCGTGAGCTCGGTTGCGCTGATCTCCCCGAAGTTGTCGTTCACCCGTGATGGCCGGCGGCTGATCGCTATCGATGATGATGCGGTCGCGATCGTCGACATCGTTGGTGGAACGACAACGCGTATCGACGTGGAGCGAGCGATCGCCGCTGTCGGCTTCGTCGATCAGGTCTGGGTCGCGGCTGGCCACGACCTTTGCCTCGCACGTTTTGCCGTCGATGGTCAGCGTCTCGGAGCTCACTCTCTTACGGGCAATGGCGCGCTCGTCGCCGCGCCGGTCGGTGCGCCGGCCGCGGTGTGGTCGACGAGCGCGCTGTTCGACGATGGTGGCGTGCTGCGAACCGCGACCGTGCCGAACGCGGATCTCGTGCTGCCACTCACCGCGCGTCGCTGGGTGACGGTCACCGGTGCGCGCGTCGTCGCGCCGTCGGGGCTGTCGTGCGAGCTCGCGCCGGGCTCGCGCGTGCTCGCGGGTGCGATCATCCTCGACGGCACGGCGGTCGCGCTGCTCGTCGAGCGCAACAGCGCGCGCGAGCTCGTCGTGGTCGGGCTCGCGAACGGTCGCGCGCAGCTTCGCCAGGCGATCCGCACCGGCACGCCGCGGATCGCGATCCGGCGGGGTCTCGTCGCGCTGCAGATCGCGCCCTCCGAGCTCGCGATCCTCGATCTGCGCTCGGGCCGCATGCTCGGCGAGTTGCACACGCCATTCGAGCTCGCCGATTTCGCGCTCGATCCCGACGGAGAGCAGCTCGCGATCCGCGATGGCGCAGCGACGATCGAGCTCGTCCACGTTCGCGAAGCGCTCGCCGCGAAGCCCGCGGTGGCGGTGGTCGCGGCGGTCACCGACGACGTCGTCGACGAGCCCGACGCACCAGACGCGCCGGTCACGACGCCGGCGCCCGCCGCGGCCGTCTTCGCGCGGCCGTTCGATCTGCGCTGCCTGGCACCGATCGCGGTCGTCGAGCCCGTCGAGCGTGCCGTCGCGCTCGAGCTCCTCGATCTCGAGATCCGGACCGTCGCGCTCTGGACGCTGCGTGCGATCGCGAACGCGTGGGACACGCGACGGCTCGGCTACGGCAACGAGGGCAACCATCCGTTCGAGCACGAGGTCGCGGCGCTGCTCGGTATGAACCACGGCTTCGCGGCGGACTACGTCGCAGCAGCGACCGAGCACCTCGCGACGCACACGATGGAGATGACCGGCGACACGCGCCGTGCGGGGACACCGCTCGGTGCGCTCGCGACCGAGCTCGAGCTCTCGCCGCTCGCGCTCGACATCTTGCTCGTCGTCGCAGCACCGGCGGTGTGGAGTGAAGCAGCACGCCTCTACGGGATCCTCGCGAACGACCCAGGACGCCCGCTCGTCGACGAGGCGCTCGTCGAGCAGATCCTCGGTGGCCGCGCATCGCGCCACGAGATCGCCGCCGAGCTCGATCCGCGCGCTCCGCTCGTGCGGCTCGGCGTGATCACCGCCGATTCCAAGCGCGCGCGTCCGTTCGCAGCGCTCGCCGTCGATCCGATCGTGCTCGCACGATTGCGCCGCGAGGTCCCGGATCTCGGGCTCGGTGTCACCGCGCGCGGCTCCGACCGCGCCCTCGAGGAGATCGTCGTCGGACCCGGCGTGATCGCCGACGCACTCGCCGCGCTCGCGCGCGTGCAAGGCAACGCCCGTGTGGTCGTGCGCGGCCGCGCGGGCAGTGGGCGCCGCACACTCGCCGCGTCGATCGCCGCGGAAGCAAATCGTCCACTCGGCATCGTCGACATGACGCTGCTCGCGCGGGGGGGCTTGTCGTTCGCACTCCGGTGCGCGCAGCTCGCAGGTCTCCTGCCATGCATCGTCGGCATCGAGGAGATCGCCTTCGGCGAGCGCGATGATCGCGAAGCGACGGTCGAGGTGCTGCGTGCGCACCCAGGGCCGCTCGTCCTCGTCACGCCGCCCGATCATGCGACGCCGCTCGACGCGGGCCACGTGTCGATCGAGCTGCCCGTGCTCGCCGAGAGTGCGCGGCTCGACGTCTGGCGCGGCGCGCTCGCCGACGCAGGCGTGATCTCGAAGCCCGAGCTGCTCGCCGCGCGCTACCGTCTCGGGCCCGGCTCGATCTATCGCGCCGTCGCGGCCACGCTCGATCGCGCGGTGTCGGGTGTCGATGTCACCGCCGAGCTCGAGCGCTACATCCGCCAGACCCGCGATGCGCGCCTCGGTCAGCACGCGCGTCGCGTCGAGCGGCTCGCGACCTGGGACGGCCTCGTGCTCCCACCCGACATCCTCGATTCGCTGCGCGAGCTCGTCGGCCGCGTGAAGCATCGCCGCACCGTGTTCGAGACCTGGGGCATGGAGCAGACGATGGCGACCTCGCGCGGGCTCACCGCGCTGTTCTCGGGACCGCCGGGCACGGGCAAGACACTCGTCGCCGGCGTGGTCGCACGCGAGCTCGGCCTCGACCTCTACCAGATCGATCTCTCGAAGCTGATGTCGAAGTGGATCGGCGAGACCGAGCGCAACCTCGCCGCGATCTTCGATGCGGCCGAGGACGGCCAGGTGATCCTGCTCTTCGACGAGGCCGACTCGCTGTTCGCGAAGCGCACGGAAGTTCGCTCGAGCAACGATCGCTACGCGAACCTCGAGGTCAACTACCTGCTCCAGCGCCTCGACACGTTCGAGGGCATCGCGATCCTGACGACGAACGCCTCCAGCTCGATCGATCCCGCGTTCAAGCGGCGCCTGTCCTTCCGCCTGTCATTTCCGTTTCCCGACGAAGAGACGCGCGAGGAGCTGTGGCGCGTCCACTTGCCACCGAAGCTGCCAACGCAGGGCGCGCTCGCGCTCGACAAGCTCGCGCACAAGTACCCGCTCTCCGGCGGCTACATCCGCAACGCGTGCCTACGCGCCGCATTCCTCGCCGCGCAAGACGAGACACCGGTCACGCAACACCACCTCGATCGAGCGGTGAGGCTCGAATACGCCGAGCTCGGCAAGCTGTCCGCCAGCGGTGCGATCGATTGAAAGGAAACGCCATGAACGAACGAGAGCTCGAACGGAAGCACCGCGATCACGAATCGGCCACCGACGATCACGCCGCGCCGGGCCGCGCGAACACGAGTGCGGGCCTTCAACGCCGCGCGGAGCCGCAGGCCTCGGGCATCCTGATGCGCAAGGCGCGTGATGCGAATGGCGTCGAGGCGGGCGCGGAGAACGCTGTCGATGCGGCCGCGAGCTCGAGCGGATCGAGCCTGCCGACCTCCTTGCAGCGCAAGTTCGAGAGCTCGCTCGGCACCGATCTGTCGAGTGTTCGCGTGCACACGGGTGGTGCCTCCGAGGCCGCGACGAATGCGGTCGGTGCGCGCGCCTATGCGGTGGGGCAAGACATTCACTTCGGTGCCGGCAGCTACGATCCGTCATCGCAGGCGGGGCAGCACCTGATCGCCCACGAGGTCGCGCACACGGTACAGCAGCGTGGCGGATCGCCGACGCGGCAGAACAAGCTCGAGGTCTCGACGCCGTTCGACGCCACCGAGCACGAAGCGGATCGCGCGGCGGATGCGATGGTTCATGGTGCTCCGTTCGCGATCGGCGGCGGCTCTTCGAAGATCTCGCGTGACTACCGCACCGATCTCGACAAGGCCGCGGACGAGGGCGCGCAGCAGGCGCAAGGAGCGAAGCCTGACCAGGTGATGTCGGTGCAGACGATCAAGGACAAGAGCGAGGCGTCACGCGCGCACGGGTTCATCTCGACGTGGACGGCCGAGCTCAACGAGGCGCTAGACTCCAAGGACGCCGCGCCGTACATGCTGAAGAAGAACAACGAGGCGCTCTCCGACCTCCAGCAGTACCAGGGCGCGTCGGCAGCGCAGGACCAAGGCCTCGCGAACTTCAAGCTCCTCTACAAGAACGTGCAGGTCGCGTACGCCCGTCTCAACGGCATGGCCGCGACGACCGGCATGAGTGTCACCGACAAGAATGCCGAGAAGGGCGTGTCGAAGGAGAGTGGCAAGGACCTCGCGAACGATCACATCGGGAACGCAGCTCGCAACAACAAGGGCACCGCTGCGCTCGCGGAGCGCGCACAGAAGCTCGCCGGCGGCGACGAGCAACTCGCCGCGAAGCTCAAGGCGCTGCAAGTGGCGAAAGAGCCGCTGCAGCCGCAGGTCAACGAGGTCGTCAAGGCTCAGTCGGAATCGACGAACGCCGTCCACAGGATCACGAACGCATCGGCGCGGATCACCGGACTCGACTCGTCGTTCAAGTCAGCCTCGCTCAAGAGCGAGTACGCGGCTGCGAAAACGAAGGTCGACGAGCTCAACAAGTCAGTCGAGGACACGCTCGGCCTCTTGATCGACGTGACCAAGACCGCTGTCGATCCGACGACGACTGCCGCGAAGGCTGCGCAGTTCGTCGGCGAGAAGATCGGGCCGAAGCTCGCGGTCATGGCCGCCAAGGCAGCGGGCATTCCAGGCCTCGAGATGACGGCTGCCGACGACGCGAAGGAGGAAAAGGCCGAGGTCGAGGCCGAGAAGTCCAAGGTCAACGACTACAACGCCGCGCGCGGCGAGCTACTCACGGCAGCGAACGACTCCAAGAATCAGCTCGTCGGCTTTCTCAACAAGGTCGCCTTGCTCCAGCAGAAGAAGGAAGAGCATCGCAAGGCGATGGACGAGCTCGGCACGGCGCTCGACGCGGCCGAGGCGAAGCGTGGCGTGAAGACCAAACCCGGCGAGGTCGGCGCGTTCCGTACGATGACGACGTTCATCGCCGAGGCCGACACCTTCCTCGCGGACGCGCGTGCGGCGCGCGATGTCGGAAAGGGTGACCTCGCGCGCTCGAGCACGGGCAGCGTCGCGCAGGTGACGCAGGCAAAGCAGCTCCGCGTCGGCAGCATGATGGTGTACATCCCGACGGCGTGGCAGAAGCAGCCGTCGGACGGACCGAAGCGCTTCAACATCGCGTCGCAGACGATCAAGTGCGAGTTCGGTGGCAAGGACTCGTCGGCTGACTCGTCGTGGGACACGTCGGACGGCGGCCTCTCGACGATCGCGAAGGGTATCCACGCGATCGAGAAGTTCATCGAGGAGATCGAGGCGTACCGGACCGAGATGCGCGCGGGGCTCGGCGTGTGATCACAGCGCCGGCGACGACGCGCGCTCGTCGGGCTCGCAGATCCGATCGAGCGTGTCGCGCGACGACTTCGTCGTTCCCTTCGCGATCGCCCACACGGTCTCGCAGATCCGCGCGTTGAACGGCGTCGCGATCTCGTGGCGCGCGCCGCGCATCACGATCTCGCCGTTGAGAAAATCGATCGCGGGCGTGCGCTTGCGTTCGATCGCCGCGAGCATCGACGACCGCATGCGGCGGTAGCGCAGGCCGACCGCGAGGAGCAGCGCGTGCTTCGCGGTGAGGCCGACGGATGCGGTGGCGTTGCGGTCCGCCTCGGAGAGCGCGATCCATTCGAGGTCGAGCGTGCCCGCGACCTTCTCGAGCGCGACGCCCTCGGCCTTCGCGATCTGGACGGCCTCGGTCATGATCTCGAGCGCGAGGCGGCGATAGCGGCGCACGCGCACGAGCGGGCCGAGTCGTTCGCCGGCGATCGTGCCCAGCGCGGAGACCGCGCAGTTGAGCGCGAGCTTGCTCCACCGTGCGCCACGCAGGTTCTGTGTCAGCGTGACGGGACCGATCGCTTCGAGCAGCTCGGCGATGCGGCGCAGATCCGTATCGAGCCCGCCATCGAGGCGGCCGATCTGAAACCCGCCGGCCGCGGTGCGCTCGTAGCGGCCGGGCTCCGGCATCGAGGCGCCCCACGCGACGATCGCGCCAACCACACGCTTCGCGCCGACGATCGCGCCGACGCGCTCCTCGCACAGGCCGTTCTGCAGCACGACGACCTGCGCATCCTCCGAGAGATGCGGAAGCGCGGTGCGCGCGGCGTCCTCCACGTTTGGAGGCTGGGTGGCCAAGATACACAAATCGTAACGTCCCTCCGGTGCGGGCGAGACCCAGCCACGGACGACGCGCTCTTCGCCTTCATCGACTACGCGAAAGCCCGACTTGTCGACCGCTGCGCGAATCTCCGCGTTCGTCGAGACTGCGGTGATCGCCGAGCCGACCTCGGTCAGCGTCGCGGCGACGATGCCGCCGATACCGCCGGCGCCCATGACGAGAATCCTTGGCTGTGGATTCATGACTGCTTCAATAACCCGTCGCGCGGGCCACCGCGACCCAGAGGTTGCCGGAGTTTGGAGGTTTCCGTCGGAAAGGCGATACAATAACTTCGCGAATGCAGATTACCTTCTGGGGGGTCCGGGGCAGTTATCCGGTGCCCGGCGCAGCCACCGTTCGGTACGGTGGCCAAACGTCGTGTGTCGAGGCTCGCTCGACGTCCGGCGCGACCCTGATCGTGGACGCCGGCACGGGTATGCGCGCCCTCGGCAACAAGCTGCTTCGTGAAGCGAAGGGGCCGGAGCACCACCACGTGCTGCTCTCGCACGTGCACTGGGACCACATCCAGGGCCTGCCGTTCTTCTCGCCCGCGTACATCCAGGGCACCAAGATCTCGATCTATTCGCTGCTCACCGCAGCGGACGAGCTCCAGCAAGTGATCGGCGGCATCACGCGCCACGAGTTCTTTCCGATGGCGCTCGAAGCCGTGCCGGCGGCGTTCGAGTATCACGAGGTCGAGCCGGGCGTGGACTTCGAGATCGCGGGCTTCCGCGTGATGCCGATCGCGCTCAACCATCCGTTCGGCTCGGTCGGCTATCGCGTCGATTGCGATGGGTCGTCGTGGGCGTACGTCTCCGATACCGCGCCGTTCGATCAGGTGCTTCACAAGCAGCACTTCTTGAAAGGACCGGAGCCGCTCTCCGAGGACGACCGCGTCGCGCTCGGTGCGATGCGCGAGGCGCTCGTCGAGCGGCTCATCGGTGTCGACACCGTCGTCTACGACACGCACTTCACCGAGGACGAGTACGCGCGGTTTCCGCACTACGGTCACTCGACGCCGGATCAAGCACTCGAGATCTGCGCGGCGGCGAAGGTTCGCAGGCTCGTGCTCTATCATCACGCGCCGTCGCACAGCGACGAGCAGATGGACAAGATCGCGGCGCAGTACCTCGCGAAGGGTGCAGGCATCGGAATCGAAGTGCTCACGTCATTCGAAGGGATGACGATACCGATCGGCGCGGAGGCGACTTGAAGATTCGCTTCTGGGGTGTGCGCGGATCATTCGCGATGTCGGGCCGCGAGTTCCTGCGCTACGGCGGGAACACGACGTCCATCGAGCTCGTGACCGATGCCGGCAAGCGCCTGCTGATCGATCTCGGCACGGGCGCGACCGAGCTCGGCAAGCAGCTGATGACCGCGGACTTCGGCAAGGGCAAAGGCTCGCTGCCGATCCTGCTCTCGCATACGCACCTCGATCACATCCAGGGCCTGCCGTTCTTCACGCCGTTCTTCATCAAGGGAAACGAGATCCGGATCCTCGGTGCGTCGCCGTCATCGGGCAGCTCGCTCGAATCCACGCTGCAGAACCAGCTCGCGCCCCACTACTCGCCGCTCAACGGACTCGAGAACCTCGCGGCGGGCGTCTCGATCGAGACGCTGACTCCGGGCTCCATGATCACGCTGCCGGGCTTCGAGGTGCACACGATCGCCGTGCCGCACGGCTCGATGTGGACGACCGCGTTTCGCATCGTCGCCGACGGCAAGACGGTCACGTATCTCTCGGATGTCGAGTATCCGAACGTCGACGATCCGCTCCCCGAGGCGATCGAGCTCGCGCGCGACGCGGACTTGCTCATCCACGACGCGATGCACGCCGATCACGACTACGAGCTGCGCCGCGGCTGGGGCCACTCGCCCGCACGTGCGGGAGTTGTCGTCGCCGAGCGCGCGGGCGCGAAGAAGCTCGCACTGTTCCATCACAGCCCGGATGCCACCGACGACATGATCGATGAGGTAGTCTCGCGAACTGCGGCCCGCACGGCGGTCCCGGTCTTCGCCGCCGCGGAAGGGAGCTATCTCGACGTATGAGCGACCACAAACCGAATCCCGAATTTCTGCGCGACCTCGGCGAGAACACGACGAACGTCGCGAACGCCTGGGCGGGTGCACGCGACTACCTGTCGCGCGGACTCAAGGAATGGGCGAAGCGACAGATCAGCGGTGATCGCCGGCTCGCGGTCAAGGCCGCGCTCGCCGCGTGTTCGCTCGTCGCATCGCAGTATCCCGAGCAGCCGGAGCAGGGCCTACCGGGGCGCAGCTATGTCGACGGCATGCTCGCCGCGATCCGCCGCTGGCTCGACGATCCATCGGAGAAGCATGCCGAGCTCGTGCGGTCGTCGCTCGACGTCACGCGAGAAGCGCATGCGTGGCAGCGCGAGGAAGATGTCGCGCCGTTCTGGATCCTCGAGGGCGTCGATCACGCGTCGCTCGCGGTGTGGGCCGGCGAGCGCTCGAGCTACATCGTGCCGATGGACTTCTCGACGTGCGCCTCGCGCGCGATCGCATGCGTGATGCACGCGATGCTCGATGCGGGCGAGTCCGAGGCACATGCCGTCGACGTCGTGACGACGGCCGTGCGCTCCGCGATCAATCGCTAGCCTGCGGGGCAGGCGCTAGCTCGGAAACAGCGTGCGCTCGATGAAGCTGGTCAGCGCGGCCTTCGCGCGATCGGCGTCGATCGGCGGCGATCCGAAGTGGCCCGCGATGCTGTACGCGCACTGCATCGCGCTGCCGTACAGCACGTATGCGGTCGCCTCCGGATCGGGCACCACCGTGCGCGGCACGATCGCGGTGATCAGCGCGCTCAGCCGCTGCACCGACACTTGTTCGAACGCGCGGTTGAGCGCGGCGACATCGCGGTCGCGCAGCGCCATCTCGGTGAACGACCGCGAGAGCTCGGGCCGCCGCAGCACGTGGTCGAACAGCACCGTCACCGTGTCCGCGATCGTCTCGTGACGCGCACGATCGACGAACCGCGCGGGCGTCAGACCCTCGAGCGTCTGGACGTACGCGTCGTGCATCACGCGCCGCGTGATCTCGAGGTAGATCTCTTTCTTGTCATCGAAGTAGCGGTAGAACGTGCCGACCGAGACGCCCGCGCGTTGCGCGATCTCGGGAGTTCCGGTCGCGTCGTAGCCGTGGGCACCGAAGAGCTCGGCCGCCGCATCGATGAGCGCGAGGTAGCTACGCCGCGAGCGCTCCTGACGGAAGTCAGGTTCTTTCGTGGCCCGGAGCAGCGCTTCCGGATCACTGTGGGCGGATGTCTTCCGTGCCCGCGACGTGCTCACGATTCGACAATGCCCTTGACGCTGGCACCTCGCCAGCACAAAATGAAACAAGTTTCAGTTTTGTCGAATCTGCAAGGAGCGACCTGATGGCAACCGCGACATCCCCACAAACGTTGGCTGGCCCGTCGATCGAGACGCTCGAGGCGCTGCTCGACGTCACGTACACCTGGGGCTATCAGGACACGCGCGTGAAGCTGCGCGACCTCTACGACAAGGCCGTCCGCGCGCAGTGGATCTCCGACGACGTCCTCCCGTGGAAGACCGACGTCGATCTCGACAAGACGTTCGCCCCCCAAGAGCTGATGCCGCTCCATGGCTCGGACATCTACAACCGGATGACCGAGAAGGAGAAGCACAACCTCGACATCGAGACGTTCTCGTGGACGATCTCGCAGTTCTTGCACGGCGAGCAGGGCGCGCTCCTCGCGACCGCGCAGCTCGTCGACTCGGTCCAAGATCTCGACAGCAAGCTCTACGCCGCGAGCCAGGTCGTCGACGAAGCCCGCCACGTCGACGTCTACAACCGGTACCTGCACCAGAAGATCGGCTTCTCCTATCCGGTCAATCCGCACCTCAAGACGCTGCTCGACATGATCCTGAAGGACAGCCGTTGGGACATGAAGTTCCTCGGCATGCAGATCATGGTCGAAGGCCTCGCGCTCGCCGCATTCGCGATGATCCGCAACAACACCAAGGAACCGCTGCTGCGCGAGCTCACCGCGTACGTGATGGGCGATGAAGCGCGCCACGTCGCGTTTGGTGTCCTCTCGCTGCGCGACTTCTACAAGGATCAGCCAGAGTCCGTGAAGCGCGAGCGCGAAGACTTCGTGTACGAGGCCGCGCGCCTCATGCGCGATCGCTTCCTGTTTCAGGAGGTCTGGGAGAAGACCGGCCTGCCGGCGAAGGAGTGCATGCAGATCGCACTCGAGAACAAGGGCCAGGTCATGTTCCGGCAGATGCTGTTCGCGAAGATCGTCCCAGCGATCAAGAAGATGGATCTGCTCTCGGACCGCCAGCGCCAGCGCTTCCAGGAGCTCGGCATTCTGCAGTTCGAGAACTGGTCCGATCCGACCGCGGATGTCGACCAGTCACCGCAGGGCGCGGTGTCAGCGCGCTTCTAGATCCGAGGATTCGAACAGGCCTGCACCACGAGCCGATGCTATCGTGCCAGCCATGATGATGCGCGTCGCTCTTGGACTTGCTCTCGCTCTGACGTTCGGCTGCAAGAAGGCCGAGAAGTCGGAGGACAAGCCCACGCCCGCTGCGACGGTGAAGACCGGCACCAGGGCGACGGATGGCGTGCGGACGATCGAGATCGCGGCCAACGAGAAGGGCTACGTGCCGGATCGCATCCCCGGCAAGCCGGGCGAGAAGCTCAAGCTCAAGTTCACGCGCACGATCGATGGCGAGTGTCTCTCGCAGCTGAAGACGCCCGACGGCAAGCTCGTCGAGCTACCGAAGAACGCGCCCATCGAGGTCGACGTCACCGTTCCCGCCGATGGGGAAGTGAAGTTCGCTTGCGGCATGGACATGTTCTTTGCCGTCGTCGTCGCCGAGAAGGCCTGACGAGCGCTACTGCACGCGGAAGCTGACGACGAAACACGCCGGCACCGCGACCGCGTTTTGCTTGTACGGCTGATAGCGCCACAAATGGACGGCGTGGCTGAGGTCGACCGAGGTCAGCCGCTCGAGCTTCGTGATCATGTCGACGCTCGAGACCTTGCCGGTGGTGTCGATGCAGACTTTGGCGGCGACGACGGACGGAACCTCGGCACGCTTTGACTTCCCGAGCGTTGGCATCGCACCGGAGATGCGCGTGACCTTGCTCGGCGGAACGAGGACCGGACCGACGTTGCGTGGAGCAGCGGCGGGAATCGGCGCGGGTGCCGTCGTGGCAATGGCCGGCGTCGGCGGCGGTTTGACGGCAGGAGGTGTCGGCGCGGGCGGCGTTGGCGTTGGCGTCGTCGCGATCGGCTTTGCCGGCTCGGGCACGGCCGGTTTCTCGACCGTCTTGTCGAGCGGCTGCGTGGCGACCTGCATCGCGTCGGGGGTCATGACCGGCGGGATCGGTGCAGGCGTCGTCGGTGCGGGTTCGGCGATCGGCGCTGGCGTCGGTTCCCTGCGCGCGACGGGTGCGGCGCGCTGCGCACGCTCGCGTTGCTTTGCTTCGTCCATCGACGGGCTGAACTCGTGGGTCGCGGCGGACCTGGCGTTGAGGTCCTGGCGCCAGACCTCGGCGCCGTTCTGGCGGAGCACGATCGTGTGTGGGCCCGGCTTGATCTGCGCCTTGATCGGCGTGACGCCGAGCAGGCGACCGTCGAGCGAGGCCTCGAGACCGAGCGGCGTGCTGGTGAGGACGAGCGTGGCTTCGGCGATCGCCATCGTCGACATCGGCTCGAGCACGACGCGCAGCGTTTGCGTTTCGTTCGCCGACAGCTCGATCGACGTGAGCCACGACTTGTAGCCCTCGCGGTGGATCTGGATCTGGTGGACGCCGGGCTCGAGCTGCGTCGTCCACGGCGAGCCCGCATGATCGAGCTTCTTCTCGACCAGCTTGATCTCCGCGTCCGGCGGTTCGATCATGAACTTGATCGTGCCGAACAGGCGCTCGGGTGTGAGAGCTGGGACCGCGCCCGCGTTCGACGAGCTCGAGTCGACCTTGTTGACCGTGTCGTCGCCACGCGTGGCCATCAGCGTGACGGCGGTGGCGGCGGCGCCCGCCGCACCGAGCCCGACGAGGAGGACCCACGTACGCTTGCTCGACGACTCGCGCTTGATGATCGACTGACCGATCGTGACATCGGACGGTCGCTTCGTTCGCTCGGGCGGGGAGAAGTCGGAGACCGACGGCCGCGCGGTGATCATGTCGCCGGGGCTCGTCGGTGGCTTGAGGCGAGCCTGTTGCGGCAGCTCCGGGTCGATCGTGTCGGGTGCGGGGCGGCGCGGCAGCAGTGCGGAGCGCGAGGTCTCGCCGCGCAGCGTCTCGCTCTCGTCGTCGCCCGGTGATGACGGACGCGCCGGCGCCTCGGTCGCGGAGCGCGCGTGCGCGGGCGTCGCGGGATACGACTCGTTCGGCGGCGGCGGTGCACCTGCGCCACGCGCGGTCGTGCGGCGCTCGCGCGTCGAGATCGGAGCGAACGCGCCCGTCGAGGAGCTCGGCAGCGGCGGCGGCGTTGCGCGGGAAGCAGGCTCCTTCGTCGCCGTCGGCGTGCGCGCGGAGAACGGCGGCGGCGTGGCGCGCGACGGCGTATGCGACGACGGCGGCGCCACGTGCGGCGCGGTCGTGCGTGCGCGCTGCGGCACGGGCGTGTGTGCCGACGGCACCGCGTGCGACGACGATGCGGCGCGCGATGGTGCGGGCGTCGCCCCCGACCCGAGCGAGTGCTGCGAGGTGGTGCGC
>JALZOJ010000072.1 GCA_030857175.1 Myxococcota bacterium | reverse complement strand
CGACGAGGAGATCGTGGCCGTCGTACGTGACGTGGTCGTCGGCGAGCGCGTCGGTCTCGCCGCGGCACGCGTCGCACTTCTTGCGGCGCAGCTTCTCGAGCTCGCCGGCCGAGACGTCGATCGCGGTGGCCGGTGCTTCGCCCGGGGCGTGACCGGGGAGCTGCGGCCGGCGGCCGGCCGCGAGGAGCTTTTCCTTGCGCGGGAGGACGCCCCACTTGCGATCGGCGAGCAGGCCGACGCCGATCGTCGCGAGGACGATCAGCAGCGTGCCGATGATCGTGATCATGGCTCGACGAGATCGCGGGTCACGCGCGCGACGTCAGGGCAGCCGCACAGCGCGAACGCGAGATCGAGCTCGCGGCGGAGCGTGCCGAGCGCGGCGACGACGCCTTCGCGACCCGCGGCGGCGAGGCCCCACAGGACGGGACGGCCGACGAGCACGCAGCGCGCGCCCAAGGCGAGCGCCTTGACGACGTCGGTGCCGCGCCGGACACCACCGTCGAGGAGGATCTCGGCACCGCCGGCAACAGCGTCGGCGATGCGCGGCAGGACCTCGATCGTCGCGGGCGATGCATCGAGCTGACGGCCTCCGTGATTGGAGACGACGATCCCCGCGGCGCCGTGCTCGACGGCGCGGATGGCATCATCGGCGCGCACGATGCCTTTGACGATCACGGGCAGCTTCGTGATCGAGCGCAGCCACGAGATCGCGTCCCAGGTCAGCGCGGGATCGAGGAGCTCGGCAAAGTACGCGGCGAGGCCCGAGTCGGCACTCGCGGCAGGAACGCGCGCGTAACCGGCGGCATGCATGTTCTCGATGCCGAGCCCGGTGGGCAGCGCGAAGCGATTCTTGACGTCGCGCTCGCGGCGGCCGAGCAGCGGCGCGTCGACGGTGAGCACGAGCGCGCGGCAACCCGCGGCCTCGACGCGACGCACGAGCGCCTCGGTCGCGCCACGATCGCGATAGATGTAGAGCTGGAACCAGACCGGGCCGCTCGCCGCGGCGACGACGTCCTCGACCGCCGTGTTCGAGAGCGTCGAGAGGATGAACAGCGTGCCGGCGTCACCCGCGGCGCGCACCGAGGCGAGCTCGCCATCGCGATGTGCGAGGCGATGGAACGCCGTCGGTGCGATGGCGATCGGCATCGCGATCCGCTGGCCGAGGACGGTGGTCGAGAGGTCGCGCGTCGCGACGTCGACGAGCACGCGATAGTGCAGCGCGATGCGCTCGTACGCGGTGCAGTTGCGAACGACGCAGCGCTCGTCGTCGGCACCCGAGGCGTAGTAGTCCCACGCGTGCTGCGGCAGCCGGGCGCGGGCAAGCGCTTCGAGCTCCTTGAGGTTCAAGATCTCCTGCATCAGCGGTCTCGCTCCGGGCTCCGATTCTCCGGCAGATCGAACAATCCGATGATCTGCTTGCCATGCGCGAAGCCGCAGAACCTACCGGCGTACCGCGCGACGATCGAGCGCGTGCTGCCGACCGCGATGAACGGAACCACGTCGCCCTCGGGCGTGCGGAGCCGGCCCGTATGCACCCGGCGCGCGTCGACGGTCGCCCCCTCGATCTCGACGACCGTGCCGGTCACGCAGAGCTTGCGACCGCGCTCGCGCTGGGGATCCTTTGTCATCAGTGCGGCAGTGGTCTCGCCGCCGCGCTCGACATCACTCCACAACAGGTTGTAGTAAGGCACGATGGTCGCGCGCCCGGGCGGGTCCGTGCGCACCACGAAGATGATCGCGGTCGCGACGATCGCGAGGACGCCGACCACGATCGGGCCGATCACCATGCGTGGCAGGCGGCGCCACGGGGCGGCGCCTTCCGGCTTCTCGCGGCGACACACGCGGCCGAGCGCCGTGCCGACCATCTTCCACTGGTGGTCGTTCGGAAACGCCCGCTTCACGCCGACGCGCTCGATCAAGCGGCCGCGCACCCAGCTCGCGCGACCGATCTCGCGCACGCTGCCTTCGTAGTGCGCGTGAATCGTGACGGCCTCGCCGGCGCGTCGGATGAACCAGGTGAACGGATCGTCGAGCTTCGGCACACCCGTATCCTCGAAGCGGACCTTCGAGATCTCGCCGAGCGAGATGCCGAGCTCGAACGTGACGTTCACGCCCTCAACTTACCAGCTCGCGACGCTGAGGCGACGCCGTGCGGCGTCTTCGTAGAGCGCCGCGCGGAGCCACGCGCGCGCGAACGTCGTGCGATCGATCGCGCGCCGCGTACCGCTCGCACCACGCGCGGCATCGTGCGCGAGGGCCGCGAGATCACGCAGGACCTCGGCGCCGCCGCGCAGCGCGCACTCCGCGAGGACACGTGCCTCGCGCTCGAGCTCTGCGATCGCGTGTGTCGGTAGCGTGCCGGTGCCGCCGAGCACAGCGCGCTCGACCCGCCGGCGCAGCGGCGACAGGAGGTCCTCGACCGGCGGTGCCGGCACGACCTTCACGTCGGGCGCCTCGTCGATGGCGAGCACGGAGAGCTTGTCGTAGTGCACGTTCGCGCGCCCGTGCCACGCCTCGGGCATCGTGAACCGCAGCTCGTCAGGCGCGGGGCCGATCGCGAGCAACTCGAGCTCGCGCGGCACGCCGATACGCGCACGCCCGATCGCTCGAACGCGCAGACCGGATGCGCGGGAGAGGACGGCGAGGTTGTCGCGGATCGCGAGAGCGCGGTGATCGAGCGAGGTCGTGAACCGGATCGGCGTTTCGTCGGCGACGAGGCCAACGCCACCGGCACCGCCGACGACCACACCCTCGACGAACACGAGGTCCCACGCCGCCGGCCGCAGCTCGTCGGGGTCCGCGTCGCGCGCGGCGAGCTTCGCGAGCTGATCCGCCAGCGGGGTGTTGAACCGCGCGGCGAGCTGATCGCTCGACCATAGCGACGGCTCGCTCGAGCGCACCGCGCGCACGCGCTGCCCCGCGCCGAGCCGACCATCGGCGGACGCCGTCGCATCCGAGAGGAACAGGCCAGTGCGGCACAGCTCGCGATGCGGCAGCACCGCGTCACCGATGTTCGCGGCGCCGTCGTACGCGCCGGCCGCGCGACCCGCATCACCCGGCGCGATGTCCGCACGCGTGTAGAACCTGCCCTTGTCGTCGACGAGATACGTGATCGCGCCGGCGTATCCGCTGCGCGCGATCACGGCCTCGGTGAGCACGCCGCGCAGACGCAGGTTGCCGATCGGCTCGTAGTCGCGCCGCGCGAAGCCGAACAACGCGTCGCTCGCCTCGCCGCCGGCGATGGCGTGCGCGACGGCGAGCGCATCGCGCAGATCTGCGGTCAGCACGGCGAGGATGAACTCCGGCTTGTCGGCGCGCAGATCGCGGATCGAGCGCAACGCGCGCGTCTGCGTCGTCGCGAGCCGGTGCAGCCCGGCGGTGCGACACGCGTGGATGGAGCGCAGCAGCTCCGCTTGCGCGAACGCGCCGCTCGCCTCGGCGCCGCTCGTGAGGATCGCGGAGACCGTGCGAAGTGCGCGCTCGGCCGCCGTGCGTGCGTCGGCTGCCTCGCCGGCCGTCATCGATGAGGTCGGCGCTGCAGCCGGCGCGGCAACGGGCACCGCATCGGCTTGCGCGCCTTCGTCCGGTTCGAGCAACGCGACGACCGCCGCGACGTGCAGGCACTTCGGGGCGAGCAAACACGAGCACGCGACCGCCGTGACGACATCGCGATCGAGGCCGAGCGTGATCGTCTCGCCCTTGTCGGTCGTGATCGTCGACGCCGACCACGTCCACTTGTCCGCGATCGTCGGGTCCGCGTCGAGCTTCTTCACGAGGCGCGGTGGGATCGCCGCGGTCAGCGTCGCGGCAACATCTGCGCGGATCTTCGGGCGACTCGTCATCGAATCTTTTCCCCGATCCACCGCGCGAGCTCGAGTGGCGTGAGCGCCGCGACCGGCATGCCGGCGTTGACGATCTGCTCGGCGATCTGCACCGAGTAGCGAGGCGCACCGCGATCGTCGAGCGCGGCGAGACCGAGGCAGGTGACGCCGGCCTCGACGAGCGAGCGCACCTCGCCGACGAGCGCATCGACGGAGTAGCCTTCCTCGAAGTCGCTGACGGTGATCAGGATCGTGCGCTGCGGAACGGTGACGAGGCTCTTCGCGTAGCGCAGGCCCTTCGCGATGTGCGTGCCGCCGCCGACGGAGACCTCGAGCAAGAGCGCGAGCGGATCGTGGACGTGCTCGGAGAGATCGACGATCTCCGTCGAGAACGCGATGAAGCGCACGTCGATCCACGGTACGGCCGAGAGGATCGCCGCCATCATCGCGCTGTAGATGACGCTCGGCTCCATCGAGCCCGAGACATCGACGACGAGCACGACATGCCAGTCCATGTGGCGGCGGCTGCGCGTCTTGAAGATGAGCTTCTCGGGGATGATCGAGACCGCGCCGTCCGCGTCGACGCGCGTGCGCGCGAGGTTCGCCGCGACGGTGCGCGGCAGGTGGAGCACGCCCGTCGAGCGGCGTGTCGGGCGTGGGCTGATCGCGCCTTGCATCGCGGGCCGCACGCGGATCGCGAGCTCGCGCACCAGATCGTCGACGATGCGCTTGATCAGCGTGCGTAGCCGACCGAGGTGCGCTTCGCCGAGCCCGCCCTTGAGCGAGAGCACTTGCTCGAGCAGCTCGATCGACGGCTGCACCTTTTCGGGATCGACCTCGAGCAGCGCACCGACGCGGCCGTTCAGCGCCGCCTTCGCCGCGACCTCCTCGAACACGCGCGTGCCGAACAGCTCGTCGATCTCGTCCTTCCACGCGCGCACCGTCGGGAAGCCCTGCTCTTGTCCCCCGCCCTGCTCGCGCGAGCCCTCGCCGTGGCCTTTGCCGTACAGCTCGTCGAGTGTGCGCGCGACACGCAGCGAGCGCGGCTTCATGCGCTCGCGCTCGTGCCCGAGGATCATGCGCCAGCGATCGCGCACGGGGATGCCGTGATCGGGCACGACGCGCGGCGCGCCCGCTTGTGCGGCGACTTCGGGAACGAGCAACTCCGGCCGCGCGATGCGCTCCGCCGCCGCGCGCCCCGCGCGATCTGCCTCGGCGGCTGCGACGAGCAGCGCCGGCGGAATCGAGGTGACGACATCGAGACCCTGCCCGCGCGCATCGCCCTCGCCGAGCCGATCGCCGAGCGAGCGCAGGAGGCGCTTGCGCGAGGCGGTCGACAGCGTCTCGAAGCCATCGCGCAGCGCCGTGACGCGTACGAGGAAGTCCTCGTCGGAGAGGCGCTCGACGCGCTCGAGCATGCCGTCGAGAAACACCGGTGCCGACTCGAACAGCGGGCCCGCGATCGAGATCGCGCCGCGCAGCCGGTTCGCCAGCATGCGGCGCGCGTCGGCGTCGACGGCAACATCGATCCACGCGCCGATCGTCTGCGCGAGCACCTCGGCGGTCTGCGTCCCGATCAGGACGCGCACGATCTCGGCCGCACCTGCGATCGTCGGCGTACCAGTCTCGACGAGCTGGTCGAGCGACCACCGCAGCCGGCCATCACCGACGCCTTGATGCTCCGGCCGCTCGAGGAGCCGCACGAGCTCGGCAAGTGCGCGCGCGTCGTCGAGCGACTCCGAGCCGGCGAGCCCGAGGATGCTCGCGACCGCGACACCGAGCACCATCGCGCGATCCATCACGGGCGACTCGAACACGTCGATCTCGCCCGGGACCGCGTCGTCGGCGTCGGCCGGCAGCGCGACGACGTGCCCAGCGAGGATCCGATCGATCGCCGCGATCAGCGCGATCAGCTCGCCGAGCGTCGCTTCCGCGAGCCGCTTGCCGGTCAGCTCCGCGAGCCATTCGCGCACGAGCTCGCCGGCGCCTGCTTCGGCGGCGGTCTCGGTCAAGGCCACGAGCGCCTTCGCCGAGAGCGCCTCGGCGGCGGCGAGCCTGAGCGCTTCGGCGCGGAGCGCGCCCATCGCTGCTTGGCGCAGCGTCACGCCGCGCAGCCCCGCGAGCTCGATCACGGCCTCCGTCGCGGGCGTGAACATCACGCGCCACACGCTGGTCAGGCTCTCGACGCCGCCGGCCGCGACGCTCTCGAGCTCGGTGCCATACGGGACGCCACACGCGCGCATGCGTGCGAGCGCGACGTGACGGCGGCGATCGAGCGGCGAGCGCAGCGGATCGAGCCGGATGTCCTCGGGCTCGGTCATGGCGGGTTTGCCCTTCGCCGGGACGCCGGGCAGCCGCAGCTCGTCCATCAGCGCGAACACGTGCGGCGCGAGTCCCGAGCGTGGCGTGCCGGGTGCGAGGTGACCGCGATGCCGGCCGACCATCACCTGCTCCATCGCGCTCGCGACGATCCGCCCGCGGCCCATCAGCTCGCCTTGCGAGAGCGCCGTCTGCACACCCTCGACGAGCTCGCGCCGGCCCGGCGCCGCGAGACCGCGTAGCGCCGCGAGCGAGATCGCGATCTCGGCCGCGGCGCGCGCGTCGGGCACGCTCGCGGGCAGTCCCTTCGCGCGGATGAGGCGCGTGATCTCGACGAGACACTGCGAGACGAGCATCGCGACATCACCGCGATCGCGCTGCGTCTGCCACAGCCGCTGATGCCACGATGGATCGCGAATGCCGGCGGGATAGCCCGAGCGAGCATCGAGCAGCTCGAACGCGTACGGGATCAGCGACGAGACCAGCTCCGCCGTCTCGCTCGACGATGCGGACGGCGCCTGCCACAGCGTCGGCTCCGGCACGAGTGCCGCCGCGTGAAACGAGCCGATGATCGCGGCGACTTTGGCTCGGCTGCCGGCCATGGGTGACGCCTTCTTGCTCTTCTTCTTCGGATACGCGCCGATCCGCTCGAGCACCGAGCGCATGTGCGCCTCGCGCGCGAGATCGAGCTGGCTGACGCGTGAACCGCGCGCTTGATCGAGGCGCAGCGCCCAGCCGTAGAGCAGCGCGGCGCGCCGCACGCGCTCCGCCTCTTGCGCGGTCGCCGGTGCTTCCACCATGTACTCCCAGCTGTCGTCGTCGGCGCCCTGCAGCCGCGCGCCGATGCCGAGCAGCTCGCCGCCGTGATCGCGACCACCGCGCGACGACGACGGCAGATCGATCGCGTACAGCGGCACGTCATGCGCGCGCGCCCAGCGGATCGCGACGAGCTCCGGCGAGAAATCTGCGAACGGATAGAACCCGAGATCCGCGCCATGCTTCGAGACCGCGGCGACAGCGAGCGGCGCTTCGGCCGCGGGATGACCGAGCCACTCCATCCAGTGGCCGAGATCTTCGGGCAGCTCGATCGCGATCGCGGTCGGCTGCAGCTTGTCGAGGAGTGGCGGCAGCGCGATCGAGCACGCCGGCGAGTGATGGCGCACGCCGAACAGCCACGGCGACGTACACGACGAGAGCTCGTCGAGCGCCGCGGCCGGATCGTCTTTCGGATCGAGCTTCAAGCTCAGGCCTCGAGAACGCGCCGCAGCTCGTGGAGGGACTTCCAGAGGCGCGCGTCGCCCTCCGAGCGCCGCTTCACGGTCGCGTCCCAGTACGCGAGCAGCTTGCCGCGATCTTTCGGCTCGTCCTTCATCACGACGCCGAGCAAGTACTCGGGCAACAGGCGCGCGACGTCGCGATCGCTCGGGAAGAACGTGGCCGCGAGGCCCATCGATGATGCGACCGCGACCGCCTCGGCCGTCGACATCACCGACGTCGGTTTCTCGACGGGCCAGCCCTCGACGGTCCGGCCGAGCCGCAGATCGCGAAACACGGTGACGAGCGCCTCGAGCACCGCATCGTCGACGCCGAGCGGCGCGCCTGCGTCCGCGACGATCTGCTTCGCGCGGCGGCGCACGAGCTCGGTCTCGCGCGCGAGATCGCTGATCGGCGCGATCGTCTCGAAGTTGAAGCGGCGCTTGAGTGCGGCGGACATCTCGCTGACGCCCTTGTCGCGCAAGTTCGCCGTCGCGATCACGTTGAAGCCGCGCTGCGCCGGCTCGAGCACGCCGAGCTCGGGAACGCTGAGTCGCCGATCCGAGAGGATCGAGACGAGCGCGTCCTGCACCTCGGGCAAGCAGCGCGTGATCTCCTCGACGCGCACGAGCGCACCTTGCCGCATCGCGGACAGCACCGGCGACGGTACGAGCGCCTCGGGATGCGGCCCCTTCGCGATGAGCAGGCTGTAGTTCCAGCCATAGCGAAAGTGCTCCTCTGCCGTGCCTGCGGTGCCCTGCACCGTCATCGACGAGTCGCCGCTGATCGCCGCCGCGAGCAACTCCGAGAGCATCGACTTCGCGGTACCCGGCTCGCCGACGAGCAAGAGGCCGCGCTCGCCCGCGAGCGTGACGACGCAGCGCTCGACGAGCGCACGGTCACCGACGAACTTCTCGCTGATCACCTGCGCGTTCCCACCGGCGCGCAGCGCTTCGTTCTTCGATCCGAGGATGAACGTCACGACCGCGCGCGGCGTGAGCTTCCAGCTCGGCGGCCGCGCGCCGTCGTCCCACTTCGCGAGGAAGTCGAGCTCCGCCGCATAGATCTGCTCCGGCGGCGGCGCTTGATGCGTGCCCTCGTCCGCAGGGCGCTTCGCCGACTCTTTCTTCTTCGTCATCGTTTGACCTCTTCATAGCGCGGCACGTCGCCGTCTTCGCAGCGCTTCCACGCGCGTTCGAACATCAAGTGGAACGGCGCGAGCGCCTGGAAGCGCACGAGCGGTGGAAGCGCGTGGCCTTCGGGTCCACGCGTGCCGTAGAGCGCGAGCTTCCACGACTCCATCGGCGGGTTCGGCGACTTCAGTGCGTCCCAGCCGCCGGGCAAGAAGATCGTGCGTTGTGCGCGCTCGCGCTTCGCTTCGAGGACGAGCTCCTTGTCGAGCAGCTCGGCGTTCGCGGCGTCGACTTGCTTCGGCTTCCAGTCGTTCCACAGCTGGAGGTTCTTCGACGTCGGCCACAGCAGCGTCAGGTACTGGAGGTACGCGGCGGCCGCGTCCTTCGAGAGGCCCTGTGACTTGGCGACCTTGTCGACGAGCTTCGGTGCCGAGGCCAATGGATTCTGCTCCCACTTGCCCTCGGGCACCGGCGTCTTCTTGATGCGGTCCGCGAACGCGCGGTAGTCGGCGGAGCGTGCGACCTCGATGCACTTCCATGCCGACAGACCCCACTGCTGCATCTGCACGACGAGCTTCTCGACGGTCGCGACCGCCTTTGCATCGAGCGACGCGGGGTGCAGCTTGAGCTTCGCCGAGTGACCGATGCGCTGGAGCAGTGCACCCGGCACACGGCGTGCGGTGATCGCCGGATCGAGGCCGGTGACCAGCTCGCCGCCGAGCGCGCCGACGCTCGTGTCGAACGCCTTCGCGTCCTCCTCGGACATGTAGAGCGCCCCCGCGTCGAACCACAGCGACTTGTTCGCGAGCCGCTCGAGCACGAGCTCGTGTGCCCGCGCCGCGCTCGCACGCAGTGGATGTCCAACCGGCAGCTCGGCGAACACGAACGGTAGGTACACGAGGACGGTCTGCATCGCCGGGAGATCGAACGCCGGCGGCGCGTCCTTCGATTCAGTCTGCACGAGCACCTCGGGTTGCGAGACGCGCACGAGACCACAGCTGATATCGACGCCCCAGTTGCCGTCGACGTTCAGCTCCGGCGCGCTGTCCGCGCTGCCGATCAGCGTCAGCGCGTCCTTCGGCGGACGCGGTGCCCACAGCTCGCGATCGGCCTCGGCGATCAGCTCCTCGGGAACCGCGACGCGCGTGCCGAGCTCCTGCTTCCACGCCGAGACCAGCGCGCGGACCGCGCTCCCGTCGAGTAGCGCCGCGACGCCGGCGTGGCCCGCGGCATCGATCGCGCGTACGCGCTTCGCGAGCGACAACGCGCGCATGCTGTCGCGCGCGACGTCCGCGGCCTTCGCTTTGAGCTGCAGCGTCTTCTCGCGCAGCTCTTTCTCGATGAAGCTCGACGTTCGATCGGTGAGCCCGGGACAACCCGCCCACAGATACACGCCCTCCGATGGCGTGAGGCCCGTGCCCTCGGTGAGCTTCGCCGCAGCGTCGGCGGACCACGACGTCTTGCCGTCGGCGACGGCCGCGAGCACGGTGTCGATGTTCTCGACCGCCTTCGAGCCGACTTGCACGTCGGACGTCGTCATCCCTGCAAGCGGCTTGAACACGCCGTCGGGTGCGTACTCGAGCACCGCAAGCTCGTTGCCCGACCAGCCGATCTTGCGGAGCGCGTACGCGTTGCCGTCGATCCACTTCAGCTCGAAGCCTTCGACCTCGTCATCATCATCGTCGTCGTCCTCGTTGTCGGTCTCCGGCTTCTGCGCGTGGAACACGCGAAGCTTCGACGGCGACGGCAGCGCCGACAGATGCTGCAAGAGCTCGACGACGGGCTTGCGCTTGTCGGCCGGCGTGCCGACCGCGAGCGCGATGTACACGAGCGCACCCGGAGAGACCGCATACACGAACCAATCGAGCGTCGCGCCGGGAAGCTTCTTGACGGTGCGGTCGCTCCGATCGTCGCTGCCGAAGATCTCGACCGTGCGCTCGATCTGTCCCCACGCGCGGCCGTCCTTCGACCAGCCGAGCGAGTTGAAGCCCGCGAGGCCCGCCGCGAGCACGTCGTCGTTGTGACCGCCCGTCGACGTCGGCGTCGCCGCTTGTCCCGGTGCGCGCTCCGCGACGAGGCGATCGCGCTCCAGCTGCTGCTCGGCCGCGAGGATCGCGCAGCCGGTGATGCCGCGACGCAGCCGCGGATGTGTGATGCCGTCGAGCACGCCACCGACCACGTCCGTGGGCTCGGGATGCACGACACCGCGCGGCGTCGTGTTCTGCACGGGCACCGCGGCGATCAGCGCGCGCGCCTCGGCGTCGGTGATCTCGTGCAGTCGCTTCGATCCAGCTTCGTCGCGCGGCTCCATCAGGTGCCAGAACGGCGACGAGATCGCGGTCACTTGACCGCGCGAGTAGCGACGCTCGCCGTTACTGATGCGCGAGCCTTCCTGCTTGCCGTCGGCCGAGAGGATCGTCGTCGTCGTGCCTTCGCGCCACACGCTCTCGTTCAGGAGCGGACGTGGCTCGCCGCCACCCGGCAAGCGCACGACCGCGTTCATGTGCTCGTCGACGTGCCCGCTCCACTTCGTGCCGTCGATCATCTCGATCTCGCGCTTGCTCTGCGTCCAGCGGTTGGCCTCGCTGCTCTGAAACCGCACGCGCGCGCCGACAAGTCCGTCGCGCACGCCGAGCACGGACTGTGGGCGCGGCGCCGGCAACACGTACGACGCGGGATCGATCTTCCAGTCGGTCTCGATGCCGGCCTCGACGAACGCCGGCCAGCTATAGCGTCCGAGCTCGCCTGTCGACGAGATCTCGCGCCAGCGGACCTGCCCCTCCTTGGTCTCGGAGATCCACGCGGTCGTGCCGTCGTACGCCATCACGCGCGAACCGAGCGACAGCTTGCGCTCGCCCGGGCGGATCGGCGCTTCACCTTCGAGCCACGCACCGTCGGAGAAGACCACCGCGCGCGCCGTGCTCGTCACGACGTGCCACGTGCTCATCTCGGTATCGAACACGTCGTGCGGCGCGCCGCTCCAGTACGCGCGCGCGTTGTAGCCCTGCTTGAGCATCACGAGGAACTGCCCGCCGATGAACCGCAGCGTCATCAGCTCGTGTTTCGGCGGGACCACGAGATCGTGCGCGCCGAGAAAGCCGTAAGGCCCGACCGCGACCGCGCGCGTCTTCGACGCGACGACCAGCGCCTGCGGTGCGCCGTGATACGTCAGCTCCGCTTTACCGTCGGGGTCGAGCTCCGCCGCGATCTCCTCGAGCAGCGGCCAGCCGAGCTCGTCGACGATCCCGATGCGCAACGTGCGCGCGAGTGACGGCGCGACGTCGAGCGCCGCGAACCGCGCGTGCAAGTCGGGCAGCTCCGCGAACGTCTCCGCTTTCACCTTGCCGTTGATCGTCGAGATCGCGTGCACGAGATCGGGCAGCGCGCCCTGCTCCGCCTTCGCGATCGCGCCCTCGAGCCACGCGCGCTTCGCGGCGAGAAACCCCACCTTGCCGCGCGACATCGTGTCGAACGGCTCGCTGCCGATCTCGTTCGCCACCGACGCGCCGAGCAGCGGGCCGATCGTCGCATGCGCCGCGGTGCGCACGGGATCGCGACCGCGCTCGGGCTGTGCGGCACCCTTCGCCCAGTCGCCGGCGTCGATGCGCGGATGCTCCGCGGGCGCGACGACGGGCACGCCGAGCTCCAGCGCGAGCTCGCACAGATCGATATCGATCTGGTTGTGACGGCCCGCACTCGTGATCGGCTTGCCGTCCGCGATGAGCATCGGCGCCATCCGCCGTAGCAGATCGAACGCGCGCTTGCTGATCTGCGAGCTGCGCCAGCTACGCGCGAGGTGACTCGTCAGCTTGTCGAACCACGCCGCGCGCCCGCCGCTCGGCTGCGCTTCCACAGGCGCCGTGTTCGCGATCAGCGCTTCGGTCGCGCCGGTCGCCTCCACCAGATCGAGCCAGATCTCGTCGAGCTCGGTGTTGTACGAGCTGCCCGTCGGGAACAGGTTCAAGAGCGCGCCGCGTGCCGCCGGGCTCGCCTTGCCGAGCGCGGTGATCGGTTCCTGATACGCGCGCCAGAACTCTCCCGCCGCCTTGCCGAGTGCCGGTGATTCGATGATCTCGGCGATGAACCCCGCGTCCTCCTTGTCGGGATCCAGCTTCGCCGCCTTCGCGAGCCGTCGCAGTTCCTTCGCCATGCCCGACCACGGCGGCATCCCGCCGAGCGTGCGTTGCAGGCAGAGCTGACGAAAATGCGAATACGCGACGTCGGGCTTGTGGTGATCGCCGAGGTCCTTCGCGTACTGCGTGAGCGCCTTCGTCGTCACCGCGCCCGCGAGCGCGAACTCGAGGAAGCCGTGAACGCGATGATCCTCGTCGACGTCGAGCGCGTGCACCGCCTCCGCCTCGCGCGCCTTGCCAAAAAAGGCGGCCGCGAACGTCGTCGCACCGTGCTCGATGAACGCGCGCCCCGCCTCCTCGTAAAACGACGGCAAGAAGTGCGGGACGCTCCGCGCGAGCTTGCTCGCGATCGCGTCGATGCCTTCCTTCGCGTGGCCCGGCTTCGACTTCGCCTTGCGCGCCTGCTTCTTGAACTCCTTCACGACATCGAGCGCGAACCGCGCGTTCTTCGGATCGTTCACGAGCGCCCAGCCCGGAAACCCGAGCGGCCGCCGCCGCTCTTTCCCGACGGGCCCGCGATCCTCGCCCGCCCCGAAGCCGAGCGTCGCCATCTCGAGGTCATCGCCGGCGACGACGCTCTCCGCCGTCAGCCGCACCACGGTGCGATTCGGCAGCACGCCATGGCGATACGCGCGCGCGACGACCGTATCCACCGCGTCATCCTTGCCGAGCTTCGCGCCGAGCGGCACGACGCCACCCGCCTTCAAGATCTCGCTCGACTCGCTCACGACGCCTCCTCCTGCTTCTCGACGACGCGCGCGGCATAGATCGCCGCCGCCATCCGCATCCCCTCGCTGAACGCGACGGGCCCGACATCCGAGAGCTTCAGCCCGCGCTCCTTGCCGTCGACCCAGCTCAGCTGTCCCGTGTACGTCTCGCTGTCGGGGCTATCCGCGCCGATCCAGAACCGCGCTTCGCTCACCGCGCCCGCGTCCCAGACCTGACAGGTCGCGAATCCTCCGCGCACCTTGTAGCCGAGCGCGCGTGCCTTCCCGACCGCATGCATCAGCATCGCGAACTTGCCGTCCTCGAACCTATCGATCGACGTCCCGCTCGCGATCTCCTTCGGATGCGTCTCGCGATGCAGCTGCGCGATGCCCTGCGTGACGCCGAGCTGCGTGACGAGCTCGCGCCAGCCGTCGAGCTCATGGATCAAGATCGGATGCGGAATCGCGACGCGATCGGTCGCGAGCCACCCGGTCTCGCCGTCGAGGTCGACGATGCCGACGCCCTTCTTCGCATCCACACCGCGAAACAGCCCCGCCTTCGACAGGTCGTGCCCACCATCGGCCTTCACCGCAACCACCACGGCGTTCTCGAGCGGCCGACGCCACGACGGGTCTTCCCACACCGCCTCGAGGACCGCGCGCGGCACGGGCAGCGAACGCAGCATCCACTGCTCGACCTGCGAGATGCATTCGCGATCGTGCTCGACGAGCCAGTCGCGCAGCGCCTCGAGCTGATCGGCGACGTCGCCGTCTTTGAACTCCTTCGGAACGGACGTGAGCCGCTTGCCCTTGTCGTTCTTCACGGCGAGCTTGCCGGCGTCGAGCGTCAGCTGATAGCCCTTGCCCGCGTCGACCCAGCCCAACCCCTGCTCGTCGACGTTCGCCGCGACTGGCTTCGCGGCGGCGACCGGTTTGGTCGGCTTCGCAGCGGGCTTCGCGGCGGGCTTCGTCGCTTTCGCGACCACCGCCTTCACCTTCGCGACCACCGCCTTCGCCTTCGCGACGACCTTGCTCGCCGCCTTCTTCGCGGGCGCGGCCTGCTTCTTCTTCGCTGCGGGTTTGGGCGCAGCTTTGCCCTTGGCAGCTTTCTTCGTCGACTTTGCCATCGCCGTTTCTCCCGATCGACGAGTTGAAATCGGGAAATCACTCCCGGCAACGGCTCGCGTCCGGAATCCTGTCCGTGCTCACCCGCGAGGCCGCCCCAGCTTGCTGCCATGAGCCGCATCGCCAACATCATCATGCTCGCCGCATTCGCGCCGACAGAGGAGCGCGCCACCACGTGCACCGACGGCCGCGAGGTCGCCTTCGCACTCCGCGAGGAGCACACCGGCCTCCAGTACTACCTCGATCGCCCCGGCGGCCCGATCGATCTCGGCTGGGGCTACGACGGCCGCGAGACCTGCGTTCTCGCTCGCCACGCGCAGCGCACCGCCGTCGTGTTCCCGTTCGTCGATCCGTACGGCGGGACGCCGAAGCTCACGATCGCGATCGTCGAGCACGACCGCGTCGTCGAGAAGAACGACTTTCTCAGGGTCATGTGCTGGGACCTCGAGCCCGTCGACATCCGTCCAGCGCGCGGCACCGGCTGGCGCGTCGCGTATCGCTGCGGCGATGACGCGCCGATCGAGCACATCACGCTCGATCGAGATGGACGGCACCGCACCACGCTGCCGACTCGCCGATCGCCCGCGCCTCGCGGACCTCTTCCGCAAGAAGAGCGCGCTCAGCGCGAGGAATTAATGGGTCGCACAGCGCGCAGTTCGGCGCGACAGCGCGAGCACGAGCCGAAGGCGATCGGGTATGGCACCTCGGCGGTCGATCGTTCCTGCACCCACGCGCGGACACCTGCCGTGGATCGCGCCGCGGGCGGATTGTCAGCATCTAGGTTACGGGTTGCACCGGTCGCCCCGTTTAGCTTTTTCAACTGGAGCCCTCCGGTTACTGGTCGCCGGTCGCACCATTCAACTCAACCGGCTTGCAAGCGTTCAAGCGGGCCGCATCGTCCGTCGATCGTGCTCGCTCGGTCGGCCGGCGTGAGCCACGGCAGGTGTCCGCGTGGGTGCAGACACGATCGACCGCCGTGGTCCCATACCCGATCGCCTTCGGCTCGTGCTCGCGCGTGCCGTCGGATGGCTTCAATTGCAGATCCAGAACGCGAACCGCGGCGACGGGTCGAAATGACATATTTTTCACATCAGAAGGAGCCCCGGCATCGGCAGACGTGAGCGCGCATCCGTTTCCATGGCTGTGCGTGTGGATTCATTTTTCAGCTTACAGTGCAGCTCATGACGAAATATCGGCGCAATCAAGTCGACGATGCATGTGTGACCGCGCTATAGGAATCGCATGGCGAAATCACGCAAGCGCCACCCACAGCAGGAGCTCCCACTCGAGAAGACGCACGGCGGCTTGCGCCGCGGCGCCGGTCGCAAGCCGCCCAAGGGCAAACGCTCGAGCTCACCGCATCGGAAGCGGCCCGCGCTCAAGCGCTACTACCCGGTGCACGTCGTGATGCGCGTGCACTCTGACGTGGGCAGTCTGCGCAAACGGCTCATGTATGCGGCACTGCGCGAGGCCACCATCACGGCCGCGCGGCGTAACGAGGAGGTCGAGCACGTGCAAGGTCGGTTCCGCATCGTGCACATCAGCATCCAGCGCACGCACGTGCACATGCTGGTGGAGGCCGACAACCGAACAGCGCTCTCGCGCGGGATGCAGAGCTTCCAGATCTCCGCGGCGAAGCACCTCAACAGCGCGGTTAGTGTGAAACGCGGTAAGCGGCGCAGCGGCACCGTGTTCACCGATCGATTTCATCAGGAGATCATCAAGACGCCGCGCCAGGCTCGGCACGCGCTCGCATACGTGCTTAACAACTGGCGCAAGCACAACGAGGATCGGTCGTCGGCGACGCGTCGGTGGAACGTCGACGCGTTCTCGACGGGGCCGTTGTTCGCGGGCTGGCAGGAGCGCGAGGGTCAGCCGCTGTTGTGGCGGTGGCGCGAAACGTACGAGCCGCTCATCGTGTACTTGCCGTCGACGTGGCTCTTACAAAAGGGTTGGCGCGAGCGAGGCGGTGGCGCGATCCCGTTCGGCTACGTGCCGAGCCAGCCCAAAGGCGGCGTGGTGGCGGCGGGCCGTGCGGGCGCGGGCATTCGAGCGGAGTGACCTGGACAGCCGGACAGGGCAAGGCGGCCGGCCCTCGCTGAGTCCGCTCTAGCAGCCGCCGCTGCCGGTTTGTGCAACGCGAACGTTCAACTCGCACAGTCCCACGTGGGACGGCAGTAGCCGCGTCGGACGTCACGTCGAGGGCAGAGCCGAAGCTGTTTTCGAAGTGAGAAATAGATCTCCGAGCCGTCGCCGCGGTTCGCGTTCTGGATCTGCAATTGAAGCCATCCGACGGTCCGCGCGAGCACGAGCCGAAGGCGATCGGGTATGGGACCTCGGCGGTCGATCGTTCCTGCACCCACGCGGACACCTGCCGTGGATCACGCCGGCCGATCGCGCGAGCACGATGGTGGCGTCCGAGGCCGCCCCAACGGGCGACTTGCTACGAATTGCGTGCCTCGCGGGACATGCTGAGGTCGCGCACGTCGTGACTCGTTCAATGACCAGCACCGCACACCCGCGCGCGTGTTCTCGGTGAGCGATCGGTCCGTGCTCGCTCGGTCGGCCGAACGAGCCTGCATGGCAGTCGGAAGAATTGTCACCACTCGCTTACGGGTCGCACCACTACCATCGGGACGGGGTCGAGATCGACGACGCTGACTCGCCGCCCCGGTTGGTGTCCGCTACGCTAGCTGCGCAATGGGCACAGGGAAGCGTCGGGGCGCGGGTCGGAGCGCGGCTTACCTGTTGAATCGGGCGACGAGGAATGGGTACACACGCGCGTTTGTCGATGCGTTGCGCCGGTGCGCCGCTGCGGACGACACCGACGCACTCACGATGCTTGCGATGTTTCATCGCGATGGCCTTCGGAGTCGGCGCGGCCAGGTGCTGATCCGGAGGAACGCTCGCGTTGCATTGAGCTACGACGTGCGCGCGGCCGAGCTGGGCGACGCGACGGGAATGGCGAGCGTCGCGGATGCGCTGACGTCGCCACCGTCGAGCGCGCGCGACCTTGCTCGCGGCGTGAAGCTCTACAAGCGCGCGGTTCGGCTCGGCAACACGACGGCCGCGCTCAACCTCGCTGCGACGTACCAGAACCTCGGTCGTCACCAGGCCGCGGTGCGATGGTTTCGCCGAGCATGGGCGGCAGGGGACACGAGCGCACTGCTCGAGCTCGCGAAGGCGGAGTTGCTCGGCGTGGGAACGCGTCGAAACGTTCCTGCTGCGTTCGAACGGCTGCGCCTTCTCGCGCGCTGTGCGTCCGCGGCCCCGTTCGAGCGCGAGGAGGCGATGTTGGTTATGGCGGATGCTCTTCGGAACGGCTGGCTCGTTCGGCGTGACTACCCGCAGGCAATCCGGTTGCTACGCAAGGCGGCAAGTCTGGGGAGCGATGCAGCGCAGGGCCTGCTCGCGGGCTTGTTGCTGTAGCGTTGTCCGATGGCGATGGCAGTGTATCTGGTGGCCGTGAGCGACAAGGAGATCGAGCTGCTGGTGAAACAGCCGGCACAGATCAACAAGCTCGATAACGAAGGCGTGAGCTCGTACTGGTACACGTCGATCAACTTCTTTCTGTGCGGCGACGCGTGGCCAGAGGCATCGAAGAAGAAGCCGTTGACCGCGATGTTCTTCGGCTACGAGACGATCGATACGGCGACGCTCGAGAACGGGAACTTCGGGCTCGTCCGGCCCGCGGACGTCAAGGGCATCGCCAGCGCGCTCGCGAAGGTCAACCTCGAGAAGCTGAAGAAGCAGGTCGAAGAGGCCGATGCCGACGAGATGGCCGACGAGGAATGTGATGACTTCGAGCTACTCGTCACCGACGACGAAGACCCCGGGGCGACGATCGTCGAGAGCGTGACGGCGGTGCGCGCGTTCTACGAGAAGGCGGCGAAGCTCGGGCGCGGCGTCGTCATGTACTCGTCGTAGGCTTCCGCCGACCTATCGATCGCGGCGGGACGATGATCGTCGACCTTGCGTGACCATCGCCTCGGCGAGCTTCACAGCCGCGCCCGCGCGCTGATCGGATTTCTTCGACGCCTCGCGGATTGCTGCACGCAATTCCGCCTCGGTGGGCTTCTGCGCGGCACCCGCGCGATCGCGGCGCAGACCGTGTGCACGCTCGGATCGAACTTCGCTGCGTTGCTGGGGTCGGACCGCCACGGTGACGCCACCAGATACGCGCGGTTACTCATTCACGACTTCACCAACCTCTACGACACGCACAAATTTCGCGCAATCCGGTCCTCGCTGACTTCGATATCTGCTTAGCGACGACCCGGTGGCTAAATAAGCCAAGCCCGAACGGGAGTTGGCGCGCGGCAGCGTGCTATCGTGGCTGCCGAGCGGGGCATGGACGACACGACGTCGCCGAGTCATCAGATCGACGCACTCGAAGCTCGAGTGGTCGTGTTCAGGCAGCAGCCGGAAGCGCGGAGCTTTTCGGCGCTTCGCCAGGAGCTGCGCGATGCGGGGCGCGGCGAGCTGCTTGCCGAGCTGTGCGCGACGTGGGCGCAGCACGAGCGCGATCCGGTTCGCGCGGCGGATGCGTGGTCGGAAGCCGGCGAAGCGATGGTCGTGCTCGGCGAGACGGCGACCGCAGTCGAGTATCTGCGCACGGCGCTCGAGCTCGACCCGACGAACGACCGGGCGGCGGACCGCTTGCTCGAGATCGTCGAGCCGAATGATCCGGCGTTTGCCGTCGAGATCATCGAGATGGAGCTGGCCGAGCTCGCGAAGCCGGGCAAGGCGGATCGTCGCAAGGCGGATCTGAACACGCGACGCGCGGCGAAGCATCGGCAGGCGGCGGAGCTCTGGAACGATCACCTCGGGCGCGTCGATCGCGCGCTGTGGCACTTCCAGCAGGCGTGGAAGCTCGAGCCGCACAATACGGCGTCGCTCGAAGCGGCGCGCCAGCTCTATCACTCGCTCGGCGACGACGCGATGGTGATGAAGCTGTACCAGGCCGAGCTCGACGTGCTCGGCAATGCGCCGAAGCAGGCGGGACGCAAGGCGCAGATCCGGTACGAGCTCGGCTCGCTCGCGCTGCGGAATGGCGAGCTCGAGCAAGCGGCGGTGCACCTCGAGGAAGGTTCGAAGCTCGACCCGACGTCGCAAGACATCGCGGAGAAGCTGGCCGAGGTCTACGCGAGCCCGGGCTTCCGCGAGGGTCAGACGGTGCACAAGGCGAGCGAGCTGTTCGTCGAGCTCGGTCGCCGGCGCATGAGCGAGCGCGATGATCAGACGGGCATCAACTATCTGCGCCGCGCGGTCGGCATCGATCCGTATTCGAAGGGCAGCTCCGCCGCGTACGAGGAGGCCCTCAGCGAGCACTCGCAGTGGGCCGAGCTCGATCGCAACCTTCGCCATCGCAGCGCGGTCGTGCAGGATCCCGCAGAGCGCGCGGAGGTCTTGCGCCGGCGCGCCGCTCTGTATCGCAGCCAGATGCCGAATCGGTCGAACCTCATCGAGGTGCTGACCGACCTCATCCAGTACGAGAAGCCGCTCAGCAAGGCCGCGCGCGAGCTACGCGAGCTGCTTCGCGACGACCAGGACTACGAATCGCTGTCGCGCTTGATGGAGGCCGAGATCAATGCGCTCGGCCAGGATCCCGAGACGTCGGCGGATGTGCTCGTTCACGAGATCCTCGAGCTCGCGACGGTGGCGCGCGAGCACATGGGCGATCGCGATCGCGCCGCGGAGCTGTTGCACCAGGCGCTCGGCGTCTCGCCAACGCACGAGGAAGCGCTCGCGCGCTATGTCGATCACTTCCGCGAGCGCCGCGACTGGCGCGGCCTGATCGACCTCTGCGAGTTCCGCCTCGACAACGCGCAAGAAGCCGGCGCCGATGCCGACGAGATCGTTCGCCAGCTCGAGGAGATCGCGCAGCTCGCGGAGCTCCGGCTCGGCGATATCGATCGCGCGATCGGTGCGTGGGACCGGATCGCCGAGCTCGAGCCAGACTCGCCGAAGGTCGCCGAGGCGCGGCGCCGCCTCACCGCGCGCAGCAAGATGTGGCAGCAGCTGGTCGCGAGCCTCGAGCAAGAGGTCGCGAACGCGCAGAGCCCCGATCAACGCACGGCCGTCCTGAAGAAGATGGCGCAGACGTTCCGCGAGCGGCAGATCGATCCGCGCCGCACGATCGAGCTGTTCGAAGAAGTCATTCAGGCCACGCCGAACGACGACCAGGTGTTGAAGGGACTCTCCGAGCTCTACGAGCGCGAGGGTGACGACGCGGGTCTCGCGTCCGCACTGCGCCGCATGCTCGAGCTCGACGAGCGTCGCGTCCTCGAGCAGATGCGGCTGCAGGGCAAGCAAGCCGACGCGCCGAAGGAGTGGCCGGTCGCGAAGCGCGCCGAACGGCTGACGCAGCTGCGTCGCCTCGCGCAGCTGTACGAAACGCGACTCGCCGACGTCGACGGCGTGGTCTACGCGTGCAGCGCGGTCCTCGAGCTCTTGACGGGCGATCGCGACGCACTCGAACGCATGGAGCGTGTGCTCGAGAAGGCGAACGATCCGCGCCTCGAGCAGACGCTCGAGTATCACGCGGCCGCGTCGACCTCGCCGGCCGAGCGCGCGAAGCTGCTCAAGCGCATGGCGCGCCTCGCGGCCGCGCGCAACGACGACATGGCCGCGCTCGATCGCTGGGAACAGACGATGCGCAGCTCGCCGTCGGATCCCGACGCGCTCGTCGCGCTGTCGGAGCTCTACGAGCGCGCGTCTCGATGGCCCGAGCTCGCGCAGATCCTCGAGCGCCTCGACGGCGGCAAGGCGCTGCCCGCACCGGGCACGTCCGAAGCGGCGATTCGCGCGCTCGAGCTCGAGCGCTACGCGATCGTGCAGGACACGCATCTCGGAGATGCCACGCGCGCGATCAAGGCGTGGCACCGCGTCCTCGAGCTGACGCCGAAGAATCGCAACGCGATGGATGCGCTCGCGCGCCTCTATCAGGGCGCCTCGAAGTGGCGCGAGCTCGCCGACATCCTCGGCACACAGGTCTCGACCATCGCAGGCATCGTCGCGGTCAGCGGCGATCCGAACGATCGCGAGCGTGCCGTGCAAGCGGCGATGGAGCGCGCGCAGCTCCTCGAGGAGAAGCTCGGCGCACCGAACGAAGCCGTGAAGATGCTCGACTACGTGCTTCGCGAGCTCAACCCGAACCACCTCGAGGCGCACACGGCACTGCGGCGGCTGCACGAAGCGCGCGGTGACTTCGACGCGGCGGTGCGCATCGCCGAGCGCGAGATGTACTTGTCTCCCGAGCCGGAGCGAAAGGTCGCGCGCGGTCTCGAGATCGGCATGATCTGCCGCGATCGATTGAACAACCCGACGCGCGCGTTGCAGGCGTTCAAGCGCGTGCTCGAGCTCGACCCCGAGCAAGACGAGGCGCTCGCGGCGTCGGCCGACTTGCTCGCGCGCCTCGGCCGCTGGAAGGAGCACGTGATCGTCCTCGAGCGGATGCTCGCGCTCGTGCCCGGCAGGGACACGCCCGAGGCGGCGGTCGATGACTCCGGGGCCGAGACGCGCCGCACGATCGTGCAGCGGATCGCCGCGGCGACGGCGGACAAGATCGGCGACCCGAAGAGTGCGTTCCGCTGGTGGCGGCGCGCGCACGACGAAGCGCCCGACGAGCAGACGCTCTCCGACGTGCGCCGCGCGGCCGAAGCGTATGGCCTGTGGCGCGAGCTGTCCGAGGTGCTTACCGACGAGCGCAAGCGGCTGATCGCGAACAGCCGCGCCGAGACCGGTGCGCCCGTCGAGGCCGAGCGGTTCATCGCGCTGTCACGCGAGCTCGCGGGTCTGCTCGAGCGGCGGCTCAACGACAAGCCCCGCGCACTCGCGACGATGGCCGAGGCGCTCACCGTCGCACCGCGCGATAGCTCGATCCTCGCCGAGCTCGACCGCATCGCGAGCGAGCTCGATCAACGCCAGACCTGGAAGGCCCTCCTCGACGCATACGACGTCGCGTTCACGGCGGCTGCACCGGCGGAGCGCGTCGAGCTGTGCATGCGCCGCGCGCGCATCCTCGACGAGCGCATGAACGACTCGAAGAGCGCGGTGCAGGACGTCCTGCAGGCGTTCTCGTGGGCGCCCGATCGCGAGGACGTGCGTGACGCGCTCGTCGCACTCGCCGCGAAGGCACGCACGTGGAGTGACGTGATCGCCGTCGACTCGGCGCTCGCCGAACGCGCGCAGACGGCGCAGAAGCGCGTCGAGCTCTTGCGTCGCAAGGCGCAGGTGATCGAGGAGCAGCTCAAGGACGCGCCCCGCGCGTTCCGCACGCACCTCGTCGCGTTGCTGCTGCTCCCCGACGACGCGGACACCGCCTCGCATCTGTGGCGCCTCGCGCGCGTGATCGGCAAGTACCGCGAAGCCGACAAGACGCCGCAAGCCGAGCCGCCACCGGCGACGATCCATCTCGAAGGCGCGATCGCAGAGGCGGTGGCGGTGTCGGGGCGCGCGAATCAGAGCGGTCCGATGGCGGCGCCGCTGCCCGGCGTCGATCCTCCACGCGCGAAGACGCCGTCGTCGCAACCGATCGCCACGCGCGTGCCGCGACGCGCCCAGACCGAGCCGCTCGCCGACGACGATCTCGATCTCTCGATCGGAGATTCGACGCAGCCGATCGACGTCAACGAGCTCGAGACGGCTGCGCGCGAGCGAGCGCAGCCGAAGTCCGAGTTCACGAAAGAGGCGTCGACGATGGCGCTCTCGCCGAGCGACCTGCGCGGCATGATGGTGCCGCCGCGCTTGCCGCCGGGCGCGAAAGGTCCGCCGAAGCCGCCGCCGCGACCGCCGCAGATCGCGCGCCGCACGAGCCCGACGATGCCGCCCCCGGCACCGCGCAAGGCGCAAGCGCCCGTGCGCCGGCTGCCGATGCCGACGCTGCCGAACCGCCCGTTCGAGTCGCCGTGGGAAGAGCTCGCGATGGCGTACGAGAGCCTGCCCGCGCCCGATACGGCGACGCGCCTGCGCTGGCTGTACCGCGCGTCCGAGGTCTGGGAGACCGGCGGCAAGGACATCGCACGCGCGTTCGATGCGCTCGCGCGCGCGTTCGCACAAGCGCGACGTTCACCGCAAGGCGACGGCGAAGTCCGTGCGCGCCTGCATCGCATCGCGCAGGAGCACAAGGCGTGGGACCGCCTCGCCGACCTCTACGAAGGCATGGCGGAGCAAGCCGACACGGCGCCCGCTGCGGCCGACCTCTTGATGGAGGTCGCGAACATTCGCGCCGAGCAGAAGAAGCCGCGCGATGCCGAAGCGCAGCTGCGCCGCATCCTCGGCATGTTGCCGAACGAGCCGATCGCGCGCGCTCGGCTCGAGGAGCTGTACCGGAACGAGCAGCGCTGGGTCGAGCTCGCGGCGTCGCTCGAGGAGCGCACGGATCCGCGCCTCGGCACGGCCGCACCGGAAGCCGAACGCCCGCTCCTCCTGCGCGAGCTCGCCGACATCTACACGCAGCGGCTCGCGCGCCACCACGACGCGATCGACGCGTTCGAGCGCCTGCGCCAGCTCGCACCGGCGGATCACGAGATCGTGTTCCAGCTCGCCGGCCTCTACGGCGCCGTCGGTCGCTGGTCGAAGGTGATCGAGACGCTCGCGCGCGTCGGCGAGATGGCCGAAGGCACGCAGCACGCGCGCGAGGCGCTACATCAGATCGCCGCGATCTATCAGCGCGAGCTCGAGCTGCCGGATCGCGCTGTCGAGGCCTACAACCAGATCGTCACGACGTGGCCCGATGATCTCGACGCGTGGGCCGCGCTCGACTCGCTCTATCAAGAGAGCGCGAAGTGGAACGAGCTGTCCGAGGTCCTGCGCCGGCGCGCCGCGCTCACGCGCGAGCCGGCCGAGCGCGCACAGCTCCTCGCACGTCGCGCGCAGGTGCTCCTGGAATGGCTCAATTCGCCCGAGGAAGCCGCTGCAGCGCTACGCCACGCACGCACGATCGCGCCCGATGACACGAAGCTCGCCGACCTGCTCGTGACCGCGCTCGTGAAGGGGGACCGGGACCGCGAGGCGGCGGCGATCCTCGAGGGCCGCGTGGGCGCCGCGGGCGAAGACTCGAACCGCGGCGACATCGCGGGCTTGTTGATCCGCCTCGCGCAGATCCGGCTCGAGAAGCTCCAGGATCGCGAGGGCGCGAAGCTCGCGATCGATCAAGCGCTCGCGCTCGTGCCCGACCATCCGACGGCGCTCGCCGTGCTCGCGGGCATCGCATCCCCCGAGGAAGATCCGCTGTCGTTCGCGAACGCGAAGATGCGCGAAGCCGACAGCGCACGCGACGACGACGCGCGCATCGCCGCGCTGATGGCCGCCGGTGACGTGCTCCAGCAGCGCGTCGGCGATACCGCCGGTGCGCGCGCCGCGTACGAGCGCGTGCTCGCCGCACGCCCGTATCACACGGACGCGACGTGGGCGCTCGCCGGCCTCGTCGAGAAGGGCGGCGATCCGGAGACCGCCGCGCGCGTGCTCGAGAAGCGCCTCGAAGACGACTCGCTCACGCCACCCGAGAAGGCGCGCATCATGACGCAGCTCGCGGCGCTGTCGCGTGCGGCAGGTGTCGAGCCCGCGGCGGAGCGCCGCCTCCTCGAAGCGCTTGGCTGCGTGCCGGATCACATCCCGGCGATCGTCGCGCTCGCCGACTTCTACGCCGATGCGACCCGGTGGAACGATCTCGAGGCGTTCCTGCGCGAGGTCCTCGACGGTTCGCTGCTGCAGGGCGCGCCGGCCGCGCTGATCGCGGAACTGCACCGCCGCCTCGCGAGCGCGCACGAGAAGCTCGGCCGCGACGAAGACGCGTATCAGACCCTCGTCGCCGCGGACCGCCTGCATCGCGGCCACTTGCTCATCAAGCTCGCGCTCGGCGAGAACCGCTACAAGGCGCGGCGCTGGCGCGAGGCCACGCTGCATCTGTCGCCGCTCGCGACGCACGAGGATTCTTCGAAGTATCCGACCGAGGTCGCGCAGGGTCTCTACCACGCGGCGCTCGCCGAGATTCGCTCGCTGCGTCCCGAGAAGGCACCGCCGCTGTACGCTCGCGCGCTCGAGCTGAAGGCGAACTACGCGCCCGCGCTGCAAGCGCTCGCCGAGATCGCGATGGAGAGCGGCGATCACAAGAAGGCGGCCGACCTCCTCACGCGCCAGGCGACCGCGACCGAAGATCCGGGCGAGCGCCTGCGCCTCTTCGAAGCGCTCGGTGACATGGCGCTGCAGATGCTCGGCGACGAAGAGCGCGCACGCACGTGTTACGTCGCCGCTGCCGCCGCCGCGCAGCCGCTCGATCAGAAACACGTGCCGCTGCTCGAGAAGAACTTGAAGCTGCAGAACGCCGCGCGCGATCACGCGGGCGCCGCACGCACGGGCGAGCTGATGGCCGCGTTCGGCTCGTCGCCCGGCGAGCGCGCCGCGCGCTACGTGCAAGCGGCTCGCGACTTCCTGCAGGCCGGCGATCAAGTCCGCGCCCGCGCCGCGGCCGTGCGCGCCGCCGATAGCGATCCATACGACGTCGACGCGGTCGATCTCGCGTCGGGCCTCGCGATCGACCTCGGCGATATGGACAGCGCCTCGGCGATGCTGACGCGCCTGCTCACCGCGAAAGATGATCGGTTCACCGAGCAAGAGACCGCGCGCCGCGCGCTGCTCTCGTATCGCCTCGGCGCCGCGCGTGCGCAGCGCGGCGACGTTCGCCAGGCCGTGCCGATGTACGAGCGGGCGATCGCACTCGCGCCGCTCGGCGAAGGCGCCATGCAAGCGCGCCGTGGACTCGTCGAGCTACTTCGCGGCAAGGAGCCAATCGTCGACGACGCCACGCGCAGAGAAGTGATTCCTGCGCACCTCCAGGCGATCACCGCGTACACCGGCTCGCTGCCCGATCTCGTCGCGTGGTCCGACGAGCTGCGCCGCGCCGACAAGCCCGAGGCAGCGCGCGCCGCGATCGAGCTCGCGATCGCGTGCGGTCACACCGCCGACGTGCACCAGAGTGCGTACCTCACGATCCACAAGCAGCACGTAATGCGTGACGACGGCGTCTATCGCGGCGTGCTCGACGGCCCCGAGCGCGCGATGATCACCGATCCGCGCGAGGCGACGCTCGCGCCGATCGCGAGCGCACTCGCCGAGGCCGCGGCGCTGCTGTGGCCCGATCTCCAGGAGCAGTTCGCGCGCTGTGGCGTCGAAGGCGCGCAGCGCGTCCCCGCCACGCTCAACGTGCCCGCGACCGCGATGTTCCCGCGTCTGACCACGGTGCTCGGCACCGGCGCGGTGATGCTCTACCAGCGCGACAGCGGGCCCGACATCAGCGTCGTCGGCGCCGCGACACCCGTCGTGATCCTCGGTCCCCGCCTGTCCGCGAACCAGGCGTCGATCGGCGACGCGCGCGCGCTGATCGCGCGGTCCGTCGAGCTCACGCGTCCCGAGCACATCGCCTTCGCGGGGCTCCCGCTCGCCGATGCGACGCGCCTGCTCGCCTCCGTCGTGCGCCTGTTCGGCACGTCGACCTTGCGCGACGCCGCGCACAACCTCGTCGTCGACGAGGACATGCAGCGTGGGCACGACGAGATGGTCAAGGCCGCGCTCTCGGTCAAGATCCGCACGCGCCTCGACCAGCTCCTCCAGCAGCTCCAGCCGAACGCGCTCGACGTGCAGAGCTATCTCTACGCGTGCCATCGCACGGCCGATCGCGCCGCACTCCTCCTCGGCGGCGACCCCTCGACGATCGTGCGCGAGTGCGCGGCGCGCCACGAGGGCATCGAGCACCTGATCGCGCTGATGGCGCACGCAGACTTCTTCGCGACGCGAAAGAAGCTCGGCGTCTCTCTCTGATGCGGCTCAACAAGTATCTCTCCGAGAGCGGCCAGTGGTCGCGGCGCGAAGCGGACCGCTTGATCGAAGAGGGCCGCGTCACGATCAACGGCGCACCGGCGCCGCTCGGCGCGCAGGTCAACGAGGGAGACGAGGTCACCGTCGACGGCGACACCGTCGGCGGCGCGCGCAAGAAGATCCGCCCCGTCTACATCGCGCTCAACAAGCCGGTTGGCATCACGTGTACGACCGAGCGCAGCGTCGACGGCAACATCGTCGACTTCGTCGATCACCCCGAGCGCGTGTTCCCGATCGGCCGCCTCGACAAGGACTCCGAGGGACTGATCCTCCTCACGAACGACGGCGACATCGTGAACGAGGTGCTGCGCGCCGAGAACGCGAAAGAGAAAGAGTACGTCGTGCTCGTCGACAAGACGGTGTCGCCGGAGCACGTGGACGCGATGGCGTCGGGCGTGAAGCTCTCGGCCGGAGAATTCACGAAGCGCTGCAAGATCGAGAAGCTCGGTCCGAAGCTGATGCGGTTCACGCTCACGCAGGGCCTCAACCGCCAGATCCGCCGGATGTGCGGCGCGTTCGGCTACGAGGTCGAGGCGCTCCAGCGCGTCCGCATCATGCACATCCACCTCGGGCACCTCGCCGTCGGTCGCTGGCGCAACCTGACGCCGCAAGAGATCGACGGGCTCGTGCCGAAGCAAAAGCCGCAACCGCCACCGCAGAAGCAGCAGCAGCGACCACCGCCGCGCGGGCGCCGGCGCTAGCCGAGCCGCCAGTAGCCGTACGGGTTGTACATGAAGTCGTCGCTCTCGTAGCGCGTGCACTCGCTCGCGCGCAGCACGCGACGTTCGCCGCCGGTTTTCTGCCGGAAGCCTTCGCCCGCGTGGACGCCGCGCGCGGGCTTCTCGGCGAGCAAGTAGATCGCGAGCAGATCCATCCAGCCGATGTCGTCGTGCACGTCGTCGCTGGCGCTGACCTCGACATCGCGCTCGCCGAGCAGGTGCATACCGCAGCTGTAGAGCGTGTCGTCGTCGCCGATCGGGCGCCGCACGAACGCGAGCCGAAGCGCGTCCGCGCGCTCCAGCACATCTTGTGTCCGTGCCTCCTTCGCGAGCTTGCGCCAGCGTGCGGCACCGTGCGCGATGCCGGCACTCTCGGACTTCACGGCGAGCCCGCCGGCGTCGAGCATCGCGTCGACCACCGCGAGCATCCGAGCGGAGACGAGCTGCGCCACCGCGGCCGGCAGCGGCGGCGACTTGATGTACGCGACCGCGGTGTGCTTCTCGATCGCGGTCTCGTCCTTGCTCTTCATCGACGGCGTGACGCGATCCGCGCACGCGTCGAACGCGCGCTCCATGCGGCTATCGGGCTCGAGCTGCGAATATTCGGTATCGAGGGAGAACCCGTCGCCGCCGACGCCGGCGATCACGCGCTCGACCTCGTCGAACGACTTCCAGTTCCCGAGGACGCAGACGATGTGGCGTGGCTCAGCCGTCATGCCGTGGTCTTCACACGTGGCGCGACGCGCGGCAAGAGCTGAGCGAGGTGCCATGCTTGTGCGACGAGCCGGTGCTGGTTGTTGCGGTTCGCGCGCGAGAGCACCGCGGACTGTCGCGCCGCCATCAGGATCGTCACGAGACTCGCGACGACGACGATGACCGCCGACGACTGCTTGTCGACCGCGATCGCGCTCGAGCGGCTGAGGAGGCCGACGCCCTCGGCCATCTCCCAGGTGCGCGGCAGGACACCCGCGAGCTCCAGCAGGATCGGCGTGATGAAGCCGCCGCCCATGATGATCGCGAGCGCGACCGGATGCTGCATGAACGCCGGGTACGTCATCACGGTGAACGTGATGTAGACGGTGAGTGCGGGCACGAACGTGAACGGCCCGGCGAGGCGCGACAGCATGACGAGCATCGCGGCGTTTGCACACGCGTAGAGCACCATCTCGAGGAAGGAGCGCTCGGGCTTGCGCACGAGCTGGTACGCACAGAACGCGAGCAACAGCGCGAATCCGACGAGACCGATGATCGGCGCCCAGCGCAGCACGCCCGAGTAGATCATCAGCGGGAGGAACGCGGCGATCGCGATGTAGCCGGGAATCGCCGAGCGCGCGTGGCGACTGACGCCGTCGTTCTCGGCCTTCTTGATCCACGCGGCGAGCTCGGGCGGCTGCTGCTCCGGTGGCTGCAGCATCAGCGTGGTGATCAGCTCGGCGGCGCCGTCCGCTTCGGGATCGAGTGCGAGGGCGCGGCTCGCCGAGCGCATCGCATCGCCGCGTTGCCCGTGATCGAGCGCGGCGCGTGCGGACCACACGAGATCGATCGCCATCGACTTGCGGCGCGCGACGTCGCGATCTCCGTCGAGAAACTGCTCGATGCGATCGGCGCAGAGCCGCGCGGTCGGCCGCATCGACGGCGTGCGTCCGGTCATCGCGACGCTCAGCGCATCGAGCTCGGGTGGCACGGCGCGGTCGGGACGGCGCAGTGCGGGCGACAACACGACCGCACCGTCGAGCGTGCTCGCGATCGCCTGGCTCTGACCGCGCGGATGGAGCGGCTCGCCGGCGAGCATCTCGAACAGGATCGAACCGAGCGAGTAGACGTCGGCGGCGCGACTGACCTCGGGATCCTTCAGCTGCTCGGGCGCCATGTAGCCCGGCGTGCCGAACGTGTCGCCGGCGGGCGCGGAGCCTTCGAGCGTGTCGATGTCGGCCATGTGCAGACGGCCCGACAAACCGCTGCCGTCCTCGACGACGCGCGCGACACCCCAGTCGAGCACGTAGACCTCGCCAAACTCGCCGAGCGTGATGTTCGCCGGCTTGAGATCGCGATGCACGACGCCCTTCGTGTGCGCGTAGTCGACCGCGCGACAGACCTCGGCGAACGCGCGCAACAGGCGCTGCTTGGTGGCGAGCTGATCGTTCGCGAGCATCTCGGCGAGCGTGACGCCCGAGAGCCGCTTCATCGTGAAGTAAGGGCGGCCGACCGGATCGCGCGCGAGCTCGTAGACCGGCACGATCGCGGGATGCTCGAGGCGGGCCTGGATGCGCGCTTCCCGCAAGAAGCGCGCGGATTCGTCCTCGGAGGGCTGACTGCGGCGCATCCGCTTGAGCGCGACATCGCGCCCGATGCGGCGATCGTGCGCGAGCAACACCTCGCCCATGCCGCCTTTCCCGAGGAGCTCGCCGAATGCATAGACGTCGGAGACCTTCGTCGCGTCGTCGATGAGGTCGATGCCGGTGTCGGGATTGTCGTGGCGAGACGGATACGGCAGCGTCGGAGGGTCGTCTTTACCCGGCGGATCCATCGGCCCCATGGGCCGAGCTTACCCCGCAGCGGGGAGCAGCTGCCGCAGGTGCCGCGTCTGCATGACGAGCTGTCGCTGCGCGCCGCGATACGCCTTCGCCGTGACGGCGGCGTGAACCCCCGCGACCGCGATCGTGGCCACACTCGCCACGACGACCATCGTCACCGAGGACGCGCCCTTCAGCTCGAGTGCGCCTGCGTGACTGATGAGCATCCCGTCCGCGAGCTCCCACGTCTTCGTCAGCACGCCGGTGAGCTCCAGCACGAGCGGCGAGATGAAGCTGACGAGGATCGTCACGATCAGCATCGTCGGATGCTGGCCCAGCGTCGGATACGCCATCATGCCGGCGCTCATGAAGCAGGCCATCGCAGGCACGAACGTGAACGGTCCTGCCATGCGCGACAACATCACGAGCAACAGCGCGTTGCCGATCGCATAGAGCATCATCTCGAAGTACGTGCGCTGCGGTTTATGCCGCAGGCACATGTACACACCGTGGACGCCTATCGTACAGCTCGCGTGATACGTTCTGGCCCCGATGTACCTGGGCATCGTCAAGGGAACGATCGTCGCCGACCGCAAAGCCAGCGGGCTCGAGGGCAAGAAGATCCTGCTCGTGCAGCCCGTCGACGAGCACAAGCAGCCCAACGGAGATCTTCAAGGCGCGATCGACACCGTGCAGGCCGGCGTCGGTGATCTCGTCTACCTGGTCGGCTCGCGCGAGGCGGCGCTCGCGTGTGACCCGTGGTTCGTGCCGGTGGATGCGGCGATCGTGGGCATCGTCGACGGCTTGGACGTATGAAGCACTGCCGCGTCGTCGGGCCGATGTGGGCCACCGTCAAGCACCCCGCGTACGCGGGCAAGACCCTGTTCGTCGTGCAGCCCATCGACGAGCACGGCGCGAACGCGGGCGCGAGCTTCGTCGCTGTCGACACCGTGCAAGCGGGCGTCGGTGACAAGGTCATCGTGCTCACCGAGGGCAACGGCGTCCGGCAGATCCTCAAGCAAGGCGACATCGTGCCGATCCGCAGCGTGATCGTCGGCATCGTCGATGCGCTGGAGACCGCTTGAGCAAGCCACTGCGTGCACAGATCGCGGATGTCGCGCGGCATCTGCACGATCGCGGGTGGGTCGCGAATCACGACGGCAACGTCACCGCGCGTGATGGCTCGCAGTTCGTCGCGACGCCGACGGCAACGTCGAAGCGACTCGTCGGTGATCGCGGCCTGATCACGGTCGATGCGAAGGGCGCCGTCGTCGGTGCCGGCAAGGCGTTCGGCGAGCTCGGGCTTCATTTGATCGTCTACGAACGCCGCCCCGACGTGCACAGCGTCGTGCACGCGCACCCGCCGTATGCGACCGCGATCAGCGCGGCGCGCGGCAATCCGATCGAGCGGCCCTTCATCGCCGAAGCGTTCGTCTCGCTCGGCCCGCGGATCCCGAAGATTCCGTACGCGCAGCCCGGTGATGCCGCGAAGGCCGCGCTCGCGCCGTGGTGCGAATTCGTCGACGCCGCGATCCTCGGCAACCACGGCGTGATCGCGTGGGGCGCGGATCCCGAGCAAGCGCTGCTCCGGCTCGAGCTCGTCGAGCACCTCGCGCGGATCGCGATCGAAGCGATGCCGCTCGGCGGTGTCGAGCCGCTTCCGGCCGACGCGCTCAAGCCACTGCTGCAAGCGCGCGCGAAGGCGGGCATCGGGCGCGCCGCGGATCGCGCGGTCGAGACCGCCGACAAGCTCCTCGCGGACTCGCCGACGGTGCAGACCGTCGTCGCCTGCGCGCCAGCACCGCACGCGAACGTCGCCACGATGTCGCCGTCGGGGCAGAAGCACGATCTCGAGGCGCTGATCCGCGAAGAAATCGTCGCTGCGCTGCGCAAGTCGTAGCTTGTAACCTCCGCGGACGTGCCGCGTAGTCATCACATGCGCAGCCTCCTGGCCCTGCTCCTGCTCGTCCCCGCATGTGCGGCCGCTGAGGGAGACACGATGAAGTCTCCGTCGGGTGAAGGCCCCATCATCCTCGAGTTGTTCACGTCGCAAGGCTGCAGCTCGTGCCCGCCGGCAGACAAGCTCCTCTCGAAGCTCACCGCCGAAGGTCAGCTCGGTGGCAAGCAGCTCCTCGGCCTCTCGTTCCACGTCGACTACTGGAACGACCTCGGCTGGAACGATCCGTACTCGCTGCCCGCGTGGACCGAGCGCCAGCACGCGTACGCGCGCGCGCTGAACGACGCGCGCGTCTACACGCCCGAGCTCGTCGTCGGTGGCGCCGCCGGCATGGTCGGCTCGAACGTCACCGCCGTCTCGGGCGCGATCGCGAAAGCCGAGCGCCCTGCCCTCCTCGCCGCGAAGGCCACGTGGTCGAAAGACGCCGTCGAGATCACGACCACCGCCCCCGCAAGCGCCGACGTCCTCGTCGCGATCTACGAGACCGGCCGAACGAACAAGGTCCCGCGCGGCGAGAACTCGGGCACGACGTCGGCACACAAGAACATCGTGCGCCGCCTCGAGCGCGTCGCCGTCGCCGGCAAGTCAGGCACCCTCAAGCTCCCTCTCGACGCGGGCTGGTCCAATGTCGCCGCGGTCGTCTTCGCGCAACGTCCCGACAAGAAGATCGTCGCGTCGGCTCTGGTCCCGCGCACCTAGCTCGCATCGGTGCGCAGCTCCGTTCTCAGCCCCGTCGGCCCAGGACGCATCCTGGCGGGCCTCGTCGATTTTATTGCACCGATCGCCGTCACGAAAACCACAACGGTTTCGCCGGCTGACCTCGCTGCAAAGTAATCGCTGGACTCGCGACGAAGCTCTACGGCAGTCTCTGCCGCCATGGATGACTCGGGTAAACAGCTAGAGCTCACGCAAGAACTCCGTCGCGCGCGCAATTGGATCTTGGGCGTCGGCATCTTGATGGTGGTGGTCGACCAGATCCTGTTCGCGGTGATGGTGCCGGCGTACGCACCAGCAGACCTCGTCGCGAAGGCACGCAATCAGCTGTTCCTCATCGATGGCATCGTGCTGGCGTTCTTCGTCGGCATGTACTTCCTCGCGCGCGTGAAGCCGGTCCTCGGCTGCGTGCTCGCGCTGATCGGATTCTGGGGCGTCCAGATCTGGGCCGCTGCACAAGAGGGCGGAAGCATCACGCACGGCATCATCGTGAAGATCCTGTTCACGATGGCGCTCATTCGCGGCATCAAGTCCGCGAGCCGCGCCGAGCAGCTGCAGTCAGAGCTCGGTAAAGTCTTCGAGTAGAGCGTCGCCGCCGCTCGGCACGACATTCGTCGTCGTCGGGTGCAGCGCACTCCGCTCCGCTCGGCACGTGCGCTGCGCGTGTTCCTCACGTGGTCCGAATCGGGTCACAGAGCCACAGAGCCACAGAGCCGAGATCTTTTTTCGTTCGCACGTGTTCGTCCGCGTTTCGTGGGTGTCTCGCACGTGCTCCGCGCGTCGTCCGACCGCACCGGTCCGTACGTGTTCCGCTCGCGGATCTTTTTGGACGCAGAGACGCGGAGACGCCGAGCAGAGTTTTTCGGCGCGAAGCGCCTGAAAAATTCTTCTCTGCTCTGTGTCTCTGTGTCT
>JALZOJ010000156.1 GCA_030857175.1 Myxococcota bacterium | reverse complement strand
GCAGGAACCGCGTGATCGGCGGGATGATCTGGCGGCGCATCACGTCGGCGGTGCCGCGGAACAAGAGCTCGACGCCGAGCTCGTAGACCTCCGCGGAGTGCTCGCTGAAGTAACCGTCGGTCTGCCAGTGAAAGTTGCGGCGGTAGTACGCGGGGAAACGCGACTTGTCGACGCTCGGAATGTCCTTGTAGTCGCCGCGCTTCATTCGCCGCACGACGCGTGGCGTGTCGCGCACGAGCCGCGGAAACGCCCGCGCGTAGCGACGCAGCGGGATGTCGAACAACAGCTCGCGCGGATAGAGCCCGCCGTCGACGTTCGCGAGATCGCGCTCGTGCAGCGCCTTGTGTCGCGCGGCGAGCGCGCGGAGCTGCGCCCCCGACACGTGCGGACGCGGCGTGCGCGAGACGATGCGAGCCGCCTCCTGCATGACCGTCGCGTTGATCAGGAACGAGAGATGTTGCGAGCGATACGCGAGGCGGTCGAGTCGAGTGAGCATGTCACCTTCGTTTTTTTCGGCGTCTGCGTAGAACGATACCAACCATCGCGCCAACGGCCAGGGCACCGCCCCCCGAGCTACCTCCGGTCTCACAGCAGCCCTCCTTCTTCGGCGGAGGACCGTCTACGGCAGCGACGCAGCTTCGCTTCGGATCGCAGCCCAGCTGGTCGCACAGGCCGCACCACCCGAGCGGCGCGCCCGTCGCAGCCGGGCGATCACATTTCATGTACTGGAGCGTATCCATCGGGCACGCAACGGGCTCGAAGATGTCCTGGTACTTCAAGACCGGGGTCCACGTGACGAGGTCCGAGCTCTTCATGATCCCGTAGCCGTCCATCGGGATCTGCGGAATGCCGTAGTTCTGCGTGCACGCCCAGACTTCGCCCGCAGCGTTCTCGACGAGACAGTTGATGTGCGGCGCCGTGGTCAGCTCGGTCCACGTGGTCTGCCCCATCGCGCGACGGAACACGCCCTGCGTTTGCGTACCGGCGACGAGGTCACCATTCGCGCGCATGACGAACGCGATCGAGCCCATCTTCGTCAGGATCTTTGTCCAGTTCTGTCCGCCGTTCGTACTCTCGTAGATGCCGTCAGCGATCGCGTTGTCCTCGAGCGTCACCCGCGCGAACACGTGCAGCGGATTCGTCCGCGAGACGCCAGCGATCTCGATCGTCGAGTTCGACATCGCGACGAAGTCCGTCAGCGGCAGCGGCGTCCAGCTCGCGCCCGCCGTGGTGCTCGTGAACAACAAGAATACTTTCTTCGTGCCCGCGTCGGGCGTCTGCACGAAGCGATAGCCCGAGAGATAGATCCGGTTCGGGTCCGACGGCGCGACCTCCATGCTCTGCCACCAGTCGTTCAGCTGGCCCGGTGCGGGCAGCGGCATGAACGACATGCCTTCGTCCATGCTCTTGTAGACGTTGCCGTCCGTCGGATCGGCAGACGCCGCGTAGAACGTGTTGTTCGATGCGCGCGCGACGACGGAGAAGAACTTCAGCTCGGGCTCCGGCGGCGCGAGGACCGTGGATGCGAACACGCAGCCGTCGCGATTCACCTTGAGGCCGTCGAACGTCGTCGCGAACAACGTGCCCGACGTCATGATCTCGTAGTCCGGATCGTACATGCCGCCGTAGGGCAGCGCGTCTTCACACATCCACCGCCACGTCGCGCCGCCATCCTTCGAGATCAAGAGACCGAACGACGTGCCGGCCGCGATCTCGCTATCGTTGCCGGGACGGAAGTTGATCGTCGAGGTCTGCGGCGGACGGCCATTCGCGAGCGCCTCGGCGCCGAGTGCGAGCAAACACGCGCCGACCAGTACAAAGCGAGCCATGTGACAAGCGTATCCCGCCCAGCGGCCCGACGGCGATACGGAAACCACCGTGGCGCCGCTCACGCGAGCCCGATTTCTCGCAGCCGCTGCGCCAGATACTCGCCGGCGGTGATCCGCGGATACTTCGCGGTCGCACCTGTACGGGCCACACAGGACGGTAGCGGCGACAGATCGACGTCGGCGCGCGCGTGCACGAAGCACGGCATCGAGAACCGCTCGCTCGCGTTGTCCTTGGGGTTCACCACCCGATGCGTCGTGCTCTTGAAGAGCCCGTTGGTCAGGTTCTGGAGCATATCGCCCGAGTCGACGACGATCGTGTCGAAGCCGGTGTGCACGGGCATCCACGTGCCATCGCGACGCAGGAGCTCGAGGCCTTCGGAGGTCGCACCCGAGAGCAGCGTGATGAGGTTGATATCCTCGTGCGCGGCGGAGCGCACCGCGCCCGGCGGTGTGCTGGGCGCGACCGGCGGGTAATACAGAACGCGCACGATCGTGTCGCTGTCGTTCGTCATCTCGCGAAAGCGCGCCGCGGGCTCGTCGAGGTACGCGGCGCAGGCCTCGAGCAGCACGCCACCGAGCCGGTCGAGCCGGCGATAGAGCTCGAGCAGCGTGGGCCCGAAGTCGGGAAGCTCCGACGGCCAGTAGTTCGGGCCGTAGAGCTGATGCACGGGATGATCGTCGGGCACGTCGGGGCGGCCGACCTGCCAGAACTCCTTGAGGTCGGGCGCAGTGGAATCTTTTGCGTGCTCGGTGCCGAAGCCCGTGAAGCCGCGCTGCCCCTTCTTCGCGGGATGGTGATACCGCGCTTTGATGTCGGCGGGCAGATGGAAGAACGCGTGCGCGACCTCGTACGCTTTCTTTGTCAGCTCGTCGGGTACGCCGTGGTGATGCACCGCGAAGAAGCCGATCTCGGTCAGTGACTCGCCGAGCGTCCGCACGAAGCTGTCTCGTGCGCGCCCGCCTGCTTCCCAGTCGCGAAGATCGACGACCGGGATGTTCTGTACAGCCATGGGCCGAGTATCGCCGATCAAGCCGCTCTTGCGGGACGTGCTCGAAGACGACGAACGATCACCGTGAGCCGCGTGCGCTCCGCGACGAGCAGCTCCTTCTCGCGCCGCGTGAGCTGCTTGATCGCGTGCTCGAGGCGGAGCGCGAAGCCCTTGTCGGTGCAGCGACGCTTGAGCACGACGACAAGCGGACCGCGACCGGCGGTGTACTTCGCGCCGGTGCCCGCGTTATGCGCGGCGATGCGCTCCTCGATGTCGAGCGCGATGCCGCAGTAGAGCGTGTCGTCCGCGCAGCGCGCGACGTAGACCCACCACTTGTCTCGGCTAGCCAACTTTGTGCTCGATCTCCGGCGGTGTCGCGAAGAAGCGGTTGCGCTTCGGATCGTTGAAGCGCTTGTAGTCGATGAGCCACGGCGTCACCTGTGCGGTGCCGGCCTCGAGGCGAATCGTCG
>JALZOJ010000071.1 GCA_030857175.1 Myxococcota bacterium | reverse complement strand
GTTGTCGGTCGCCATCGCGCCGACCTCGAAGCCGGGCGCGACGGTGGATTGGTCCGCGGGGTGCGTGATGCCGAGCGTGGGGGCGACGAGGTCGGCCATGCCGAGGCGGTCGTTGAGGAGCTGGACAGAGTTTTGGTTCGGCCGGCAGACCGAGCCGCCGATGCCGCACGGGCGGTTCTGGTACTCGCCGCACGAGACCGTCTGGTCCTTGAACGTGCGCTTGCCGTTGTACTGGAGGTACGTCATCGGATCGGACGCGAGCATCTGGTGATCGAGGCCGTAGCTGTGCGCGACCTCCTGGGCCATCACCTCGCAGATGGTCTGCGGGTTGTTGCCCATCACGGCGGTGAAGGTGAAGACGATCGAGTTTTCGATCACGCCGCAGTCCGACGTGAATGGCGAGACGCCGCCGACGCCCGATGGCAGGCCGACGTTTTGGGGCGAGCCGCCGAAGACGGCCTCGATGTGGGGGACGTTGCCCGGGTCCTGGTCCGTGATGACGATGTCCCAGCGCGCGAACATGTCCTTGAAGCAGGTGACGGTGGCCTGCCAGTTCGTCTCGCTCGTGTTCCAGGCGGGAATCGAGGAGGTCTGGTTGACGATCGACGAGCGATTGGTGCGCGCGTCGTTGTTGCCTGGCGTGAGCGTGACGCCTTTGCGGTTGAGATAGACGACGCGGCTCTGTGCGAGCGCGGCGATGCCCGAGGACGGGACGAGCTGGCGCGCGAACGAGATGTCGCCGAGTGTGCGCTCACTCGAAACAACCTCGTAGAGGTCGGCGGTTCTCGCCTCGACGAGGTCGCGCTCGGCGGAAGCAGTCAGTGGAACGAGCACGAAGACGCTGGCCAAGATCGTCGTGGTTCGCATGCTCCGGCATCACTCAGGATGTGTGCCACCGGGTGATGGAGCGCACGCAAATGCAACACACGCGTGATTCCTCGACGAGAGATCACGCGCGCTTTGGCGTTGCACGAGTTGCGCAAGGACGGCCCGGCTGCGACGGCTTGGCACTGTGAACGAGGCGATGTTCTACAACTGACTTTTGGTCAAGAGCGCGACCTCGAGCATCGGCGCGGTTAGCCTACACGGGCGGTCACGGCTGCGTTTGTTTGCCCCGTTGCAGCAGCTGTTTCGCCTGATACGAGACGTTGACCCAGCGCTCGTGCCACTTGCGCGTCGCGACCTCCTCGAGGAGCGCGTCGCCCTCGGCGGTGCGCCCGAGCGCGATCAGTGCCTGCGCCTTGCGGAGCCGATGCGTCGGATTCGTCTGATCGATGACGACGGCTTGGTCCCAGTACTCGATCGCTTCGGCGACCTTGCCCTGGCGCTCGAACGCGTCTGCGACGATCTGATAGCCCGTGCCCTCCATCGGGTCGCGCTCGATCACCGTCGAGAGCTGACGCCATGCGCCGGCGGTGTCGCCGACTGCAAGCAGCATCTCGCCGACCTGCTGATCGATGGCGGCGTTGCCGGGATCGATCGCGCGCCAGCGTGTCGCCCACGTCATCGCCTTCTTGATGGCGGCGTCTCGCGCGGGACCTTGCGACTGCACGGCGAGCTGACGCGCGACCGTGATGATCGTGCCGAGCTCGCTCCGCACCGTCGAGAGACCGACCGCTTCGTCTTCGCCGGCCGACTGCGCTTGCTCGAGGTACGCGAGCGCGTCGGCGGTGCGGCCCTGGCGGAGAGCCATGCTGCCCGCGAGCTGCAGGAGCTCGCGCGTCGGGCTCGACTTCACGAGCGGCTCGACGAGCTGCTGTGCGAGCGCGGGCTGGTTGTAGCTGGTCGCGAGCTGCGCGACGTGGAGCACGCGCGACGTATCACTGCCGGCGAGCGTGGCGGCGCGCGCGAGGACCGCCGGCACGTCGATCGGATGCTGCGCCGCGAGCGGCATCAGCGCGACGACGTGCTCGAAGCTGTCACTCGCGAGCACGCGGTCACGCCACGTCGCCCACACGAGCTGCCAGCCCGCCTGACCGCGGCGCGAGCTCTGGAACTGCCACTGGAGCTGCCCGATCTGCGGCGGCGCCGCGCGCAGATCGAGATCCGCGACGAGCGCCGCGATGCGATCGGCCGCCGCATCGTAGGCGCCGCGGTTCGCCATCGCGATCGCGGCCTGGGCACGCGCGATGTTGCGGTATTCGCCGGTCGCGACCGCATCCCACGCGCGTCCAATATCCGCGGGCTTCAGCGTGTAGCGCTGCGTCGTCGCCGCGGTGCCGATCAAGCGGAGCTCGAACGCGCGGTCGCCGAGTGACAGCAAGCGATCGACCGCCTGCGTGTCCTTGCCTGCCTGCATCAGCGAGATGGCTTCGCGCAGCGTCCACAGCGCGCCGATCATGCCGGTCTGCGTCTCTGCCTTCATGCGCGCCGGCGTCGGCTGCTTGCCGTACGCACGGCCCGCGACCAGGTAGCGCGCTGCCGTAGTGTTCGCGAGCGGCGCGAGTGCCGCTGCAAACTGCGCGTCCGTCGAGCTCGTCGCGACGCCGCCGCTCGCGAGCACGAGATCACCGAGCGCGACACCGCCGTTCGTGCGCAGCTCCTCGTAGGTCTTGAACAAGCCGGCGCGATCACCCGTCGCCGCGAGGCTGACGAGGTGCTGTCGCTTCGCGTGGCGCCACTCCTGCGTGCCCGCCGTGAGCTTCTCGAGGCGCGCCGCCCAGTACGCGGGCAAGTGGCCCGGCAGCTCGATGCTTACCGGGGGCGCACCCCCGGACCCCGCGGTGGTGCCGTGCGCCCACGTCACCGCGTTATCGATCGCCTGCGGCGTGAAGCCGACGTCGAGCGCCGCGCCGTTCGACTTCGCCGCGATCGGGCCCGCGGCATTCCACGTGATCGACACGAGCTCGGTGCCCTTGCCATCGCGGATCGCGACCAGGTGATGCTTGTCGTCGAACTGCATCTCGAACGCGACGTCCTTGCCGCGCGACAGCGTGACCGTGCGCGGTCCCTTCAGCTTGACGTCGAACCAGCGCGCGTAGTGCGTGGGCTCGGCGATCCACAGCGGCAGGTAACCGAACGCGAGCGCGATGTCATCGTCGCCGAGCTGGCGCGTCGCATCGAGCCCGAGCTCGGCGTAGCGGCGCGTCCACGTGGCGCCGTCGTACGACGCGGTCTCGGCGAGGTCCGCCTCGGTCGTGCGGCGCCAGCCGATGCGGTGTGCGTTGTCGAGTGCGAGCTCGGTCGTGCCCCAGCGGATCACGCCCACCGGCAGTGCGCGGCGCGCCGCGGTGAGCAGCGACTTCGCGCCGTCATCGAGCGCGTGCTTCTTCTCGGGCGTGGCGATCATCGCGCGCGCCGCGTCGCTCGCGTCCGTGAACAGCGCGGGCACGAACGCCGTGAGGTCGTCGTACGCGGTGTCGCTCGGATAGGTGTAGCGCTGCGGCAAGAGCAGGCCGTGGTGGCTCCGGAAGCCACCGCCGCGGCTCACGCGCCCGCCACCCATGCCCCAGCCCATCCCGGTGCCGGTGCCGCCGATGTCGCCGCCGACGATCTCGTCGGTCGTCACGATCGTGCGCAGCTTCGCACCCATCTTGTCGTCCGCGAACGAGCGGATTGCGTCCGGCTGGATCTTCGCGAGCTCGCCCATCGGTGCGGCCTCACCGCTGCTCTTACCCTCTTGGCTCGCCTCGATCGCGCGCGGCATCGTCGCCTGCGGGCGATTCGCCTCGCGCAGACCGAGCTGCGAACGCGCAGTGACGGCGCCCGTGTCGCGGCGTTCCCAGCGCTGCTGGAGCTGCGCACCGGCGAGGTCGAAGCCATCGAACGAGAACTGGCCATCGAGAGCGTTCGGACTGCCGTCGTAGCTGTAGAACACTTGCATCGGCGTGCGAACGAGCTCCGCATCCACCGCGATATCCGCGGCGACGATCACCGCCGGCGACTTCTTCACCTCGATCTTCAGCGGCGCTTTGTACGGTGCCCAGGTATCGCCGGTGCCCTTCGTGACGCCGTACTGCGTGTACATCTGATCGTTCTCGAGCACGATGAGCGAGGTGTGGCGCGACAGCAGGAAGAACTGCTTGCCGAGCACGATGACTTCCTGACGGATCGCTTCGTCGCGCTTCGCGCGCAGCTCGGTCTCCGTCGGGCACGGCACCGTCTTGGTCGAGGTGCACGGCGGGATCACGATCGCTTCGTGCTTCGCGAGCAGGCGCGCCGCGATATGACGCTGCGCCCATAGCCGCGGCAGATAGCCGGCCGACTTGTTCGCAGTGTCGAGCGCGATGCGCTGCTCCCAAGGCTTGCCGTCGAGCGTACCGCTGAGCACCGCGAACGCGGGTGCACCGCTGCCGGCAACCTTGGTGACTAGCTCGAGCTCCTCACCGTCGGCGAGCTGCGGCGACTTCAGATACGACGTCGCGGGCACGAGCGCGCCCGTCGCATCGACGAGCTTCACCTCGAGTCCAACAACGCGTGGTGTGTGCAGCGCGGCGACGAGATCGAACGCGCGCCAACGAACGTCGTCGGCGAGATCGATCGTGGTCGCATAGCCGCCGGTCGACGCCGCGAGCGACTCGAGCGTCTGCGTGTCGGGGCCATCACCGACGCCGACACCGACGAACCGCAGCTTGCCCGCGATCTGCGTGCGCAGCGCATCGAGGTTCTTCGCGCCGGTCGTGATCACGCCGTCGCCGAGGTAGACGATCATCGCGTCATCGGGCGCGACGTTCGCGAGCAGCTTCGTCGCCGCACCGAGCGCGGCCGTGAAGTTCGTCGCGCCGACGCCACCTTCATCCTTGAGGTTCCTGCGCAGCGCTTGCCGATCGACATCGAGCACGCGCGTCAGCGGCAGCTTCACGCGCGCATCGACATCGAACGCGACGACGGCGACCTTGTCCTCCTCGTCGAGCTCGCGCATGAAGCCATCGATCAGGTCCTGTTGCGCGCGCAGCTCCATCGGACCACGCGACGCGCTGACGTCATCGAGGATCACCCACGTGCGCGGGCGATACGTGCGCTGCGCATTCCCGAGGTCGGGCCGCGCGCGGACGAGCAAGTAGTCATCCTGCTTGCCGACGACGGCTTGTTTGCGGCCGTCGCGCACGCGCAGCACGAGCGAGTCGCCGAGCTTCTCGCCCTTGCCGTTGTACTTGACGATCGCGTCCTCGCCGGCGCGCTCGACCGTGACCTTGTGCGACGGCGACGTCACCTCGCAGTTCGCGCAGCCGCGCACCCGCACGCCGAATTCGAGCTCGCCGACCGGCAGGTCGACCTCGGGCAGCGGCACGCTGAGCGTCCAGTCGTCGTACAGCTTCGGGAGGCTCTGCGTGTACGCCAGCAGGAGGCGCTTGTCCTCGCGCGGCGGCAGCGGATAGACGCGCAGCGCGAGGCGCCCCGTGCCCGCCCACTCGAGGAGCGCGGGGTCGAGACGGCGATACACGATCTCCTCGTAGATGCGCCGCGCGCGCATGCGCTCGACGACGGCGGACTCGGTGAGCTGGCCGTTGACGTACATCGCGAGGCGTTGCAGCGATGCGTCGGGCGGAATCGCGAACCGATACATGCCCTCCATCACGATGGCCTGCGGATTGTGGAATGTCTGATCGAGCGCGACGCGCGCGACCTGATCCTCGACGACAACATCGACGGTGAGCTTCACGATCGGCAGCGGCGACTCGGGGACGCTCGGCCGGTTCGGTTCGCGGGCAAACAGAGTTCCGTTGCGGAGCGGCACGACGGTCGTGCCTTCGTCGCGCACGCGCGCGGCCTTTGCCCACGACACGAGCGACGTCAGGCGCGGTGCGGGTCCGCGCGTCGGGGGGCGACCGGCTTCGGCGACGCCCTGCTCGCCCGCGTGCAGCGTCACGGGATCGCCAAAGCCCGAGGCAAGCTTGACGGAGCCGCGCACGACGGCGGCCGTCGTCTTGTCCGCGTCCGCGTCGACGAGGAAGCGCGTACCGACGACCTCGATCGTCCCGCGCGCCGTCTCGACGACGAACGTGCCCTTACCGGGTGCGACGTCGAGCAGTGCGGCGCCCGTGACGCGCACGCGGCGATGGCCGATCGTCTCGACCTTCGCACCGGGCTCGATGATCCACGTCGAACCGTCGGCGAGCGCGCCGTTGTTCGTCGGTCGTGACTCGATCTCCTCACCGGCTTCGCCACCGACGAAGCGCGTGACGATCAGCGCCGCCGCGGCGGTCGCGACGAGGCCGATGCCGACCGCAACCACGGGCGAACGCCAGCGAGACTTCGTCTGCTCGACGGCGTGCTTCGTGACGAGCGCGGTCTTGATGCGCGCGCGTGCGATGTCAGAGATCCGCGGCGGCTCGCCGCCGCTCTCGATGAGCGTACCGACGTTACGCTCGAGCATTTCGTCGTGCTGGTCCTTGTTCATACTGCCTCCGAGAAGCTCGCCGAGACCGTCGCGAACGTGTCGCGGAACGCGCGGCGAGCGCGTGCGAGAAGTGATTTGGCTGCATCGACCGAGATCCCGAGCTCGCCTGCGAGCGTCTCGAGGCTCTCGCCGTCGACATACTTGCGCGTGAGCGCGGTGCGGTATTGCTCCGGCAGATTCGCGATCGCCATGTGCACGAGGTCGCGTGTCTCTTCGCGCTCGAGAACTTCACCAGGCAGCGGTCGCTCCGCCATCGATGCGAACGTCTGCGCGAGCGTCGCGTCGATGCGATCCCACGTCGTCGCGAGCTGGTCGCTCCGCGTGTGTGCGCGCATGTGATCGCGAATGACGTTGCGCGAGAGGACCGTCAGCCAGGAGCCAACGGACCCACGCGCCGGGTCGTATTCCGCCTGCCGCGACAGCGCATTCGCGAACGTCTCCTGGACGACGTCCTCCGCCAGCGCCGTGTCGCGGCCGACACGGTAGTAGATGAAAGTATACAGGCCGTCGACGTGCGCCTCGTAGAAGCGCTCGATGGCCGCCTTGTCGCCGTCGCGTGCGGCCCGGAGGTCGGACGCCGGCCCGGATCGGAACAACCGGGCGATGAGACTCAGGATCACGTTGGCCTCGTGGGGTTCATGGCAATCCTGGGTGTCATCGAGCCGGCCGGAAGTGTCGCGCTCCCGTGCTGGCAACGGTTTCGCATGGATAGTGCTCTAACCGGTGGTGAAGCTCCCGCTCAGCGTCACGATCTCCGCGGTCGTCCACCTCGTGGCGATCGCGTTCGTTGGTGCGCGAGAGCTGTCGGATCGCGGAGATGGCCGCGCCGAGCCCACGTTGACGGCGATCGAGATCGTCGCGCCGGCGCCCCCGCCAGTGGCCCCGCCACCCCCAGTCGATGTTCAATTCCTGGACGAATCGACCACCACATCGATCGTCACCGCGCGCCCCTTCCGGGGCGCTGCGATCAAGCCGCTACCGGCCAAGAAGCCGACCGCGAAGGTTGACGAGTCGCGCGCCAAGTCGCGGATCAATTCGCGTGGCACGGGCAACTCGAAGGTCGAGACGCCGGGCACCACGACCACGGAGCCCGGCAAGACGCAGGAGCCGGGCACCCGCTCTCCGTACTTCGACATGCGCCGTGGCACGCAGGCAGACCTCTTCACGCTGCCGAAGTCGAAGGACGATCTCGACCACGTCCCCGCGGGCACGATCGCGCAGAAAGGCGTCGCGACCAGCGGCCAGCTCGACGACGCAGCCGGCGGCCGCAAGAAGTCGCACCAGGATGTCTTTGTCGCGCAGGTCGATCGCGATGGCTCGGTGAAGATCAAGGACACCAAGAACCTCCAGGCGGAGCTGTCGTTGAATCCCGCCAAGCTCCTCAGTGGCCGGTTCGATGTCACCGACTACTTGATGCGCAAGACGAAGAACGATCCGTACGCGAGCCGCAAGCTGAAGTTCCTCGACGAGACGCGTGACGAGCGCGTCGAGATCGGCAAGCAGTGGCGCCAGCAGCAGCTGCAGCAGACGACGCAGATCATCCGGAAGAATCTCTCGCGCGCGTGGGCACAGAGCAGCGACCTCGCCGCGCGCAAGCAGGCGCTGTTCGAGCTGTGGGACGAGATCGTCGAGCCGAAGTCGCGCGACGATCTCGCCGACGAGGTCCTCGTCGAGGCGTCGCGTGCAGCGCGCCGCGCAGTCGTCGGCTTCATCAAGGCGCACCTGCCTGCCGGGAGCGCGCACGCCTACTCGGAGTCCGAGCTGATCGCGTTCAACGCGAAGAAGCAGTCGTCTTCGAAGTTCGCGCCGTACGAGTAGAAAAAACCTGGCAACTCTTCTGATGTGACGGCGGTCATAATGCCGTCATGGGGAAGCTGCCCCTGAGCGTGACGGTGTCGGCGGCGGTTCACGTCGTCCTGGTCGCGTTCGCGGGCACGCAAGACATGGAGATCGATCACGAGGTTCCGCCGCCGCCGTCGCTCACGACGATCGAGCTCGTCGACACGTCGAGCACGCCGGCGATCGAGCTGACGACCGCGGCGCCGGCGCCTGCGGCTACGTTGCCGTCGACACCCGCGGCCGAGCCGTCGCGCGGCGTGGCGATCTCGACGTCGCGACCGAGCGGCACCTCGGGTGTCGAGCCTGGTCGCCCGGCCTCGGTGCCCGACAAGCCGACCGGCGAGCGGTCGCGCTACTTCGACATGCGACGCGGCGAGCGCGCGGATCTCACGCTGCCGGGCACGCGCGATGATCTCGACAATGTGCCTGCGGGGACAACGCCGGAGAAGCCGCCGTCGTCGGGCAAGCTCGCGCCGAACGGTGGCGAGCACAAGACCGACGAGGGCACCTACGTCGCGAAGGTCGACAAGGACGGCCGCGTGACGATGAAGGATCGACCCGACTTCTCGATCGGCTGGGCGGTACCGACGCCGAAGTTGATCGGCCGCGGGATCGCCGAGTGGTACGAGAGCGACAAGGGTGAGGACGGCAAGCGCGGCAAGCGCACGCTCGAGAACGAGGTCAGCGGGACGATCGACAAGCCGACCATGGGATGTGAAGGCGTGCGCGATCCGGCATGTTCGCCCGAGCGCGCGGTCACCGTCGTCATTCCTGTGTTTCGCGGCGGCTTCAATCCGACCGACTGGCTGATGCGGCGAACGGTCGGCGATCCGTACGCGAGCAAGAAGCGCGAGTACCTCGATGCGACGCGCGAGGAGCGCGCGCAGATTCGCGCGAACCATCGCAGCGAGCAGCTCGAGCAGACGGTGATGATCATCCGCAAGAACCTTGATCGTGCGTGGGCATCGACGACGGACATGGCGGCGCGCAAGAAACTTTTATTCGAGCTCTGGGACGAGATCGTCGAAAGACCTACCGACGAAGAATCTGCTCTCGCGGAGGCGAGCAAGACAGCGCGTGCGCAGGTGATCGCCTTCATCCGTGCGCGGCTGCCACAGCGAGGCCAGGACGCGTACCGTGAAGATGAGCTCTTGGCGTTGAACTCCGTGAGGCAGTCGAAGCAAAGGTTTTCGCCGTACGACTGAGCGCTACGCTTTTGTAAGCCATGAAACCGCTGATCGAAGATGTAACGACGCGCGGTCTCATCCAGCGAACGGTGATGCACATCGCCGGCGCGGTCGCCCGACGCGAAGCGCAGACACCGTTCGAGATCGCAGATCACGCGCTGCTGCGCAGCTACCTCGCGTCCGACGCCGTGTTTCCGGATCCCGAGGACAAAGCGGGACGGCTACTCGCCGACTCGATCCGCAAGTTCAACGGCTCGGCGGCGCTCGGCCTCGATTCCGGCGGTGCACGCATCGGCTGGACGATCGCGCACCTCGCGAGCGACGAGACCGCGAACGATCGCTGCGCGCGTCTCGACGAGATGTTGATGCGCGCGACCGAGAACTGGATCGGCGAGCTCGATCTGATGAACGGGCTCGTCGGGTTCGGCGTGTACGCGCTCGAACGCGGCGAGGCGGGGCGGCCACTCGCGCTCCACGTGCTCGCGCTGCTCGAGCGCAGCGCCATCTCGCACGGCGATCGCATCGCGTGGTTCACACCGGCTGACCTCTTGCCGCCGAACCATGCGGGTCGCACACGGGATGGCTACTGGAACCTCGGCATCCCGCACGGCGTGCCCGGCGTGATCGCGCTGCTCTCGCGCTACATCGCCGAGGGTGTCGAGGTGGAGCGTGCACGCGCGCTGCTCGACGGTGCGGTGCGCTTCATGCTGTCGGTCGCGGCGATCGGTCCCGCGCACGGCCGGTTTCCGCCGTGGCTGCCGAATGACAAGCCAATCTCGTCGCGCCTCGCGTGGTGCTACGGCGACCTCGGCATCGCGACCGCGCTCGTCGGTGCCGGCGTGCTCGCGCGCGAGCCGGCATGGCAACGCGAAGGCATCGCGCTCGCTCACGCCTGCGCGGCACGCACGCTCGAGCAGGCGCACATCCGCGACGCGGGCATCTGCCACGGCGCGGCCGGCATCGCGCACATGCTTCATCGCATGGCGCGAGCCACGCAGGACGAGTCGCTACGGACGGCCGCCTGCGCGTGGATCGTCGAGACCATTCGCATGCAGAGCGATGCTCCGATCGCGGGGTTCCCGCGCGTGTTCGAGGTCGCGGGCGAGCTGCAGTTCGAAGAGGACGCGACCCTGCTGACGGGCTGTGTGGGCGTCGCCCTCGTCTTGCACGCAGCGATCTCCGAGGTGGAGCCCAAGTGGGATAGATTGTTGATGCTCGATCTCCCGATCTAGGTGCGGATCTGAGCGCGACCTTTGCTCCCTGCCCTCCTCTGGTAGATGCATGCGCCTCTCCTGTCTGCTCCTGCTGCTCACCGCCGTCACCGCGTCGGCGCAGCCTGCCCCCGGCGTCCTCGCACACGGCCTCTTCAACGCGACCATCACCGCCGAGGTCGACGCGTCGAAGGGCACGTTCGGCGATCCGACCTCGATCGCCCCCGACATCTCGATCGCCGCGGGCGACCGGCTCACGTTCTTGCTGATCCACTCGACGTTCGGGCGCACCGGCTTTCGCGGCGGCGCGGGCGCCGGCATCTGCATCACCGATCGTTGCGCAAAGACCTACGACAACGTCGGCGGCGAGGTGTACCTCGGCCTCTACGACGGAACGTTCGCGTTTGCCGCGAACGGTGGCATCCACGCGAACAGCTTCGACGGCGAGCTCTACGCCGGAAAGCTCGGCGCGCGCATGCGCCTCCGCGCGGGCCCGCTGTCACTCGTGAGCGTGCCGAGCGTGGCGATCGCGATCACGAAGCGCGACGACAGCCCCGACCGCATCTTCGTTCCGTTCAATGTGTCCGCGCTCGTCGGTGGCGGCGTGTCGCTCGGCCTCATCACCGGCTTCAAGTCGCCGCTCGACGACATCGAGGCCAGCTACGAGATCGCGGCCGGTGCGTTCGTGACCTACCAGGCCACGCCGAGCCTCGGGTTCGCCGCTTCGTGGGTTCACGGCAAGATCATCGGCGGCGACACGGCGGTCCCCGAGGGGACGAGCGGCATCGATAGTCGCGCCTTGCAGATCTGGGTCACGATCACGCGCTCCGCATACACGCGCTACCGATGACACGAGCGCCGTGTCACGCTCGACGCGTGCGGTGGTTGTGGCTGTTGGTCTTCGTCGCCAGCTCGGCGCATGCCACGCCACGCATGGTGCCGTTCGTGGAGACCCCCGGCATCCCGCTCGGTGGTGTCGTCAACGGCGCGGCGTTTTGCGAGACCACGCAGCGCGCGGTGTTTCGCCTGATCGATGGCAGCATCATCGCGGTCGGCAGCGGCGGCGGCGTGACGAAGCTCGGCTCCGTCGGCGCCGCGGTCGGCGGACACATGGTCTGCGATCGCACGGACCGCATCGTCGTCGGCACGGGCAAGAAGCTCATCACGCTCTCCGGTGGCGTGACGAAGACCGAGACCACGCCAGCGGCGATCAGCTACCTGCGCGTCCTCGACGACGGCGCGATCGGCATCGTCGAACAGAGCGGCGCCGTGTCGCGCTTCGGCACGACGCGCCAGCAGGTCTGGACCACCGGCCGCGTGATGCTGCATCCGCTCGAGCTCGATGGCACCGGCGAGCGGATCGTCAGCACCGTCGGGAACACCGTCGAGGTCACGGACCGCAACGGCAAGCGCAACGGCCCCGTCGCGATGAGCGTGACCTGGGTCGACAGCAGCACGGTCCTGTACGCCGATCGTCTGGGCCTCGTCGGACGCTGGCAGATCGACAAGCCCACCGACCAGTTCACGAAGGTCGAGCAGCTCTCCCCACCGCATCGCATCGGGTTCCGCGTCACGTTCCATCGCGCGGGTAAGCGCATGCTGCTGGTGCGCAACGACGGACCGATCACCGTACTCGCGCTCGACGGCTCCTCGCAGCCGGTGATGACCTCGCGCCTCCCGAACGGGCGCCGCATGATCGCGGCCGGAGACGTCCCGTTCGCGTTCGTCGCGGTCATCGATCGCGCCGTCATGGTCGACCTCACGAGATCGTCGTACGCGATCGATCACGACCGGCAGCTCGGTCCCGTCGACGGCATGGCGTTTTCACCCGACGGACGCTCGCTGGCGATGCTCAGTAGCCATCGCGACATCATCATCGCGCCGCTCACCGGCAGCTCGTACCGCACACTCTCGACGACACACTTCGTGCACGGTCCGCTGACGTGGGCACCGGACGGGACGCTGTTCGCCGCCGGCGGTCCCGGGCACGTGCGCTGGAACCTCGACGGCACCGTCGAGGCGCGCAACGAACGCGCCCTCGGGTTCACCTCGACCGGCGCACCGGTCACGCTCTCGCGTGATTCGCGCCTCGTGATCGAGCGGGGACACGTCGAGCAATCGTTCCCGATCGATCGCGCGTTCGGGGTCATGCACGTGGCCGTCACCGATCGCTACCTCGTCGCGCGCGGCATCAAGCGCGTCGAGGTCTACGCGCTCTCGAGCGCCGATGCACGGCCGGTCCGTCGCACGCGCGACCGCTCGTTCCTGCGCGACGCCGTGCTCGTCGGAGAAACGAACGTGATGTACGTCGACGATTCTCTCACGCTGTACCTCGCCGATGCGAAGGGTGACCGCGAGCTCCACCGATACACGACCGCGCCGATGCTCGCCGCGAGTCCGGATCGCAAGCGCGTCGCGGCCGCGAGCCGAGACACCGTCACGATCTGGGACGACCGTGGTCAGCGCACGGCCGAGCTCACGACGGGCTCGTTCGTGAGATCGCTCGTCTGGTCACCCGACCTACGCACGCTCGCCGTCTCGACGCGCGATGGCATCGAGCTGTGGACGATTCCTACCGACGAGCGGCAATGAACTGCGCGACCACGGTCCACAGCTCCTCGAACTGAGCGCGCTCGAACTTCGATCCGGTATTGAGCCAATCCGTGTGCGGCGGCTGATGCTCGGGCCCGTCGAAGTGACCGATGATGTCGAGGTGATCGCCGCGCGCCTCGTACAGCACGGGGCCGCGAATTTGCGATGCGGTCGGCACGATGCCGTCGCCACCACCAACACGACCGTGTAGCCACGTGTAGAGCGCGTAGGTCGCCTGCTTCCACGGACTCGGCCCGAACGCGAGCCGCGTGCGCATGCGCGGTGGCGCGGCGGTCGCCGTCACGCATGCGTAGCGCACGCCGGGCCGATCGGACGTCGCGGCGTCGAACATGTCCATCGCCGCCGGCGTGAGCTGGGGGATCAGCGCCTGGTCGCCGGAGACGTCCTTGACGAACCGCCCGACCAGATCGCGCTGCTCCATCGGTAGCGTGCCGATCAGCTCCTTCTCGAGGTGCTCGAGCAAGTCGAGCGGCGCGCTCGGCCGGCGCACCGCGAACCGCGCGAAGCTCGCGGTCACGCGCGCCATCAGCCCGACCGGTAACCGGCCGCGCCGCAGGATCGTGATCGTCAGGAGCGAGAACAGTCGCAGCGCGTATTGGCCCATGTTGCTCGCGAAGAAGGCGGCGAGCGGCGTCCCGCGATGCGGCGACGCGACGCTGATCACCGTGCGCACGCGCTGCGCCGACGCCTCCACGTCGAGATCGAGCGCGACGCCCGGCGTGGTGAACAGCCGCGCGTCGAGCCCGCCGGTCGAGTGGCCGATCAAGTGCACGGGCGCTCCCGCCGGCGCCAGCTCGTGGACCATGGCCGCCAGCTCGCTCGCGCGCACGCGCAGCGACGCGGTTGGCTTCAGCCGCACGCGGTGAATCTCGACGGCCATGCGCTCGCGTGCACACGCGTCCTCGAGGAAATCGCGCACGTGCGTGAAGTAAACGAGCTTGCCGAAGTTCACGAACCCGAAGAAGCCCGGGATCAAGAAGATGTGGTGCGTCGTCACCGGCGCGTTACCATCGCATGCCTCGTGCGTACTGACGTCATGCGAACGCTCGTCTTGCTGTTAACTCTCGTGGCGTGCGAGAGCCATACACGGCCGCTGCCGCCTGTCGCCGCGAACCACGAGATCGCGATCCTCGCAGGCGGCTGTTTCTGGGGCATGGAAGGCATCCTGCGCGAGGTGCCCGGCGTCGTCGACACCGAGGTCGGCTACGCGGCGGGCGCCGAGTCGATCCGCGTCGTCTTCGATCCCGCGAAGCTCACGTACGAGACGCTGCTCGATCGCTGGTACTTCCGCATGCACGACCCGACGACGAAGGATCGCCAGGGCAACGACGTCGGGTCGAAGTACCGCTCCGCCATCTTCTTCACCTCGCCGGCGCAGAAAGCCGTAGCCGAGGTCGCGAGGCAGCGCGCCGCTGAATTCTGGAAGAAGCCGGTCACCACGGAGATCACCGCGGCGCCGGCGTTCGAGCGCGCCCCAGAATCGCACCAGGACTACCTGAAGAAGAACCCGGGTGGCTACACGTGCCACTACATGCGGGACGGCCACATGCTATGAGCTGTCGATGGCCTTCGATGGCCCGCTGATCGGCGGCCGCTACCGTCTCGGCCCGAAGCTCGGGAAGGGTTCGCAGGGCGAAATCTTTCTCGCGCGCGACGACAAAGCGAAAGGCGCCGACGAGCGCGAGGTCATCGTCAAGCGACTCACGCCGCGCGGCCAGTGGAAGTCGTTCGAGCTGTTCGAGCGCGAAGCGAAGGTGCTCTCGCAGCTGCGCCACGCCGGTGTGCCGCGCCTCCACGCGAACGTCGAGGAGCCGCCGGGCACGTTCAACCTCGTGATGGGCCGCGCACCCGGCGAGAACCTGCGCGACCTCACCGCCCGCCGCCGCCTCTCGACCCTCGAGCTCCGCGACATCTTGATCCGCGCGCTCGAGGTCCTCGACTACCTCCACACGCGCACGCCCGCCGTCGTGCACCGCGACATCAAGCCGTCGAACATCGTGCGCGCACCCGACGGCAAGATCGCGCTCGTCGACTTCGGCGGCGTGCTCGAAGCCGCGCGCGATCGCGGCGGCTCCACGATCGTCGGCACGTTCGGCTACATGGCTCCCGAGCAGCTGCACGGCGAGGCCACGGCCGCGACCGACATCTACGCGCTCGGCGCGACGATCGTCTCGCTCGCCGGTGGCATCGAGCCCGAGGACGTTCCACGCAAGGGCCTGCGCATGAACCTCGACAAGCACCTGCCCGCGCTCGATGCATCGCTGCGCCACGTGCTGACCGAGATGACCGACCCCGATCCCGAGAAGCGGCCGCAGCGCGCACGCGACGTCGTCGCCCTCCTCGCGAAGGGCCGCACACCGCCCGGCCTCGAGCTGCCGAAACCCGGTCGGGCTCTCGCCAAGTCGTCGAGCGGGCCGCCCGCGCGCCGCTTGTTCTCCGACGTCGGCGAGCCGCTCGGTACGCTGCTCCGTCTCGGGGTGCTCGGCTTCGGGCTCGGCGGTTGGGTCGGGATGGCGTCGATTCGCGTCTCGCTCACGATCGTCCTGTTCATCGGCGCGGTGCTCGCGTTCCCCGCCCGCAAGAAGATCCTGGGCGTCAGCCGCGAGCTCGACACGATGCTCGCCGAGGGCCAGGGCGGCTTCACGGACATGATGAAGGGCGCGATGGCGCGACGTTGACTGTCGAGCTGACCGGCAGCCCTGCGTGGCTCCGGCGCAGCTAACCCCCCTGCATGTGCTTCCGACAAGCGCCTCCCCGCTCCGGCGTCGCGTGACCGACCGACGTCGCGTGAGCGACCGAACGTAGAACGCGAACGCGGAAGAGCCTTCGTCACCGTAGGCGTAGATTCGGCTACAGAAGTGACGTTTTAGGGCACTGCGTTCGCGAGGTGCCCATTTTGCTTCACCTTACCGGGTGGCCCGCAAGTTGCTCCTCCGACTGATCGGATGGGGCACTTCAACCGCAAATTGCGGGCGGTGTTGGTCGGCTTCCTCAAGGGTGCCCTGATCACGGCTGCGATCTTCCTCTGCGCCGTGATCATCGTGGCCGAGTGCACCCGCTACAATCCGCACTCCGGCCCCGCGTACGCGCGGCATCGCGAGAAGGTAAATCGCCAACAACACCTTCGCGGTCCGATCGTCGATGCGATGCGGTTGAGCGAGGCCGCGCAATACGAGCCCTTGCGACAGTTCCACCGAAGCATCGGCGAGGCGTTCTACGCGTTCGCGTGTCACGACGTCGACCTGACCGCATGAACTGCTTTGACTTCTACTGCAACCGCGCCGGCGTGACGTGCCCGGCGTACTGCCGAGGGGTCGTGGACCGGATGAACGCGCGCGACGCGGGCACCGATTCCGCAGGTGTCGCGCCATGACGCCGCGGCAGACAGTGATCGTGCAGCGCGCGGTGTGCGCTATCGCGGTCGCTGCGGTAGTCGTCGTCGCCATCCCGGTCGTTGTTGCTGAATGCTCCGACTTCCGCCCCCACAGCGGCCCCGCGTACGCGAAGCAGAGGGCGAGGGACAGAAAGGAGGCCCAATACAGGCGTCTGATCAGCACGCTCATCGTCGACGAAATGAAAGCTAGTGAGACGGCGACACATGAGCTAGTGCGCGACCTACATCGCCAAGTTGCCGAGGTCATCTACGAGCTCCAATGTCACGACCGCGAGGCGTTCAATGGTTTCAGACCGAACTTTGCGGACGTTTACGATCCTGACTGCCACCGCTACGCAGACCGTATGGGCTGCTACCGCTTCGAGACCAACGCCGTTCTGCAATCGCCGGAGTACTGTTGGCGTGACGTCAGGGTGCGTCCGCGCGAAGACGCAGTTGATCGGGCGATAAGACGCTCGATTGTCCGCACGCTCACCGTCGATCAACTGCGAGCGATGGCGGCCGCGTCGTACGAGCCCGTGCGTCGACTGCACTGGCACGCCGCCGAGACGCTGTACGAAATGATGTGTCACAACCGCGACCCGTACAGGGATTACAAGCCCACGCTCGCGGACATCTATCATCGAGAATGCCTCGCGTTCGCTGCGAAGGTGGACTGCTACGCGTTCAGGTGCGATCCAACCGTCTGCCCACAAGAGTGCTACCGAGACGTCAGGATGAATCGCTACGACGAGATCGGACACGAGGAACGCGAATGGGGCGGGGGAAACTGATGTCCAAGCGAGCGAGCGCGGAGTTGCGATACGTCGGCAAGGTCACAGCAGTGGTGTCCGTGGTGTTGTTTGCGCTGCAATCGCTCGAACCTCCGCGGCAAGCACACGGCGGCGCCCAGTACTACATTCGGACGATGCGACGATTCCGCGTACTCATGTCTGAACAGGTACAAGCGGCGCAGTCCTCGCCGTACGAACCCGTGCGCCAGTTACAGTGCAGCGTCGCCGAGGCCCTCCATCATTGGACCGACTACCTGACGATTTGCCATCACGAGCGACAAACGAACCGACGCATTCGTCACGTGGCCGGGGCCGTGTCGCCGACGGGCCGCATCGCATTGGACGTGCCGACGATGACCGGTGAACAGCCGCACGGGACCTCCGTGACGTCGTCGATGTACGCGCCAGACAATTACGCCGCTCCTGAGCCCATCCGCTGCCCCGCGCCGATCAGCACGCCGCGCTGATCACTCGTCGGCGTCGTCGTCGTCGTCGTCGTTCGAGGGTGTGGTCGCTCCGAGCGACCCGCTGATCGCCTGGAGTGGGCGCATCTCGACGTTGCGCTGGGTCTCGACGAGGATGTTCGCCTGGACCTCACGCCACGCCTGCTCGGCCGTGAGGCCGGGGCGCTGGCGCATGAGGAACGCGACGCTGTTGTGGAGACCCTCGCCCCGACGCTTCACGAACAGGTCGTGCTCGCTCTCGGGATCGAGCGGCGTTTCGGACTCGCCGACTTCGATGCGGAACGTAGAGACGGAAGAGGCCTTCCTACGCAGAGCGCACGGCAGGACGGCCCACGACGTCCAGCAGATGGTCGCTGGGCTGAAGCGTACGAGCCCGATGCACCGCCGGACCCGCGCTACATCACCAAGCGTATCGTGCTCGAGGTCTCGGTCGAGACGGAAGCGATGTGGCGGCGGACCCGCAACGAGCTCGATGAGGCTTCGAGCGAGCGGCTCTCTGACGACATGTTCGCCCAGACCTTGTGCCGGCGGGCAACAGAGGAGGCAACCACCGATGCCGTCCCATCACGGCCGGTGCAGACTGCCGTCACGACGTGCAGGGCCTGCAAGCAGAGCTTCGTCGAGACCGGCGGCGAATCGCTTCCGATCGACGACGCCACCGCGTCGCGTTTGACGTGCGACGCCGAGCACATCGGTGACCTCGAGAGCGACGAGATCACGCGCGTGAAGCCCACGATCCCGGCAGCCATTCGACGCAAGGTGTTTCATCGCGATCACTTCGCGTGTGTCGTGCCTGGATGCCGTTCGAAGCGACACTTGGATCTGCACCATGTGGTCCCGCGACAGCACGGCGGCGACCACTCGATGAGTAACGTCGCTGTGCTCTGCTTCGGCTGCCATCGCCGGCATCACGCAGGAAGTTTGAAGATCACGGGCCGTGCGCCCGATCTTCATTTCGCATGGGAGCGCGATGACGACGTGGACAGCGCGATGAGTCCCCGCTGGGACTGGACCGATAGCCAGTCCGCCGAAACCGGGCCCGCGGGGGCTGACGCCCGCAATGCTCGCCCCGCAGTCACATCCGCGGCGACCCGGCACTACAGGGTATGACGCGCTTTGCCCTTGTCCTCGCCTTGACCCTGTCTGCCTGCGTTCTCGAAGAAGCGACCGACGAAGACATCACCGAGGTCGAGTCGGAGTCCGCCACCGCGACGCCGATCACCACCCTGACCGACGATGACGCGGTCACGGTCTCGCTCGCCCCGAACACGATCCGGTACTTCAAGCTCGAGGTCCCGAGCGGATTCGATCGCGTGAGCGTCTATCGCAGCGGCTACATCTCGTCAGGCCCGCGGTTCTACATGCGCCGCAACCAGCTGCCGACCCCGACGAACTACGACTGCACGAACAGCAGCATGGGTTGTGGCCTCGAGATGCCCGTGGCGGGCACGTACTACATCGCGGTCCACGCCGGCTCGCAGAGCTACCCGAGCTTCACGTTCGCGGCCGGGTACAACAACCTCTACTCGCCGATCCCGAACGGCTACTCCGCGTCCTACTACAACCAGTACGGCGTCGATCGGAAGTTCAAGCTCGTCGTTCCCACCAACGTCAGCAGCGTCGCGTTCACGTACACGCTCGACCCGGCCTACGCCTACAACGGCCGCCTCGACATGGTCGTCAAGCGCAACGCGTTTGCCAACGACCAGAACTACGACTGCATCAAGTGGATCATTGGGTTCGAGGGACTGACGACGGTGACGTGCACGTTCACGAACCCGACGGCAGGCACCTACTACGTCGCGCTGCTCGGATACGGCACGAAGACCGTCGGGACCTTCAGTGCGCGCTACAAATTCGCGCTGGTCAACGCGCCGCTCGGCGCGGCGACGAACTGACTACTCGGTGCGGCCGCGACGCCAGAGCGCCTGCGACTCGGTCACGTGCTCGCGGATCGCCTGCCACGGCTCGCCTTCGAGTCCCTTGAGGATCGCGAGCGAGCGATCGCCGGTCTCGATCGCCAGGCGGAAGCGGCCACCGCGCGCTTCGAGGTCCGCGAGAATGGCGAGCGCGTGTGCGCGTTCGGGACCCGCAGCGGGATCGGAGTCCCACGCGGAGAGCGCGGACTCGAGCTCGTTGCGAGCTTCGGCATCGCGGCGCACGTCCGCGAGACAGCCCGCGACGTTCGCGTACGAGATCGCGAGGCGCGAGCCGACTTCGCCGGCCTCCTTCGCGGCGACGAGCGCGCGCTCGTAGTGCGGGATCGCGGCGGCGCAACGATCCCGGTTCTGCTCGATGTTTCCGAGCGCGGTCTCGATCGACGACAGCAGCGCGGGGGTCGAGCTCGAGCTCGCATAGATCTTTTGCGCGCTCGTCGCGAGCGCGTACGCCTTGTCGAGGTCGCCCATCGAAAGCGCCATGTCCGCGAGCGCGCCATCGATCGCGGCGACCTCGAGCGAGCTCTCGCCGAGCGCGGCCACGAAGATCACGCGCACGCGCTGGTAGATCGTGATCGCCTTGTCGAAGTCGCCGATCTTGTGATGCATGTGCGCCATGTCGAACAGCGTGCGGCCGAGCTCCGGGTGATTCGGACCCAGCAGCGGCTCCTCGATCTGACGGCAACGTTCGAGCTCGACGAGCGCATCTTGCGGGCGGCCCGCGTGACCCATCGCGGTGCCAGCGGCGCCGATGTTCGCCGCGAGCTGGAGGCGCAGCGACGGATCGCGCGCGGCGAGGGTCTCGAGGATCGCGACGGCGCGCTGGTACGCGGCGATGCCCTCCTCGGGACGGCGCAGCGCCGTGAGTGCCTCGCCGCGCACGGACTCGAGCCGCGCGGCGATCGGGCCCTTCGGCATCAGCGAGTCCACGGCGTCGCACAGGCCGAGCGCTTCGGCCGGTTTGCGCGCGACGATGCGGGTCGCCGCGTCGAGCACGAGCGTCTCGGCGAGCAGGCGATCGTCGCCGGCCTGGCGTGCGGCTTGTGCGGCGATCGCGAGGTGCGTGCGCGCTTCGGCGTGCTTTCGCAGCTCGTACTCGACCGACGCGACCGAGAAGTACGCGCGCGCCTTCGCGATCAGATCCTCTTCGTTCGCCGCGGCAGCGACGAGCGCGCCGATCTTCGTGCCGGCCTCGACGAACTTGCCGGCGCGGCGCAGCGCATCGACCTCGGCGTTCGCGGTGGCGAACGCGGGCGACGGCGGTGCAGCGGCAACCGCGCTCGTGCACTCGACCGGTGATGGCAGCGACGAGACCGCCTGTGCCGTGCGATCGACGATGGACGCGTCCGCGCGCGACCACACCGCGAGCTGCGCGCGCAGATCGCCGAGCACGCGATCGAGACAGACGGTGCGCGCCTTGCGCTCCTGCGGCTCCGCGGCGCATGCGGCGCGGCGGCCGAGCCGCCACGATCCGGTCCATTGTTCGAGCACTTGATCCGCAAACGCGAGCGATGCGGCGCTGCGCGACGGCGAGACGGCCATGAATTGCTTCGCGTAGCCCGCGCGCACGGCTTGCGACCACACGTCGTCGACGAGGCCGTCGCCGCACGGCGCTTGCTCGCTGCGCGACGGCAGCGCCATGAGCAGACCGGCGACCGCGATGCCGCCGATCGCGCCCGCGACGGCGAGCGGGATGCCCATACCGCGCCGCGACCGGCGCTCGATCAGATCGAGCAAGGCATCGAGGCTCTCGAAGCGATCGTGCGGCTCGGGGGCGAGCGCCTTCTCGAGCGCACGGTCGAGCCATGCGGGCACGCGACGGTCGCGCTTGACGATCCGCCCCGTCGCCATCGAGGCCCAGATCGCTTCGGCGGTGCCGCCCGCGAACGGATACTTGCCGTGCACGGCCTCGAACAACGTGACCGCGAACGCGAACTGATCGCTGCGCGCGTCGGGACGACCGCCGTCGATCAGCTCCGGGGCCATGTACGCGGGCGTTCCCGCGATCGTGCCTGTCACGGTCACGCGGAGCGGCGTGACGGCACTGACGCGCGTGCCCTCGGCGACGTCGAAGCCCGACGCGAGCCCGAAGTCGGCGACACGTGCGCGACCTTCGCGATCGACGAGCACGTTCTCCGGCTTGAAGTCCCGGTGCACGATGCCCGCCGCATGTGCCGCCGCGAGGCCACGTCCCGCACCCGCGACGACGAGCAGGACGTCGCGCCATGTCCGGTCGTCTGGGGCGCTGAGCCAATCGCGAAGCGTGACGCCGTCGACCCACTCGCATGCGAGCACGGCGTCGTCGCCGTCGGTCACGATCTCGTAGACGGCGACGACGTTCGGATGCTGGAGCTGCGCCGCCGCACGCGCCTCGCGCACGAGCCGCCCGCGCCCGTCGGCGGCGAGGTGCGGAGATGCAACCCCCGCAGGAGCGTGCAAGCGCTTGAGCGCGACCGGCCGCGAGAGCTCCGTATCGTCGCCGCGAAACACTTCGCCCATCGCACCGCGGCCGACCGACGCGCCGATCGTGTAGCGCCCCACGCGATCGCCGGGCTGCCAGCGCTGCTGCACCGGTGGCGCCGTACGCACGAGCGCCACGAGCAACTGGCGGCAGTCCGCGCAGTCGTCGACGTGGTCTTCGACGGCGCGCCGCGCATCCTCCGACAGCGTCATGCTCACGAACGCCTTCACGCGCCCATCATCAAGACATTGCCTTTGCCACACCTCTGCCACGTCGGCGAACGCATACCGAACTGCGTTCTCGCGAACAAGGAGATTCAGGTGGGTGAACGAGCTTTCCACGCGCGTCCCGCGTAGCCGACCAGGATCGCCGCGAGCACCAGCAGGATCACGGACACCAGGCCGTTGATCCACGGGGCGGTGCCGACCGCAGCGCGCAGCAGGAACTTGATCTGGAGTGTGAGTGAAACAATCGTGACCGCAAATACCAGCACCATCGGGATCGCCGTGAACCAGAACGGTTTGCCGAGCTTCTTCAGCCACACCGAGATCGCCAGCAGCGAGAGCGCGGCGAGCAGCTGGTTGGAGGTGCCGAACAAGGTCCAGAACAAGCGGTAGCTGCCCTGCTCGGCCGCGAGCAGGAACGCGAGCGGCACGCCAACGGTCGCCGCCGTCGCGAGATAGGCGCTGAGCTTGTCGTTGCGGCCCGACAGCTCCTGCAGGATGTAGCGGCCGAGGCGTGTCGCGGAGTCGAGCGTGTCGAAGATGAACGTCGAGAGCGCCATCGCGCCGAACGTGGTCGCGATGAACGGATCGAGACCGAGCAGCTCGTGCAGGAACGCGCCGAGACCGCTCGCGTAGATCGCGTTCGGGCCCTGCGCCGGTCCGCCCATCGGCACGATCATGATCGTCGCGAGCGCGATCACCGCGACGAACGCCTCGAGCAGCATCGCGCCGTACCCGATCGGATGGCAGTGCGTCTCGCGATCGATCTGCTTCGACGTGGTCCCCGAGCATACGAGGCCGTGGAAGCCGGAGCACGCGCCACACGCGATCGTCACGAACAGGAACGGAAACAGAAGCCCGGTGTCGCCGCCGGTATCGAAGCCGCGGAATGCGGGCCGCTGGATCTCGAAGCCGCCGAAGAAGATGCCGAGCGTGCCGACGGCGAGCGCCGCGTACAGCACGAAGCCGCCGAGATAACCGCGCGGCTGGAGCAAGAGCCACATCGGCGCGAGCGACGCGAGGAAGCAGTACCCCATGATGATCATCACCCACGGCTTCCATCCGAGGATCATCACCGTCGAGAACTGCGTCCCGAGCCACACGCACGCGAACGTCGCGGGCACGAAGATCAGCGTGACGAGCCACAGCTTCGGCTTCAGATAACGCTGCACGAGCCCCATCACGAGCGCGAGCAGGAGGTACAAGACGCCCGCGAAGGCGACCGCGCCGCCTTGGTTGTAGCGGAACGTCAGGCCCTTCGCGTCGGCGTCGCCGGTGACGAACGTGCTCGCCGTGACGTCGACGAACGCGACGATCACGTAGACGAGCGCGAGCCAGATGAACAGGAGGATCGCGAGCCACGCGCGTTGCCCCAGGTTCTGCTTCACGACCTCCGCGATCGAGCGCGCGTCGTGGCGCACCGAGGCGATCAGCGTCGTGAAGTCGTGCACCGCGCCGATGAACACCACGCCGAACACGATCCAGAGCAGCGACGGCGCCCAGCCGAACTGCTGGCACGCGAGGATCGGCCCGACGATCGGCCCGGCCGCCGCGATCGCCGAGAAGTGCTGCCCGAACAAGTAGAACGGGCGCGTGGGCACGAAGTCGACGCCGTCGTCGTGGCGGTTTGCCGGCGTCTGCGCCGTTGGCGAGAGAGCGAACTGCCTCGAGATGTAGCGTCCGTACGTCCGATAGCCGAGATACAGGGCCACTAAAACAGATGCGGCGATTAGAGGAAGACTCACTGCTGGTCGACGCTATCAGAACGGGGGTATGACCTGCCCATGGCAACGCGCCTCATCACGATCCCGTTCTCGCATTACTGCGAGAAAGCCCGCTGGGCACTTGATCGCGCCGATCTGCCCTTCGCGGAAGAAGGCCATCTGCCGCTGTTTCACTATCTCCCGGCGCGCCGCGCGGGTGGTGGCCGCACCGTGCCGATCCTCGTCGACGGCAAGACGGTGCTCGCGGACTCGACCGGTATCGTCGAGTGGGCCGACGCTCGCAAGGAAGGTGCGCTCTACCCGGAGAACGCCGCCGACAAGGTCGACGCGCTCGCGCTCGAGGACGACTTCGACACGCACCTCGGACCGGCCACGCGCCGCTGGGCGTACTTCCAGATGCTGCCGCACGTCGCGCAGCTCGCGTTCCTGATGAAGGGCGTGCCTCGATACGAGCAGCTCGCATTCAAGGCGACGCGCCCCCTCGCGATCGCATTTCTCAAGCGGTCGCTCAAGGTCGATGACGAGGGCGCCGAGCGGTCGCGCATGAAGATCGAGGACACGTTCGGACGCTTGAGCCAGCACCTCGCCGACGGCCGCCGCTTCTTGATCGGCGACAGGTTCAGCGTCGCGGATCTGACGTTCGCCGCGCTCGCCGCGCCGGTGCTCTTGCCCGAGGGACACCCGATCGCGTTCCCGCCGCTCTCCGAGTACTCCGAGGCAGCGCGCACGCAGATGACGGCGTGGCGCGAATCGCCCGCGGGCCAGTTCGGGCTGCGCATGTATCGCGATCACCGGGACGAGCGCATGACCGTCGTGATGACGCGCGGCGCGACGGGGTGAGTGACTGACTACTTCGCGAGGACGGTGACCATGGTCAGCTTGCCGGCCTGCAGCGGAATCTGGCCCGTGCCGATCGCACCGCCCACGACGGTCAACATCGTCGAGCCGCTCGCGACGTCGACGTTCGGAAAGAACACGTCGGAGCCCACCTCGCCGGCCGCCCACGTCGTGCCGCTGTACGCCTGCGCGGTGCCGTGCGTCGCGAGGATCGCGACCGCGCGCTTCTGACCTTCGACGTGCACCATCACGTGCGCCTTCGCCATGTCGAAGCCCGGTGCCAGCGTCGCGAGGCGCTGCATCGTGATCATGCGTCCACTCCACGCGGCGCCCGCGCGGATCGTCGCCGGATTCGCGACCGCGATCGCCGGCAACGTGTACGTGCCCGGCATGCTCGAGCAGCCCGAGGCCGTGCCCGGTGGCGTGAGCGTCAGGTTCGTCGCGCCCTGCGCGGGGATGCACATCGCGAAGCGGCCGTTCGGTGCGGTCGAGTCCATCGCGCCGCCGCCTTCGAGGTTCGCGTTGTTGACGCCGCAGAACGATGCAGTCGTCGAGTCTGCATCGACGAGCTCACCGGTGAAGTTGAGCTGCGTGCCGCACGAGGCATTGTCGATGTCGACCACCGGCGTCGCGTCGACACCACCTTCGCCACCGCCACCGCACGAGCACGACTTAGCCAGGAGCACGAGAGCCAGGATGCGCATCGCGGTGACGCTACCACCAACTACGCGGCACGCAGTGTGAGCACCGCAACCTCTGCGTGCGTGCCCTCACCAAACCTACGCGTCACGCCCGAGAAACCAACACCCGGTGTGACGTAGAGCTTGGCGCGTGGCATCGGACCGACCTCGTACATGCCGCGGCGAAAGTTGAGACCGATCCTCTTCATGATCCGATCCGTGATCCCCTTCACGTACATCTGACCGCCGTGCGTGTGCCCCGACAGCACGAGGTCGACGCCGCGTTCGGCGATCTTCGGTGCGCGATCGGGCGCGTGACAGAGCACGATGCGCGTCATCGTTTCCGGTGCGCCCGCGAACGACGCATCGAGATCGTCGTGACGCGTGACCGGATCATCGACACACACCATCGCGAGCGGCGCGCCGCGCACGTTGGCGATCGTGGTCTGGTTACGCAGCACCTCGTAGCCGTTCCGCTCGAGTGCCATCCGCACGCCGGCGCCGTGCACGAAGTAGTCGTGGTTGCCGAGCACCGCGAGCACGCGCGACGCACGAAGACCCGCGAGCTGATCGCCCGCCAGTGCGACTTCTTCTCGCTTCCAGCAGACGTAGTCACCGGTCAGGACGATGAGGTCGGCGTTCGCCGCGTTGGCGGCGTCGACCGCGGCGCGAACGTGCGAGCGAGGCGTGAGATTGCCGACATGAATGTCGGAGAGTTGAGCGATTCGGACGCCTTCGTGGCGCGGATCGAGGCCCTGGATGCGGACCTCGTGCTCCGAGACGCGTGGGGGGATCGGCATCCACCGACGTCTCGGTTCGGGAGCGGGCATTGGACCACTCTGCGGGGAAGGCCTCCATTTGGCAACGTCTCGCATCCTACGCACCCTGCGTAACTGCCTTTGCATCCCGCCGGTTACCTGGCAGCATGATGAGACATGGCTGCGGCGGCGAAAGCTCCAGGTCCTGCTGATGCCCGTATTCCTTGCCCGCTCTGCGGTGGCTCGATCCATCCGATCGCCGGTCGCTGCAAGCACTGCAAGGGAGACGTCAGCGCAACAAGGTCGTCGCGTCCTGCGGCGGCTCCCCTCCCTTCACTGCATGCGGGTGCACAATCCCCGATGCATCTCGCGAACGGTCACGCGAACGGCAACGGTCACGTGCGCGCGAAGTCGCATCCGGCGAACGCGCACATGGCCGTTCCGATCGCGATGCGCACGCCGATGGAAGACGCGTCCGCGCCGATCTTGCCGCCGCGCCAGACCAGCCGGATGCACGCATCCGGCACCGCGGCACCTCCCGCCAACTGGAAGAGCTGGCCCGTGGTCGTCATTGGTATCGCCGTGGTCGCGATCATCGTCGCCGTCATCTTGATGGTCTGGCCGCCCGGCGGCGCGACGAAGGCAGATGCGAAGACGCTCGCACCGCCACCGGCGCCCGAGCGGATGGATACGAACCCCACGCCGTCGACGCCGAACGGTCCGTCGGGTCAGGCCGATCCGTGGAAGAGCAACCCCGGGGCTGCGCCGGATCCGGCACCCGCGCAGCCACACGCCCAACCCAGCGTGCCGGACATCGACGACATCCAGCCGCCGAACCTATCGGACCCGTTCCGAAACGGTGGCGGCGGTGGTCTCAATTCTCAGACCACGCTCGGTCTGATGAGCGCGATCATGAAGCACACGTGCGATCGCCTCGCGTCGTGTCCGAACGCGACCGATTCGACGGTGAAGATGATGTGCGACGCGGGTCGCCTCGCGGTGCCGAGTGCGCCGGCGCCGACCTGCTCTGCCGCGCAGCGCTGCCTCTCGAAGATCGATGCGCTGCCGTGCGACGACCTCGATCCCGCCGCGACGCTCGGCATGATCCAGGGCGTTCAAGACTGCATCGAAGCCATGAGTTGCTGATTCTCGGGCTAGATTTCGCGGGGTGAACATCCCGTTTGAAATCTATCGCACGCCCCAAACGATGCGTGCGCGCGTCGAGGATCTGCGCCGCGACGGCCGCCGCATCGCCGTCGTGCCGACGATGGGCGCGTTGCACGAGGGTCACCTCGACCTCGTGCGCGTCGCACGCGGGAAGGCCGACGTCGTGATCCTCACGATCTTCGTCAATCCGACGCAGTTCGGTCCGAACGAAGACCTCGCGAAGTATCCGCGCGACGAAGCGGGTGACCTCGCGAAGGCGCGCGCGGCGGGGATCGATCTGGCATTTTGTCCCGAAGCAGGGTCGATGTATGCCGCGGGTGCGCAGACGTTCGTCGAGGTGCGCGAGCTCCAGAAGCCGATGTGCGGCGAGAGCCGGCCGGGTCACTTCGCGGGCGTCGCGACCGTGGTGACGAAGCTGTATAACGCGACGCTGCCGCACCTCGCGGTATTCGGCGAGAAGGACTATCAGCAGCTCGCGGTCATTCGCCGCATGACGCGTGACCTCGACTTCGCGATCGAGATCGTTGGTGTTCCAATTGTCCGCGAGCCGGACGGTCTCGCGATGTCGTCACGCAATGCCTATCTGTCCGCGGCCGATCGTAAAGCGGCACTCGCGTTGTCAGGCGGTCTCGCCGCTGCCGAAGCGGCATTCAAGGCCGGCGAGCGCGATGCCGCGAAGCTCCTGGCCGCGGCGCGAGCGCCGATCGAGGCCGAGTCACTCGCACGCATCGATTATGTCGAGCTGCGCGACGCCGAGGAGCTGACGTCGATCGACCGCGTCGAGCGCAGGGCCGTGCTCGCGATGGCCGTGTTCGTGGGCCCCGAGGCGAAGAAGACGCGGCTGATCGACAATCGTGTCATCGGCTAGCAGATGCTGACGGAATGCAACCCACGTCACGCGCGGTACGTCTCGTCACCATATGAAACGTCGGATCGGTGTGGCGGTCGTCCTGGCCGCGGTCGCTGCAGGCCTGCTGTTCTGGCGCTGCTCGTCGCGTGAAACGAAGAACGCCGCGCCCGCGGCGCAGACCAAGAACGCCGGCACGGTGGGAAGCGCGGTCACGCCGAGGCGCGAGGACCCGCGCAAGCTGCAGCGCGCGTCGATCGCGGGCACGGTCACCGACAAGGCGACGAAGCGGCCGCTCGCGGGCGCGCAGATCTGCGCCGACGGCTGGTCGCACGACACGCCGAGCGACGTGTTCAAGGATCCGACCTGCGTCGTCGCCGACGACAAGGGCGTCTACAAGATCGAGAATCTCTTGTCCGCGAACTACGTCGTCAGCGCGGCGGCGAAGACGTATCGCCCGGCGTCGTACGAGCACCCGAACAAGAAGCACAAGCAGTCGTTTCTGCTCGCGCCGGGTGAGGCGAAGCAAGGCATCGACATCGCGCTCGACCCCGGTGGCGTGGAGATCACCGGCACGGTCTCCGATATCTCGGGCGGTCCCGTCGCGAACGCGCACGTGCGCGCGAGCGGGGGTCGCTGGGGCGGCGGCACGAGCAACCCGCCGACCGAGACCGATGCGCAGGGCAAGTACTCGCTCTGGGTGCGGCCCGGCGGCGTGCGCGTGACCGCGGGCGCGGATGGCTACGCGAATGCGAGCGAGATGGGCGATGCGCCCGGCAAGATCGATCTGTTGCTGACGCCCGAGTCGTCGCTGACGGGCACCGTCGTCGATGCGAAGAGCGGCGAGCCGATCGAAGGCGCGCGCGTCTCGGTGCAGAGCTCGGGCTTCGGTTGGGATCGCGAGAGCGATCGCAGCGACGCGCAAGGCAAGTTCCGCGTGCACGGCCTCACGCCGGGCCGCTTCGTGGCCGAGGCGACCACGGAGCGTGGCTACGGCCGCACCGAAGGCTCGACGTTGGTGGGGCTCGGGCAACACGTCGAGGGCGTCGTCGTACGCGTGCATCCCGCGCTGAAGATCCAGGGCAAGGTGATGATCAAGGGCGACAAGCCGGCGGTGTGTGAAGACGGCTTCGCGTGGTTTCGCGACGAAGAAAACAACCGCTGGGCATCGGGCCGCACCGATCCCGACGGCACGATCACCGCGGAAGGCGTCGTGCCCGGCACGTACACCGTGCAAGCGGGCTGTCGCGGCTACGCGGCGGCGAAGGAGAAGTTCGATCCGATCGTGATGAAGGACAAGGACCTCGTCGGGATCGTGTGGGAAGTCGAAGCGGGTGCCACGATCAAGGGCCGCGTGCTCTCGAAGCGCGGCGAGCCGATCGCCGATGTCGACGTCAACGCGCGCACGACCGGCGGTGGTTTGCGCGACCAGCAGCGCTGGGTCAGCGACGAGTCGAAGCTCGATGGCTCGTACGAGCTCGAGGGCCTGCGCGCCGCGACGTATCTGATCGAGCCATCCGCGAAGAGCGCGGTCTCGCCGCGCGAAGGGTTCAAGGTCGACGCGCCCGCCGGCAAGATCGTCGAGAAGGACCTCATCCTCGACGACGGCGGCAAGATCGAAGGCGTCGTCGTCGACGAGCAAGGCAAGCCGGTCGAAGGCGTCAAGATCAACGCGAACTCGATCGAGAACGACTGGAACTTCCGCTGGGACTCCGGCAGCAAGTCCGACGTGGCCGGCAAGTTCGTGATCGATGGCCTGCGGCCCGGCGAATATCGCGTCATCGCGTCGAAGGGCTGGTTCGAGACGTTGCGCAAGCCGGGCACCACGGACGACGAGCAACATCCCGGCGAGAAGGCAGTCGTGAAGTCGAGCGAGACGACGAAGGTCCGCCTCGTGATCGAAGCGCAGAGTGGCTCGATCAAGGGTGTCGTCGTCGATGCCGATGGCAAGCCGGTCTCCGACGCGTACCTCTCGGCGGCGCGCGAGTCCGACGCGGCCGGCGCGCAGCAATCGAACGTCTCGGCGACGCGCGATTGGGACTGGGGCGAGGAGAAGCCCACGCTGACGAACGTGGACGGCACGTTCACGATCCCGCGCCTGTCACCCGGCAAGTACACGGTGCGCGCGTATCGCAAGGGCGGCGGCGAAGCGGTGCAGGAGCACGTCGCGGTCGGGTCGACCACGCGTCTGCAGATCAAGCACACCGGATCGATCGCGGGCATCGCGAAGCGCGAAGGCGGCGCGCCCGAGGAGATCACGGTGACGCTCGCGGATCTCAAGACCGGCTTCAATCGCGACGAGCGGTTCTACAAGACGGGCGGCAAGTTCACGATCCACGATCTCCCGAAGGGCCACTTCCACCTCACCGTCTCGACCGACGGAGGCTCGAAGAAGATCGAGCTCGACCTCGCCGAGGGCGAAGCGAAGACCGGCGTCGAGATCACGCTCGACTCGCTCGTCACCCTCACCGGCCGCGTCGTCGAGATGGGCACGCAGAAACCGGTGCCCGGCATGCGCGTGTTCGCTCAGCTCGCGACCGGCGGTGGCTTCACGATCTCGTGGGGCGGCGACACCGACAACGACAACATCTCCGACGAGCTCGGCAAGTTCACCGTCAAGCGCGTGCCGCGCGGTCAGATCGCGGTGCAGGGCATGGCGAAGGAGTGGAAGAATTCGGACTACACGTGGTTCCGCACGCTCAAGACGATCGACGGGACACAGGCGAACGTCGACATCGGCGATGTCGCGGTGATCAAGCGACGCGTGAAGGAAGGCGAGAAGTCCGGCGAGCTCGGCATCAACTTCAAGGAAGAAGCGCCCGACACGCCGCCCGACAAACAGAAGTTCGAGGTCAGCTTCATCGATCCAAAAGGCCCTGCCGCGAATAGCGGGATCAAGGTCGGCGACGTCATCACCTCCGTCGATGGCGTAGATGTCACCGGCGGTAACGCGATGCACGCGTGGACGCTGATGAACGCGCCGCCGGGCACGAAGCTCTCGCTCGGCCTCGCTCGCAACGCGACGGTCACCGTCGTTCTCGCCGCCCCGTAGGCGCGCGGCGTCCTCCGGCGCACGCGCCCCGGCGGTGTCACCGGCGCCGAGTTGGCACCAGACGCGCGCCACGAAGGGCTTACATCGTGCACAAGCGACGGGCATGACCCTCATCAAATGTTCGATCGTGTTCTCTCTGATCGCGAGTGCCGCAGCTTGTCAGAGTACGCCGAAGCGACCGGCCCAGCCGATCGAGCCGACGCAGACGGCGCAACAAGGTGGCGGCAACAACAGCGCCTCCGGGACCATGACCGGCACGGACACCACCGGCGGCACCGACCCACGCGGCGCAGGGGATGACGGGACCTCGACGACGACGCCCGCGGCGGATCCATCGTCGGTACCGCCGACGAGCACGCCACCGACGACCCTGCCGACGCCGCCGCCGACGACGCCGGATCCGACGGGTAAGCCCGCGCCGCTGCCGCAGCCCTCTCCGCCGACGCCGTCGCCAACGCCGACGCCGACGCGCTGATGACACGCGATCACACGCGCTAACGCGTGCCGCGAACGACCACCGCGGGAATGCAACCGCGTGTGCGCCGGGTCTGTCGTAGCATCGACTCATGAAGCGCGTCTGGCTTGCGATCGGCATCGGACTCGTCGCGCTCGCGCTTCTGTGGTGGAAGCTGCGCGGCGATGGCGATGTTTCGTCGAAGACGACGGCCGCGAAGCCGACCGCGGGCGCGACGGCGAAGCAACGCGCCACCGCGCCGCAAGCTCGTCCCGATCCGACGAAGCTCGCACGCGCGTCGATCGAGGGCACGATCACCGACGAGAAGCAGGCGCCGATCGCGAAGGCGCGCGTCTGCGCGTCGGGCTCGTCGAACGATCTCGATCCCCAGCTCCTGCGCGATCTGATCTGCGTGAGCGCCGACGACGCCGGTCACTACAAGCTCGAGAACCTGTTGCCCGCGACGTACGTGGTCAGCGCGTCGGCGAAGCCGTTCCGGCCCGGCGCGCATCACCCCAGCGGCGATCGCAAGAAGACCGACGTGCGGCTCGCGGCCGGTCAGCGGCTAAGCGGCATCGACGTCGTGCTGCGCGCGGGCGGCGTCGAGATCACGGGCGTCGTCGCCGATCTCACCGGCGGTCCGATCGAGAAGGCGCGCGTCGCTGCGCTTGGCAGCCGATGGAGCAGCTCGCGCGGCAGCGTGATGACCGAGACCGCGGCCGACGGCACGTTCTCGCTGTGGGTCGCGCCGGGTTACGCGAGCATCGTCGCATCGGCCGAGGGCTACGCCGACGACTGGGAGTTGACGTACGCGCCGGGCAAGGTCGAGCTCCTGCTCACGCCGGAGTCGGCGCTGACCGGTGTGGTCGTCGATGCGGTCTCGGGCGAGCCCATCGAAGGCGCGCGCGTCGCGGTCGGTGGCTCCGAGAGGAGTGAAGGCGGAACGTTCTCCGATGCGAAGGGCGCATTTCGCGTCGCGCGCCTCACGCCGGGTCGCTACACCGCGACCGCACGCACGGATCGCGGCTACGGACGCAGTGACGGCTCGACGCTCGTCGGACTCGGGCAGAGCGTCGATGGTGTCGTCGTCAAGCTGCATGCGGCCGTGCGCGTCGAGGGCAAGGTCGTGATCTCGACGACGAAGCAAGGTTGCGAGGATCCCGACGTCTCGCTCGCCGACGGAATGAAGGGCCGATGGTCGGACGTACAGACCGAGCCCGATGGGCGCGCGTGGGCCGAGGGCGTGCTGCCCGGCAAGTACACCGTCGAGGTCGAGTGCGATGGCTATCGCTCGAAGGAGGAGTACGAGCCGATCGTCGTCGCCGACAAGGACGTCACCGGCCTCGTGTGGGAAGTCGATCCGGGCGCGACGATCACGGGCCGCGTGCTCGCGAAGGGCGCGCCGGTCGAGGGCGCGGGCGTGTCGGCGCACACCGTCGGTGACGGCGCGCGCATGGAGGGCGCGTGGGGAAGCGATGTCTCGCTGCCCGACGGCACGTATACGCTCGATGGCCTGCGGGCCGGCACGTACAAGCTCGAGGTCTCGACCGACAAGGCCGTCGGGCCGAAGGACGGCTACAAGATCAAGCTCGCGGACGGGGCGACGCTGCAGAAGGACCTCGTGCTCGAGGAGACCGGCTCGATCAAGGGCATCGTCGTCGACGGTGAGGGCAAGCCGGTCTCCGGCATCGACGCGAACGCGCGCTCGCTCGCGGGCATGACGATGTGGCAGGGCAACGGTAACAAGACCGACGAGAACGGCGCGTTCACGATCGACGGCCTGCGCCCCGGCGACTACAAGGTGATGGCCCAGCGCTCGTGGATCTCGCAGCTCCGCAAGCCCGGCACCACCGACGACGCCGAGCAAGGCGAGCGGGTGACGGTGCGCGCGAATCAAGCGGCGACGGTGCGGATCGTCGTCGAGTCGCAGACCGGCGTCATCACCGGCACGGTCAAGGACTCGAGCGGTGCGCCGGTCCCCGACGCGTTCCTGTCCGCCGCGCGCGAGTCCGATGCCGCGGGCGCATCGAAGACCACGGTCCGGCAGACGCGATGGTCGTGGGACGAGAAGCCCGTGCTCACGAACACCGACGGCACGTTCACGCTGACGAAGCTCTCGCCCGGCAAGTACACCGTGCGCGCGTACCGAAAGGGCGGCGGCGAAGCGGTGGCGGAGCACGTCGCGATCGGCGGCGTCGCGACGCTGCAGATCAAGCCGACCGGCATGATCGCGGGCACGGTGAAGACGCCGAAGGGCGCGCCCGAGGAGATGTCGGTCGGGCTGCGTGACCTCGTGACGGGCTTCTCGCGCCACGAGAGCTACTTTCGCACCGACGGTCGGTTCTCGATTCCGGATCTGCCGGCGGGTAAG
>JALZOJ010000070.1 GCA_030857175.1 Myxococcota bacterium | reverse complement strand
AGCTCCGCGCCCGTCATGAAGCCCGGCGGATCGGCGGCTTCGGGGACGTAGCCGAGCGCGGCGCGTGCGCGCGTTCGTTCGGCGTGCGAGCCCCAGACCGAGGCGCCATCGATCTCGACGACGCCGTCACGGGGCGGCAACACGCCCGCGATGCACGTGAGGAGTGTGGACTTGCCGCAGCCATTCTTACCGACGACGCCGACGATCTCGGCGGGCGCCGCGGCGAGCGAGATGTCTTCGATGATCGTGCGGCCACCGCGTCTGACTGCGAGCGAGTCGACGCGGAGCACAGCTACGGACGCGGGCCGGCTTGCTGGATGCGCTCGGTCGCGAGGTTCTCGAGCGTGAGCGTGGCGCCGGGGCCGGGCGTCGGCGGGCCCTTCTCGAACCAGCTGAAGGAGAAATTGCCCTCGACACCGGACTTCGTGTCGACGTCCTTCATCGTGTTGCCGTACCAGTTGTTGAGCTGGAAGCTCGAGCCGACGCCGCCGTAGAACATGACGCCGAACGGTGCGCCCGCGATGTTGTTGCGGAAGATACTGACGTTCGTCGACGAGTTGATGTGGAGCTGGCAGTGCGTCGTGTCGGTCTCGCCCTGGTCGGGACCGAGCTGCGAGTACTGCATGTTGATGGAGCCGCCGTTCATCACGATGTAGTCGCCGCCGGCCTTGAACATCTTGCTGTCGACGATCTCGACGGTCGCGAGCGCGCCGTTCGTGGTGATGCCGCCGCCCGTGAAGTTCACGTAGGTCAGGCGCGCGAGGCCGTTGTTGATCTCGATCGGTCCCCAGGACGTCGCGCCGGCCGCGGCCTTGCCGACGATCTTGCCGCCCGAGTTGCCACTGGCGAACAGCGCGCCCTCGACGCGGAGGCCTGCGCCTTGTGCGAACTCGAGCGTGGTGCCCGGCAACACGGTGACGGTGACCATCGGCGCGATCTCCGTGACACCGATGAGCTTCATCGCGCCCATCCAGGTGGTGTCGGAGGTGATCCGGCCCGTGACCGGAACCGGCGCGGCGTCGACGTGCTCGTCGCCCTTCGTCGGGTCGCTACCGATATCGCAAGCGGCGACGAGGAGGATGATCGCGAATAGCTTCCTCATGGTTTCATCTTCGCACGATTCGTTTTGGTTATCGCAACAGCACGAGCAGCATGGTCGCGAGGAACGCGAGCACGCCGGTGAGCCCCATCACGCCGAGGGCGACAACTGCAGCCGCAGCGACGAAGACCGCACCCGCAACCGTGCGCGACGCGGCACGCGACATGTCGCGCGAGGTCTCATAACGCGAGCTATCAGCGGCGGCGCGCTCGGCGAGCTCGCTGTCAGCGTTGCCGATCAACGCGCGCGTGCAGCCGAGCGCCGCACCGACCGCGACCGCGAGCGATGTGAGGATGACGTAGACGTTTGCGTGTGCGACGACGCTGAACGCGACGAGCGCGAGCGCGGTGGCGCCGACGTGTACGAGCGCGATGGCCGATGCGAGTGCAAACGTGCGGACCGCGGGCGCGATGCCGAGCGAACGCGCGAGCCAGGCTTGCGCGCGGTGTGACTCGAGCAGCGTCAGGAGTGGGCCGACCTGTGCGGGCACGAGGAGGATCGCGATCACCGACGCGCCCATGACGGCGGCACCCGCGCCCGCGAGCTCGTTGTTGCGCACGAACAGCCCGCCGACGCAGCCCGCGAGGATCGCGAGCCCGGCACCGCGCAGCAGCGAATCGCCCGCGCGGCGAACGAGGGCGCGCACGTGGATCGATCGCAGCGCGACGAACGCCGACCGCCATGTCGGCTCACGCGTCGGCAAGCGCGGGCGCCACGCAGCGACGAGCGCGATCGCGAGCGTGAGCGCGACGACGATCGCGAGCCCGCGCAGCCCAGCGCCGAGCATCCACAGCGCGAGCCACGGCAGCTGCAGTCCGACGAGCGCGGCACCGACGACGATGTGCGGCGCGAAGCGCGGCGCGGGCAGCGAGCGCAGGAACATCGCGCCGTCGGCACGCACGAGCACGCGCGCGGCGGGTAGATAGATCAGCGTCCACGTCGTCGCGAGGACGCCGCCGATCGCGAGGTTGTTCTGCGCGAGCGTGGTGAGGTCGCGCGGCTGCATCCCGTTCTTGCCGAACAGGAGGCCGGCGACGATCGCGCAGCCGAGCCAGGCCGTCGACGCGCGGCGGCCGGCCGGAACGACGACCGCGCGCATGAACGCGCCGAGCCAGCTCATGTTACGAACGATGCATGGGGCTCTTCGACAAGGCAAAGACGTTCATGGGCGGCAAAGGGTTGGCCAATGTCTCGATCACGGCGATCGAGCGGCAGCCTGCCGAGCGCGCCGTGTTCCCCGTCGGCGACTCGGTCCTGAAGGGCACGATGGTGATCGAAGCGCTGAAGGACTGCACGCTGCTCGCGACGAAGTACGAGGTGTGGCTCAACATCAAGAGCGACGTCGGCGACTCGGGCTCGCCGGACCTCGTCGCGCAGGCGCTGGATCCCGATCCGAATACGTCGTACAGCGACGACTGCTTGAAGCTGCCGTGCGAGATGACCGCGGGGCAGGTGATCGAGCAGCCGTGGATGGTCAGCGACGTCGATCTGCCGAAGCACCTCGAGAAGGCCGGCTACGCCGACCCCCGCGACGCCATCGGGGACCCGCGCGTGCATCTGGTGGTGAAGTGCATCGCGGATGTCAAAGGCTCGCCGTTCGATCCGAGTGCCGAAGTTGAAGTGACGCTCGCGACCTAGCCAGCCATACTCTGCCCGGCTCATGGCGACGTTCATCGACGAGGCGATCATCCACGTGAAAGCGGGGAATGGCGGCAACGGCTCCGCCGCCATGCGGCGCGAGGACAACGTGCCGCACGGTGGGCCTTCCGGCGGTGACGGCGGCGACGGTGGCAACATCATCGTCGTCGCGGACTCGCATCTCTCGTCGCTCCTCGACTTCAAGTACCGGCGCCACTACAAGGCGGAGCCCGGCGAGCCCGGCCGCAACAGGGATCAGTACGGCGCGGCCGGCGGCGACCTGACGATCAAGGTCCCCGTCGGCACCGTGATCACCGAGGAAGGCAGCGACACGCCGCTCGCCGATCTCACCGAGAGCGGCGCGAAGTTCGTGCTCGCGAAGGGTGGCATCGGCGGCAAGGGCAACATCCACTTCAAGACGGCGTGGAACCAGGCCCCGACGAAGGCCGAGCCCGGCACGCCCGGCGAGCAGCGCACGGTTCGCCTCGAGCTCAAGCTCCTCGCGGACGTCGGGCTCCTCGGCTTTCCGAACGTCGGCAAGTCGACGTTCATCAGCCACGTGTCGCGCGCGCGTCCGAAAGTCGCCGACTATCCGTTCACGACGCTCGTCCCGAACCTCGGTGTCGTGCAGCTCTCCGACGAGCGCAACTTCGTCATCGCGGATATCCCGGGCCTGATCGAGGGCGCGGCGGATGGGGCGGGGCTCGGCCACCAGTTTCTCCGGCACGTCGAGCGGTGCCGCGTGCTGCTGCACATCGTCGAGGCAACCTTCACGGTCGGTCCGGATCGAACCCCGATCGACGACTTCAAGATCATCAACCAGGAGCTGGCTCGGTATGCTCCGGATCTGGCGAACAAGCCTCAGGTGGTCGTCCTCAACAAGACCGATGCCACCGAGCCCGACGCTGTCGCCAGCATTCGCGAGGAGTTCAAAGCCCTCGATGTGGAGCTACTCACGATGTCTGCCGCCACGGGCGAAGGACTGCCGGTCATTCTCGAGAAGCTCTGGTCACACCTACACCCGAGCACGAGAACCGAGTGAGATTGGAAACCGGGCGCACCGCGACATTGAGGATCGTGTTGTCGGGTGTTACAACCGCGACATTCCCCAGGAATTGCACCGAACCATGGTGCAGAATCTAAGCGGCTCGGAGCCTTACAGAGGGACCAGCGATCGGCTGGTGGAGAACACATGCGAGTTACTTCGACTGTCGTCGTTCTGTCTTCGCTGTTGATCGCGAGCGCGGTGCTCGCGCAGCCAAAAACGCCAACGCCCGCACCGAAGACTGGTAGCGGCAGCGCACCGGCAACCGGCAGTGGATCCGCGCCCGCGCCCGCGCCCATGCCGACACCCGAGCCGTCGCCGGATCCGAGCACGGTCAAACCCGAGGACATGCCGACGGCCGTCCGCATGCGCCGCCTCGAGCAGCAGACGCAAGCGCTCAAGGAGAAGGCGTGGCAGCTGAAGGCCCGCGTGCAGATGCTGAAGGAGCAGATGCTCGGCGGTGGCGTCGGCGCGCAAGCCGTCATCGCGCACTCGAACGAGATGGGCAGCTCGTTCCGCCTCATCAAGATCACGTACACGCTCGACGGCACCACGGTGCTGCAGCGCAACGACGACGCGGCGGAGGATCTCTACAAGACGAAGAGCTTCGACGTGTTCGCCGGCCCGATCGCGCCGGGTAATCACACGCTCACCGCGGTCGCGACGTATCGCGGTCACGGCTACGGCGTGTTCGCGTACCTCTCGAAGTACACGTTCACCGCGCGCGGCAATCAGTCGTTCAGCGCCGGCGAAGGCAAGACGACCAAGGTCGACTGCCGGGCGTACGAGAAGGGCGGCTCGACGACGCCCCTCGAGAAGCGTCCCGCGCTCGAGTGTAAGGTCGGCCAAGTGTCTCCGGACAAGGCGCCCGATGCGCCGACGCCCAACCCGGGAACGCCGTCGGCACCGACGCCGGCAGCATCCACGCCCGCCACTCCTGCGCCGGGGAAATAACATGATGCGACTTCGATGCTCGCTGTTGATCGCGCACGCTGCGCTGCTACTCGTGCCTGCGACGGTGCGTGCCGACATCGATTCGAAGCTCGCGTCGTACGAACAAGAGGCGCGAACAATCGGGACAGATCTCCCGAAGCCCAACACGATCACGGGCGCTGCACCGCGCAGGCTCGTCGACGCGGAGGTCGCGTTCTCACTCGGTGACTACGACAACGCCGCGCTGATGCTGTTCGATCTCGCGAGCCGGCCCGGTCCCGAGCAAGAGACCGCGCTCTACTACCTCGCCGAGTCGCTGTTCCATAAAGGCGACAAGGGCGCGGCGCGCTCTTACTACGCGCAGGTCATCCAGCAGCGCGGCAAGTACCACGAGCCGTCGGTGATGCGCCTCGTCGAGATCGGGATCTGGCAGAACGATCCGACGGACATCGATACGCACCTCACCACGCTCGGCAGCTCGAGCAATCCCGAAGCGCCGTACGTCCGTGGCAAGTGGCTCTTCTCGCAGGGCAAGCACGACGAAGCGATCACGGTGCTCTCGACGGTGCCGCGCGATACCGACCACGACTTCCAGGCCCAGTACTACAAGGGCACGGCGATGGTCGCGAAGAACGAGCTCGGCCAGGCGACGAACGTCTTCATCGATCTGATCGCGCGCAAGCCGCGCACGATGAACGATCGCCGCGTGATCGAGCTCTCGCAGATGGCGCTCGGCCGCCTCTACTACGAGCAGGATCAACCGGCGAAGTCGATCGACAGCTACCTGCTCGTCGATCGCAAGAGCGACCTGTTCCCCGACGCGCTCTACGAAGTCGCGTGGGTCTACGTGAAGGGCAAGCAGTACGACAAGGCGCTGCGCGCGCTCGAGCTCTTGCACCTGTCGGAGCCGACGTCGCCGAAGGGCGCGACCGTGCGCATCCTCGAGGGCAACCTGCGCATTCGCAAGGCGCAGAAGATCCGGCTCGCCCTCATCACCGGCTCGCTGGACGCGAAAAAAGAAGGCGACCCCGAGACCGAATACGACAAGGCACGCGCCGTCTTCCAGGAGACGCACGACCTTTATTTGCCCTCGTACCTCGCGCTCGAGCAAATGGTCCAGCAGACCAGCGATCCGGGCCAGTACCTCTCGCAGATCGCGGGTCGTTCGGGCCACGTGTTCATGGCATCGTCGCCGCTCCCCGAGGCGGCCGCGCAGTACCTGCGCGAGGAGCCCGAGGTGCAGCGCATCGTCTCCGTCGAGCAGGACCTCGGCGAGATCGAGTCGAACCTCAAGCAGGCCGAGGCGAACGTCGCGCGCCTCGAAGGCGTGCTGTCGGCGAACGACCGCACCGCCGTCTATCCGGCGCTGCAGTCGCGGCGCAACCGGATCGGCGAGATCCAGGACGACCTCATCAAGATGCGCACGGACCTCGCCGAGCAGCAGCTGAAGCTCGTCGCGGAATCAGGTGAAACGGCGCAGCGTCGTTCGCTCGTCGCGAGCTACTCGGCATCGCCGAGCGTCGAGAAGACGTGGGCGAACACGGTGCAGACGGCGCAGCTGGAGTACTCGAAGATCGACGACGCGTCGTTCGAGGTCACGGCCGCGCTCGGCAACACGCAGGCGATGGCCGTCGCGATCCGCAAGTACGTCACGGACATGGCAAGCGCCGGCACGCCGGTCACGATCGCCGGCCAGGCGAACGAGGAGCTCTCGCTCGCCGCGAAGGAAGCACAGGCGATCGAGGACGAGCTCGAGCAGATCCAGCGCGAGCTCACGCTCGGCCGCGATCTCGCGGGCGTCGGTGATCCCGAGGTCGCGAGGGTGCGCGAGCTACGCAAGCAGGTGAAGGCGGCGCTCGACGCAGAGCACCGGTCCCTCGCGAACGCCGCGAGCGGCAGCAAGGATCGCAGCAAGTCGCAGAAGCTCGCCGCGATGGGCGACCGCGCGACGCGGCTCTCGGAGCTGCTCGCGCAGACGGAAGCCCAGCTCGATAGCCTCGCGACGCAAGGCATCGAGCAAGCGAAGCAGGTGATCTCGCAAGAACGCGCGAACATCGTCGCGTACAAGGCCGAGCTCGATACCTTGCAGAAGGAGTCGACGTCGATCGGCGGCACGATCCTGGGATCGAGCTTCAAGAACGTGAAGGCTCGCTTCTACGACATCGTGATTCGCACGGACGTCGGCACCGTCGATGTGTCGTGGTCGCAGAAGGAAGACGCGGACGACGACTTCAAGCGCCTGAACCTCGCGCGCCAGCGTGACCTCAAGCAGCTGAAGGACGAGTTCAAGGGCGTGCTCGACGCGGGACCGAAGAAGTCCGAGCGCGCACCAACACCACCGCCCGGACCGGATGCGAACGGCCCTGCCGGCAGCCCCGACAAGGGCGCAGGCCCGGGTCGCGTCGCGCCGGGTGCCGACAAGCCCACAACGCCGACGACCCCGACGGTTCGCCCGGATAACGAGCAACCGAAACCGGGGACGCAACCGAAGGCGACGCCCAAGGCAGGTTCCAAATGACCTCGATCACGAGACGCTTCGCGGCCGCGCTGCTGGTCGCGCTCCTGCTCGGCACGACGGCGTACGCGCAGCCGGGCGACACGACGCCGACGCCGACGCCGACGCCGGTGCCGGTCCAAGATCCACCGTCGGGCCCGGGTCTCGGCAAGCAGACGGTCCCGCCGCCGGTGCAGCTCTCGCCCGACGAGCTCACGGCGCTCAAGGACGCCGAAGCCGAATACGAGCGGTTCTTGATCGCGGCGACCGCGCATGACAACCGCATGCGCGCGATCGCCAAGCGCGAGTTCGACGCGCACACCACGGACATCTCGAAGCGCTACGCGGATCGGATCGCGAAGACCGAAGCCGCGCGCAGCAGGCACAAGGGCGACACGGTCGCGCTGCTCGAGAAGTTCCTCGTGAACCACCCGGCGCACGAGCAGTTCACGCCCGACAAGATGTTCCAGCTCGCGGACCTCTATCTCGACGCTGCGGATGAAGAAGTCGACGCGAGGCTCGCCGCGCTCGAGCAATCGGGACAGCCCGCGCCGGAGGGCGGCATCGTCGCCGACTACTCGAGGTCGACGACCCTCTGGGAAACGATCCTGACGAAGTTCCCGAAGTATCGCCAGACGCCGTCGACGATGTACTTGCTCGCGTACTACGGCAAGTCAAAAGACGAGCGCAGATCGCTCACGATCTTCCTCGCGCTCGCGTGCGCGAACCGCTTCAAGTGGAACGATGCGTCGAGCAAGCCGCCGACGCGGGAAGAGGCGATCAAGCGCGTCGAGTCGAAGACGATGCGCGATCCGTACAACGGCTGCACCCCGTATCCAAACTCCGACGAGGAATTGATCCGCCACGCGTGGGTCCGCGGCATCGCCGACTATCACTTCACCGTGCCCGGCGAGATCGACGAAGCGATCGCCGCGTACAACAAGGTCGCGAACGGCGGCAACGAGTCGCGGCTGTACGCCGAGGCGCTCTACAAGCTCGCGTGGTCGTACTACAAGCGCGACAAGCTCGAGGACTCGATCCGTCGCTTCGACGAGAGCGTGCTGCTCTACGATCAGCTCGTCGCAGCGGGTGGCACGCCCGCGCTCGAGCTGCGCGAGGAGTCGATCCAGTACATCGCGGTCGCGTTCACCGATCCGTGGGAAGGCGAGAGCGACGCCAATCCCACGAAGGCGATGGAGCGCGCGACGAACTTCTACAAGGGCAAAGAGAATCAGCCGCACGTCCGCGACGTCTGGGTCGCGATGGGCAAGGCGTTCGCCGAGCTCCAGGCGTGGGACCAAGCGGTCGACGCGTATCGCAAGGCGATCGGCCCGCCGTGGGAGCTGAACCCGAAGAACCCGCAGGTCCATCAAGAGATCGTCAACGCGTTCGAGTCGAAGGGCGACAAGTTCGCGGCCGATGCCGCCGCCGCCGAGCTCGCGACGAAATACGCGCCGGGCACGGCGTGGTTCGCGGCGAACGAGAAGGACCGCGAGGCGATGGAGAACCAGCGCCGCATCGCCGAGCGCGCTCTCTACGCGGCCGCACGCAACACGCACGCGGCAGCGACGCAGATGCGCAAGGACTTCGAGCTCGTCGTGCCCGCGAAGCGTGATCCGGCGGGCAAGCAGGAGTACCTCGCGATGTACCAGAAGGCGGTCGAGCTGTACCGCCAGTTCATCCAGACGTATCCCGAGTCCGACTACGTCTACGAGTTCAACTACAACCAGGGCGAGGCGCTGTACTGGTCCGAGCGCTACATGGAAGCGGTCGAGCAGTACAAGTGGGTCCGCGATCACCGCGATCTCGGCACCGCGTTCTACATCGATGCCGCGAAGTCGATCGTGCAGGCGTACGAGGCCGAGGCCGCGCGCCAGGTCACCGAGGGCAAGATCGTCGCGCTGAAGGTGCCGACGGTCGCCGAGCTCAAGGCGTTGCCGCAGCCGTTCTCGCCGCAGCCGATCCCCGACGTCTATCTCAAGCTGCAGGTCGAATACGACCAGTACCAGAACATCGTGAACGATCCGCAGTCGGCGCCGGTGCAGGGCATCAACGCCGCGCTGATCTCGCTCGCGTACTTGCACATGGATGACGCGATCGCGCGCTTTCAAAAAGTGATGGACAAGTTCTGCGGCAATCCCGAGGCGGCGAAGGCGAAGGACGGCCAGCTCGCGATCTACGAGGCCCAGTCCATGTTCGACAAGATCGAGGAGACGAACAAGAAGTTCATCGCGCAGAAGTGCGGCGATCAGAAGACGATCGATCTCGCGATCGCGCAGAACCGCTCGCTGAACTTCTCGCGCGCGGCCGAGCTCTACAAGAACAAGCAGTTCGTGCCGGCCGCCGAGGCGTTCTATCGCTTCTACAAGACGGCACCGGCGAACGATCCGGATCTGCCGACCGCGCTCTACAACTCGGCGGTCAGCTACAAGCTCGCCGATCGTCCGAAGACGGCGATCTCGCTGTTCAAGGAGTTCGCGGCGAAGCCGGACAAGTCGTTCCGCCAGTCGCCGTACTTCCTCGATGCGATGCGCCTGCAGGCGTCGACGTACCAGGCGGCGTTCGACTACACGAACGCGGTCCGCACGTACCTCGAGCTCTACGAGGCGACGAAGACGGCAAAGAAGCTCGGCATCAAGGCGCCGGAGCCGCTGCCGGGTGAAGCGCCGCGCACGCTCGATCAGATCGGGCTCGACGCGCTGTTCAACGCGGCGCTCGCGTCCGAGCTCAACCGCGACTTCAAGAAGGCGATCGACCTCTACACGAACTACCAGAAGGTCGAGCCGGATCGCCGCAAGAAGGATCGCGCGCTGTGGTCGATCGGTGGCATCCACCGTCAGTCCGGCGACGTCAACGCGATGAGCGAGACGCACCAGCGCTGGCGCGCGAACTACGGCAAGGACGCCGGCAACGAGGACGACTTCGTGCAGACGTTCTACGACGAGTCGCAGCTCCGCAAGCGCAAGGGTCAGACGCCACTCGCGACAAAGGCGGGACAGGCGACGATCGATGCGTGGAAGCAGAAGGGTGGCATCAAGAACTCGCGCGGCGCGAAGCTCGCCGGTGAGTGGCAGCTCCAGCAGGCCGAAAACGGCTACGACGAGTGGGAAGCGATCGAGATCAAGAAAGCCGCGAAGACCGTCAAGGAAGCCGAAGCGCAGGGCAAGACGCTCACCACGGCGAAGACCAAGATCGAGGACAAGTATCTGCTCCTCGATCAGTACGGCGTCGCCGAGTACACGATGGCGGCGAAGGTTCGCTACGCCGAGATCCAGTACGCGTACGGCAACAAGCTCGCGAACGCGCCGATCCCGACGCCGATCGCGAACGCTTCGAACCCCGCGATCCTCGAGTCGTACCAGGCCAAGCTCGACGCGAACGTGAAGAAGTACCTCGACGAGGCGAAGAGCCAGTGGATCGAGGTTGTCGACCTCGCGAAGAAGGGCGGGATCTCGAACAAGTGGTCGCGTCTCGCGCTCGAAAACTTGGGTCGCGAGTTCCCTGCGGAATTCACCGTCTTGCGCCAGGAGCTGGTGCAGGGCACGGAGGCGCCATGAGAGATCGCGGGCCCGGCTCGGGCGTTAGTAGGAATATGCGGTTCGCAGCGGTCCTCTTCACCTTCGCAGTCGCCTGTGGCGGCGGCGGCAAGAAGAAAGACACCACGCCCACGGGCGGCGGCTCGGGCCAGCAATCGATGAACGACAAGGACCCGGTCGGCGGTGGGACCACCGGCGGCAGCGGGACGACAGGCGGCGGCACGACCGACCCGACGGGTGGCGGTGGCACGACGGGCGATGGCTCGACGCCCTCGATCACCCCGCCGAACCTCGATACCGATCCGGCGGCGGCGAAGGCGCAGGTCGACGCCAACCTCACGATCGCGAAGGCAGCGCTCTCGCAGCAGACCCCCGACGCCGACAAGGCGCTGTCGGCAGCGCGCTCGGCCCTCGCGATCGATGCTGCGAACGTCGATGCGGCGGCGTACGTCGCGTTCGCCTACTACCACAAGAAGCTCTACGACACGGCCGAGCTCGTGCTCGACGATCTGTTCAAGCGCGAGGCGGCGAAGTCGAACGCGAACGTCTATTACGTCTACGGTCTCGTCTACGACCATACGAACCGCCCCGATCGTGCGCGGCTCGCGTATCAGAAAGCGGTCGAGATCAACCCGAATCACGGCAGCGCGCTCGTGAACCTCGGCGTGCACCAGCTGAAGAACAGCCAGTACGCAGAAGCGCAGACCACCTTCGAGCGGCTCACGAATCAGTTCAACCGCAACGATGCGGTCACGCTGACGTCGCTCGGCAGCGCGTATCGCGGACGCTCGGCGGAGTTCCGCCCGGGCGCGCCGGAGCGCGATCAGTTCGTGCGCACGGCCGAGAAGTCGTACAAGGCGGCGCTGTCCTCCAACGGGAGCTATGGGCCCGCGTACTACAACCTCGGACTCCTCTACCTCGACACCGATCCGTACCCGGGTATCGCGGATCCGATGCAGCGGCTCAACGCGGCCAGGGCGTTCTTCGACCAGTACAAGAACATGCCGGGCGTCGACATCAAGCTCTACGACTCGCGCCTGAAGGACGTCGACAAGCTGATCAAGCGCGTCCAGAAGCAGCAGAAGAAGGCCAAACCAGCTTCTGGCGGCGCCGCACCGAAGCCCTAGGTATACTGAGAGGAACACCCCATGAAGCACGTACTCATTGCAGCAGCTCTGATGCTCGGAACGTCCGCGCAGGCGTTCGCCGAGGGGTGCCCTGACGAGGCCGAAGGCGAGAAGAAGCAGGGCAAGTTCCACATCGAATACGTGAACGGCAAGCCGGTCACGGTGATCGATACCGTCGTGTCGGTGTGCGGAAAGGTTCCGCGTCCGAGCGTCGTCTACGTGCTCACGGCGAAGAACATCGAGTACGAGTGGGAGAGCCTGAAGCAGGACTTCATGCCGCTCATTCTCGCGACCGTGAAGAAAGCGCCCTTCTGATGGCGGCCGCGCGACAAGACCCGGCGAATCCAGGAGCGAACCGTCGCCCGCGCATCCTGCGCATCGGCGTCCTGCTCGGCGGCAAGATCGTCGAGGAGCGGCTGATCCGCGAGCGCACGAGCGTCTCGATCGGTCAGTCGATGAAGAATACGTTCTCGGTGCCGGTCGACGGACTGCCGCTCGAGTTCACGCTGTTCGTGATGGATCAGGGCCGCTACTACCTGCGGTTCTTGAGCAAGATGGACGGCCGCCTCGGCGATTCGAGCGGCAGCGTCAACACGCTCGACGCGTTGAAGACCAAGGGCGCGCAGAACGCCGGCGACTACTGGCAGGTTCCGCTGACGGAGTCGTCGCGTGGCAAGCTCTCGCTCGGCGACCTGACGATCCTGTTCCAGTTCGTCACCGAGCCGCCGCGCCAGCCGAAGCCGATGCTGCCCGCCTCGGTGCGTGGCACGTTCGCCGATCGCATCGACCCGCGCCTTGCGGTGATCCTCGGCGCATCGATCCTCGCGCACTTCGCGATCGTGATCGTCGCGCTCCTCGGCGACATCGAAGAAGAAGGCCAGGCGCAACGCGCCTACAACCTGACGTTCAAGCAGGACACGTTCGTCGTCGAGGACGTGATCCCGCAGCCGACCGACACCACGGCAGGCTCCGCCGCGGGTAGCGCCGAGGCGCCGAAGACTCCAGACAAGCAGCCCGACAAGGGCAACGCGAAGCCGAAGGACGACGGCGGCGGCCGCAGCAACAACGACTCGGTCGCGATGACCGAGGACGACGCCTCGCGGTTCGCCGACCTTCTGACGGGCGAAGGCCCGAACGGCACGAGCGAAGGCGACATGTCGAAGCGCCGCCCGGGCGCAGACCTCGGCGATCAGATCAACGACGTCCGCGAAGGCGGCCAGAAGGTCGCGATCGGCGGCGGCGCAGGCCGCGGCACGCGCGGCGATGGTGACCCGCGCGTCGGCACCGGCGGTGGCCTCAAGACGGATGGTCCGTCGGGCGACGGCATCGGCACCGGCAAGACCGTCGAGAAGGGCCCGGCCGGCCGCATCTCGGTCTCCGACAAGCAGACGTTCGACGAGTCGTCGCTGACGCCGGACATCGTGCTGCAGAAGATCCAGTCGGCGTACATGGCCGGCCTCAAGCGTTGCTACAAGCAGTACCTGAACAAGGACGCGAGCGCGCGCGGCAAGGTCACGCTGTCGCTGACGGTCAACGAGACCGGCCGCACGGTGAAGGGCTCCGCGAAGGGCTTCGCCGACGAAGTCGATCAGTGCATCTCCGCTCAGATGTCGAGCTGGCGCTTCCCGGTCCCGAAGGACAAGGACGGCGAGGTCACCGAGGCGAGCTTCGCGATCACGCTCCAGCTCGTTCCGGACTGATTGAAGCGGTTCGTCGACGAAGATCGCTTCGAAGCACGCGTCGCGCAGGAGCTCGCGCTCGGCGGCGAAGTGCGCGAGCGAGCCACCACGTTCGCATCGCGCGTCTTCGACGTGACGTTCGTGTCGAACGCGTACCCCAAGCTCGCGGCGCTCGCCAAGCTCCTCTCGGCGCAGGGCTATCGCATCGACAGGACAGTGCGCGCCGATCGCCTGTTCGAGCTCCACGGTCAGTCGCCGCTGCTTCCTGTCGGGGAAGACAGCGTCATGTGCTGGGCGATCGATCTGCACTGTCGCGGCTTCGAGGATGACGCCCTCTTCACGTCGTATGGCGCGCACAGCGAAGGTGAACCACTCGATCTGACGAAGCCGGCGAAGGCGTATTTCGATCTGGCACTCGCGGCATACGAGTGCGGCAATCGGGGGCTCGCGATCGCGAACTTCACCGTCTCGATCGCGATCGACCCAGCGAACCCGAACACCTGGTACTCGCGCGGCTGCATCAAGGAGCAGATCCTGCTCTCGGAGAGCGCCCGCGCCGACTACGACCAGGCGCTCGCTCTCGCACCGAGCTTCGTCGCCGCGCTCGTCAACCGCGGCACGAGCAAGGCCGCGAGCGACGAGCACGCGGACGCGATCGCCGACTACGACCGCGCCATCGCGATCAACCCCGAAGCCGGCGCCGCCTTCCTGAACCGCGGCAACTCCAAGCTCGAGCTCGGCGACAAGCCCGGCGCGATCGCCGATTGGAAGACCGCGCTGTCACTTGGCGTCGCGTCCGCACGCATCCAGCTCGACGAGCACGAGTAGGATGTACGCATGAAGGGCGGCATCGTCTGGCTCACTGGGCTCTCGGGCGCGGGCAAGTCGACGCTCGCGACCGCGGTCTCGCAGCGACTGGCGGCGCAGCGCCCGGTCGAATTGCTCGACGGTGACGAGATGCGCGAATTTCTCACCGCCGGGCTCACGTTCTCGAAGCAAGACCGCGACACGAACGTGCAGCGCATCGCCTATGTCGCGCGCCTGCTCGCGAAGCACGGCGTGCTCGTGTTCGTCGCGGCGATCTCGCCGTACGTCGAGACGCGCGCCGACGTGAAGCGCCGTGCGGAAGCGGCCGGCGTGCCGTTCCTCGAGATCTATATCAACGCGCCGCTCGCGACCGTGGCCGAGCGCGACGTGAAGGGCCTCTACAAGAAGGCGATGGCCGGCGAGATTCCGAACTTCACGGGCGTGAGCGATCCGTACGAGCCGCCGCCGAGCCCGACGCTCGAGGTGCGCACGGACCACGAGACGCTCGCGGTGTGCGAGCAGCGCATCGTCGACGCGATCATCGCAGCCGACCTCCTGTAACGTCTGGCCATGAGCCAGCGGGATGAGGTGGCGACGGTGCCCGATCCGGATGCGCAACGCGGCAGCTTGCCGCCGCTCTCGCTCAGCCGATACGACATCGGTGCACGGATCGGGCGAGGCGGGATGGGCGAGGTCTTCCTCGCGCGCGACATCCCGATCGGTCGCGAGGTCGCGATCAAGCGGATGCGCTCGCCAAACGCGAGCGAGCGCTCCGTCGCGCGGTTCGTTCGCGAAGCGCGCATTCAAGCGCGCCTCGATCATCCGGCGATCGTGCCGGTGCACGAGCTCGGCCTCGATCCACAGGGCCTGCCGTACATCGTCATGAAGCACTTGTCCGGGCTGACCATGCGCGCCGTGCTCGGACGCGACGTACCTCCGCAGCGGCTGCTGCGCGCGTTTGTGGACGTGTGCTTCGCTGTCGAATACGCGCACGCACGCGGCGTCGTGCATCGTGACCTCAAGCCCGAGAACATCATGCTCGGTGACTTCGGCGAGGTGTACGTCCTCGACTGGGGCGTCGCGCAGGTCCTCGGCAACGACAACATCGACGCCGGCCACGATGGCGCCGGCGAGGACGAGGCGGGCGCCGTGATCGGCACCCCGGAGTACATGGCACCCGAGCAGGGGCGCGGTGATGTGGTCGATGCGCGTGCGGATGTCTACTCGCTCGGCCGGATCCTGTTCGAGCTGTTGACCGGCAGCGACGCCGCCATGCAGCGTCCCTCGCAGCTCGCGCCCGATGTGCCCGTCGAGCTCGACGAGCTTTGTGCCCACGCGCTCGTCGAGGATCGCGAACATCGGCTCGCCTCCGCGCACGAGCTCGCGTTCGGCGTGCAGGCGTATCTCGACGGTGACCGCGACCTCGAGCGGCGCCGCGAGCTCGCCGGCAAGCACGCGACGAACGCACGTGATGCGCTCGTCGCATCGAGCGGCGACGAGGCACATCACCGGAGCATCGCGATGCGCGAGGCCGGCCGCGCACTGGCACTCGATCCGACGCGCACCGAGGCCGCGGATCTGATCAGCAAGCTGATGCTCGAGCCGCCGGCGCAGGTGCCGCACGACGTCGAACGCGAGCTCGAAGAAGAGCGCATGAGCCTCCTCCGCCGCAACGCGAGCGCGGCCTCGACCAGCATGTTCGCCGTGATCGCGATGGCACTGCTGATCTGGGCGACGACCGGCGCACACGGAGCCGACATCGCTGCGATCGGCGCGCTCGGGACCGCCTTCCTGGTCCTGACGACCTGGGCGCGCCGCGCCAGGGACCTGCGCCGCGTCGTCTCGGTGATCGCGGCGCTCGGCCTGACCGCGCTCGTCGTCCTGTTCGCGCGGCTCTATCCACCGTTCGTCGTCGCGCCGGTGATCGCATCACAGCTGGCCTTCACGACGCCGTTCACGATGCAGCACGATCAGCGATGGTTCAGCATCTACCTCACGGTGCTGATGATCGGCGCGGTCATCGTGCCGTACCTCGCCGAGTCCGCCGGCCTGCTGTCCGCGACGTTCACGTTTCGCGACGACGGCGTTCTCTTGCACACGGCCGCGCTGCGCGGTGCCGAGTGGATGCAGATCGTGATCGGCACGACCTATATCGCGCTCGCGGTCGCGTTCGCCGGCTACCTCGGCTTCGTCACGCGGCGATCCGAGCGCGGTGCGCGGCGCCAGCTGCGTCTCCAGGCCTGGCACTTGCGCCAGCTCGTCGCGCGCTAGCGACGTCGCTCGCGCAGTCCGTTACTTTTTCTTCTTGGCCTTGGTCTTGGACTTGACCTTGGTCTTCGGCTTCGCGACTTTCGTCTTGGTCTGCCGTTTCTTCTTTGCCTTTGCCGCTTTCGCGGAGGCCGCCTGCTCTTGCGCGAGCTTGGCCTCGGCGCGATCGCGCGCTCGTGCGCGCTTCTTCGCCGCGGCAACGAGCGTCGAGAGCTCGTACATGCCGCCGCACGAGATGCACGCCATCTGCTCGGTCTCCACGTCGCGCAGGCGCGGGTGCCAGAGCTCGAGCGCACCGGTGCAGGCCTCGCAGTTCGCGCCGGCGACCGCGGCGAGCTTCTCCTCATCGGCTGGCTCGCACAGCCGGATCGAAGGCTTCGTGATGCCGTGTTTGGTCAGCCACGCGCGAATGTTGGGAAGATCGGGTGGCTCGAACGGGATCACCATGCCCACGGTCTTCGCGTCACGATAGAACGCCGCGGTGCCGTAGCACCCGCGACTTTTCCACGGCGTCACGAGCGGCTCGACGTCGCGGGACTCCTCGTCGATCTGGGCGAACAATTTCTTCAGATCGCCGTCGAGCTTCTTGTTGCCGCCCGCGTACGAGAACAGGATCGTCGCCGTCGGTACCGCTGTATCCTCGTCGACCTCGGTCGCGCCCTGCACCTTGAGATACGCAGGCACGCTCTTCCCGAGACCGCCGCCGCAGTAGGAGTGGTAGATGAGCAGCACTTCGTCTTCGGCAAAGACCTCGGGCTCGTCCTGGGTGAGGCCGGTGTCACCCCACCCCATGAGGTCGCGCGGAAGCGCGAAGTCGTGCTTCTTGGCGAACGCGACCGCACTGGGCGGCCACTTGTCAGGCCACTCGTAGTCGTTGGCTTCGACCACCGCGTCCAACTCGACCGCATATGCCTTGAAGAACGCATCGAGCTCGGTCGCTGCAGCCTGCGCGGTTGCGTGATCGGCGAACCGCGCGACCAGGCGATAGCTGCTGCTGTTGTTGCAGGAATACGACTGCCAGATCTTGATCGTCATGGTGTGCCTTGCAAGACGGTGAACGCGTGCGAGACCGGCAGGCCGAAGCGCGGTAACCGCGCGCATCCCGGCGACGGCGCCGCTTCACGGTGTGCCTGCATGGCCTGCCAGATCCCTCGGATCTCGGACACGTTGTCGAACGGCGTGCCGGCGTCCGTGAACGAGCATGCGAGGACCCGCTTGTCGCTCGTGAGGCTCAAGAAATCGACATTCGCGCCACAATCGTCGGCGTCGAGCAGCTGTGGCGTATGAACCAACCGCTTGGCCCAGCACACGTCGACCTTGAGCGCGACGCGTTGCCCGAGCAGACGATGCAGCTTCGAGAGGCTCTCGTCGAACATCGCGCACTCGCGCGTCGAGAGATGAAGCGCTGGATCGCGCCCCTTGTAGGAGAGAAACAGGATGTCGCGCACGCCGCGCGCGACGAACATCGCGACGTCGGCCTCGAGCGTGCGAGCTCTGGCCGGCGTCACCAGATAGTTGAGACCGAAGCGCGCGCGCTCCGCGACCAGCACATCGATGATCGCGCCGGTGTCGTCCTCGTCGTAGACCGATACTTGGAGTTGGCCGTAGCTCCCGCGGATCTGGCGCAGCAGCGCGGCGTCGAGCCGCTTGCCGTGGGTCGTGAAGCTCGGGCACAGGGCGGTCTCTCGCCAGATCGTCTGGAGCAATTCACCGAACCGCGGAAACAGCGTCGGCTCGCCGCCGCCGAACGCGAGCTCGAGCACGCCCCACTCCTCGCAGAATCGCGCCAGCTCGACGATGTCGTCGAACGACCATCGGCTGCGAGCTTCGAGGGGCCGGTAGCAGAACTCGCACGACTTGTCGCACGCGTTGGTCAGCGCGACCTGGAGCATGCGCGGCGCCGATCGCCGCAGATGTGCGGTCTTCGCGTTCGACACCAGCATGTTCGTGCCGGTGTCGCGATCGAACAGCAGCACCTCACCATCGAGATCGAGCGCGCGCCAGTGCATCGCGCGACTATAACGGAATGAGCCCTAGCCGTTGACGAGCATGCCCGCGCCGACCGTCGCGTTCGTCGTTTCGTCGACGAGGATGAACGAGCCGGTCGTGCGGTTCTGCTTGTACTCGTCGAAGAGCAGCGGCGTCGTCGTGCGCAGGCGGATGCGGCCGAGGTCGTTCAGGCCGAGATGCTCGGGGCTCTCGATGCGGTGGCCGCTGTTGATGTCGAGGCGGTAGAGGAGGTCGGTGACGACCGCGCGCGACCACCGCGTGGTGTGCTTGATCGCGTAGCGGCCGCGCGGCTGGAGCGGCTTGTCGGTCATCCAGCAGATCATCGCGTCGAGATCCTGCGAGACCGTGGGCTGGTTGTTCGCGCGGCAGAGCATGTCGCCGCGCGAGATGTCGACATCGTCGGCGAGGTGGATGGTGACGGACATCGGCGAGAAGGCCGCCTCGACGGCGACGCCGCCTTGCTCGATCTTCGTGATCTTCGTCGAGAGGCCGCTCGGAAGCGCGAGGACTTCATCGCCTGGACGGAGGACGCCGCCGGCGACGGTGCCCGCGTAGCCGCGATAGTCGGGGTGCTGCTCGGACTGCGGGCGGATCACCCACTGCACCGGGAAGCGCACGTCCTGCAAGTTGCGGTCGCTCGAGATGTGCACGGTCTCGAGGTGATAGAGGAGCGTCGGCCCCTGAAACCATGGCATCTCGTTGCCGCGATCGACCACGTTCGCGCCGGTGAGCGCGCTGACCGGGATGAACGCGATGTCCTGCACGTCGAGGCGCGCCGCGAAGTTGCGGAAGTCGGCTTCGATCTCGCGGAAGCGTTGCTCGCTCCAGCCGACGAGGTCCATCTTGTTGACGGCGAAGACGAGGTGGGGGATGCGCAGCAGCGACGCGATGTACGCGTGGCGGCGCGATTGCTCGACGAGCCCGTGGCGCGCATCGACGAGGATGATCGAGAGGTTTGCCGTCGACGCGCCGGTCACCATGTTGCGCGTGTACTGGATGTGACCCGGCGTGTCGCCGATGATGAACTTGCGGCGCTTCGTCGCGAAGTAGCGATACGCGACGTCGATCGTGATGCCTTGTTCGCGTTCGGCGCGCAGGCCGTCGGTGAGGAGCGCGAGGTTCGTGCGCTCGTCGCCGCGGCGGCGCGAGACATCGGCGACGTGATCGAGCTGGTCCTGGAACGCGGTCTTGGTGTCGAACAGGAGGCGACCGATCAGCGTGGACTTGCCGTCGTCGACGGAGCCCGCGGTCGAGAAGCGGAGGAGCTCGGCGTTCTCGTCTTGCGCGGACATCAGAAGTAGCCCTCGCGCTTCCGGTCTTCCATCGCGGCTTCCGTGAAGCGGTCGTCGGCGCGTGTGGCACCGCGTTCGGTGAGGCGGGCGGCGGCGACCTCGGCGATGACCTCGGCGAGATCCTTCGCGGTGGACTTCACCGCGCCGGTGCACGTCATGTCGCCGATCGTGCGGAAGCGAACGATCTCGACGCGCACGCGCTCGTTCGGGAGGAGCTTCACGAACGGGTTCGACGCGTAGAACATGCCGTCGCGCTCGAACACCTCGCGCGGATGCGAGAAGTAGATCTGCGGCAACGGAATCTCCTCGCGCTCGATGTATTGCCAGACGTCGAGCTCGGTCCAGTTCGAGAGCGGGAACACGCGCAGGTGCTCGCCGCGGCGAACACGGCCGTTGTAGAGCGACCACAGCTCGGGTCGCTGGTTCTTGGGATCCCACTGACCGAACTCGTCGCGATGAGAGAAGATGCGCTCCTTCGCGCGCGCACGTTCTTCATCGCGCCGCGCGCCGCCGATCGCGGCGTCGAACTGGTGCTCCTCGATCGCGTCGAGCAGCGTCGTGGTCTGCAGGCGATTGCGCGACGCGCGCGGCCCGGTCTCCTCGGTGACGCGGCCCTTGTCGATCGAGTCCTGCACGTTCGCGACGATCAGGCGCTCGCCGAGCTCCTTCACGCGCTGGTCGCGATAGACGAGCGTCTCGGGAAAGTTGTGCCCGGTGTCGACGTGCAGGAGCGGGAACGGAAACCGCGCCGGCCGGAACGCCTTCTCGGCGAGGCGAAGCAGGACGATCGAGTCCTTGCCACCCGAGAACAGGAGGCAGGGACGCTCACGCTCCGCGGCCAGCTCCCGGAGGATGTGGACGGACTCGTCTTCGAGCGTGGCGAGGTGGGAGCGGCGATAGGAGCGAATGCTCCAACACTACCGGCATCCGTTATCACGGACAAGTGTCTAGCTCAGATCAATCGCGAGCCGAGCGCGTTCATAGGTTCCATGACTGCCCGTGCCCTTCGCGTTGGAATCGTTCTCGGCGGAAACCTCGTGGAAGAACGTACGTTTGCGGACGCCGGCCCGATCACCATCGGCCAGTCGCTCCGGTGCCGGCTCTCTGTCCCGGTCGACGGCGTCCCGCACGAGCACACGCTGTTCGTCCGCGACCAGGGGCGCCTGCTGCTCGTGATGACCGACCGCATGACGGGCCGGCTCGCGACCGGCGAGGCGATCACGGTCGATCCGAAGGGGCCGCTCCCGATCGAGCGCGGCGCTCGCGGCAAGCTGCAGATCGGCGACGCGACCATCCTGTTCCAAGAGGTGCCGGTGCCGGTGAAGATGCCGCGCCCGCAGCTGCCCGCCTCGGTGCGCGGCACGTTCGCGGATCGCGTCGATCGCCGCCTCGCGGTGATCGTCGGCGGCTCGCTGCTCGTGCACCTCGCGATCGGCGCATGGGCGTGGATGACCGAGGGCGAGCAGCCGCTGTTCGAGCAGCCGCAGTTCGCCGCCGAATACCGGCAGGACACGTACAAGATCGAGATGCCAGACGAGACGCTCGCGCCGACGACGCAGGAGCCCGGCGCGGCAACGCCGGTCGCTCCGACCGTGCAGACGCCGTCGCCGATCGTGCGTAACCCGACCATCACGCAGACGCCGGCCGCGCCACCGACGATGTCGACGAGCGACGCCGAGCGCTTCGCGCAGATGCTGACGGGCCCCGACGAGGGTCGCAACGGCAAGACCGAGATGGCGAATCGCCTGCCGGGTGGCGAGCTCGCATCGCAGATCAAAGACATTCGCGACCACAACCGGCCGATCGGCAACGACCAGGGCGGCTTCCGGAATCGCCCGAACGAAGGCATCAACGGCACCCCGCGGCCCGTTGTCGACGGAGGTGGCGAGCTCGCGCAGCAACGACCGCGCGAAGAGCGCCTCCCGCCCGTTCGCATCGATCTGCGCCCGAAGAAGCCGACCGGTGACGATCCGAATCCCGACTCGATCGTCGCGAAGATCCAGCGCGACTACATGGCCGGCCTCATGCGCTGCTACCAGCAGGGTCTGCGCGTCGAGCCGTCGCTCCGCGGCAAGGTCGCGGTCTCGTTCACCGTGACGGAGACCGGCAAGATTGCGGGCCCGACTGCGAAGGGCATGACGACCGAGGTCGATGGCTGCATCGCAAACCAGATGAAGAGCTGGCGGTTTGCCATCCAGAAGGACGCGGCCGGCGATCCGACCGACGCTGACTTCTCGCTGTCCCTCGCACTCGTTCAAGGGAACTGACATCATCTGGTCGTGCGACGGCTGTTCCTGGCGTTGGTGATGCTGTTCGCGATCACCGCGCACGCCGACAAGAAGCCGAAGCCGACACCGCGATGGGAGACGCTCCCGATGCCGCCCGCAATGCCGCCATCGGCGTCGACGGGCTTCGTCGACGTCGGCGTCGCGAAGATCTTCTACGCGACGTACGGCAAGGGCACGACGCCCGTCATCCTGCTGCACGGCGGGCTCGGAAACTCCGACCACTTCGGGTTCCAGGTGCCCGCGCTCCTCGAGAACTACAAGGTCATCGCGATCGACAGTCGCGGCCAGGGTCGCAGCACGCTCTCGACGAAGACCAAGCTCAGCTACCACGTGATGGCGAACGACGTGCTCGCCGTCATGGACGCGCTGAAGATCGACGCCGCTGCGCTCGTCGGCTGGAGTGACGGCGGCGCGATCGCGCTCGACATCGCGATCAATCACCCGAAGCGCGTCTCGAAGCTGTTCGTGTTCGGCACGAACTATCACGCGGACGGCAGCAAGCCGCGCAGGGGTCCGTCCCCGAAGACGTTCAACCAGTACGTCGTGAAGTGCAAATCCGACTACATGAAGATGTCGAAGACGCCGTCGTCGTACGACACGATGGTCGGAACGCTCGTCCCGATCTGGCGCAGCGCCGGCGGCTTCACGAAAGATCAGATGCGGTCGATCAAGGCGCCGACCGTCATCGCCGACGGAGATCACGACGAGATCATCTTCCTCGATCACATCAAGGAGATGGCCCTCTTGATCCCGAACGCGAAGCTCGTCGTGTTCGAGAACGCGAGCCACTTCGCGATCTGGCAGGCGCCCGAGGCGTTCAACAAGGCGCTCGTCGAGTTCCTCGACGCGAAGTAGTAGCCTACTCTTCTCGCGTGCCCGAGTCGGGACAGCTGATCGGCCCCTACCGATTGATCACGCAGCTCGGGAAAGGCGCGATGGGCGAGGTGTGGCGCGCGCGCGACGAGCGCCTGGATCGCTACGTCGCGCTCAAGGTGCTGCCGCCCGATGCCGCCGGCGATCCCGAGCGCCGCATGCGGATGCTCCGCGAGGCAAAGGCCGCCGCCGCGATTCGCCACGCCAACGTCGTCACGCTGTTCGACATCCTCACGCACGAGGGCGAGGGTCACCTAACGGAGACATTCCTCGTGATGGAGCTCGTCGACGGCCGCACGCTCTCCGACGTGCTCCGCAAGGACGGCGCCACGTCGCTCGAGCGTGCGATGCGCTGGACGTTCGGCATCGCGGACGCGCTCGTCACCGCGCACGCGAAAGGCATCCTGCATCGCGACATCAAGGCCGCGAACGTGATGGTCACCGACGCCGACGACGTGAAGCTCCTCGACTTCGGCCTCGCGAAGCTGATGCGCGAGCAAGACGCGATCGCGACACTGCCGCTCAAGAAGCCGAGCGCGAGCCTCGATCGGATCGCGCTCGACGAGACGATGCCGTCGAGCCCGACCACCTCCGACGAGCTCGACTCGTACAAGACGCACGCGGGCCAGCTGATCGGCACGCCGCTCTACATGGCGCCCGAGCAGATCGACGGCGCCACACCCGACGAGCGCTCCGAAGTCTTCAGCGTCGGTGTGCTCGCGCACGAGATGCTCGCCGGCAAGCCGCCGTACACGGCGACGTCGATGGACGAGCTGTTCCGCCAGATCCAGACCGACACGCCGCCCGCGCTCGACGTGCCCGAGCCCGTGCAAGCGATCCTCAACAAGGCGCTCGAGAAGGATCCGGCGGCGCGCTACGCGTCGATGACCGAATTCCGCGACGCGATCGCCGCCGAGCGCACGCGGCTGTTCGCACCGAAGGCGCGACGCTGGCCGCTCTACGTCGCGCTCGCGGTGATCCTCGTCGGCGCCGTTGCCGGTATCTACCTGTGGCGCGCGAATCAGATCACGCCGGCGCGGCCCGGCGATAAAGAAGTCGCGCGCGCGCTCGAGGAGTACGAGCTGTTCTCCAACGACAAGGCGATGTCGTCGCTGCGCGCCGCGCTCCGCATCGCGCCGAACCACGCGCGCGCGAACGCGTACGTCTTGTTGCTCGGCTTCTCGGGCTTCGCATCGGACGCAGACCGCACCGCCGCGGTCGCCGCGGGCAAGGCCGCGCTTCCGGACGCGACGGGCAACGACAAGCGCCTGCTCGAGGCCGCGCTCGCCCTCACCGAGCGCGGGCCCAAGGCAGCCGAGCCGATCCTCGCGGGCACGAACGATCGCGAGCTCCGGTTCTGGAAGGCCGAGCTCGACTATCGCGCCGGAAGCTTCGAGGCCGCGGCCGCCGGCTACAAGCGCCTGCTCGCCGACGGCACGCAGCGCCTGCGCGGCCGCATCTACGATCACTACTCGTTCATCTTGCTCGCACTCGACGACACCGCCGAAGCGAAGCGCATCGGCACGCTCTATCGCGATGCGTTTCCCGGCGAGGCCGACGCGATCGGCGTCTACGCGACGACGCTCTCGGCCGCCGGCGAGCACGAGGCAGCGATCGTCGCCGCCGAAGAAGCGCTGCGTCTCGCCGAGGGCGAAGACACGTTCGCGGGTCTCGCCAAAGTCCTCGCGCACGAGGGCGATCGCGTCCGCGCGAAGGAGCTCTATCAGCGCTCGCTCGAGCGCGCCGGCGCGGGACGCCGCCCACTTCGCCGCGCCGCGCTCGCGATGCTCCAGCTCGTCGACGGTGATCTCGCGACCGCGAAGGAGACCGTCAAGCCATGCCTCGCGGGCGGCAGCGATTCCACCGTGCGCGAGCGTGGTGCGTGCCTGTTCGTGGCGGGCATCCTCGATCCGACGAGCGCCGCGGCGCAGCAGCTCGACACGCTCGCGATGGAAGCGACCGACCTGCGCCCGCCATATGGCCAGCCGTCATCGCTCGCGCAAATGGTCCGTGCCCGCGCGCAGTTCTTCGGCGGCGGGTGCGTCACGACGATCACCGACGGCACGCCGCCCGCAGACGATAGCGCGTATCGCGCACCGCTCGACTTCTACGCCGCGTATCACGTGCCGTTCTTCGCGACGTGGGCGACCTGCGAGCGCGCGGCGATCCTGGCGACCAAGGACAAGGCCGCGGCGCGTGCGCTGCTCGAACCGATCGCGACGAACCGCTGGTGGCTCGAAGCCACGCGCTCGCGCTATCGCTAAGGCGCGACTTCGAGCTGGAAGACTTCGCCGTTCGTGTTCGTCGCGAACAGCTCGCCGCGCTCGTCGGCATGGATGCTCGAGATGTTCGGCGGAAACGTGCCGGGCATTGCCGTCGGGCTACTCGTCACGACGCCGTTCTCTGCCTTCAGCGTCCACAGCCCGCCGGCGCAGTAGTCGCTGAAGAAGTACGTGCCGACGAGATCCGGCATGCACGGTCCGCGATAGACCTGCCCACCGACGATCGCGCACCAGTTGTCGGTCGCCTGAGTCTTGGTGACCTGCGGCGCCGTCTTGCCCGTCGAGTCGCACGGCGGAGCGACGCAGTGATCGCCTTCGATCGGATACCAGCCGAGGTTCGCACCCTTGCTCTGCGGTCGCGTCAGGATCGTGAGCTCTTCCATCACGTCTTGGCCGACGTCGGCGATGTACATGTCGTAGTTCTTGCGATCGAACGACCACCGCCACGGGTTGCGCAGCCCGGACAGATAGATCTCGGGCAATCCACCGCCGGCCGCGTACGGATTGTCGGCGGGAATCCCGTAGAGCTTGCCGTTCGCGGGCGCGTCGACATCGATGCGCAGGATCTTGCCTCGCAGGCTCTGCGGATCCTGCGAGAACAGAAAGCCGTCGGGACCGCTCGTATCGCCGATACCGATGTAGAGAAAGCCATCGGGTCCGAACTCGATCATGCCGCCGTTGTGATTTCGCCCGACGGCCCGCACCTGCATCATCACTTCGCCGGTCGCCTTATTCGCGACGTTTGGATCGGCGGAGACGCGATAGCGCGCGAGCACCTCGTAGTGCTCGATCGAGCCCGTGACGACGGTGGTCGTGTAATAGATGAAGAAGATCCCGTTTTGCGCGTACTTCGGGTGAAACGCGAGGCCGAGCAGGCCTTGCTCGCCGCCGGAGTCGAGGTTCGTCTCGGCGCGCGTGATCGAGAGGAACGGCGCCGCGCGCAACTGGTCGTTCTCGATGACGTCGATCCGCCCGGCCTGGCCGACGACGAACAGCCGCGGGTCATACGGCGGCGACGTCACGAGCATGGCCGGCTGCTCGACGACGGCGATTCGCCGCAGCGCGACCTGGGTGCCCGCGCGCGGCTCGCAGCGGGCCGCGAGCATGTCGGGCGGTACATCGACGGCGGCATCGCGCGGGGCTGCATCGCGCACCCCGGCGTCGCGACCGCAGGCACACAAGAGGAGCAAGACGACGGAGCGCATCGAACCGATTGTACGACCGGAAGCCTCCGCGAGATCGAGAGTTGTGGTTAGGCTGCGCGTATGGCGAGCCTGTTGCAGCGAATCAAGGTGGCCAAGTGGTTCCTCGAGAGACGCGAGCTCTATCCCGAGTTCCTGCGATACACGCGCAGTCGGATCCGCTCACTTGGCATCGATCGCGATCAGGAAGCGCGCGACGCGACAGCACGATGCGCGAGCCTGCAGGTGGATCCGCAGACTGCACTCACGCAGATCCTCGGCCATCGGCCGCCGCCCGTGGACGAGTTGCTTCGCGAGGAGCTCGCGCGTGCACGGGCGACACTCCAGGAGCTGCCGGTGAAGATGCACGGTGCGGGTAACCTCGACCTCATCTATCACCTCGCCGAGTACGTGGAGGCGACGCGCGCGATCGAGACCGGAGTCAGCGCCGGCTGGTCCTCGCTGGCGTTCCTGCTGTCGCTCGCGAAGCGTGGCGGGAAGCTGGCGAGCACGGACATGCCGTATCCGGGCAGCACGAAAGAGGCCGCACGCTACGTGGGCGCTGTCGTTCCGGACGAGCTTCGCGCACACTGGAAATTGATCCCCGAACCTGATGGCACGGCACTACCGAAGGCGCTCGCCGGTCTGCCGGAGATCGACATCTGCCACTACGACAGTGACAAGTCTTACGACGGCCGGATGTGGGCGTACCGCTTGCTGTGGCGTGCGCTCCGGCCCGGTGGCGTCATGATTTCCGACGACATCGACGACAACTTCGGGTTCTTCCACTTCTGCGGTGAAGTGCAGCAGCGTGCCGTTGTCGTACGTGTCGACGCGACGAAAGGGCACAAGTACATTGGTATCGTCTTCAAGGCGGCCGGCTGAACGAGAAAGCGCTAGGCTGAGTGTGTGTTACGGCTGGCTGCGCTCGCCGGGTTGCTGTTATCCTGCAAGGCGACGACGCGCGCGCCGGCGGCGGCACCGACGGGCTTCTGCCTGAATCCGCTGATGTTCGGCGCGGTCGTCGACGACGGGAAGGACGACCGCACCGCCGTACAAGCGGCGTTCGATAGCGCCGCCGATCTCGGGACGGAAGTGTGCCTGCCGCGCGGCGAGCTCCACGTCTCGCGCGTGTTCGGCAAGATCCCGTCGCTGATCACACCGTCGACCCGCGGCATCACGATCCGCGGCGAAGGCCCGGCGAGTCGCATCGTGATGCTCGATCAACCGGGCGACGAGGACCACCGCGACTGGTGGGTGATCCAGGTGAGCGGGGAAGGCCACACGCTGCGCGACTTCGCGATGGACGGCGCGGCGCGCGGCATCACCGACGAGCAAACGCACCTGATCCAGCTGTTCGGGCCCGCGCGGCACATCACGCTCGAGCGGCTCACGCTCAGCATCCCCGTCCAGGACTCGAGCCGCGGCGGCGACTGCATCCGCATGCTCGGAGCGACGATGGACGAGCCCGTCGCGCACGTCACGATCTCGGACGTGCGCGGCATCCAGTGCGCGCGCAGCTTCATCGCGTTCCAGCGACACGTCAGTCACGTCACCGTGGACAACGTCACGAGCATCGAGGTCGGCGGCGGGGCGATCGACATGGAGCCGACCGGCGAAGGAAGCGTCAGCGACGTGGTCGTCCGCCGCTCGACGCTGCGGCGCGGTTCGATCGCGCGCGGCGATCAGACGGTGTCGCTCGCGGGCAGCCCGGCCGTCATGGCCGAGCGGATCGCGCTCGAGGACTGCACGATCGAAGGCGGCGTCGGGGTCTACCGGGTCCGCGACGGATCGATCGTGAAGAACCGAATCGAAGGCGGCTACGAAGGCCGCGCGATGATCAAGGTCCAGAAGGACTCGAAGCGGATCCGGATCGAACGCAATACGATCATCCGGCAGCGAACCACGGGTGCCGGTATCGAGATCACGGTGCACAACGGCGGCTGGCCCACCGAGGTCTTGATTCGAGGCAACGAGATCACGATGCAGAGTCACGGCATCCCGATCCACGCCGAGCCGGTCGAGAACATCGAGATCGCGGACAACACGATCAACTGCGGCTCGGACAACCCGAACGACGCGGTGTTCCTGCGCGGGGTCGAAGCGCCGATCCGCGGAGCACACGTGCATCACAACCGGATCCGCGGAGGCTGTACGAACGCGCTGCGCGTCTCGCAGCACCGGGAGAACGTCACGGGATCGGTCGTGGTCGAGAACAACATCGTCGAAGGCACCCAGCGCGGTGTCGTGTTCGAGAACGGGGATCCGAGCGTGCAGCCGGTCGTGAACGGCAACGTGTTTCGCGGCGTCGCGCAACGTGACCACGTGCACGGGTCGGTCCGGCACGGGTTCGCCGGGAAGAACGCCGAAAGGTAGCGTCTCACGAAGTCCTCACGAACTGAGTGATTTCAATCAGCTAGCTATCGGATTTGGTCTTGCGATCTTCGACCGGCCTCGCTTAGGGTCAGCGCGCTCTCCTTTGAACGCTCCCGGCCACGAGCCGCACTAAAACCCGAAGTACAGATGTCCCGGTATTTAACGCGCAGCCTCCAGGCCGCCATCGACTTGCTCGTGCTGTCGGTGGCGTTCTGGCTTGGGTTCCTGTTTCGCTTCGAGCTCTCGATCCCGAAGTACTGGGCCACTGTTGGGCTGGCGAACTGGCCGTACGTGGTCGGGTTCGAGTACGGCCTCCTCGTGCTGCTCGGCGTGACCCGCTTCTCGTGGCGCTACGTCAGCCTGCGCGAGGTCGGTCGCGTCGGAGCGGCGATCGGGCTGGCGACGGTGTGCCTCATCGCGCTGCGATTCGGGCTGCGCGATGTCGACGAAGGCTCGATGACGTTCGGGTTCATCCCGCTCGGCGTCCTCGGCTCGAACTTCTTCCTCGCCTTTGTCGGGCTCGTCGCGACGCGTGCGTCGCGCCGGCTTTACGGCGAATCGCGCGAGCGCCGGCAGCGGTCGGTCGGTCGCGCCAAGGACCGCGTGCTTCTGATCGGCGCCGGTCAGGCGGGCGTGATGGTCGCGCGCGAGATCGCATCGCGTCCCGACCTCGCGATGCATCCGGTCGGCTACCTCGACGACGACAACCGCAAGCTCGGGATGCAGATCATGGGCTTGCCCGTCCTCGGCACGATCTCGCAGCTGGCGAAGATCGCGGAGCTCAAGCACGTCAAGAAGGTGTTGATCACGATCGCCAATGCATCGGGCTCCGAGATCCGGCGCATCACGCATGCATGTCGCGACGTCGGCCTCGAGACCAAGATCATCCCAGGCATCTACGAGATCGTTGGCGACCGCGTGAACCTGTCACGCATCCGCGAGGTCGCGATCGAGGATCTTCTCGGCCGCGAGCCCGTCGAGCTCGACGAGCTCGAGGTCGTCGGCACCATCAAGAATTCGATCGTCATGGTGACCGGCGCGGGCGGCAGCATCGGCAGCGAGCTCTGTCGTCAGGTGGCGCGGTTCGCGCCGGCGAAGCTCGTCCTCGTCGAGCGCTTCGAGAACGCGCTGTTCGAGATCCATCGCGAGCTCCTTGGCGCTTTCCCGGATTTGATCATCGAGCCGCGCGTCGCCGACGTCACGGACAGCGTGCGAATGGAGTCACTGTTCAAGGACCAGACGCCCTCGATCGTCTTTCACGCGGCCGCGCACAAGCACGTGCCGATGATGGAAGAGAACCCCGGTGAGGCGATCAAGAACAACGTTGGTGGCACGCGCCTCATCGCCGAGCTGTCACATCGCTACGGCGTGGACCGCTTCGTCATGATCTCCACCGACAAGGCTGTCAACCCGACGTCGGTGATGGGCGCGACCAAGCGCGTCGCGGAGATCTTCGTGCAGGAGCTGTCGCGACGGAGCACGACGCGCTTTGTCACGGTGCGGTTCGGCAACGTCCTCGGTTCCAACGGCAGCGTGATCCCGATCTTCCGCCAGCAGATCGAACGCGGCGGGCCCGTGACGGTCACGGATCCGGAAATGAAGCGCTACTTCATGACGATCCCCGAAGCGAGCCAGCTCGTCCTCCAGGCCGGCGCGATGGGCAACGGCGGCGAGATCTTCATCCTCGACATGGGCGAGCCCGTCAAGATCGTCGACCTCGCTCGCGAGATGATCACGCTCTCGGGCTTTCGTCCCGACGAGGACATCGCGATCGAGTTCACCGGCGTGCGGCCCGGCGAGAAGCTGTTCGAAGAGTTGTCGACGAGCTCGGAGTTCGCGGACAAGACGGCCCACCCGAAGATCTTCATCGGCCGCGTGCGGCCGAGCGACCACGCCACGAGCACGTTCGACGAGTTGCTCGCGCTCGCGGCCACCGGTGACGGCGAGCGCATTCGCGCTGCCCTGCGTGTGCTCGTCCCGGAGTATGCCGCCCCGGCCGCCGAGCTCCCCACCGAAGAGCTTGTGGTTGTGCCGAATCCAAGCGCGAGCACCGACCGCGGCAAGCGCACGCATCCGACGACTCCGACGGGGATGGCCACGGTGAGCGCCACCCCGTGAGCGCACGCATCTACCTCTCGCCACCGCACATGGGTAGCGACGAGCGCAAGCTTCTCTGCGACGCGTTCGACTCCAACTGGATCGCGCCGCTCGGTCCGCACGTCGATGCGTTCGAGCAAGAGCTCGCGCACGTCGTCGGCGCGAAGCACGCGGTCGCCCTCTCGAGCGGCACCGCGGCGCTCGAGCTCTCGCTGCGCGTGCTGGGCGTCGGTCCCGGCGACCACGTCATCGTCTCGTCGTTGACGTTCGCGGCCTCCGCGAACGCGGTGCATCACGTCGGTGCGATCCCGGTGTTCGTGGATAGCGAGCCTTCTAGCTGGAACCTCGATCCCGCGCTCGTCGCCGAGGCGATGGCGGCGGTGCCGTGCAAGGCGATCCTCGCCGTCGATCTCTACGGTCAATGCGCCGACTACGATCGCCTGCGCGAGGTCTGTGGCGGCGTGCCGATCCTGGAGGATGCGGCCGAGGCGCTAGGCGCCACGTACAAGACGAAACACGCCGGCACGCTCGGACACCTCGGCGTGTTCTCGTTCAACGGCAACAAGATCATCACGACCTCCGGCGGTGGCATGGTCGTCGGCGATGACGCCGCGCTGATCACGCGGATCCGCTACCTCGCAACGCAGGCGCGCAAGCCGAGCCCTCACTACGAGCACGAAGAGGTCGGGTACAACTACCGGCTCTCGAACCTCCTGGCAGCGGTCGGCCGCGGACAGCTCCGCGTGCTACCCGATCGCGTCGCGCGCCGCCGCGCGATCAACGCGCGCTACCGACAGTTGCTCGGCGATGTCCCGGGCATCTCGTTCATGCCCGAGGCGTCGTGGGGCCGCTCCACCTGCTGGCTCACCTGCATCGTGATCGATCCGCGGCGGTTCGGCGCGGATCGCGAGCACGTCCGCATCGCGCTCGAGCGCGCCGAGATCGAGGCCCGCCCGGTCTGGAAGCCGATGCACCTCCAACCCGTTTATCGATCGCACCGCATGTTCGGGCGCGGCGTCGCCGATGCATTATTCGCCGATGGGCTGTGCCTGCCGTCCGGCTCGAGCATGTCGGACCAGGATGTCGATCGCGTCGCCGACATCGTCCAGCGATGTCGCGCATCGTCGTGAGACCGAGCGTCGCGCACGTCACGACGATCAGCGAGTCGCTCGAGATCCTGCTCCTCGACCAGCTGAAGACGATCGCCGCCGCGGGCTACGAGGTGGCCGGCCTGTCGGCACCGGGCCGCGGAGCACCGGCGCTCGAGAGTGCGGGCATCCGGCACGTCCCGGTGCCGTTCGTTCGCGCGAGTCAGCTGACGCCGGCCGCGGATCTGCGCGCGTTCGCGTCGATGGTGGCGACGTTTCGCCGCGAACGCTTCACGATCGTGCACACGCACACTGCGAAGGCGGATCTCTACGCGGCGATGGCCGCGCGGCTCGCTGGCGTCCCGATCGTGATCACGACCTTGCACGGCTTTCTGTTCCACGACCTGACGCCGCCGCGGAGGCGCGCGTTCTACGCGCGCCTCGCGAAGCTCGGGATGCGGTTCTGCGATCTCGTGCTGTCGCAGAGCTCCGAGGACGTCGAGACCGCCGTGCGCGAGCACATCTGCCCCGCCTCGAAGATCGAGCTCCTCGGCAACGGCATCGATGTCGATCGCTTCGACCGCGCGCGGATCGATCCCGACACCACCGCCCGGCTGCGCGCCGAGCTCGGGATCGCCGACGACGCGATCGTCGTCGGCTTCGTCGGCCGGTTGGTCGACGAGAAGGGCGTGCGCGAGCTGCTCTCCGCGACCGCGTCTCTGCGCACGAAGCACCCGAAGCTGCGCGTGCTCCTCGTCGGTTGGTACGACGAGATGAAGGCGGATGCGGTGCGTCCGGAGACCGCGTCGCGCTACGGCGTCGAGGACGTGTGCGTGTTTACGGGTCATCGCCGCGATCTCCCGGAGCTGTATTCGCTGATGGACATCTTCGTGCTGCCGTCCCATCGCGAGGGCGTCCCACGCACCGCGATGGAGGCGTCCGCGATGGGCATTCCCGTCGTCGCGACCCGGATCCGCGGCTGTCGGACCGTCGTCGACGACCAGCGCACCGGCCTGCTCGTCGAGGTGAAGGCACCGGAGGAGCTCGCCGCGGCGCTCGATCGCCTGCTGCGCGACCGCAGCGTGCGCGTCGCCATGGGCGGCGAGGGTCGCCGTCGGGCGGAGCAGCACTTCGATCAACGCACCGTGTTCGCGAAGGTGCTCTCGGCGTACGACCGACTGCTGACCGCGAAGTCCGATAAGATGCGGCCTCATGCCTGACGTGGTCTCCCGCATCCACAACGCGATCGCGCCGCGCAAGGGTGAGCTGCCATGGCGCGCGCGTGCGCGTGCGCGGCTCGCGAAGCGCGTGCTCGACATCGCGATCGCGACGCCCGCTACCATCGCCGCACTCCCCGTGATCGGCGCCGTCGCGCTCGCGGTGCGCGCGACGAGCCGCGGCCCCGTGCTCTTTCGCCAGCAGCGGATCGGCCTCGACGGCGAGCTGTTCACGCTCTGGAAGTTTCGAACCATGCGCGCCGACCGCCCCGATGGATCGGCGACGGGTTTCTCCGAGGTCACGCGCAGCGACTCGCGCCTCACGTCGATCGGCGCGTTCCTGCGCGACAGCCGCCTCGACGAGTTGCCGCAGCTGTTCCAGGTCCTGACCGGCAGGATGAGCCTCGTCGGGCCGCGCCCCGATGTCCCGGCAAACCTCGAGGCGTACGACGATGCGAGCCTGCTCCGGTTCGCGATGCCTCCGGGCTGCACCGCGTGGACGTTCACGCGCGGCGCGTTCGAGAACGACTGGGCGACCCGGCAAGCGATCAACGTCGAGTACGTGCGCCAGTGGAACGTGTGGCTGGACCTGCGCATCCTCGCGGGCACGGCCCTCGTGTTGCTGACGCGCAAGGCGACCTCGCCCACGGTGGCAGAGGTCCCTGGTAAACCATGACCGACATGACGAGACTGACAGGCAAGCTGGTTCGCCTGCGCGAGCTCACGTCCGCAGATCAGCCGCAGCTGCGCGAGCTCGTCAACGACCCCGAGGTGATGCGCGCGTCGAGCATCTACGCGCCCGTCAGCGACGTGCAGCAGGAGTCGTGGTTTCGGTCGGCGATGCAGAACCCCCACGCGCGGTGGTTCGGCATCGAGGATGCGCGCGGCGAGCCGGCGCTCGTCGGGACGTGCTGCCTCGTCGACATCGAGTGGATCGGGCGGACCGCGGAGCTGCGTGTCCGCCTCGACAGGTCCGCGTGGGGCGGAGGTCTCGGGACGGACGCGTGCGAGCTGCTCCTCGCGTTCGGCTTCGACGACCTCAACCTGGAGCGCATCGGGCTCAGAGTCTGGGGTCGCAACACGCGCGCGCAGCGTGTGTACGAGAAGCTCGGCTTCGTCCTCGAGGGTCGGCTGCGCGGCGCTGGCTTCATCAACGGCCAGCGCGACGACATCGTGCTCATGGGCCTGTTGCGCGAGGAATGGCGCGCGCAGAAGCCTTCGCAATGATCGTCACGAATCATCAGCCGCAGTACTTCCCGTACCTCGGGTTCTTTCACAAGGTGGAGAACGCCGACCTCCTGGTCGTGATGGACGACGTCCAGTTTCTCGAGCGCGGGTTCCAGCATCGCAACTACATCAAGATGCAGACCGGCAAGCAGTGGATCACCGTGCCCGTCGTGCAGGAGCGCGGCCAGCTGATCAGCGAGGTCAAGATCGATCCGACCCAGAACTGGCGCCGCAAGCACTGGGCCGCGCTGCAGACCAACTACAGCAAGGCGCCGTACTGGAAGCAGCTGTCGCCGGAGCTCGAGGCGATCCTCGTCGCAGGTGGCCACACGACGCTGGTCGCGCTCGACGTGGATCTGATGAAGTGGGCGATGAAGATCCTCGGCATCACGACACCGCTCCGCCTCGCGAGCGAGCTCGCGCCGACCGGCGCGAAGAGCGAGTACCACATCTCCGTGTGCAAGCTCGTCGGTGCCGACACGTACCTCTCGGGCGCGGGCGGCAAGCTCTACATGGACATGGCGCTGTTCGAGGCCACGAACGTGGGGGTCACGTTTCAGACCTACGCGGCGCGCGAGTATCCGCAGCTGTATCCGCAGCACGGCTTCATCCCGGACCTCGCCGTCGTCGACGCGATCTTCAACGTCGGTCCAGAGGCGCGCGCGCTGATCACCGAAGCAGCCGCACCGTGACGAACGCTTCTGC
>JALZOJ010000013.1 GCA_030857175.1 Myxococcota bacterium | reverse complement strand
GTTGCGGCGCGTGCGGTCCGCGCGTCGGCGGCGGGAGCCCCATGCGCTTCGTCGTCGGTCCTGCAGGCGGCGCAGGCGCGGGCGCGGGCGCGGGAGGCGCTGGCTGCGCTGGCTCCTTTGGCGGCGTGAGGCCGATGATCGTGGACGAGGGATTCGGCTTCTTCGGACCGCCACCACCGCCCGGAGGCTTGTCGCCATCCGTCATGCCTGCATCCTACAGCGTCAGCCGCGTCTTCACACGGCCGGCAGGCCCCGCATCGACCTCGACCACGTCACCGGGCCGCAACAGCGCATTCGATGTCGCGTACGTCGAGACGAGCAGCTTCGCCTTGCGGAAGCGATCCTTGATCATCGCGGCGACGCGACGCTTGAGCGGCGACAAGCGCAGCCCCACACCCGACGGCGTGCCCGTCAAGATGATGTCGCCGCGCTCGAGCGGACGGCCGAGGTGTGCACACGCGGCGCGCACCATCGCGGCTAGATCGTAGATGAGCAGCTTCGTCGACGCGCGCTGCCGAACATCGCCGTTGACCTTCGTCTCGATCGTGATCTCGGGCATCGTCGCGAGCCCGCCCGGCGGCGCCCACACGTGCGATGCGAGTGGCAAGAATCGCGGGAACGACTTCGCGCACGACCAGTACGCGAGCGAGCTCTCGGTGTTCTCGCCGAGCACCTGGCAGATGCGCGCGGTGAGATCGTTCGCGGCGGCGAGGCCGAGCGGTTGTGCGACGCCCGCCGAGAGCTTGGCGTCGTCGATCGTATCGAGGGCGACAAGCGCGATCTCGCCCTCGTAGTCCATCACGGGCAGCGGGATCGGGAGCTTGTCGCGCACGATGGCGGCGAGACCGGGCTCGACTTCCTCGAGCGCGGCGAGGATCTCCTGGGTGTCCGGAACGCGGACAGTCAGCGCGCCCGGCGCGAAGGTGCGCACGTGCTTCGTGAATGACGTTGGTGGTTCGTTCGGCGCGAGCTTGCGACCGGTCTCGCGAATGTGATCGCCATACGTGAGGCCGAGCGCGACGATGTCGTTCACCTTCGGCCACTCGATGTGATCGGCGGCGAGCGGTGTGGTCGTGATCGGCGTGCCCTCGCTGCGCGACGTGTCGTCCCACGCGATGTACTCGACCTCGGGCAGGCGCGCGTGCTGGTGGATCTCGACGGCGACACCACCGGCGGCGCGGCGCTCGTCGATCACGTGCCACGGCGCGCCCGGTGCGGTGCGCGAGTAGACCTCGAGATGCGCGGAGCCGATGTCGCTCTGCGCGACCATCACGTCGCGATCGTCGGTGTCGCGATACGCGTAGCCGACCATCTCGCGCGGCTCTGCCCACGCACGCGCGTGGATCAAGCGCCGCGGACCCGCGACGGTCGCGCTGACGAGGCAGTTTGGATGCGCGGCGGTCGCGGGCCGCCCGCGCAGCGACGTCGGCTGCATGCGCGCTTCGCCGAGATCGGGGCCGTCGAGGCGCAGCGTCGCGAGGCCGAGCGAGAACGTGTCTTGAAACGAGACCGCTTGCACCGCGAGCGAGCCATCGCCGATCCACGGCGCCCAGATCCACTGCAGCGTAGGAACGCGGCGCTTGCCCCAGAGGTGCATCGCGGTGGCGCGGCCTTGCAGCGGTAGCGTGCGGCCGCCGACCGTGACGGTGCCCGATGCGTCGGCGTCGTACGCGATCGACTTCGCGTGCGTCGGCACGGGGAGCCACGACGGGACCTCGCTGTGCGTGTCGCGCCCGGCGCCCCAGGCGAAATCCCACGAGAGCGTCTCGACGCCGCCCTTCGCAGCGGTGCGCGACATCCACGCGCCATCGATGTTGATGAGCTCCTCGCCCTCGCCGATCTTCGCCTGCTCGATCGGCATGTACCGCTTCGCGGCGTGCGCAGGCACCGGGGCGTCGGCGTCAAACCACGCGCCCCAGATGGTGGCGCGGCCGTCACCTTGCCGCGGGATCAGGATGGTTTCTCTGACCCAGAGCGCCCGGCGACGGCTGGCGTCCAGGAGGACCACGAACCAGATCTCGAACCACGGCCGCTGGCCTCGCCAAACTGGGCGGTCGGTGTCGCGAGCCATACCTCCACATATCATTGAAATGCGCCGGGATCTCGGCGTACGTCGTATGTGGAGCCAGGGGGTCGCCCGCTAGGTCAATGTCAACCTCCGTGGTAGGTCGAGGCTCTTACCTCGCAGCGTGCACATGTCCCTTACGACCGGAGCTCGCCTAGACGTGGCGTCACGAGCAGATGCGAGGAGCCGGCTTCTCGCCGAGCTCGCGACGACTCCCGCGCGAAAAGGCTACGGCATCGCGTACGACCTCCTTGGCAACCGCGCCGAAGCTGAAGAAGCGGTGCAGGACGCGCTCGCGCGTGCGTGCGAATCGATCGACGACCTCCGCGAGCCCGCGGCGGCACCGGCCTGGTTCCTCCGCATCGTGACGACGCAGTGCCTGCGCACGCTCCGGAGGCGGCGCCTGAAGCGCAAGCTGCTCGGCTGGTGGCCGTTGAAGGAAGACCTCGACGCCGCGCCGGTTCACGAGAGCCAGCCCGACGACATCGCGGAGCGTATGCACGCGATGGCGAATCCCGCGCCGCGCGATGCGATGGAGAGCAACGAGCGGATGCACGCGATGTTCGACAAGCTCGACAACCTGTCCGCGCAGCAGCGCACCGCGCTGGTCCTGCGCTACGGACATGACATGCCCGTCGCGCAGGTCGCCGAGATGCTCGGCGTCGAGCTCGCGACCGCCAAGACACACCTGGTTCGTGGCCTCGCGCGTCTGCGCGATCTGATGGAGGAGCATAAATGATGTCCACTTGTGACACCGTTGCCGAGCGGATCGCGCTCGGTGAACCGCTGGCCGAGCTCGACGAGCACGTCTCGTCGTGCACGCGCTGCCAGCGGGTGGTCGCGATGCCGAGTCAGCTCGGCGCGACACGCCACTCCGTCGATCCGGGTCTCGGATTCTCGGCGCGCATGACCGTCGGTGCACAGCATCGGCTCGTCGTGCGGCGCAGGCGGCGCATCGCCGCGGGTCTCGCCGCGACGGTCGCGGCCGGCATGATCGGCGTGTTCGCGATCACGCGGCAGCCCGAGCTCGAGCAAGCGCAGCAGCGGCCCGCGGTCGCCGAGCAACTCCCCGTCGAGGAGACCACGACGTTCGATGACGGAGAGGTCGCGTTCCTCGTGAACGTCGCCGATACCAAGCGATCGAGCCGGATGTCCGCGCACTGGGCGCGGATCCAGCGGCCGCTCGCGCCGTACAAGCAGTTGCTTGAAGGAGAGACGCCATGAGCCGCGTCCGACAGTTGTTCACGCTCGTTCTGCCGTCGATGTTGATCGGCGGTCTCGTGTTCGGTCCCGCGTCGAGCCAGGCGCATGACGGTCGCGACAACATCGTCGCGTACGCCGACGACGGTGGCTCGAGCGACGCAGACGTCCCGCGCCGCGCGGAGCGTCCGCGCACCGCGCAAGGTCCGACGCCACCGCCGCTTCCGCCCAAGCCGCCCAAGCCGCCGCGGCCGCCTGCGCCTGCGCCGCCCGCGCCGCATGGTGGCGTGAACGTCAGCATCAACGGCAACAAGATCGATATCTCGGGTATCGAGGGCATGGTGCGCGGTCAGCTCGACGGCGTTCGCGAGATGATTCGCAACAACCCGAACATCCCGCCGCAGCTCCGCGCCAAGATCCTCGCGCGCATCGACAAGGTGCGCGGCACCGTCGACAAGCGCCTGTCCAAGCTCAAAGGCAAGAGCCTCGAGCAGATGGGTGAAGAGCTCGAGCAGATGGGCGAGGAGATCGAGCAGGCGATGGAAGGCCTCGAGGAAGAGCTCGAGCAGCTCGGCGATCAGCTCGGCAAGGACCTCGGCAAGAACATCCAGAAGAATCTCAAGAACAAGAACTTCAAGTTCAAGTTCGATCACGACCCGAACGACGACGAAGATGTCGCCGATGCGATCCCGATGACGCCGAACCTCGACGACGTCGACGACGGCGACATGCGCGAAGCGCTCGACGACATGAAGGGCATGGCGATCAAGCCGCAGCAGAAGGAGCAGATCGCGAAGATCCGCGCCGAAGCGGACAAGACCGTCACCGTCGCACGGAGCCGCCTCGACGAGCTCTCGAAGAAGCTCGAGGGCGCACTCGCCGACCCGCGCACCAACACCGCTGACATCGAGCGCTACGTCGATCAGATCAGCGCGCAAGAAGCGTCGATCCGCAAGGCGCGCATCGTGTCGTGGGTCAAGGCGCGTGCGGTGCTCGACGATGGTCAGCGCAAGCGCATCGAAGCGGCGGCCTCCAAGCGACATCAGTGATGGCGCCGGAGCCGTACCTCTCCGCCTGCCTCGCCGTGCTCCAGCGCGCGATCCTGTTCACGCGCTCGAACCCCGACGATCACGAGCAAGTCGCCGACGTGATGGCCGCGGTCCACAAGCTCCCCGATCTGATCCAGCACTGGGAGACCTGCGACGAGGCCTCGCTTCGCCGCTTCCTCCAGGACTGCGACGCGAAGTGGCCGACCGGTCTGCTCGCGACCTACGACTTCATCCTCGAGCGCCGCGTGGTATAGACGGCGCGTGCTGTCGCGCCTCTGCCTCGTTGCTGCTCTCGCGGCATGTTCGAGCAAGAACGGCGATGAGCCCACGCCATCACCGCCGGTGATCTCCGACGCTGGCGTCGACGGCATCACGGCGATCGTCGGCTTCGATCCCGCGTCGGGCATGCACCTCGACGAGGACGGCCCGGGCAAGACCGCCGCCGCGAAGCGCCCGAAGGGCCCTGCGGTGCCGATCGGCATCACGCTGAAGAGCGAGCCCAGTGGCGCGACCGTGCTCGTCGACGGCGAGAACCTCGGCGTCACGCCTAAGTACTGGGCCGGCGTCGCCGATGGCACCGAGCACGAGTTCGCGTTCACGAAGCCAAACTTCGCGCTCGCGCGCTATCGCTTCGTGCCGATCACGAGCGGCGTCCTGCACGCGACGCTCGAGCGCGTCAGCCTCGGCGAATCGCCCGATGCCGGGCTCGAGCCGATCATCGCGCCGAAGCTCGCACCCGATGCCGCGATTGCACCGCCGCCGACCGTGCTGACGCCCGATGCAGCGCGCATCGAGCCCGATGCAGCGCCGAGCGGGCCCACCGGCCCGCAGCCGTAACGGGGTCAGACACAACTTGCACAACTTCCGTCCGGCCCACCGGACACAAGTTGTGCAAGTTGTGTCTGACCCCGTTCCTACGGCGACTTGCCCGGGCGCATGCGGCCGAGCGGCGTGTGCGTGTCGGCCTTCGTCGGACGGCGCGGGACGCCGCCTTGGATCGAGTCGATGTCGAGCGGCGAGGACGAGTCCGCGTCGCCGAGCACGATCGTCGGCGCCTGGTCGGGGCGGCGCGTGAACGTGAGCGGGTAGTTCGCGACCGTCTGGTCGTCGATGTTGATGTTGAAGTCGGGCAGCGGCGGCGTGAGCTGGTAGCCGGCGTCGACGAGGCACGCATCGAACGTCACGTCACCGAGGCCCGCGACGCCCACGTCGGTAACCTCGCCGCGGCCCATCGTGAACGAGAACGTCGCGGTGCCGGAGAGGTTGGCATTCTTGCCGAGCGCGCGCTGGTAGCAGGCGAAGGCTTTGGGCTGGAGCTGGTCGCGGAACAGTCGCTCGAGTGTCGGCTTCGAGATCGCGGATGCGTTGCGCGCCTTCGTCGTCACCTTGCCGCTCATGCCCGCGCTGCCGCTCGACGGATCGCCGAGCGCGATCACGCGTTCGTACTTGCCGCCGCCTGCGACCATCTGCTTGCGGCTCTTCGCCACCTTGCCGTTCGACGTGAGGATCGCGAACGCGAACAGATCATCGGCGACCGGGTGTGCGGCGCGCGCCTTGTCGAACGTGGGGCGGACGAGGTCGATGTCCTGCGGGTCCGGATCGTCGACGGTGACGAAGTCCGTTGCACTCGCGGTGGCGAGCGCGTGGGCGGCGAGGCCGGCGACGGCGGGTGCCGCGCGCGCGGTGCTCGTGAACTTCACGTCGCCGTGACCGGTGAGCGCGAAGCGGGCAGGGCCCTTGTGAAACGCGACGTGCGTGAAGCCGCCGCCGCCGCGCACTTCCTTCGGGACTTCGCGATCGCCGAGCGCGATCTCGAGCCAGGCGGGGCGCAGCCACTCGTCGAGCGAGATCAGCGCGGTGTCGAGATCGTCGGCCGAGACCTCGACGTAGGCGCCGCCGTACAGGTTCACGGGTGCGCGCAACGCGTCGGCGCCGGGTGCGGTTGTCGAGGCGGGATCGAGGACGATCGCGTGGACGTCGACGGTGCTCGTCTTCGCGCCGAGTGCCGTCGTGAGCGCGTTGCCGTCGATGTCGGGCGTGACGCCGTCGCTGATCACGATCACCATCGCCTGGCCGCGCACGTTCGCGATCACCTCGCGCGTCTTCGCGAACGCGCCGACGATGTCGCTGCCGTTCTTCGCTGTGCGCTTGGCGACCGCCTCGGCGATCGCGGCGATCGCTTGCGCGTTCGCGGGGCGCACGCCGTCGAACACGCGCTTGACCTCGCGGTCGAAGATCACGGCCTCGACCTCGGCGTCCTTCGGCAGCGCGGCGCCGATCCGGTTCACGACCTTCACGACGTTGTGTCGCCCGACGAGGTCCATGCTGCGCGAGCCGTCGATCACGAACACGACGCGTCGCGCGCCCGCGGCCTTCACGCGCGGACCGAGCACGGTCACGAACGATGCGCTCCAGCCGTCGACGAGCGGCTGCGTCTGCGTCCACATGATCGGCTGCGTGCCGGCGATGTCGATCTCGACATCGATCGCGAGGTCCTTGTCCTCGAGTGTGAAGCCCGCGCGGCTGCCGGCGGTCTCGGCGCCGCCGACGTGGATCTTGCGAACGGTCGCGCCGGGGCCGGGCGTCGCGCGCACGTTGCCCTTGCAGACGGTGAGCTTGCCGCTCGTGTCGCGCGCCGGCAGCACGAGGCGCAACATGCCGCCGCGCGGCTGGGCGACGGCGACGACGGTCGTGTCGATCAAGACGTCGTGCTCCGCCGCGATCGGCTGGAGGATCACGCGATAGCTCTCGCTGTCCGTGCGATGCAGAAACGCCGGATCGACGCCGAGCACTGGCGATGCGCCCTCGATGCTCGGCGAGTGCGCGTCGACGACGAGCCCGCGATCACCGCGCGCCCCGAAGCGCGTGACCTGACCACCGGCGGGGAGCGGCAGCTGGAGCATCGCGGCGAGCGGCGTCTGGCCCGGATTGACGATGCGCTGGCGCGTCTCGATCGTGGCGACCGCGCCCCTCAGCTCGATATCGACATCGCACGACGCCTCGAACAGCTGAAACGCCGGCTGCTGGCGCACCGTCTCGGAGTACTCGTCGAAGGTGGCGTTGGCGCTGGCGCTGGAGACGGACGCGAGGACGGCAACTACGCCCAGCTTCATGCAGCTTGGACAACCACCTGACCATCGAGTTGCGTTTACAATCGGGGTTGGTGCAGGCCCCGTCGTCCTCACGTCCCAAGATCGGCTTTGTACTGTCGGGTGGCGGGTCACGAGGAGCCTACGAAGCCGGAATCATTCACTACCTGCGGACCGACCTCAAGAAGCGGCTCGGTCGGCACGTCCCGATCGACATCGTGACCGGCACGTCGGTCGGCGCGATCAACGCCGCCTTTCTCGCAGCGACGCAGCAGGACCCCGACTCGCAGGCCGAGCAGATGGTCTCGGCCTGGCGGGCCCTGCGCATCGAGGAGCTGATCTCGCTCCGCGTCCGCGACGTCCTGCGCGCCGCGAAGATGCTCCTCGGCGCCGATCCGCCACCGCCCGCTCCCGGCAGCTTCCGCTACGGCGGCCTGCTCGACACGAGCGGCCTCGAGCGCTTCGTGCTGCGCGTGATCCCGTGGCGCGGCATCGACCGGTCGCTCCGCGAGAAGCACCTGCACGCGATCTCCGTCTCCGCGACGCACGTCGGTACGGGCCACACCGTCGTGTTTCTCTCGAGCGCCGAGCCGGTACCGCGCGAGTGGTCGCGCGATCCGTTCGTGCGTCACCGCGCCGCGCGCATCGGTCCCAGGCACGTGCTCGCGTCTGCCGCGATCCCGATGCTGTTCCCCGCCGTGAAGATCGGCGAGGAGTTCTTCACCGACGGTGGTCTTCGCCAGAACACGCCGATGTCACCCGCGATTCGCCTCGGCGCCGATCGCCTGCTGCTCGTCTCGCTGCGCCACCTGAAGCCGCAGCCCAAGCAGATCGAACGCGAGCGCACCGAGGCGTATCCGAAGCCGCTGTTCCTCGCCGGCAAGGCGCTCAACGCGCTCATGCTCGATCACACCGAGTACGACTTGCAGCGCATGCAGAGAATCAACTTGATCCTCGAAGCGGGTAACGCATCCTTCGGTGACAAGTTTGAATCGATGATGAACCACGAGCTCGTGCGCCTGAGGGGCGCTCCGCTCCGGCGCATCCACGCCGTGCACATCCGTCCGTCCGAAGACATCGGCGCGCTCGCGGCGCAGTTCGTCAACGCGGGCAAGATGCGCGTGACCGGCGTGGTCGCGCGCAAGCTGATCCAGCGGCTCGCGGCGGGTGAAGCGCGGCACGAGAGCGACTTGCTCTCGTACCTCCTGTTCGACGGCGAGTTCGCGAACGAGCTCATCGATCTCGGACGCCGCGACGCCGCGAAGAAGGAAGACGAGCTCGCTGCGTTATTCGATGTCGACACCCGCTTCGCGTCGGAGGAGGTCCCCCGTTGATGCTTCAGTTGCTCGCGCTCGTGTTCTCGATCGTCTCGGTCACGCAGGTCAAGAATCCGCGCCCCGATCACTGGGTCACGGACCAGGCGAACGTCCTCGACATCGGCACCGAGGACAAGCTCAACACGCTCGCCGAGACGCTCTACCGCACGAAGAAGATCGAGCTCGCGATCGTCGTCGTCGATGACGTCCGCGAGACGCCGAAGAAGTTCGCGACCGCCCTCTTCAATCACTGGAAGATCGGCAACGCGCAGACGAACACCGGCGTGCTCGTCCTCCTCGTGATGGGCAAGCGCCGGCTCGAGATCGAGACCGGCACGGGCATCGAGGGCGCGCTCCCCGCCGCGTGGCTCGCCGACATGCAAGCGCGCGACATGGTCCCGCGCTTCAAGCAGAAGGACTTCGCGGGCGGACTCGTCGCGGGCGTGCAGGCGATCCACGATCACCTCGCCACCGCGCCGGGCGAAGGCATGACCGAGCAGGCGCCCGGCGAGTACCGCGACAACGGCAGCGCCGTCGATCCGGGCTCGGCCGCCGCGCCGACGAGCGTGCAGCCGGTCGCGCCGCAGGAGCCGCAGGGCATCGCGCCGCCGCCCGAGGACGAAGGCGTGCCCGTCGGTCCGCTCGCCGCCGGTGGTGCGGGACTGCTCGGCCTCGGTGGTGGCGCCGCGCTGTTCGCGCGTCATCGCAAGCGCCAGCGCACGTGCCTGAAGTGCCAGCCGAACGTCGCGATGCTGCCGCTCTCCGAGATCGCCGACGATCAACACCTCGAGGAGGGCCAGCGCAAGGAAGAGCAGCTCGGCTCCGTCGACTACGTGGTCGTGGTCTGCCCGACCTGCCAGGACACGCGCACGCTCCGTGACAACAAGTGGTTCTCGGGCTTTAGCCGCTGTTCGAGCTGCAGCTACAAGACGCTGTCTTCGTCATCGAACACGATCGTGCACGCGACCTACGATCACGGCGGCCAGGTGCAAGTCACCGAGGACTGCCGGCACTGCAGCTATCACAACCAGTACACGCGCTACACGTCGAAGAAGACGCGGCCGTCGACCTCGACATCGTCGTTCTCGTCGTCGTCGTCCTCGCGCTCGAGCGGCGGTGGCTCGTTCGGCGGTGGCTCGTCGCGTGGCGGCGGCGCCGGCTCGAGCTGGTGATCACTTGCAGGTCGCTCGCACGAGCACGCCGCCTTCGAGGCCGCTGAGCTCGATCTCCATGTTCGCGCGCTCGGCGACCTCGCGGATCTTGTCCTGCTCGCGCGTGACGGAAAACTCCGCGTAGCGGCGGCCTGCCTCCGAGCCGGCCGGCGCCTCGACATCGAACGTCGGCTGCTCGACGCCGAGCTGTCGCGAGAATGCTCGCAGCTTGTCCTCGGTGCAGCGCTTGTCGTCGGGAAGCACGCGCTGCGTGCTGCCGCACGCGACGAGGAACAGCAAGAGGAGCTTCATGACAGCACGTGGTACGCGATCACGTTGAGCACGATGAGCGAGCCGTTCGCGAGCGCGTGAAACGCGATCGGCACGAGGATCGAGCCGGAGCGCAGGTACATCCATGCGAAGAAGTATCCGCCGATGAAGTTGTCGGGTCCTGGATTGTTGTAGACGAAGTGCAGATACGCGAACACGGCGCCCGAGAGCACGACGCCGGCCCACCGCGGCGCGACCGCGACGATCCCGGTGACGAACAGCCAGCGGTAGACGGACTCCTCGACGAGCGGTGCATCGACGACAGCGCCGAACACGTGGTCGTAGTCCGGGAGCATGGGCGGGGGCATCGGCTTGTCGAGCGCGACGTAGACCGCGATCGTGCCCGCGATCAGGACGGTCATGATGAGGGCGAGCACGACGACGGTGCCGAGCCAGAACTTGAACGACGGCAGCGGGCGGGCGCGCGCGCCGATCGCGTCGAGGTTGTTGCGTGTAAGGTAGACGAAGAGCGCGACCGCGATCGCAGGCGGAATATCCCGGCGGCCGCCCCAGTAGTTGAAGTCGCCGAGGAGCTTCAGATCGTGCGCGACGACGAGGGTCGCGATGATCGCCATCGCGATCGCGACGGGACGCGAGAGGCCGACGCCGATCGGAGAATCAGCGAGGGAGAGGGCACGTCGCAGGCGTCGCATGGGGTGTTGGTGAGAGTGTGTCCGCGCGAGGGGCGCAATCGGGACGGGCGTGGCAATGTCCTCCAACCATGAGGACACGCCGTCTACTCCTGTCTTCGTTGCTCGCGACGATCGTCGCATGTGGCGGAGGCAAAACAAAAACCGATACGACGCCCACGATCGGCGGCGGCGGAGGCAGCGATACCACGCCAACCGGTGGCGACCCGACCGCGGGCATGCCCAAGACCGGCGACGACGCGCCACTGCCGCTGTGGGCCAACGTCAAGCGCGGCAAGTTGCCGAACGGCATGACCTACTACGTGATGAACCACAAGCAGCCCGCGAAGCGCGCGCTGTTGTGGCTCGCCGTGAATGCGGGCTCGGTGCAAGAGGATGACGATCAGCGCGGGCTCGCGCACATGGTCGAGCACCTCGCGTTCAACGGCACGAAGCGATTTCCCAAGGCGGAGATCATCAACTACCTCGAGAAGATCGGGATGGGCTTCGGCGCGGACTTGAACGCGTCGACGAGCTACGACGAGACGATCTACACGCTGACCGTTCCGACCGACGACAAGACGTTCATTCCGAAGGGCTTCGACATCCTGCGCGACTGGGCGGCCGACGTCACGTTCGACAAGGCCGAGGTCGACAAGGAGCGCGGCGTCGTGCTCGAGGAGTGGCGGCTCGGCCGCGGCGCGTTTCAGCGCCTGCGTGACAAGCAGCTGAAGATCCTGTTCAAGGGCACGCGCTACGCGGTGCGCGACACGATCGGCTCGCCCGACATCTTGAAGACGGCGCCGCGCGATGCGCTCGTGCGTTACTACAACGACTGGTACCGCCCCGACAACATGGCGGTGATCGCCGTCGGTGACTTCGAGGATCCGGCCGCGATCGAGAAGATGATCACCGAGAAGTTCGGCGATCTGAAGAACCCGGCGAAGGCGCGGCCGCGCATGCCGGGCGGCGTGCCGAAGGCGGATGGCACGCGGATCTCGATCGAGACCGACCGCGAGCTGCCGATCCAGCTCGTCAGCGTCTACAACATGCTCGCGTATCGCGGCGAGGCGTCCTTGAAGGACTACCGCCGCATGGCCGTCGAGCAGGTCTACTCGAACATCTTGAACGAGCGGCTCGCGTCGCTCGCGCGCAAGAAAGAGTCGCCGTTCACGGGCGCGTTCGCCGGCGTGGATGGCTTCACGCGCGACATCGACGTGTTCGCACGGACCGCGCAGGTCAAGGCCGGCCGCGTCGAGGATGCGCTGCGCGCGCTGTTCGTCGAGGTGCTGCGCGTCGAGAAGCATGGCTTCACGCAGGCCGAGCTCGACCGCGCACGCGCTGTGATCCTGCGGTTCTTCGATCAAGCCGCCGTCGGCGAGCAGACGAACCAGAGCTCCGAATACGCCGAGGAGATCACGCGCAACTACTTCGAGGGCGAGCTCATGATCGGCCGCAAGGCCGAGAGCGAGAACATGAAGAAGATGCTGCCGACGGTCACGCTCGCGGAGCTCAACACGCTCGCGAAGAACTACGGCGGCGCCGACAACCGCGCGATCGTGATCGCGGGCCCGGATGGCAAGCCGCTGCCGGATCAGAAGCGCGTGCTCGCGATCATCGACGAGGTGGAGAAGACCCCGATCGAAGCGTGGCAGGACAAGGCCTCCGCGACCGCGCTGATGGCACAGCCGCCGAAGCCGGGCGCGGTGACGAAGGAGACGAAGATCGAGTCGATCGGTGTGACCGAGTGGACGCTGTCGAACGGCGTGCGCGTGATCGTGAAGCCGACCGACTTCGAGGCGGATGCCGTCTCGATCGCCGGCAACTCGCCCGGTGGCCTCGCGCTCGCGAGCGTGAAGGAGTGGCCGCATGCGCGGTTCGCGGATGACGTCGCGGCGCTCGGTGGCGTCGGCGAGCTCGACGACGAAGCGCTCGGGAAGGCGCTCGCCGGCAAGCAGGCGAATGTCGGCGCATCGCTCTCGGAGACGATGGAGTCCGTCGATGGTGGCGGCTCGGTGCGTGACCTCGAGACGATCATGCAGCTCGTACATCTGCGCATGACGGCGCCGCGTAAAGACCAGGCCGCGGTCGACACGTGGAAGCAGAACACGGCCGAGGCGCTCGCGAACCAGATGCGCGTGCCCGAGGTGCAGTACTCGATCGAGTCGCAGAAGGTCTTCTTCCAGGGCAACATCCGCCGCAAGCCGCCGACCCCCGAGGACATCCAGAAGATCGATCTCGACAAGGCACTCGCGTTCTACAAGGGCCGGTTCTCCGACGCGTCGGACTGGACGTTCGTGATCGTCGGTGCGGTCGATCTCGCGAAGCTGAAGCCGCTCGTCGAGACGTACATCGCGAGCCTGCCCGCGAAGGGACGCAAGGAGAAGGAGAAGGACCCGGGCGTGCGCCGCGTGAAGGGCGTGGTCAAGAAGAGCTGGGCCTTCGGCAGCGAGCCGAAGGCCCGCGTCCAGCTCACGTTCCACGGCGCGCAGAAGTGGTCGCGCGATGACGACCGCGACATGTTCATCCTCGGTCAAGCGCTCTCGATGAAGCTGCGCGAGACGCTGCGCGAAGACCTCGGCGGCGTCTACGGCGTCGGTGCTGGTGGCTCGATCAGCCGCGCGCCGACGCAGGAGCGCACGTTCACGATCTCGTTCGGCTGTGACCCCACACGCGTCGACGAGCTGATCGCCGCGGCGCAAAAAGAGGTCGCGACGATGCAGAAGGACGGCATCGGCCAGGAGCACCTCGACAAGATCAAGGCGCAGTTCCAGCGCGAGCGCGAGACGCAGCTTCGCAACAACGGCTTCTGGTCGGGCTGGCTCGAAAACTCGGCGCGCTTCGGCGACGACGCGACGGTCATCCTCGATCCGTCGAAGATGATCGCGCGCATGACGCCCGACAACGTGAAGGCGGCGGCGAAGCGCTTCCTCGCCCCCAAGGAGCTCTATCAGTCGGTGCTGATGCCTTCGAAGGACGCAGCCGCTGCGCCGGCGAAGGACGGCACGCCCGCGCCCGCGCCGAAGAAGTAGGCACCCGCAGCGAAGCAGTAAGCCGTCAGCGGCGCCAGCTCGGTTGCTTCCCGGTCGCGTCGAGCCCACCGCCGTCGATCCAACCGAAGCCAGCACAGCGTTCCGCATCCGTGAGCCCGCCGCGAGTCGCGAACATCTCGCGAAGATCGTGCAGGAGCGTTTTCGGGCGCTCGGTCGCGAACGGATACGACGACATCTCGAACACGCGCTGCGCTGCCGCATTCGTCGCTTTGCGTGCATCGTGACAGGCCGCGCATTTCCGCACGAACACGGGCTCGACGACCGGATATCGTATGGCTGGCTTCGATGCTTCGCATCTCGGTGTCTGCGTCGTCGCGGGTGCATGACCAGGCAGTGCGGCAACGCCGACGAGAGCCGTGATGACACCTGCGATCCACAGCCGCGTGCGCATGCAGCCAGCATGTCACGCCACCGCACCGCCGCGACGTCAACGCATTGGCCGGCCGCCAAGCGATTGGCCGAGCTACGCGTCCTCTGGTGACTTGTAGCGATCGTCGAGCATCCACGCCGGCGCGACGCGAGCGAGCTCGAGGATCATCGCGTCATCGGAGGGCTGCGGATCGAGCGCACGCGCTTCGAGCACGAGCTCGGTCGCACGCCGGTACTTCGAGAACGCTGTCATCGGATCGCCCATCGCCTTGTAGATGTGGCCCTCCTCGACCTGGAGGTGGGCCGCGGCGCGAATCGCTTCCGGTGTGCGCAGCATGCTCGCGAGCGTCGGCGAATCGACGACATCGTGCAGGCCGCGCGGAATGCCGAGCTCTTCGTAGAGCGCGTCCGCGGCGGCGAGCGCCTCGTCGTAGCGCTTCTCGGTGCGCAGATTCAGCATGCGCGCGAGGACTTCCGCGAGCTGCTTGATCTGACGTATCAGATAGTCGTCGCGGAACATGCGGCCAACCTAAGCCGTGCAGTGAGGCGCGCTACCTACCCGATCAGGGCTTCTTCGGCTTCATCACGCCGATGACGAGGTTCTTCTCGTCGAAGAACCGCTTTGCCGCGGCCTTGACGCCATCGCTCGTGACGCGCGCGAGCACGGGCTCGAGGTTCGTCGCGTCGGTGAGGTCGTCGCCGTGCCAGTACGCATCGCGCAGCTCGTTCGACCACCACCAGTTCTCCTTTGCATCGGTCTCGCGTGCGCGGCGGAGCTGCTCCTTGACCTTGCCCAGATACTCGTCGGAGATGCCGTTCTTTTGCACCTCGCGAATCACGCCGAGTGCGGCATCGCGCAGCTTGTCGACGTTCTGCGGGTCGCAGCCCCACTGCAGACTTGCCTCGCGGCGCACCTTCGGCTGGCGCGAGAGCGAGACGTACGAGCGCACGCCGTAGACGCCGCCCATGTCCTCGCGCAGCACCTCGCGGAGGCGGATGCGCAGCACCATCGAGAGGATGCGCGCGTCGCGCTGCGCATCGCGCGACCACGTATCGGGCCCGCCGAACGTCATCGAGACGTACGACTTCGGCTCGGTGCCTGCGAGCACGGTCTTGTTGACCTTGCCCGTCGCGTAGGTGATGCCGACGTCCTTCCACTTGTCGGCCTTGCCCTTGGACGGCAGGCTCGCGAGGTAGGTCTCGACGAGCGGCCTGAGCTTCGCGGCGTCGACGTTCCCGACAAACGTGAACGTGAACCCGCCGAGGTCGGCCATGCGCTCGCCAAAGATCTTGTGCGCGCGATCCAGGTCGACTTTGCCGAGCATCTCGGGCGTGACGGGTTGGCGACGCGGATGGTTCTTGCTGCGGATCGCCTCCATGTCCTCGAAGAACGAGACCTCCGGCAACCGGCGCCGATTGCTCGCCCACTCGAGCTGGTCCGCACGCCACGCCGCGAACGCGCGCGCGTCCTTGCGTGGCTTCGTGAGCTTGACGTGGAGCAGCTGCAGCGCCGTCTCGAGGTCCGCCGGGCGCGCCGAGCCGTAGACGTTCTCCGCCAGCTCGCTGAAGTAGATGCTCGCGTTCGCGACCTTGCCGGAGAGCGCCTTCTTGAGCGCGACGGGATCGAGGTCGCCGGCGCCGCCGGTCCCGACGATTTCATCGGCGAAGCGCGCGTCGATCGCGTTCGCGATCAGCGACGAGCCGCCCTGCTTCCAGCCGCTGATGTCGACCGAGTCGTTCTGGAACGTCGTCGGTTTCACGATCACGCGGACGCCGTTCGACAGCTTCCACACCGTCGCGCCCGCGCCCTTGTCCTCGGTGGTCTCGACGATCTTGCCGGGCACCGGCGCCTGCGCGAGCAGCGGGCGCGCGGGCGTGTCGGTCCATGGCTCGACCTTCGTCGTCGCCGCGCTCGCGACCAGCGCGCGCACGTCCGCTTCCGTCGGCATCTTGCCGGTCGTGGGGCCCGACACCGTGATCACGCGGCCCTTCTCGCCGCCCCACGTGCGCGCGAGCTTGTTCATCTCGGCGAGCGTGATCGTCGGCAGGACGTCCTTGTTGAGCTGCAGCTCGTAGTGACGGCCGGGCATCTGCTCGTCCTCGAAGAAGTGGCGCGTCATCTCGTCGGCGATCTCGGAGCTCTGCGCCTTCTGCCACTCGGCCGCGCTGGTCTCGGCTTCCGAGAGTTGATCGCGCATCGCGCGGTCGAGCTCGGCCTGCGAGAAGCCGTGCTGCTCGACACGCTCGAGCTCGCGGAACAGCGCCGCGAGCGCCTCGGTCGTGCGGCCTTGCTTCGCCTGCGCGCCGCGCCGGAAGCCGTCGCTCGTGCGTGTCATGCCGCCGGTCCACGCGTAGGCACTCGTGAACGGCGCGGCCGGATCGAGCGCGAGCTCGTCGAACCGCGCGCGCAGCATGCGCTGGTAGACCCACTCGGTGATCGTGCGCCGATAGTCCTGCTTCGTCCGCTCCGAGCGGTGGTCCATCTTGTCGATGACCGCGACCTGCGAGAACGGCATCTCGGGATCGGTCGCGATCGAGACCAGCGTGTCGTGATCGCGCGGCACCGGCACCGGCTCGCGCTTGCGCGCCTTGCCCTCGGACTTGAGGTCGCCGAAGCGCGCGATGATCTCCTTCTCCATCGCCGCCGTATCGAAATCACCGACGACGATGACGGCCATGTTCTCGGGCCGGTACCAGTCCTTGTAGTAGCGGACGAGCGCCTCGCGCGGCGCCTTCTTCAAGGTGTCGGCGAGGCCGATCGGCAGGCGCTCCGCATAGCGCGAGCCCTGGAACATCACGGGCCATTGCTTGTCGTTGATGCGCGAGAACGCACCGCGACCGAGCCGCCACTCCTCGAGCACGACGCCGCGCTCCTTGTCGACCTCGGCGGGATCGAACGAGACATCACCGGCCCAGTCGCGCAGGATGTCGAGGCCCTTCAGCATCACGGGGCGATCGTCCGTCGGTACCGTGAGCTGATAGACCGTCTGATCGAACGAGGTGTACGCGTTGACGTCGGGACCGAACTGCATCCCGACCTTCTCGATGTAGTTGATGATCTCCATCTTCGCGAACCGCTTGGTCCCGTTGAAGGCCATGTGCTCGACGAAGTGCGCGAGGCCGCGTTGATCGTCGTCCTCTTGCACCGAGCCCGCATTGACCGCGAGCCAGAGCTGCGCACGTTGCTCGGGCTTCTGGTGCTTCATCAAGTAGTACGTGAGCCCGTTCGGCAGCGTCGCGCGCTTGATCTGTGGATCGAGCGGCGTCCGATCCTCGACGCTTGGAGGCGCTGGTGCGATCACCGCCGGTGTGGCGAGTGAGGCAACAGGTGGGGGAGCAGACACCGCCGCAGGACGCGAAGGTGACCCGCAGGCAACGGCGGTGAGCAGGAAGAGAGCGCTGGTTCGCATGTGACCTCGATGACCCGGTAAAAGTGCTCCCGGTTGCACCGACTATGCCTGGCGCGCGCTGACCGCTGGTTACTGCGGGTCGCTCGGCGGTAAGTCTTGCTGGCGCATCAACATCAGCCCGTTCACCACCATCGCGACGCCCTGACCCGCGAGCGCGGTCGGGACGAGCAGGCCGGCATGCCCTGCCGCGAAGTCATGCGCGAACGGTGAACCGGGTGCCGATCTGGCAATCGGTTCGGCGAGCGCGCGAGCCCGCGTCGCGGCGATGTCCTTCGCCGTGATCGTGGAGATCTTGGTGATGACGTCGTCGGGGTTCGCGAACAGCGTCCGCACGGTCGCGACGACCTCGAGGCGATCGCCCGGCGTCACGCGCACGCCGAGACCGAGCTCGCTGATCATCGACATCAGCCGGATCACCATCGCGCTCTCGGGCGGGACGTCGACCGGCTCGATGCCCGGAATCGGCGGACCGGCGAGCATCGTGCCGCGGCCCCAGAACACGAACGGCCACGTACCGCGCGCGAGCTCGGCGCCGATCGGCGTGAGTGGAACCTGTGCGGCGACGGGCGGGCCCTTCTTCTGACCGACACGCAGCGTCTTGCCGTCCATCCACATGTCGAGCGTGACGTCCCAGTTCGGAGCCTTGAAGCGGCAGACGCCGTCGGCGGTCGCGGCTTCGAGCACGTCGCCACCGGGCAGCTCGTTGCAGCGCGCCACGATCGTCGAGAGCGGTGCCGGATCGGTCACCGCCTGCTCGACGTTCAGCACGGTCGCTCCCGCCGGCGTGGTGATCGAGAGCAAGCCGTCGAGCGTCGCGAGCACCTGCGCGATCGTGATGTCGCCGACGAGCTTCTCCTCCGTCGGTGGCAGCCACGCTGCGAGATCGACGAGCGCGAACCCGGCGGTGCGTTGCGCATCGACCTTCGGCGTCGCGATGCGGTCCAGCCGATCGAACAGCTCGGGCGGCGCGCCCATGACCGTGCCGCGCAGCGTGGCCTGGCCGCGCGCGAGCTGGATCGCCGCCGCGACGGTCATCGGCTTGCCCTTCTCGCCGAACGGCAGCTCGGCACCGATGACCTCGATCTCACCGCGCGCGCCGAGGTGCTTCTTCAGATCGCCCTGGCCGACGCCGTCGAGCAACGCGGGAGACGTCGCGCACGCGTAGAAGCCGCGGAACATCTTGCAGGTCGTCGCATCGATCGTGTCGACGGGCTCGCCCTTCGTCCCCTTCACCTTCGCGAGGAACTTGTCGCGATCCACGAGCGGCAGGATCGCCACCATGCCGTCCTTCGTCATGAACAGCGCGGCGCCCTTGCTCGGCGAGAGCCCGAAGTCCGCGAGCGTGATCGCCGGGCCGAACGGCGCCATCGCCTCCGCGAGCTGCTCTTTCGCCGCCACGAGGTCGGGCACGGCCTCCAGGAGCTTTTGCACGTCGGCGTAGCCGCGCTCGATCATCCCGACGCCGCGCGACGTGATCACGATGCCGCCGCGCGCATTCGCCGGCGCGAGCGCCCACAGGCTATCGCTCGTCGGTGCCGGCGTGTCGCGGCCACACCCTGCGAGAACGGCCAGGATCAGGGCAAAGCGCATGCCGCCTCATAGCGCAGATGCTATGCAGCGAACAGTGGCGCGTGGGCCGTACCTAGACGACCCCAAGGACGAACAACCGAAAGATCGTCGCCGGCTCGCCGTGTTGTGGCGGCTCCTGCCACTCGTGCGGCCGCACCTCTGGCGGTTCGTGCTCGCGCTCCTCTGCTTGTTCGCGGCGTCGAGCATCATGCTCGTGTATCCGTGGGCGGCGAAGGAAGCGATCGACGTCGGCATGCGCTCGACCGCATCGCGCAACCTCGACCTGATCGTCGCCGCGATCATCGGCGTGTTCCTGCTCAACGCCGTGCTCGTCTGGCTACGCAGCTACACGCTGTCCTGGCTCGGCGAGCGCATCGTCTCCGACCTGCGCGGCATGGTGTTCGATCGGATCCTGACGCTGCCGCTCTCGTGGTTTCACGAGCGGCGTACCGGCGAGCTCGTCGGTCGGCTCGCATCGGACGTCACGATCGTGCAGGGCGTGGTCAGCTCGGACCTCTCGATCTCGCTGCGCAACGGCGTGCAGATGCTCGGCGCGCTCGTGATGCTGTTCATCATCGACGTCAAGCTCACCCTGCTGATGCTCGCCGTCGTGCCGGTCACCGTCATCACGACGATCTATTTCGGCAAGCGCATCCGCAAGCAGTCGCGCAACGTGCAAGACGAGCTCGCGAAGGTCTCGGGCCAGGTGCAGGAGTCGATGGGCGCGATCTCGACCGTGCAGTCGTTCGTGCGCGAAGGCTACGAGGCGCAGCGCTACCGCGACGGCGTCGAGCACGCGTTTGGCATGACGCTGAAGCTGATCCGCGCGCGCTCGTGGTTCTACGCGACGACGATGACGGCGGGCTACATGGGCGTCGCGCTCGTGATCCTGCTCGGCGGCCGCGCGTTGATCGCGGGTGAGCTGACCCCCGGCGCGTTGACCTCATTCTTCCTCTACACGTTCATCGTCGCGGGCTCGCTGTCCGATCTCGCCAGCATGTGGGGTGCGCTGCAGCGCGCCGCGGGCTCGACCGATCGGCTGTTCGCGGTGATCGATACCGAGCCGGAGATCCGCGATGCCGACGATGCGGTCGAGCTCCCGCCGGGCGGCGGACACATCAGGCTCGAGCACGTGACGTTCGCGTATCCGTCGCGCGACCAGGACGTGCTCGTCGACATCGACCTCGAGGTCGAGCCCGGCGAGGTCGTCGCGATCGTCGGTCCGTCCGGCGCGGGCAAGACCACGATCCTGTCGCTGCTCTACCGCTTCTACGACGTCACCAGCGGCGCGATCACGTTCGAGGGCATCGACCTCCGCAAGCTGAGGCTCGCCGACCTGCGCCGAGCCCTCGCGATCGTCTCGCAAGAGCCGGTGCTGTTCAGCGGCACGCTCCGCGACAACATCGCCTACGGCGCGAAGCACGTGGTGACGCAGGCGGAGATCGAAGCCGCCGCGAGAGACGCGTACGCGCACGACTTCATCACCGGATTTCCCGAGGGCTACGACACGAAGATCGGCGAGCGCGGCACGAAGCTCTCCGGCGGTCAGAAGCAGCGCGTCGCGCTCGCACGCGCGATCATCGCAAACCCGCGCGTGCTGATCCTGGACGAGGCGACCTCGAACCTCGACGCCGAGAGCGAGGCCGAGGTGCAAGCCGCACTCGCGCGCCTGATGAAGGGCCGCACGACGATCATCGTCGCGCATCGGCTCTCGACGGTGCGCGATGCAGATCGCATCGTCGTGATCGAGGACGCGCGGATCGTGGAGGAAGGCCGTCACGACGAGCTGATGGCGAAGAGCGGCACGTACCACCGCCTCGTCGAGCATCAGCTCATTTCTTCGGATCCGGCGCCTGCCACGGCCACAGCAGCAAGCCGTTCGGATCCTCGTACAAGTTCGTCGCATTGACCGCGTCGGCGAAGTTGTCGGAGGTCGGCAACTGCCACAGCCACAAGCGGCCGTCGAACGCCTTCTCGACCAGTTGCGTTCCATCCGGCGAGATGTCGAGCTGGACGTCTGCCATGTCGCTGATGCGCGTGATCGGCAGCGCCCAGCGCGCGAACGACGGCAGCTCGATGATGTCGTACTGGAACTGTCCCGGCACGATGACGCGGTTGTCGGCGACGAGGACACCACCACGCGTCGAGGCGAGCCGCGTCTGCTTACCGCCCCGGTCGATGAAGATCGCGCTGTGGTTCGTGAGCAGTGCGAGCAAGCCGTGCGGCGTCGGAACGAGGTAGTCGATGTCGGCTTCGAGCGTCGCGAGCTCCTCCAGCGTCGCTCGCCATCGCAGGATCTTCGTGCCGCGCGCGATCACGACGTCTCTATCGTGTGCGCTCGCGAACGAGACTTTCAGCCCGTCCGGCAGCGCGACACGCTCGATCGCAGACGACCGTAGATCGCCGCGCACGAGCTCGTGATCGGCGACCACCGCGAAGCGCGTCGACGAGATGCGCACGATGATGCGTGCCGTGCCATTCGTGGTGAACAACTCCGGTCTGGTTCGGCCCGCATAGCCGCCGAACACCTTGCTGCCCTTCGAATACGCCACGCCGTCGCCGACGAGCTGGACCTGCTCGAAGGGCGCGTCGATCACATCGGCGGGCAGTGTCTCCCCGACCTTGTACGTGGTGATGCGGCGCCCCTCCTGCATCACCTCGGCGAACAGGAGTCGTCCGCTGTCGCGGTCGAAGCTGCGCAGGTCCAGCGGCCCTGCCGCCGCCACGGCAGTTGCCTTGCTCGTGCGCAGATCGAACCAGCTGAAATCGAAGCTGATGCCGTTCAGCGAGACGAGGCTGTGCTTGCCCACGAACACGTTCGATTGATAGCGGTCGGTCTGGATCAGCTTCGGCAGCCATTCGAGATCCAGAACGACGATCGCCCCATCGCCGAGCGCGACGATGCGTGGTTGCGTGGCGCGAGCGACGATGCGAACGTAGCGCAGCGAGATCGGTAGGTAGAACGACCGCATGCGCGCGCCGTCGACGTAGAAGATGCGCCGGCCGTCCGAGCCGACCACGAGGTAGTGCTCGCCGAACTTCGACATTCCGCCACTCGTGGACTCCATGCGGCCGATCTCGGCGAGCGCGCCTTGCCACTCCGCGACGAGCCGCGCGTCCGTGAACGCCGCGAACAACCGCTCGTTGTTGTAGTCGAGCCAGTACGGCTTGTTTTGACCGGCTGTCGGGAGGACGAGCTCCTTCCACGTCGGACCGGCGCCGAAGCGCGCCTGGAAGATCTTGCCGTCGTCGAGCACGGCGATCTTGGCCTGCGACATCACGACCCGCGTCAACGTATGCTTGTGCGGGCGCCGGAGGATCGCGGTGTTCGACGCGTCGAACAGCTGGAAGTTGTCGTCGGTGACGACCGCGCAATGCGTGCCGTCGTCGCTGATCGCGATCATGCCTGCGCCGTCCAGGAGATGCACCTGCTTCCGGGTCTCGAGATCGATGCGAGATGCGCGACGAGCTTTGTCGACCGCGAGGAGCATCGTGCCCGCCGCGTCGACCTCGAGCTCGACCAGTCCAGGCAGGTTCGATGGGTGCTCGACGCCCGATGGGTCGAACATCCGCGTGGCTTCGTTCCCGGCCGCGAGCAAGAACTTGCCGCCGAGGATCCAGCGAAGCTGCGTGCCGCGCTCGACGTGCTTCTCGAACACCAGGCGGCGCGCGTCGAGGTCGTAGACGTGCATGACGCCGTCCACCGTCATCTGCGCGAGGTGCCGCCCGCTCTGATCGAGGACCGCGAAGGCCGTTTGCGCGTCGGCCGCCTTCATTGCCCACGACACGCCGCGCAGCTTCGCGGAGCTGATGATCGAGCGCGCCTCGGCGAGGTGCTGCGATCTCGGCGACAGCTGCTTGAGCGACGCGAGCGCGGCCGTGGGGTTCGTCTCGACGAGTGCGCTCGCACGCGAGATCAACAGCTGCTCGGCGCGCTCGTCGGCCATCGCGCGGGCGGCCTCGGCTTCGCGGCGGCCCTGCGTTGCGAGGCGCGCTTGCTCGTCGGCGCGGTCGCGCTCCTCGAGGACCTGCGAGAGTGCAAACGCGCCGATGAACACGACGAGGATCGTCGCGGCCGTGCCGATCGCGACGGCCGCGCGGTGCTTGCGAACGAACCGCAAGAAGCGCTCGGTGCGCGAGTAGCGGTGCGACGCGACGAGCTGACCTGCGAGGAAGCGCTTGAGCTCCTCCGCGAATGCGCCGGCGTCCTGATAGCGGCGTGCGGTGTCGTAGTCGGTGGCGGTGTCGACGATCGTCGAGAGCTCCGCGGGTACGCCGGGCACGAGCTGGCCGATCGGCGTTGGCGGGCCTTGCGCCGCGAGCTTCATCATCTGTGTCGAGTCGTTCGAGTAATGCGGCGGTTCGGCAGCGAGCAGGTTGTAGAGGCTCGCGCCGAGCGAGTAGACGTCGCCCTGCGGGCCGACGAAGTCGCCGCGCAGCTGGTTCGGATCCATGAAGCCGGGCGTGCCGAACACGACGCCCATGCGCGTGCGCAGCGAGCTCGACGCATCCGGCTCCTTGTCGTCGCTGCTGTCATCGTCGGGCTCGCCGATCACCTTCGCGAGGCCCCAGTCGATCACGACGGTCTCGCCGAGATCGCCGACGAGGATGTTCGCCGGCTTGACGTCACGATGAATGATGCCGCGCTGGTGCGCGTGCGCGATCGCCTGCGCGGCCGCGAGCAGGTGCGGCACGAGCGCGAGGCGTTCCTCGAGCGTGGGCGCCGCGCGGATCAGCTCCGACAGCGGGCGTCCCGTCACGCGACGCATGACGTAGAACGGCGAGCCGTCGACGACGCCGGCGTCGTACACGGGCACGATCGACGGGTGCTCGAGCCGTGCGGTGATCTTCGTCTCGCGCGCGAAGCGTCGCAGCAGCTCGGCATCGGTCGTCAGCGCTTCTTTGACGGCGACGCGGCGATCGAGCAGCGTGTCGGTCGCTTCGACGACGCGGCCCATGCCGCCGCGCCCGATCTCTGCACCGCTCTCGTAGCGTGCGCCCGGCGGGATCGAGCGCTTGCGCGACGGGCGGCGCGAGGGCTCGTTCACCGGCTGCTGCGTGCCGACGGCGTGCGGTGTCGACGGCGGCCGGTCGACGACCGTCGGCTTAGCATCGGGATCCCCCTCGCCCGACATGCCGTCATTATCGCCCATCAGGGCGCGAGCGCGGCCTTTTCGAATCGGACGATCTGCGCGCCGTCACGCGCGGTGACGTAGATCGCGTCTGCATCGAACGCGATGTTGTAAGGCGCCGCGAGGTCCGCGCCGATCGCCGTCTGCGACGAGCCATCCTTCGCGATGCGGACGAGCGTGCCCTTGCTGCCCTTGTCCCACGAGCGCGTGTAGAGCCACGCGCCATCGGCAACCATGTCGTCGCTGTTGACGAGGTTCTTCGCGATCACCGTCGCGGCGCCGGTCGCGAGCTCGATCGACTGCACGGTCTTGTCCTTCTCCGAATACACGAACGCGTGCGTCGCATCCGCGGCGAGTGCCGTCGGGCGGACGAGGCCCTTCGCGATCGTGCGCGGCTTGCCGCCGGCCTTCGGGATCGCGACGAGCACGCCGTTCGCATAGCTCACGACGTAGAGCGTGTCGCCATGCAGCGCGAGCACCCCGCGCGCGAGGTCGCCGATCTGCTGCGCGTTGCCGCCACCGATGGGCACGCGCATGATCTGGCTCTTCTTGAACATCGTGATGTAGACGAACGCTTCGTCCGCGACGATCTCTTCCGGGTATTCGACGAGCCCGCGAATGTTCAGCTTCGTGACAGTTTCTCCGACCCGCAGTAAGTCCTTGCGAGTGCTCGCGACGACGCCCGTGCCCGTGCTGACGACCTTGAACGCGAAGTCCGGCGAGCGCTGGTCGCTGAGCTGACGCGGCGTGCCACCCGTCGACGGCATGGTCCAGATCGAGCCCAGGGCGTCGGTCCAGTACAGCTGGTCGCCCTGGATCGCGATCGAGGTCGGCGACGGCGCGACGCTGAACGCGACGCGTGCGGGCCGCTTGGGCGGGACAGGTTTCTCGGCGACCGGCGGCGGAACGTCGGCGGGTGGCAACCGCTCGACCTTCTTCGCGACGGGTTGGCCGCACGCGGCGAGCAGGAGGGCGACAACGACGGATCGCACGCGCCGATTGTCACATGGTACGAGGTGCCATGCAGCGGAGCTGGGTCCTGATCGCCGTCGTCGTCCTCGGTGCATGCGACAAGAAGGAAGCGCCGAAGCCGGTGCCACCCGTCGAGAAGCCGGTCGTCGCGCCGAAGATCACCGGTCCGAGCGTCACGCCGATCAAGACCGAGTCGGTCGCGTTCGTCGTACCGAAGGCCGACACGAAGTGGTGGGGCGAGGTCAACATGTCCTGCTACCGCGCGGCGATGAGCCTCACCGGCAAGACCAGCGCGAGCGAGGCCTTCGAAAAGATCTCGCCGACCGTGAAGGAGGCGATGGCCGCGGGCGACATCGACATCGGGCGTGACCTCGCCGCGATCGGCGCGATGGACTGCGGCGACACGCCGTGCCTCTACGTCGCGGCGACGATCCCGAAGCCGGAGAAGATGGCCGAGGTGCTCGGCAAGCTGCTGCCGAACATGCCGCAGAAGACGGTCGCGAACGGTCACTACACGATCGACACACCCGGAACACGCGGCACGCGCACGATCCACATCCGCGTCGTCCCGTTGCAATGGACGGCGAAGCCCGCGGGCGATGCGTGGAACGTCGAGGCCGCGCGCGCGACGCACGTCGTGTTCATCGGCGGCGTCGACGGCAAGAACGTCGATGTCGACCCGCTCACGCTGCTCGCAGATCCGCAGGCCGCATTCGCGAACGTCAAGGATGCCGAGGGCGTCGTCGGTGATGCGCACGGGCGCTGCATCCTCGGCCGCGTCGGGCCGACGGACTTCCAGCCCGGCTACAAGCTCGACCGCGCGCGGTTCGCGCTCGCGGCACCGGCGGGCAGGGATGACGCGCTGATGGCGCTGCTCGATTCGAAGCGCACGCTTGATATGAACGTCGAGCTCGTGCTCACGCCGGCGCCCGAGCAAGCCGACGTGGAGAAGTGGGTCAAGCAAGGTCGCAGCTGGATGAGCAACATCGCCGGCCCGGTGCGCGTGCAGTTCGCGGGCAATCCGATGCTCGACGTCTACTTCGACATGCTCGCGCTGCTCGGCGAGCGCGGCTTCACGTATCTCGTGAAGGACAAGTCGCTCACGTTCTCGTGGCGCACCGATCGCGTACCGGCGAAGGACCTCGACGCGCTCGAGCGGCGGTTCCAGGCGCTGATGGGGACCACGCCCTGACGGCACAATTCGAGCTGCCGGGCGGCACGTTTCACGCGCTCGCGCTGGGCGATGCGAGCGGATCGGGTCCGCCCAGCGCGAAGACGCCGCTCGTCTTTTTGCACGGCTTCCCCGATCACCCGCACACGGCGGTCGAGTTTCTCGGCGAGCTCGCGATCGATCGTCCGGTCATCGCGCCGTGGTTGCGCGGCTACGCGCCGTCGCCGACGCGCGGCCCCTACGATGTCGAGACGGTCGCGCGAGACGTGATCGCGCTGATCGATCAGATCGGCGCGCCGGTCGATCTCGTCGGCCACGACTGGGGCGCGATCCTCACGTACACGATCTGCATGATCGCGCCCGATCGCGTGCGGCGCGCCGCGACGCTCGCGTGTCCGCATCCGCGCACGTTCATGCGCATGTTGCGCGGCGCGCAGCTCCGCCGCAGCTGGTACATGGCGTTCTTCCAGCTGCCGTTCGCCGCGCGTATCGCGGCCGCGCGTGACTTCGCGCTGATCGATCGGCTCTGGCGTACGTGGTCCCCCGGCCTCGCGCTCGACGACGAACGCCGCCGCGCGCTGCATGCCTGCCTCGCCGCGAGCTGGCCCGCGCCGATCCGCTACTACCGGCCGCAGAAGTTTCGCGGCGACCGCATCGAGACGCCGCTGCTACAGCTTCACGGCGCAGACGACGGCTGTATCGCGACACCGACCGCTGCGGATGCACATCGGTTCGGCGAGCGGGTGCTAGAGGTCGTGCCGAGTGTCGGTCACTTCCTTCACATCGAAGATCCGACGGGAATAGCGGCGCGCATTCGCACCTGGTTGGCATAACATCGCCGCCGATGGCCACTCGCCGCGTGGATGGCACGGCGCTGCTGGTTGCCGGTGTTGGCTTGCCCAGCACGGCAACGCTCGATGCGTCTGCCGTCCACACACTCGGTCAGATCGGCGAGTCGCTGCTCGCGACCGGCGCCGCGTGGCAGATCCGCCGACTCACGGCGACCTCGGGCGAGCGTTATGCCGCCGATCGCGCGACGCTCAAGCGCCACGTCGACGAGCTCGTCGCCGAGCCCGCGCGTGTCGCGATCGTCGCGTTGCTCGGCTCGATCGTGCAGACCAAGCAAGGTCCGGCGCTCGTCACCGGCGCGCAGCCGCTCGAGTATCCCGACGACGCGACGTTGCCGCTCGCGTGGATCCGCGATCGCTTGCTCGCGGCGAAGGTCGAGCAGCTCGTCGTCGTGCTCTCTGCGATCGGCGATGGCGTGCCGCGCGGCTGGCTCGACGCGCTCGGTACCGAAAAGAAGACGCACATCGTCGCGATCGAGAAGCCGACGGATCGGCACCCGACCATCGACGCGCTGCTCACCGGCCTGTGTGGTGACGCGCTCGATCCGCGCACCGGCACGGTGACGATGGCGTCGCTGTCGGATCACCTCGCGCGCGTCGAGAACATCGAGCTGCAGTTCTCGACGGCATCGGAGACGATCGCGCAGCCACCGCCGCTCGCGGGCCTCTGGGACGTGCGCCGCTCGCAGCTCGCGCACCGCGCACCGCGCAAGCCGTCCGAAGACGATCTCACCGGCTCGGTGTTGCCCGGTCGCTTCCGCCTCGACCGTCTCGTCGCGCGCGGCACGTTCGGCACCGTCTATCGCGCGCGCCAGCTCGCGGTCGAGCGCGATGTCGCGATCAAGGTGCTGCACGCCGATATCGATCCGTCGTCGGAGGACGGCCGGTTGTTCGTCCACGAGATCCGGTCGGTCGGTCGCATCGATCACACGAGCGTCGTGCGCATTCACCAGGCCGACATCACGCACGACGGTCGCTTGTTCTTCGCGATGGAGCTGCTCGACGGCGAGGACCTCCAGTCACTCGGCGCGAAGGCGCCGCTGCCGCGCGAGCAAGTCGTCGAGCTCGGGCGCCAGTTGCTCGAGGGACTCTCGGCCGCGCACGATGCGGGCCTCGTGCACGCGGACGTCAAGCCCGCGAACGCGATCCTCGTGCCGGAGCTGCGCAGTCAGTCGGGACGCCCGCAGCACGATCGCCTCGTGCTCGTCGACTTCGGTCTCTCGCGCCTGCGCGCGCCCGACAAGCCCACTGCATCGGCGGGCGGCACGCCGGCGTACATGGCGCCGGAGCAGCTGCACGAGGGCCGCGTCGATGCGCGCTCGGATCTGTTCAGCGCCGCGCTCGTGCTCGTCTATCTGCTCACGGGCTGGCGCCGGCCGAATGCGTTCACGCTCGTGCCGCCGCTCGAATCGATCGCGGATCCGGATCTGCGCGCCGTCCTCGCGCGCGCGCTCGAGACCGATCCGTCGAAGCGCTATCAGTCTGCGCGCGAGCTCGCCGCCGCGCTCACGGGCATCGCGGTGCCCGCGCCATCGACGACGCCGCCGACGCCGATCCTGCCGTTCCGTCACCTCGCGCCGCTGACGGAGAACGATCGCGATCGCCTCTACGGTCGCGAATCCGATCTCGCCGATCTCGCGGAAGCCGTGCTGTACCGTCGCAGCGTCATCTACACGGCGCCCTCCGGCACCGGCAAGACGTCGCTGCTACGCGCCGGCCTGTTGCCGCGCCTCGAAGCGCTCGGCGTGCGCGCGATCTACCTGCGTTGCCGCGCCGATTGCACGCGCGCCCTCGCGAACGAGATCCACCCGGGCGCCGAAACGATCGGCGCCGCGATCGCGGCGTGGCACGAGCAAGGTGGCGGCAAGCTGGTCCTCGTGCTGGATCAGCTGGAGACCGCGCTCTCCGATCCCGATTTCCTCGCCACCGTTCTCGCCTTCGATCACTTCCCGGCCGGGGCCGACGTCTCCGTCGTGCTCAGCGTTCGCGAGGATTACCTCGCGCGTCTCGTGGCGCGCACGCAATCGCTCGAGCCGAACATCCAGCTGCTTCGTCTCCCACCGCTCGCACCCGCGGGCGCACGCGCCGCGATCGTCGGCCCGCTCACCGAAGCCCGCCTTGCGATCGAGCCCGACCTCCTCGACACGCTCCTCGACGATCTCGTGCGCGCGGCCGCCGCGATCGGTCCCGAGATGGGTTGGGGCAACGCGCGTGCGGTCTACCCGCCACACCTGCAGCTCGCTTGCTCCGTGCTCTACGAAGCGCTCGGCTCCGGCGAAGCGACGATCACGCTCGCGCACTACCGCGCGCTCGGCGGCTTCGACGCGATCGTCGGCGAGCACCTCGATCGCGTCCTCGACACCGAGCTCGCCGACGGCCGCGCCGTGATCGCGCGCGACCTGTTCGTCGCGCTCGTCACCACCGCGAACGAGCGCGCGGTCCGGACCGAGTCCGAGCTCCTCGCGATGGTCTCGGCGCACCCGCCCGATCGCGTCACCGCCGTGCTCGAGCTCCTACGCTCGCGCGGCCTGCTCGTCCGCGTGCGCGGCGACAGCGAGCCCTCGTGGGAGCTGATCCACGACTCGCTCGTGCGGCGTGTCCTCGCGTGGGTCGATCGCCGCGATCTCGCGCGCCGCCGTGCGATCGAGCTCGTCCGCTATCACCTGCGCCGCTCGCGCCCCGACGTCCCGTCGCTGCTCGGCCGCGCCGAATTGCGCGAGCTGCGCCCGCACACGTCCGCGCTCGCCGAGCTCGATGCCGAGTGGAAGAAACGCTCCGGCACCACCGAGCTCGACTGGACGCCGGCGCGGCTCGTCGCGCGTTCGCACGCCGTCCTGCGTCGCCGCACGTTGACGTTCTCGACGATCATCCTCGCCGCACTCGCGCTCGCGTCCGTCGGCTTCTACCAGTCGCACCGCGACGGAGCTCGCGCGCGCGAAGAAGCCCGCCTCAAGTCGCTCGACCTCGGCCGCTTCACGCTGTCGCTCGAGCCGTTCGATTGGGATCCAGCCGCGCAGCGCGCCACGCCCGTCTCCGCCTCGACGCTGACGCTGGACTGGAAGCTCCACGTCCCGGATGCAGCCGATCCGACGCAGCCGGGACCGCCGCTCGATCCCGTCGTGCACTCGGAGCGTCGCTTCGTCGACAACGCAGTCCTGGAAGCCGTCGAAGCGCGTGGTGGTCGCGCGTTCGTCGTCGTCACGCGCGGTCCGTGCTCGCCGTCCGTCATCCCGATCAAGCAGCTCCCCGGCTACACGTCGCGCGAAGATGCGCCCGTGCGCATCGCACTCGCGGTGCCGACCTGCGCGGCGACACGCGCCGGGATGATCGACATCGCCGCCGGACCGTTCATCTACGGTGGCGTCGGGGAGCCGCCCTCGCCGTACTTGCAGAGTCCGGAGATGAGCGAATACGCGCGCGAGGACACGCGCAACCAGCCGGCGTTTCTCATCGATCGCACGGAGGTCACGAACGCGGCGTTCACCGTGTTCTCGAAGATGAGCGCGATCACGGGCCACGCACATCCGGACTATCCCGTGACCAAGGAGCTCGGTCTCGCGGGCGGGCCCGAGATGCCGGTCTCCAACATCGACTGGAACGACGCGCGTGCGTTTTGCCGGTTCCTCGGGAAGGAGCTCCCATCGTCGGAGCAATGGGTCCGCGCTCTTCGTGGCGGACGCTCGCTGCGCGATGGCTCGCAAAACCCGTGGCCCCGTCGAAACTTTCCGTGGGGCCTCGCACCGCAGCAAGACGACGCGGCCAACGTCAAGCGCCCCCGCACGTCCGGACCCGCTCGCGTCGGTTCGTTTCCCGCCGATGTCAGTCCCGATGGTGTGGCCGATCTCGCGGGCAACGTCAGCGAGTGGACATCGTCGAGGCCACCCAAAGGTGGAGACGGGATGCGCATGATGCGTGGCGGCAACTACGGCGAGACCGACGCGAAAGCCCTCGTCGACTTCATGGCCATCGAGAACCTTCGGCCGATAGTAGAGCGCACGTTCACGATGGGCGTTCGTTGCGCCGCGTTGTCGCGCTGATCAAGAAGCAGCAGGAAGCTGCTCGACGAGCGTGCGAAGCGTCTGCGGTTGCGCGACGGGATAGAGGACGCCCGTGCGCGACGTCGTGTCGGGATACACGCGAAGGAATTCTCCGTCGAGGACGACCTGCGCGAGATGATAGAGTCCTTCTTGCGCGGCGGGCAACGCGATCTCGCACGCTGGAGTCGTGAGCAGCCCGGGCATCTGCGCACCTTGATCGCGCCGGATCAAGCGAAGGATGTTGCGTGCCGCGCGGTCGTTCGCGATCCGGCGCGGCCAGGTGGGCCGGCTGGATTCGAGTGTCACCGCGGGTAGCGCGTCGACATCGAGCGAGCGCGGATCGGCCGCGGCGCGCGGGTGGCGCGTGATCTCCGTGGCGAGCCTGCGGATGTCGCTCGACGCGACGAGCAGAAACTTCCAATCGTCACTGAAGCCACGCTCGTTGTAGTGCGCCGAGTACAGGAGCCCCGTCGTCCCGTAAACCTCGAGCCCGAGGATGTCCGAGAGCGCGCAGATCGTCGCGCGCGCTTGCGCCGTCGCTGTCGTGTTGCACGCGAGGAGACGCACCGCGTGAATGCCGAGGCGTGGCAGAACGTCGTTGTCCGCGAGCTCGCGGAAGAACGACGTGACGATCGGGCTCGATGCGTCGATCACCCAGTCTCCGAGCTGGAGCAAGGACGAACCGGGCGTCGAGTGGCCGATCAGATCCAGCGTCTTCAAGACGACGGGTTCGTTCTGCGCGGCGAGCGTACTGAGCACTGCCTCCACGTCCTGCCGCCCATCCACCAGCACCTTGTGCTCGATCGTGTCGTGAATCCGCGCGAGCTCGGTATCCGCGTGGCGCGTGATCAGAGAGAGGCGGTGCGAGGACATCAGGGACATCGGTTCTCCTTGCTACAAGTGCTCGGCGCCCTGCCAGTACGGCAGCTTCGGAGAGTAGAGGCCGACCGACTGCGCGAAGGTCGCGTCGATGAACATGGGCCCCTCGAGATGCTCTCTGCCGTCGACATGGCTAGCGCCGATGTCGACTGGATGCGTGTCCTGTGCCAGGTCGATCCAGAACGCGCCGAACGGACGCTCGCCGGAAATGCGCGACCGTCCCGGCTGCCAGATCTGCACCCTCGCGAGCTTGTCTTGGGTGTCCGTGATCTTGACGTGCACGCCCAAGAACCGGCGCCCTTTGAAGGGCCCGTCGAGGTAGAGAATCGAGGTGAGCTCGTAGGGATGGCTGTCGTTTGTGGCCGGATGACGCGGCTGTTTGCGGCCGAGCGAATTCCAGTACGTGTCTCGGATCCAGACGGCGCCGACCATCGAGCCTTGCGGAAACCGCGGGCCGATCTGCGTCAGGCCGCCGTCGGTGCGGTGGTCATCGCACTGGATGTCTGCGATCGAGATCTCGCCATTGCGTGCGGCCGAGGGCGTCTTCGAGAGATCCGTCGGGATCAACCGGTCTTCTTTCCAGTTGAGGCTGTTCGGATCCTCTGGCCACCAGCCGCAGTGCGTCGGCCCACGCAACGAGCCGATGTACGCGGCGAAGCCGTAGAACGTGATCCGATTTCCGCCGTCTTTCGGCGGACGGGGCGGGATGCCCGGCGGGTCTTCCTTCGGCGGCCGCGGTGGCTTCGGTGCTTTGTTCCTCGATGACGCCATACCTACCCTTTGTCCTTGGTTGTGTTTCGCTCTCGCCCGTCCCGCCGCAGATCGAAGTCGTTGATGAGGTTGTAGAGATGCGAGCGCGCCAGCTCGAGCTCGCGCGCCGTCTCGGCCACGTTCCAGTCGTTCTTCTCGAGCGCCTCGAGGACCAGCCGCTTCTGAAACGCGCGCGTCGCCGCCTGCATCGTGAGCGGCTCCGCGGCCGCCGCAGGCGTTTGTTTCGGAAACACGTGGTGTGCGAGCAGCGTGGGCGACTTCTCGCCGGACGCGCGGATCACCGCGGCCTCGATCGCGTGCGTGAGCTGCCGCGTGTGGCCGGGCCACGGCGCCTCCTGGCACGCAGCGAGCGCGCGGCGCGAGACCGTCAGCGTCGGGAGCTTGTGCTTCTTGCAGGCGTCGGCGCAGAAGTGCTCGACGAGCTCGGGGATGTCGTCGCGACGCGTCTCGAGGCCAGGCACTTCGATCGGCACGACGTGCAGGCGATAGAACAGGTCCTCGCGGAACTGCTTCGCCGAGACGCGCGCCTCGAGGTCCGCATTCGTCGCCGAGAGAATGCGGACGTTCGCGCGGATCGAGGTGCTGCCGCCGAGCGCGTGGTAGTGGCGCGTCTCGAGGAGCTGGAGCAGCTTGGCCTGCGCGCCCGCGCTGAGCTCGCCGATCTCGTCGAGGAACAGCGTGCCGCCTTCCGCCGCGGCGACCTTGCCCGTGACCTTGCGTGTCGCCGTCGAGTGCGCGCCACGCTCCGCGCCGAACAGCTCGTTCTCGATCAGCGCCTCCGGGATCGCGGCGCAGTTGAGCTCGACGAACGGCCCGGACGCACGCGGCGAGTTGTTCGCGATCGCGCGCGCGAGCATGGACTTGCCGGTCCCCGACGGACCGGTGACCAGTACGTCCACGTCGAGGTGCGCCACGTTCGAAGCAGCTTGCAGGAGGTGCGCCAGCGCGCGCGAACGACCAATGATTTCGGGACACCGCAGCCGTTCGCGGGCCTCGCGCGTGTGGTCGACGTGATCGTGATGTCGACGAGGAATGAGCCGGTCGGCGAGCGGCGCGAGCTGCCGCGCGAACAGCTCCGAGTGCTCGCGATCGATCGCCGTGAAGGGCCCAGGCTTCGTCCGGCCCTGCAGATACACGACGCCGATCGGCGGCGCTGTTCCGACGGGCACACACATCACCGCCTGGATCTCGTGCTGCCGCACGCTGCCAAGATCGGAGAATCGCGCGTCGTCCGTCGCCGACGGCGTCTCGATCGTGCGGCCATCCGAGATCGCGCGCGCGATGATGCCGCCCGAGATCGAGGCGCGGATCGACGCGACATCACGATCGCTCAGCCGGTGCCCGCGCCAGTACCGCGCGTCCGCGTCGTCGTCGCTGTAGAGCTCGAGGTACGCCGTATTCGCGCCCGTTACCTCGATGATCAGCGCGAGCGCTTCGTCGAGCAGCGGCTCGAGCTCGCTCTGCCCTCCGAGGTCGAGCAGACGCCGAAAGAAGTCTCGCTCGTTTGCGATGCCCTCATCGCGTGGTCCCGACCCGGACATGCGCGAGCAGTATCCAACAAAAGGCGAAGGTTGGACCACCTACTACCCACTCGGGTACCTCGATGCCGATCCCTTCGGCTCGATGTCGATCCCCTTCGGCCATCGGAACAGACCCGTCGTGTCCACTGGCGAGGACACTCCGGATCCGACGATTCCACTCCAGTGGACAGTCCGTGTCCGGTCCGCGAACCGTCCACGCTCTTTGATGGCCGTGCTCGATCAGTCGGGCATGAGGGTCGGAATCGCCTGTCGGCCGTGACGACGGTACACGCGGAAGTCCGAGTCGAGCGTCCACACGAGCACGTCCGCATGCAGCTCGGTCATGCGGACCAAGCAGGCAGCCGCGAAGGACATCGGGACGTCCTGATAGCGTCGCATCAGCTCGCTCACCCGACGGACATGCGGCTGCAGCTCGAAGACCGACGTCACGGTCCCGCGCTCGAGCATGTCCATGAGCGCTCGACACCCGGCCTTGCCAGGCCCGAGAAGGTGCGTGGCCTCGGCGATCGCGCCGTCACAGCTGACCAGCGGATTCCGAAACCGCTTGATCGTCTCGGAGACCCACGCGTGGTGTCTTTGCGTCCGATCGATCAACGCCACCAACGGGCCGGCATCAACGAGCACGACGGCGGTCACGGGCCAGCTTCTTTCTGTACTCGGGACCATCGAGGCCGAACCCTTCGAGGTACTTCTTGTTCGTCGATAGTTCGGGCGGCCCACGATCGACGATCCCGATCAGGTCACTGATCTGATCGAACAGCGTGGGACCACTGGACGCGTCGGGCGCGCGCAGGCTCGTCTCGATCGCGTCGCGAACTAGCTCCGACTGCGTGACTCCACGACGCTTCGCAGCGGCCACGAGTCGCGCCCGGAGCTGCTTCGTGATCTTCACGGTCAACGTCGGCACGGTATTCCCAGTATGACCGCCTGGGAATACCGCGTCAACGTCGACGGAACCCTGCGCGCCGCGCTTCATGACGGCTTGTCGCGGCGGCGATGATCGCGCTTCGCGATCGCCATCACACCTGCGATCGCTGATGCGCTCACCTCCGCGCTCGACGGGCGTGCGAGGCCCGCCTTCGCGAGCACCTCGGCATGTTTGTCGCGCCATTCCTCGCGAACCATCTCGCAGCACGCGCAGTACTCCTCTTCCTCGACGATCCCTGCGCTCGCGCGCGCCTTGGCTCGCGCGCGTTGTTGCTTGTCCGCGAGGCAGAACTGGCACGTCTCGTCGAACGCGACAGCTTGCTTCTCCTCCTCGGTGATGCCGTCCGGTGGTCCATCGATGACGATCGCGCGGATCGGATCTCCCGCGACCCGACGGAGCGCGGCCTCGACCATCTGCGTCGACAGATCGAGTGCGAGGTCGGTCGTCATCTTGAACTGATCTCCGAGCACCATCGAGAGGTGCTGCTCGAGCTGCGAGATGAGGTCGAGATCGACGGCTGCGCGCACGTGGCCATAGAGCTGGTCCTCGAGCACGGCCAGCCGCTTGCTCTGCGCGAACATCGGCGCGTCGAACCCGTCATCATCCTCGCGCTTCACGCGGCACCTCGCGATTCGTTCGCCTGCGAATTGGTGCTCGCCGATGACGTCGCCGCGCGCGCTTGCTTGACGAGCGCATCGCGCAGTTGCTGCTGCAGGGCAGGGTGCTCGTCGAGGTGCGCGAGCATCTTCTCGCGGCCCTGGCCGATCTTCTCGCCGCCGACCGAATACCAGGTCCCGGACTTCTCGACGAGGCCGAGCTTCTCGGACGTGTCGACGAGCTCGCCGAGCTTGTTGATGCCCGTGCCGTAGAGGATCTCGAACTCGGCCTCGCGGAACGGCGGCGCCATCTTGTTCTTCACGACCTTCACCTTGCACTCGCTGCCGATCGTGACGTCGCCTTGTTTGATCGGCTTCTTGCGACGGATGTCGAGGCGCACCGAGCAGTAGAACTTGAGCGCGTTGCCGCCCGTGGTGGTCTCGGGGTTGCCGTAGACGACGCCGATCTTCTGCCGGAGCTGGTTGATGAAGACGACGACGGTCTTCGTTCGCGAGATGACGGCCGTCAGCTTGCGGAGTGCTTGCGACATGAGGCGTGCCTGCAGGCCCATGTGCGAGTCGCCCATGTCGCCTTCGATCTCGGCGCGCGGCGTGAGCGCGGCCACCGAGTCGACGACGATCAGATCGATCGCGCCCGTGCGGACAAGGGTGTCCGCGATCTCGAGCGCTTGTTCGCCGCAGTCCGGCTGACTGACGAGCAAGTCCTCCAGGTCGACGCCGAGGCGCCTCGCGTATTCGGTGTCGAGCGCGTGTTCGGCATCGATGAACGCGCAGACGCCGCCCGAGCGCTGTGCTTCGGCGATGGTGTGCAGAGTCAGCGTGGTCTTGCCCGACGACTCCGGGCCGTAGATCTCGACGATGCGGCCGCGCGGTAGGCCGCCGCAGCCGAGGGCGACGTCGAGCGCGACCGAGCCGGTGGGGATCACTTCGACGGCCTGGACCGGACTGTTGCCGTCGAGGCGCATGATCGATCCAGCGCCGAATTGTTTCTGAATGGCGCGGATCGCTTCGCCGATGGACTTGTTCTTCTTCTCTTGGGACATGAAAACCTCCGCGGCGGCGGATTACAGGAGGCGTGCCGCGGCAAGCGCGCGAGATTGCTCGCGCGGTTGTCCGGAGCGTCCGAGCTTCGGACGATGTCCGTCCGGAATTCGGACGAGCGCGAGTCAGCGCTTGAAGGTCGCCGAGAAGATCGTCGCGACGGCCTGCGGGCCTTGCACCGTCTGGAACTCGCCCGTGCGCGCGCCGGGACGGCCGCGGTAGGTGCGGACCGCGAACACGTAGGCTGTGTCCGGCAGTAGCAGCGAAGGATCGAAGTGGATCGTCGGCTTCGCCGGGTCGGGGCCCACGTACGTGCGCACCGGCTCGAGCGTCGTGCCGGCGAGCCGGTAGAGCGTGACCTCGAAGTAGTCGACGACGAGGTTCGTGGCCGTCTCGAAGCCGAGGGTGAGCTCGGTGCGCGTGCCGATCGATTCGCCGTCGCCTAAAAGCTCCAGATCGTCGATCTTGATCGATCGCGTGCCCGCAACGGCGAAGGTCGATTCGTACACGGTGGTCGTCAAGCGGCCGATCGCCGCGATGCTCGAGCGCAGGCGGACATTGTTGACGGTGCGATCGTTCGTGACGAAGACGAACGAGCCCTTCGGGAAGGCGAGGCTCCCACCGAGATGGAACACCGGGGTCGGCGGCGCGGCGCCGAGCACCGGGCACTCCGCGATCGGCACGAGGAGCGGTGCCGGGACGCCGTCGAAGCTCGTCGTGAACGGCAGGAGCGTATGTGCGAGCAAGCCGAAGACCATCTTGCCTTCCGTCTGAATCTGCATCCCGCTGCGCGCGTCGACCAGCGCCTTGAGACGCGACTGCGCGTCGAACGGTGACTCGCCGACAAAAGACGGCGTGAGCTGCTCGGTGCCCGTCTCGACCTCGAGCGCGAGGCTTGTCATCACGCCGGGCTCGAGCGCCGTGGCCTGCGCGCCACCGGCTCGGCTCGCCACGAGGCAGTTGCCCTCGGGCGTGTAGTCGACCGCGACGACCACGTCCTTGTGCGTCGCGGACGGCGAGCCGGCGGGCCCGCTCATCGACGGCGCGGTCGAGAAGTCGACCTTCGGCGTCAGCGTCGAGACGGTGCTCGCGGCGCTGCTCCAGTATCCGGTCGTGTAGATGACGGTCTTGGGCGTGAAGCTGTACAGCGTGCCGGACAGCAGCTTCATCGACAGGATGTAGCCGGTGTTCGCGGGCACCGTTGTCCGCTCCGTCCGTCCGATGACGGGCACGATCAGGTGTCCGGCCGTGTCCGCCGGGCTCCACTGCACCTCGTGCGCGACGCTGTCCGGCGGCGTGTACTCGAGGCGCCACTGCTTGCCGACGTACTCGATCGGATACGGCACGATGCCGCTCGGATCGTCCTCGAGATAACGCGCGGGCCCGAGCTTGTTCTCGAGGAGGGCGATGCGCGGCTGCGGATCGGGCGAGACCGGCCTCAGGACCGGCGTTCCTTCGCTCGCGGCGTCCGTCGCTGGACCGACGAGCATCGACAGCCGCACCTGTCGATCATGCGCGTCCGGCGCGGCATCGCGCGCCTTCGTAGCATCGAGCCCGTAGAACTGGTTGCACCCGCAGAGCGCGAGCACGAGCGCGGATCGCCTCATCTCGAAAAAGATCGTGGCACGCTCTGCGACAGGTCTACAACATCTCGCGAAACCGTATGTTGTGACACAGTGCGCGCGTGAAGCTCGATGCACGGCTCAATCTGTTCATCACGCTCGTCGCGGTGTTCATGGTGTGCCTCGTCGTCGGTGACCTGATCGGCGGCAAGGTGACTTCGCTCCACGCGTTCGGACGCGAGTGGCCGTTCAGCGTCGGACAGCTCGCATTTCCCGTCACGTTCATCCTCACGGACATCCTGAACGAGTTCTACGGACGCAAGGTCGTGCGCCGGATCACCTTCCTCGCGTTCGCGATGGTCGGCCTCACGCTTGTCATCGTCTACGCCGCGGGCGCGATGCCGTGGTGGTCGGTCACGCTCGCGCCTGGCTGGACCGGCGTGACGCCGCACGAGTTCGATGTCGTGTTCACGCAGGCGACGCGCATCCAGCTCGCGTCGATGGCGGCGTTCCTCACCGCGAACCTCGTCGACATCACGGTCTTCTTCTTCATCAAGAAGGCGACGGGCAATCGCATGCTGTGGCTGCGTGCGACCGGCTCGACCGCCGTCTCGCAGCTGATCGACACCGCGCTCATCACCGCGCTCGTGTTCGGTACGCGCATCACGTTCGAGCAGTACGTCTCGTTCGTGATGACGTCGTACCTGATCAAGCTCGCCGCGGCGATCGGCGTCACGCCGATCATCTACGCGCTGCACAACGTCATCGAGCGCAGGTTCAAGATTCCGCCCGCGGCGGCCGACAACGACAACGCGGACATCGTGCCCGAGGCACGCGTGATCACGGACAAACGCGACTAGCTTCGGAACTCGGCCGCGAGGGTGCAGCCGGACAGGCCGACCCGCTTCGCCTCGGCCTCGAACGCGCTCGCCTTGGTCTCGCCCTTGAGCGGCTGCGTCTTGATCAGGAACTGCTGCGCGGCCTTGGTCTTGAGGTTCTCCCCGAGCCACTTCGAGTGCGGCGCGACCCGCTCGAGCTTTTCCATCTTGTCGGCGCCGGACAGAGCCAACGAATCACACAGCTTCTGGATATCTTCGGCGTACAGCTTGTCGTCCGACGGAGCGCCGGCGGGCGCTGCCGCTGGCTTGGCCGCCGATTTCTCGTCGGACTGACATGCGGAGAGCACGAGGAGGGCGAGGAGGACGCGCTTCACTCCGCGTCAATACACCCGCGGAATCCTTGCGTCCATGTCTTCCAGCAATCGGCCTGTTATGGCTAGATCGCCACGTATGGCATACGTCGTTGCTGATCCCTGCGTGAAGTGCAAGTACACGGACTGCGTGGCCGTGTGTCCGGTCGATTGCTTCTACGAGGGCAAGAACTCGATCGCGATCAACCCGGACGAGTGCATCGACTGCGGTGCCTGCGAGCCGGAGTGTCCGACGACCGCGATCTTCGAGGAGAGCGAGCTCCCTGCGAAGTGGAACGTCTACAAGGACATCAACGCGGTCGTCTCGGGCGCGAAGAAGCCGTCGGACGTCGACAGCGCGACCTGGCCCGATCACTTGAAGGCGCAGGTGGCGGGGGCGGAGACGTGGCCGAACATCACCGAGCAGAAGAAGCCGCTGCCGGGCGCCGACGACGCCGCGAAGGAGGAGAACAAGATCGCCGCGCTGACGCTCGAGGGCGGCGCGTAGTTAGTGCGGATGGTGCTCGCCGTGAACGACGAGCACGCTGCACGGTGAGTGGCGGATCGTCGACTCGGCGACGCTGCCGAGGAGCAGGCGCCGGACACCGCGATGTCCGTGGGCGCCGACCGCGATCAGATCGTGGCCATCTTTCTCGGCCGCGTGCGTGATCACGGAAGCGGCGGGGCCTTGAACGAGGTCGATGTTGATCGGGTTGCCCATCTTGCCGTACTCCGCGAGGAGCTTGTCCGCCTGCGAGCGCGCGCCCGCGAGCACCGCGTCCCTGACCGTCGACCACGGGAAGCGTGCCTGCCCGAGCAGCGTCGCGCCCCACGAGCCGGCGGGCAGCTGCCAGGCGTGGATGACATCCATCGGCGCACCCGGCGAGCAGATGCGTGCGGCGTGCTGGAGCGCCTTGGTCGAGGCTTCGGAGAAGTCCGTCGCGACGAGCGGACGCTGAAACGCCGCGCGCGTCGACGGGCCACGGCAGACGAGGACATCGCAGGTCGAGCTGCGGATCGTGCCGGCCGCGACGCTGCCGAGCAGGAGGCGCGAGATGCCGGTGAGGCCGTGCGAGCCGAGGACGATCAGCTCGGCGGCGAACTCGGCCGCGGCGGCGATCAGGATGTCGTCGGCCGGACCGACGCGGCTTACGATCTCGGTGGCGACGCCGCGCGCCTGGATCAAAACCAGGCGGTCGGCGAGCTGCCGCGCTTCCTCGACGCGCACGGCGGCGGAGACCTCGCCGAGCTGCGCGAGCATCTTGTTGTCGACCTCGGCGATCGGCGCGTCGTTCGCCTGCGCGTTGACGAGCACGATGCGAGCCTTGTGCATCTCCGCAAGGGCGATCGCGCGCTCGAGCGCGAGATCACTCGAGCTCGAGAGATCGCAACCGACGACGATCGAGGTCAACGCCATCGAACGGACTATAGCTTTGCTTCGTACTGCAGCCAGAGCTGGAGATCGGGATTCGGATCGCGATCATCGGTGCTCATGCGGTCGTCCAGGAACTTCTTGGCATCGACGCGCACGCGAACCGTGTCTTTCTCGCGGATCCCGAACGCGAAGTCGGCCTGGAACGAGACCGAGCGCTCGAGGTTCGCGTCGTCGCCGCCGAGCAGCTCGCTCGACTCGTCGAGATAACGCACGCGGCCGCGCAACCGCGCACGGGGTCGCGGGTGCCAGAGCGCGATCAGCCACGCACCCCAGTCCTGCCGGAACTTCTTGCCCATCGTGAGCGATTCGTCGTCGAGGAGCTGGTGCTGGAGCATCGCCGTGAAGTGCAGCTTCTTGTTCGGCTGGTAGCGGACGCGCCCGATCGACGTGAGCTGACGGCCCTGGCAGGGAATCGTCTCGCCGTCCTCGTTCTCCTCGGTCGAGACCTCGAAGCACTCGTCTTGCCCGCCCTCCTGGAGGTCCTTGTCCTGGAAGCGTAGCCAGAGGCCGGCCCAGATCTCGTTCGACGTGCGGACGTCGGCGCGCACGTACGTGTCGAGCTTGAGCTGCGGGCGCGTCTCGCCGAGGATGGTCTTGTCCTTCATCGTCGTCAGCGGCGTCCAGATGTCGATCGCCGAGCGGATCGAATAGAGCTTGTCGCTCTTCGTGTAGCGAATGCGGCCGCCGACCTCGTCGCGTGCGCGCGAGCCGTCGAGCTCGTCGGCCTGCGAGATCGGCCGCGAGTACGGGTTCTCGTGATCGATCCCGTAGTAGCGAAACACGCCCTCGATCTCCTGCCGCTTCTGCGTGTGCGTGATGCGAATGACCGCACCCGGGCCACCGCCGCCTTCGATCGGCCCGACGGGATCCGGCGCCTTGTCGTAGGTGTACGCGAACTCGCCGAACACATCGAACGGCCCGCGACCGAGGGAGAAGTTCGCACCCGCAGCGCCGAACGCGCGGCCGATCGGAATCCGCGACCACTCCTGCGTGTCGAGGTCGACGCCGTCGAGCAGGTTCTTCTCCTGCGCGTAGTAGCCGGTGAGGCCGACGGCGTTGCGGCGGTCCGCCCAGTAGCCGATGTTGAGGCCCGCGAGGTTCTCGCGAAACACGTTCGGCAGCGTCTGAAACGAGTGGCGCGTCGTCGGATCGAGCAGGTCACCGTCGGGGCGCACGAACACCGGCGGCGCGGCGCACCCCGGGTCCGTGTCGTCGTACGGCGTCTTCGGCTTGCCGGTATCGTCGACGCACTTTTTGCGATCGTACAGCTCGTACTGGTACACCGACTTGCGCGCCGACGACGCCCAGCCGTAGAGCTGCAGCCAGCCGTCGCCGGCGGGCACCCTGCGCAGGCCCGCACCGATGCCGAACAGGCCATCGCGCCAGCGCCAGTCGGGCGTGACGTATTCGTAGCGCGCGGCGCCGGTGCACGGCGATGGCAGCTCGGCGGCGGACTCGCGGCAGATCGTCGAGAGGTCCGACGAGAAGAACAGCTGGTCGTCGTACGTGAAGCCGTTTGGCGTGTAGCGGCTCGAGTTGTCGAACACGAGGCGCTGGCCAAAGCCCGCGCGGAAGCTGCCGCCGATCAGCGAGACCTCGTCGGTCTCGTACTGCACGTAGATCTTCGGGATGTGCAGCTGCGTGGAAGGCCTGCCCGCGATCAACGCATCGCGGTTCGGGTCGTAGACCGGATCACCGAGCCGCAGCCGCGTGACCGTCGCCGCGTAGCCGAAGCGTAGGTGCTTGAACAGGCCGAAGCGGCCGCGCGTCGCGAACGGCGGCATGTCGTAGTCCGTGTCGGTGTCGCTCGGCGTGTAGCGCGTCATCGCTTGCGCGAACCCGCGCAGCTTGAGCCGCGAGTCCGCCTGCCGCACGACGACGAACGCCGCGATCGCGAACAGCTTGTCCTCGGTGAGCGCGCCCGCCGAGACGAGCCCGGCCGGATCGCTGATCACGCCCTTCTGCGCCTCGCGATACGCGATGATCGCGTCGACGTCGTCGTAGTTGAGGTTCGGCAGCGCGTAGAGCTGCGCGCGATCCGCGGTGTTGAGATCGACGCCGTTCGTGAGCAGATCGAGCAGCTCGTCGTACGTATCGGTGGTGATGTCACCGGCCGCGAGCAGGTCGTCGAGGTCCGCCTGGTCCTCGATGTCCACGAACGTCTCGTAGGGCGTCGCGTGCGCCAGGCTCGTGGTCATCACGAACAGAAGAGCGAGGCCACCGCGCACGTGACGACGGTATCATTAGTTGCAGGGAATCGGGCTGCACACGCCCCACAGCCCGCGCATCGTCAGGCGCGCGGTCTGCTCGAGCATCTCGAACTCGTCGACGCGGTCGTCGCCGTTCGGCGGGATGTGCAGCACGCAGCCAAAGCCGCGCTCGACGATGAGCCGATTGACTTCCATGCCGTCGACGGTGACGTACGCGAGCGTGCGGTCGAACTGGTCCTGTTTCTCGACGTCGTAGCGGAGCTCGACCTCCTTGCCGAGGACGAGGTCCGTGTTGAACGTCACGGCATTCGAGCCGAAACACTCGTTCTTGCCGCCGGTGGTCTCCGGCGTGTTCACCATCAAGTAGCGGACGCGCTCGCCGCCCTCGAGCTCGATGGTGTCACCGTCGATGATGCGCGTGACGGTGGCGGTATCGACACCGCCGCCGCACGCGACCAGCGCGAGCAACGGGAGCGCTCTCAAGGACACTGCGCGTTCGCGGCCTTCGGCGTGCCACGGTTCGTGTTGTCGCCGTAGGTCGTCGTCGCGGGGCACCACGGCTGCGTCGATGCGGCGGTGCCTGCATCGCCGTTCGTCGCGAAGCTCGCTGTCTCGTCGGGATCGAGCTGGCGCGCGACACCGATCGGATTCGCCGTCGTCGGCGTGAACACGCTCGTCCAGATCACGGTCTCGAGCACCGTCGCGCCGTCTCGCACCTCGATGCGGCCGTTCGAGTCGACGAGCGAGAAGCCGAACGTCGCGTCGGGCGCCGGCAGCATGCCGTTGTTCGCGCTGTCGGTGCTGCGCGCGACGAGGCCGAACGCGTTGCCCGCGATCGAGATGCAGCTCGCAGAGCTCACGACCGTCATGCCCGTCGCGCTCGCGAACGTGAGCCCGTTGAGATCGAACGCGCCGCCGCCGGTATTGAGGATCTCGAACCACTCGCGCGTCGAGTCGGTGCCGACCGCCGCGTTGCCCGGGTTCGCGAGGAACTCGGTGATCTGCAGCTGGTCCGCGGCGGGCTTCACGATCGGGCGTAGCGTGCCGGCCGCGTCGCACATGCCGGCGGGCGGCAGGAGCGTGCACTGCGTGTTCGCGGCGCCGGGAGTGCCGAAGTCGAAGCGGCCGGTCGTCGTCGAGGCGGCGCCGTATTGTGTGGTCGCGTCGCAGAAGTTGCTCGGGCTGTCGTTCGACGTCGCGTCGGTGAGATCGGGATCGAGCTGGAGCGCCTTCTCCGTCGTGGTCTTCGTCCACGTCACCGCGTCGATGACTTGATCGTTGTAGAGGATCTGCACGTCACCGGGAGTGGCCATCGAGCCCGCGACGAGCGTGAATGTGAACGCGCCCTTCACCGAATTCGCCGGCAGGTTGTTCACCGCCGTATCCGCCGAGCGCGCGAACACGACGTAGTCACCGGCGTTGACGTGGATGCAGTCGGCCGACTCGATCACGCGCGGGTTCGCGGTGTCGGTCGTGCGATCGAGCGCGAGGCCGTTGAGGTCGAACGACGCGAGTGCCTTCGCCTCGAACCATTCACCGACGGTGTCGCTGACCGCGCCGGGTGACGGCATCACCTCGGTGATCACGAGTTGGCCGGCCTCCGGCGGCACGGTCGGGCGCGAGCCTTGTGCATCGGCGCACTGGCCGGCGACCGATGGCCGGCAGTCGTTGTCCTGGCCGGGCGTGCCGAAGTTGCTCGCCTCGAACTCGGTGTCGCTCGCTTCACACCAGTTCGCGAGGTTGTCGTTCTGCGTGTAGTCGGGAGGCATCGCGGCGGTGAACTGGCGCGAGCGGCCGGACTTGACGGCCTCGTAGACCGCGCTGTCGATCACCGTCGAGCCGCACGACAGATCGAGCTTGCCGCCGTTCGAGTTGAAGAATTCGCCCAGAGCGTTCGAGTAGCCGTAGTCGACGTACGCGGGGAGCAGGTCCCTCGTGGAGTTGCCGAGCGTCAGGTACGTGCCGGGCGCGATCGTGATCGGGCCCATCGCGTGCTTCTTCGGGGCGGTGGTGCCGCCCTCGGGCCGCCCGTGCGTGATCGTCACGCCCTCGAGATCTACCGGGCGATCGCTCGCGTTGTAGATCTCGAACCACTCCTTGCCTTCGTCCGTGCCGGTGCCACCGCTGGCGGCGGCGTAGTCGGCGAACACCTCGGTGATGATGAGGTCGCCGGCGACCAGCGTGTCCTTGCAACCACCCTCCTCGTCAGAGGGTCCACAGGCGGCCAAGACGCTAGCGATCGCAGCGAGGAAAGCGAGTCGACGCATAGGTACTCTACGTTCGCACGATCACGGCTCGACAAGGTGTGCGGAAGTCACGGTCCGGCAGTGGTCGGGACGCCTGGATTGGTCGGATCTGGCAATCCCGGCACCTTGCTGAGGCGAATCTGACTTGCGCGATCGACCGAGATTTGCAGCTGCTTCTTGCCGCTCTTCTTGTTCGTGTAGTCGGTGACCGTGCCGGTCACGACGATGAACTCGCCCTTCCACTCCGGCAGACCCGATTGCACGAGGATGTCGCGATCGAAGAACACCAGCGGGAAGTCATTGAACATCCGGTACGAGAGCAGGACGCGCGACGGCCCGCGCTCGGCATAACGCACCTCGGCGACGACGCCGATGATCTTCACTTCCTTGCCGACGTGCTCCTCGAGTCGCTTCAGCGCGTCCCAGTGCGTGAGGTCGACGTAGCTCGGCTTGTCCTTGCCCTCGTTGCGGAACGCCTCCATGAACGCGGCGCGCGCCTCGAACCACTCGAAGCGCTCCTTGTAGTCGGGGTACTTCATGAGCTTCGGGTCGGGGTTCCACATCCCGCGCTTCGCGCTGCGTGCTTCATCCTGCGCGGCGAGGAACTCGTTGTGGAAGCGGCGCGAGTAGCCGTACTTCGTGTAGTACGGTGACATCCCTGCGCGCACCGCCTCGACGTTGAAGTTCACCCACTTGCCGTCTTTGAGCGCGATGACGTACGCGAGGTAGCGGTTGAAGCGATCGCGAATCTCGCCGGGATGATCGCGCTCGATGCGCACCGTCGTGACGCCGGCGAAGAATTCTTTGGCCCACACCTTCGCGATCTCGCCGAACGGCGTCTCGATGCGACCCGGTCGCGGCTTGCCGCGCTTCGCCTCGAGGTAGCCGAGCCAATCGGTCTCGACGGCTCGCCGATTGAGCTCGCTCTTGAACGTCTCCTCGGTGTCCATGCCGAGGAGGCGGAGCGAGTTGTCGAGGCCGTCGACGCGGATCGTGTCGCCGTCGACGATCTTCGACACCTTGAACTCGCCGACGGTGATGCCCGGCGTCTCGAGCTTCTTGAGCGACTTCTGCGCTTGCTTGCGCGTGTAGCGTTCGCCGCCGACGGGCGAGCACGCCGCGACCGCGACCACGAGGAGCAGAGAGACGAAGCGATTCATGGGCATGGTGGGTTGGCCTGCTGCGGAGAGCCGGGGAACACAGCGCCGTTCGCCGCGGGGTTGGTGCACCAGTTGCGAAGGTCATCGTTCGCGTTCGTGTCGGGCGCCATCGCGCCGGTGAACGAATACGAGCCCATCTTTGGCAGCGAGTCGTAGGTCGAGCGATCGATGCGCGTGCCGCAGCTCTCGACATCGACGGCCGCGGCGGCGAGCCAGTCCTCGCTGAAGTCGGTCGCGAAGCCGTAGTTCACGTGCGCCGGGCGCATGGTGTTGTTAAGGAACAGGCCGAGGACGACGTAAGCGCCGGCACCGACCATGGTGGTCTCGCGGACGATGACCTTGACCTCGCTGCTGCCGTCCTTGCGACGAAACCGCACCGTGGTGCCGCGCAGGTCGATGCTGCGCCCGCTCGCGTTGAACAGCTCGATCCACTCGCCGTTCACCGGATCCTCGGGCGTCTGCGGCCCGCGCACTTCGGTGACGATCAGATCGCCGACCTCGAGGTCGGGGCACAGCGCTTCTTCCGGGTCGCGCGCACAAGCAACGAGCAACATGATCGAGAGGAGCCCGACTGCGCGCACGGCGGTATCGTAACACCTGCCTGCGCGGCTGACATATGCTCGACGGCAATGGCCGCATCGGGTCCACCGCCGCAGAATCCATATCCATATGGCCCACCTCCGGGCCCACCGCCGGGTGCGCCGCCGCACGCTCCCGCGGTCGCGAAGCCATTCGATCCGAAGATGACGGCATACATCCTCGCGGGCTGCGCGCTCGCGATCCTGATCGGCGTGTTCACGAAGTCGTGGATGTCCGGCCGCGGTGGGCTGAACGGCGTCGGTCCGCTCGGCATCGAGGTCTGCTTCGGCGGCACCTGTACGGGCGTGGGTTGGGATAACGCGCCGGGCGACATCCAGCTGATCGCGTACCTCGCGCTGTTCGCGGGCATCGCGGCCGCTGCCGCCTCGGCGTACATGGCGTTCCTCGTGCTCTCGAATACGCCGAACAAGTTTCCCGCGTTCAAGATCATCAACGGCGTGCTCGGTGTCGGCGCATTCGCGACGACGTTCTTCGCCGTGCGTCTCTTGATCGAGGGCCAGGAGATGTCGATCAGCTGGTCGCCGGTGTTCGCCATCGGTGGTGTCGTCGCGGCCGGCATCTTCGTGCGCAAGCTGCGTCCGTACTGGCCGGGACAAGGCACCACGCCGTGGCCCGTCGCGGTGAAGCCGCTCGGACAGTTTGGTGGCGCGCCGATGGGCGGTGGATATCCGCCGAGTGGGCCGCCGCCGGGCGCGCCGTATCCGCAGCAACCGTATGGCGCGCCGATGGGACAACCGTATGGCGCGCCGCCGCAACCGTATGGTGCACCGCCCGGCGGAGCAGCACCCTATGGAGCGCCGCCGATGGGCGCTGCACCGATGGGACCGCCACCGATGGGCGGGGCCGCCTATGGTGCGCCGTCAGCGCAACCGCCGTTCGGCGCGGCGCCGCATGCGCCGCCGCCCGTCGCGCCGCCATCGCAACCGCCATACGGTTTGGACGGCGCACGACCATTCGTCGCTGCGCCGAACGCACCGCCGCCCGCCGCTCCGATGCACGGCGCGAATCCGCCACCCGCCGGCGCACCACTTCCGTACGCGCCGACGATGGCGGCACCGACGGCGCCGCAAGCACCGCACAACAAGGCGACGATCATGGGTGCACCTGCGCCGCAGCTCGCGGCGTTGCTCAAGCAACCACCGGCAGCGGCGGCGACACCACCAACAGCGGCCGCGGCGGGCTCGCAGTTCTGCGGGCGCTGCGGCAAGGCAATGACGTTCGTCGCGCAGTACCAGCGCTGGTTCTGCCAGGGCTGCCAGCAGTACGCATGATCGAGCTCGAGACGCTCGAGGACATCCTGCGTTGGGGCGGGCAGGTGCTCCAAGTCGTCGTGCAAGACGAGTACAACCACGACGTGATCGTCGTCAAAGACGGCACCCCTGGCTTCCTCGTCTTCGACACGACCTGACTCGGCGGCGTCAACGCGGTCTCCGTGTGGGATCACCGACCGACGGCGGACGAGCTCCTCGACGCACGCATCGCGCGCGGCTGGGTCGCGACCCCGACGGGCACCGTCGATGGGCCGGTCGTGCTCGGTCATGCGGCGTGCCGATTCCCCGCTGCCGGGCGCGCGCAGGGCGCTACGATCAAGACCTCATGAGACGGCTCGCGCTTCTGGTCGCGCTCGGCGCGTGCAGCAAAGGTTCGGCGACCGCGACGATCGATGGTCCGCCGAGAGACAGCACGCCAGTCGACGCGGCGCCGTATTCGCATCGCATCATGATCGACGGCGTCGACGACTTCCTGTCGGCCGAGCAGTTCCCGACGACGTCCACAGGGTATGGCGCGCGCGTGTCGTGGGACGCCGAGAACATCTACGTTGGCTATGCCGGCGCGGATCTGGATCCAGTCGCCGCGGACACCGCGACGAAGTGGCTGTTCGTCTACGTCGACGTCGATCCGGGGATGCCCAACGGCGCGCTCGTGAGCGAGACGTACAACACGCAGGGCGCGACGTTTCCCGCCGGCTTTCGCGCGGACTACTACGTGCGCTGGCGGTGCGACGAGATGTTCCTGATGCTCAAGCAGTACAACGGGGCGACGTGGACCGACGTCACGGCGCCGCCTGCATCACGCGCCGGCACGTTCGTCGAGCTCGCGCTCCCGCGCGCGACGCTCGGCGCGAGCACGACGATGAACGTCGTCACGTGGATGATCAACGAGAAGGCGAACGTCGAGAGCAGCTACGCCGGCCTCTACGCGAACAACTTCACCGACGGCTACGCCGCGAACCTCGCCCTGACGAAGTTCTTGCGGATCGACTTTGCATCGACGCGCGATCCGAACGATGCGGCGAATCAGAAGCCTTAGCGCGTCGTGATGTAGACGTCTTTGTTGCCGGCGGTCGTCGTCGCGCTGAACACGAACGTGCGGCCGTCTTCGGAGAGCCACGGATCTTCTTGCGCGAGACCGACGGCCACGAAGTCGGGCAGCGGCTGCGGCGCAGACCACGGCGATGTCGCCGATGCGCGCGTCGACGTGTAGATCCGCTGCGCGCCCGCGCGAGTCGATGCGAAGAACATCGTGTTGCAGTCCGACGAGATGAACGCGCCGTTATCGGTCTTCGTGAGATCCGAGAGCTCGGCGACGAGCGTCGGTGCGCCACCGCCGGTCGTGCCTTCGTAGATGTCTTCGCTCGGCGTCGCCAGGCTGTTGCGCGTCGAGACCATCAGATACTTGCCGAGGCTGCACGGCACGCACCACTTGTCCGTCTGCGCGCTGTTGATCGTGCCGACGAGCGTCGGCATCGTCCACCCCATCGCCGTGCCGATCGTGGGGCGCGTCGACTGCCAGATGTCGAGCGCGCCGGTCGTGCCCGCGCGGTTCGAGGCGAAGAACAGCGTCTTGTCGTCGGCGGAAAACCGCGGCGTCTCGTCGGAGGTGAGGTCGACGTTGATCGAGAGCCGCACGGGCGTCGACCACGTGGTCGAGGTCACGGCCGTGCGTGACATCCAGTAGAGATGTTTGCGACCGGCGTCGATCGCGGGATCCGCCTTCGAGAAGATCAACTCGAGCTTGCTGTTCGAGAGCGTGCCGTCGTCTTCGCTCGCGCCCGCGGTGCTCGCACCGGGCAACATCATCGGCGCGCTCCACGGTCCGAACGTGCCCATCGCGTCCGTCGCGTCGGCGTTCGCGTCGGTTCCGCCGTCGGGATCCGCCAGGTTGCCGCCGATCTCGGCTTTGCACGCGCAAAGCAGGAGTAGCAGCATCCTCCAACGACCGCGCATGTGCCGATGTTACTCCAGCCTGCGCCAATCCGATCCACGTACATTGGTCACAACAACGTGTCGGTTTGTAGCCCACCGAAACCTCAGGGCATACTCGGCTGTGGCGTGAACATCACGTTACTGGTGCTTCACGGTGTTCGTGTAGGCCGGCGAAATCGCCGGCAATGTGAATGGTCCCGTGCTTGCTCTCGTCTTCTGTGACTCGAGGAGGAACGAATGAATCGAACAAATTTGCTCGCTAGCTTTGGTCTCGCAGTGCTGCTCACTGGCTGCATGGTGCGCGGCAGTGGCGGCGCATACGTCAGAGGTCCGTCGGTCGCGGTCGTTGAAGTGGAATCGGAACCGCCACCGCCGCGGGTCGTGCACTACGATTCGCGTCCGGGTCACATCTGGATCGAAGGCCGCTGGAACTGGAGCGGTGGTCAGTGGGTCTGGGCGGACGGTTACTACGAGCGCGAGCGCGTGGGCTACGTCTACGCACCCGGTCGCTGGGAGCGTCGCAACGGCCGTCGCCACGTCTGGGTCGAGGGTCGGTGGAATGCCGGCGCCCGCGTGGATCGCGAGGAGCGTCGCGAAGAGCGTCAGGAAATCCGTGATCACCGCCGTGAAGAGCGCGAAGAGCGCCGCGAGGGCGGTCCGGTCATTCGCGACCATCGTCGCTAGCGCGACCATGAACCGCGACGCACTGGCGTGAAACCCAGCGCATCGTGGGGCATAGTTCGGGCGTGCGTTCGCTCGCCGCCCTGATGTTCCTGGTTTTCTCTGCCTGTCAAAACAGCGGAGCAAAACCAACCGCGAAGCGCGATGCCGGCACCGGCGTCGCGCCGATCGTTGCCGATGCGCGCGACGTCACCGTCGATCTCGCCGCTGGAAAAGCGACGTACACGCGATTGTGCGCGCCGTGCCACGGCGCCGACGCCAAGGGATACGGCGCCGACTTCTCGCCCTCACTCGTGAACCCGACGTTCCTCGAGAGTGCGAGCGACGACTTCCTGCGCCGCTCGATCATCTTCGGCCGGCCGGGCACGTCGATGGGCGCGTACGGCAAGGCGCTCGGTGGTCCGCTCGAGGACGCCGACGTCGACAAGATGGTCGCGTGGATCCGCTCGCAAGGTCCCAAGCAAAAGCCGCTCCCTGCGGTCGGCGTCGGTGACGTCACGCGTGGCGCCAAGCTCTACGGCGAGTACTGCAAGACGTGCCACGGCGACGCAGCGAAGCGCGGCGAGGCCCCGCACCTCGCGAACATCCAGTTCCTCACGATCGCGACCGACTCGTTCATTCGCTACGCGACCGAGGTCGGACGCCCCGGCACCAAGATGCTCGCGTTCAACACGGTGATGACGCCCGCGCAGCTCGACGACGTCACGGCCTACGTCCGCACGCTCTCCCAAAACGCCACGGCGACGCCGCTCCTTCCCGAGCCGACTGGCAAGGAGCCGCTCGTTATCAACCCGAAGGGGAAGAACCCCGACTGGAAGCCTCGCGCCGACCGCTTCATCGGCATCGACGTGGTCGCGAAGGCGTTGGCCGATAAGAAGAAGATGATCATCGTCGACGCGCGCCCGCCCTCGGACTGGCGCCGCGCGCACATCACCGGGGCGGTCTCGATCCCGTATCACGAGCTCAAGCGCCTCGACGAGATCGCCGCGAAGCACAAGGACACCTACGTGATCGCGTACTGCGCGTGCCCGCACCACCTCTCGGGCATCGTCGTCGACGAGCTCATCAAGCGCGGGCACAAGAAGGCGCTCGTGCTCGACGAGGGCGTCAACCTCTGGCACCAGAAGAACTACCCGATGACGGCCGCCCCGGGTGTGAAGGCGCCGGTGCTCGAGCCGCACAATCATGGCCACGAAGGCCACAACCACGGCCCGCAGCCCGGCCACGAAGGCCACGGCCACTAGCTGTACTTGACGCTGAGCGCTTCTTCGGCGAGCTCGTCGAACGTCATGCTCTGCGTGCGCGCGAGCTCTTCCTTCGTGAACAGGATGCGCGCTGCGCGATCTTCGGCGCCGAGGAGCCGGAGGATCACGCGGCCGAACGCGCGGCCGTAGATCGGGTGGTTGTACGCGTTCTGGAGCGAGATCATCATCTTCGAGAATGGCGCGCGCGCGACGGTGGGCTTGCGCAGCACGAGCTGGATGCGCTTGAACGCCTCGTGCACGCGGCGGCCGGATGGGTCGGTCATGTCCATCGGCTTCAGGAAGACTTCCTGAAGGAACGGCTTCACGAACCACATCATCGTGGCGAGGTTCTTCGTCATCTTCGCGAGCTGCACGAGCGAGGGACGCGGGCGCGCGCGCACGATGTGGAGGTATTCGTCGGAGCAGTAGAACTCCGTCATGTGGAAGTCGACGGCGATGTGGCGCGATTCGTCGCGATTGATGAGGTTCATCGCGCGGTGTGACATCTCGTCGTCGACGTAGTCGTCGAGCGAGCGGAGGAGGGCGACATCGAGGATGAGCTCGCCCGACGTGATGTACGCGTTCGCGATTTCGGGCGAGGTGTTGCGCACGAGGTGGAGGAAGTGCGGGCGAAACGCGGTCAGCGACGGGGACTCGCGGTAGGCGCGGTAGTGGTGGACGTTGTAGTGCTCGGCGAGGCGCGACGCGACGGCGGAGTGGCGCTTCTCGTCTACGACGAACGTGGCGAAGATCTTCTTGAGCGTCGGGTCCGTGGTCTTGTCGCGCTGGACCTCGAACAGGGCGCCGGCGAGGAGCTCGATGCCCGCCATGTCGATGAACGCCTGGACGACCGCCTCTTCCTTCTCGCGAGGGAGTGTTGGCGGCGGCACGTTCCAGTCGATGTCGTCGATCGACCACTGGTCGCGCACGCACTTCTCCAGCATGCGGCCGAGCTCCATGGAGAGAGCTTAGCGCTTGTCGAGGTAGGCGAGGTCTTCCTTCGTGCCAGGACCTGTGGGGTCGAGCACGAGGCCGATCTCGTAGGACAGCCGGGTCAGCTTGTCGTCGAGGACTGCCTTTGCGCGGGTTTCGAGCGCGGTGTCGCCGAGGAGGCGGGCGATGCGCAGGTCGTCGACGCTCGGGCGCGCGGTGTCGGACTGGGCCGTCGTGTGGACTTCTGCCCACTGCTTCGACGCCATGACCTTCGCCGCGATCGGCGACTTGTCGGCCGCGAGCTTGGTGAGGGCGGCGACCGCGCTATAGGTGCGGCGCATCTCGGTCCACGTCTTGGTGTCGGCCTCGAGCGCGGCCTCGTCGATCAGCGCGGCGATCACGAAAGACGGCGACGCGACCGCGGGCCAGAGCTTGCCGGCCTCTTGCGTCGCCTTGCGACCCGCGGCAACGCCGGGGATGTTGCCTTCGTAGAGCGACGCGCGGATGCGGAGGTTGCCCGTCGCGATCAGCGCGGCGGCGCGCGTCTTTGGATCGAGCTTGCCCTTCGCGAGCAAGGCGTCGAGACGCGCCAGCGTGGTGGTCGCGTGCTCCTTGACCTGCTCGTCGAACTCGCCCTTCTGGAACTTCTCGCGGTTGCGCGCGGCCTCGCTGGTGTCGAGGCCCTTCGCGCGCTTCACGCGCTCGAGGAGGGCGGTGAGCGCGGCTTCGTCGCGGCGCTCGTACGCGTAGGTCAAGAGCTTCTCGTACGCGTTCGAGCTGTTCGGCGCGAGCACCTCGTACTGCTTGAACAGATCGATGCTGCGGCGGATGCCGGCGTCTGCGTTGAGGTCGGCGAGGACCGCGTCGCGATCGGCGTTGCCGAGCAGGAGCGAGAGGACCTTCTCGGTCTCGCTCGTCACGCCGTGCAGCGCGCGCATGTCGATCCGCTTCGCGAGCACGCGACGGCGGCCGTTGCCGTCGTGGAGCTCGGCGAGGTTCGCGACGACGATCGGCTCGTCGCCGCGCACGCGGTACGCCTTCTCGAGCGTGCTCTCCGCATCGGCGAGCGCGCTCGCATCACCACTGCACGCGAAGCGGTTCTGGTGCGCGAGCGCGGCGTTGTTGAAGCTCGCGATGTCCATCGCGTTCGCGGTGGCGAGGTGCTGCTTCGCGACCTGCGCGTACTTCGCAGCGCACTCGTTGTACTTGCCCGCGCGGAGGAGCCGGCGCGCCTCGAGCTCGAGCAGCGACGTCTTCACCATCGGGTCCTTCTGGTCTGCCTTGCGGAACCAGGCTTCGGCTTCGTCTTCCTCGCCGCGCGTGTCGCTCATGATGCCGAGGAGGACGGCGGCGTTGTCGCGCGTCTGTTCGGTCGCGGTGTCGAACACCTGCTTCGCGACGGTCTTCGCACGCTCGGCGCTGCCGATGCCGCGATACACGCGCGCGACACGCAGCGAGAGCTCGGGGTTCTTCATCGCGAGGATCTGCTCGAACTGCTCTTCGGATTCTTTCGTCTTGCCGAGGCGCGCGTAGATCTCGCCGAGGCCGATCGCGAACTCCGGCTGACCTTCTGCTTCGGTGCGGATCGCGAGGAACATGCGCTCTGCTTCGCCGAGCATCGCGTCACGCGCGGCGCCCGAGAGGCCCTGCGCGCGGCGCAGCTTGACGGTGCCGGCGGCGAGGCACGCGGGCACGACATCGTTGAGCGCCATGTACTGGTCGCGCAGCGACTTCATCTTCGGATCGTTCTCCATCTGATCGCTGAGCCACTTGGTGACGATGTCGCGCTGCTGCGCCTCGGGCGTGCTGTCGAGCTGGCGCTGGAGGTCGTACGGGATCGTGCCGTTCTTCAGCTGCGAGATCAGCGCTTGCTGCTGCGTCTCGAGCTCGGCGGCGACCTTCGCGAAGCGCGCGAGGCGGCTGCCGAGGAGACCGGTCAGGAGCTCGTCTGCTTCCTCGAGCTGACCGAGCGCACTCGCGAGCTGGCCGAGCATCTGCCGCACGTCGCGCACCATCGCGTTCGGCTTGCCGATCGCGCGCAGGCGTGTCGCCGCCGCGTCGAGCTTGCCCGCATCGATGTCGACGTTCGCGAGCGCGAGCGTGGCCCACTGGTTCCACGGGTTCTTCTTCAGCATCGCTTCGAGCTGCTTCGGCGTGACCTTCTCGGCCTGCGCCTCTTCCTTCGCGGCGTTGCCGAGCGCGAGGCGGTCTTGCACCGTCTGGCGCAGAGGGCTGTCACCGACGTTGCTGATCCACGCGCGCAGCTCGGTGCTCGCATCGACGAGCAGCGCCGGCGATTCGGCGATCTTCTCGACGATCTTGTTCGCGCGAGCGAGCGCATCTGCACTCGGCTTCTCGACGTAGATCGCGAGCGCTTCGAGCGGTGCGGTCTCTGCCTTCGCATCGGCGGCGGCGAGACGTGTGGTCTCGATCTTCGCCGCGATCGGGCCATGCGCGGCCGTGTCGGCGAGGCGCTCTGCGTGGCGCAAGAGCTCGAGGCGCGCCTCGGCGGTGTCGAGCGACTCGCCGAGATCCTTGGTCCACTTGTCGAGCGTGGCGACGATCGCGTCCTGTGCAACGCCGCCCTTCACTTCCGCTGGTAGCGCTTCATAGCGGCGCACGACCCGCGTCGCCTGATCGACCGCGTCCTTCGTGAACGGCTTCTTCACCATGCCGGCGGCGAGCTTCACCATCTCCGCGCCCGCCTTCTGTGCGCGCTCGCGACCGACGCGCCACAGCTCGTAGTCCTTCATGCGATCGTCGAGCTCGCGCAGCGCGTCCTCCGGCGAGGACTTCGCGACCTTCTCCATCGACTCGTCCCAGCGAATCCGCGCGAGACGATCGGGATCGTTCAGGTGCGAGCTGATGCCGAACCAGGCGATGCCGAGCACGACCATGCCGAGCAGACCCCAGCGCCACACGCGGGCGAACGTCGACAGTTGCTCGCGCGCGAGGATGAAGTACTCGTTGTCTTCCTGCCCATCCACCACGCGATACGCCTTGAGCGGGATGATCGGGATGTAGAAGATCTTGAAGCAGTGCGTGGTCGCGTACGACCCGTCGTCCCAGCGATCGCGGCTGCCCGAAAATCCGACGCCGATGCCGTTGTACGTCCACAGCGACGGCATCTGGCCGTCCTTGAGCGCGCGGGGCGCCTTCTGCTCGGCGTTCGCCGCGAGCGCGATCGCGTCGGTGTTGTTCGCCTTGACGACCTCGCGCCACAGCTTGCGCGCGTCGCCCTCGCGGTGATTCGCGATCTGCCAGCGACCTTGCACGAGCTTGCGATAGCGTTCCGGATCGCGCCGGCCGTCCATGAACTGCGCCGCGTAGGCCTCGTCGAGGGCGTGGCTCTCGCCCTCGTCGAACCAGCGCTGCGCCACTCCTTCGGCACCTGCTGCGACCGCGATCGCGGCGCCACGCGAGTAGAGCACCGCGAGCGCGGACTGCGCGCTCTCGGCGTCTTCGGCATCGAGCTCGTCGATCTCGCCGGTGTATCGCTCGACCGATGCGATCGAGCCTTCAACCCGCCTCAGCTCGTCCATCGAAACCTTGCCGAGTGCCGGCTCGATCGATGAAACGTACTCCCACGCCGTCTTCAGCTCGTCCAACAAGGTGCTCATTGCGGGCTCTCGGTAACACGCGCGTCGGCGTGTGGTCGCAACATTTCGTGCATACTGGGCCTCGTGTTCCGCGCGTTCGTGGTCGCGCTCACCGTTATGACGGCGTGCGATGGCTCGACTCCGTCGAAGGGGCAGACGCTCGCCGAGATCCGCAGTCGCGGTGAAATCACCTGGGGTGCAGATATCCAGGGCGGCGAGCCGTTCGTCTACGAGAACCCGAAGGATCCGTCGACGCGAATCGGCTTTGAAGTCGACATCATGGATGCGATCGCGCGCCGGCTCGGCGTGAAGGCGACCTTCGTTCAGAACCAGTGGTCGAACTTGGTGCCGGGCCTCGAGCGCGGCGACTTCGACATCATCATGAACGGCCTCGAAGCGACCACGGAGCGCAAGGAACGCATTCTGTTGTCGGAGCCCTACTACGTCTACGGCGAGACGCTGACGGTGCGCGCGGGGGCGGACTATCGCTCGGTGTTCGACCTCGTCGGCAAGCGCGTGGGCACGCTCAACCAGACCTACGCATGGGACATGCTGAAGGCGATCGGCAACGATCCGATCCCGTACGAGGGCAACGAGGAGCCGTACCTCGATCTCGAGCAGGGCCGCCTCGATGCCGTGCTCCTCGACAACATCATCGCGGATCGCTACGGCTGCGTGCGCAAGACGCTCTACTGCGTGCCCTACGATCAAGCGCGCGGCACGTACGTGATCGGCATGCGCAAGGGCGACGCCGAGCTGAAGGCCGCGATCGACAAGGCGCTCGCAGACATGCGCGCCGACGGCGAGCTCGAGCGCATCCTCGCGAAGGCGAAGCTGTGGGACGACCGCCAGGCGCAGGTGATTCCCGTCGGCGGCAAGGTCGATAAGCGCGCGTTTGACGGCCGCATGCTGCTGCAGTTCGCGCAGGCCGCGCTCGTCACGCTCGAGGTCAGCTTGCTCGCGTTCTTGCTCGCGGTGCCGCTCGGTCTGTTGCTCGCGATCGCGCGCGTCTACGGATCGCCGATCGTCGGCGGGCTCGCGCGCTGCTACATCGAGCTGTTCCGCGGCACGCCGGTCCTCCTGCAGCTGTTCGTGATCTACTACGGCCTGCCGTCGGTCGGCTTGAAGCTCGGGCCGCTACAGGCCGCGATCATCGGGCTCGGCCTCAACTATGCCGCGTACGAGGCCGAGGTCTATCGCGGTGCGCTGCTCGCGATCCCGCGCGGGCAAGCGGAGGCATCGCGCGCGCTCGGCATGGGACCGTGGCAGACGCTGCGCCACGTGATGGTGCCGCAGGCGCTGCGGCTCGCGCTGCCCGCGATGACGAACGACTTCGTCGCGCTGCTCAAGGACTCTTCGCTCGTCAGCGTGATCGCGGTGATCGAGCTGACGAAGCGAATGACGATCGCCGCCGTCGACGTGCGCAGCTGGATCATCCCCGGCCTCGTGTGCGCGGCGTTCTACCTCGCGCTGTCGTTCCCGCTGAGCGAGCTCGCGCGCAGGCTCGAGAGGAGGCTGGCGCGTGATCAGCGTCCGCACGCTCTCTAAGCGGCACGGCGACCGCAAGGTCCTCGTCGGCGTCAACGCCGAGGTGACGAAGGGCGAGACGATCGCGATCGTCGGGCCGTCGGGCGGCGGCAAGTCGACGCTGCTGCGCTGCCTCAACTACCTCGAGACGTTCGACGAAGGCGCGGTCGATATCTGCGGCTTCGAGCTGCGCCCGCGCATGACCGGCGCCGAGGCGCGCAAGAAGCTGCGCGCGATGCGGACGCGCGTTGGCATGGTGTTCCAGCAGTTCAACCTGTTCCCGCACCTCTCCGCGATCGAGAACATCATGCTCGCGCCGCGCGTCGTGCGTCAGGTCCCGGCAGGCGACGGCGCGAAGCGCGCGCTCGAATTGCTCGCGCTCGTCGGACTCGGCGATCGTGGCGCCTCATTTCCCCACGAGCTCTCGGGTGGGCAGCAGCAGCGCGTCGCCATCGCGCGCGCACTCGCGCAGGACCCCGAGGTCATGCTGTTCGACGAGCCCACAAGCGCCCTCGACCCCGAGATGCGGGACGAGGTCATGCGTGTGATCCGCGACCTCGCGGTCAAGGGCATGACGATGCTGGTCGTGACGCACGAGATGCAGTTCGCGCACGACATCGCGTCGCGCGTGTGGGTGATCGACAAGGGCACGATCGCCGAGGACGGTCCGCCGTCGCAGGTCGTCGACAATCCGCAGACGGCGATCGCGAAGGAGTTCTTCGGGCGCCTCCGTCGGTGACTCGTCCCCCACCTCGTCGACGCTAAGTGTTCGCAGCTGCGTGGTGGCGGCGTCGGCACGCACGCTGCACCGACGGTCCGCGTCTCGATCGGTGGCGGCGCGAGGCACCTCGCATCGCGTCGCCACCGGTCGGCTTCGATTTCAAATCCGCTGCCGTTTGCACAGCTGTGGTGGGAGTGTGTGCGCCGCGAAGAAGGCCTGCGCGCTCGTCGTCGGCAGCGGATCCGCGAGCCGCACCGCGATCCACACGAAATCCTCGGCGCTGTGGCCGAGACGGCGCTTGTCGGCGATCTGGCGGCCCAGCTCGCGCAAGAAGCTCTCTTGCGCGGCGGTGATGTTCGCGGTCGTCTCGCCGAGCAACGCGAACTGCGCCTGCGCGAGATCCGAGAGCTCGGCACCGGCGATGGCCATCGCGCTCTCCACGAGCTGCTCGATCTCGAGGACTGTCCACCGCGGCGCCGGGGTGTGTGCACCCAGCGAGAGCAGCATCAGTCGACAGGCCTGGACGCGGCGCCGTCGCGGGAGCGCCGGCGTGTCAGGATCGGCCGCGAACACGGTGCAACGCAAGAACCGGAGTGCCGGCTCGAGGCCGGCGAACCGCGCGTCGCTGCGCAGCGCCTCGCAGGTCGCGAACGCGAGCCGGCCATCCGCGCGGAGCTCGTACTCCACCGCGCGCAGGTCGGCCTCGATGCGCTCCTCAGAAGACGTATCCAGCGCTGACACCGAAGCCTCCCGAGACGTTCATGAAGGATTCGCCCTCGCCGCCATCGGGCGTCGTGCGGCCGACGCTGATGTCGATCTCCGGTCCCGCTTGCAGCACGACGCGCGAGCCCGGGAAGTACGCGAACGGCAGCGCGATGCGGATGAGGCCCGAGGCCTGACTCGCGGACATCAGCTGGCCGGGCATGGTCTCGGTCTTCTGGCTTCCGAACAGCGCGCCGATGCCGAGCGTCGGGCGCAGGAACGCGCCGAGGCCGAGCCGCGCGTGTAGCGACGCGAACAGCGCGCCGCCGAACGCGGTCGAGTAGCTCTCGGCGCTCTGGCGATCGTAGCTGACGAGGAACTGGGCACCGACGGAGAGGTTGTCCTTGAGGAAGTATTGAAAGCCGGCGCCGCCGATCGTCGAGATCCGCGTGACGCCGTCCGCCTCACCCGACCGGTTGTGCGAGAGGACGAAGATGCCGCCGAGGTCGATCTCCTTCACGCCTTTCTGCACGGCGGTGACCTTGCCGGGGTCTCGTGGGTTGGCGCCGAGCGTGTCGGCGGCGACGGGAGTTGCAGTCAAAGCCAAACATGCGAGTGCGCGCTTCATGCCTCCTGGTGGGGCATGGGCGCACTTTGTCGCGAAGAAAGTCGGAGAAAAAAAATCGGCCTGCGGATGTCAGCTACTTGTGCGCCGCGACCGTGGTCGCCGCAAGCGCAGACAATTCACCGCGGCACGCGCGGCAACGATCGATGTGACGGTCGGCGCGCTGGATGGCATCGTGCGCGAGCAACCCGTCGACGTACGCGGCCAGCGTCTCGGCATCGAGACATTCGTCGCGTTCGGTGCTTGATGGTGGCTGCATCAACTCGCTCGCGTGTTAGCTACTACCTCGTGTCGGATGCGTCGACGATTCTCCTGGACTGCCTGGAGCCAGCACGGCGCGCGGAAGTTGCCGCGATTCGTGATCTCGACACGCTCCTCGCCGCGCAGCTCGACGAAGGCGCGCGCGAATGGCCGAGCATCGCGCTCGCGCCCACCGTCTATCTGCGCCACCTCGCCGACAAGTTGCGCGAGCGCGTGACCGAGCCGGCCGATCACGTGATTCGCAACATGCCGGGCGCGGATCTCTATCTCGCGGCCGCGTGCGCCGCGGGCGATCAAGCCGCGATCACGGTGTTTCGCGATGCGGTGTTCCCGGTGATTCGCCCCGCGCTCGTGAAGCTCTCGCTCGCGCAGTCGACGATCGACGAGGCGGAGCAGCGCGTGCTCGTGATGATCCTCGTCGGTGATCCGGTGCGGCCGGCGATCGCGGCGTACGGTGGGCGAGGCCGGCTGCGCAGCTGGGTCCGCAGCATCGCGGTCCGCACGGCGCGCCGGCTCGCGGGCCTCACCGACGGTGGCGGCGACAACCAGGACGAGCTCGATCAGCTCACGGCGAACGTGCACGACCCCGAGCTCGCGATGCTGCGCGAACGCTATCGCGAGCAAGTTCGCACCGCGCTCGCCGAGGCGTTGGCCGCGCTCGCGGAGCGCCAGCGCAACGTGCTGCGGCAGTACTACATCGACGGGCTCACGATCGATCAGCTCGCCGCGCTCTATCACGTCGATCGCGCGACCACCGCGCGCTGGGTGATCGGTGCGCGCTCCGGCGTTCTCGACGGAACGCGCGACCGGCTGCGCAGCGGGCTCGGCGCGTCGAGCGACGAGGTCGAGTCGATCCTGCGGCTCGTGCGCAGTCAGCTCGAGCTCAGCCTGCGCCTCCTCGACTGACCTCACGGGACCGGCGTCAGTGCGATCTGCAGCGCGATCGCGATGAGTCCACGCATGCCCACTGGTGGAGCGGCGGTGGCGAATGTCGCATCGCGACCTGTCGATTTTTACTCCGGCATGCGCAAGCGCGAGTAACGAGAGGCAGAAGGCACATCGGCGCGCGCCTGACCGGCCGGGGGCGGAGCGCACTTCTTGGTCGCGTCGTCGCACCAGTTCTCGCCCGCGCACTCGAAGTCGACCGCACACGTCGCACCGGTCGCGACCTTGCCGACCATCGCGGTGTCACACGCGGTGACGTAGTCGGGACCTTGCGTCCAGTACGTCGAGCAGGTCGGGGCCTTGAAGCCATCGACGCACGTCTTGGCGGCCGTGCCGTCGAACGCGATCTTGCCGGCGGTGATCGCCGCCTGCACCGCGGTCGCGTTGTAGTACTGCGCGGCGTCGGCATAACAAGCCGTCTGATTCGCGCCGAACGCCTCGGTGAACGTCACGCCCGCGTCCGTCGGGAAGTTCGCCTTGCACGTGAACGCGTCGTCGCAGTCCTTGTGGCCGATCGCGGTCAGAAACTCCGCCGACGTCATCGAGCCGCCGGGCGTGCCCGGCATGCTCGGGTCGTTCGGATCGTTCGGGTTATTTGGATTTGGCGTGTTGGGGTTTGGATTTTCGGTGCCGCTGTCGTCCACGTCAGCAGCGCATGCAGCAAGCAGAACCAGGATCGAAGTAAAGCGGAACATCGAAGACTCCTCGTCGGGGTGTGATCGAGGAGGTTGCAACGATGCGGCCATCGCGCGGCTGTACAGCGTGTTGCACCGTCGACGATCGCGGGTGCGCACGTCGCGCACGCGGATGCACTTCCGCGATGCGATCGCAGTCTTGTCGAGGATCCGCACGCAAAAGCGCTGGGGAACCGCTCTCATGGCTAGTCCCATTGCCAGTGCGAGCCAACCGGCCCTCGAGTCGGTGTAGCGTCGGCGTCCGTGAGGACGCTTGTAGTACCCGCGTCTGCCCTGACGTTTATCAACGGCGGCGGCCGAGACGTCGACGCCACGCGCATCAGCGAGTCGATGTTCGGCGGCGAGCACATCCAACTCGTCGACGACGGGGGCAACGAGGTCGCGCTCGCGATCGCGGACCCGGAGAACTTGCGGCTGCGCGTCATGGCAACCGCCGCCGATGGCTTCGCGAAGATCGACGGCGCGCTTCTGGGGTGGCGCGTCGAGCGCGCGCTGAAACTGCGCGTGAAGCTCGGGCTGCCCGGACCGGATCACGCGTATCGGCTCGTGCACGGCGCGGGTGATGGGCTGCCCGGGTTTGGGTGCGATGTGCTCGGCAAGACGGCGGTCGTCTACGCGTACGGCGATGGCCTGCGTGCGGTCGGCCGCCAGCTCGCCGAAGCGATCGTCGGCTTCGCGAAGCTCGACGGCGCGGTCGTGAAGCTGCGCGCGCGCGGTTCGGCCGACGACGTCGCGCAGGACATCGTCGGCAAGTCGCCCGAGGAGCAGCACGTCGTCACGGAGCACGGCGTGCCGTTCGAGGTCCATCCGCTCGCCGGCCTCAATCACGGCCTGTTCACCGACATGCGCGAGCAGCGGCTCGGCCTCGCGCGGTTCGCCAGCGGCGCGCGCGTCCTCAACTTGTTCTCGTACACCGGCGCGCTGAGCGTCGCGTGTGCCCGCGCCGGCGCGGCGACCGTCACCTCGGTCGACACGTCGCCGGGCGTGCAGGCATGGGCGCAGAGCAACTTCGGTCGCTCGGGTTTTGGCGCGGATGCGCGCTGGAAGTTCGAGACCGGCGATGCGGTCCGGTTTCTCCAGCGCGCCGCGAAGGACAAGGAGCAGTACGACCTCGTGCTGATCGATCCGCCGTCGACGTCGAGCGCGGCGGGCCGCTCGTGGGCGCTCGGCCGCGACTATCCCGATCTGATCGCGAAGGCCGTCGAGGTGGTCCCGACGGACGGCCTGCTCTGGATCGCGTCGAACACGTACGACCTCGGCCCGCTCGCGAAGCTCGTGCACAAGGGCCTGCGGCAAGCGGGCCGCCACGGCGTGATCCTCGAGCAAGCGGGCCTGCCGCCGGAGTACCCGACACTCGCGGCGCAGTTCGCCGACCGCTATCTGCAGATCGTGATGCTACGGCTGCTCTAGCTCGATGAAGCCCATCGCGCAGCCGAGCGGAATCTCCGCGTTGCCGGTCGCGCCTTCCTTGCGGAGGAACTCGCCGGCGTCGTCCTTGTGGCCAGGGCGACCGGCGGAGCACTTCTCCGCGGACGTCAGTCTCGGCTTCTTCTGAAAGATCGCGGCGTATTCGGGGAACATGTCGCCCGTCGAGCCCGCCTCGATCACGTAGGCGTTGAGCGACTGCTTCTTCTCGTTCCACGGATGCGTCTTCGCGTATTCGATGAAGCGACGGCCGAGCTCGGGCCATCCATAGAAGTCCACGCCGCCGACGATACGCGCCTCGTCGAACGCGCGATCGACGCCGCGCATGTACGTCACCATGTCGCGCAGCGTGTCGATCTGCGCCGCGAACGGCTGGTCCTTGCACTTCTTGACGAACACCGACTTCGGCTCGCGCCGCCACTCGAGCATGGGGCAGGTCTCCCCGTGCTTGTGAATCTCGACGGACGTGCCGAACGACGACTTCTTCTCGTCGACGGCAAACGGCGGCGCATCGACAGGTGGCGGCGCTGCGTCGGCGACCACCACGGGCGGCGGTGGAGGTGGTGGTTGTTCTGATTTTCCGCTGCATGCTGCCAGCAGCACGATGCCGATCGTTACCCGCGTCACACGACGAGCCTACTGCATGCTCCGAGCATGAGGTTGCTCCTCGCGACGATGTTCCTCGCCGGGTGCGGCGCGCCGAACGACGTCGTCAAGCCGCCCACGCCACCGGCGCACGGGCGGGTCGTGATGATCAGCATCGACGGGCTGATGCCCGAGACGTATCTCGAGCCCGATGGCCTCGGCCTGCGCGTGCCGACCTTGCGCGCGATGCACGAGCGCGGTGCATTCGCGCGCGGCGTCGAGTCCGTGTTTCCGACGGTGACGTATCCGGCGCACACGACGATGGTGACCGGCGTGCCGCCGCGCGTGCACGGCATCACCTCGAACCGGCCGCCCGATCCACTCGCGAAGAATGCAGACGGCTGGCGCTGGTACAGCGAGGACATCGCGGTGCCGACGCTGTGGAGCAGCGTGCAGGCGAGCGGCGGTCGCGCGGCGGTGATCACTTGGCCGGTCACCGTCGGTGCGGAGGTCGCGCTGCGCGTGCCCGAGTACTGGCGCGCCGGCACCGCCGACGATCAGAAGCTGCTCCGCACGCTCTCGACGCCGCATCTGCTCGATCGCGTCGCGAAGGGCTATCCCGCCCTGTGGTCGAAGTTGACGCCGCCCGAAGTAAAGGACGAGGCGCAGTTCGCGATCGCGCGCTACGTGCTCGAGGCCGAGGACCCCACGCTGGTCCTGATGCACGTGTGGGCGACCGACGACGCGCAGCACGCGCACGGCCCGCGCAGCGCGCAGGCGAAGCAAGCGATCGAGGACGTCGACAAGCTGCTCGGGGACCTGCTCGCACAGCTCGAGCAATCACCCGACTGGGATCGCACGCTGCTCGTCGTGGTCTCGGATCACGGCTTCGCGGCGGTCGAGCAGGAGATCCAGCTCGACGTCCTGTTCGCGCAGCACGGCCTCATCGACGCGAATGGTGCCCGCGCGTTCAGCATCGCGAACGGCGGGTCGGCCTATGTCTATGCGACCGACTCGGCCGCGCGCGAAGCAGCACTGGCCGTCGCCACCGAGCTCGGGCCACGTGCGCGCGTGATCGAGCCCGACGAGGTCGCGACGCTCGGCGGCGATGCCGATGCCGCGTTCGCCGTCATCGCGGCGCCGGGCTTCTCGTTCGGCACGAAGCGCACCGGCGCTGCGTTCGCCGTGACGCCGGGACGCGGCACGCACGGCTATCACCCGGCGGACCCGAACATGGCGGCGTCGTTCCTCGCGCTCGGTGGGCGCGTGCAGCCGCGGGACCTCGGGACGATTCGCATGATCGACATCGCGCCGACGGTCGCGCGCTGGCTCGGCGTCGCGCTGCCGTCGGCCACGGGCGCGCCGATCGATCTCGCCGCGCGATAGCTCGCTCGGCGCCGCGTGACGTTCCAAGGTTTAACCGCCACACTGTCCTCATGTGCGGTCGCTACACGCTGACGCGTCACGAGAAGGTCGTCGATGACCTGCAGGCGTCGCTCGGCATGTCTGCCCAGGGCGAGTGGTGGAAGCCGCGCTTCAATGTCGCGCCGACACAGCCCGCGCCGGTCGTGACGCTGAACGATGGCAAGCGCACCGTCGAGCTGATGCGCTGGGGCCTGTTGCCGCACTGGGCCGGCCGCGACGGCGCGAAGCCGCCGCTCATGATCAACGCGCGCAAAGAAAACCTCGGTGCGAAGGCCGTGTTTCGCGACGCGCTGAGTCGCAAGCGCTGCCTCGTCCCCGCCGACGGGTTCTTCGAGTGGCGACACGAAGGCACCGGCAAGACAGCGAAGAAGCAACCGCTCTGGTTCCACCCGCGCGATCACAAGCTGTTCGCGTTCGCCGGCCTCTGGGCCCGTGCGCGCACGGATGCCGGCGAGATCCTGTCGTTCACGATCATCACCGGCCCGCCGAACGATCTCGTCAAGCCGGTCCACGACCGCATGCCGATCGTCCTCGCCGAGAGCGCCTACGATGCGTGGCTCGATCCCACGCTCGACGGCGATGGTGCGCGCGCGCTGCTGGGCATCCCGTCTGTTGGCGACTGGGTCGCCGAGCCGGTCTCGAAGCAGGTCAACAGCGCGCACAACGATGATCCGACGTGCATCGCCGCGATCACGGACGACGTGAAGCCCGGCGAGGAACCCCAGGGCTCGCTGTTCTAGACGCAGCCAAAACGCCGTCTGGCGAGGGGTGTGAAAGAATAAATATGTCCGACGAAATTAACCCGCCCATCCCGATGATTTGTCCGGGGTTCGGACAGCCTTCGCCGCAACTGCATGTTTCGTCGTCGCGACGGGTTCGACGAGCGTCCGCTTTCAGCCGCTCCACATGACACAGGTGTCAGGGTGTCCGGCGGTTCGGACGACTACTCTTCGCGCTTGCGCGGGCGCGCGATGCCGTATTCGTCGAGTCGGTTGATCAGCGTACGGCGCGAGATGCCGAGCATCTCGGCCGCGCGGGTCTGATTACCGGCGCACCGCTCGAGCGCCTCGAGGATGCGCTGCTTCTCGAGCTCCGCCACGGTCGCGCGCACCTGGCTCGGCATGTCGGCCGCCGTCGGCGCCATGATGCCCGGCGGCGGCGGGATGGTCGGTGACGAGCGGAAGCGCTGGCCGGACTGACGGCGCGCTGGATCGTCGATGCTGAGGTGGTGCTCCTCGATCATCGCGCCGGTCGCGAGCAGGACGGCACGCTCGCACGCATTGCGGAGCTCGCGGATGTTGCCCGGGAACGCGTGCGAGCTCAGCCACTGCTTCGCTTCTTCGGTGAACAGGAACGCGCGGCCGAGTGGACCGGCGGCAGACGCGACGAACTGCTCGGCGAGCGGCAGGATCTCGTCGCGGCGATCGCGCAGCGGCGGAATCGTGAACGAGGCACCGGCGAGCCGGAAGTAGAGGTCGCGGCGGAACCGGCTGGCCTCGACCTCCGAGTTCAGATCCTTGTCCGTCGACGCGATGTAGCGAACGTCGATCGGGCGGCCGCGCGTGCTGCCGGTGCGGCGGATCGAGGCGTCCTCGAGGACGCGCAGCAGTTTTTGCTGCAGGCCCTGCGGCAACTGATCGACCTCGGAGAGGAAGGCGGTGCCGCCGTCGGCGAGCTCGAGCAGGCCGGGCTTGTTGTGCTGCTCCACGCCGAACATCTCGGCCTCGAGGAGAGGCTCGCTGATCGCGGCGCAGTTGATCCGGACAAAGGCGGAGCCGCGACGCGGCGACATCTCGTGGATGCGCTCGGCGAACCGCTCCTTGCCGACGCCGTGCTCGCCGACGACGATGACCGCGAGCTTGCCGATCGCGATGCGCGCGGCCGATTGCTCGAGCGCGGCGAGCTGCGACGCGCGCGTGGTGGTCTCGCGCCGCGAGCCGCTGCGCGCCTGGACCATCAGGGTGACCGCGCCGACGAGGAACGGCACACCGGCCGTGACCTTGGCCGGCTTGTTCGAGGCGAGCTTCGCGCCGTCGACGTACGTGCCGTTCGAGCTGCCGACGTCCTCGAGCTCGACGTCCATCAGACCCAACAAGAGGTTCGCGTGGTGGCGCGAGACCGAGCCCGAGTCGATGACGACATCGCACTTGCTCGCGCGGCCGATCGTGAGCGTGCCCTGCGTGGCGAGCGGGATGACCTGCAGCGCCGCCCCATCGATGACGAGAAGGACACGGTCGCCGAACGGCGCTTCCCGATCGATCTGTTCGGTGGTAGCGCCCGTTTCGTCTTCGATCACGGGGGTAGGGTACGCGCAGGCGGGAGCGCGCTGCAAGTCACCGCGAAGCAGAGCATTCTGGTGCGGACGGCTCGAGCTTGCCGTCGCGGACGCGGAGCGGGACTTTGCAGCTGATATCGCGGACGATCTCGTCGGTGGAGCGGAGGTCGCGGGGGATATCCAGGATGCCGATCTGACGGCCCGTGAGCTCGATCCGGCCATCTGCCGACCACACCGCATTCTGCATGTCCCCGAGGAGATCGAGGTCGAACACGAGCGCCTCGCCGGTCGCGCGGTCCCACACCGTCTGCGTCCCTCGGCCACTGCGCAGGATGAGGTCGCCGGTCTGGTCGAGGCTCGCGGCCGTGACGAGCGCGTCGGCGGGCTCGAGGCGGCGGACCAGCGCGCCGGTCTGACCGTCGATGATCGCGGTGCCGCCGTCGACGAGCGTCGCGGCGACCCAGCGGCGGTCACCCGACGCTGTCATGTACGCGACGCGACCGCCGACGTTGACCCGCGAGACCTCCTTGCCATCGCGCACGACGACGACGTGACCGTCGATCGTGCCGCCGAAGACGCCGCCGACGCCGACGGTGATCGCTGCGATGCCCTTCAGCGCGGTGACCTGCGCCCAACGCTCGGTGCCGATCGTCCAGCGGAAGATGCCGTGGCGATCTTCGGGCTCGGCGACGAGCAGGTGGTCGGCATCCTCGAACGCGATCGCGCCGAGGTGCCCGGTGGGCTCGGTCGCCTTCGCGATCACCTTCTTGTCGGCGTCGAATACGACGAGCTCCTTGCCGGCGACCGCGCCGCGCTTCGAGTCCCGATGCATCGCGATGTGACCGTACGCGTGATCCTTCAGCACGCCGAGCTCGGTGCGCCCGACGTAGACGTGGTGCTCCTCGCCGCACTGATAGGTGGTCGCGATGCCTTCGCCGGCGAACGACGACTCCTTGCACGGGCGCGGCACGACATCGAGTTGCGCCGCGTTCGACTTCGTCATCACCATGCTGCCGTCGCCGCCGAGCGTGGTGACGAGGTCGCCGGAGAGGAACATGTAGCGCACCTCGCCGAGGTGATTCGGCAGCGACGCGAGGAGGTAGCCCTCGCGGTAGTGGCGCAGCACGCCCTCGTGGTCCGCGATCCAGGTCTCGTCACCGCGGATCGCGTACTGCGCGAGCTGGCTCTTCACCGACATGCCATGCGTCGCCTTGCCGTTCGCGTCGTGAATCACGAGCTCGTGCTCGCCGAGCACGCCGACGCGATCTCCCGTGTCGGAGAACACGAGCGAGTGGCCGGGATTCTCCGGCTTGAACGTGCGCAGCGGCTTGCCGTCGCCGGTGTGCACGTGCGCGATGCCGACCTTGTCGACATAGCCGAGGAACGCGCCGTCGGACGAGCCGACAAGAATGCCCTCGATGTCCTTCGCGATCGTCGTTCGCTTCATCGCGACGAGATCGATCGTGCTGACGTCGCCGTTGGCGCCGTTCGAGACGTAGCGGCCGGTCGGATCGAACACCGGGATCGACGAGGCCATCCCGTTGGGGATCTCGAGCTTGCGCCGGACGGCACCGTCGAAGCCGTAGACCCGGATCGCGTCCTCCTCGATCGACGAGACCTCGTCGGCACCCGGACCGTGGTTCGCACCGAGCGCGTTGCTCGCCAGCTTGATGCGGTGCAGCACCTTCTGCGCCGCGGGATCGATGACCAGGATGCCGTCGCGTCCGACCGCGATCATGCGGTCATCGCGCATGCGCGAGAGCTGGCTGATCCAGCCGACCTCTGTCGCGAGCACGGTTCGCACGGTGCCGTCGCGGTTCCAGAAGTGAATGCGCGCGTCCTGATCCGCGGTCGCGAGCCACGTGTTCTTCGCGGACGCGGCGACCGACGTCATCATGCCGCCCGACTGGGCGACGAGCTGATATCGCCACGCGCGGCTGCCCACCGCGACCATGAAGCGCAGCGCGGGCGAGTCCGCGCCGCGGCGCATCGCTTCGCCGAAGTACGCGAGCGCGGGCATCGCGCGGTTGTCGTTGAGCTCGCGGCGGCCCTGCGCGACGAGGCTCGCGGTCAGGCGATCCTCGGCGAGCGCCGCGGCGGTCTGCGCGCGCTGCGTGCTGTGCTCGGCGGCGCGCCGGCTCTGGTTCGCGGCGACGCCGAGGTAGGCCATCACGACCGCGACCGCGCCGAGCATCGCCATCGCCGTCACGACGAGGATGCGGCGGACCTTGCGCGCGCGGGTCTCGACGCGCTGGGATTCCTCGGCGAACGCGCGTTCGTCGTCGGTGAGCGCGGTCGAGCGCGCCGCGAGCTTGCGCAATTCCGCGAGCGCTTCGCCGTGCCAGAGCAGATCCGTCCGGCGCGCGCCTTCTCGCCAGCGACGCGCGGCGGCGCGCACGTCGCCGAGCAGCGCGCGATCGGCGGCGTCTTCGTTGCGCCAGCGTGCGAGCCGGTCCCACCGCGTCGCGAGGCACTCGTGCACGATCTCGACGATGTCGACGCCTTCGTCCTCGCGCACGACGAGCAGGCGCGCATCGATCAAGTGCGCGAGCACGCCGGGCGCGCCGCGAAGCTGCTCGAGCTCGCTGCGCGGCGCAGGGATGCGCGTACCGTCGACGCTGACGAGCCGCGAGAACAGATCGCGCACGATGTCCTGGTCGCGCCGCGCGAGGCTGCCGTAGACGTGATCCGCGTACGTCGACAGCGCACCGGCGACGCCGCCGAGTGCGACGTAGGACTCGTGCGTCACTCGCCGCGCTTCACGATCGCGCGAGTCCCAGAGCTGGTTCGCGGTGAACGAGAGCAGTGGCAGCGAGGCAGGCCTGCCTTCGACCTCGTCCGTCATCTCCTCGACGACACGTGGATCGACGGTGACCTGCGCGCGGCGCGCGGGCTCGGTGATGATGCGGCGCAGCGCTTCGCGTGGTGGCGTCGCAAGCACGAACACCTCGAAGCGCCCGCGGAACGCGTCGATGCTCTCGATGATGGATGCGAAGTCATCGCGCAGCGTGACGACGACGCGCACGGGGCTGCTGCGATCGCTCGCCGTCTTCGCGAGGATCGCCGCGAACTGCGCGCGCTCTTTCGGATCCGCGCACAGCGTGACGAGCTCCTCGAGCTGGTCGATCACGATGACGAGCCCGCGTGGCGCGCGATCGCCGAGGTCGCGCAGGCGTGTGGTCATCGCCTCTCCGTCCTCGGTATCTGCGTGCACTGCCGGCAGCGCCGCGAGCACGTGCAGCGGGTGGCGGCCTGGCCGCATCGTGATGATCTCGTAGTTCTCGGCGAGTCGCGGCAAGAGGCCCGCGTGGATGAACGAGCTCTTGCCCGCGCCCGACGGCCCGAGCACCGCGATCATCGGCGCGCGGATCATGCGATTCGCGAGCGACTCGATCTCGCGCTCGCGACCGACGAAGCGCTCCGCATCGTCGACGCCATATGACGCGAGGCCCGGATACGGCGACTTGTCGTCGGCCGGATTCGCGAGCGTGTCGGAGTCGTCCGTCGTGAGGGCAGAGAGCCGCTGCGCCGCGGCTTCGTCGTCGCGCTCGAAGCCCCACGGTGCTGCGACGAGCCGCGCCTGGCCGCGCCCGCTGCGCCACAACAGAAATAGCTCGGGCTCGGCCGATGGCGCCGGCGAGATCACTTGCACGAGCGGCGACAGACGCGTGACGACGCGCCCCGCGGCGTCGAGCAGCGCGACCTCGCCGTCGGCGAGCGGATCGCCCCACACGACGACGCGCTCGCGATCGCGACGGCGCGCACCTTGCCAGCTCTCGGCGATCCCGGCGCGCCCGACGACGAGTTGGTACGCGAGCAAGCCTTCTAGCGGCAGCAGCGCCTCGGGCACGACCGAGATGTCGGCGGCGAGCGCCGCCGCCGTGCGCTTGCGATCGCGATCGTCGAGCCGCTGCGCGAGCGCTTCGAGCGCGGTCGTCTGCGCGAGCCCGTCGTCGAGACCGGGCAGGGCGGGTGCCGCCGTCGCTGCGGCGCGCGCGAGGTGAAGCCATGGCGTCGCCTCGTCGCGGCCGTGCACCGCGCGCGCCTTCTCGCGCACGGCGTTCAGCGGATTGTCGTCGCTGCCCGTCGTGGCGCGGCTCGAGATGCTGAGCTGTGCGAGCGCGAGCACCGCGTACCAGCGACAGGTGATCGCGACGAGCTCGCGCAGCGCGACGTCGGCCTCGACGGTCGTCGTCGCGCGCGACAGGCGCAGCACCGCATCTGCGATCGGCTGCGGCCCGCGCGTGGACCAGGTCTCGAGCGTCGCCGCATCGAACGCGGGCACCGCCTCGGGCGCCGCGCCACCAGCGGCCGCACGCAGCGCTTCACCAAGCGCGAGTGCATGTGCCCACCGCGCCTCGCGCTGCTTCGCGAGCGCGCGATAGATCACCTCGGCGATGCCGGACGGCACGAGCGCGGGCAGCATCGGCGGCGGCATCGAGAGGTGCGCGTTCGCGAGCTCGAGGCGTGGGATCTTCTTGAACGGCAGCTCGCCGCACACGCAGCGATACGCGAGCACGCCGAGCGCATAGATATCCGCGCGCGCGTCGACGCCGGCCGGCGCTTCCCACTGCTCGGGCGCCATGTAGTGCGGCGAGCCGAGCGTGCTGCCGTGCCCGGTGAGCGCGTCGTCGTCGGTGCCCGGCGAGGACTCGCCACCCTCGATGCCCTTCGCGATGCCGAAGTCGAGCAGCTTCGGCAGCAGCTGACCCGCGCGCTCGATCACCATCACGTTCGTGCCCTTGATGTCGCGATGCACGATGCCGAGCTCGTGCGCCGTGTGCACGACCTCGCAGAGCCGCGCGAACAATGGGCCGAACACGGCCGGCGGAATCGGCCCGCGCTTCGTCACGATCGCATCGAGCGTCTCGCCGCGCACGTGCTCCATCGCGATCCACAAGACACCGTCGGTCTCCGCACCGAACGCGTAGACGTGCGCGGCATACGGGTGATCGAGCCGCGACGCGAGCTTGGCTTCGCGCAGGAACCGCTCGACGCGGTTGTGCGACGACGCCACGTCGTGGCGCAGCACCTTGATCACCGCGGAGCGCCCGAGCTGCGGCTGCTCCGCGCGATAGACCTCGCCCGAGCCGCCGCGGCCGAGCATCTCGACGACCGTGAACTTGCCGAGCGAGCGGCCGATCAGGGTGCGCGGCGCCGACGGGCGGATCGCCGCGCTCTCTTCCGTTGCCGGAAGGATCTCCGTCTTCTCGTCGGCCGGCACCCCACCGAAGCGTACTATCGAACGACGAGTGGGGGACTGCCTACTCGAGGGGTTCAGGCCTGCGCATGTTGTTCGCCGACATCACGATGCCGGCCCACATGAACATCAGTGCGCGGCGCTGCGTCGTGTCGCCCACGGCGACGGTCTTGTCGACGTTCTGCTCGAGCTTGGTCTCGAGCGTGTTGTTGGCGCCGAACTTCGCGACCGGCTGGCCGTCCTGGAGGAGCGTGCCGGCCGCGTCGATCTTGAAGCCCAGGTACGAGAACGTCGGAATCTCGACGGTGCCATCGGGACCGAGCACCGCGACGAGCGTGCCATCTGCGTTCTTGATCTCGCCGCTGGCGGTCATCGCGCCGGTCGCCTGACCCTGGACGACGATCTTGCCGCTCGGCAGGAGACGCATCACGCGCGTGCCTTCGCCGTCGCTGATCTGCAGCCCGATCTCTTTCGCCGGCACGATGCCGCCGATCGGCGCGGCCGTATCGACGAGACCGGACTTCGGCGCGGGCTTGCCACCGCCGCTACAAGCGACGAGGAGTACGACCAACAACAACTTCATCATTCGAGGGGGAGCTCGCGTTCATCCGGCTCGGGCTCGAGACGCTCGCGCTCGATCGCGCGCACGCAGCTGTTCCAGCGTAGCACCGCGTCGACGTTTCCTGCCTGCCCGCCAGGCGAGGCACGCAGAAACTCTTCGGCGCGCTCGTACCACTCCATCGCATGGCGGAACCCGTCGTACGCGGCGGAGCGCACGACATTCTTACGCTCGAGGTACGCGCGGGTCTCGCGTTCGTATACGAGGCCCGTGTAGTACGCGCGCTCGTATTCATCGACGAGCTTGCTGATCTGCTTGCGCGCATCTTGTGCGTTACCGCCGGCGCTCGCGGTGAACTGGTCGGTCAACGAGAGGATCAAGACGCGCAGCGCGTCCTGGTTGTCACCATCGACGGCGAGCACGTCGTGACAGATCGACTCCGCTTGCTGCGGGTCGTTGAGGAGGCGATACCGCTCTGCCTTCTCGAGCGCATGTGGGATCCCGTCGGGCGAGATCTTCTTGAGCTCGAAGCCGGAGGTCATTGTACAACTCGCGCTCGACTCGGCCGGACGGCCTCGCTCGCCTCGGACATCACTCGCCGGCCTCTTCTTTGCGCGTCTTCGTGCGGCGGCGGATGCCGAGCAGCTTGCTCGCGACGATCGTGACCGGATCGTAGAACCGATCGACGACGCGCTCCTTGAGCGGGATGATGCCGTTGTCCGTGATGCCGATGTGCTCGGGGCAGACCTCGGTGCAGCACCGCGTGATGTTGCAGAGGCCCGAGCCGAACTCTTTCTTGATCTCCGGGATGCGGTCGTCGCTGTCGAGCGGATGCATCTCGAGCGAGGCCAACCGGATCATGAAGCGCGGACCGACGAACGCATCTTTGCGATCCCGATCGCGGATCACGTGGCAGACGTCCTGGCACAAGTAGCACTCGATGCACTTGCGGAACTCTTGAACGCGGTCGACGTCCTCTTGGTACATCCGATACGTGCCGTCGGCTTCCTTCGCCTTCGGCTTGAACTTCGGGATGCGCTTGTTCTGCTCGTAGTTCCACGAGACGTCGCAGACGAGGTCCTTGATGACCGGGAACGTCTTGAGCGGCTGACACGTGATCGTCTCGGTCTCGGTGAAGACGTTCATGCGCGTCATGCACGCGAGGCGCGGCTTGCCGTTGATCTCCATCGAGCACGAGCCGCACTTGCCGGCCTTGCAGTTCCAGCGCAGCGCGAGGTCGTTCGCCTGGTGCGCCTGAATGCGATGGAGGACGTCGAGCACGACCATGCCCGGATCGACCTCGGCCTCGAAGGTCTTGAACTCGCCGCCCGCCTTGTCACCCCGCCAGACTTTGAACGTGCGCTTGCTCATTTCACGTCTCCGCCGACTTTGCCGGACTCGAGATCTTCGATCTTCGCATTCGCCATGGCGACGAGATCGGGCGGGCCTTCGGGCTTCGCGCGCTTCTCGACCTCCATGCCGTTCACGCCCTTCTTGATGATCACGTTGTACTTCACCCACTCGGCGCTCTCGCCGGGGTGATCGATGCGCGTGTGCGCGCCGCGCGATTCCTCGCGCATCAGCGCCGCGCGCGTGACCGCTTCCGACGTGATGAGCAACGAGCGCATCGACAGCGCTTCGTGCCAGCCCGGGTTGTACTGCGAGGCACCGGGCGCCTTCATCGTCTTCGCTTCTTCTTTTAACTGTTCGAGCTCGCTGACCGCGGTCTCGAGCTCGCCCTTTTGCCGCACGATGCCGACGCCCTTCGACATCGTTTCTTCGAGCTTGCCGTGCAGGAGGTACGGGTTCGTACCCTCGGCGCGGTTCAAGATCTCGGTCGCGCGACGGATCGCGCCTTCGATCTGCTCGTTGACGGCCTTTGGCGTCGCGCCGAGCGAGCCGATGTAGTCCTTCGCGCCGTCGCCGGCGAGCTTGCCGAAGACGATCAAGTCCGAGAGCGAGTTGCCGCCGAGGCGGTTCGCACCGTGGAGGCCGGCGGCGCACTCGCCACACGCGAACAGGCCGGGCACCGTCGTCATCTGCGAGTCCGCGTCGACGCGAATGCCGCCCATGAAGTAGTGCAGCGTCGGGCCGACTTCCATCGGCTCCTTCGTGATGTCGACCTCGGCCAGCTCCTTGAACTGGTGATACATCGACGGCAGCTTGCGCTTGATGAAGTCCGCGTCGCGGCGCGAGGCGATGTCGAGGAACACACCGCCGTGTGGCGAGCCGCGGCCTGCCTTCACCTCGGCGGTGATCGCGCGGGCGACTTCGTCACGCGTCAGAAGCTCGGGCGGGCGGCGCGCCTTCTTGTCACCTTCGAGCCAGCGATTGGCTTCCTCGACGGTGTCGGCGGTCTCCGGCGCGAAGCGCTCGGAGATGTAGTTGAACATGAACCGCTCGCCCTTGTTGTTCTTAAGGATGCCGCCATCTCCCCGCACTCCTTCGGTCACGAGGATGCCGCGCACCGAGAGCGGCCACACCATGCCCGTCGGATGGAACTGCGTGAACTCGAGGTCCATCAGCTCCGCGCCGGCGTCGTACGCCATCGCGATGCCATCGCCCGTGTACTCCCACGAGTTCGACGTCACCGGCCACGCCTTGCCACCGCCGCCAGTCGCGAGGATGACGGCCTTGCAACGGAAGAGCACGAACCGGCCGGTCTCGCGCCAGTAGCCGAGGACGCCGGCGATCTTGTCGCCGTCTTTCAACAGCTCGAGCGCCGTGCACTCCATGTGGAAGTCGATGCCCTGATGGATGCCGTGATCCTGCAGCGAGCGAATCAGCTCGAGACCCGTGCGATCGCCGACGTGCGCGAGGCGCGGATAGCGATGCCCGCCGAAGTTGCGCTGCGAGATCAGGCCGTCCTTCGTACGATCGAAGACCGCGCCCCACTCCTCGAGCTCGCGCACGCGATCCGGCGCTTGCCGTGCGTGCAGCTCGGCCATGCGCCAGACGTTCAAGAACTTGCCGCCACGCATGGTGTCGCGGAAGTGAACCTTCCAGTTGTCGCGCGAGTCGACGTTGCCCATCGCCGCGGCCATTCCGCCTTCGGCCATCACCGTGTGCGCCTTGCCGAGGAGGCTCTTGCTGATCACGCCGGTGCTGAGCTTGTGTCCGCTCGCTGCGATCGCGGCGCGCAGACCAGCGCCACCGGCACCGATCACCAGCACGTCGTGATCGATCGTTTGAATCTCGGATACGTCGAGTGCCATTACGAGCCCCAGGTATTCAGGTCAGTGATCACGCCCATCGACACGAGCCGCACGTAGACGTCGGTGATCATCACCCACAGCAGCGAGGCCCACGCGAACTGCATGTGCCGACCGTTGAACCACGTCGCCTTCTTCCACGCGCCGAGCGTGGCCGTCGACTTGCCGCAGCTCATCGTGTCCTTGCGACCGCCGATCAAGTGACGGAACGAGTGACAGCCGAACGTGTAGCTCGCGATCAAGAAGACGTTGATCGTGAGGATCAAGCTGCCGACGCCGACGCCGAACTTGCCGTTCTTGAAGAACGCTTCGACGGCGTCCTTCGCGAGCAGCACCACGAAGATCAGCGCGAAGTACAACATGTAGCGGTGCAGGTTCTGGAAGAACAGCAGCGCCGTCTCGCCGCGATACTTGCGTCCCGTCGCGAGCGGGTTCACGGCGCAGCCGGGCGGCGAGCCCGCGAACGACCGGTAGTACGCCTTGCGGTAGTAGTAGCAAGTGAAGCGGAAGCCGCCGGGGAACACGAGGATCAGCAGCGCGGGAGACATCGGGATGAAGCCCGGCCACCAGCTCGGGAACGTACCGAGCAATGCGTGATCCGGCGGCACCATGCCGTTCGTGACGTAGGCCTGCATGTCAGGCCCGAGGTCACGCGCGTGGATGACGGGTGAGTAGAACGGGCTGAGGTACGGCTCGGCGTAGTAGTGGTTGCCCTGAAAGGCAGCCCAGGTGGTGTAGACGACGAACAACGAGAACACGAAGAACGTGATCGCGGGTCCGGTCCACCAGCTGTCGGTCCGCTTGGTCTTGCAGAACCCTTCCTCGTGCCCACCAATCACAGGCAGGTGTGTGGCCATGTCGCGGCGGACTATAGGGAAGCGGGTCCTGCACCGCAATCTATGGGCCGGGTTTATGCTGCGTCGTTCCGTCGCCGCTATCATCGAATCCGTGAGTGTTCGGCGGTGCCCAGAGTGCGGAACGGTCAATCGGCCGAACGCACCGCGCTGCGACTGCGGCTTCGTGTTCGACGCCGCGCAGGCCCAGGCGCTCGGCATCAGCGGCAGGAGCGATCTGCAGCACGAGACCCCCGAAGTTCAGCGCCACTATCACATGCACCGGCTGACGGTCGGCTGGATCACGATCGCCGGCTTCGTCTTGCTCTGCCTCACGTGCCTCGCGCTGTTCGTCCTCGGGAGCCCTTCCATGGCGTTCCCTGCGGCCGCCAGCGTCGTGCTGCTCGTCAAAGGCGTGCGCATGGTGACGACCTCGCGCCGCGGCCTGCGCGCGATCGCCGACAACGAAGCGAAGCTGCCGAAGGCGCGCCTGCTCACGCGCTAGGCGCGCGGTGAAACTCGACGAAGAACCGCACGTCGCCCTCGGGCGTCACCGCGTGCGGAACCTCCGCCACGATCACGGCGCGCGCGCCGGCCTCGAGCACTTCCTCGTGCTCGAGCGGTGCTTCGACGGTGTAGCGCAGGCGGCCCTCGAGGACGTGGATGACACCCCACACGCCGGCTTTCGTCGCGTGATGTTTGGTCAACGCCGCGGGAATCGAATCGGCGGTGAAGTCGCTCGTGCGCTTGTACGGCTGAAAGCCGGCGGGCATCTCGAAGCGCTCGCACAGGACACACGGCAGCGGCGTGCCGAGCTTGCTGCTGCGCCCGTCCTCGGTGACGGCCCACAGCTTTGGAAAGAACGGCGGCTTGTGCCGCACGTGTTGACCGTGACCGCAGCGCAGCTCGGCGACCCAGTCACCGCGCTCGTCCTGATGGAAGCCATCGATCGCGCGCTGCACTTACTCGAGCTCCCGCTCGCGCTCGCGCGGACGCTCCTCGGGAGTCTCGAGGTCCTCGCGCACGACCGTCGCCGTCGGAACGGGCGGTTGGTGCTCGCGCTCGCGCCGGGACTCCTCGGGCTCGACGATCCGCGCGGTCGCCATGGGGATCGGCTGCTCTTCGCGCTTCTTGCGGGCGCGCTTCTTCTTGTAGTGACCGATCGTCATCGCGACGATCATGAAGGCCGCCGCTCCGAGCATGAAGTAGCCCCGCCAGTCTCCCAGGGACACGGCAGCGAGGAGCATGCCGAGGAACACGACCATCGACAACAGGCCCATGGCCTGGTCCCGGAGGAAGGCCCGGAGACTCACGCGCGCTTCTGCTCGAGCTTGCGCTGCTGCTGCTGCGCGCGCAGCACGACGTACGCCGTCATGTTCACGATCTCCTCGACGGTCGCGTCGTTCTGCATCGCGGCGACCGGCTTGTTGACGCCGAGCAAGATCGGCCCGACCGGCGTCGCGCTGCCGAACACCTTCATCATCTGATAGGCGGCGTTGCCCGACGCGAGCGACGGGAACACGAGCAAGTTCGCCGCGCGCGTCAGCTTCGAGAACGGGAACTGGAGCTTGCGGCGGTCGGGGTCGAGTGCGAGCTCGGGCTGCATCTCGCCGTCGATCTCGAGATCGGGGCGCAGCTCGCGGACCATGTCGATCGTGCGGTGGATGCGCGTGACGTCGGGGTGGCGCACCGAGCCGAAGTTCGAGTACGAGATCATCGCGACGCGCGGCGTGATGCCGAAGCCTTGGACCGCGTCGGCCATCTGCACGGTGATGTTCGCGAGCGTGACGTCGTCGGGAAAGATGTTGAAGACGGTGTCGCCGACGAACTTGACGCTGTTCTGCAGCACCATCATGTACATGCCGACCGCGACCTTCGCGCCCGGCGAGAGGCCGAAGATCTCGAGCGGCGGGCGCACGGTCTCCGGATAGTTGAGGCGGAAGCCGGTGACCATGCCGTCGGCGTGACCGCAATCGACCATGAGCGCGGCGAAGTAGTCGCTCTTGTTCGCGAGCGACTGCGCGGCGAACCGCGTGAGGCCCTTGCGCTGCCGAATCTCGTAGAGACGATCGATGTATTCGGAGTGGTGCTCGGCGCGCGGGTCGATCACCTCGACGTGCTCGAGCAGGTCGAGCGAGAGCTCGTCGCAGATCTCCTTGATCTCGGCGCGGCGGCCGAGGAGGACGGGCTTCGCGATGCCCTCGTCGACGATCTGCTGGATCGCGCGCAGGAGGCGCGGATTCGCGGCGTGCGGGAACGCGATGCGCTTGGGGTCCTGGCGCGCTTCCTTGCCGATCGTGCGCATGATCGAGTACGCGGCGTTCGATGACTTCGTCATCAACTTCTCGCGATACTCGCCGGTATCGAACTTGATGCGCGCGACGCCCGAGTCCATCGCGGCCTGCGCGACCGCGGGCGCGACCCACCACAGGACGCGCGGATCGAACGGCTTCGGGATGAAGTAGTCGGGTCCCATCTTCAGCGCCTTGCCGCCGTAGGCCATGATGACTTCGTCGGGCACCGGCTCGCGCGTGAGCTCCGAGAGTGCGCGTGCGGCGGCGAGCTTCATCTCCTCGCTGATCGTCGTGGCGCGGCAGTCGAGCGCGCCGCGGAAGATGTACGGGAAGCCGAGGACGTTGTTGACCTGGTTCGGGAAGTCCGAGCGCCCGGTCGCGACGATCGCGTCGGGGCGCGCGGCAATCGCGTCGGGATACGCGATCTCGGGATCGGGATTCGCGAGTGCGAATACGATCGGCCGGTCGGCCATCGTCTTCAGCATCTCGGGCTTGACGGTGTTCGCGACCGAGACGCCCATGAACATGTCGGCGCCCTTCATCGCATCGGCGAGCGTGCGGCGACCGTCGTCCTTGATCGCGAACTTGGCCTTCTGCTTCGTGAGGTCCTTGCGACCGTCGTGGATGAGGCCCTTGCTGTCGACGAGGATGACGTTCTCGAGCTTGATGCCGAGCTGGATGAAGAACTCGACGCACGCGATCGCGGCGGCACCGGCGCCCGAGACGACGAGCTTGATGTCGGCGAGCTGCTTGTTCGCGAGCTCGGCGGCGTTGAGCAGACCCGCGCCGGAGATGATCGCGGTGCCGTGCTGGTCGTCGTGGAAGACCGGGATGCGCATCCGCTCGCGCAGCTTCGCTTCGATCTCGAAGCACTCCGGCGCGGCGATGTCCTCGAGGTTGATGCCGCCGAACGTGGGCTCGAGCGACGCGACGATGTCGACGAACTTGTCGACGCTCTTCTCGTTGATCTCGAGATCGAACACGTCGATGTCCGCAAACTTCTTGAACAGGCAGGCCTTGCCCTCCATCACGGGCTTGCCCGCCGCGGGGCCGATGTCGCCGAGGCCGAGCACGGCGGTGCCGTTCGAGATCACGGCGACGAGGTTCGCGCGCGCCGTGTACTCCCACGACATGTCTTCGTTGGCGGCGATCTCGAGACACGGCTCGGCGACGCCGGGCGTGTACGCGAGTGACAGATCGATCTGGCTGACCAACGGCTTGGTCGGAACCACCTCGAGCTTTCCTTTACGTCCGCGCCGGTGGTACTCGAGCGCGTCTTCCTTTCGCCCCATGCGGCGACGATATCAGTCGTTCTCGATGTTGAGCACCGAGACGTCCCGCGGAATCTGTTGGTTGTGGGGCCCTTACGAACGCGCGACCTGCGCCTTCCGGCGGCGCACTGCGAACAAGGCAAGCAGGATGCCGCCAAGTCCGCTCGTGCCAGCGGCCGAGCAGCCAGCGGTCGCGGTTTCGTCGTCGGCGCTGGGATGCGCAGCGATGTACGTCCGCGGTGGTTGCTGCGGTTGTTCGACGTCGCTGCTGACGCAAAGCGTGTTCTCGTCCTCCTGCAGGCGCACCTGCGAGAACGGCATCTCCGAGGAGCGCGCGATGCTTCCGGCCTGATACTGCGCGTCCGCAGGGTTCGTGCACGTCACGTACTTCTCGTACATGCGCGCGCGGTTGATGTTCCACTTCGGGCTGATGTTGCTCATCGTCTGGTTGAGCTCGAGCGATACGACCGCAGCGTTGTTTGGCGTCACGTCGCCACACAAGCAGCCCTGATTGTCGACGCGCGGGATGATGTGATCGATCTGGGCGGCGTCGGCGTTATCCGGGTTCCACTTCTGAAGTGTCGGTTCCGGGTCGAACGTCGTGGCGTTGGTCGGGTTCAGCACGGACGACGAGCTGTAGATCGCTTCCGATTTGTAGAGTGCCTGTCCCCTGCGGGTGAACTGGCTGGGTTTCTTGTGGTGATTCGCTTCGAGGATAGCCTTCTTGAGCCCGCTCGGAAACTTGTGTGCGAAGTACGCCATCGAGAGCTCCCACGACTGCTGCCCGATGTTCCCTTCCATCGACCACTGCACGTTCGTATGCGGACCATTCGCGGTGCAGAAGCAGTGTCCCTCAGGGATGACCGTGGCGTACTCGACAGTGAAGGCGTAATAGCTGTTGTCGTCGTAGTTGATGATGCCGTCGTTGTTCGCGTCATAGACGCAGTTGGCGCTCGACACATCCGGCCCCATGAAGTCCTGCTCGATGGGGTAGCAAGTCTTATCTGCGCCAGGCGCGAACCGGCACGCTTTGATCGTTTCGCCGTTCGTGTAGCCATAGAGCGGCACCGCACCGCCCGCGATCGCGTACGCATTGCTACGTTTCACGAGCTTCTTGCACACGTCCTCTGCAGTCGCACCGAACCGCTGCATCATCGCGTTCTCCTTGTCGATGCCGCCCGGTGAGCAGCCCGGAATTCCCAACGCTTCGCAGTCCGACAGCTGGTTCCTCCATCTATGACACGGCGGTGGCGCGGCCTCCGCGATCGTTGCGGTCGTTGCGGATACCAGCGCAATCAAGAGGACATGGTTTGCTTGCATGCGCTGGTAGAGTTCGATGCGTCGCGTTCGTCACCAACGCGTGCAGCAAAGTCACAGCGATCAACATAGGGCTACGATTTCACTCTGCTCTCGCCCCTCCCGCGACCGTTTCACGAGCGGAGTATCGCGATTTGCTAGCCGTCGATCAGGATCGACACGTCGAGCCGCGCGGCGAGCCCGAGCGTCCTCAAGAACGCGGCGAGCTGTTCCGTTTCGCCGTCGACCTCCGTCGGGACGACGGCTGCGTCGAGCGCGCGCGTGCGGCCGTCCTGGTCCTTCAGCTCGTGGAGGCTGATGTCGTGCGGGATGACGCCGAAGAACAGCGCGAGCATCAGGCAGTGCGTCGGCGCGAGGTGCCCGACCATGAACATCATCTGGAACAGCTGGTCACTCGAGATCTCGATGACGCCTTCGTCCTCGCCTTGCCAGCGCACGCCGTAGGGCGCGCGGCTCTCGAAGTACGTGGTGCCGCTCGCGCGCAGCTTTGCCGTCGGTGCGCCGTCCCAGCCGAACTCGCCGAGCCCGCGCACGAGCAGCGCGCCGGCGGTGCAGCCGAGCTGCTGAGGCAGCCGCCGCATCATCCACGCCTCGACGTGCTCGGAGATCGGATAGCGAATGCGGCGGTGACACGCGAACTCGCGCGGCAACCCGGCGGGGCAGGTGGAGCAGTGGCCCGCGACCTCGTCGAGCGGCTGCGATTCGTCGAGCAGATCCTGCAGCGTGACGCCGCGGGCGCTGTCGCCCTCGGGCTTCCGCATCGTCAGCTGGATCTCGATCTCCGATGGATCGCGGTTCTCGCCCTCGTCGCGCATGTGGGCCAGCGCCGAGCGCGCCAGGATGCGCGTTCGGTGCAATCCGACGAGGCGCTCGATTCCAAGCAACTTCTGGGGCTCGCATCCCATCGCGAGCACGTAATCGATCGCCATGCCGCACTTTACCCCGACGGTCCGACGCCTTGTTTCTCCGGGCCGGGGCAGGTAGAAAGCCCCCTACGCACCCGTAGCTCAGCTGGATAGAGCGTTGGCCTCCGGAGCCAAAGGTCACAGGTTCGAATCTTGTCGGGTGCACCACTGCCGTGCCGAAAACGCTCGCCGAGATCGCAATCGACGCTGGGTTGGTCACGAAGGCCAACGCCACGAAAGCCGGCAAGATGGCCGAGGAGCGCAAGGAACCGCTCATCGTCATGCTGGTGCGCGAGCTCGGCGTCGACGAGGTCGCCCTCGTCGGTGCGATTCGCAAATCGACGCGCGTCCCGCTGATCGATCCCGGCGAGATCCAGATCGATCCCGAGGCGCTCCGCCACATCGAGAAGGACGCGTGCTTCCGGCTGCGCGTCCTCCCGCTCGGCGTCACCACCGACGGTGACACCAAGGTCCTACGCCTCGCGATGGCGGACCCGACCGATACGTCGGGCATCCTCGAGATCCAGTCGATGACCGAATACGAGATCGACGTATCAGTGCTCCCGCTCTCCGCGATCGAGGAGCTCCTGAACAAGGGCTACCGCCAGCTGACGACCGCGGTCGTGACCCGGCCGCAGGGCCATACGAGCTTCATCACACAGAGAGGCAAGATCGCGTCGTCCGCGGACCTCCCCGAGTCCGAAGTATCTGTCACGGCTCAGATCCCGCTCGCGGCCCTGCATGCATTCGGGGGTGGTCCCGACGATATGGAAGCGAGATTCATGTCCCTCGTACACCTTCTCGTCGCGAAGGGCGTCATTACCGAGGCGGAGGCCGATGCGTTGCGGAAGGTGAAGCAGCCGAGCTGAGTGTGGCAAAGCCTGGATTTGACCGGGCTACGCTTGGTGGTCGCTGCTATGATCGATACCGGTCGGCCGTCCGCATCCCGATCCTATGGCACGACATGAAATGACTGTGAACTGCTCCGGTTGCGCACACGATTACGCCGAGACGGCGTTGTACTGCCCCAACTGCGGGCGGCCCAAGGTGCGCGATGCGGTCGGTGATGTGCTCCTCGGCAAGGTCCTCGGCGAGCGCTTCCAGGTTCACGAGCTGATCGGCCAAGGCGCATCGGGGACGATCTATCGCGCGGAGCACGTGACGCTTCGCCGCAAGGTCGCGATCAAGGTCCTGCACACCGAGCTCTCGCGCGATGACCTCGCGGTCGAGCGCTTCCGTCGAGAAGCGACGACGGTCGCCGAGATCGACAACGAGCACATCGTCGAGATCCACGACTTCGGTCGCACGCCCGACGGCCGCCTGTACCTCGCGATGGAGCTGCTCGAAGGCGAGACGCTCGATCACGTGCTCGTGCGCGAGAAGCAGCTCTCCGTCGAGCGCGCCGCCGATGTCTTGATCCAGGTCGGCGAGGCCCTGATGGAAGCGCACGCGATCGGCTACGTCCATCGCGACCTGCGCCCGCGCAACGTCTACCTCGCGAACCGTCGCGGCAAGGCGAACTTCATCAAGCTGCTCGACTTCGGGCTCGCGAAGCTCGTCGAGAACGACGCCTCCGCCGCGTCGACGTCGCTCGGCATGACGTTCGGCGATCCGCGCTACATGTCGCCCGAGCAAGCGCGTGGCGATCGCATCGACCGCCGCGCAGATATCTATCAGCTCGGCTGCGTCGCCTACGAGATGCTCACGGGCCAGCCGCCGTTTTCCGGCAGCCGCGTGTTCGACATCCTCACGAAACAGGTCACCGAGACGCCGACGCCACTGCCGACGCGCCGCCCCGGCGTGCCGCTGTGGATGGAAGCCGCGGTCACGAAGATGCTCGCGAAGGATCCGGACAACCGGTTCGCGACCACCACGCGCATGGTCGAGGCGCTCCGCCGCGGGCTCGAGACCGGCGAGGTGATGGAGGACAACATCGCGCGCCGTCGCGAGAGCGTCCCGCCGCCGTCCGTCTCGCGCGTGATGCAGAAGATGGGCATCTCGACGCCAAGCGACGTCCCGGTCTCGCAGCCGGGCATGGCGCCGCTGCCCGCACTGCCGGGCGCGCCGAAAGCATCGGAGACGAACAAGGCGCTGCCGCCTGCACCGAAGCAGCCCGACTCCGCGGAGCTCCTGCGCAAGCGCACGGGCACGCCGCGCGTCGGTGTGCCCGTCGTGCCCGCGCCCGAGGTGCCGAAGGTCGAGGAGCAGCCGGCGGTCGCCGGCGTGATCGAGCCGCGCGCGTCATCGATCGTCGACAAGCCGCGTGCACCGTCGCATGGCGAAGCGCGTGGCAAGCGCCCGACCGCGCCGCCCGCGGGGCCCGGCATCTCGCAGGTCTGGTACGACGAAGGCGACGACCTCGATGCACCGCCGGTCGCGAAGAAGCGCGCGCCACGCGCCGACTCGCCGAGCACGACCGACGTCTCGTTCTACGACGACATGGCGCCGCGCCGAAGCAAGCTCCCGCTGATCATCGGCGCGCTCGGCCTCCTCGCCGTCGGTGGCGTCGCGTTCGCGCTCACGCGCGGCGGCGACTCCAAGACGACCACGACCGAGTCGGCGAAGGCGCCGATCGCGTCGACGGCGACGGTCGATGCAGCGCCGAGCCAGATCATCGCGGCGGAGACGCCGGATGCCGCACTCGTCGCCGAAGCGCCGAAGAATCCGAAGTCATCCGGTACGACGACGACCGCCACGCAGCCGGCGAAGGTGAAGTCCACCGGTACGACGGTGCCGCCGCCGAAGGACAACGGTGGCGGCACGTTCACGCTGGGCGGCAGCGAAGAGCCGATATTCCGCCGTCCCGGCGGCGGCACCACCACGCCGAAGACCACCGGCACGACGACGACCACCGGCACGACGACGACGACGGGCACCGTGCCCGCGCCGCCGACGGGCACCGCGCCCACACCCAAGGAACCATCGAAGCAGATCGGCGATGGGCCGACGGATCCGTACGACGACACGCCCGATGCGCCGTCGGGCGATGCGGCGACGCCGGAGAAGAAGGCCGAGTTCTTCTCGAACCTCGGCACGCAGCAGCTCGCGAACGGCGACACCGCCAACGCGGCCTCGAACTTCAAGAAGGCGCTCGAGATCGATTCGAGGAACGTCGCCGCGACGATCGGCCTCGGCGACATCGCTCTCCGTCAGGGCCTGTTCGGCGACGCGATCGCGCACCTGCGCAAGGCCGCGCGCATGGCGCCGACCTCGTCGCGCGTGTTCACGCTCCTCGGTGAAGCGTTCCTGAACTCGGGCAACACGAAGGAAGCGACCACGAACTTCCAGAAGGCGCTCAAGCTCGATCCGGACAATCAGCGCGCGAAGGACGGCTTCGCCGAAGCCTCGCAGCGCGCGAACCCGACCGAAGAGTAGCGCCGCCGCTACTTGACCTGTCGTCGAGGGGTGAGCGCCGTCGATTTGAACGACGTCTCCGACTGTAGGATCCGCCGCACCTGTTGCTCCGAAATGCCCACCGCTTCGAACCGCGCGAGCACGTCGCGGATGCGCCGCGAGCCCAGCCAACTTGAACGCCGCTGGCAATGCAGGCCCTGGTCGATTCCCCTTCTTCGCTTTCGCCATCTCTGTCTCCCGTTCTGCTGACTCGCGTCAGCGGTTTTCGGGAGGAAGGCGCTAGGTGATTAAGCAGTCGTCAGGCACTCACGAGACTGGCGCGCAGCACACGCAACGGCTTGGACGTGATCCGCATGTCGGAGCTCGTCGACGCCTTCTTGAGGATATGACTGGCGCTGGATCCACGTCGGTCTGGTAGCGTTGACGTTCGTGGATGATCCACAGGACATCAAGGCGGCGGTCGCACGCCTGGCTCGGATGTGCCACGCGCGCGGCTGGGCTCCCGCGACGAGCGGCAACTTCTCCGCACGCGCCGGCGAGCACATTGCGATCACGGGCTCGGGTCACGACAAGGGCAACGTCGACGCGCGCCACGTGCTGCTCGTCGATCACAGCGGGCAGCGCGCCGAGGACTCCACAGAGAAGCCCTCGGCCGAGACGCCGCTGCATCTCATGTTGTACCGGCACGACCCGCGGATCGCATGGATCGCGCACACGCACTCGATCGCCGCGGTTGCGTTGTCGCGGCGCGCGATGGCGCGCAACTATGCCGCGGTCGTGCTGCGCGGCTACGAGCTGACGAAGGCGTTCGCGGGCGTGACGACACACGATCACGAGCTCCACGTGCCGGTGATCGCGAACTCGCAGGACATGGTCGTGCTCGCGGCGGAAGTCGGGGCGCGCCTCGATCGCACGACACCGTCGGTGCCGGCGTTTCTCGTCGCGGGGCACGGCGCGTATACGTGGGGCGGCGATCTCGCCGAGGTCACACGTCACGTCGAGGCGATCGAGACGCTGCTCGCGTGTGTGCTCGAAGAGGAGAGGATGTCATGACGCTGCTCGTCCGCATTCCGGACCACGACGCCACCTGCATCGACCTGTGGACCACCGAGCTCGACGAGATCCGAGCGGCGCTCGCGCTCCACGGCATTCGGTTCGAGCGCTGGAGCGCGACGGTCGAGCTGCCGCCGGGTGCCGATCAAGCGGCAGTCCTCGCCGCGTATGCAGACGACGTCACGCGGCTGTCGCGCGAGGGCGGGTACCAGAGCGCCGACGTCGTGCGGCTTCACCCCGACGACAGTGATCCTGCGTGGCCCGCAAAGGCGGCAGCGGCGCGCGCGAAGTTTCTCGCGGAGCACACGCACGCCGAGGACGAGGTGCGGTTCTTCGTCGAGGGGAGCGGCGTGTTCTATCTCCGGCTCGGTGGTCACGTGCACGCGCTGCGCTGCGAGCGCGGCGATCTCGTGAGCGTCCCCGCGGGCACGCGGCACTGGTTCGACATGGGCACGCGACCGTCGTTCTGTGCGATCCGCCTGTTCGGGAATCCCGATGGCTGGGTCGCGCAGTTCACGGGCGACGAGATCGCGACGCGGTTCCCGACCGCCGACGAGCTCGTGACGTGAAGGCGATCGTCACCGACATCGAGGGCACGACCACACCGATCACCTTCGTGAAGGACGTGCTGTTCCCATATGCGGCGGCGCACCTGCCGGCGTGGATCGCCGCGCATCCCGACGAGCCGGCCGTTGCGGCGCTCGAGGCGCATCGTGCTGAAGGTGACCGTGACGTCGTCGCGACCGCACTGCGCTTGATCGCCGAGGACAAGAAGGTCACGCCGCTCAAGACGCTGCAGGGCTTCGTGTGGGAGGCCGGCTATGCGGCGGGCGAGCTGATCGCGCCGGTCTACGACGACGTCGCGCCGGCGCTACGTGCGTGGCACAGCGCCGGCGTGCGGCTCGCGGTGTATTCGTCGGGCTCGGTGCACGCGCAGCGCTTGCTGTTCGGGCACACCACCGCGGGCGACCTGAGCACGCTGTTCGAAGCCTGGTTCGACACCACGACTGGCGCCAAGGGCGACGCGGCGTCGTACGCGCGGATCGCCGAGGCGCTTGCGCTGCCGCCGGGCGACATCGCGTTTCTCTCCGACGCGCCCGCCGAGCTCGCAGCCGCGCGTGACGCTGGGCTGCAGGCGATCGGTGTCGCCCGTGACGGCGCCATCGACACGCCCGCGCCCGTGGTCACGACGTTCGCGGCGGTTCAGTAGTCGTAGCAGCGGTAGGAGTAGAGTCCGCCGAGCTCGATGTCGGTCGACATGAGTCCGTCCGCGATCGAGGAGCGGCTCGTCGCGGTGTCGGCGCTCAGTCCGCTCGGATCCCATCCGCTGCCACGCGTGGACATGTCGCCCTCGGCGATCGAAGCGCGAAATAACGACGAGCTGAACTACTTGTCGGCGATCATCGAGTCGCGGACGTTCGCGCGCGCCTGGTCGAGTAGCTCGCGATAGTTCGGGCTGAGCGGCGCGACGAGCTGCTTCTCGAGCATGCACTCGATGTCCCAGAGAACCCGCTGCTCCGATTGGTCGGCGAAGTGGGTGCCCTCGCGCTTGTTGAATCGAACGAGCCAGTCGAACAGCACCAGCGCCTCGTCATCCGACAACACGACCTTCACGTTCGCGCTCATGCACCAAACGTGGACCGACATCGGGCTCGGCACAACGCCTACCGGCGCTGCTTCTTCTTGTGCGCCGGTGGCGCGGGCGTGTCCTTGGAAGGCGCGGTGTACGCGGAGGGTGCACTGCTGTGCGAGACTCCGAGGCGAATCCGGCGAGTCGTGAACGACAGCGCGAACTTCGGGCGAGCCTTGCCGAGGGTCATGATTTCACGTTAGGGGTCCGCGATCGGGGCGGCAAACTTTCGGAGGCGGGGAGAGATCTCCTCTCGCGGAAACGCGTGTGCGATGATGTGGCGATGGCCACGTTCAACGTGTTCGTCGAGGGACCTGTCGACGAATCGTCGATGGGATTGCCGGAGCTTGCCGACGCGATGTCGCAACGCTACGGACTGCCCGCGGCGGAGCTGGTGTCACGGCTGAAGCGCGGACGGTTTCGCGTGAAGTCGAACCTCGATGCAAAGGCGGCGGAGCGCTACCGGCAGGACCTCGAGGCGATCGGCGCGCGCGTGATCGTCGAGGATTCGGCGCTATCGCCGACGGCGACGCCGGTGGCGGGCACGCCGATCGTGCGGCCGACGCCTCCGATGGGACTCGCGGCGGCGGGACCGCAACATCCGCGCCCGTCGACGCCGCCGCCGACCCGCGCCTCGACACCGCCGCCGGCGCATGGGCACGGGGGCACGACACCGCCCAATCGCCCGACGCCGCCGCCGAGCGCGCTCGCGGGGTATGCGCGGCCATCGACGCCGCCGCCGATGGGTGGGCCGGCGCATCAGCGGCCGTCGACGCCGATTCCGAGCGACATCGCGAGTGGCTTGTCCGCGGGGTTTGGCGATGCGGCGCAGTCGGATCTCGGGGCGCTGGGCGACGGATCGCTGTCACTGGCATCGCTCGACGGTGAAGCGGCGCCGGCTGCGAGCAACCAGTTCGAGACATCGCAGGCGGCGCTCCCTCCGGAGGAGAAGCCCACCGTGTCGTTCGCCCCGCAGAAGCCGAAGACGGCGGAGGCGGCGGCGCCGCGCAAGAAGCCAGGCCCATCGAAGGCGATGGATCTGTTCGCACCGCCGGATGCAGGCGATCAGGATCTCGTCGTCGATTTCGCGACCGAGGAGAAAGACGATCGCGCGGCGAAGCGAGCGAGCGCGCCCGAGGACACGGCGAGCACGCCCGCGCCGTCGACGACGCGGCGCACACCGGTCTCGATGCAAGCGGCCGATGCGCCGGCCTACGGGACGAATGCACCGCAGTTCTCTCGCGCGCACTTCGTCGTCGGGGTCGTCGTCGCGCTCGCGATCGGCTTCGTGCCGGCGCACCTCGTCGCGAACATGCGCGAGAAGACCGCGTTCGCGCAGATCGACAACCAGGTCGCGGCGGCGCACGAGAGCGCGGACTCCTCGGAGATGTATGCCGCGCTCGACGGCGCGCGCGAGAAGCTGCTCGACGACAAGGAGAGCAAGCGCTCGATGATCGCGCTGACGTCGATGCTGCTGTGGGCCGTGATCAGCGCGGGCGTCGCGTTCGCATTCTTCCGCTACGCGAAGCCGAAGCCGAAGACTTAGGTGTCTTCGTCGTCGTCCTTCGGGACGACGACGCTCTCGGTCTCGGGCTGCGCCGCCTTCTTCGCGCGGAGGCGCTCGCGCTCTTCATCGTCGGCGATGCGCTCGCGATCGCGCAGCTCGGCCTCGCGGGCCTCGCGCTTCTTCGTCACGAAGTACGAGAGGATGATCGAGAAGTTGTAGAGCGCGATCATCGGCGCGGCCATCATCAGCTGCGAGACGACGTCGGGAGACGGCGTGAGGATCGCGCCGATGATGAACGCGATCACGACGAACCAGCGGTTGAACTTCCACAGGCCGCGATGCGTGACCATCCCCACCATCGACAGGAAGTAGATGAGGAGCGGGAGCTCGAAGACCGCACCGAACGCGAGCATCATGTCGCGCGTGAGGTCGAGGTAGCCCTGCAGCATCAGCGTCGGGGCGGTGTCCTTCGACGCGTAGTCGAGGAGGAAGTCGTAGAGGTTACCGAGGACGAAGTGGTAGCAAAACAGCGCGCCGCCGATGAAGAAGATGGCGGAGAAGATGGCGAACCAGATGCCGATGCGGCGCTCGCGCTTGTAGAGACCGGGCGCGATGAACTTCCAGATCTGATAGAAGATGACCGGCGAGGCGACGAAGATGCCCGCCCAGAGCGCGACGGACATGTTGACCCAGAACGGCTCGGTCAGCGTCGCGAAGTTCATCTTGAACGGCGGCAGCTTCGGGTTTGCGGCCCACGCGTTTTCGATCGGGCCCTGGAGCCAGTCGTAGATCTGTTGCGCGAAGTAGAAGCAGACGCCGAACGCGAGCACGAACGCGATCGCCGCGTTGCGCACGCGATCGCGGAGCTCCTTCAAGTGCGAGAGGAACGGCATCCGGGAGTTTTCGAGCTCCTTCTCCGGTACCTCTGCCTCCTCGGGCTCCTTGACCGCGGCCATCAGCTGCCCTTGGCGACGCTGCCTGCGGCGGGCCGGACCATCGCGGCGAGCTCGGCATCACCACCCGGCTCGCTGACGTCGCCGGGCTCGCCCGCAGTGGCAGGCATCGTGAGTGGCGGCGTCGCGATCGCGGGGACCTCGCCGGCGGCGACGTCTGCGCCCGCATCGGCGGCGTGGGGCTCGCTCTCACCCTCGAGCTGCTTCGGCGGCATGATCGACGGCTGATATTTGGGGCGCGCGGCCGGGGCTTCCTCACCACGGAGCGCGCTCTTGAGGTCGCGGATCGCGCCGCCGATCTGCTCGTCACCCTCGATCTGGTTCTGGAGGGCGCGCGACTGCCTCTTGATGTCGCGGATTCCCTTGCTGATCGTCTTGGCCGCCCCGGGCAGCTTGTCGGGCCCGAGGAACAGCAGCGCGACGATCAAGATCACGATGATCTCGGTGCCGCCCATGCCGAACATGGCCGCAGCATAGCACCTGGGAACGGTTCAGAACTCGCGTGCGCTCCGTCCGAAGTCGGTCGGGGAAGTGCCGGGTCTTCCCGACACTTCCGTCGGTGCCGTCCCAGCGCGAAACCACACCGCCAGGCCGGGTGCGCCGGGAGCCGAAAGCAGGCCGGTCTCGCGATCGATCGAGATGCGCTCCATGCCCGCTGGAGGCGGCCCAGGGACCGCGACATCGGGCCGCACGGCCTCTGCGCTGCGAATCGCTCGCATCCACAGCGGGAGGGCCGCGTGTGCGCCGTCTCCCTTGGCGCCGAGCTTCTTCGTCGGGTCATCGAAGCCGAGCCACACGGCCCCGAGGACGCGCCCCGTGAAGCCGATGAACCAGGCATCGGTGTTGTCGTTCGTGGTGCCGGTCTTGCCCGCGGCCGGGCGGCCGAGGCCGCGCGCGTCGGCGGCGGTGCCGCGCTGGACGACTGCGGCCATCATGTCCTGGAGTTGGAAGGCGGTTCGCTCGTCGAGGATGCGGCCGCCCCTGGCGTCGATGCGCTCGTCGGGGTCCTTGCCCGCCGCGTTCGCGATGCGATCGAGGCGGCGCGCGGGATCGAGCCACGGATCTTCGGGGACGGCAGCGTCGAACAGCGTCTCGTGACCACGCTGTACGCGCACGGCGAACCGCGGGGCGATCGCCCAGCCGCGACGCGCGATCACGGCAAATGCGCGCGCGAGCTCGATCGGCTTCACGCACGACGCGCCGAGCGCCATGGGCCGTACGTCGGCGATCTCGGTCGAGATGCCGAGCTTCTTGGCGAACGCGATCACCGCCGGGGTGCCGACGCGATCGAGCACGTCGATCGCCGGTGCGTTGAGCGACGACGCGAACGCATCCTGTACGAGCACGATGCCGCGGAACTTGTTCCCCGACTTCGGCTTCCAGTGAACGTTGGTGGCTTCGTTGTAGTCGGCGATCGGCGCGTCCCGCAGCGCGGTGCCCGGCGTGATCGCGGTGGCATCGAGGGCCGCGCCGTAGACGATCGGCTTCCACGCACTGCCCGGCTGGCGACAACTCTGACGAAAGCGATCGAAGCGATCCGGATCCCAGTCCCGCCCGCCGACGAGCGCCTCGACGTAGGCGGTGCGGTGATCCCAGACGAGCGCCGCGACTTGCGACTTGCCCCAGCGATCTGCCTGCGCGATCGCATCGAGCTGGAGCTGTGTTCCGAGCGCGGGCAGGGCCGCGGTCTCGATCACGAGGTTTCCGCGCTGCATGTCCTCGGGCAGCGCGGACGCGATCAGCGCGCGCACCTGCTCCGTGTACCAAGGCACGCGCTTGCCATAAGACGGATGTGGCCGGCGCAAATCGAGCGTGCGTGCGGTCGCGGCGATGCGGGTCGGCTCGTCGATGATCTTCGCGCGCGCCATGCGAGCGAGGACCTCGTCGCGGCGCGCCTTCGCGACGTCGGGATGCTTGAATGGATCGAGCCGCGACGGCGCCTGGATCAAGCCGGCGAGCAGCGCGGCCTCGGCGAGATCGAGATCGGCGACGTCGCGATCGAAGTACGCGCGCGACGCGGCGACCATGCCGTACGCGTTCTGCCCGAGGAACACGAACGCGAGATAGGTCTCGAGGATCTCGCGCTTGTTCCAGCGCTTCTCGAGCTTGCGCGCGAGCAGCGCTTCGCGAAGCTTGCGGCGCGCAGTGCGCTCGTTGCCGATCTCGAGCGGCAGGAGATTGCGCGCGAGCTGCTGCGTGATCGTCGACGCGCCACCGACGACGCGCTCCGCGCGATAGTTCGCCCACGCCGCGCGCGCGATCGCCTGATAGTCGACGCCCTTGTGCTGGAAGTACCGGACGTCCTCGGCCGCGAGCACCGCTTGCACGAGGTGCGTCGGCATCGCGTCGAGCTCGACGAACGTGCGATGGCCGGCGGCCTTGCCGTCTTGAAACGGCAGCTCCGCGAGATGCGAGCCGTCGGCCGCGAGGATCAACGTCGTGCCCGGTGCACTCGCGCGCCACGCATCGAGGTCGGGCACGTCGGGCAGATCGCGCGCCCAGCCGCGCAGCGTCGAGATCACGATCAGCGCGATCACGATCGGGATCGCGATCGTCAGCCAGATCACCGCGAGCAGCGGCATCTTCCAGTACCAGCCGCGGTCGCGTCGATTCCCGACGATGACTCGCCTCACGGCAGCGCCTCGAACAGCGTCATCTGATGGGGCGGGCCGAGCACCTTCGCGCGCGTGCCGACCGTCCGGGCGATGTCCTCGGCCGCGGCGCCGGTGACGAACACCTCGCGTGCGTTCGTCGATTCGATCCACGCGAGCAGCTCGCTGCGCCCGGCCGCGTTCGGCCAGCTCGGCATCGTCGTGAACGCATGCTCGCCCATCGCCTTCGCGAGGCCCGCGCCATCGCGTGCGAGCCACACGACCGCGCGCGGCTCCTTGCCCGGCGATGCGATCTGCAGCTTCGTCGCCGCGAGCGCGACCGCATCGAGTGAGGCGGCGCGCTGCGCGGCTTCGCGGATCGGGCGCGCAGCCGCGATTGCGACGCCCACATGCGCGAGACACATCGCGACCTCGAGGCCGTCGAGCGCGGTGTCGACGAGGATCACCGGCCGCCGCCCCGCCGCGAGCTCGCGCGCGGCCCACTCGAGCGTCTTGTCGATCGTCTCTCCGAGCGGCTCGAGCTCGCCGCCATTCGGCGCCGCGACGACGACCGCGTCGACCGCGCGGACCTCCGCTGCATCGACGCCGGCCGCCGCGATCGCATGCGTGCGAATCGCGCCGGCATACAGCACCGTCTTGCCCGTGATGTCGACGAACAGCGCCGCGCCGCCCGGCCCGCGGCCCGATGCGATCAGCTCCAACCGCACGGTGCCGAGCGTGAATCGCCGATGCCGCGGCACACCGAGGTGACCGCCACCGCTCGTCCCGAGTAGCGCGAGGGTGAGCGGCGAGCCGATCAGCTGGCCGTGCCCCGTGCGCCCGACGCGATCCGCCGACGACACGAAGCAGATATCGCGACGCCGGCGCGCATCGCACCAGATCGGCGTCTCCGTGAGGTGCACTCCGTCACGCCACGTCACGGACGCGAGCGGCGGAGTTGTTCCTCGCGATCCGCGGCGCGCCACGGCTCACTCTAGCGTGCTTGTCGGGAGCAGGCCCTCGAGCAGCTGCGCTTCGAGCTCGCGGATGATCACGGCGAGTTGCTCGCGCTGCGATTCGTCGCAGTCGAACACGACGCCCATGCCGGGCGGCTCGTCGTTCTCGGCAATGATCGTGTGCGTGACCTTGCCCATCAGCGAGAGCGGCTGACCCTTGCCCGGCACCGTCACGAGCATGTGGATCTGCGAGGTCTCCGGCAGCGGCTTGTCGGTGAACAGGAACAGGCCCTCTTCGTTGATGTCCTTCGTGAACGTGCTCGCGGGCCCTTCGATCGCGCCGTACGTGACGGCGAGCCGGATCGGCAGGCGACGCTTCTCGCGCAGGTTCAGCAGGCCACCGCGGACGTAGCCGTTCAGGTAGTTGATCTTGTCGCGCTCCGTTCCGCCGAGCGCGACGACGACACCCGCATCGCGATGCCCGACGACGGTCCCACGCAGCGTGACGAGCCAACCGCCGACATCGAGGTCGATGCGCAGGTTCTCGCCATTCGCGATCTGCTGCGGAGTCGGCACGAAGATCGTCCAGTCACGTGGATCGAAGATCTTGATCCACTCCGCCTGGGTCGAGAGCCGGAGCTCGAGCCGCACAGCCGCCACGAGGCTCAGTAAAGCACAACGCGGCAGGCGTTGCGGAATTGCCGGCCGAGCCTACTGGATGGAGATCCGCAGCGTCTGCGGCTTGCCGGCGCGGAGGATCTGCACGTTCGCGGCCCTCATCGAGCCTGCGCGCGCGTAGAGGTCCGCGGCGTCGTCGATCGTCCGCAGTGGCTTGCCATCGACCGCGGTCACGATGTCACCGGCCTCGAGGCCCGCTTTCCCGAACACCGAGGCAGCGGCGACCTTGTCGAGGGTCAGACCCTTCGCGGTGAACGAGCCGTCGATCGACGCGGCGAGAGCGCCGAAGTCGGCGAGCGCGAGGTTGACCTCCTTCTTCGAGAGGCGCGTCGGTGCGTCCGCCTTGACCGTGGGCGCGGCGGGCGCCTCGGTGTCGGCGAGCGGGGCCTCGGCCTCCTCGGTCACCACCGGCTTCTTCGTCGCCGGCTTGGCCGCCGGCTTGCCCGCATTCGCGACCTCCGCGCTTGGCTTCGCCGCGTTGGCGTCCATGGTCGCGAACGGCGAGGTCGTCGTCTTCTCGCCTTCCTTGGCACCGCTCCACGCCTGCGCGCGGATCGGCTTGTCCTCGATCGTCGCGCCACCGATCGCCTCGGAGACCTCGCGAATCGTCTCGTCGCTGGCGGCGTCGTCCTCGGCGTACGGGTCGGCGGGCGCCTTCTTTGCGGCGCCATACGGATCTTCGGGCGCCGCGTCGTCAGCGGCGACTTTATCGGCCGCGGCTTTCTTCGCGGCGCGCTTGGCCTTCTTCGATTCGCGGGTCTCGGGCGCCGCGAGCACGACCTCGACGGGGATGTCTCGCCCGGCGAGGGTGACCTCGTCCTCGTCGATCGAGGCGATGGTGTAGTCACCGACCGCCTCGCCGACCTCGACCAGGATGTGCCGGCCGCGGTTCTTGTCGAACAGGAGCGCCTGTTCGGACTCCGCCAGGATCTTCACCACCCGGAGCGGGAACTTGCTGGGTTTTGCCGCCGGGGCCGCCTCTTCCACTTTCGGTGGAGGCGCCGGTGTTTCCTCCGGTTCGGTCGTCTCGGCAAATGCAGTAGCACCAAGGACGAGGAGCAAAATTCCGGCGAGTCGCGACATCGGCCCGACCAAAGTGCAAGGGCAAGGCCGCGGGTAACTCCGTGGTCACGCGTGCATCCTCGACGAGGACGCTCCTCATCCCATCGAAACTTCGACACCCGATCCTCGTCGGGAAAACTGCCTGTAGCGACCCGTTCACGGCGCCCGTGCCGTGGCGGGGCAGCTGGCAAATGGTTGCCTGCGTTGAACGTTTTGGCCGCGGCGGGTACCCGGCAGCCGGCGTTCAGGCCTTCTTCGATTCTTTGTCGAGCTCGGAGAGGTCGAGGTCCTCGAGCTCCTTCAGATCCTCGGCCGTGAGCCCGCCCATGTGGGCCGTGCTCGCAGCGCCGAGGTCGTCGTCCTTGCTGCCCTTGGCGCCGGCGCCGAGCTGCTTCGCTTCGCCGCCCTTGGGGGCCTCGAGCAGGCCCATCTTCGCCTTGAGATCGGACAGCGCGTCGTCGTCGCCGCCGCCGCTTTGCTCGAGCTGCAGAAACTTCGACTCGAGCGTGTCGCCCGACAGCTCGCCCGCGAGCTCGGCGCCTGCCTCGGCCTCGGCCTCCATGAGCTGGATGCGCTCGGCCATGCGATCGAACGTGTCGAACGCCGAGGTATCGCCGAGGCCCTGCATCGTGTTCGCGATCTGCTGCTGCGCTTCCGCGCGCTTCTTCCGCGCGATCAGGATGTTCTTCTTGCGCTTCGCTTCTTCGATCTTGTTGTTGAGGAGACGGAGCGCGTCCTTCAGCTTCTCGACCGCCTGCTTCTGGCCGATCCATTGCTGCTGGAACTGCGTTGCGATCGTCTCGTGCTCTTGCTTCCGCGCGAGCGCCTGACGCGCGAGGTTGTCGTCACCGGCGCGCACCGCGACCATCGCCTTGCGCTCCCACTCCTTCGCCTTGTCGGTCTCGATCGTGTACTGCTTCTGCAGCTTCTTCTCGTCGGCGATCGCGACCGCAACGGCCTTCTTCGCTTCGACCAGTTGCTGCTGCATCTCGAGCAGCACCTGGGACAGCATTTTCTCGGGATCCTCGGCCTTGGAGATGAGGTCGTTGAGGTTCGACTTGATCAGCGTACCGAGTCTGGAAAAGATGCCCATGGCTTCCATCGAGCGTACGGGATCAATGGTGTCGTTGCAACGCTCGGGCCCCGCGTGCTACCAGCGCTGAAACTCCGTCGATGTCTGCAACAAAACCTCCGCTCAGCTCCGCCGCGTTGCCGCGCCACCTGGGCATCATCATGGACGGCAACGGACGATGGGCGCAGCGCTACGGCAAGCCGCGCCTGGAGGGACACCGCGCGGGGGCAGAGTCAGTCCGCGACATCACCCGCGCGTCGCGCGAGCTTGGCCTCGAAGCCCTGACGCTCTACGCGTTCAGCTCGCAGAACTGGCAGCGGCCGATCGACGAAGTCGCCGGATTGATGCAGCTGCTCCGCGACTTCTTGATCGACGAGCGCTCCGAGATCCTCGACAACCAGATTCGCCTCGACGCGATCGGCGACATCGAGCGACTCCCTGCGACGGTCAAGGACCCGCTCGACGAGCTCCGCAGCGCCTCCGCGCACCACAAGGGCATGACGCTCACGCTCGCTCTCTCGTACGGCGGTCGCGAATCGATCGCACGCGCCGCGCGCGCGGCCGCCGCCGATGTCGCCGCTGGGCTACTCACCCCCGACGCGCTCGATGTCGATCGCTTCAATTCCTACCTCCCGACCGCCACCCTCCCACCGGTCGACCTCCTCGTCCGCACGAGCGGAGAGCAGCGCATCTCGAACTTCATGCTCTGGGAGATCGCGTACGCCGAGCTGATCTTCATCGACGTGCAGTGGCCCGAATTCCGCCGGCAGCACCTCTACCAGTGTCTCGAACAATACGCCGCTCGCGAGCGCCGCTTCGGTCTGACAAGCGAGCAACTCGCCTCCGACGTGGAGTCATGATTCACTCCACACGCAGTGGCTCTCGGTAATCTCGCGCAGCGCTTCCTGGTCGCGGTCATCGCCGTCCCGATCATCCTGTTCATCTTCTACATGAACAGGCCCGAACCGACCTGGGGCCTCATCTTCATCGCCTCGCTCCTCGCGATGCACGAGTTCTTCGCGATGACGCTCCCCAAAGAGGATCGTCTCCCATCGCTCGTCATGGGCGCGCTCGCCTGTCTCGTCTTCTACTGGGTCGACCCTTTCACGATCCTCGCGTACGCACCGAGCGAACGCCTCCAGCAGATGGCGATCCTCTCGGAGAAGCCGCTCCTCCTGTTCGCCGTCGTCCTCCTCCCGGGCCTCTACTACCTGTTCCGGTTTCGCGAGATCCCAACCGTCGCGAATCGCCTGACCGCCACGATCACCGGCATCGTCTACTGCGGCCTCCTCGCGACGTTCCTCCCGCTCCTCAAGCGGATGCCGATCGGCGACAACGCCACGCTCCGCGCCGAGTCGGGCCACTTCGTCGTCCTCGTCCTCCTGATCGCGTGGCTCGCCGACACCGGCGGCTACTTTGCGGGCCGCTTCCTCGGCAAGAAGAAGCTCTACGAGGCCGTCTCGCCGAAGAAGACGTGGGCCGGTGCGTGGGGCGGCATCGCCGGGTCACTCGCGGGCGTCATCGGCATGAAGCTCCTGTTCCTCCCCTGGCTCAACTGGATCGACGTGTTCGCGATCGCGATCCCCGGCGGCATCCTCGGCCAGATGGGCGACCTCGCCGAGTCCCTCATCAAGCGCTCCGTCGGCGTCAAAGACTCGGGCGCGCTGCTGCCCGGTCACGGCGGCATCCTCGATCGCATCGACGCCGTCCTGTTCATCGCGCCGTACGTGTACGGCTACCTGATGATCAAGATCGCGATCGACGGCATGCCCGTCTTCACCTGATCGTCCGTCGACATCGCGTCACGGTCCGGTACCCGTGCACCGCGGACGCCGAGAATCCCACGGCAGCCACGAGGCTCGATCCGCCGACCAGCACCTGAAACACCCGGTGAAGGCCGAGGTCACCCTCCTCGCCGTCGGCGGTGGCGACGACGACGACCGCGGTCGTCGCGAGCGCGGCGAGGATGGTGTCGACGATCGGCGCGGCATAGCTCTCGGTGCATTGCGGGCGCTCGCGTGGGCCCACGACGGTCGCCGCCGAACATCCCGCGAGCGCGAGCAACACGACCCACGGCACCTTCACCTGACCGGAATGGTCTCACGACCGTCGGTGAAGTCAGCGAGCTTTGAACGTGCGGCATCCGCGCACCGTCGTGTAGCCATGCGCGGCGGACGCCCCGTAGGCGAACATCGTGATCCCAGCGGGAACGCCGATCATGGTCTGCGCCACCTCGCCGTCCCCACCATCCCCGCGACTGGTCCCCGTCGAGACGAGCACGAGCGCGCTGACCGCGGCCGTGGCGATGACCGTGTCGATGATCGGGGCCGCGTACGTCGTGGTGCAGCGCGGCGGCTGCGGCCCCTCGACCAGCGCCGCCGAGCATCCACCAAGCGCGAGGAGCACCAGCACGAGGCATCTCATGCTCTCCAACGTTGCACCCGCGCGGCTGGGTCGCGACATCAGGTCGGCATCAGCCGTGCGGGTCCTCGCGGACACGATTCGCAGCGCGTCATGCGCGTAGTCGCGCGAGATCATGTCGCTGCGCGGTGGCAAGCGTGGTGCACGAGCGCGAGGGCCATGACTCGCTTCGACAGGTTTTGGGAGCCGTTCCTCGTACTCGTCGCGGCCGCGATGATCTGGATCGGCACGCTCTAGCTTGGAGGGTCGTCGGTACGTTCTTGTTGTATCTGAAAGCGAACGCGGTTTACCGTCCCGGCGCTTCTGAGACCTTTTTGATGGGGGGATCTCGATGCGTCACATTCTATTCGTCTGTGTTTTGGTCGCGGCTGCCTGTGGGCCATCCGTTCGCAACAACCAGGGCGATGACGGCGACGATGTCGACGCGTCCAACCAGCCGACCGGTGATGGAACCGAGAAGCGCTGCGAGAAGATGGACGTGTTGTTCGTCATCGATAACTCCGGCTCGATGGGCCAGGAGCAAACGAACCTGATCGCGAACTTTCCGGGGTTCATGACCGTGCTGAACAACAGCGGGCTCGACTACCGCGTCGCGGTGACGACGACGGGCCGCAACTACACCTACAACATGACGACGCCGCTCGGCTCGATCCCGCAGAGTCAGAACGGGGGCGACAACGGCGCGATGCTGAAGCCCGGCGCCTGCAACATGACGAAGCGCTGGATCGATAAGTCGGATACCGATCCGTCGGCGACGTTCTCGTGCGTCGCGAACGTCGGCGTCGGCGGGCCGAGCGACGAGATGCCGCTCTCCGCGATGCGCGATGCGTTCGAGGAGCGCATGGCCGACGGCACGAACATGGGGTTCCGCCGCACGGATGCGCTGCTCGCTGTCGTGTTCCTGACCGACGAGGAGGACTGCTCTTACGAGCAGAGCGTGTCGCTCGGGTTCGGCCAATCGCTGTGCGACTCGATGATGGAGCCGGTCCAGAACTACGTGAGCTTCCTCGACACGTATACGGGCCACCGCTCGCGCTGGGCGACGGCGGCGATCGCGGGTCCGGGGCCGGGCTCGTGCAGCTCGACGTTTGGCGACGCGGCGGAGGCGTCACGGCTCAAGCAGTTCGTGTCGATGACCGGGCCGAACGGCGTGATGGCGTCGATCTGCGACGGCGATCTCTCGATCGGGCTCGGCAAGGCGCTGATGCTGTTCCAGTCCGCCTGCGGCGACATCTTGCTCTGATTTTTCGTCACGAAGCTCCTCCAGCCGGCTCTACCGGTTGGAGGGAATGGTGATGCCGACGTCCACGATCGATTACGACGACTTTCTCGACGAGCTTCCCACCGCCGTGATGGTCAAGCGCCTGATCGACGAAGTGCTCGCCGAGATGCCCGAGGAGCCCTGCGAGGAAGTGACCGAGGAGCTCGATCCCTCGGAGTTTCGCGCGATCGGAACGCGCTGACCTAGACGGCGATCTGATCGAGATACGTGCGTGCGTGGCCGGCCCAGTCACTCGCGGTGTCGAGCTCGAGGTAGCGCTCGAGGTGATGCTTCGCCTGCGCCGTGCCGCCGAGCTGCGCGAGCATGATGCCGAGGTTGTAGTGCGCGTCGGGGAAGTCGGGCGCGGTCGCGCAGACCTTGCGGAGCTCGGTGACGGCGGCCTCGGTCTCGCCGAGGTCCTCGAGGACGTTGGCGAGGTTGTAGCGAGCTTCCGGCTGGATCGGGTCGTGCTCGAGCGCGCGCTCGTAGAGGCGCTTCGCTTCCTCGAGCTCGCCTTGGCGATAGACGAGGTTGCCGAGGTTCGTCAGCGCTGCGGCCATGTTCGGCTCGAGGTCGACCGCCTGGCGGAACAAGTGCTCGGCGGTCTGCGACTCGCCGCGGTCTTCGGCGGCGCACGCCTCCACGAAGTAGCGATACGCGGTCGTGCCGCCGTTCGCTTCGGTGCGATCGTCCTCGACCGCCTCGGGGGCCGCGTTCGGATCGACGCGCGGCATCGCGAGGATCTGCGCGACGTGCTCGCCGAACGACGGCAGGTTGAACGCCATCACGACCTGCCCGCCGATCGGCTGGAATGCGACGTCGTCGGCGAGCGCGACGATCGTCTCGCCATCGCAGCACACGCGCAGCCGCGTCGCCGGATTTGTCTCCTCGGGCAGCGCCTTCTTGAGCGCCTCGACGTTCTTCCGGATCTTCTGCAGTGGCATGCCGATCGCCTGCAGATCCTTCGCCGCCTTGACGGCGACCAGATCGCAGAACGTGTAGTAGAAGCGGCCGCCCTTGCGGACCGTCGGACCCACGAAGCCGGTCTGCATCCAGTAGCGCAGACGCGCCTCTTGAACGGCGAGGATGCGGGCGACGTCTCGGATGGAATACAGCTCGATCATGCGTTTCTCCGCTGTGCCTCGACATTGAGGCTCAAGTGCACTTCGGGACCTCTCGCGCGGCTCTCGACATCGACGAGCGGCGAGCTCAGCGCGCACTTCGCGATGCGGTGCGCTTCGTGGACGGCAATGCGGCGCGCGTGATCGCGGCAGCGATCGTCGGCCGCGTAGAGCAGCGCGACTCGCTGCGCGGTCGATGCATCCGGCGGATCGCTGACGCGCGATGCAGTGCGCGTGAGATCGACCGTGAGCATCGTCGAGCCGGCGTAGAAGTCGCCGGTCATCTCGCCCTCGGTCAACACGCGCGCGACGGTGTGGATGATGTCCACGGCGACGGGCGCGAGGCGCACGGTGACCTCGCGCTCGAACAGTGAGACGCGGCGGGCCATCACCATCCCTTTTCTGGGAGGTGGGGCGACACGAGGTCTGCGAGCACGCCGGAGCGAAGCCATACGAAATGCTAAAGAACCGAGGCGACAGGGCCAACTTTCCGGCGTGATCGTTCCTCGCGCGGCCTTGGCTCGCGCGCGATCCGGCAACTGCCAGCCCTCTCAGCCAACCGGTAGAAACATCTGCCCCGACGTGATACGCGTTGGGAGCAGTGACGCTCGACGTGAAGCGATATCCGATCCTCGTGGTCGACGACGAGCAGGACAACCTCGACGCCTTTCGGTTCAACTTCCGCAAGACGTTCGACATCCTGACGGCGAACAGCGGCCAGGAGGCGCTCGGCATCCTCGCGGAGCGCGAGTGCTCGGTGGTCGTGACCGATCAGCGGATGCCGCGCATGACGGGCATCGAGCTCCTGCGTGAAGTGCGCGAGCGCCAGCCCGACGCGGTCGGCATCATCCTGACGGCGTTCACCGACGTCGACGTGCTCGTCGAGGCCATCAACCTCGGTCAGGTCTACCGCTACATCACGAAGCCGTGGGACGCGAAGGAAGTGCGCGGCGTCTTGCAGTACGCGATCGAGCGCTACCACCTCCAAAAAGACAACAAGCGCCTGATGGCGCAGCTCGCCGAGTACACCGGCTACCTCAACCAGCAGCTGCACGGTGAGTTCGATTTCGGCAACATCATCGGCGAGAGCGCGGCGCTGCGCGAAGTGCTCTCGAAGGTCGAGCAGGTCGCGCCCATGGCGTCCACGGTGCTGTTGCGCGGCGAGACCGGCACCGGCAAGGAGCTCGTCGCGCACGCGATCCACATCAACAGCCCGCGTGAAGAGAAGCCGTTCGTTCGCGTGAACTGCGCGGCGCTCGCGCCCGGCATCCTCGAGTCCGAGCTGTTCGGTCACGAGAAGGGCAGCTTCACCGGCGCGATGGCGCGGCGGCCCGGCCGCTTCGAGCTCGCGGACGGCGGCACCCTGTTCCTCGACGAGGTCGGCGACCTGCCGATGGAGATCCAGATCAAGCTGCTCCGCACGCTGCAGGAGCGCGAGTTCGAGCGCGTCGGTGGCGTCGAGACCATCAAGGTCGACGTGCGTCTGATCAGCGCGACCAACCGCAACCTCGAGAAGATGATCGAGGAGGGCGAGTTCCGCGAGGACCTCTACTATCGGCTCAACGTGTTCCCGATCAACCTGCCGCCGCTCCGCGATCGGCTCGAGGACCTGCCGGTCCTGGCGACACACTTCGTCGCGAAGTTCGCGCGCCAGATGGGCCTCGCGGCGCAGCAGCCAACGTCGGACGGGCTCGCGAAGCTGCGCGAGTACAACTGGCCCGGCAACGTGCGCGAGCTGGAGAACATCATCGAGCGCGCGATGATCCTCGCGCGCGGCGCACCGCTCGGCGCGACGCATCTCGATTTCGGCCGTCGCGCCGCGCAGCCACTCACGAGCTCGGGCCCGATCGCTACCGTCACGCCCGCTGCCGCAGCGCCTGCGTCGTCGGACGACGGCAAGAGCCTCGCGGAGCGGCTGCTCGACAGCGAGCGCAAAGAGATCATCGCGGCCGTCGAGAAATCGCGCGGCAACATCGCGAGCGCATCGCGCATGCTCGGCATCAATCGCTCCACGCTCTACTACCGCCTGCGCAAGCACGGCCTCGAGCATCTGTTGCCGACCAAGGTTCAGGTCGGTGGCACCGAGGAACCGCCGCCGAGTGGGTCGTCGGAGCCCGGCACTCCAACATCGTAGTAAGGTTGCGCGCATGCGCGCCCTCTTGATGTCACTCACCCTCCTCCTCCTCGGCGCTGCGTGCGGCGGCGGCGAATCAAAGACGTACGACACGTATCAGGCGTGCTTCGACGACGTGCTCAAGCAGGGCAAGACGAACGTCGAGACGATCGTCGAGTGCTGCATCGACAAAGAGATCGGCGGCATGAAGGGCCCGCTCTGCGGCGCCGACGAGCCGGCGTGCATCAACTTCCTGACCAGCAACATCAGGCAGACCGACGCGGACATCACGGTCAAACAGCAGGCTTGCCAGTCCTACGTGGTCGAGAAGGCCATGCAATAGTTGGCCGCGTGAAGCTCCTGTTCGTCGTCGATCCGCTCGAGCGACTCTCCCTCGCAGGCGATACTTCATACGCACTGATGCTCGAGGCCGCGGCCCGCCAGTGGCCGGTGTGGACGGCGCAGATCGAGCACCTCGGGCTCGTCGATAACGACGCGGTCGTCGACGCCGTGCCGACCACCACGCGCGACGCCGAGACACCGGCCGCCGCCTTCACGACGGGCGCCCGCGCGTTCATGCGGCTCGCCGACTTCGACGCCGTGTTGATGCGCAAGGATCCGCCGGTCGACGTGAACTACCTGCACGCGACGTGGATCCTCGATCACGCGCGCGGCAAGACACTGCTCGTGAACGACCCGCGCGGCCTGCGCGAGCTGAACGAGCACCTCGCCGTGCTGCAGTTCCCCGCGCTGACGCCGGCGACGATCGTCACGCGCTCCGCCGAGAAGCTGCGCGAGTTCCAGGCGCAGCAGGGCGGGGCGATCGTCGTGAAGCCGGTCGACGGCTACGGTGGGCTCGGCATCTTCGTCGTGCGCGACGGCGATCCGAACACGTCGTCGATCATCGAGACCTCGACGGGCGCGGGCACGCGGTGGACGCTCGCGCAGAAGTACCTGCCCGAGGCCACCCTGGGCGACAAGCGCATCATCCTCGTCGACGGCGAGCCCGTCGGCGCCGTGCTTCGCGTGCCGGGGAGCGCCGAGGCGCGCGGCAACCTGCACGTCGGCGGACGCGCCGTGAAGACCACGATCGATGCGCGCGACCGCGAGATCATCGACGCCGTCGCGCCATGGCTGCGCGACCACGGGCAGATCCTCGTCGGACTGGACGTGATCGGCGGCATGTTGACCGAGATCAACATCACGTCACCGACCGGCGTGCGTCACGCGGCGCGCCTCGATGGCACGAACGTCGCCGGCCGCGTGCTCGATGGCTTCGAGCGCCTCGCCGCCGCACGGCGCTGAACGCGATATAACGCACGGGTGGAAGACATCGACGAGCGGGTCGACGAGCTCGCCGACGACACGCCGGGCGCGAAGTTCGAACGCGCGAAGCGGCGGATCGGCCTCATCGGTGGACCCTTGCTCGCGCTCTCGTTCTACCTCGCGCCACTCGGCGCGGTCTCGCCCGCACTCGTGGCGCTGATGGTCCTGTGCGTCTCGTGGTGGCTGACCGAAGCGCTCCCCGCCGCGGCGGTCGCGCTGATCGCCGCGGTCGGTGCCGTGCTGATGGGTATCGCGACGCCGCAGGTCGCGTTCGGCGCGTTCGGCACGCCGCTCCTGTTCCTGTTCGTCGGCTCGTTCTTCGTCGCCGAGGCGATGCGCGTCCACGGGCTCGGCATGCGGATCGCGGAGCTTGTCGCTCGCCATGCGAAGGGCCGGCTGTCGTTCCTCATCGCGATCGCCCTCGCCTCGTTCTTCCTCTCGATGTGGATGTCGAACGCGGCCTCGACGGCGCTGCTGCTGCCGATCGCGCTCTCGATGGCGCCGAGCGATCCGAAGGACAGGTTCGCCACCGCGCTCGTGCTCGTCGTCGCGTGGGGCGCATCGGTCGGTGGGCTCGGCACGCCGGTCGGGACGCCGCCGAACGGCTTTGGCATGACGGAGCTTAAGCAGCGCGGGCTCGACCTCAACTTCATCGAGTGGATGGCGATCGGCGTGCCGATGGGCATCATCATGATGTTCGGTCTCGTCGCGCTGCTCGCCGTGATCTACGGCGTGCGGCGCAACCAGCCGTTGCCGCCGCGAGAGATCGCCGCCGCGCGTCCGTTCTCGCGTGGGGAGTGGGCGGTGGTGTTCGCCTTCGGCGTCGCGATCGTCGGCTGGCTCTTGCCGACCATCGTCAGTCTCCTCGCGCCGGGGACGGTGACCGCCGCGTGGTTCGAGAAGCACCTCACCGAGGAGGTCGTCGCGCTGATCGCGGGCTGCACACTGTTCGTGTTGCCGGGGCAGGCGGCGGGCAAGCCGCGCCGGCCGGCGCTGACCTGGAACGAGGCGACGAAGATCGAGTGGGGCGTGATCCTCTTGTTCGGCGGCGGCATCTTGCTCGGCACGCTCGGCAAGAGTACGGGCCTCGCGGAGCAGTGGGGCCGCGAGCTCGTCGACGCGACGGGCGCGTCCTCGACGTGGACGATCACCGCGCTCGTGACCGCGACCGCGATCATCCTCTCGGAGGCGACCAGCAACACGGCAACCGCGTCGATGATGGCGCCGCTCGCAGGCGCGCTCGCGACGGCCGCGGGCGCCGCACCGATCCCCGCGATCCTCGGCGCGACGATGGGCGCATCGTTCGGCTTCATGATGCCGATCTCGACGGCACCGAACGCGCTCGCGTACGCGACGGGCCGCGTCTCCGTCGGCCAGATGGTGAAGTCCGGCATCATCTTCGACGTGATCGGCTTCTTCTTGATCCTGGGCGCGCTACGGATCGTCTGTCCGTTGTTTGGCTGGGCCTAGCAGCTGCACGACGCCGCCGAGCCCGCCGACGACGAGGTGCGCGCCCCACAGCCCGATCGATGCCGCGAGCGCATCGGCCTCGGGCATCCCGAACAACCGGCCACACAGCGCGACGTACACGGCCTCGCGCGCGCCGGCACCACCGACGGTGATCGGCAAGAACGTGGTCGCGGCGGCGAGCGGCACGACGAGCAGCGACGCGCTCAGGTCGATCGGCCCGAGCGCCGCGAGTAGCTGCCACCCGGCGAGCGCGATCAGCGTCTGCGTGCAGACCGACAGCCCGAGCGCGATCACGAACGCACCGCGATCGTGCAGCGCGGGCAAGCGCCCGGCGATCTTCGCGAGCGGTCGCGGCAGATACGGCGCGAGGCGCCGCGCGACGGGAATCGCGCCGACGAGCGCGCACGATCCCGCGCAGCCGAGCACGGTCCACCACCAGAGCGCGCTGCTATCGATCGAGGCGCCCGCGATCGCGAGGCCGATCGCGAGCAGCGCGAACAGTGCGAACAAGCCCTGCGCTCGCTCGACGAACACGACCGCGATCGCGCCGGTCGCGCCTTCCTCGTCGAACGCCGCGTGCGTGACGACGCCGCGGCCGACATCGCCGGCGACCGCGCCCGGCAGATAGTTGTTGTAGAAGAACGCGACGAAGTAGAGGTAGACGAGGCGCGACAGCGGCGGGATGCGGCTCGCGCCGTACGCGCGCAAGAGGACCTTCCAGCGCAGCGCGCCGGCGACGACGTTCGCGGCGACGAGCGCACACGCGAGGACGAACACGACGATCGGGATCCTCCCGATCGCGGTCATCGCCTGTCCGAGGTCGACGGTCAGCGCGATCCACGCGAGCCCGCCGGCCGTGCCGAGGAGGCGAAGCGCGAGACCGAGCCAGCGAGGCATCGGCACAACCTATCCGACCCGCCGTGCAAGTTCGATATGCACGAACCGGCGCCGCCGACGAAAGTTCGATATGCATGGGGCGTGAGCACGCTGCGGGCCATCGGGCGACGGTTTGCCCAGAGCCCGGGCTGGCAGCTGGTCGTGGCCGGCGTCGTGCTCGCAGTCGTGTTCCCGTCGCGGCTGTCGGGGACGCTCGGCGCGATGATCGTCGCCGGCGCGGCGGGCGTCGCGCTGATGCACGCGTGGCCGCGCCTGCCCGAGGCGATCCGCTCGCCTTCGCCCGCCACGACGGTGCCGCTCGTGATCACGATCGTCGTCATGTTTGGCGTCGGGACGTTCTGGGAGACGCTGACCGTGTCACCCGACTGGCAGCTCGGCGACTGGGGACCGCAGCGCGCCGTGCTCGCGCGTGCGATGGCGTCGATGCCCGGGTTCGACGTGCCCGCGTGGAACCACGCCGTGGGGACGGGCGATGCGCCGTTCGAGCTCTATCCGAAGCTCGCGTACCTCGTGACCGGGAATGCCGCCGTCGCGATGGGACTCTCCGACGATCTGCCGCTCGCGCTGATGATCGTCTCCGTGATCGTGCACATCGGGATCGCGGTCGGCACGACGCTGCTCGCGATGCGCGCGTCGGGTTCGAGGCCGATCGCGCTCGTCGTCGGGATCGCGGCCGTCGTCGACAGCGGCGCGGTCGCGCACGGTGGAACCGTCGGCCTGTTTCGCTGGGCGCTGATGCACTCCGCGATGGCGCTGATGTTCGCGACGATCGCGGCCGTCGGGATCCTCGCGGCGATCGCGCGGCCGCGGCTGCGCGCCTCGATCATGATCTGGATCGGCACCGCACTCGCGTGCGCGACACATCCCGCCGGCCTGATCGCCGCGGTCGCGACGATGCTCGCACTCGCCGCCGTCGCGCTCCTCGCGAGCGACGTGCCGCCGCGCCGCGCGCTGGTCGCGATGATCCACGTCGCGATCGGTGTCGCGCTCGGTGCCGCCGTGTGGATGCCGCTCGCCGAGCGCTTGCTCGCCTACGGGCAACACTTCCCGAATCCGATCCGCGATCCGGCGACGCTGCTCGAGAACCTCCTCGCCGCGCCGTCGCCGGTGACCGCCTTCGCGATGCTCTCGTACGCCGGTTACTTCGGCATCCTCGCCGGGCTGTGGTCGCGGCGCGCGAGCGTCGTGTTCGTCGCGGCGATGTCGCTCGTGTTGCTCGTCGGGCTCTGCGATGCGCCGTACCTCGCACTCGATCTCGCGCCGGGAAAATCCGTCGCGCGCCTCGGCACCGAGCGCCTCGCATCTCTCGCGCGGCCGTTCCTCGCCGCATGCGGCGCGTACGCGATCGCGCTGTTCGCACGCGAAGCGATGCGCGGCTGGGGCGCGGCCAAGCCATCGCGCAAGGCGATCGCGGCGGCGATCGCAGCCGTGCTCGCTGTGGGTCTCGTGCGCGTGATCCCGAGCCTGTGGAGCTCGGCCTCCGCGCGCGCCGGCGAACAGGCGCAGCAGATCGCGCCCGACCCACAAGGCCGCGCCGAGCTCACGCGGTGGGCTGCGCAGCGCGCGAGCGAGATCAAGCCCGATGCGTGGGCGCGCGCGATGTTCGAGAGCGACACGCACGAGCACTTTCACCTCACGGCGACGACGAACCTCCCGACGTTTCACCTCGCACCGCAGCCGGATCTCCTGCTCCGCGAGCGCATCGAGGACAGCTCGCCCGAGAGCCTGCGCCGCTTCAACGTGAAGTGGATCATCTCCGAGGGCAGCGCGCCCGCGCTCGGCGATCCCGCGACCGAGAAGCAGCTCGGCACGTTCTACATCCGCGAGCTGCGTGAGTGGGACGGTCAGTTCGCGCGCATCGAGCGCGGCACCGGCACCGTGCGCGTGACCGCGCTCGACGACACGCACGTCGAGATCGACGTCCAGGCGACCGAGCCCGTCCTCGTCGCGCTCGGCACCGGCTACTACCCGCGCTGGCGCGCGACGCACGCGAGCGGCGCCGACCAACCTGTCTACGCCATGCCGTCGATTCCGACCGGCAAGCTGCGCGTCGTCAGCGCGTGGGTCGCGCCCGGCAAGACCACGTTCACCGTCGACGGCGAGCTGCCCTCCGACGGCAAAGGCATGCTGTGGACGATCCTCGCCGGGCTCGCCGGCGTCGCGATCATCGTCTGCTGGCGCGTCCGCCGCATTCGTGTGCGCCTCCTCCATCGCGCCGCGCGTCTCCATCGGCGTCTCCCCGCGTTCGCGCGCGTCGCCGCACAAGCGGGCGTTCCCGTCCTGGTGATCCTGCTGTTCGCGAAGGGCTGCGCCGACACGAGCGGCCCGATGCGCGCGCTCGAGCTCGGCAGCGGCGTGTCGCACAGCGCCGTCGTGCAAGCGCGCACGACCGACGGTGACTGGGAAGATTGCGGCTACTCGCGCGTCACCGGCATCTACACGTGCGACGGTCTCCTGCAGGCGTACGACGGCATGACCTCGCTGCTCAACGACGCGCGACCGAGCTGGGGCTTCAACACGCCGGGCCTCATCGCGTACGCGTTTCGCGACGAGGTCGAGCTTCGCGTGCGCGTCGCCGGCGAGCTCTCGGGCACGTACTGGATGGCCGCGAGCAGCACGACGAACATCAAGGTCTCGAACGAGAACGCGCGCGAGGCCGAGCGCGCCGTGATCGTCTACAGCGGCGGCCAGCGCACGATCGAGCTCCGCGCATCGATCCCCAGGACGCAGTGGGCGTTCACGTTCGTCCGCGAGGAGACGATCATCCCGCCGCGCGACTTCCTCGTGAAGCCGCCAGAGACCGCGCCGGCGGCGATTCGAGACATTCGATGAAGCGCGCGCTTCGCTGGGTGCGCGAGCTGCCTCCATTCGCGATCCTCGCGATCGGCTGGTTCGTGTTCTTCGTTCACGCGTATCCGGGCCGGATGACGCGTGACTCCTTCGATCAGCTGCGGCAAGCGCGCAGCGGCGTCTTCCTCGACGATCACCCGCCGCTGATGCAGGCGATCGTCTGGATCACCGACCGCTACGTCACGGGACCGATCGGCATCGTGATCCTGCAGAGCCTCCTGCTCCTCGCAGGCACGTACCTCCTCCTGCGCCGCGCGATGAGCGAGCGCATCGCCGCGCTCGTCGCCGTCGCCTTCTTGCTGTTCCCGCCCGTCATGTCCGTGATGGTCGTGATGTGGAAGGACCCGATGATGGCGGGCGCACTGATGCTCTCGGCCGCGCTCCTCCTGTCGCCGAAACGGGGCGTGCGGCTGTGGGGCCTCGCGCTCGCGTGCGTCGCGACCGGCGTCCGCTTCAACGCGCTCGCGGCGACGTTCGGGATCATCGTCGTCTTGTTCGAGTGGAAGCCCCTGCCGCGCCTCCGGCGCTACGCCCTCGCGTTCGGCGTCTGGGTCCTCGTCACGGTCACGACGTTCGGCTTCAACAAGCTGATCACGGATCAGGAGACGCACTTCTTCGAGACCACACTCGTCGACGACATCATCGGCACGCTGAACTACGTCGACGGCGAGCTGCCCGACAGCGAGCTCCGCGTCGCGCTCGGCGGGATGAACCTCCGGCTCGACACCAACATCCACGCCGGCCTTCGCCGCGCGTATCGCTCCGACACGATGCTCTGGTACGTGCTCGGCGACAACCGTGTCTTCGATCTGCCGCTCGCCGACGTCGAGCCGCCGTCGCCCGAGATGCGCGCGCGCATGACCGAGGTCTGGAAGGCGATCGTCTTCGCGAACCCCGGCGCATACGTGCGTTACCGCATCGATCGGTTCCGCGTCGTGCTCGGTCTCGAGGGTGCGAACGAGACCACCTGGTCCGAGGAGCACCTGATCGTCACCCATGACTACCAGGACAAGGCCACGATCTGGACCTACGGCGTCTCGACGACGACCTCGCCCATGCAGGGCCACGTCGACGAGGCGCTCGAGTACCTGAGTCACACCTGGCTGTTCCGGCCCTGGCTCTATCTATTCCTGACGCTCGCGCTCCTCGTCTTGGCCCGCCGGCACGCTGTGGCAATGGCCCTGCTCCTGTCGGGCCTCGGGATCGAGATGTCGCTGTTCTTCCTCGCTCACTCGTCTGATTACCGGTATTCGCACTGGATGATCTGCACCACCATCCTCGCCGCGATCCTGCTGTTCGCGGAGCGGCTCCGTGGTAACCCTCGGCGGACATGATGTCGTTCGACGGCCTCCAGATCGCGGTCCTCGTGCCGTGCTTCAACGAAGCAGCCGCGATCGACAAGGTCGTGCGCGACTTCCAGGCCGCGCTCCCCAGCGCCACGGTCTACGTCTACGACAACAACTCGACCGACGACACGATCGCCGTCGCGATTGCCGCCGGCGCCCAGGTCCGTCGCGAGCCGCGCCGCGGCAAGGGCAACGTCGTCCGCCGCATGTTCCAGGACATCGAGGCCGACATCTACGTGATGGTCGATGGCGACGACACCTACGACGCGAAGGTCGCCCCGATGCTCGTCGACAAGCTCGTCAGCGAGAACCTCGACATGGTCGTCGGCCGCCGCGTCGAGACCCACCAGGCCGCCTATCGCGCAGGCCACCGCCTCGGCAACCGCGTGCTCACGGGCCTCGTGCGCTGGCTGTTCGACGCCGGCATCGACGACATGCTCTCGGGCTACCGCATCTTCTCGCGCCGGTTCGTGAAGAGCTTCCCGTCGTTCTCGCGCGAGTTCGAGATCGAGACCGAGCTCACCGTGCATGCGATGCAGATGCGCATGCCGGTCGCCGAGATCGAGACGGACTACAAGGAGCGCCCGCCGGGCTCGGTGTCGAAGCTGCGCACGTTCCGCGACGGCTGGCGGATCTTGATGACGATCTCCAATCTCATGCGGAACGAGCGGCCGATGCTGTTCTTCACGCTGATCGGCCTGTTGTTCTTCCTGACCGCGCTCGTCCTCGGCCTGCCCGTGCTCATCGAGTTCATCGACACGGGGGCCGTGCGCCGTTTCCCGACGGCGTTCCTCTGCATGAGCCTCTCGGTGATCTCGGTCGTGTGCGTCGCGACCGGTCTCGTCCTCGATCTCGTCGCGCACGTGCGCCGCGAAGCGAAGCGGCTCGTGTACCTGCAGCACCCGGCACCACAGCGCGTGAAACGCGTGACGGAGCGCTCGCTGCACGAACGTGGGTCGTCACGCGCGGCCGATGTAACCGCATCATCGTGAAGCTCTCCGGGCTGACCAGGACGCAGAAGATCACCATCGCGTCGATCGCGATCGTGGTGCTCGCGTACTTCGTCCTCGCGTGGCACCGCCGCTGGATGTCCGATGACGGCCTCATCATCGTGCGGACCGTGCGGCAATTCCTCGAGGGGAACGGCCCCAACTTCAACGCGTTCGAGCGAGCGGAGCCGAACACGAGCACGCTGTGGGCGTACATCTTGATCCTGTTCGCGGCGATCACGCGCCTCCGCGTCGAGTACATCGCCGTGTTCCTCGGCATCGCGCTCGCGGTCACCGGCCTCGCACTCGGCATGGACGCGACGCGCCGCTTGCATCGCGCGCGCGGCTCGACCGCAGCGATCGTCCCCGCCGGCGGCCTCATCATGGTCGCGATCTTCCCGTACTGGGACTACGCATCGTCGGGGCTCGAGACCGGCCTGTGCTTCGCGTTCGTCGCGTTCTGCTGGTGGCTCCTCGTGCGCGGCGACAAGCCGCGGCTCTCCGCCTTCATCTTTGGCCTCGGCCCGCTCGTGCGACCCGACCTCGGCATCGCCGCGATCGCGTTCTTCGCCGTACACTGGGCGCTGCACCGTCCGCCGTGGCGCACGACGCTGAAGCTCCTCGCGATCGGCGTCGCGCTCCCCGTCGCGTACGAGATCTTTCGCGCCGGGTACTACGGCACGCTCGTCCCGCTCCCCGCGCTCGCGAAGTCCGCGACCGACTCCGCGTGGTCACGCGGCTTCACGTACCTGGAAGACTCGGCACAGCCGTACAAGATGTGGCTGCCCGTCGTCGTTGCGCTGGCGATGTTCGCGTTCGTCGCCGTCAAGCGTGCCCTCTCACGACGTGACCTCATCTTGATCGCAGCACCGATCGCGACCGGCCTCATCAACGCGATCTACGTGTTGCGCGTCGGCGGCGACTTCATGTACGCGCGCATGTTCCTGGTCCCGCTGCTCGCGCTGATGCTGCCGATGTTCGTGCTGCCGGTGCGCCGCTTCACGATCCCCGCGATCGCAGTCCTCACGTGCTGGACCCTCTACGTCGCGACCAAGTTCGGCGACGGAGAGAGTCACACCCAGGGAGTTCGGATCGAGGACGAGCGCTGGGGCTACGCCCAGTGGACGGGCAAGAAAAACCCGATCCACTCGAGGGTGTTCATCCGCGCGGATCGGCCGGCATCGGACAAGGCAAAGAAGGCGGTCGCAAACGGCGAGCGTCTCTTCATCTCGCAGCTCGGCTTCACGACGCCGATCGACAAGGCACTCGACGCACCGATCGTGTACGCCGCCGGCCGCCTCGGAACAGGTGGCGCCGTGGCCCCGCTCGATTCGATCGTCGCGGACACACTTGGCCTCGCGCACCCGCTCGGCGCGCGAATCACGCCGACGCTTCCGGGCTACACGGGCCACGAGAAGGTGTTGCCGTGGGCGTGGATGTTCGCCGACTTCGGCGACCCCGCGCACGACGATGACAACGTCGAGAACACGCCGGGCTATCTGGTCCGCGCTGCGCGGCGCGCCATGCAGTGCGGTGAGCTCGCGGAGCTCCTCGCTTCGGTGCGCGAGCCGATGTCACCATCGCGGTTCTGGAAGAACCTCACGGGCTCGGTGAGCCGCACGCGCCTCGTGATCCCGAACGATCCCGTCGAGGCCGAGCAGAAGTTCTGCGGCAACACGAACATCCCGATCGTCAACGTCTCGAGTGTGTTCCCGTTCGAGGGCTGGTCGAAGTACGGCCTCGTCGACGGTCTCCAGGAGTCGTCGAAGAAGAGCGGGTGGGGCCACACGAGCAAGCCCAAGGTCGTGCCCGGCCCCGAGTGGGTCGAGCTCGTCTACGCATCGCCGCGCCCGATCCGCAAGATCGTCCTCTACCCGGCAACGGGAGGTGAGGGCTTTCCGCTCGACTTCACGATCCAGCTCCGCGAGGGCGGCAAGTGGGTCGAGCGCTTTCGCGAGACCAACTACCAGCCGCGCCCGACGGGTCCGCACGAATTCGTGCTGCCGTCGCCGGTGGCCGCGGACGGGGTGCGCATCGAAGGACAGAAGCTGCGCTTCCTCCGCGAGGAGTACGTCCTGCAGCTCGCCGAGATCGAGATCCAGCCCTAGTCGGCAGGAGGCTTGGCCGGAGGCGCGACGCGATCGAGCTCCGCGCGTACGATCGCGAGCTCGCGGACCACGTCGGTGAGCTGGCGCTGCAGCTCGACGAACTTCGTGTAGTAGTGGATCAGCACGAACAGCACCGTCACCTCGATCACGTACGTGATCAGATCGACGCCGCGGCCGACGCCGACGAAGTTCGCGACCTTGTCGGTCTCCTCGGGAAACAGAACGGCGGCACCGCCGACGCCGAGCATCGCGAACACGATCACGATGTGGATCGGAAGGCGGTTGCGCTTGAGGAAGACGAACCAGCCGATCGCGGCGAGCGCGCCGAGCAGAATGATGCGGATGATCATGACGCTCGGAAGAAATAGTCGAAGAGGATGCGGATCGCCTGGAATCCGCCCTGGCCCTTGGCCTTGCTGTGTTCCGTATAACGCACGGTGATCGGGACTTCCGTATACGACAAACCAGAGGACTGCACCTTCTTCAGGAGCTCCGATGCGTGCGCCATGCGGTCCTGCGTGATGCGCAGTGCCGGGGCGGCGGTGGCACGAAAGCCGCGCATGCCGCAGTGCGCGTCCGTGAGCTTGAGCCCCGCGAGCCGGTTCGACATCATCACGGCCGCGCGCAACAGGACCATGCGGCGCTGGCTGGCGCCCTCGACGACGCCGAGGAACCGCGAGCCGAGCGCGATCTCGTTGGTCGCGAGCGCCTCGACGACGGTCGGAATGTCTGCGGTCTCGTGCTGCCCGTCGGCGTCGAACGTGACGATGTACGTGGCCCCACGCCGGATCGCGTAATCGATGCCGGTCTGCAGCGCGGCGCCCTGGCCCAGGTTGATCGAATGGCGCAGGACCGTCGCGCCACCCGCGCGCGCACGGGCGCGGGTGTCATCGCGCGAGCCATCGTCGACGACGACCACGTGCCAGCCAGCCTCGACCACCGACGCGACGACCCGTTCGATGACGGCGGCTTCGTTGTACGCCGCGATCACTACCCAGGTGCGCTGTCGCATCCGGTCCATACGCGGCGACACTACACCGGCTGAGGTAGAGTGCGCACGATCTGTGAACGAAGCCGATCTTCGCGACGAGGCAGTGTTGTTCGGGCGGTACCTGATCGGTAACGAGCCCGGTGAAGCGCTCGTCGAACGTTACTGTCGTGCGAACACCGAGCTGTTTGTCGGCGAGGCGACGGCCGAAGACGAAGCGGTGCTGGCGTTCGCGCGCCGCCACCCGTGGTCGATTCCGATGCTCGACGCTGGGTCGGGCCTTTGGGGCGGCGAGTCGCTGCTGCGGAAGAAGCTGCTCGTGATGACCGCGATCGTCGAGACCACCCGCGAGCTCGCCGGCCGCTTCGAGCAGCGCGGCATCGGCATTCCACGCCTCGCGCTGCGCCTCGGAGTCACGGGCGCGCGAACTGCGTTTCATGCCGCCACGGGCCTCGCGCTCGCCGCCTGGGTGAAGCGTCGTGCGTGAGCCGACCGATGTGATCGTGGTCGGCTCCGGCGCGAGCGCGGTCAATGCCGCGATGGCGCTCGTCGAGGCGGGCCGCGGCGTGCGCATGCTCGACGTCGGCAACCGCGACGACACGCACCGGGTCCCCGAGGGCTCTCTCGACCAGTTGCGACGCACGGATCCCGAGCAGCATCGCTATCTGCTCGGCGAGCACTTCGAGGGCATCGGCTGGGGACACATGGGTGCGGGCGCGCAGCTGACGCCACCGCGTCAGTTCGTGGTCAAGGATGCCGACCGGCTGCAGCCGATCTCGTCGAGCTCGTTCTTCCCGCTGCATTCGCTCGCCGAGGGAGGCCTCGCGGGCGCGTGGGGTGCGGGCAGCCCGACCTTCGTCGAGCCCGACTTCGCAGGCTTCCCGATCGGCTACCGCGATCTCGCGCCGCACTACGAGGCCGTCGCGGCACGGATCGGGATCAGCGGCGCGCGCGATGACCTGATGCCGTTCTTCGGTGACCTCGCTGCGATGCAGCCCGCCGTCGAGATCGACGACAACGGGCGCACGATCGATGCGCGCTACACGAAGCAGCGCGCACGCGTGAACCAGCGCGGCCTGTGGCTCGGCCGTCCGCGCCTCGCCATGCTCAGCCAACCGCTGGGCGACCGGCAGCCCACACGCTACTGGGACATGGACTTCTGGAGTGATGCCGGCAAATCGGTGTACCGCCCGCGCTGGACCGTCGACGACTTGCGCGCGCAGCCCCGGTTCGAGCTCGTGCGGCGCCAGCTCGTGACGTCGTTCGTCGAGCGCGGTGACTTCGTCGAGGTGACCGCGCGCGACGTCGACACGGGCGCGGTCGAGACACATCGCGCGCGCACGCTCGTGCTCGGTGCCGGCACGATCGGCTCGACGCAGATCGCGCTACGGTCGCTTGGCTCGCGGCGCGTACCGATCGTGTGCAACCCGCACACGTACATGGCGCTGTTGAACTTGAACCAGCTCGGCAAGGCGATCCATCCCGAGCGCCACAGCCTCGCGCAGCTCTGCCTCGTGCATGCGCCCGAGGGTCCAGCGCGCCCGTTCACCGTCGGTCATCTCTACTCGTATCGGTCGCTCCTCTTGTTCCGCTTGATGAAGGACGCGCCGCTGCCGCATCGCGATGGACTCGAGATCTTGCGTCACCTCTCGCCGAGCTTCGTCGTGATGATCCTGCAGCACGCGGATGCACCGACGAGCGCGAAGTACTGCGAGCTCGACGGCGAACGCTTCCGCATCGAGTACGCGCTGTCGGCGGGCGAACAGGCGCGCATCGACCATATCGAGGCCGACATCACGAAGAGCCTCTACCGGCTACGCTGCGTGAAGATGCGCACCGTCAGGCCGGGCCACGCGGCAAGCACGCACTTCGCGGGTACGCTGCCGATGCAAGACCGCGACGCGCCACTGACGACCGATCGCGATGGTCAGCTGCGTGGGACGCGGCGCGTGTACGTCGTCGACGGCTCGGTGTTCCCGACGTTGCCGTCGAAGGGGCTCACGTTCACGATGATGGCGAACGCGAACCGCATCGGCGTGGCGATCGCGAGGCGCGGATGATCGAAGTCCGGCGCGCGATCGATCACGACTGTGCCGCGCTCGCGCGACTGCATGCGCGCTCTCTGCCGGGATCGATGTTGTCCCGCCTTCGCGACGCCGGCCTCGAGCGCTACTACCGGTTCGCGATCGCATCGCCGGTCGAGCGCGTCTGGGTGGCGGTCGATCCGGAGGTCATCGGCGGCTGCGTGCTCAGTGAAGAGCCGGGCTCGGTGCTCGGCCGGTTCGCGCGCTACGCACCGCTCGCACTCGCGAGCGAGCTCGGGACCGCGATCCTGCGCGACCACTCGTTCCGCCGCCGCATGGTGAAGCGCCTACGCGAGCACGGTGACGAACCGCACGCGCCGGAGGTGACGCAGATATTTACCGATGCAAGCCGCCGTGGGGAGGGTATCGGGGCAAGCCTGTTGCGGACTTGCGAGGCATCCTTGCGGGACGCCGGCGTGCGGAACTATTTCGTGCACACCGAGCGGGATGATAATGAAGCGGGTATCCGTTTTTACCGGCGGGAAGGGTTCGTCACCATTGGCGAGTCGCAGTCGTTCGGTCAATCGTTCCTCGTCATGCAGAAGGACCTCGTCTGATGTTCACGTCGCCTCGCTCCCGCGCTCGGTTCTACGCCCGCTCGACGAACTACCTCGGCGTCGCGCGCGATGCGCTGCGTCGCCGGATCCACGAGGGCGATGACGTCGCGGCGATCGAGCGAGACTTCGCCGCGCTCCTCGGGGTCAAGCACGCGATCGCGATGCCCCAGGCGCGTGTCGGCATCTACTTCACGCTGAAGTACCTCACGGCAACGAAGAAGAAGGTCATCCTCTCGCCGTACACGATCCACGACGTCATCAACATGGTGATCTGCGCGGGCGCGACGCCGGTGTTTGCGGACATCGATCGCAAGACGTGCAACATCGACACGAATGAAGTCGCGAAGCTTATCGACGACGACACCGGCGCCGTGATGGTCACGCACCTTCATGGGCTTGCGTGTGACATCGAAGGTGTCGCCGCTGTGTGCCGCGCGAAGGGCGTGCCGCTCGTCGAGGACACGTCGCAAGCGCTCGGTGCACGTGTCGCCGGCCGCCGCGTGGGCACGTTCGGCGATGCCGGCATCTTCAGCTTCGGCATGGCGAAGAACGTCAACTGCCTCTACGGCGGGATGGTCACGACGGAGCGCGACGACCTCGCCGCCTCGCTCCGCGCGAGCCTCGAGGGCCTGCCCTACCAGGATGCCGAGCTGCTCTTGAAGCGGGCCGCGTTCTGTCTGACCGGCGACGTGATGACCGCGGACGTGATCTTCCCGCTCTCGACGTACTGGATCTTTCGGTTCGGCTACCTGAATCAGATCGAGTCGCTCAACAAGCGCTGGCGCGGCGAGGACGCTCCGACGATCAAGGAGACCATTCCGGAGAGCTATCTCCGTCGCATGACGCCGATGCAGGCGCGCTTGTTGAAGCCGCAGCTCGCGAACATCGATCAGCTCACGCAGGTCCGCCTCGGCTACGCCCGGATCTACGATCAGCTCTCGAAGATTCCAGAGATCATCACGCCGCCGCTGCGAGAGGACGGCTCGCACATCTATCTCAACTACGCGATCCAGGCGCCCGACCGGCACGCGCTCCTGCGTTACCTCATGCAGCACGGCCGCGATCTGACGGTGCAGCACATGGGCAACAACGCGGACTACGAGACCTACGAGCGCTGGCAGCGCGACTGCCCGAACGCACGCGCGACCGGGACGTCGGTGCTGCTGCTGCCGTCGTATCCGGGTTATGGCGAGCGCGAAGTGCAGAAGAACGTGGCGCTGATCGAGCGCTACTTCGTCGAGCATCGCCGCGCGAAGCCCTCGGCCACCACTCACAGCGCGGTCGCCTAATGTGCGGCATCTTCGGCGTCATCACCGTTCGCGGCGAACAGCGCGCGAAGGCCGAGGAGTTGCTCGGTGCGTTGTTCAAGCTCTCCGAGTCGCGCGGTAAGGAAGCGTCGGGGCTCGCCGGGATCGCGGGCGACACGATCCGCGTCCTCAAGTCGCCGGTGTCGTCGAAGCAGCTGATGCGCACGCGCGAGTACGCGGACTACGTGAACGAGGTGATCCGCCGCGCGCCGCGCGTCGCGACCATCGGTCACTCGCGCCTCGTCACGAACGGCTCCCAGGTCGAGCACGCGAACAACCAGCCGGTCGCCGTCGACAACGTCGTCGGCGTGCACAACGGCATCATCGTCAACGAGGCCGCGCTGTACCGTGCACATCCCGAGCTGCGGCGCGAGGGCGAGGTCGATACCGAGGTGCTGTTCGGCCTGATCCGCCGTCATACGAACGGCTCGGTGACCGGTGGGCTGCGCAAAGCGTTCGCGGATGTCGAAGGCGTCGCGAACATCGCGATGTTCGCCGCCGAGCTCGATCAGCTCGCGCTCGCGACGAACAACGGATCCTTGTACTACGCGAAGCACGGCGACGTCTTCGCGTTCGCGTCGGAGCAATACATCCTCGAGACCGCGCTCGCGCAGTGCGATCTCCCGAACGGCGCGACGCACCTCGCGGCGAATCAGGGCGTGCTCGTCGAGCTCTCGACGGCGGCGGTGCAGCCGTTCTCGCTCGCGACGCAGACGCACGTCACCGAGGTCAACGGCGTGCAGCGCGCGATTCGCGTCGACGCACCGTCGATCAAGAGCACCACCTCGAGCCACGCCGGCACGCGCGATCTGCCGGAGCCGGCCTGGTTCACCGAGGCGAACGAAAAAAATCGCGAGCTGGTGTCGCGCCTCCGCCGCTGCGTGCGCTGCGTGCAGCCCGAGACGGTACCGTTCATCGGCCTCGACGCCGACGGTGTCTGCAACGACTGCCGGCACTTCCAGCCGATCGTGTTCAAGGGCCGCGCCGCGCTCGAGGAAGTGCTCGCACAGCAGCATGCGAAGAAGGTCCTCGTGCCGCTCAGCGGTGGCCGCGACTCGTGCTTCGCGCTGCACTACATCAAGACCGAGCTCGGGCTCGATCCGATCGCGTACACGTACGACTGGGGCATGGTCACGGACCTCGCACGCCGCAACTGCTCGCGGCTGTGCAGCAAGCTCGGCGTCGAGCACATCATCGTCAGCGCGGACATCCCGCGGAAGCGGAAGTACATCCGGCAGAACGTCGAGGCGTGGCTGCGGCAGCCCGACCTCGGCGTGATCCCGCTCTTCATGGCGGGTGACAAGCAGTACTTCTATTACGCGGAGCAGGTGCAGAAGCGCACCGGCGTCTCGTTCCAGATCTGGGGCAACAACCGCCTCGAGCGCAGCGACTTCAAGACCGGCTTCTGCGGCTTCGATCGCGGCGGCTACAAGGACAACAGCCTCATCCGCATGGGCGCCGCGCACAACGCGAAGATCCTCGCGTACTACGCGAAGTCGTACTTGAAGAACCGCGGGTACATCAACTCGTCGATCCCCGACACGGTGTTCTCGTACTTCATCTATTACTTGAAGCGCCTCGAGTACCTCGACTTCTTCGACTACATCCCCTGGGACGAGCAGACGATCGTGAAGACGATCATCGAGCAGTACGACTGGGAGACCGCGACCGACACCAAGTCTACGTGGCGCATCGGCGACGGCACGGCCGCGTTCTACAACTTCATCTACTGGAGCGCCGCCGGGTTCACGGAGAGCGACACCTTCCGCGCGGGCCAGGTGCGCAACGGCTCGCTGACGCGCGACCAGGCGCTGCGCGTCGTCGACGAGGAGAACCGGCCGCGCTGGGCCTCGCTCGACTGGTACTGCCGGACGATCGGCATCGACCTCGAGCGCACGATGCGGACTATCCAGGCGATGCCGAAGCTGCACGCCGCTTGATCACGAGCACGAGCGCGATCAGCGTCGAGACGATCAGCCACGTCGAGTAGCGATAGTCGACGTCCCAGGTGACGATCGCGAGCGCGAGCTCCATGACGATGCCGCTCGCGAGCAAGGTCAATGCGACGCGATCGCGGCGCGCGAACGGGAGCAGCACCAGCGCGATGGCGAAGTAGATGAACGGCGAGAACAGCGGTGTCTTCTCGACGAGCCGCGCGAACCACAACATGCCCTTCTGCAGCACGCTCTTGCGGTGCGCATGCGCCGCGATGAAGCGATGGTCGCGTGAGATGTTGTCCTTTGTGTAGATCGCCGAGCGGCGCGGCTTCTCGAGCGTCAAGATGCGCTTCCACTGCGTCCAGCGCGCCTCGACGTACGAGCCGAGATCGCGCGAGCGCAGGCGCGCGCGGGCGGCGACCAGCGCTTCGGTGTCCTCGTCGAATCGCGGCTTCTCGATCAGGCGCATCGTGCCGTACGAGATCTGATCGAATTCCTTGTGAAAGCGGCGCGCGCGGTCCTGGATCCCGGCGCCGGGGGCGAGCCGCACGCCAGCGAGCAAGTCGCGCACCTCGGAGTCGGAGAGCTCGTTCGTGTTCGCGAGCATGGCGGCGACGTCGTGGTAGGCCAGCCACTCCTCGGGCTCGCGCGTGACGCGCTCGACGACGAGCTGCTCGAGGCCGTACGCGACGAGCGCGGCGGCGAGCCACGCGCCGGTCGCGATCGCGTAACGCACGAGCGGGCGGTCGGCCCGCCACACGAAGCCGGCGATCACGATCGGCGCAGCAGCCAGCCACGCACCTTCGCGCATCGCACACGCGAACATCGCGAGGATGAGTCCGGCGAGCTGCGGCCGCCGGTCTGCGCTCGTGAACAGCGCGGCGGTGCCGACGAGCAAGGACGCGAGCAGCACGTCCTCGCCGATCACGGCGACGGCCGTCATCACCGGCGGGAAGATCAAGATGCACGAGATGGTGATCGCGGCGGTGCGGTCGGTCACGACGCGCCGAAGCAGCACGAAGCCGCCGAACAGGACCAGGCCGCTCTGCAGGAGCAACATGCCGAGCGGCCCTGCGAGCACGTGTCCGATCACACCCCACAGCTTCGTCATCACCGGCGAGTGGTAGTCGGGGATCGTGTCGTATCGCGAATCGATCAGCTGATCGACGCTGCTCGAAGTCAGGTACCCCGCATACGCGTAGATCAGGAACACGACCCACCCGAGCAGGAGAATGCGGCGGGGCGTCATGGCGGGGCCTCGCGCTTGTGCATGCGCTGCACGACGAGCAGGACCGTCGCGAGCGTTACCGACGCGATCATCCAGTGCGAGTAGCGAAAGTCGGGGTCCGCACCGACGGGGAAGTAGCTCAGCTCGTAGAGCAGGCCGCTCACGATCAGGCCGGCCGTCAGCCGGTCGCGGACAAACAACGCGAGCAGGACGAGCGCGAGGACCATGTACAGCCACGGCCGGAACAGCGGCGTCTCGGCGAGCGCGTAGAACGCCTTCGAGAGATACGCCTGCGTGGTCGAGTAACCCGCGTTGTGATCGAGCTCGTCGACGGCGACATCGAACTCGACGAACAGGTTGTAGATCGGCGAGCGCGGAACCGCGTCGACACCGATCACCCGGCGGAACGTGTCCCAGTGGTACGCGAAGTATGCGCCGGGCTCCTGGAGCACGAGCGTCTTCCAGGCGCGCGAGAGCGCATCCCACTGCGCGGGTGTGGCGGGATAGTTCATGAGCCGATCGTCGGCCTGCGTGATCCGCCACGCGCCGCGTTGCTCGTAGAGCGACCTGCAGCGCGCCTGGATGCCCTTGTCGGTCCCGAGCTCGAGGCCCTTCAGGATCTCGAGCAGCTCCGCGTCGGACTTCTCGTCGGAGAACGCGATCACACCGACGATGTCCTGAAACGCGGGCGTCAGCTTGATCGGCTGCACGGTGAGAAACTTCGTGATCGCGAACATCGCGACGACAGCGAGCACCGCGGCTCCCACGGCGATCATGGTTCGCTTCCACCACCCCATGCCCGCGCGCCACTCGAACACGAAGAAGACGAGCGGTACGACGGCCGCGAACGCGTTGTGGCGGATCGCACACGCCACGACGAGGAAGCCAAGCCCGAGCAAGCGGATGCGCAGGCGCGGGCTGAGCAGCGCGGCGGTACCTGCGATCAAGTACGCCGCCATCTGCGAGTCCTTCCAGATCACGCCCATCACGGTGAGGACGGGCGGATAGAGCAGCACCGCCGAGGCGAAGATCGCCGCGCGGCGCTCCGGGAGGAAGCGCTTGAAGATGACGTACAGCCCGCCGAGGAACAGCCCACCCTGCAGGAGCAGCATCAACACGGGGCCGCTGACGAACGCGTCGAGGAGCCGCCAGATCGCCGACATCAGCGGCGGGTGCGCGTCGCTGAACTTCCCGGAGCGCGCCTCCATGAGCTGGTTTTGCGAGTCCGTGCTCATGAAGCCCGGAAACGACCAGATCAGAAACAGTGCAAACCCGATCGCCAGGATCGAGCGCTCTCGTAGGACGATGCGCACGGAAAGCGCCTGTGACTATACTCGCGCCGATGCGGCTGTCGTTCGTCATACCGACGAGAAATCAGGCTCGGTTCATCGGCCAGTGCATCGACGGCTGCCTCGCGCAGGGCATTGCCGACTCGGAGATCGTCGTCGTCGATGGCGCGTCGACCGACGACACGCGCGAGGTCCTCGCGGGCTACGGCAACCAGATCCGCTGGATCTCGGAGCCCGACCGCGGCCAGTCCGATGCCGTGAACAAGGGCGTGCGGATGGCGAAGGGCGAGCTGGTCGCCTGGATCAACTCGGACGACTACTACGCGTCTGCGCGCGCGATCGCCACGCTGCTCGACGCGTTCGACGCCGAGCCCGGCGTCGATATCGCGTATGGCAACGGCGTGCGCGTCGACGTGGGCGGCAACGAGATCGGCCCGTATCGCGCGCGTGCGGTCGCGAAGGTCACGGACATCATCACGCACCCGGCGAGCTTTGTGCTGCAGCCGTCGCTGCTGTTTCGGCGCCAGCTGTTCCTCGACGTCGGCGGCGTGAACGAGTCACTGCACTACACGATGGACTACGAGTTGTGGATCCGCATGTTCGCGGCCGCGCGCGTGACCCGTTACATCCCGGCGGTGATCGCGTGCGCGCGCTACCACCAGGATGCGAAGTCGATCGCGGCGATGGGCAAGCAGATCCGCGAGGCCTGGCACGTGAAGCGCGAGGCGGCGAAGCGGCTCGCGCTCGGCGCGTTCGATCATCTGCTCATGCACGCGGGCGTCGCCTCGATGGGCGCTTACTGGCTCGCGGTGCGCTTCGGCGTCGTGCGCGCGGCCTGATCGTACGCCGCACGCATCGCCGGTCCGACGACGTCGGGTGCATAGCGCTCGCGGACGAGCCGGCGGCCCGCTTCTCCCATCGTGCGCGGATCGTCGAGGACGCGAACGATCGCATCGGCGAGCTGCGTGACGTCGCGCGGGACGACGAGCCCGGCCCCGGTCGCGGCGATGTCGTCGCAGATGTTCACGCGATCGGAGACCACGACGGGCACGCCCTGCGCCATCGCCTCCGCGACCGCCATCCCGAAGTTCTCGCGATACGACGGCTGCACGAGCAGCGAGCAGGTCGAGAGGAGCTTCGTGCGTGCCTCGAGGTCGATATGGCCCGTGAATGTGACCGCGGCGCCGATCCCGGCCTCGGCGATCATGCGCTCCACCTCGGCGCGATACCCGCCCTCGTCGGGCCCCGCGATCACGAGCCGCGCGTCGCGCTTCGCGAGCACGGCGCGCATCGCCGGGATCAGGATGTCGAAGCCCTTCATCACGTGGATGCGGCCGAGGATGACGATGTCGCGCGAGCGCGGGCCGCGCGGCAGGTCGCTCGGCTCGATCACGTTGGGGACGATCACCGACGGTAAGTGACGCAGGCGCGGCGGGACCGCGTCGCGCTCGGCGGTCGCGGTGTAATGGACGAGCGCGGCACGGCGGAGCGTCGCGTTCTCGGACGCGAGCAGGAACGCACGCTTCATCCACTTGCGCTGCTCGAGCGACCACGGATCGAGGCTGCCGTGTGGCGTGACGACGTACGGCACGCCGCGGAGGTGCGCGATGCGCGACGCCGCGATGCCGGGAAACGCCCACAACATGTGCGTGTGGACCAGATCGAATTCGCGGACGCGACGTGCGAGTGCGGTGGCCATCGCGGGCGCGATGAACGACTGGTGCACCGGCGCCGCGGGGAAATACGTGACGCGGACGCCGCGGACATCGCGCGTGCCGGGCTCGAGCGGTGGCAAGTTGCGATCGCCGCGGGCCGTGGTCGTGAACACCTCGCACTCGACGCCGGCGGTTTGCAGTGCCTCCGCGTAGTTCGCGACGGCATAGGTGGGTCCGCCCCACTCGGTAGCGGGCAGGTAGATGCCGCAGACGTGCAGGACCCGCACGGCTTGACACTACTCGCGGCGGGGCCTATCTCCAATCACCCGCGTGACCTGGTTCAAACACGAGTCTGCGATCGTCGACGACGGCGCCGTCATCGGCGACGGGACGAAGATCTGGCACTTCAGCCACGTCTCGGCCGGCGCGAAGCTCGGTGCCAACTGCACGCTCGGGCAGAACGTGTTCGTCGCGACGACCGGTGTGATCGGCGATCGCGTGCGGCTCCAAAACAACGTGTCGATCTACGACGGCGTGGTGCTCGAGGATGACGTGTTCGTCGGGCCGAGCGCCGTGTTCACGAACGTCATCAACCCGCGCAGCGAGGTCTCGCGCAAGCACGAGTACAAACCGACGCACGTCGGTGCCGGCGCGACGATCGGAGCGAACGCGACGATCGTGTGCGGTAACTCGCTCGGGCGCTACGCGTTCATCGGCGCGGGCGCGGTGGTCACGCACGACGTCAAGCCGTTTGCGCTCGTCATCGGTGTGCCGGCGCGGCAGGTCGGCTGGATGTGCCGCTGTGGTGTGCGGCTCGAAGTGCGGCTCGTCGACCTCACGCGCTGCGCCGACTGCGGCCGCGGCTATCGCCTCGAGGACGACGACCTCGTCGAGGCCGGACAGGAGTGAGAGTCCCGCTGCTCGATCTGCCGAGGCAGTACGTGGCGATCGGCAAGGACATCGAAGCCGCGGTTCAGCGCGTGCTCGCGAGCGGGTACTACATCATGGGCGAGGACGTCACGGCGCTCGAGCGCGAGCTCGCGGCGGATGTCGGCCTCGCGCACGCCGTCGGCGTGTCGTCGGGAACCGACGCGCTGCTCGCCGCGCTGTGGGCGCTCGACGTTGGACCCGGCGATGAAGTCGTCACGACCGCGATGTCGTTCTTCGCGACCGCGGGCTGTGTCGCGCGGCTCGGTGCGACGCCGGTGTTCGCCGACATCGATCCACAGACCTTCAACCTCGACCCGACCTCGGCGCTCGCGCGCGTCACCCCGCGCACGAAGGCGATCCTCCCGGTGCATCTGTTTGGCCGCATGGCTGACGTCGCGCCGCTCGCTGCCGCCAACGTCCCGATCCTCGAGGACGCGGCGCAAGCAGTCGGCGTGCCGGGACTCGGACACGGGAACAACCTCGTCGCGCTCAGCTTCTTCCCGTCGAAGAATCTCGGCGCTGCCGGTGACGCCGGGATGGTGCTCGGCAGCGACGGCGCGCTGCTCGATCGCGTGCGGCTCTATCGCACTCACGGCGCGCGCCCGAAGTACGAGCATCACGTCGTCGGTGCGAACCTCCGCATGGACACGCTGCAGGCCGCGATCCTGCGCGTCAAGCGCCCGCACCTCGCCACATGGAACGCGCAGCGCCGGGCGAACGCGCTCAGCTATCATGCGCTGCTCGCGGATTCACCGCTCGTGTTGCCCGACGACGTGCCCGGTCACGCGTGGCATCACTTCGTCGTGCGCGCGCCAAGACGCGACGAGCTGCGCGCGTTCCTCCGCGAGCGCGAGATCGAGACCGAGGTCTATTACCCGCGCCCACTTCACTTGCAACCCTGCTTCGGCGGCAAGCCCGGCGCATTGCCCGAGAGTGAGCGTGCCGCGAACGAAGTCCTCGCGCTGCCGATCCACCCGGACCTCGCCGACGATCAGCTCGCGTTCGTCGCCGAGAGCATCCGCGCGTTCTACTGAAGCCGGCGCGGGTCGGCACGACCGGCATCGCGATGCGGATGTCGTACGCGAGCTGGACCGACGCGCGAGGTCCTCGCCCTGCCGGTGCACTCGCCGAGAGCGTCCGCGCGTTCTTCTACTGAAGCCGGCGATGTGCGTCGCGGGTCGGCGCGACCGGCGTTGCCATGCGGATGTCGTACGCGAGCTGGATCGAGGGACGGACGTCCTCGATCGAGTAGCCGCCGCCCTCGAGGACATCGCGGTAGACCGCGGTGTGAAGATCGGGGAACCCCTCGGAGAAGTCGAGCGCATGACCGTCGGTGGTCAGCGAACGCACGACACTTTCACCCGGCGGTAGGTCGGTGCGATCGACCGAGAGGAACCACCGCACACGGGCACGCTCGAGCTCGAACACCCCCGACATCTTGTCGGCGTTCGAGAGAAACACCTCGGAGTGCTGTGGCTTGCCGTAGAGCCAGATCAACAGATCGAAGAAATGGACGCCGATGTTGAGGGCCAGTCCTCCGGACTTCTCGACGGAGCCCTTCCACGACACGCCGTACCATCGACCACGCGGCGTCACGTATGTCAGCTCCACATCAGAGCGTCGTGACCGTGGCTGCGCATCGAGCTGGCGCTTGAGCTCGCGTAGCTGGGGCACGAGGCGCAGCTGCAGCACCGTGTACACGCGCCGTCCGTACTCCTGCTCGAGCGCTTCGAGCTGGTCGAGGTTCCACGGACTGATCACCAGAGGCTTCTCGCAGATCGCGTGTGCACCAACGCGCAACGCGAGGCGCACGTGCGCATCGTGCAGGTAGTTCGGCGAGCAGATGCTGAGGTAATGCAGGCGGTCGTCCTCGCGCATCCGGCGACGTTTCTCGAGGAACCGGTCGAAACGCTCGACCTCGGTGAAGAACGCCGCTTCGGGGAAGTACTGATCCATCCCGCCGACGCTGTCATGCGGATCACAGGCGGCTACGAGGACGTTGCCGGTATCGGCGATCGCCTTCATGTGGCGCGGCGCCACGAAGCCTGCGGCACCGACGAGGGCAAAGTTCTTCGATGACATACTCATTCTCAGCGTCGGAGCAGGCGGTCACGCGCGAGCGCGAACACTTCCTGGACGTACTGCACGCGCGCGACCTTGCGGTGATAGTTGGAGAACACCGGGTAGTACACGAGCGAGCGGAGCGGGTTGACCCAGTTGACAAAGCGGGCGACGCGGTCCGGGTCTTCGTAGAACTTCGTCGGGTCCAAGGTTTTCCCGGTGTACCGCGCGACGTGCCAGACGTCGTCGATTTCCTTGCGCCAGCCGCGGTACGTCCCGGTCACGGGCTCGAAGCCATGGCGGGCGACGAGCTGGTCGAGGGATGAGGTCGTGAACATCGAGTAGTGCGCCGAGTTCATCCACCGGAGCGACATGTTCGAGCGGTTCGCCGCGTATGTCGGCACGACGGTGACGATCAGACCGCCCGGCTTCATGATCGAGCGCAGTGCCGACATCACGCCGTGCAGATCGGCGACGTGCTCGAACGCGTGGTTCGAGAACACCAGATCGACCGGCGGATTCTTGGTCGTCTCGTCGACGAGCCCGCACTCGGGACCGACGAGCCCGAGTTGCTCGCGCGCGAACGCGGCGAGCCTGCCGTCCGGTTCGCGACCGTAGACCTCCCAGCCGCGCTCGCGGAACAGCTCGAGGGCGCCGCCGAACCCGAATCCCATCTCGAACACGCGTCCCGTCTTCACGCGGCTCTGCGCGATCGAGTAGTCGATCTTGTCGCCGTAGTACCAGCGCGCGAACTTCATGTACTTGTCGCGGTCGTTGTAGGCGAGCGGCGTCGGCGTCGTGTGATACGCGCCATCGGTATAGAACGCGTTGAGCGCCTCGATCGATGGCCGCGGATTCTGATGGACGAAGCCGCACGTGCCGCAAGACTTCCACTCACTCGCGGCCTTGTCGCCGTAGAGCTGGCGATAAGCGGCAATATGCTCGTCGGGATAACGGACGCGGAGATCGAAGAAGCGCTTCGCTTCACCACACAGCGGGCACGGCACGAGTGTCAGCATGCGGTCCCGAATGCGGAGTAGACCCGCGGGTAAGCGCGCAGTCGCTCGCGAAACGTATCGTCGACGGGCGCGGCTTGCGGCAGGACGGTGAGCGCTCCACCGAATAGCGTGTTCGTGAGCTCGAGCTGGAACACGAGGCGATCGCCGGTGACGACGTGCTGGCCCTTGTGCAGGCCGCGCGTGTCCTCGGCGATGATCGTGCCTCGCTTGCCGACGAATCGCATGTGATCGCCGGGCTCGTAATGCCGTGCGACGTCGGCATCGGGCAGCCGCGCGTAGCCACGCGCGAGCAAGTCGCGTGCGATCCCGCCGGTTCGATGCGTTCCGCGGATGAAGCAATGCGGTCCGTTGTCCGGACCGACGTCGGTCAAGTAGAAGAAGAACTTGAGCCAGCGCGGGCGATCCATGTCGAAGTGGAAGAACTGCGCGGCGCGCGCGTCGGGCTGATCGCGATACGCCGTGTGCCACCACATCGTGACGATGTCGAACACCGGGGCAGCGCGGAGATAGTCCTGCGCGACCGTGAGCAGCGACCAATCGGCCAGCAGCGCTTGCACGTCAGCGTCGGCGACGAGCACGCGCGGCTCCATCTCATACCGCACGGCGCGCGGCGCGTGACGATCGTAGACGAGCAGCGCGTCCCCGTTCTCGCCGGCGCCCTGCGCCACGCTCGGCGTCCGTAGTGCGAGCTCGACGAGCCGGTCGCAGATCGCATCGGGCAGCCGCTGATCAAAGATGTAGAAGCCGTCGCGGTCGAGATGTTCGGTGATCGTGCGGCGCTTCTCGTCGGTGAGCGTGCCGAGGACGCCGTCATGGGCGGGGAGCTCCGCGGGCGGGCGCAGCGCGGACACGCCGCGCGAGATCAGATCGTTCGAACGCCCGGCCGTCCGCGTGAACATGCGGACCATGCTCTGGTAGGCGCGCTCGGGTGTCTTCTTCCTCATGCCGTAGTACGCGAGTCCACCGAGCAAGTACACGGTGTCACGCACGTCGAGGAGGCGGTCGACGAGGCTCATGGCTCCGCCCGGTAGAACACCGAATTCCACGTCTTCGCGATCAACCGGTACCCGCGGTCGTGCAGGTAGCGGTGTGTCTCGGTGTCGACGAGCCCCTGCATGTCTCGCGAGAACTGCTCGATCAACACGACGCGCGGTTTCGTCGCGTCCCAGTCGAGCGTCTGCAGCACCTCGAAGTCGAAGCCCTCGGCATCGATCGTGAGGAGATCGAGCGTGGCGATCGCGTGGTCGCGCAGGATCTGCGAGAGCGGCGCGCACCGCACGCGGCGCACCGACTCGATCTTGTACTGCGAGAGCGAGCGCGCACGTTCCGCGTCGAACGTGTTGAGCGCGGGCTCGTCGAACAAGTAGAAGTCGCGCTCCTCGGCTTTCGCCGTCACCCCGATCTCGAGGTTGATGTCGTGCGGACGCACGAGCTGGAACAGCGACATGCTTCCCGGCGTCGCGTCGATGTTCACGCCGCGCCAGCCTCGCTTGTAGAGCAAGTACGTGTTCGAGAACCGCTGCGGATGATGCGCCCCGACGTCGACGTACGTGCCGGTCTGCTGGCTCTCGAAGATGCGCGCCAGGATCAGGTCCTCCCCCTCCTGCGCGTACGACGTGCGCCCGAAGCCGAACGGCACGGCCCTCCGCACGCGGTGCAGCGTCGAGCGTGCGCGCTCGAACATCAGCGCTCGGTCTCCGCAAGCTCGCGAACGACGCGCGCCGGATTGCCGGCAACGACGGTATAGGGCGCGACGTCGCGCGTGACGACGCTCCCCATCCCGCACACCGCCCCCTCACCGATCGTCACGCCCTTCGTGACGATCACCTGTGCGCCGATCCACGCGCCACGGCAGATCCGGACCGGCGCGCTCTTCACGCGGCTCCAGTCGTGGCGGCCTTGCATCCACGCTTCGAGGTCGTGCTTGCGCTCGCTGTAGCGAAGGCTGTGGTTGTCGCTGTCGGTGATGATGCAGCGATACGAGATCAGCACGTCTTCCTCGACGATGATCTCCTGCGCGGCGGCGACGATCGAGTCGGCACCGACGAGGCTGTTGTCGCCGATGCGAACGAGGCTGTTCGGCGTCTCGGTGATCAAGCGCCCGGAGATCAGACAGCCACGGCCGACCTCGATGCGCGACTGGGTCCCGCGCTTCTCGACGCCGCCCGGCACGCGCGTACCGGCGCCGCACGCGTCGAGCGCACGTGAGCCGCGCCAGTGCCGGAGGTCCGACATAAGCTGGGTCAGCATCAGTCGTCCTTCATGCAGAGGAACCACTTGCCGACGGAGATCCGGTCGTGCCACGCGGAGTCGAGCACGTGCACCGTGGAGTACGCGGCCTTGAAGTGCGAGACCCACCAGTCGACCGAGTTGTTGTGGAAGCTCTGGAGTGTGGTCATCCAGCCTTCGTCGTCGCCGCGCCGCGAGACCGGCATCATGTGAAACGCGCCGCGCCGGATGATGCGGTGGCTCTCGGTCACGAACGAACGAATGCCGTCCTCGGTGAAGTGCTCGAGCGAGCCGATCGAGTAGCCGTAGTCGAACTGGTTGTCGGCGTACGTCGTCTTCGTCGCGTCGGTCACGCGCAGTCGCTCACGCGGGATGCCGCTCTCGATCGCCTTGCCGATCAGAAAATCGGAGATGTCGAAGCCGTGGACTTCGAGGTTCTTCATCGGCGCGAGGATCCGCATCACCGTGCCGGTGCCACACGCGATGTCGACGACGGAGCCCTTCGCGTTCAGCAGCAGCAGCTGGATCTCGTTCCACGCGTTGCCGAGGCCCCAGGTCTCGAGGATCTCGGCCATCTTCGGGTCCCAGTACACGTCGAGTGCTTGCGCAGGCGGTGCCGCGCCGCCGATCGGCCGCCCGATGATCTTCGCGGCGATGCTCTTCGCACCCGGCGGCAAGCGGCGGAGCGTGGGCTCGAGACGCTGCGCGATGCGCGCACGCGCTGGACCGATCACGGGGATGTTCATGCGGCCGGCATCCTAGCGCAGGGCACGCACCACGCGGGCGGGGTTGCCGGCACACAGTACGTACGGAGGGACGTCCTTCGTGACGACGCTACCGGCGCCGACGATCGCTCCCTCGCCGATCGTGACGCCTTTCAGGATGGCTACGTTGAAGTTGATCCAGGCGTGATCGCCGATCGCGATCGGCGCCGTCTTGATCGTGCCCTTCTCGAACGGGCGACCCTCGACGACGGTGCGCTGGTAGTGGTCCGCGCGCTCCTCGGCATCCATTTGATGCGAGTTCGTGTCGGTGATCGTGCAGTTGTGCGCGACGAACACGTGCGCGCCGATCGTCACCGCATCACCCGACCAGATGCGCGAGCCCATCCCGATGTACGACGACTCCCCGATCGTGATGCGGCCGCCGTAGTCGTGCACGAGCAACTCGCCGTCGACGAGCGTCTTCGCACCGACGACGATCCGGCTCGGATCGTTCGCGTTGATGATGCGTGCGGCCGGACCGAACCGTGCGCCGTCGGCGGCGGTGACCTGCCGGATGCATCGTTCGTGGGCCCCGCGCGCGAGGGTCCACTCCATCAGCTGCGGTACGCGTGCGACACGCAGCACTTTCCAGACCAGCTCCATCATCGCAACATGCCCTTCGCTCGTTCGAGCAAACGTCCGACGCGCGCCGCGATCCCGGGGCGGGAGGCGCGCCGGATGAAGTCGTTCAGCTGCGTGACCTGTGCGGCATCGAGCCGCGAAGGCCAGCGTCTGGCCACGAAGTCGTGCGCGTCGGCCTCGAACGGCGAGCTCTGCTCGCGATGCGCGCCGGAGCCATCGTGTCCGCGATTCGCGACGAGGCTCGTCCGCGGATACAGGACGAGGCCGTCGGTGGAGAACACGTCGAGGTACCAGCCGACGCCCCACGAGTCGACTTCGCCGCGCTCTTGCTGTTGCAGCATCGCGTAATACGGATACGCGTCGTCCAGATCGAACCGCGCGCGCAGCGCGGGATCCCGCGCGAGCCGCGCCGACATCGCCGCGCCGGTTCCGAGCTGGTCCCAGGCCCGCTTCCACACGCCCCAACCCCAGCAGCTCGTGCCTGGATAGAACAGCGCGTCGTCTGGGCCACGCACGTCGGCCGGGTACATGTAGCCCGAGACCTGCATCACACGTGGGTCGTCGGCGTAGCGATCGAGCGCGGCGTTCATGAACGCGAGGAACGTCGACGACACCTCGAGGTCATCCTCGAGGATGATCGCGCGCCCATGCTCCGCGCACAGCTCGCTCACACCCGTGCGGATCGAGGCGGCGAGCCCGAGATTGCGCTCGCGCTCCACGATCCGCGCGTGCGACGGTGCGAGCTCGCGTGCGGTCTTACGAGTTTCCTCGACGCGCGCGGCGGCTTCGGGCGACTTGGCCCCGTCGCAGAAGATGACCAGCGGGCTCGTCGCGAGCTCGGGACAGCGACTCAGCGCACGAAGCGCCTTCGCGACGTGGACCGGACGGTTGTACGCGAACAGTGCGATCGGGGCGACGCCCATTCGAGGCGTCTATAGCCCATGTTTGACTCGCAGGGTCGAGTTTGTAAGACTGCCCGCGAAAATGTCCGGCATCCAATTCGAGGTCATCGAGCTCGACGGCATCCGCTACGCGGAAGTCATCTGGGCCGCGAGCACGACCCCGAAGAGCAAGTTCTGCTCGCCGGACGACGGCTCGCTCCAGTTCGGCCTGCTCGCACACGAGGCTGGCTTCATCGAGGCCGCGCACTACCACAAGCCGGTCGAGCGCAAGATCATGAACCTCGCGCAGATGTTCGTCGTGCAGAAGGGCAAGATCGCGATCGACTTCTTCACCCCGGCGGGCAAGAAGTTTCGTGAAGTCGTGGTCGGTGTCGGCGACGCCGTCTTGCTGATCGACGGCGCACATTCGATTCGCGTGCTCGAGGACATGCAGTGCGTGAGCGTGAAGCAGGGGCCGTTCCTCGGCGTCGAGAACGACAAGGTCGACATCAAGGTCGAGAGCTGATGCTCCAGGTATTCGAGCCCGAGATCGGCGAGGAAGAGATCGAGCTCGTCGTCGACGCGCTTCGCAAGGGCGAGATCAGCGGCTCGTTCGGCTCGTACCTCCCACGCTTCGAGGAAGGCTTCGCGAAGTTCTGCGGCGCGCGCCACGGCATCGCGGTCACGAGCGGCACGACCGCGCTCGAGCTCGCCGTCGCGGCAGCGGGCATCGGCGCTGGCGACGAAGTGCTGATCTCGTCATGCACGAACATCGCGACGGCACTCGCGGTCTATCGCAATAACGCGATCTCGGTCCCCGTCGATTCGGAACCGACGACGTGGAACCTCGATCTCGATCTTATCGAGTCGTTGATCACGCCACGCACGAAGGCGATCCTCCCGGTCCACATCTACGGCCACCCGGTCGACATGGATCGGCTCAACGCGATCGCGAAGCGCCACGGTCTGCTCGTCATCGAGGACGCGGCTGAAGCACACGGCGCGGAGGTCCGCGGCAAGCGCGTCGGTGCGCTCTCGGACATGGGCTGCTTCAGCTTCTACGCGAACAAGATCCTGACGACCGGCGAGGGCGGCATGGTCGTCACGAACGACGACGCACTCGCGAAGCAGCTCCGCCTGCTTCGCAACCTCGGCTTCACGCAGCCCCGCTTCTTCCACGAGGTGCCCGGCTACAACTTCCGCATGACGGGCATGCAGGCCGCGTTCGGTCTCGCGCAGCTCGGCCGCATCGATCGCGTGATCGAGCAGCGCCGCCGCGTCGCGCATCTCTACAACGCCCACCTCGCCGACATCGCCGAGCTCCAGCTCCCACCGGAGCTGCCGTGGGCGAAGAACGTCTACTGGATGTATTCGGTCGTGTTTCGCCCGCGTGCCGGTCAGCGCCGCGACGAGCTCCTCGACTTCCTGCGCGCGAATGAGGTCGACACGCGCACGATGTTCTGCCCGATGAACATGCAGCCGTTCCTCAAGGCGCAGCAGGGTCACCGGGACATCTCGTGCCCGGTCGCGGAGAACCTGTGGGCGAACGGCTTCTACCTCCCGTCGTCGGCAACGGTGACCGAGGCAGACGTCGTGCGCATCGCGGCGCTCGTGAAGCAGTACCTCGCCCGATGAAGCTCGGCATCTTTCTCCCCGAGATCGATCCACACCACGGCGGCGCATACACCTTCGTCGAGACCGTCGTCAGCGGGTTGCTCGCCGCGCACGCCCAGGACACGGTCACCATCTTCCACTACGGCTCGGCCGGTGATCTCGCGTCGCGTTTTCCGGTCGCAACGCACGCGCTCGCGTCGACCACCGTTGGCCGGATCGCGAAGAAGGCCTGGTTCCAGCACGTCGCGGCGCGCCTGCAGCGTCCGCTCCATCTCGCCGCGAACGTCTTCGGTAAGTCCCTGCCGTATCCGGCGGGCAGCCCACTCGATCACGCCGCTCGCGCATGCGGCATCGATCTGATGCTGTTCCCGACGCCGATGTCCGAGCCCGTCGACGTCCCGTACGTCGTCACCGTGTGGGACCTCGAGCATCGCCTGCACCCGTACTTCCCCGAGCTCGGCGCGCAGGGCGAATGGCAAGCGCGCGATCACTACTATGCCGACGCCCTCCGCCGCGCGACCTACGTCATCACCGGCACCACGGTCGGCCGCGACGAGATCGCGCGGTTCTACACCGTCGACCCGACGCGCATCCGCATCCTCCCGCATCCGACTCCCGCATTCGCGCTCGACGCTCCGACCTCGCCGCTGTCCGTCGACGTGCCGCGCCCGTACGTCTTCTATCCGGCGCAGTTCTGGTCGCACAAGAACCACGTCGGCCTGCTCGCCGCGATCGCCGAGCTCGCACGCCGCAACGTCCCGATGCACTGCGCGATCGTCGGCTCCGACAAGGGCAACCGCGCCCACGTCCAGCGCCGCGCCGAGGAGCTCGGCATCACCGACCGCATCCACTTCCTTGGGTTCGTCGAGCGCGCCGACCTCGTCGCGCTGTACCGCAACGCATACGCGCTCGCGTACGCCTCGCTCTGCGGCCCCGAAAACCTGCCACCACTCGAGGCCATGGCGCTCGGGTGCCCGGTGATCAACTCCGACATCCCCGGCGCGCGCGAGCAGCTCGGCGATGCGGCACTCCTCGTCGATACGCTCGACGCGAAGGCGTTCGCGGACGCGATCGAGCGCATTCCGACCGTGCGCAGCGAGCTCGTCGCGCACGGCCACACACGCGCGACGCGGTACACGCAGACCGAGTTCGGTCGCGATCTGCAGCTGTTGATCGATGATTTCCGCCGCCGCCGCAATCTGTGGACCTAGAGCTCGCGCGAGCGACGCCACGCGAGGTAATCGCGGGCGCGACGCGGAAGGCTTGCCGGATCCGTGCGCAGCACGTCGAGCGTGCGCCGCGCCAGGGTCGCGCCGACCGCGAGACGCGCGCGATAGCCACCGTGCAATGGATAGTAGACGAGAGAACGCAGCGGGTTGATGACGCGCAGGTACCGTGCGACTTCCTGCGGATCCTCGTAGAACTGCGTCGGGTCAGTGGGCTCGCCGGTGAAGCGCGCGACGTGGCCGAACTGATCGGGCGAAGAGATCCAGTGTTCGTACCGATGCGCGACCTCGACGAAGCCATGCCGCGCGAGCATCTGGTTGAACGACCGCACCGTGAACAGCGAGTAGTGCGCGGAGTTCATCCAGAGCTTCGACATCGTCGTGCGATTCCGTAGATAGGTCGGGATCGCCGTGAACACGAAGCTACCAGGCCGTACGATCTTCTTGAGGCCGGCCATCAGCGCGTCGAGATCGGCAACGTGCTCGAGCGTGTGATGTGAAAACACGATGTCGACGGGCTCGATCTCGATCGACCCGTCGAGGACTCGGTTCTCGATCTGATCGAGACCGTAGTTACGCTTCCCGAACTCGCACAGCACGGGGTCGGGCTCGACGCCATATGGCGCAAATCCAAAGTCTCGCCAGACCTTGAGTGCGACGCCCCAGCCACAGCCGATGTCGAACACGCGGCCGTTGCGCAGGTTGCAGGACTCGAGCGCGAACTCGATCTCCTCGCGATAGGCGGGCGTGTTGATCGCTACGAGGCTGTCCGCATCGTGTGAATGCACGTGCGGGTGATACTGGCCCTCTAGGTAATACGCGTTGAGAGCTTCGACCGTTGGACGTGGATTCTGGTGGACGAAGCCGCACCGCCCACAGATCTTCCACTCGCTCTTCGCGAGACCTTGGTAGATCGCGCCATAGCCGCGGATGTTGCCGTCGTAGTCGGGGATTTCGATTGGCAAGTGTCCCGCGTGCTCGCCGCAGAGCGGACAGGGAACGTGCTCGAGCTGTGCCATCGACGGCGGACACTATAGTAGTGTCCGCTCGTGCTCAAGGACTGCCCCACGAACGCATTGCACACGTTCCAGGTGCGGACGTTGCGGTCGCGGGGCTACCACACGCGTGTCGTGCTCTCGAACAAGAGCCACAAGCGGCCCGAGCTGCGTACGGACTATCGCGTCGACGTCTCCGTGTACAACGCCGGCAAGGGGCGCACGCGCCTCGTCGAGGATCTCGGGACGCTCGTGGCAGACTCGCGGTTGGTCATCGACTGCGCGCCGTTCGACGTCGGTGCGGTCGACTCCGTACTCGTGTTTCATATGGTCCCGACCCGTCACGTCGGTCATGCGACCGCGGACGTCGACCGCGCCGAGCTCATGTTTCTCGCCAGCGTGCAGGATCACTTCGTCGAGTACTACCGCGACGACGGTTGCTCCGCCGGTGTGCTGTATCAGACCGGGCCGTTCAATCACCCGAAGCTCTCGCCGAAGTCGACGACGTTGATCCAGGCGCCGAAGTTCTACGTCTCGTCGACGGTCGACGGCATGCTGAGCATCATCAATGCCTCCGCGGACCCCACCTACGAGCGGGTCGCGCGTTTGCGCCTGACGCTGGTTGGTGATGGTATCCGGACGTCGTGGGTCGAGGACATCCAGCCGTTTGTCCCGAGGTTGATCAGCGTGCGCGAGCAGCTGAAGCGTGCCGGCGCGGCGATCGGCACCGCGCCGCGCTTCTATTGTCTATACGGACTCTGCGAGAACGCGACGGCGATTCCACTGACGATCTTGGTGAACGACGAGACCGGCGCGATGGGGATCGAACACTCGCTGTCGCCCGACTACTACTCGGAGACGATGCACGGGCCGGCGAGGATGAGGCTGATGGAGCGGCTGGGGATGAGCTCGCTGTTCGAGGCGCGATGATCGCCAGTGCCGAGAAATTTCTGATCCGGGTCTTGCCGCCGCCGGTCGTGAAGCGGCTGCAGGACCTCAAAGCCAAGTTGCCATTGCGCCTGCCGCAAGCTCCGCCGATCGCGGTGATGTACGTGAACGACGGCGAGACGCGCTCCTACGTCGGCATGAACAACTTCTACTCGTTTCTGCTGTCCACAGAAGCCACGGACGCGACGGCCGTCTTGCAGTTCTTCTCGCCGAGCGGCGCGCGCGTCCTCACGCACCGGCTCGCCCTCGACCACTTCGGCGCCACCGCGGTCGATGTCGCCGACTTGTTCGCCCGCCGTGGCGTCGACTCGCCTCACGGCATCGCGGCGCTCCAGATCACGCCGCGCTATCCCAGGCGCTTCGCATATCGGGAGCTCGGCCGTGTGCACTCGCAATTCTTCGTGTTCTACGAGGGCAGCGGGTCCGTCGGGCAGGTCCATCCGCTCAGCCAGATCGGTCCGCACAATACATGGGGAGAAGCATTCGAGAGCTCGCAGGTCATCACGACGCGCGGACTCGTTGCCCTCGAGGCGCTGCAGTACAACCCGAGTCTGGAGTCGCGTCGTGTCGAGCATCGTCTCGTCGACGCCACCTCGCGAACGATCGTTGCAGCACACGCGACAACTCTCCCGGCTCTCGGCTCGTGTCGCGTGCGGTTCTCGACGCGCGGTCTCCCGGAGCAACTGCTGTTCATGATGGATCGACTGCCGTCGGCGAATAGCAAGCCGATGTTGCGCCGCATCTTCGAGAGCGGCGTGAGCACGATAAGTCACGCGTAGTGCTGGACGTGGCGATCAGTCATCTGCGCGCACGCGGGATCACGTTGTCCCGACTGCAGCAGCTGCATCCCTCGATCGACAAGGCGGTGCGTGGAGCGCGGCGAAGGCTGTACACGCGCAAGTTCTTTCGCGAGGGTCCACGCGCGCGCGGCGCGTCCCGAGGCAAGACGTTCGTTATCTTCAATCACTGCTACGACCTCGATCTCGACGCGCTGTGTGCTTCCAACAGCCCGCACACGATCTGGGCCCTCGATCCGTTCCAGATGTTCACTGATGTCGGTCACTACTTCGCGCCCGAGGAGCAAGTCCTCTCCTATCCGTACGCCAGGATGGCCACCTCGATCGCGCGGTACAAAGCCGCTTACATCACCGATCTCGCACATCGTCTGCGCGACCAGACGCGGCTCGATGCGTTCATCACGCCGACGGATACTGCGTATTACCTGCGTCCATTGATCGAAGAGCTTCGCGCGCTCGGCGTGCCGACGATCGTCCAGTGCAAGGAGGGCACGATCGCTCCGAGCCCGATGATGATCGACCACGCACGCGAAATCGCGCAGTGTTACCCGCCGATTGCCGAGCACTTCTTCCTCTGGAACGCATCGCATCAAGACTTCTGGAGAAGCGTCGGGATCCCCGGCGACAACATGACCGTGCTCGGGCAGCCGCGGTCCGATTTCTTCTTTCACCCGGATCGGTGGCCTTCGAAAGCGTTGCTCGGGCTCACCGAAGGTAAGAAGCTGGTCGTCGCTTTCACGTTCGACTCCGATGCCTACACACGGGTAACGATTCCAGACCCCGAACGTCCGTGGCTATCGCTGCGCGGGCACATGCATCAAGCACTGCTAGCACTCGCGCGAGAGCGCACCGACGTCGAGGTCGTCTTCAAAGCACACCCCCAGCAGGCGGAGCTGGACGAGATTCGCGCCGAGATCGTTAGCAGTCCGTTACCGAACGTTCATTTCGCCACCGGCGCGAAGAGCGCGAGTCATCTCATGGTCCGCGCCGACGTCATCGTCGGCTTCCAGACGACAGCGATGATCGAAGCGATGCTAACGCCGAGTCCGGTGATCTACGTCGGATGGGGACCCGAGCACGAGCGTCGCGAGAGCAAGATCGTTCCGATCCACCGCTCCGGTGGCGTGACGATTCCGCAGAGCCGCGACGAGCTCGATCGCGTATTGCGGACGGCGCTCGATGGCAACCTTGCTCCGAGCACCGAGATGCGCCGTGCTCGCAGGGCGTTCACCGATCGCTACTTCGCCGACGCCGACGGGAACGTCTCTCGGCGGGTCCTCGATGCCGCGGCAGAGCTGGCCCCGCTTGGCAAATCTATAGCGCTACCGACGCGAGATGCGCGCGCAGGGCGCCGCCGCTTGTAGCGCCGCGATACAGGCCGTTCATCAAGCGACGAATCTGAAGACGCAACGCGAGCGTCTCGGTCGCTTCATCCACGTCCCGAGGCGGCGTGGTCAGAAGCGTCTCCGTTCCGTCGAACACACGCCCGATGCGATGTTGCTCGGCGAGCGCGTTGGGGCGCCGGATGAGGTCGTAGCGCCTTCGGAGCGCCGGCTGCGCGAGCAGGACGCGGCGCACGCGATCGAGATAGGAGTGCGGTGGCGTCTCTTCGAAGTCGAAGGCGTCCGAGATCTCGACGAGCCCTCGGACGAGCTCGAGCACACACCATCGGTAGGCTTTGCGCACGCGCGCGAAGCTCCAGCCATCACGCAGTGCTTCGTCGATCGCGTTCGCGTATGCCTCGCGCGTGGTGCCCACGTAGTTGAGCTCGGCTGGGTACTGCAGCACATGCGGACAAAACGTGACGACAGGAATCCCGAGAAGCGCCATTTCCCGACCGGCGCTCGACCACGCGTTCAGGAACACATCCGTGTCTTCGGCGAGGTCATAGATCGAGAGCTCGTCGGTCGGCCAGTTGACGCGAACGTTGTCGGGCAGCACGGCGAGCTCGCGTTCGAGCGCGCTCGCGTGCTCGGACTTCCGACCCTCCCGCTTGTTTGGAAACTCGCGCGGATGGACCCGCAGGATCAGAAACAGCTCGGGGCGTGCGCGTGCCCAATCGAGTAGTGCGCTGACCCACGCGACCTGGGTTGGAAACAACATCGTCTCCGGGGGCGCGGTACCGCCGACCGCCGCGGCAGCGATGTACTCGTCGTAGCTGCTCATCGTCGCGACAAGCAGCTTCTGATCGGAGCGCACGCCAAACCTGTTTCGAACGTCTTGCCGCAGCGCTGCCTTCGGCGTGGAGTACGCGAACACGCTGGTACCGCGGAACAGCTCGAGGAAGTGATCCGTGACGTGCCCGAGCTCCTCGTTGCTGCACGGAACGTCGCGATACGCGGGCCACGCGGCGACGATCCGGGCCCACCACTCGAGCGCCGAGTCGCGACCGATGATGAGTCGCTGCAAGCGCTTGCTCAGGCTGAGACCGCCGTGCAGGAAGTAGAACGGGATGGCGCGGGCGCTTGCGACGAGGCGCCATGCAGCATTCACGGAGTACAGGCTGTTATAGACCGCGATGCGATCCGGCCGTTCGCGTTCGATCACGCGCTGCGCGGCGAGGAGCGAGCGCAACACGTTCGCGAGTCGCGGACGAAACGCCGTCCATTCTTCGGGCGTGAGCTCCAGCTGTAGCTTCTTGCGCTCGATCAGGAACTCGTAAAGCGCGGCGCGGCCGATCGCGATCCCGTCGACCTCGAGCGCGGCAATCGCGGCGGGCGAGACCTCGTCGAGAATCTGCGCGATCCGCGCCTCGTCGCTCGCGTCGAGAACATGGTCGAAGTCGTAGCTCTTGAACCCGAAGCCTGTGCGGATCGCGTCGCGAGACCGCTTGCAGCCGGCGCAGATCGCCCGGCGCTCGGCTTCACTACTCGTGGACGTCACGCCGTGCGAGCCCATCGTCACGCACCCCGACGACAGCGCACCGCCGCACGTGACGTAGACGACTTCCGCGCCCGCTTGCCGTGCCGCATCTGCGACAAGTGCTTCGGGATACGCGTGCTGCCAGATGCCCGCGTGCGGCGAGAAGAACAGGACCTTCATTGCAGCGTCGTGGCGCCCACTTCGCGGGTGAGCTCTTGCAACTGACACAGGCGCTGGAAGCGCGAACCCGGACGGGCAAGCAGCTCGTCGTACGATCCAGTCTCGACGATCTGGCCCTCGTGAAGGACGCAGATGTGCTCGCAATTGCGAATCGTCGAAAGGCGATGCGCAATGATGAGGATGGTCATCTGACCCTTCAGCGAATCGATGCTGGCCTGGATCGCGCGTTCGGATTCAGTGTCGAGCGCGCTCGTGGCCTCGTCGAGTACCAGGATCGACGGATTCTTGTAGAGCTCGCGTGCGATCGCGAGACGCTGGCGCTGACCGCCGGAGAGCTTGATGCCGCGATCGCCGATCTGTGACCGAAGACCCTCGGGCATCGACTCGATAAACTCGACAGCCTTCGCGCGTCGTGCCGCGTCCATCACCGCGGCGTCGGCAGCAGGTTTCCACAATGAAATATTGTTGGCGACGGTGTCATCGAACAACATCGCGTCCTGCGGCACGTAGCCGATCTGAGTTCGCAGTGTCTCGAGATCGATGTCCGAGACCGGGGTGTCGTCGTACCGGATCGTGCCCCTCGTCGGTTTGAGCGTGCCCATGATGAGATCAACCAGCGTTGATTTGCCCGATCCAGATTCGCCGACGAAGGCGACCGTGGAGTTTTTTGCGATGTTCAGCTCGATGTCGCGGAGCACCTCCCGGCCCGGGACATACGCGAACGAGATGCGATCGAGCGCGATCTTGGACTGCAGCGGCGCGAACGGGCGAGTGCCGTTCTTCTCGACCTGCGCCTCGTATTGGTCGAGCGTCGCGTACACGAGGTCGATCGGGCCGAGGTTGCCCATGAACGACTGCCAGTTCGACTGCAGTACCCAGAGCTCCGTCATGATGCGGAAGAAATACAGCAAGAGCACGAACAGCGACCCGACGGGCTGTCCCTTCACGCCGGCCTGGTAATAGATGATGCCGGCGAGGAACATGACCATCATCGGTTGCGCGAGTGAGAGCGCTAGCGCGGCGGCGGCGTTTGCCTTGTAGTCGGCCTTCGCGACTCGATCCGCCGAACCTTCGATCTTCTTGGCGAGCTCGCCGAAGCCGGCGGTCGCACGCAGATACTTGAACGCTTGCACGAGTTGAATGAGCAGGCTCGTCAGGATCGCGTTCTCCTTCGTCACCGCCGCCGATGCGCTCGCGGCGATCCTGCCGGTGATCCCCACGAGCGCGATCGCTGAAAGCGCCATGAGCCCGCAGATCATCGTGAGCTTCCAGTCAAGCCACAGGACGATCACGAAGAACACGATGATGTTCAGCGTCGGTGGAAACGTGCGAACGAAGCTAGTGAATCCCGACTGCGCGCGTGCCACCTCGCTCACCAGCAAGTTGGAGACGAAGCCGGTGTTCGTGCTGTCGAGTGTGCGGTAGTCGACGCGGCGCAAGCGCTCGACGATCTCGAGGCGTAGCTTGTACGGAATGCGCGTTGCCAGCCACGCTTGATAGGAATACGTGACCTGCATCAGCAGGCCCTTCACGACGAACACCGCGATGATGAGCGGCAGGACTGCGAGTGGTGTCGGCGCTACCCCGATGGCAGACAAGATCGAGTTGAAGGCCTGCGATAGCGCGTCTGTCTGACCGTCGGTGCTGCGCAGGAGCGGATAGAACAACGCGAGGCCGATACCCTCCGCCCAGCTCATCACGAGGTTCAGCCCCGTGAGGGCGAACATGTGCTTACCGGTGTACTTGCGGTACGCGCGGAAGTGGCGCGTGAACTGTCGAGGCAGATCGACGAGGAGACGCGACAGCAATCAGGATCGCTTCCCGCCTGCCGCTCGCTCGCGCTCGAGCCCCATGAATTGGCGATACCACTCGATGTACTTGGGGAAGCCGACTTCGATCGGGTTTTTCGGCTCGTAGTCGAACAGCCGGCGCGCCTTGTCGACGCTGAGCGTGCCGCGAAACGGCATCAAGTGGTCGCGCTGCACGTACTCGACGGGCGCGGTCGGGAAGCTCTCCTTGATCACGCTGACGAGCTCCTTGATCGAACGGGCGCTGCCGTTGGTCAGGTTGAACGTCTCGTTCTTCGCGCCGGGATGCACCATCGCCGAGAGGATGCCGTGGACGAGATCGTCGATGTACGTGAAGTCGATCCGCTCGGTGCCGTCGCCGTCGACGCGCAGCTTGCCGCCGGCGATCGCGCTCTCGACGTAGACCTGCCCGACACGGCGGCTCACGCAGCGCGGACCGTAGAGCGCCGACGGCCGGATGATCGTGTACGGCATGCCGAACACCTGGTTGTACGCGATCACGATCTTCTCGCCGCCGAGCTTGAGCGCGCCGTAGATGCCGATCGGGTTCAGCGGGTGCTGTTCGTCGACGGAGTCGGTCTCGAAGTTTCCGTACACCATGCTCGACGACAGGAACACGAAGCGCTCGAGCTGCTCGCAGCTGCGGGCGACATCGAGTGCGTTCTCGAGCGTGCGCAGGCTGTGATCGAACGTGGAGAACGGGTCCTTGTTCGAGCGTCCCGCGTGTGCGACGGCCGCGAGCTGGACGATGATATTGGGCTTGATGTTGACGGCGAGGATGCGCGAGAGCGCGTGGTAGTCGCGCGCATCCTGCGGATGGAGCTCGACGCCCGCGGCGCGCATGAGATCGAGCCGTTCGTTGACCATGCGCATGTAGAGATCGCGGTGCACGGCCGGGTCGTTCATCAGCGACATCAGGTTGTTGACCTGCAGCCCATCGATCACGTGGACCTGTGCCCCACGCCGGACCGCCTCGAGCGCGAGGTGATGGCCGATGAAGCCAGCCCCGCCGATCAAGGCGATCTTCTTGCCCTGCAAGCTACCCATGAACCCCGGGGTACACTCCCGAAAACCTGGTGTCAAGGTAGCGTCAGAGCGCCGCCAGCCATAGCTCGAGGTTCACGAGCTGCCAGAAGAACATCATGTGATTGTCGACGGGACGACCCTCGACAACGATGTTGTGATGTTCGTCGAGGAGCGCGCGGACTCGGGAGGCATCGTAGATGCCGCGCTCGCGAAACGCTTGCGAGCCTGTGAGGTCGAGCACGAGCTGTCTGCCACTGCCCGTGGCGAACCACACGTGCGCGGGCGCGTTCCAGCCGGTCTTCTTGATGCGTGTGCGCGTCTCGTCGGGGATGATGCCGCGCATCGCTTCTCGCAGGAGGTGCTTGGTGACGCCATCGCGGATCTTCAGCGTGGCCGGGACGCGGAACATCAGCTCGACGAGGCGGTGGTCGAAGAACGGCCAGCTGACATCAAGGCCAAAGGCCGTGCAGTGCCGGTCGGCCGCGCGGAGGCAACACGGCGCGGTCTCGCGAAAGATGTCCTGGTGCGTGCGGTTCTTGAGGTAGCTCGTGAACGGCGCGTCCATCACCGGCGTGTAGCTGCCGAGATCGAAGTAGTCGGGGCGCACGAATTCGCGGTAGCGCGCGAGGCGGGCGGGATCGGGGAGGCAGCGACCCGGCCGCTTCAGATCGACGAGTCGTTCGAGCCCGGCGCGTGCGACGGCCGGTGACTTCTTGAAGATCGGGTGATCGTGATACTCGGCCCACTTCGCGATCTCGTGGTCGAGCCGCGGATCGTTCGCGGCCGCGAGATCGGCGAAGAAGAAGAAGAAGTACTCGTACTCGCCGGCGTTGAGCTCGTCACCGCCGAGCCCGCCGAACAACGTGCCGAAGCCCGCCTGCTGCGTCGCGCGACAGAGCTCGTAGTGCGAGAGCCAGGTCGCGGTCGCGATCGGCTCGTCGTTCGCGGCGATCATCTTCGGGATCACGTCGCCGAGCTCCGGGTCGCCGATGCGGACTGGATGCCACTCCTCGACGGTGGCGTCGAGGATCGTCTTGATCTCGTCGGTCTCGTCGTAGGTCTCGTCGTGATAGACGGTCGAGAACGCGTGCTCCTTGTGCCCGGTCGACTGCACCGAGCACGCGATCACCGAGGACGAGTCCATGCCACCCGACAACGTGAACGCGGCCTTGTTCGCATCGCGGCGGCGGCGGGCGACGGCGTCGAGCATCAGCGCGCGGTACTGCTCCGCGAGCGCCGCTTCGTCCGTGAGCTCGGGCTGTTCGGTCAAGGTCCAGTACGTGGCCTCGCGCACCGACGACGAGCGAACCTCGAGATAGCTGCCGGCGGGCAGCTGCGCCACGTCCGCGTACGGCGACTCGCGCGGCAGGTTGTCGAACGTGCGGTAGTGCAGGCCCGCGAACCGCGCGACGAAGCCTTGGTTCGGCGTCTTGCTGACGTCGGGCAGCGCGAGCAGCGCGCGCGGGCGCGAGCCGAACGCGATGCGGTCGGGGCGCAGCGAGTAATAGAGCGGCTTGATGCCGAACCGATCGCGGGCGAGCCACAGCGTGCTCGTTCGTTGATCGAACAGTGCGATCGCGAAGTCGCCGTCGATCTGCGCGAGCGCGTCGACGAAGCCGTGCTGGCGGAACCGCGCGACGACGTCCGCCGCGGACCACAGCGGGCTATCGACGACGCACACGACGTCGCCCGCGAGCTCGATGTTTGGCGCGGTCCACGTGGTCACGCCGAGCGCCGCGCGCCCGAGCACGCACGCATCGGCGACGGTCGGAACCTCACCTCGCATCGCCGCGAGCATCGCGTCGACGCGCTCGCGATCCGCGGTCGTGCCGGTGCGACGAACGATGCCTGCGATCCGGCTCATGTGCGCTCCGCGAGCAGGATGCGCCAGTGGTGGGGAATGTCGACGACCATCTCGACTCCATCGTTGCTGCGCCGATCCGGAATGCGCGTGACGGAGAAGCCATGCTCGCGCATGAATCCCGTGACCTCTTCGATCGGGTACGTGTTGTGGTAGACGCGAATGTGCCGGGCGCCCTCGTCGAGGTACGGGTCGGGCGTGTAGCGAACGACGAGCTCGCCGGCCATGCTCTCGCGCAGCAGGACGCGCCGCGTCGCCATCTGCAGCATGCGCTCGAGCGGCAAGGCGTAGTGCGGGCTGTTCGTGAGGACGTTGAAGCAGAGGATCGTGTCGTACGGCCGCTCGAGCTCCTCGATCGCACCGACCTCGAAGCGCTCTGGCGCACCCATCTCGGCGCGCGCCAGCTCGATCATCTCGGGCGTGTAGTCGACGCCGTGATAGTCGACCTCGATGCCGCGCTTCCGCAACGAGTGCAAGTAGTAGCCGCCGCCGCAGCCGGCATCGAGCAGCGTCTCGCCGGGGCGAACGAGCGGCGCGAGGATCTCCGCCGCCTGCGCGGCACACGTCATCTCCTCGGCTTCACCGCGGCAGCGCCGGCGGTACAGCTCGTACGTGTTGCGATCGTTCGCCCACGGGTTCCAGCGCTTGTTCATTTGATCGCGACCACGGTCCACATCGCCTGCAGATACTCGTCGTAGCCGCGCTTCTTCGCCTCGGCCTTCGGCAGGTAGTAGGTGGTCAGGCACGGGTCGACGACCGAGAAGCCCGGCAACAGCTCGGCGAACTCGTCCTTCTTGAAGAAGTGCGCGAGCCCGATGTTGGTCAGGTGGATCTTCGAGCTGCCGTCGGCGAGGTGCAGCGAGCCCGAATCATCGGCGAGCTGCTTGTCCTTCATCTTCTGGAACGTGGTGTGCGGCTCCGCGAGCATGTGCCCGACGAACAGGCCGCCGGGCTTGAGCAGACGCGCGACCTCACCGAACGTCTGGATCCGCTCGGCGCGCGGGATGTGCTGGAACACGCACGACTCGAGGATGCCGTCGAAGCTCTCGTCCGCGAACGGCGTCTTCACGACCGAGCCTTCGGTGAGCTCGCCGATCCGGTCGGTGTAGCCGTTGCGCGTGAGGTTCTGGCGCGCGAGCTCGAGCGCGTTCGTGGCGATATCGATCCCGGAGACCGTGATGCCTTTCTGTGCGAGCCACACGAGCGTGGGCCCGGCGCCGCAGCCCATCTCGAGGAAGTGCAGGGGACGCTTCTGCTGATCGCGAAGCCAGTACGCCGTGCTGCGGATCAGTGCCTCGACGGGCGCGGTGTTGTACGCGCCACGCGCGATCTGCTCGTCGAACGAGTCTTCCCACAGCTGCTTCATCTCTTGCGTCATTTGGTCCTCGGTTTCAGAAACGCGCGCAGCGTGTACTTCGAGCTGGGCTCGCGGAGCCGTTCGATGGCGTCGACCTCGAAGCCCGCGCGCTCGGCGAGTTGGGCGAACGAGGCCACGCTGAACACGTGGAAGTGCTCGACGAAGAATTCCTCGCGGCCGAAGCCTTCTTCGCGCGCCGCGGCCTCGCCATCGGGGAGCTCGACGTACACGAAGTCGTTCACGACGGACTTCGCGGACGCGAGCAGCGCGATCGGATCCTCGACGTGCTCGAGCACCTTGTTGAACGTGACGACGTCGAACCGGCGTCCCTCGAGCGGCAACGAACCGCGAATCGCGTCGACACCGGCGACCTCGCGCGCGTGTTTGGCAGCGCGCTCGTCGGGATCGAGCGCCGTGCACTGCCAGCCATGTTGCTTCATGCGCGCGAGGAACACGCAGAGCCCCGAGCCCACGTCGAGCACCGTGCGGCCGTTCGCGGGTCCGGCGTAGGCGTTGATGCGCGCGACGCGGCCGGCGTTGTCGGAGCGCTCCGGCGGCAGCGCCATGATCTTGTCGAACGTGGCGCGCATGCCGTCGCCATACGTCGCATCGACGTACTCGCCGGAATAGAAGCTCGCGGGCAGCTTGAAGACCGAGATGTAGTGCGCGCACAGCGAGCAGCGGTAGAGCTCGCGGCGATACGCATCGCCCGTGCTCGCGAACCGCACCTCGCCGGGCGGCGGCGCAAAATACGTGTGGACGCTCGTGAACCGATCGCCGCCGCACATGCAGTGCAACGGCGGTCCCGAGCTCGAACCGTCTGCGCCGTCGATCGCGCGGAGGTCCTCGTCGTTGTCGAGCCAGCGCGCGACCACGCACTGCTCGGCGGCGAGGTAACGCGCGAGCTCCTCCTCGCGGCCGCGCTCGACGAGGAGCACGTAGTACTTCGCCGCGGGCCCACGGACGAGCACGCCGCGGAGCTTGTGGTCGAGGAGCCGTGCGTTCAGCGACGGTGTCGCGTAGAAGCCCCAGCTCTTGCGGGCGACGTCGTATTCGCCGCCGCTCGGCGTCGTGAACGTGACCTGCTCGTCGGGTGCGAGCTCGATGTGCGCGCAGTCCGTCATCGTGATCGGATTGCCGCGGCCGATCGTGAACGTGCGGTTCTTCGGGTCGAGCTTCATCACCACTTCCAGTCGGGGACGATGAAGTCGTCGATCACCCATTGGTCATCGCGCTTCGTCCACACGTCGTGGTTGCGGAAGGTCTCGGCGATCTCGAAGAAGCGGGCCTTGGTGATGCCGACCCAGGCACAGAACTTCTCGATGTCGGCGTGCGGCGTCTCGTCGCCGCGGGCGCGCAACGCGGCGACGGCTTGCTCGCGCGTCATCCGGCTGTTGCGGACTTCGATCGACAGGTTGTCGAACGTGCGCGTGAAGCCGAACTTGTACCACTTGAGCCAGTGATGCAGAGAGATGAAGTCGTCGTCGATATCGGCGTAGTTCCACACGCCGGTACGAGCGGTTTCGTTCGCGACGAAGCCGTGCTGCTTCGCGATCGCGAGTGACATCTCGGGATCCCACGAGAAGTAGTAGCCGAGGAAGACGGCGAGCACACCGGTGCGCGCGAGCTCGGCGTCGTCGGGCGCGCGATACGGAACGAGGTCTTGCTCGGTGAGCCCGCCGACGCCGACCCAGTCCTTCGCGGTCGTGCCGTGCGTGACACCGTGGGCGGAGAGCCACGCCGCGTCGAGCTTGAAGCCGGTGCGAGACTCGTCGGTGCCACCGTACTCGAACGCGGAGTTCTCGCCCCACACGACGAGCGGGATCTCGAACTTCACGGCGATGCGTAGCGGGATCGAAAAGATCGCCATGTGCATCGGAACGGCGGTGGAGCCGTACTTCTCGAATGCGAGCAGCGTGAACTTCTTCTCGACCTCGGGATTGATCGAGAAGTCGATGTGGTCGACACCGAGGCGGATCAAGTTATCGAGGTTGCGCTGGCCGATCTCGGTGCGGCCCGGCGGGCGCCACGTGACCGCGAGTGGCTTCAGGCCGTGCTCGAGGCAGGTCACGATCTGCCACGTGCTGTCCTTGCCGCCGGAGACCGGGACGAGACAATCGTAGCCCTTCGACTTCGCCTTCGCGTTCGCGACCACTGAGAGGAAGTCTTTGTGGCGCGCCTCCCAGTCGATCGCGCGCTTGTCCGCCTTCGTCGCGCAGTTGCAACGTCCGTTCGCATCGAACCGGATGTTCGGCCGATTGCACGGTGTGATGCAGGTCCCGCAGTACTTCATCGACGAAGTCTCGTCGTCGGGGTCTACCTTGACTGGCTCGGGGACGGCAAGTACGGTGCCGGCCAGTTCCTTTGTCCGCGGAAATCCACGCCTTCATTCAAGCCCGGATGTCGTCGCGGCGGTTCCCCGGCAAGGTCCTCGCGCCGTTCCGCGGGCGGCCGATCATCTGGCACGTGCTCGACCGCGTGGCGCGCGCGCTCCCGGACGTGACCCGCGTCGTCGTGACGTCCACCGATGCTTCGGATGATCCCCTCGCCGCCTATCTCATGTCGCTCGGCACGCGCTGCTTCCGCGGCCCGCTCGACGACGTGTTCGAACGCTTTCGCTATGCGGCACGCGCGCACTCGGCGAGCTGGATGCTGCGCATCTGCGCCGACAGTCCGCTGCTCGACGCGCGGGTGCTGACCGCGGTCACCGGCGCGCTCGATCCCACGCTCGATCTGATCACCACCACCGCACCGCGCACGTTTCCAAAGGGTCACAACGCGGAGCTGATCAACGGCGCCACGTTCTCCACGATCGATGCTAGCGAGCTCGACGACGAGGATCGCGAGCACGTCACGAGGTTCCTCCACAAGAACCCGCAACGGTTCAAGATCCGCAATGTCGAGTCCGGCGATCCAACGCTCGCAGCGCAGGAGCTCGCCGTCGACACGATCGAGGATCTGCAGCGCTTGGAGCGCACGTGAAGCTCGGCATGGCGGTGATCGGTCTTGGTGTCGGCGAGCAGCACGCGCGCGCGATCGCGAGGCATCCGCGCGCGACGCTCGCCGCCGTCCACGATCTGGATCCCGCGCGCAGCCGTGCTGTCGTCGCCGAGCTCGGCGGACAGGTCGCGCCGAGCTACGACGCGATGCTCGCGGATCCCGCTATCGATGCAGTCGCGATCGCGACCTACGACGATCAACACGCGGTGCAAGTGCTCGCAGCGTTCGCGGCCGGGAAGCACGTGTTCTGCGAGAAGCCGCTGTGCCGCACGCTCGACGAGCTTCGCGCGATCAGCGCTGCGCGCGGTGATCGTCACCTCGCGTGCAACTTGATCCTGCGCGCCTCACCGCTCTATCGCTGGTTGCGCGACGCGATCCGCGCCGGCGAGCTCGGCGAGCTCTACGCCGTCGACGGTGACTATCTGTATGGCCGGCTCGACAAGATCACCGAAGGGTGGCGCGTCGGCGTCGACGACTACTCCGTCATCCAGGGCGGCGGCGTGCACCTCGTCGACCTCGTGATGTGGCTGATCGGCGAGCGACCGCACCGCGTCCACGCCATCGGCAATCGCATCGTCACGCGAGATAGCGCCTTCCGCTATTCCGACTACGTCGCGGCCACCTACGAGATGCCGACCGGCGTGGTCGCGCGGATCACCGCGAACTTCGGCTGCGTGCACAAGCACCAGCACGTGTTGCGCGTGTTCGGGACCAAAGCGACGTTCATCCACGACGACGCCGGTGCGCGGCTGCACGAGCTGCGCGATCCCGGCGGTCCTCCGCGCGTGCTCGATCACGCGCCGGTCGCTGCAACGAAGGGAGATTTGATCCCGGCCTTCGTCGACGGGATTCTCGACCACGCCGACCCCGCACCGGTCGCACGCCACGAATTCGATGTGATCACCGCCTGCATGGCAGCGGACCGCGCGCTCGCCGCGCACGAACCCCTCGCGATCGAGTACCCCGGAGACTAGATGAGCAGCGACATTCCTTTCGGCAGACCTGACATCACCGACGTCGATCGCGAGGCCGTCATGCGCGTGCTCTCGGGTCACATCCTCACGCACGGTCCCGAGTGCAAACACTTCGAGCACGAGTTCGGCACGTTCCTCGGTCCCGGCGCGCACTGCGTGTCCGTCAGCTCTTGCATGGCGGCGCTCCATCTCGCGTACCTGCATTTTGGATTCGGACCCGGTGACGAGGTGATCGCGCCCGCGGTCACCCATGTCGCGACCGTGCATGCGATCGAGTGGGTCGGCGCGAAGCCCATCCTCGTCGATCCAGATCCGGCGACTGGCAACCTGACCGCCGCGGGCATCGAGGCCGCGCTCACGCCGAACACGAAGGCCGTCTCGCTCGTCCACTTCGTCGGCATCCCGTGCGAGATGGATGACATCGTCGCGCTGTGCGAGCGGCGCGGCCTGAAGCTCGTCGAGGACTGCGCGATCGCGATCGGTGCGCGCTACAAGGGCCGCCACGTCGGCCTGTTCGGCGACGTCGGCACGTTCAGCTTCTATCCGGTCAAGCACATCACGACCGGCGAGGGCGGCATGTTCCTCTCGCGGCACGCGGACGTCGCGCAGCAAGTCGCGCGGCTCCGCGCGTTCGGCGTCGACCGCACGCACTCGGAGCGCTCGATCCCCGGCATGTACGAGGTGCCGTCGCTCGGTCTCAACTACCGCATGAGCGAGATGCAAGCCGCGCTCGGCCGCACGCAGACGGCGAAGCTCGAGAAGCTCTTACTGGCACGCGCGCACAACTTCAAGGCGCTGAAGGGCAAGCTGCACCAGCTCGAAGGCGTTCGCATCATCGACACCACGTCCGCACACGCGGTGAACAGCCACTACTGTCTCGTCGCGGTGCTCGAGGGCAAGCTCGGCGCGCAGCGCAACGAGATCATCGCCGAGCTCAACGCGGCGGGCATCGGCACCAGCATCTACTATCCGCAGCCGGTGCCGCGCATGAAGTACTACCAGGACAAGTACGGCTACGACGGCAATCGCTTCCCGGTGGCAACGGAGATCAGCGACTGCTCGATCGCCTTGCCGGTCGGCCCACACCTCGGACGGCTGGAGATGGAGCGCGTCGGCGCGGCGCTCCAGGCCGCGGTGCACAAGCGGTCATGAGCTTCACGGTTCACGAGGACGCCTGGCTCGGCGAGGTGATGCGCCGCAAGGTGTTTCGCGTCGAAGGTAGCGGCGACGCGGCGGAGTTCAGGCGTCACCTGACGGCGAACAACGGCTTCCACTTCGCGAAGATTCCGACGGATCGCGTCGCCGATTTGTCCACGCTCGGGCGCGTCGGCATGTTCGTCGTCGACACCAACGTCAACTTCGAGCTCACGCGCGAGATCGAGCACGCGACCTCGCTCGACGTCGGCGAGATTCGCGAGGGCGAGGCAGACGCGGTCCTCGAGATCGCGGGCTCGGCATTTCGCTACTCGCGGTTTCACCTCGATCCGGCCGTCGGTCTCGAGCTCGCGAACCACGTCAAGCGCGAGTGGATCCGCAACTACGTGCTCCGCAAACGCGGCGACACGCTGCTCGTCGCGCGCGACGGCGGCGTGCCGATCGGGTTCCTCGCGCCGATCGTCGCGCACGGCACGGCGGTGATCGATCTCGTCGCGGTCGCGACCGCGGCGCACGGACGCGGCGCCGGCAGCGCGCTGTGCGCGGCCTTCGCGAACCGCTACCGCGGCATGCCGCGGATCGTCGGGACGCAGGTCGCGAACGTGCCTTCGATCCGGCTGTACACCAAGCTCGGGTTCCAGCTCGCGAAGTCGAGCTACGTCCTCCACCTCCACCGGTGACCATGCGCATCGCGAATCACGACATCACCGAACGCATCCTGATCGTCGCCGAGATCGGCAACAACCACGAGGGCAACTTCGAGGTCGCGTGCCGCATGCTCGAGGCCGCCGCCGACGCCGGCGTCGACGCCGTGAAGTTCCAGACGTTCCAGACGCGGCTGTTCACGAGCAAGGCGGACCCGGCGCGCTTCGAGCGGCTCACGAAGTTCGAGCTGACCCAAACACAGTTCCGTCAGCTCGCCGAGCTCGCGAAGAAGCGCGGCATCATCTTCTTCTCGACGCCACTCGATCTCGAGAGTGCGCGCTTCCTCGAGCCGCTCGTCGACGTCTTCAAGGTCGCCTCGGGGGACAACAACTTCATCCCGCTGATCCAGCAGGTCGCGGCAACCGGCAAACCACTCATCATCTCGACGGGGCTCGCCGATCTCGCGCACCTCCATCGCATCAGCGAGCTCGCGCGAGACGCAGGCGCCGAGGGACACCTCGCATTCCTGCACTGTGTCTGCGCGTACCCGGCACCTCCCGCAGAAGCGAACCTGCGCGCGATCCCGATGCTCGCGGCCGAGCTCGGCGTGCCGATCGGCTGGTCCGATCACACGCTCGGCTTCGAGGCGAGCCTCGCGGCCGCGGCGCTCGGTGCGCGCATCATCGAGAAGCACTTCACGCTCGACAAGAACTTCTCCGCGTTCCGCGATCACCAGCTGTCGGCGGACCCTGCCGAGATGCGGTTGATCGTCGACGGCGTGCGCAAGATCGAGCAGCTGCTCGGCAAGCCGGAGAAGCGCGTGCAGCCGTGCGAGGAAGCGAACCAGCGGCCGGCACGGCGCTCGATCGCGGCCGCGCGCGATCTGCCGCGCGGTCACGTTCTCGTGCCCGCGGATCTGGTGTGGGTGCGGCCGGCGATCGGCCTGCCACCCGGCGAGGAGCGCCAGCTGCTCGCGCGCACGCTGACCCGCGACGTGCCCGCCGGTGACGCGATTCGAGCGGAGGATGTCGACTGATGTGCGGCATCGCGGGCTACATCGGTAAACGCGAGATCTCCAGCGATCGCATCGAGCACACGCTCGAGCTCATGAGGCGCCGCGGTCCGGATCAACGCGCGCACAAGCGGTTCGCGACGCCCGACGGGCGCACCGTCGATCTCTTGTTCAGCCGGCTCGCGATCATCGATCTCGACGAGCGCTCGAACCAGCCGCTCGAGGTCGACGGCTCGTGGCTCGTGTTCAACGGCGAGCTCTACAACTACCTCGAGCTGAAGCAGCAGCTCGATCGCGCGTGGCGCACCACGTCCGATAGCGAGGTGTTCGGTGCCGCGCTTCGCCGCTGGGGCACGCTACCCGCGCTCGACAAGACCGAAGGCATGTACGCGTTCGCGTCGTACGACCCGACGACCGGCAGCGTCGTGCTCGGCCGCGATCGCTTCGGCGAGAAGCCGCTGTACTTCGTCGAGGACGAGCACGGCATCACGTTCGGCAGCGAGGTCAAGCTCCTCGCGTCGCTGCGCGGCGAGCGCCTTCCGATCGATCCGGATCACCTGAAGCGCTACCTCGTGAACGGGTACAAGGCGCTCTACAAACAGCCGCGCCACTTCTTCCGCGGCCTCCAGGAGCTGCCCGCGGCGAGCGCGATGACGATCGACGCGAGCGGCCGCCGCACCGAGCGGTTCTGGACGCCCACCTTCGAGCAAGACGAGGCGATGTCGCGCGACGAAGCCGTCGCGGGTGTGCGCGAGCGGCTGATTCGCTCCGTCGAGCTGCGCCTTCGCGCCGACGTCCCGATCGCGTTCTGCCAGTCGGGTGGCGTTGACTCGTCCTCGCTCATCTCGATCGCGAAGAAGCAGCTCGGCTACAACGTGCACGGCTTCACGATCGCGAGCGCCGACGAGCGCTACGAAGAGTCGGCGCTCGTGCAGCAAGTCGTCGACGAGCTCGGCCTTCGCCACACCTCGATTCCAACCGACACCGCCGGCTTCCTGCCGCGCCTTCGCGAGCTCGTGCGCTATCACGATGCGCCGGTCTATACGATCACGTACTACGCGCACTGGCTCCTGATGGAGGCCATCGCGAAGCACGGCTATCGCATCTCGGTCTCCGGCACCGCCGCCGACGAGCTGTTCACCGGCTACTACGATCACTTCCTCGCATACCTCGCGGTCGCCGGCGACGACGCCGCGCGCGCCGCCTGGACCGAACACGTCAAGCCCGTCGTCCGCAATCCGTTTCTCTCGAACCCCGACCTGTTCGTGAAGGACAAGTCGTTCCGCGATCACATCTACCTCGACGCCGAAGGCTTCGCGCAATACCTCCACGCGCCGTGGAGCGAGCCGTTCGAGGAGACGCTCTATTCGTCAGACGTGCTCCGTAACCGGATGGCGAACGAGCTGTTCCACGAAGCCACGCCGGTCATCCTCCACGAGGACGATCTCAACGCGATGTACTACTCGATCGAGAACCGCTCGCCGTTCCTCGATCGCCCGCTGTTCGAGTTCTCGACGCGAATCCCGACGCGCCACCTCATGCGCGACGGCTACGCGAAGTCGATCCTGCGCGACGCGATGCGAGGCATCGTCCCCGATCCCATCCTCGACAACCGCACGAAGGTCGGCTTCAACGCGCCGATCTTCGAATTCCTGGATCCGAATGACGCGGCCACGCGCGCCGAGCTCCTCGCGCCGAGTCCGATCTGGGACGTCGTGCGCAAGGACAAGATCGTCGACCTCCTCGACAAGGCGTTCCTGCCAAACAGTCAGAGCAAGTTCCTGTTCTACTTCCTGTGCTCGAAGCTGTTCCTCGAAGAGAACGCCTAGGGTGCTGGACACTCGTCGAGGTGTTCGGCGTGCGCCAGCTTGCTCGGATTGATCCCGAGAAGTGCAGCCAACCATCGTGCTCGCTCGATCGACCGAACGTAGAACGCGAACACGAAGAAGCTCCGGACGATGCGACCCGAGGTCCGCTAACCATGCGCCGGTCATACGCCGTCATTCCGAGCCGCGGGTATCGACAGATCGAGGGGCACCCAGTCCCAGCTGGGACTGAGCGCCATCGCACTTTCAACGTCGTCGTCGCGCTGCCACGTGAACTGGAGGTCCGGCGCGCGTCCCATGATCGTCAGCTGCCCGGCGTGATGTCGCTGGTGGCAGCCGAAGCACATCACCGAAAGATTCCCCATCGAGTGATCGCCGCCGTGCTCTCGATGAACGAGGTGGTGCAGATCGAGGTGCCTGGTCGCGCGGCAACCAGGCACGACGCAGGCGAAGTGATCGCGGTGGAACACCTTGCGACGTATCGCAGCGGGGACCGTCAGTGTCACCCGGGTGAGCTCGTTGCTCTCGAGGTCACCGATGTGCTCGGCATCGCAGGTCAGGCGCGCGGCGGTGGCAGCGTCGATCGGGAGAGCTTGGCCCGCGCCTTCCACGAAGGTCTGCTTGCACGCCCTGCAGGTCGTGACCGCGGTCTGCACCGCCGGCCGCGGCACCGCGTCGGTCGTACCGGCGGTTTCGGTGGCACGGCGGCAAACCGTCTGGAGGAAGTCGTCGTCGGAGAGGCGCTCGTTCGCCTCATCCTCGAGTGCGGTCCGCGTTCGCCGCCACATCGCATATGTCTCGGCCGACACCTCGATCACGACCCGCTTGGTGAACAGGCGCGGGTCCGGCTTCGCGTCCGGCTCGTCTCCGCGCTTGAGCCCGGCCACCATCTCTTGGATGTGGTGAGCCGTCTTGCCCTGCGCCTTGCGGAGAAACGCCTCCTCGGTCGCCGGCGTCGCGACCCGCGTCAGCTCGCGAACGGCGGAGAAGCACAGCTCGCCTTCGTGGAACAGCTCGGCGATCAGCGGCAACGCCTCGAGCTCGCGTGCCACGCGCAGCCGTTCCTTCGCCGCATGTGGCCCCCAGTACAGCTCGCGTTCCATGTACTCGATCATCGTCGTGTAGCCGAGGCGGCGGTACAGCTGGGTCTCCTCGGCCTCGACGAGGTAGCTCGCCTCTTCGGCCTCGAGCGCCACACGGCGCTTCGCGATCGATCGTAGTCGCGCATGCAGCGCTTTCCAGTCCTCGTCGCGTGGACCTCCCACGATGACATCACTTCGATCGACGATCGCAACAGTCGTAGCTTCGAACATCGCCAGCCTCCTCGCGTAAACGACATCTACCACGCGAGTTTGGGAAGCTCTGGTTTGCGATCTGCGCGCGAGAACATCTCCGCTTGCGCGAGTTTTCGATCGATCGCGAGATCGTCACGTATGCGCGCGCTCCGCGATTCTCGACGAGAGTTTGCGTCCAGTACGTCAGCACAGCTCGATGCGCGCACGAAACGCTGTCAAGAAAAAACGAAACAGCAACGGTCGAAGAAAACCGAACGGAATGAATCATGATCGAAATGGAAACGACCCGAACGGCATCTGTCCGGTCGTCGGACGTGTTCCGGATCGAGCAGATCGCCGACGCCAATCGAGTTGAATTGCGCGACGGTCGGCCCATCGGACGCGGACGTCATGAGCGCCAAGTAGAGGCTTCTTACGCGTTCGCGTTCTACGTTCGGTCGGTCAACTCGACGGCGGAACGGGACATCTCGAGCGACGTCGTCGTTACGCGGCGCGTGCAACCCGGAATGCGATTGCGGCGGCGATGAAGAGTCCAACACCGAGCGCGATCGGTCTGGCATTCCGCGAGATCGTTCGTTTGCAATGGTCCGCGTACTGCCGGATGCGACCCTGCCAGTTCATGAGTGTCAGTGTCATCGATCGCCGCCTAGCGTCGCTCGAGATGGATCGCGGCCATCGAGCCGAACCGCATCACGTTCGTCACGCGCGAGACCGCGTCGAACATGCCTCCGAACGCGCGCGTCGCCCACGGGCGTTCGTGCAGCCACGGCTTCGCGAAGTACGGCGGGATCTCCCACCACGTCTGCGATGCGACCTTGTATCCGCGGGTCGTCGCGAGCTCCTTGACGCGGCCGAGGTGCAGCCAGTCGGGACGCGTGCCGCTGTACTCGACGCGCTGGGCGAGATCGAACTTCGCGAGAACACCGAGCGGCGGGTTCGTCACGGGCTCGACGACCACGAGGTCGTCGAAGTTGTGGTCGAGCAGCGTCGCGAGCGCCGCGTGCGCGTCGGGCGCGTGGTGAAGCGCCTGGAACACGAGCCCGATGTTGCCGGCGCGCTTCGGGACGGGACAGCGACCGAACTCCGAGGCGAACAGACCGAGCTCGCCGTCGTAGGTCTCGAGCGCGCGTGCGATCAGGGCCGTCGCGCCCGGCGAGATGTCGCTCGCGAACACGCGCTCGAACGAACGCTTGCGGAGAAGCAGCTGTAGGTCGTAACCGGTGCCCGCACCGAGGACGAACAGGTCACGCGACTGCGGCAGCATGTCGTCGACGAGCTCGATGACCTTCTGCATCTGCTGCGAGAGCAGCGGACTCCAGTCGTCCTTGTTGAGCATCTTGTCGACCCAGTACGGATCGTCGAACGTGTTCGCCGTGATCTCGTTCTGGTTCGTCTGCGAGAGCTCGCTCGCGACCAGGAACGAAAGCACGCCACGCTCGGTCGTGTAGCGCTGCGCACACTGCGTGCACTTCGCTCCATCGTCGTGCTCCGCCAGGCCACCGCCACGGCACATCGGGCAGATCATGACGCGGACGAGCTCGGTGACCGGCAACACGTTCATGGCCCGGTTGTGCCACAGGCTGCATCCCTGGCGAAACCGTTGGAATTGGGGTACGGCTAGCCACCCGTGAGCTTCTGGCAGGACAAGCGCGTGCTCGTCACCGGCGGTGGCGGCTTCTTCGGCAGCTTCGTCGTCGACGGGTTGCGAGCGCGGGGTGCCAACGTCTCCGTCGTGCGGCGCGCCGAGCACAACCTCGTCGAGCGCGAGGCATGCCGGCGGGTGCTTCATGACGCGAGGCCCGAGATCGTGTTTCACCTGGCGGCGGTCGTCGGGGGCATCGGCGCGAACCGCGACAATCCGGGCGGCATGCTGTTCGACAACGCCATGATGGGCCTGCAGCTGATCGAGGAAGCGCGCCTCGCGAAGGTCGCGAAGACGGTCGTCGCCGGTACGATCTGCGCGTACCCGAAGTTCGCACCGATCCCGTTTCGCGAGGACGATCTGTGGAACGGCTATCCCGAGGAGACCAACGCGCCGTACGGCGTCGCGAAGAAGCTGCTGCTCGTTCAGTCGCAGGCGTACCGCGAGCAGTACGGGATGAATTCGATCGTGCTGTTCCCGGTCAACATGTACGGGCCGCGCGATAACTTCGATCTGCGCACGTCGCACGTGATCCCCGCGATGATCCGCAAGTGCATCGCCGCACGCGATGCCGGCGAGGCCACGGTCACGCTGTGGGGCGACGGCTCGCCGACGCGCGAGTTCATCTACGTCGAGGACGCCGCCGAGGCAATGATCCTCGCGGCCGAGCGCTACGACGCGAGCGAGCCGGTCAACATCGGCAGCGGCAGCGAGATCTCGATCCGCGATCTCGCGCACGCGATCGCGGAGGCGACCGGCTTCACCGGCACGTTCGCCTGGGACACCAGCCAGCCGAACGGTCAGCCGCGCCGCCAGCTCGATGTCACGCGCGCGAAAGAGCGGTTCGGCTTCGTCGCGAAGACACCGTTCGCCGACGGCCTCGCGAAGACCGTGGCGTGGTACCTGGAGCACAGATGAAGAAGGCCCTCATTACTGGAGTCACGGGGCAAGACGGCTCGTTCCTCGCCGAGCTCTTGCTCGCGAAGGGCTACGAGGTGCACGGCGTCGTGCGGCGCTCCAGCTCGTTCAACACCGAGCGGCTCGAGTCGATCTATCAAGACCCGCACGCGGCGGACTACCGGCTGCGCCTCCACTACGGCGATCTCGAGGACGGCTCCTCTCTGACCCGCCTCATCCACGAGGTCGCCCCCGACGAGCTCTACAACCTCGCAGCCCAGAGCCACGTGCGTGTCAGCTTCGACGTGCCGGAGTACACGGTCTCGACGGTCGCGATGGGCACGCTGCGCCTGCTCGAGGCGATCCGCGAGATGCCGCACGTGCGGTTCTACCAGGCATCGTCGTCGGAGATGTTCGGCTCGGCCGCGCCGCCGCAACACGAGCACACGGCGTTTCAACCGCGCAGCCCGTACGCGTGCGCGAAGGTGTTCGCGCATCAGCTCTGCCAGAACTATCGCGATGCGTACGGCCTGCACATCTCGTGCGGCATCTTGTTCAACCACGAGAGCCACCGTCGAGGAATTCCGTTCGTCACGCGCAAGATCACGCGCGCCGCGGCGCGCATCAAGCACGGCCTCGACAAGAAGCTCTACCTCGGCAACCTCGATGCGAAGCGCGACTGGGGCTACGCCGGCGACTACGTCGAGGCGATGTGGATGATGCTCCAGCAGGACAAGCCCGATGACTACGTGATCGCCACGGGCGAGTCGTACTCCGTGCGCGACGTCCTCGACGTCTCGTTCGGGACGCTCGGCCTTCCGTGGAAGGACTACGTCGAGCTCGATCCGCGCTACCTGCGCCCGACCGAGGTCGACCACCTGCGCGGCGATGCGACGAAGGCGCGCGAGAAGCTCGGCTGGAAGCCAAAGGTCACGTTCAAGCAGCTGATCACGGACATGGTGCGCGCCGACGAGGAAGACGTGCGCAGCACGCTCGCGGGTCGCACACCGCGCATGTGACCGTGCATGAAGATCTCGATCGTCACGCCCTCGTTCAACCAGGCGCACTTCATCGAGCGCACGATCGAGAGCGTGCTCTCGCAGCAGGGTGACTTCGAGCTCGAGTACCGCGTCGTCGACGGCGGCAGCACGGACGGCACGCTCGACATCTTGAAGCGTTATGGCGATCGGCTGACATGGACGAGCGAGCGCGACAACGGCCAGGTCGACGCGATCAACAACGGCCTGCACGCCGCGACGGGCGATGTCGTCGGCTGGCTCAACAGCGATGACGTGCTCCTGCCGGGCGGCCTCGCGCGTGTCGCGGCGGCGTTCGCGGAGCACTCCGCGGAGTGGGTGCACGGCCGCTGCAAGATCATCGACGAGCACGATCGCGAAGTCCGGCGCTGGATCAGCGCGTACAAGCACTACCGCTGCAAGCGCCACACGTTCGAGAACTTCCTGACCGAGGACTACGTCAGCCAGATGACGACGTTCTGGCGGCGCGCGGCGCATGCCGAGATCGGCTACGTCGATCCGACGATCCGGTTCGCGTTCGACCACGACTTCTTCCTGCGGCTCGCGAAGCGCGGTGCACCGATCTACATCGAGGAGCCGATCGCCTGCTTCCGGTGGTACGAGACGAGCAAGAGCGGCGGCGGCTACACCGTGCAGATGCGCGAGACGGCCGAGCTGTCGGGGCGCTACGGCGGCAGCACGTGGACGCAAGCGCGCGCGAAGCTCAAGATGCACGCGGTCGTGAACATCTACCGCTTGATGGGCTACGCGCGTCAGGCGCTGCGGCGCTGAGCGCCGACCTCGACGCGATCGAGCTTCTCTTGCAGGAGCGCGAGCTCCTGCGTGAGCGCGATCGTGCGGAGGTTGACGCGCGAGATCGTGACGAGCGAGCGCAGGTGAAGGATCGCGAGCGCGGCGATCGCGGTGACGAAGAAGAAGTTCGAGAGCAGCGTGAAGCCCAGGTAGTTCGCGATCCGTAACCACAGGTTCGGAAACACGGCCATGCTGCCGAGCAGGGCGAGGAACGCGAGATACGACATGCTGCCTTGCAGCGTGATGCGTTCGCGGAAGAGCAGGCGCACGAGCACGAGCGCGATCACGAGGCACACGCCGGCGAAGACGAGTGAGCCGCCTTGGAACCACAGATCATCGGGCTTCATTTCGAGTGCTCCTTTCGACGCGGCCGCAGGCGCGCACGCAAGTACGTGAGGACGATCGAGATCGTCACCTTGAACATGTAGTAGCCAGCCGAGAAGCTACCGATGCTCGAGCTGCCACCTTGCCGCTCGCGCATCGTGACGGGGACCTCCGCGATGCTCAGGCCCGCAACGCGTGCGAGCGCGAGCGACTCCGGCTCGGGGTAGTCGTACGGATAGGTGTCGTTGAACAGGGCGAGGGCCCGCGCGCCGTAGAGACGATAGCCGGAGGTCGGGTCGCTGATCTTCACGCGTGCGACGACGCGCAGGATCGCGCGCAAGCACCAGCTGCCGACGCGGCGCATGAACGTCGATCGGAAGCTCTTGGTGTCGTGATAGCGAGAGCCGACGACGATGTCGGGTGAGCCCTCGCCGCGCATCACGTCCAGCAGCTTCGAGAGCTCGCCTGGCGGATGTTGCCCGTCACCGTCGATCTGCACCGCGCAGTCGAAGCCTTCGCGATGCGCGAGCCGGATCCCCGACTGCACCGCGCCACCGATGCCGAGGTTGCCGCACAGCCGCAACACGCGTGCGCCACCCGCGCGTGCGACCACGGCGGTACGATCGGCCGAGCCATCGTCGACGACGACGGTCTCGAGCCCCACGATCTCGAGCGCGCGAATCTCCGCGAGCAGCCCACCGAGCGCTTCTTGCTCGTTGTAGGCCGGAACGATGATGAGCACGCGCAAGCTGCGGGGACCTTATCGCATCACAGCGCGGGGATGAACGCGTCGACGAGAAAGCAGCGAGACGGATCGCACGCGACGACCGCATGCAGCTCGGTCGAGACCGTCTGGACGAGGTACCGCCTGCGCGCGAACTTGACGGGTTGTGCGCGTCCACCGATCACCGTGTACGACTCCGGGAACCTCGTCGCCAAGGATGCGGGCGTCGGCAGGATCGCCTGCTTGCTCTCCTCGTCCTGCGGCGTGCGCCGAACTCTCGCGGAGGTGGTGTGGCCGTTCTCGAACGAGGCGGCGAGCAGTGGGCGCCCGTTCAGGATCTCGTACGGCAGCTTGTCGACGACGAGCCGCAACGTGAACGGCCCATTCGCCCCGAGCTTCGAGACGAGCTCGTCGAACTGGATCCGTGCGTTCCTGATCGTGCTCGCCCACTTCTCCGGCGCGTTGGCCGCACGCAACTGCTCGGGCGTCAGGCCCTCGGTCTCCAGGTGCATCTCGAGCTTCGGGTTCTGCTCGAGGCGGCGAAACGCCGGCGACATCTGGATGTCCTCGAGCTTGAACAGCGTCCGCGCGAGGTACTGGCGCCGCGCGGCATCCTGCCAGTCTTCGCCGTAGGCCCAGAACTCCGGGCGGATCTGCGCGTACGTCTTCACGGTCGCGACGCTGTTGCGGGGCGCCTCCCTCAGCGCCGCGCGACGCTCGCGATACTCGCTCGCGGCATTGATGTACGTCGACAGCGCGTACGACCACGCGACCAGGTTGATCGCGACCGCGATCGCGAGGACCGCGATGTGCAGCGGCCTCGACGTCATCGTCCATTGCACGACCGGAAACACCGCGACCACGAGCACGACCGCCGCTGGATACAGCGAGGCCTCGGCGTACCGCGGGCCGAGCAGCGCGATGAGAATGTAGCCGAACCACACGCCGAACCAGCCGAGCGTCTCGCGCGTGTCGGGCGAGCGCTCGCCGGCGTGTTTCGGCCACAGCGTGCCGACGACGATCTTCACGAGCACGAGCGCACCGACAAACGAGATCAGCTCGCCGCCCTCGAAGATCGGGAGGTTCAGCTGCACGAGGCTGAGCTCGAAGCCGGGCTTGAGGCCGCGGTAATCGAACATGACCTTCATGAAGCCGAGCGCGGTGCCGAACGCGACCGCGGCGAGCGCGAGCCACAGCCACACGGGACGCTCGCCACGCTTCATGATCGCGTAGATCGTCGCGACGGTCACGACCATGCCGAGCTGCCGTGTCGAGGTCGCGGCGAGAAAGCCGGCGAGGACCACAAGCGCGACCTGCCATCCGCGCAGGCGCCAGCCGCAGCGCAGCGGCGCGAGGTACCAGAGCGTCAACGCCGTGCCGCCGAGCCACGGGATCGAGTGCGCACGCTGAAAATACGTGAGGCCGCAGCGTGGCGCGGCGATCCAGAGCAGCGCGGCGATCACGATCACGCCGCCGACGTCGGCCCATGCGTCGAACCGTGGGAGCCGCCGCATCGCCATCGTGAAGGTTCCCCAAACGGCTGCGAGCGCGAGCACGGGTGTGAGGATCGCGAACGCGATCGGAGAGCGCACGACGAGGATGCTCGTCGCGTCGGTGAACGTGTGCTGCCGCGTGAAGAAGGTGGCGAGCCAATCGCCGGTCGAGTGGCGACGATGCTGCGTGATCCAGACGAGGTAGTCCCAGTCGGTCTGCGAGAGCGGCGAGAGATACGCGACGACACCGAACAGCGCGAGCACCGCCGCGATGAAGCACCACATCGCTACGCGCGCGCTCATCGCCAGTACTTCCCGGCGAGCCAGCACTTGTCGGGCTCGCACATGAAGCCGATGTAGACGCCTTTGCATTCGAGCGTGATCGGAAGCATCGGACCGATGTGGTCGCGCTCGTCGGGGACGGCCTCGACGCGGCGGGTCTTGCCACAACCGACGACGTACGAGTCGACCCAGTTCTTCGGCACGCTGTCTTCCCAGACGCGAACGTAGGGACGGCCAAGCTCGTCGTCGTCGGGCCTGCCGTCGATGAACACGAAGCCGTTTTCGGGCGTCCAGCGCAGCACGTAGATCGGGCGCTGCTTCGGATCTTCGAGGTTCGCTCCCTCGACCATGACGTCGTACGCGACGAGCTTGTGGCCCTGGTAGTTACCGACGTTCGTCGTGAACAGCGCCCTGCGGTGCTGCGTGATCGTCCACTCCCAGTACGTCGGTGTGTACCGCATGGGCGCGATCGTCTTCGCGATGTCCGGCGAGAGGGGCGGGTCGTAGGTGCGGATCGGGACGTAGTGCTCGGGCGCGATGGGCTCGGCCCAGCGCAGGTGGCGGTCGTACACGATGCCCTTCAGGTCGAAGACCTCGTTGCCGACGTATTCGCGGAGGGACGCGTAGCGGAAGTCATCGCCCCAGAACCAGCGCGTGCGGCGCTGCTTCTCGTACGGTTCGACCTCGACGAGTGCGTTATCCGGAGAGTCTTGAAGTCTCGCGAAGCGCACGTCGTTCGCCGCCTTGACCTCGATGTAGACCCAGACGAAGCGCACGGCGTGATACGCGAAGAAGAAGCCGCAGACGAGCGTCGCGAACTTGCGGGCCGCGCGGTCCTCGTAGATTCGCTCGGCGAGCAGCGCGAATGCGGCGACCAGCAGGAGCGCCGGCGCGAAGAACAAGCGCTCCGTCGCGGTCGGCGACGCGAACAGCGTGACCAGGATGGATCCGGCCGCGATGATGAAGATCGCGACCGTGAGCACCGTGGTGCGCGGTAGGGCAGGAACGTCCTCGCCGCGGCGGCGGAACGACCGCACGTACACGAGCACGATGAGGAGGAACAGAATGATTCCGTTCTGCGACTCGTTGATGAACTCGAGGATGATCTCGAAGCAGCCGTTGAGGCCGCGCTCCTGGAGGAGCCTGACCGGCGTGTTGCGCGTGCCCATGCCCGCGTAGCGCAGCGCCTGACCGGGCGCGAAGAACAGCATCGGGTAGCCGATCCAGAGGCCGACACCGCCCGCGATCATCCACGCGCGCAGTTGCTTTCGCTTGTAGGCGACGACGATGAAGATCGCGATCGCGACCATCGCCGCCGGGCCCGTATGCTCGTTGCACATGCCCGCGATCCAGCCGAGCACGAGCATCAGCGGGATCGCCCAGAGGCGCTTCGGCGACGTGCCACGTGCAAGCGCGATCCGATACGGGACGAACAGCGCGAGCGTGATGCCGAAGGCCCAGAGATAGTTCGTCGCGAACGGCCGGTAGAAATAGATGATCCCGGGGATCGGGATCACGACCCAGATCATCACCTGGATGAACAGCAGGAGCTGGAGGTCGCGCCAGGTCGCGCGCGGCCAGCGTGCGAACGTGATCGCGTACGTGACGAACAGAACACCGACCTGGACGAGCGGCGTCAGGATCAAGTGCGCGGCGGGCGGACCGTTCACGATCAGGAGCAGGACGTCGCCGATGCGCGGATTGAAGTTGAAGTAGTTGTAGTGGGCGTACGCCCAGATCGCCTCGAAGCCGAAGTCGTACTTGCGCCAGTGTGTGAGCTGATACCAGTCGTCGAGGATGAACGGCGTGTTCCACGCTTGGACGAGGAACAGGAGCCACAGCCCGAAGATGCTGAGCCAGAACGCGAGGCGTTCGTGGCGCGGCGCACGGTCAGCCTGTGACATCGGCAAACCTCCTAACACGGGTGTGAGCGGATAACGAGAACGAGGCCGCCGGACCATGCTAGAAGTGGGCTGCCTATGGGTCCGCGTCCGGTGCTCTCCATCGTTGCGCCTGCGTACAACGAGGAAAAGAACCTCGCGGCTTTCATCGCCGCGATCGTGCCCGCACTCGAGGCGATCGGCGAGACGTTCGAGATCATCTTCGTCGATGACGGCAGCCGCGACGGAACGCTCGGCATGCTCGCTGCGGCTTCTTCGCAGGACCCGCGGATCAAGGTTGTCGGTCTCGCGCGCAACTTTGGCAAGGACGTCGCGCTGTCGGCGGGCCTCGCGCACACGAGTGGGCAAGCTGTGATCCCGATCGACTGTGACCTCCAGCACCCGGTCGAGCTGATCCCGGCGTTCGTCGCGAAGTGGCGCGAGGGCTACGACATGGTGCTCGGCGTTCGCAGCAAGCGCGACGAAGAAGGCTTCCTGCGGCGGAGCGCGTCGCGCACGTACTACAAGATCATGGGCTGGATGACGTCGGTCGAGATTCCGCCGAACGCGGGAGACTTCCGGCTGATCGATCGCAAGATCGTCGACGTCATCAATCAGATGCCGGAGCGTCACCGCTTCATGAAGGGCATCTTCGCCTGGCCGGGGTTCAAGGTCGCGTCGATCGAGTTTCAAGCGAACGTGCGCGCGAACGAGACGCGCACCTCGTGGTCGTTCTTCAAGCTGTGGCGGTTCGCGCTCGACGGCTTGTTCTCGTTCTCGACCGCGCCGCTGAAGCTGTGGACGTACGTCGGCATCTTGGCCGCGCTCGGTGGCTTCGTGTACGGCGCGATCACGGTGATCCAGAAGTTGTTCTTCGGCATCGATGCGGCGGGCTACGCGTCGCTCTTGATCGTCGTGCTGTTCTTCAGCGGCCTGTTGCTGATCTCGAACGGCATCCAGGGCGAATACATCGCGCGCATCTTCGAGGAAGTGAAGAACCGGCCGCTCTACGTGGTCGGTAAGAAGTTCGGGTTCGCCGAGGTGCAAGCGGTCGCCGAGATCGCGCCGATGAAGTCCGAGACGTCGTCGAAGTCGGCTGCGCGCGAAGCGAGCTGACCTTGCAGCAGCGGACGGCGTTTCTCGCGGTCGGCATCACGCTGCTCGTGTGGACGATCGTGATGTGCGTGATCGAGCCGGTCGTCCTCGACGGCTGGTTCCTCGTCGACTGGCATGCGCAGGGCAACAGCTTCGCCGCATACGTTCGCTCCAACTGGATCGGCGATCAGGTGTGGAGCAATCCGCGCATCGGGCAGTGGGCGATGTTCGCGACCTACGATCACCTCGCGTGGCACCTCGCGATCACGCCGCTGTTCGTCGTCGCGATGTTCGCGCTGTTGCTCGTGCACCTGCGCGGACGCTGGCCGGATCCGGCGCGTGACGGGTGGGCGCTGCTGCTGCTCGTCGGGATCGCGGTGCTCGGCCAACCGCAGTTCGGCGTCGTGCTGTTCTACCGGCCGTTCCACGCGAACTACGTCATCGGGCTCGCCGTGCAGCTCGCGTGGCTCGTGCCGTATCGGTTCGCGCTGGAGCGTGCGCCGCAAGGCAACACGATCGCGAAGACCGCCGGCATGCTCGTGCTCGGCGCCGTCGCGGGGCTCTGCAACGAGCACACGGGACCCGCGCTCGTCGTCGCGACCGGACTCGCATGCGTTTGGTTGTGGCGGCAGGGGCGGTTGCGCGTGTGGCACGTCGTCGGGCTCGTCGCGTTCACCGTCGGGTTCCTCGCGCTCGTGAAGGCGCCGGCGCAGGCGACGCGCTATTGCGGCATCGGCGACGTCCCGGTCCTCGATCGCATCCTCGCGCGTGGCGTCGTCAACAACCTCCTGATCGTGCTCGGGCTCGCGATCGGCGCGAAGTGGATGTGGCTCGGGCTCGCGGCCGCGTGGGCCTGTGTGCGTCGTCGCGTTCCGCTGTTCCCGGCGCTCTACTGGATCGCGATCGGTGTTGTGGTCTCGGTGACGATGCTCGCCTCGCCGAAGCAAGGCGGCCGGCTGCTGTTCGCCGCGGTCTCGTTCGCGTCGATCGGCGTCGTGCTGCTCCTCGAGGCGCTGGCGGCCGATCGCCCGCGACTCAGGGCCGCGATCACGCTCGTCGCGGTCGGTGCCGTTGGCTTCGCACTCGCACGCACGATCACCACGACCGCGCGCTCGGCCTCCGACCTCGACGCACGGCACACGGCGATCGCCGCCGCGAAGCCGGGCACGATCGTGGAGGTCCCGCCGCTACGCGAGAAGGCGTCGAGGTGGTTCCTCGGCGACGACTTCGACCAGGACTCGCTGCGCCACCGGATCGCCGTGCAGCACGAGCTGACCGCGATCGATCTCGCGGGGCGCGGCGTGATCCCGTACCAGTTCGCGATCCGCTACGACGCCGGTGATGGGCCGAAGCCTCTCGACCGCTTCGTCTCGCTCAACCAGTGCGAGGCACGCAAGACGTTCGGCAGCGAGCTCCAGTCGCTGCGCGCGCAACATCCGCAGCTGTCGTCGGCAGAGCTCGCGATCGTGCCACGCGAGACCGTGTTCGACGGCAAGCCGCTGGTGTCGAGCCGGTGGACCGCTGGCCGGCTCGTCGCGCCGAGCGCATCGGTCGTGAACGAGCTCAAGACGCGCTACCTCACGATCGCGCGCGGCGGGCTCGAAGGCCCGTTCGAGGTCACGCTGATCGGACCGGGTCGCACGCTGAAGCTCGCCGAGGCAGAAGGCCGGTACGCGTACAAGCCGTGGCAGAACGGCAGCTACTGGGTGATCGTCTGCGCCGACGTCTGCTATCTGGCGAGCACGATCCGTCACACCGGTCTGTAGCGCCGCGCGACGAGCGTGATCGTCGCGAGCAGCGTGCACAGCACCATCCAGTGCGAGTAGCGATAGTCGGGGCTCGACGCGAGGAAGAACAGCGTGAGCTCGATCGCGATGCCGCTGAGCAGCAGCGCGAGCACGTCGCGGTGCTTGCGCGCGAAGATCAAGAGCAGCAGCGACGCGATGAAGTACACGAACGGCTCGAACAGCGGCGTGTTGAGCGAGAGCCAGGTGAACACCGCGCTGGCATCGTGCTGCAGCATCGTCGCGTGCACGGCGACGCCTTGATCGCGCGCCGTATCCGGGTACTCGTAGAACCGCTTCGGGATCGGCCAGAACGCGCGCAGCTTGGTGGCCCACGCGAGGCACTGGCGGAACACGTCCCACCGGTGCTGTAGGTACGCGCCCTTGTGCTCGGTGACGATCGTCTTCCACGCGCGGCCGATCGCCTCGCGCTGCGCGAGCGGCGCCGGTGTGATGCCGGTGATCGGCACGTTCCAGATCGGATCCTTCGCCTCGACGAGGTAGTAGAAGTTGCGCGGGCGATACATCTTCACGACGCGCTCGTAGGTGCTGCCGCCGCCCGGGTTGTTGAAGCCGGTGCCTTCGAGCAGCTTCGCGAGCTCCGCATCCGGGATCCGTGGCGAGGTGTTCTTCACCGTCCCCGCGATGTCGAACAGCGCGAGCGAGCTGTACCAGAGGTGCATCTGGCGATCGGTGAGCAGTGCGTTCGCCTGAAACGCGGCGAACGAGATCGCCGCCCACGCCGCGAACGCGATGGCGTAGCGCTTCACGCGCGCCATGCCCGGCTTCCATTCGAACAGCAAGATGACGATCGGAAACGCCGCGGCGAACGCGTTGTAGCGGATCGAGATCGCGCCGAACAGCGCGAGCAAGCCGAGCAGGCGGACCCAGCGCCGCTCGTCTCCCATCGACGCGAAGCCGAGCATCAAGAGGCCCGGCAACAGCGCGTCCTTCCAGACCAGCGCGAGCGGCGTGATCACCGGCGGGAACACGACGAACGCGAGCGTCAGCCAGTGCGCGCGTGCGGGCACGAGCCGCCGAAACGTCAGGTACGCGCCGGCGACGAACGCGGTCGTCTGCAGGAGGAACACGAGCACCTGGCCACCGAACGACCAGTCCGAGATCGCGAACAGCACGTTGAATACGGGCGGGCTCGCGTCGGTGTAGTAGCCGGCGCGCGCTTCCATCAGGTGCTCGAACGTGTCGGGCACCATCTGTCCAGGGAAGCCATACAGAAACAGCGCGAGCCACGCGAACGCCAGCACCACGCGCGGTCGGGCGTTAGCGATGCGTTCGCGAAGCACGACTGGCGTATAACCTGCGCGCGATGGCCGACGCCACCGACGAAGGACACAGGCTCCGCCGCGATATCGGCTGGAACCTCGTGTCCGTGTTCATGCTCGGCGCGGTCGGCCTCGGGCTGAACTTCCTGATCGGCGGCTGGTGGGGCGCGGAGGCCCTCGGCTCGTTCACGCTCGTCACGATCCCGTTCTTCGCGTTCGCCGTCGCCGGTGCGTGTGGCCTCCAGTACGCGGTCCTGCGCGCCGTCGCCGAGCGCCCCGATGATCGCGATCGCGTCGCCGTCGTGGTCGTCGGTGCGCTCGTGCCGGGCATTGCGCTCGCCGCCGGCGTGACCGTCCTGTTCGTCGCGCTGCGCGGTCCGATGGGTGCGCTCCTCGAGAGCGACGCCGTCACCGAGGGCGTGCTCTACGCGGCGCCCGGTCTGTTCTGCTTCGCGATCAACAAGATCATCCTCGGCGTCACGAACGGCCTCCGCCGGATGCGCGCGTACGCGATGTACACGTCGCTGCGTTACGCGCTGATCGGCGTCGGCCTCATCATCGCGAAGCTGCTCGAGCTGCGCGCCGATCAGCTCCCCGTGATCTGGACGTTCGCGGAGTGCACGCTCTTCCTCGTCCTCCTCGTCGAGCTGTTCACGACGGTCGCCGTCGGGCGCGGCTTCTCACCACCGTGGCGCGAGTGGGCACGCCGGCATCTCGAGTTCGGCGCGCGCGGTGTCCTCGCCACGCTCGCCGCGGAGATCAACTCCAAGATCGATGTCTGGCTCCTCGGCGTCGCGCTGTCCGACGATCGCGTCGGCATCTACAGCCTCGCGTCCGCGCTCTACGAGGGCGCGATGCAGATCGCCGTCGTGCTCCAGAACAACTTGAACCCGCTCGTCGCGAAGGCGCTCGCCGACGGAGATCGCAGCGCCGTCGAAGCGCTCGCTCGGCGCATTCGCCGCTGGTTCGTTCCGGCGATGTTCGGCATCTGCGCGCTCGCCGCGGCCGCATATCCGCTGCTGATCCCGCCGCTGATCGGCGATCCCGCATTCGCCGACGGCGCGCCGGCCTTTGGCATCATGATGGCCGGCCTCGCGCTCGCGTCGCCGTGGCTGCCGTTCAACCAGCTCTTGCTGATGGCGAACAAGCCGGGCTGGTTCACGGTCTCGGTCTCGATCGTCCTCGCGACCAACGTCGTCCTCAACCTCGCGCTGATCCCGCTGCTCGAGCTGCGAGGCGCCGCGATCGCGACCGCATCATCGATGGTCCTCACGGCACTGCTCATCTTCGCGATGGCGCGACGCAAGGTCGGCGTTCGCGTCTAACGCGTTGCGACGCCGGTCGAGACCGGTACGCCCGTCACCGTGTAGCTTCCGCGCGAGTGCGGGTTCGTCTCGACCACGATGTGCTCGATCAGCGCGCCGCTGAGCTCGACGACCGCGGTCTTCTGCTTGCCCGCGAGCGTACGACCAACTCGCACGACGCGGTCCTTGCCGTTCGCGTACACGATGCGCACGGACTTGAGGACCGGGCGACCCTTCGCCGCATCGATGCGCAACTGCGCAAAGCGACCATCGACGGTGATGAATACGCGACCATGGCTCGTTGGGGTGGGCGAGGCGAGCTCGACCCAGGTTCCGTCGGGGTTGGTCGGAGAATTCTTGCCGGGCGCGTCGTTCGTGTAGCTGACTCGCTCTCCTGTCTCGTCTTTGGAGGGCGCGGCTGCCACGTCGGAAGCGAAGGCGGCCAGAAGCAGGCCTGATATCGCTAGGATCTTCATGGTGAGCGAACGTTCTTGCAGCAGATATGCCCTGCGGCCGATAGTGCGATGACGATGACTGTCGCTGTTGGCGAGATACCGTACGAGCTACTGCTCGCGCTGCCGAAGACCGACCTTCACTGTCACCTCGATGGCTCGCTGCGTCTCGACACCGTGCTCGACCTGGCGAAGCGGCAACATGTGAAGCTGCCTACGTTCGATCGCGGCGAGCTCCAAAAAATGCTCGTGGCGGGAGAGCACATCACCTCGCTGGACGACTACCTGCGTTCGTTCGACATCACGCTCTCGGTCATGCAGACCGAGGAGGGGCTGGAGCGTGCGGCGTACGAGGTCGCCCAGGACGCGTGGAGCGAGAACGTCCGGTACATCGAGGTGCGTTATTCGCCGCTACTCCACATCCGCGAGGGCCTGCGGCCGGCGCAGGTGGTCGAGGCCGTGCTGCGTGGGCTGCGCACGGCGAAGCGCGAATTCGGTATTCGCTACGGCGTCATTCTGTGCGCGATTCGCTCGCTCGGTCCCGAGTCGTCGCTGCGGATCGCCGAGCTGTGCGTGGCGTTCAAGAACCGCGGCGTCGTCGGCTTCGACCTCGCCGGCAGCGAGGTGAACAACCCGGCGAAGCTGCACCGCCAGGCGTTCCAGCTCGTGATCGACAACAACATCAACTGCACCGCGCACGCCGGCGAATCGTTCGGTCCGGACTCCGTGCATCAGGCGATTCACAAGTGCGGCGCGCATCGCATCGGGCACGGCACGCGGCTCGTCGAGAGCGGCGACCTCCTGAACTACGTGAACGATCACCGCATCCCGCTCGAGGTCTGCCCGTCGTCGAACCTCCAGACGCGCGCGGCGTCGAGCTGGGACACGCACCCGGTCGACTTCTATGTCGACTACGGCCTGCGCGTCACGATCAACACCGACAACCGGCTGATGTCCGATACGTGTGTCACGCGCGAGCTCCAGCTCTGCCATCAGCACTACGGCTGGTCGCTGCAGACGATCAAGGAGATCATCATCGCGGGCTTCAAGTCGGCGTTCATGCCGTATCGCGAGAAGTCGGACCTCTTGCGCGAGGTCAGCCGCGAGCTCTCGAAGTACGAGGACCCGCGCGGCGAGAGCACGGGACGGGTCGGGCTCGTCGAGTCGGATGCGCCGACGTCGTCGAACCCGAAGCCGAAGCTCGTCAGTTCGTCGTGAACGAAAACGCGGCGGCGTTGAGCAGATTGCTCGACGTGTCGGTGATCGCGGACGACAGCGTGACGTTGATCGTCGATGCGGCCGGGAGGTCGGCCGTCGGGTCGAACGTCGCGATGCGGTTGCCGTTCGACATCGTGATCGTGCCGGCGACCGCGCCCGCGTTGACTTGAAACGTCGTCGTCGTGACGTTCGCGACCGGCTCGTCGAAGGTGACGACGATGTTCGTGCCGACGATGACGTTCGCCGCGTTGTTCAGCGGCGACGTCACGCGCACGTTCGGGGCGACGGAGTCCGGGCCCGTCATGAAGGTGCTCGTCTGCGGCGTGGGGAGCGCGTTGCCCGAGACGTCGGTGATGCCGGACAGTAGACGGGCGCTGTAGCCCAAGTTCGGCACGAGCTGGTCGAGCGGATTGAACGTCGCGGTCCGCAAGGTCATGTTGTAGGTCACGCTGCCGGCGACGGGCTGCGTGCTCGCGGTCTCGATGAGGTTGACGGTCGAGATGTCGATCCCGGTGACCTGCTCCGAGAACGTGAAGGACACGTTGGTCCCGACGGAGACGCCGGTCGCACCGTTGGACGGCGTCGTGAATTCGACGGTCGGTGGCTCGGTGTCCGCGCTCGTGCTGAACATGTAGGTCGTCGGCATCAGCGGGCGGCCGCTGAGCGGATCCGAGATCTCCGCAGTGAGCATCACCGTGATCTGGGTGTTCGGCGGCAGGCCCTCGGTGCCGGTGAACGTCGCGGTGCGCGTCCCCGGATCGTAGAGGACGCTGCCGGGAACGGGAGCGCCGGCGACCTGCGTCACGCGGAACGAAGACGTCGTGATGCCGGTGACATCGACGTCGAAGCCGACGCGAATGGTCGAGGACGGACTCGCGCTCGAGCCCGCCGCCGGGCTCGCGAACACGATGCCCGGCGAGTACGCGTCGGGCGGGATCGCCGCGTCGGGCGTCGCGCACACGAGGGTCGGTGACGAGCCGTTCAAGCGGCAGCGGTTGTCGGCGCCGCACGAGTAGTCGGATGGACACGCACCGGCGGGGCCACAGCGAAACCCGCAGTCAGGTTGCGGTGCGTCGTAACAGCCAACTGCAACCAAGGCGACGCCCAGGAGGAGTCTCGATGAGACATCCCGGGCTGTCATCTCGCAAACGTTATCACGGAAGGGTGTAACATCGACGCAAGGGCATGGGCGTCAAGGTCGATCCGGAACGTCTGCGCGGGCTCGTCGAGCCGCACTGGCGTCGTCTGTACAACTTCGTGTTCCGGCTCACGCTCGATCGCGATCGAGCTGAGCGCTATGTCGTGGACATCTTCGGCGCCGCTGCGGCCAAGGTCGAGCAGCAGCCGCCCGATACCGCGGCCGCCGAGGTCTGGCTCCTCTCCATCGCGAACCAGCTCCTCGAGGACCGCCTGCCGCGCCAGCCCGAGGTCAACTTCGACATCCTCGACGAGACCCTCCGCAGCGAGGCGACCCGCACCGACGTCGTGCGCTCGCTGAGCGATCCGCAGCGCGACTTCCTCCTCTGGGAGCTCAAGCAGGGCTGCATGACCTCGGTCGTGAACTGCCTCCCGCCCGGCGAGCGCGCCGCGTTCGTCGTCTGCCACGTGCTGAAGCTCCCCGACGACGCGGCCTCGAAGTCGCTCGGCATCACCGAGAGCGCGTACAAGGTCCGCCTCTCGCGCGCCCGCAA
>JALZOJ010000155.1 GCA_030857175.1 Myxococcota bacterium | reverse complement strand
TGGCAGACCGACGGTTACTTCAGCGAGCACTCCGCGGAGGTCTACGAGCTCGGCGTCGAGCTCTTGTTCCGCGGCACCGCCGACGTGATGCGCCGCCAGATCATCCCGCCGATCACGCGGTTCCTGCGCACGGAGAAGGCCACGCGGCTCCTCGATATCGGTTGCGGAACGGGACGCACGCTTCATCAGCTCGCGCGCGCGCATCCATCGCTGGGGCTGTGGGGCGTCGATCTCTCGCCGGCGTACGTGAAGGTCGCGCGAGAGCGTGCGCGTGACGCGACGATCGCGGTCGAGAACGCCGAGGCGCTGCCGTTCGCCGACGGCGCCTTCGACATCGTGACGAGCGTGTACTTGTTCCACGAGCTACCGCGCAACGCCCGTCGCAACGTCGTGCGCGAGATGCATCGCGTGCTGAGGCCCGGTGGCTTGCTCGTGATCGAAGATTCCGCGCAGATCGCCGAGAGCTCCGAGATCGAATCCGCGCTGCGCGAGTTCCCGCGCGAGTTTCACGAGCCGTTTTATCAGGACTATCTCGACGACGATCTCGCGTCGCTGCTCGGGGAGCTCGATCTGGAGGTCACGGCGGTCGAGTCGCACCTGGTCGCCAAGGTCGTTGTCGCCACCAAGCGTAGGTAGGCAGGAACGCACCGAGGAGCCGTGGCGCTTTCACGGGCAGCGTTGGCCCAGCCGTGCGTCGGCGTCACAACGTATGAAAGTTAACTCCCGATGATCTCTGGCAGTTATCAACACGTTTTCCGTACGTTTGTTGCAATGCAATGCGCCCGTGCCTCAGTCGTCCTGGATGATCGAACGGCTCAACGACGGGACGCGGGAGTACCACGCGACCGCCGAGTCGGACTTCGATGTGCTGTTCGAAGCCGAGACCACACCTCGCCACTACGTGTCGTACCTCGTCAGGGTCTACGGCTTCGAGGCGCCGCTGGAGTCGATGCTCGCGATGACGCCGAACCTCGAGCTGATGATCGATCTCAAGGAGCGCACGAAGGCCGGCTACCTCGCCCAGGATCTGATGGCGCTCGGGCTCCGGCCGGCACAGATCGCCGACTTGCCACAGTGCCTCGCGATCCCGCAGTTCTCCGGCGCGGCCGAGGCACTCGGTTGGATGTACGTCGTCGAGCGGACCACGCTCGCGCATAGCGTGCTGCGCCGTCACCTCCTGACGCGCCTGCCGCGCGAGATGCGAAGCGCATCGAACTATCTGTCGTCGTATACCGGCGTGGTCGGCTCGCACTGGCGCAAGTTCGGCGCCACGCTCGACGATGTCGCGCACATGCCCGAGATCGCGAATCGCATCATTGCCGCGGCCAACGAGGCTTTCCGCTGCCAACGCCGCTGGATCGAGCAAGACATTCAGGACACGCGCGTCGCGATTTAATAGGTTCGTCGGATGGCCGATGCCTCCGACTTCCGCACGCGTATCGAACCGCTCCGCACCGAGCTCGGGGAGATCGACAAGCAGATCCTCGAGTTGGTCTCGCGACGGCAAACGCTCGCGCAACGCATCGGTCAGGTGAAGCGCGACGCCGGCATTCCGACGCGCGACTACCGGCAAGAGAAGGACGTCGTCGAGCGCGCGCGTGCGGCCGCGGTGGAGCACGGCCTGTCCGCGCAGCTCGGCGAAGAGTTGATCCTGACGTTGATCCGCGGCTCGCTGACCGTGCAGGAGAAGGACACCGTCGCGACGAAAGGCGAGGGCAGTGGGCGGCGCGTGCTGGTGATCGGCGGCGCCGGCCACATGGGCCGGTGGTTCGTGCGCTACCTCGGCGCGCAGGGGTTCACCGTCGAGATCGCGGATCCGAGCGACGGCCCTTCCGACGTGAAGAATCACCGCGATTGGAAGACGGCCACGCTCGATCACGAGCTCGTCGTGATCGCAGCGCCGATGCCCGCAACGAACGACATCCTGCGCGAGCTGGCGAAGGCGCCACCGAAGGGCGTCGTGTTCGATGTCGGCTCGCTCAAGAGCCCACTGCGCGACGGGCTGCGGACGTTGCAGGCGGCCGGCGGGCGCGTGTGCTCGGTGCATCCGATGTTCGGGCCCGACACGGAGCTGCTCAGCGGGCGACACGTGATCTTCGTCGATGTCGGCGTGCCCGAAGCCACGGCGGCCGCACGCGCGCTGTTCGAGCCGACGATGGCGACGCTCGTCGAGATGGATCTCGAGAGTCACGATCGCTTGATCGCGTACGTGCTCGGTCTCTCGCACGCGCTCAACATCGCGTTCTTCACGGCGCTCGCCGAGAGTGGCGAGGCGGCACCACGGCTCGCGACGCTGTCCTCGACGACGTTCGATGCGCAGCTCGGCGTCGCGGGCAAGGTCGCCGCGGAGAACCCGGATCTCTACTTCGAGATCCAGACGCTCAACGACTACGGCACGGAGTCGCTCGCGGCGCTGTTATATGCGGTAGAGCGCTTACGTTCCGTCGTGCGCGCGAACGATCTCGAAGGCTTCCGGACGCTGATGAACCGTGGTCGTACGTACCTTGAGGGTCGACCGCCGCGTTGAACGGGTGTATCTCCACCCGTCTAATGTTTCGCCTATTGTTCGTACTCGCGATCGGTGTGTCGGGCTGCACCGACGATGTTCTGCAAGAGACCGATGAGGTCGAGGCCACCGACGACAAAGCAGATTCGTCGACGGAGCTCCGCGTGCGCGTCGCCGACACGACGCTGTGGATGGACAAGGCGCTCGTTCGCCGCGGTGACGACATCGTGCTGAGCGGCCGCACGAGCCGGAGCATCACCGACGGGCAAGCGTTCATCTTCGACGACATCTACGGTGACTTCGCGCAGAAGTCGGCGCGCACGTTCGAAGTGACGTGGCCGGTCTCGACGGCGCGCGGCGTGGTCGACGGCGTGAACCTATTCACCGGCCTCTCGCTCGGTTCGCGGCATCTGACGGCGCGCGTGGTCGTCCGGCCGCGTTTGGTCTCGGTGACCGGCGCGCTGACGCTGACCTCCGAGATCACGCCGGTGATCGTCGCAGGTCGGATCGTGTATCGCGTCAAGGGTCGCTCGACGAAGACGCTGACGGCGGTCTCCGCGAGTGCGGGCATGGCGCGCCTCGTCGACGCGACGCACTTCGAAGTGGATCTCGACTTCGATCAGGTGACCCAGACGTCGCCGCTCGTTGTCGATGCGACGTCAGCGACGGGCACGCTCTCCGCGCGTGGCTCGCTCGGCATGTTCGTGAGGTACTTCGGCGCGACGACGGGTGATGTCGAGGAAGTGTTCCCGTCGCCGACGTGCACGGCCGAGCGGCACAGCTGCCTCGCCGCGTTGCCTGACGGAGCGCTCGATCTCGGAAGCTGCGGGCCCGCGCTGCTCGTGCAGGCGTGCCGCGGTCAGATCGGCGTCGTGATCGATCAAGCGGCGATCGC
>JALZOJ010000154.1 GCA_030857175.1 Myxococcota bacterium | reverse complement strand
GCGGCGACCGCCGCGCTCCACTTCGCGCGCACGCGGGCGCGGTCGTCGGCGTGAACCGCTTCGAGCCACTCTTCCGCTCCACGCTTGAGATCGCGCAGGCGAAGGCCGGTGAAGGCGAGCCACGCGCCCGGCTCGAAGGCGGTCGTGCCTTCCGCATCGGCCCGCCACACGATCGCGGACGACGCGAGGACGAGCGTTCGAAAGCGCTCTTCGCTTTCCGCCGCCACCACGCGCGCTTGTTCTGCCTCCTCGGCGAGGCGCTCGGCACGTATCGTCGCGACGATGAGTTGCTCGTTCGCTTCACGCATCTGACGCAATAGCTGCTCTTCGTTCGTATCCATGCGACAGGGAAACTGTTGCATCGAAACACTGCGCCTAGGGCGCTCTACGTGCGCACATCAGCCTCAGGCGACGAGAAAGAAGAACGACCGCCGCAACATGGGGTCGCTCGCGCGTGCCGGCTCTGCCGCCCAGGCCGCAAACACACTCAGCCAGCGCCGGTCGACGTGCCCGCGGTACGAGTCGTCGTGTGGCCAGCTGATGGCACGGCTCTCAGCGGCTCCGTTTGCAGTCACGGTAGAAGTCGTCATGAAGAGGTGTGGTGCATCAGCCGTGCTGGATTTCCTCGTCGGCTGGCTGTGCATATTCGTACGCAGAACGCCGGATATCGATCACAGGCGCACCGCCTAGTTCGGGAACCAATCGCCTGCTTTGAAGATCCCGACGATCGCAGGTAGCCCGATCCTCATCCCGAAGCTCACGGACGCGCCGCCGAAGCGGTCGTCGTTCACGGGCACGGTATGCGCACCGACGGTGAACGCGATCATGTCACCCATCTCGAACGCGATCTCGGCGATCGGTCCGTTGCTCGCACCGCCGAGCGAGATATCGAGCCCGACGTAGTCGAACAGCCACCGCCGGTAACGCACGCTCGCGGCGAAGCTCGCGGTGGCTTCGCTGTCGTCGGGTGGCGGGCGATCGTAGAAGTGCTCGTAGCCGACGAGTCCGATCGTGAACCCCCACGCCTGGCAGCGGCCCTGGTTGAACAGGACGCCGCCCATCATCGTGAGGATCGGCGTGCGACCTTCGGTCCCGTAGCCGTAGCGAAGGCCGACCTCGGCGAGCACGGTCGCGAAGCAGCGCGAGCCGGGTCGCCCCATGGTGCAGACCTCTGGCTCCGCGGCGGGCTGCGCGGAGGCGAGTGGGCTCACCAGGGTCACGACCATGAACAACAGCGCCCTCACCCGACGACCAGTCTCTCATAGGAACGCGGCGTCGGCAGCGTCGTCGAGGATCGGCAAGTCGTCGCGTAACGCGACCTGCATCGTGCGCCGGCAGACATCGCAGCGGATCTGGTCGGTCGGCCCTGCGATGTCGTCGAGACCGAGGCGGAGAACCTGCCCGGGGTGCGTGATGCCGTACGCGCCGGCGACGTTGCCGCCGAGCAGGCAGGTCGTCGAGTCGGCGAGCACGCGCGCGAACCACGGGCTTCGCGTGGGCGACAGCAGCTCGATGGCGCAGCGCGCGAGGACGTGCGCTGCGCGCAGGGTCTCGAGCTGAGACGCGGGCTCGGCGACGAGATCGGTGTAGCGCTGTGCGCGCACCTCGTCTGCGGCGGGCTCGTAGAGAAAGGCCGCGACGTCGTCGGGAATCGGCTCGGCGGGGCCGCGATAGAGGTGACCGCGAAAGCAGTGGAGGCAGGGCGTGTGCTCGCGCGGCGCGATCACGCTGACCTCGAAGTAACGTGCGCGCGCGTAGCAGCACGCCGCGACGTGCGGGATGCCGAGGTGCCAGAGCAGCTCGGCGAGCATCGCGTGATGGTGTGTGCCGGTTGCGAGCAGGACGACGTCGGGCGGATCCTCGCGGAGGCGTGCCTCGAACGCGGGGAGGTCTTGGGCCTCGAGCCGCGTGCGCCAGGTGCGCGTGTTGTCGAGGCGGTCTTGCAGGGCGTCGACCTTCGCGCGGCCGACGTCCGCGGCACCGAACCACTGGCGCGCGAGGTTGTAGACGGTGACCGTCGCGTCGTCGACGAGCGTGAACCGCGCGGGCTGGAGCATGCGAACGGCTTCGCTGCCGAGCGAGCCGCAGCCGATGACCATCACGTGTTTGCCGCGCGCATCGAACGTGATGCCACGCGGATCGAACGGCTGGCGCGGGGTCGCGGACGCGGGCGCGCCGAGCAGGACATCGCGGAGCGTTCGCGCGACGTGATAGCTGATGTCGACGTGCGCGAGCGGATCGTCGGGGTCGGCGGTCATCGTGACCGTGTCGTGCGACCACGCGATCGACGCTGGACCACGCCGCGCGACGATGCGCGCATCCGCCGGCGCGGGCGAAGTGCGCAGCGGCGCGAACGGCCGCTTCCACGCGTGCTGCGCCACGAATGCATCGCCGCCGCCGACGTGCTCGAGCATGCAGCTCGCGAGCAGCTCGATCACGAGCGCCGCCACGTCCGGATCACCCTCGAACGCGACCACCTGGCGAGACAGACCCTCGCCGAGCAACGGCCGCACGCGTGCGAAGTAGTCGGTCGCGACGGTCACGCCGCGACCTCGCTCGCTTCGAGCGAGAACGTGCGGTCGACGCGCTCGGACTTGCCGGTGCGGCGATCGACGACGAAGTACAGCGGCGTCTCATCGGGGAACGCGAGCGGGAACAGCACGACGAGGACCCGGTGCGCATCGAGATCGATCCGCGCGCGCGTCCAGCCGTCGAACAGCTCGTCGACGTGCGGCGCGAAGCCGCGTGCGCGGAGGCGCTGGCGCCAGCGCTTGAGCCAGAACCGCGGCGGGCGCGTGGCGCGCGCACGCGTGATGATCGGATCTGCATCGTCGACGATCTCGGCGTTGCCGAGCTCGATCACGCGGCGTTCGGCGTCCATCGCGAAGCACGGCAGCTTCCAGCGCGAGCATGCGATGAACGAGAACGATGCGAACAGGCCGCACGCGCGGTTGCGCTCGAGTAGCGGCAACATGTGGCCGTCGATATCGCCACCCGACGGCCACGTGCGCTCGTGCGCGAACGGATGCGAGTGCAGATACGCCGCCGCGCGCAGCCGCGGAGAGCGCCGCACGAGCGGCAGCACGACCGCGTCCGCCCAGGCGTCGGAGCGGGGCAGGGCGGCCACGCGCAGCAGCGCATTCTCTTGCAGCTCTGCCGGCACGCAGCGGACCTCCGCGATCGCGAGCGTCGTGATGTCGGCGAGCGCGATGCGCGCGCAGGGTTCGGCGCGATGCTCGATCGCGACGAGCGGCAGCACGACGCCTTCACGCGGCGCCACGCGGTCGAGCTCGAACGTGATCGCATTCCAGCAAGATTGTGCGACGACGATCCTCATTTCGCCGTCACTTTCGCGAACGCGTCCTTCTTGCCGTTCGCGTAGTTCAGGAACTTGATCACGTGTGGATACGCGCGCTGCTGCAGGACCTCGCG
>JALZOJ010000153.1 GCA_030857175.1 Myxococcota bacterium | reverse complement strand
ACGGCAAGCTCCTCGCGGGTGCGCGCAAAGAAGGACCGTGGTGGTACGCGGCGGTGTGCTTGGCGGGCGAAGCGGGTTTGCGGATCGGCGAGATCCGCGAGCTGCGTTGGCGTGAGGACATCGATCTCGCCGAGGGCTACCTGACCGTGAACCGACAGGCGGGGAACGGATACATCGGGACGCCCAAAGGCAGGACGCGCCGCACGGTGCCGATGACGAGCACGCTCGTCGAAGCACTGTTGGCGTTACCGGTCGATGACGGCGTGCGCGATCTGAAGGGCCGCGTCGTGCGCGAAGGCTACGTCCTGAACAACCAGGACAAGGGCGAGTACGACAAGGACGGCAAGCGGATCGAAGCGCATACGGCGCTCCGCGACGCGCAGACCTCACACGCGACGTATCGCGTGTGCGATCACGCGAGCCTTCCGAATCGCGGGTGGCACGTGCTCCGCCATTCGTTCGGCACGCACGCAGCGCGGTTCGGCGTGAACCCATGGCAGCTGATGGAGTGGATGGGGCACAAGCGCATCGATGAAACGATGGGCTACGTGCACATCGCGGAACGGCATCGATCGATCCCATCGGAGCTCGTCTCCGCGGGAATGAAAGAAGCCGATCCGACCGCGAGAATTCTCGTGATGCTCGCGGCGCGCTCTGGGCCCAAACTGGGCCCGAGCCACCAATCCAAGCCAGAATCCGTAACGAATTCGGCTAGTTAATTAGAGCGGGAGAAGGGATTCGAACCCTCGACGTCAACCTTGGCAAGGTTGCACTCTACCACTGAGTTACTCCCGCGTGGCAGATGGTGTTTCTAGCGGGCAGCGCCGGATGTGTCAAGTAGGGCCGGAGAAATCACATGCCCTCCCGACGAGCTTCACGGTCGGCCGCGGCGCGGTCGATGCGGCCCATCTTCTTGAAGCGCTCCCACGCTTCCTTGCCGCGGACGTTGCCGAGCTTCGCGAGGTAGCGCGAGAGGATGCCGTAATCGGTCGTGTAGACGAGGTTGCGGCCGTCCTTGAGTGATGCCGCTTCGGCGCGATCGAATGCTTCGAGGAGGGCGGGGACGACACGCGCGTCGGTCTTGCGCTTCGCGATCGCGCGCTCGGTGTATGGATGGCCGTCGCAGAAGTGCGTGAGGAGAGCTTCGAGCACGCGGTCGTCTTTGGCAGAGCGCTGGAGAACGACGCACGTGGCGCGGCGGACGTCGTAGCTGTCGGACTCGAGCCAGTCGAGGACGGCGGTGAGCTCCTTCGCGGAGAGGCGGCCGACATCATGGTAGGCGAGCGCGACTTGTTCCAGCGCCGGGGTCGCGCGGACGGAGGAGAGGAGGTGAGGGGCGGCGGCCTTGATGTCGAGCTGCGCGATGGCGAGCGCGCAGTTCCGTGCGATCTGGTACTGCTTCGAGCGCAGGCCGAGGACGAGGAACGCGGGTGCGGCGGGTTCTTTGGCAAGACGCGCGATCGAGTCGTCGGAGCCGTTCACGATCCACGAGACGATGGCGCTCTTGTGTTGCGGGAGGAGCGGCTGCGCGGTGGCGACGTGATCGGCCGGCGCGTCGGCGCCCCAGGCTTCGAGCCATTCGGCGAGTGTCTTTTCACCGTCGACGTTTCGGAACTCGAGGCCGCGCTCGGCGATCTCCTCGAAGGACATCGCCTCCGCTTGTTCGCGCACGAGCGACGCGCGCAGCGTTTGGCCGAGCCCTTCGAGGTGATCGGCGAGCACGATGCACGGCGCGCGCTCGCGCGGGTTGCGAATGATCTCGGCGGCGAGCTGCTGCTCGATGTCGGTCATCTCGCCTTCGAATGGGCTCGGCGCGTGCGCGACGCCCTCGAGCGCGCGGGCGTGATCGATCGAGAGCGCGCCCGCGTTCGCGATCTCGTCACGCATCACGCGGAGCGGGAGCTCTGCGATGCACTCGGGGTCGACACGCTTGACCATCCGCATGCATCGGTCGAAGTACGCAGCACGCAGCGCCGGCGCGCTCGAAGTCGTCGACGACGACAACGCCCAGGCGACCTCGAGGAGGCCCCACGCCGACTCGTGCTCGAAGAGCGTGCCCATACATGCGTCGGCGAGCTCCTCGTTACCGCTGGCGAGCGCGGCATACAGCGCGGCTCGACCGTCGAGCTCGGTGGAGTAGGTCTTCGGTGGCTTGTTCTTGGGCGACTCCGCGCCCGCGCACCAGTCGATCGTGCTCTCGAGGGAGTATTGCCATGCGTCCTTGCCGTTCGGCGACAGCCTCACCAGACGCGTCTGCACGCCGACGAGCACTTCGCCGCCGCGAAACCGCGCGATCACGATGCCGCTCTCGAGCGCGCTGGCGTCGAGCGAGGTCCAGCGGCCCATCGCCTTCTGATGTGGCGCGTGGAGGCGGTAGCGGAGCTGCAAGGTTGCGAACGCGGGGCCGCGCGGATCGGGGAAGTCGAGGTGCGCCTTCGCACGGCCTGGGCCCCACGTCTTCATGAGGTCGACGTACTCCTTCGACAGGTGCGCGATACCGTCGAGCGCGCTCTCGTCGAGCGGGCGCGGCTCGCCCACGAGCTGGAGGTCGAACATGCGTGGCGAGCGTACTCGGATCCAGAATTACTTTCGCAAGAACATCAGCGCGGCGGCGCCGAGGAGGAGCCCGCCGATCACGAGGAAGAGCCACGCGCGCGGCAAGAAGCCGGTGGTTCGCGTGAACGGCTCCTGCTTGGTGACGCGGAGCGGCCGGACCGCGCCGGCGTGGATCATCGCGACGAGATGCTCGGCGGCCGTGAAGCCGGCATCGTCGGTTCCGGTCGCGACGTGAACGTTCGTGGCCGTGGCGCCGTCGACGGAGTGGGTCGCGCGGACCTTGCCGTCGAGGACGAAGGCGAGCGACATGCCGGGCTTGAACGCGCGGGCGTCGGGGACCTCGATCGCGACACCACCACGGCTGACTTCGGCGCCGCGGAGGCTGCGGCCCTCGAGCACGAGCTGCTGGGTGGTCGCATCGACGACGTCGAGCTTCGCCGTGCGCTCGATGATGCCGGCGGCAGCGATCGCGGATTCGGGATCGGCGTCGCCGATCTCGACGACGAGCTTGTCGCCTGCCGGCATGACGCGGGTCTCGAGGCCCTTCTCGTCGATGCGCTCCGTGACCACGTGCTTCGCGATCGCGAGCGCGACAGAATCGACCGGCGGCTCGATCGCGACCGTCATGCGGATGCCCTGCGCCGGCCCGGTCTTGGAGAGGCCGCGCACGACCCCGAACACGGCGACGCCGAGCCCGATCACCGCGACGATCAACGCGACCAACCGACGGGCATCGCTCATGCGGCGGACCTTACTCGATCCCCGTCCGGCGAACGCTCGCCTAGTCCTTGTCTTCGGCGACGCACTTCGCGTTGCCGACATCCGCGCCCGCGGCCGCATCGAACGAAACGAGCTCGAACGCGAGGTTGTCGGAGCGAATGCCGGCCGGCCCGCGCAGGTCGAGCACGGAGTCGG
>JALZOJ010000152.1 GCA_030857175.1 Myxococcota bacterium | reverse complement strand
GGAACCGAGAACGAGAACGGGGCTGCGAACCCGACGTCAGCTCGGGTGTTTGGCCTCGTACGAGACGAGACCCTTCATCGCGGTCCTGTGGATCGCGCTCTTGATCGGCGGCAGCCAGCCGAGCAGCTTGCCCCGCGGGCCGAGCGCCATGCCCGCCCAGCGCCAGAGGTCGAACGTGTCCGCGTGGCGGATGATCTTGCCGTCGGCGAACTCGAAGCGCGCATCGATGACGTTGTGCACCTTGCGGTTTGTCGCCGTGAAGTCGTAGCGGGCTTCCCAGTGCGCCTTGCCAGTCTTGTCGTCGGCGTCGATGCCCGAATATTCGATCGTGAGCGTGGTCGCGCGCTCGCAAAGCATCTTCCACATCGCTCCGGCGCGCGGACCGTGGAGGTCATGGAACACCGGGTCGGAGAAGTGAATCTTCGGGTGGTAGCAAGCCACCATGGTGTCGGCGTCGCGCCTGGAAAACGCGGCGTAGAAATGCTCGATCAGCTGCGCGTGCGGATGGGTCGACATGTCACTTCGCACAGTAGCTCGGGAAGGTCGCCGGCAGGCCGCCGGCGTATGGCGAAGGCGTTACACCGTAGCCATGCGCGGCGAAGAACGCGGCGACGCTCGGGGCCGCATCGAGCGGAATCTCGTGACCCTTGCCGTGGTCGCAGATCGCCGCGAAGTGACCGCCCTGTGACAGCGTCGATCGGTAGCGCTCGCTCGCCGCCTTGAAGTCGAGGCCGAACACGTTGTCGCTCGTGCCGCCCATGAAGATGAGGGCGGCGAACTTGTTCGCGGGGTCCTGGTTCGCCGGCGAGAATCCGTCGGGCATCCCGCCCGAGTAGGTCGCCACGCTCGCGACGTAGGTCGAGCGCGCGAAGCTGAGCGCGGTCGTCTGCAGCGCACCGGCGCTCATACCCATGCTGTGCACGTGCGTGTCGTCGATGCGTGGCGCGAGGCACGCGACGATCTCGTCCGCGAGCACGAAGTCGTCGAGCTTCGGGCTGCCGTTGACGACGTACCACTCGAACTGTCCCGCGGCGGGATCGGAGTACGGCGCCGCGATGACGCCGCCCGTATTCGTGATCGTCGTCGCCGTCGCGCCGAGCGCGTACGTCGCCTCGGCGGGCTGGCTGCCGGTCGCGTGCCAGTAGATGACGAGCGGGCCGAGCTCCGAGGCTTTCGCGGGGTCGAACGTCAGCTTCACCTTCCGCGGCGGGATGCCGGCCGGCGCGAACGTGACGTCACCGGGCACGATCGTCGGGCACGGCCCGGTCGCCGCCGGCACCCGCGGCGTCCCGACCGCCGGCGGCGCGTCGACGGCGCGCGCCGCGTCGGGCTGGTTCGGTTGTGACGAGCCACCGCACGCGACCAGGACGACCAGCAACAGTGTTCGCATCGCGCGAAGAAGACACCAGCGCGGCGCTGCCACGCGATGACCGCCCCCGGCCAACCACGTGACCGAGCTGACCACTACTTGTCGCGCGGGCTCGTGCCCGTCCACCGTTTGTACGCGCGCGAAAACGCGCTCGGCTCGGAGAACCCGAGGGCGAACGCGGTCTCCTTCACCGACGAGCCGGCGGCGAGCAGGGCATCCGCACGTTCGCGGCGCACGTCATCGACGAGCGCGCGCAGCGTTTGGCCTTCCTGCTCGAGCCGCCGCCGCAGCGTGCGCTCGCTGAGCCCGATCCGCTTCGCGATCGCGGCGAGCGTCACCGTGCCCTCGATCTGCGCCGCCGCGCGCCGCACCTGATCGATGAACGGGCTGCGCCCCGCCGGAGTCGACGCCAGACGCGCGACCTTCTCCTCGAGCACGGCCGACGTGATCGGGTCCGCGCTCGCGAGCCGGAGGTCGAGCTGCGCGGCATCGAGCTCGAGCTCGTCGCGCGGCGCGCCGAACGCGACGTCGACGCCAAACACCTCGCGATACGCCGGCGTCGACACGCCCGCATGGGTGAATCGCGCGGCGCGCAGCGCGAGCTGGCCGCTCGTCGCCTCGCGCGCACGCAGCGCGAACGACGCGAACGGAAACTCCGTCAGGATGCGCCCGCGCGTCATGTCTGGAACCGCGGGCTGCTGGGAGAGCGTCGCGATGCCGTCGCCCGGCTCCTCGAGCGTCAGCGTCGTTCGCCGCGTCACCATCGCGTAGAACCGCGCCGCGCGCGTCACCGCATCGCGGACTGTTCCACTCGTCCACACCATGTGCCCGAAGAGGCCGAGCGGGCGGACGGCCGAGGTCCGCGCGAGCGTGAGCGCGAACGCCGGATCGTTGCGCTTCGCGGCGATCTCCGCGAGGCACGTGTCGACGAGATCGGCCGCGATATACGTCTCGGGCGTCATGTCGTCGTCGACTCCGAGCTTCAACAGAAACGCCGCCGGCTCGACATCGAGCCGCCCGAGCAGCTCCGCGAACGGACGCAGCAGCGCCACCGAGATGCCATGGGTGGCGGTCGGGGCTGGGCGGGGCACGAGGCGAGATTACTTTGGATTCGGTGCTTGCCAGGGCCAGAGCAGCTCGCCGTCGACGTCGACCGTCGCGTTCGTCTGCTCTTCGAGCCACTGCGAGAAGTCCTGCGCCGGCGCGAGCGGCAAGCTCCACACGACGAGCGAGTGCCGCGCGTGCATCAACACGCGTCGCTTCGTCGGCGAGACCCGGATGCCGCCGTTGCCGAACCACTGGTAGTACTGCGGCACCGTCCAGCGCGTGCGCTGTGGCAGCTCGAGCACGTTGATCTGCTCGGCGTTGCCGATCGAGACGAACATGCGGCCGTCGAGCGAAGGCCGCGCGGCGATGCGACCCGGTGGGAACACGCGCACCGGCTGCTTGTTCGCTTTTAGCTCGACGAGGAACATCTCGTTGTCGCGCAAGCTGACCGCCGCGCCACCTTGCACCACCCAGAGGTCGGTGATCTGCTTGTCGAAGGTGGCGATCTGTGTGACGACGCCGTCCCAGAGGAGGAGGCGCGTGTCCTCGGCGATGACGACGCGCCCGGACGCCGGATCACCCGCGACGATCGATCCGGTGCCGACGCCGACCGTGGTGCGCTGGATCGCGCCCGTCCCGACATCGATGCGCAGCAGCTCGCCTTCACTCGTGTGCACCGCGAGCTTGTGATGGCCGAGCGGCGCGCCGCCATCCGGGACACCGGCGACCTTCGCCACCTCGCGCGGTGCGCCGTTGTCGACGAACGCCATCACGCGTCCGTCGCCGCTCGTGTACGCGACCGCGTTGCCGTGCACGAGCACGCCCCACGCGCCATTGCCTTCGGCCAGCAGCCGCGTCTTCGGGTCTCCGCGCTGCAGCAAGTGCACGCGCGAGCCGCGAGGACCCATCGCCTGGACGATCACGCGACCGCCCGCGTCGATGTCGACGCCCATGATCGGACCGAACGTCGCGAGATCGATCGCCGTGCGCTTGCCCGTATCGAGCTCGATCCACTGCCACGACCGCTCGGCCATGTGGCCGGTGAGCAGCGTGTCGTCTCCGACGAACTCGGCG
>JALZOJ010000012.1 GCA_030857175.1 Myxococcota bacterium | reverse complement strand
CTAGGTCATCGGACATCTCGTGATTCAGCTCCTCGACAGCGTCCTTGATCATGCCCTTCTTCGCGGGCTGATGGGCCTTTGGCTGCTCCTGTAGCCTCGCAACCAAGCGCTTCAAGATGGCTCGCACCGTCCGAGCTGATCGCGGTCGTCGTCTCACCGGTTCGCGACACGACGGACGCGGATCTCGACCTCGCGATCGACAAACGCCCACTCCGGAATCGACCGCAACTGCGTCAGCAACTCGTCGAAGCGAGCGGCGTGGTGCGGCGCGTACTCGAACCAAGTCAGAAAGTCGAAGTCGCCGCCGAGGTCGCGACAATGGTAGAGGCGGCGAGCGATGGCAGGCAAGAACATCATGCCGATGGCGATGTGTCGCGAGCGCTCCTCGAACATATGCCGACGCTCGTCCTGTGCGAGCCCCCACCATGCATCCGATTTCTTGATCGGGATCAACGCTCCGAGCGTCGCGTCGTCGCGATCCAATGGAGGCTGGATCCGTGCGAGCTTTTGCTTTTCGGCGGAATCGGTGTAGCGCTCGTTGCTACGAACGCCGTCCAGGAACCAGGTCGCGCCGTTCGTGCGTGTGAACGCAGCGCCTTCGATTCGGGCGAGACGCGGCGAGGTCGCGAGCGGCTCGCCCTTGATTGTCATGGCCGAGACAACATCCCAGTCGCCCTCACGTCCGCCGATGAAAGTGACCCGCCTCTTATCCATGTTTGCTCCTTGGTTGGCGGCGACCGATGCTGTGGATCGGCCGCTCGGCGCAAGCGCTGATGACCCCGACTGCGATGCCTTTCATCAGCAATCGCCGTGTTTGATTCGCCATCAGACCGCTACGTCCGAAAGCGAAGGCGGTTACACAGAGTCTTGAATTCTTAAAGTTCAGAATCACGACGGGCCGGCTCCGGCGTGAGCTTTGATGATGACACCTGCAGCGACGAGGCCGAGCAGTATGACACCGAGAATCACGCGGTACACCAAGAACGGCGACGAGCGTGCCGACAGCGAGCGCGGGATAGCGTCGCTGCCGAGCGAACGAAATGCGTCGTCCGCTTCGAAGATCGCGGCGCCGGCGATCGCGGGAATGCCGAGCAGGAACGAATAGCGTGCCGAGTCGGCGCGAGTGAGGCCGAGGAGCAACGCGGCGCAGATCGTCGCGCCCGGGCCGATCGCCATCAGCGCGGCGGCCACGGCATTCGATTCGAGGACGTACGTAGAACTGCGGATGCGCAGGAGCGCAAGTGGATGCGCGCGCCTGTCGCACGTGATCGTTGATGGTCGTTGTAGACGCATTTGGGGAGTCCGATCCGTGCGTCGGCGCGCTTCCGGAATCCGGCGCACGTGCTCACGAGCTGCGCATTCCTTCACAGCATCGCGAATTACATGATTCACGAGTGCTGAAGGCAATTACGTCTCTGGCGAACTGCTTGCAGCGAGCGACCCATCGTGGGGGACGCATGAACAAACGAGCGCTGCTCGCGAGCCTTTGTGAAGTGACCGGCGCAACGGAATTCCTGCTGACTCTACGGCGACGCGCGAAGTCACCGTGGCTTCCTGTCCTTACCTTTCATCGTGTGGCTCAGCTGACCCCGTCGTACCTCTTCGACGAGGGTGTCGTCGACGCGAGCCCGCAAGACTTCGCGCAACAGATCCGGCTTCTGAGCACCTACTTCAACCCGATCGGGCTCGACGACCTGATGACGTTCCTCGAAGGTGGGCGGCTGCCCGATAACCCAGTGCTCGTGACGTTCGACGATGGCTACAAAGACAATCACGAGGTGGCCCTTCCGGTCCTTCGGCGTTACGGGGTCAAAGCGGTGTTCTTCATCGCGACCGATTACATCGAGCGTCGGCGGATGTTCTGGTGGGACCGCATCAACTGCATTCTCAAGACCGCACGTAGATCCAGAATCATCCTCGCGTATCCGCACCCGCTGATTCTCGACGTCGGCAGCCACGTCCAGTGCGCACACGCGGTCAAGCTCATCTTGCGGCTCGTGAAAAGCACGAAGTATCTGGTACTCGAGCGCTTCCTCACCGAGCTCGCGCACGCAGCGGGGGTCGACTGGTCGGAAAGCCAGGAACGTGACTACGCGAACGAGCTGCTGATGACGTGGGAACAGATCCGCGATCTCCGCGATGCTGGGATGGCGATCCAATCACACACGCGAACGCATCGCGTCTTGCAGACCTTGAGTCCCGAGCAACTCGTCGAAGAACTAGAAGGCTCTCGTTCCGATCTCGAGCGAGAGCTAAAGGAGCGCGTGTACGCGATCTCGTATCCGGTTGGACATGCGATCGACGATCGGTTCGACATGCGCCGCGCGTTACGCGCCGCGGGCTACACGATCGGGTTCACGAACGCGACGGGTGTGCAGCACGCGCGTTCCACAGCGGATCGATACAGCGTCCGGCGCATGGGCGTCGACGGCAACACGCCGGCGTCGCTGTTTCGCGCAATGCTCGCTGCGCCAACGGTGTTCGGGTAGCGCTTCGCATTTCCCTTAACGTTAGGAAGTTCAATGGCGATGGTTCAACAACGCGCAACGGCGCGGCCTCTGCGCGTCCGCGTGTACAACTGGCACGAATGGACGAGTGTCTCGGAGCTCTGGTCCGATCTCGTCGAGCGCTGTCCGAGCGCGACCTTCTTCGTTTCAACCGACTGGGTCGAGACCTGGCTCGAGAGTTTCGGCGCGGCGCTCGAACCGAGGATTCTGTTCTTTCACGACGAACGCGACGAAGCCGTCGGAGCGTGTCTCCTCGTGCGACGCGTCGGACGCAAGGGTCCGTTCAAGATCCGCCGATTGTATCTGAACACGTCCGGCGAGGACGAAACGCACAGCCCTTGCATCGAGTTCAACACGCTGCTCTGCGACCCCGGACGCGAATCGTCGATTGCATGCGCCTTGCGCGGGTTCCTCGACGATCTGCAAACGAGCGAACCGTGGGACGAGCTGGCCGCCCCGGGATTCGTCGACGGGCCGGCGTTGACTGCGATGCAGAACAGCTTCCGCGCGCTGGCGGTGAGTGACCGCGCGAAGCCGAGCTACTACATCGATCTGAACGAGCTGCGCGACAACAATCGCGACTACCCCGATACCCTCACATCGAAAGAGCGTACGCACTTTCGACAGAGTGTCAGGAAGCTCTCCGATCGAGGCGAGTTGAGCCTCGAAAACGCGACGACAACGCACGAAGCGTTGGGCTTCCTCGAGGAGCTCTCGGTGCTGCACCAGAAATCCTGGACATCCCGCGGTCGCCCCGGCTCTTTCGCTTCGGTGATCTTCTCTCACTTTCATCGCCGTCTGATCGCCCGCTGCTCGGTTCGCGGCGAAGCGCAGTTGCTACGGCTGCGCGCTGCAGACCGCACGATTGGTGTCGTGTACAACTTCGTATTTCGAGGGAAGCTGTACTTCTATCAGTGTGGCTATGACTACAGCCTCGGGAAGCGAGTGAGCCCGGGCGTTGTCGTCCAGGGCTTCGCCGTTCGGTACGCGACGACGATCGGATTGGCGGAGTACGACCTGATGGCGGGCGATGCGGAGTACAAGACCAAGCTGGCGACACAGTTTCGCAAGCTGCACTGGCTCGTCTGGCAGGCACCTGGGATCAGGATGCGAGCTCTCGACCTTCTACGTCGGACGAAGCGCAAACTCGCGAATCATTCACTCGCGAAGCATTCGTTCGTCGACGCGTGTCGCGCGCTTGTCTCACGCAACGTTTGACTGCAGCTGCAGTGGCGTCTTCGAGCTGCGATGTTCTCGTAGCGCATGCACGCGTAGCCCCTGCGAAGAGCACCACGATCCGGAAACGGAGTAGCTCGTTCTCGCACGGCTTCCACCCTCGCTGCGTCAACCTCAACCCGCGCGTCCGGACTTGTAGAAGAATCCGCTCCGAACGTTCTGACGAAACACGTGGCTCGACGTACCCTTGCCGTACCCGTCGTACCCGCCAAACTGGTCGAGGATCAGAATGGAGGAGGCTGTGTGAAGGGGATCATGTTCAACCTCCTGCAAGAGGTCGTGGTGAACGAGCGCGGAGAAGCAGCGTGGGATGACATCCTGAGCGCCGCACGTGCCGACGGTGCCTACACTTCATTGGGGAGCTACCCCGACGCCGAACTGTTGAGGCTACTCGTCGTCGCGAGTCCGGAACGCGAGACGTCAGCCGCTGTGCGCTGGTTCGGACGTGTCGCAATGCCGCTCCTCGCTCGGCGGTACCCGATGTTCTTTCGCGACCACGTCTCCACGCAGCCATTCCTGATGACGCTCAACCGCGTCATCCATACCGAGGTTCGAAAGATCTATCCCGGCGCTGACGCACCGGACTTCGAGTTTGTCGTCGAGTCGGAGAATCAACTCGTCCTCGGCTATCAGTCGAAACGCAGACTATGCGTGTTGGCGGAGGGATTGATCGAAGGCGCCGCGGACTACTACGCGGAGCGGGTGTCGATCCGGCAGACGCAGTGCATGCTCGAGGGTCACGACAGGTGTCTCTTGGAGTGCACGTTCTCGAGACCCGTCCTATGAGCGATCCCGAATGCGAGGACTCCGAGCTCGCGCGTGTGAGCCGACGAGGTGATCGCGAGCGGCGCGCCCGTCTCGAGGCGGAGGCGATCGCCGAGAAGGCGACCCGCGACCTCTACGAGCTCGTGTTGCAGCACGAACGTGCGGTGGCTGAACTAAGACTGCTCCACGCTTTGACCGTCGCGATCATTGGAGCCGTGGATCTCGCAGCGGGGTTGGGTGTTGCACTCCAGATGGTCGCCGAAGCCACCGGATGGGCATTCGGCCAGGCCTGGCTCCCGAGCCAAGACCACAGCACGCTCGAATGCGCAAACCACTACGGCGACGAACCGCGGTTCGCCTGCTTTCGCACAGCCAGCGCGACACGCACGTTCGCGCGCGGAGAGGGTCTGCCAGGTCGCGTCTGGGACACTCGCAAACCGCACTGGATTAGGGACGTCGTGCTCGATACCAACTTCCCGCGCACGGTTGCGGCCTCCGAGGCGGGTCTGAAAACGGCGATCGGCATCCCCGTCATGGCATGCCATGAGGTGGTAGCCGTTCTCGAATTCTTCACCTGCGTGGATCGCCCGGAGAATGGTCCTCTCGTTGGATTGGTGTCGGCCGTAGCCAACCAGCTCGGAACCTTCATCCGCAGCAAGCGCGCCGAGGACGCGCTGCGTGAGACCGAGAACCTCTCGACAACGCTCAAGAGCATCGGAGACGCTGTGATCGCTACCGACCTCACCGGGCACATCGTCCGGATGAATCCAGCAGCCGAGTCGCTCACGGGGTGGCCATTTTGTGACGCTCGAAATAGGCATCTTCGCGAGGTGCTTGCACTACGCGACAAGCTCACCAATGAGCCCGTCGACGACCTCGTTACTCGGGTCGTGCGCGAGGGAAAGGTCGAAGGGCCGTCGAGCCACCGCCTTTCCGTCTCGAATGGAGGCGAGGAGCGTTCGATCGCCGATACCGTTGCGCCGATCCGCGATTCGACCGGTCGGATCACTGGGTGCGTCGTGGTGCTTCGCGATACGACCGAGATCTGCAAGATGGAGTCGCGGCTCGTGTTCGCGGAGCGCATGGCGTCGGTGGGGACGCTCGCCGCCGGCGTGGCACACGAGATCAATAATCCGCTCGCCTACGTGCTAGCCAACGTCGACTTCGCAATGGTGGAGCTGCAGAGTGCGCTCGCGGGCTCACGCGCGAACAAGCTCGAAGAGATCGTGGAAGCTCTACAAGAGGCCCGCCATGGTGCTGACCGAGTGCGTCGCATCGTCCGCGACCTCAAGACCTTCTCGCGCGCCGAAGCGGATAAGCGAGAGATCGTCGACGTCGGGCCGATCATCGAGTCCTCGATCAACATGGCCTGGAATGAGATCCGGCATCGCGCTCGCTTGGTGAAGGAACTGTCGAGCGTGGCGCCGGTCGATGCCGACCCCTCGCGCCTCGGCCAGGTCATCTTGAACCTGCTCGTCAATGCGGCTCAGGCCATTCCACTCGGTCGCGCTGATCTGAACGAGATCCGGGTCGCGACGCGAAGCGATGCGCTCGGTCGCGTGGTGATCGAGGTCAGTGACTCTGGCTGCGGAATTCCGCAGCATGTCCTATCCCGCATCTTCGATCCGTTCTTCACGACCAAGCCCATCGGCGAGGGCACTGGGCTAGGTCTCGCGATCTGTCAGGGCATCGTGGGAGGACTCGGCGGGGAGATCACTGTCGACACCGCGGAGGGTAAGGGCACTACGTTTCGGATCGCGCTTCCGGCTGCGCGGCAGAACGTAATTCCATCGGCGGTGAGCGAGCCTGCGGCGAAACTCAGTCGTTGCACCACGCGCCTACTCGTCCTCGATGATGAGGTCATGATCGGCAAAGCGATGCGACGCGCGCTCGGCGGGAGCTTCGAAGTCACCGTGTTGGACTGCCCCAAGACAGCGCTCGCGCGGATCATCGGGGGCGAGCGCTTCGATGTGATCGTCTGCGATCTGATGATGCCCGTGATGACCGGCATGGAGTTCCACGCGGCGCTATCGTCGTTCGACCCGGATCTCGCACGGCGCACGATCTTCGCAACGGGAGGCGCTTTCACTGCGGCGGCCCAGGCGTTCCTCGAACGGGAAGGCATCCTGCGCGCGGACAAGCCCATCAACATCAAGATGCTGCGCGCGTCGATCAGTAGCCTGTTGGGCGAAACCGACGTTGTGCTCGCTCCAGTCGGTGTTGGTCACTGACGCGAGGCGAAGTAACTGCGGCTATCTTCACCGCGCGATCGCCGTCACATCGTCGAAGCGCGTGATCGAGTCTGCTTTCGTCCACAGACCGATCGCGCCGTTCGCGAACGTGTCGTCGGTGGTGTCGATGATCGGTTCTCCATCCCACGACACGACGATGCGATTTTCAGTCGCTTCGATCTCGAGCGTGTACCATCGGTCGCTGTCCACGGGTCGCTCGACCGACGCGAATTGCGCGCGGCCGCCGCCGACGACGCGATACAGGCGAATGTTGTCTTCGAGCGTGTTCGCGCGAGTGATGTAGTAATTGTCGCTGTCGACGGCACGAAACATGATGCCGCATGCGCGATCGGTGTCGCCCGACTCCATGCGGCACTTCACGCTCATCTTCAGATCAGTGAATTGCAGATCCTCGACGAGCGCGCGTGGATACGCAGCATTCTCGTGTCGCGCCGACTGCACGGCTGCACCGTCTTCGACCTGCCAATCGCCGAGGACGTCGAACCACGGTGCCGCCATCGGCCCCGGTGTTTCGTCGTCGAACGTCCACTGGTACATCGTGCCTGCGACCGCGGGCGTGTCGGCGCCGCCATCGGAGAATGTCGGCTGCTCGTCGGAGAGGTCAGCGCACGCAGTCATCAAAAGGATTGCAAGGGTGGGGCGCATCGTGTCGGTAAGAACGAGCCCGCGTGAAAAGTCGCGCAGAAATCATCGAAATCTCGGCAAGCGCGAGGCTTCCGGCGATGAATCGCCGACAAGCAGTCAGCTGACGCCGCTCGCATCCTGGTGATTCTTCAGGCCTGGCGCGAGGTTGTACGTTTCTCGCGCAACTAAATGGCCCAGCTTCCTCATGCGGCCGTCATGAGAAAGCACCTACTCGGATCTCTCGCTTATTCGCTCGCCCTCCTCACCCTGACGAGCTGCGCCGTCAGCACCGACGACGATGCTGCGGGCGACGGCGAGGGCAAGTTCGATTCGCTCGCGACCAGCAGCTCCGGCCTCGGCGCGGCGTACAGCAACGACGGCAAGCTGGCGCGGTTTCGCGTCAAGTCGGCGCCCGCGACGCGTGTCGAGGTCTACCTCTACGCGAAGGCGTCGGGCGAGGACGAGCGTGCGAAGTACGAGATGACACGCGATGCGAAGGGCGTGTGGTCCGTCGAAGTGCCGGTCTCCGAGCTCACGGCCGCGGGCCTGTCATCGACCGTCTTCTACGGTTACCGCGCGTGGGGCCCGAACTGGACGTCCGACTCCGCATGGACGAAGGGCTCGAGCGCCGGCTTCAAGAGCGACGTCGACGCAGCGGGCAATCGTTTCAACCCGAACAAGCTGCTGCTCGATCCGTACGCGATCGAGATGAGCCACGATCCCGTCACGCCGTCTCACCTCGACGGCACCGTCTATGCGAGTGGTCCGGCGCATCGCACGAAAGACTCGGGCAGGGTGGCGCCAAAAGGCGTTCTCGTGAAGATCGCGTCCGCGACCGTCGGTCCGCGCCCGTCTCGTCCGCTCAAGGACGAGGTCATCTACGAGGTGCACGTGCGCGGTCTGACGATGAACGATCCGTCGATCGCGAGCGAGCTGCGCGGCACGTATGCGGGCGCTGCGCAGCAGGCCGCGTACCTCAAGTCGGTCGGCGTCACCGCCGTCGAGTTTCTCCCCGTGCAGGAGACGCAGAACGATCAGAACGACATCGCGATGACCACGAACGGCGCGAACTACTGGGGCTACATGACGCTCAATTACTTCGCGCCCGATCGTCGCTATGCGGCCGACAAGTCGCCCGGCGGTCCGACGCGCGAGTTCAAGCAGATGGTTCGCGCCTTCCACGATCAGGGCATCAAGGTCTACATCGACGTCGTCTACAACCACACCGGCGAAGGCGGCCTGTGGGACGGCACCGGCGACGTCGCGAACGTGCTGTCCTTCCGCGGTCTCGACAACGCTGGCTACTACGAGCTCACCGGCGGCAACCGGTTCTCGTGGGACAACACCGGCGTCGGCGGCAACTTCAACACGGCGAACGATACGGCGCGCGACCTCATCATCGACTCGTTGCGCTACTGGCATCAGAACCTCGGCGTCGACGGCTTCCGTTTCGACCTCGCGAGCGTGCTCGGCAACTCGTGCCAGAAGGATTGTTGGAACTTCGACAAGCTCGACCCCAAAAACTCGCTGAACCGAGCGGTCCGCGAGCTGCCGGTACGCCCCGACGGCGGTGGCATCGGCGTCGACCTCATCGCCGAACCGTGGGCGATCGGTGACGGTACGTATCAGGTCGGCAACTTTCCGTCAGGCTGGGCGGAGTGGAACGGCAAGTTCCGCGACACGTTCCGCAAGGTGCAGAACAAGCTCGGCGTCGAGAACGTCACGCCGGGCGAGCTCGCGACGCGGATCGCGGGCTCCTCGGATCTCTACGGCGATGACGGCCGCAAGCCGTGGCACTCGGTCAACTTCATCGTCGCGCACGACGGCTTCACGCTGCGCGACCTCTACGCGTACAACAGCAAGAACAACAACCAGCCGTGGCCTTACGGTCCGTCGGATGGCGGCGAGGATCACAACGTCTCGTGGGATCAGGGCAACAACGTCATCGCGCAGCGACAAGCCGCGCGCACCGGGCTCGCGATGTTGATGCTGTCGGCCGGCGTCCCGATGATCAACGGCGGCGACGAGCTCTACCGTACGCAGTACGGCAACAACAACGCGTACAACCTCGACTCCAGCAAGAACTGGATCGATTTCTCGGGCTCGACGAGTGCGTTCGCCGACTTCGCACGCCGCATCATCGCGTTCCGCACGAGCCACCCCGCGCTGCGCCCTGCGAAGTTCTTCCGCGGCGCCGATGGCAACAGCAACGGCGTCAAGGACATCACGTGGTATCGCGACAACGGTGCGGAAGCAGACGGCGCGTACATGGACAACCCGTCGATGCACTTCCTCGCGTACCGCATCGACGGCACCGAGCTCGGTGACTCGGCGAAGTCGATCTACGTCGCGTACAACGCGTGGTCGGGTCAGGTCACGGCGACCCTGCCGGCGCTGCCGTCGGGCCGCTCGTGGTACCGCGTCGCCGACACGGCCGCGTGGATGGAGAGTCGCGGCAATGCGGTCAATGCGGGCCAGGAAGAGCGAATGGGCAATGCCACCTACGACCTCGCGGGTCGGTCGGTGCTCGTTCTCATCGAGAAGTGATGCAACGCCGAGCGAGGCCGAGATGATGAAGCGACCATTCCTAGTCGCGACGCTCGTCCTCGCGCCGACGGCAAATGCGGACGGTCTTGCCGAACTCTATCGGCGATCACCGCGCCGCGGCACGCCGTCGTTGGACGACCTCGTCGATCGCCGCGTGAAGCTTCGCTTCATCGATCGGCTTGTCGAGGCACGGTCGGTCGACCGTCGCAACGAAGTCGCGCGCTTCCGGCGTGAACGCGCCACCACTCATGAACACGCACCGCTTGGCCAGGTCCGGACGCGAGCGCGCGAGGTGCGCATAGAGGTCAATGCCGGACATGCCAGGCATGACGAGATCACACAAGATCACGTCGTAGTCCTCGCCGGCCTCGAGACGAGTCAGCGCCGCACGCGCTGACGTCACGCCGACCGCGACGCTGGGCTCGAGAAACCGCACCAGAATGCGCATGACCATCGGCTCATCGTCGATCACGAGGATGCGCGCACGACCGTGGCCAGCCGTGGACGTTGTCGCTGCCGCTTGCGGCGCCTCGGCCTGCGTGGAGCCGATCGGCAGCACGACGTCGAACTGCGTGCCGACGCCGACTTGGCTCGACACCCGCAGCTCGCCGCGGTGCGAGGCGATGATCTGGCGCGAGATCGCTAGCCCGAGCCCGGTGCCCTCCCCGATCTGCTTCGTCGTGAAGAATGGGTCAAAGATCTTCGGCAGCACATCGGCGCAGATGCCGTGGCCGGTGTCGCTGATCGAGACCACCACTTCATCGCCCAGGACGCGGCCCGTGACACGGATCTGGTTGCGAACGCCGTCGCCCTCACCGAGCGCTTGCACTGCGTTGAGTAGCAGGTTGAGGAAGACCTGAGCTAGTGGTCCCTCCTGGCCGAGCACCGGAGGGAGCGCTGGGATGTCTACGATGAGCTCCGCCCGATACCGCAGCTGGTTCTCGGCCATGCGTACCGCCGATTGGACAACCGCGCCAACGTCGAGCGATCGTGGCGACACGTCGGCTCTTGCGAACGTGCGAAGCTGCTGCACGATAGATCCGATGCGTTCGATGCCGAGTCTCGCGTCGGCGAGCATCTCGTGCACCTCGGTCAGCGTCGAGGCATTCGGGCCGGCGAAGGTCGAGCGCAGCCGGCTCAGCTTATTGACCGCCAGTTGCACGTTGCCCTGCACGAACGTGAGCGGGTTGTTGATCTCGTGGCCGACTGCCGCCGCCAGCGTGCCGATCGCGCTCAGCCGATCTGCCTGCATCAGACGGGCGGTCATGGCCTTGTCCTGGGTGACGTCGGCCACCGTGCCGAGCATTCGTACCGCTCGCCCCGACGCGTCGCGGATGAGGCGGCCTTGGCCGGCGAGCCACCGCGCGTCGCCATCGACTAAGACGCGATGCTCGACCTCGAACGCGTCACCTTCGGGGTCAGCGATCCGCCGTTCAATCGCGCCGACGACTGCGGCTCGATCCTCGGGATGGATCACCGCGAGGTACGCCTCGAACGTGCCGCCAAATCCACCGGGGGCCAGCCCGAATATTGTCTCGACGCCCGTCGACCACCGTACTGCGCCCGTTGCGAGGTCGAAATCCCAGGCGCCGAGGCGACCTGCGTTGAGCGCCAATAAGAGCCGGGCCTCGCTGTCCCGAAGATTGTCTGCGACCTGTTCGCGCTCGCGGAGTGTGCGATGCGCGAGCAAGAGGTTGGCGCACGTCGCGAGAAGCGGCTCGAGACTACTGGCCAGCGCGTCGTCATAGCCGCCCGCTCGGTTCGCGACTCCGATCATCCCCAACAGCTGGCCGCCGCCAAAACACGGGAGGCCCATGAACGCTTCGAGTCGCGGATGACCGGGTGGCAGGCCGCCGCGGCGCGGGTCTGTTGCGGGCTGATTGGAGATCACCGCCGCGCGGGTCGTCATCACTTGCCCGAACAAATTCTTGAGGTTGCGAAAGTCGAGGCCAGTCTCGGCATTGTCACGGTAGAAGGCGCGCGTGGCGTCGTCCCACGCAATGTTCGTCATCGCGTGCGTTTTGAGGTACGGCGCCCCCGAGGGGTCATGCACGACCTCGCCGATAAAGCCGTACTCGCTGCCGGCGAGCTCGAGCAGCGTGGCCAGCAGGTCGGCGAACGCGACGCGCGAGTTAGCGGTCTGCAAAAACCCTGCGTGCACGCGGGAGATCGCGTCGAGGAGACGACGATCGAAGCTCTCGGTGCTCATGGCCGCCCCTGAAGTCAGCGTACCAGACACGCGCGGCTACAGGGACCGTACCTCGCAGAGACTTCCGTTTGCGGTGGGCGACTAGCGTGCCGACGAAGGCGCAACGAAGACGTGGCAACCCGCCATCGACACGGCATCGTTGCGCACGAGCTTGGTTCCCTCGACGCGGATCACTGCCGACCGCGACGCTACTGCCGGTGATTGCAGCAACGCCTTGGGACATGTGCGGCGATGCGACCGGCGTTTCGCGATGCCTGCGTCCTTCGGCGAGGCGTCGCTTGGCGTAGCAGCAGCACTGCAGAGCAGGTCGGCGTGCTCGTTGAACGCGTTGGCAATGCGTGCGTTAGTGGACACGGGTTCCGAATACTCGACGACGAGCTCCGTATGGTCCCCGGAGTTGCAGACCTGGACTTGCCGAACGAGCGGCTCGGATCCGACGCGAAAACGTGAAACCACGCGTCTTGGCGCGATGACGGGTAACGTTGGCTCGGGCTGTTCGGCGACTGTCAGGTCGACGACGACGGCGTACCACCGCGGTGACAGCTCGGTCGTCGGACGTAGCGTCACGGCAGCGTCGGCGATGTCCTCGTTGGCGATGACCTCGACGTTGCTCTCGGACGCAATGTCGGCCAGCTCCGGCCACGTCACGATGCGAGCTCGCGTTGCGAGGTCAGCCGCCATGCGAGCACGCGACGCGCTCGGCGCGCGAATCCCGACACGAACGATGCCGTCGAACGCTGTCGTGCGATCAAGTGGCTCGATCCAGACGCCTGGTGGCCCTCCGTGGCTATCGATGATGGGTGATGCGGCCGTGGTGGGTTTAACCATCGTCGCCTCGGGCGGAGCCTCCGAGCGATCGTCCGGCGCGATGACGTCGGGTTCGGCAAGCGTACAAGCACTCGCTGCAGCAGCGAGTAGAACGGCAGAGACAAACATTGAATGAATCGATGACATGGTTCGTGCTCCAGTCGTGCGGATTAGGGAGTCGCGTTAGGAAAGCCGGTGAAGCCGACGAACGCCTGGAAGTCGTAGGGATCCTCCGTGTACGTCGAAGGGTTGTAGAGGAAGATTCCGCGTGCGTAGGCAACTCCGTAGTCGGAGGTCGCCGTCCACGCCTCGGAATGCTCGACCGGCGTTGCGCTCTGCGCGAAACCATCAACGGAAACCGGCAACGAGAACGCATCAGTCCCGAGGCCGGACTCGTCGTCCCACGAGCCGTCGAACATCATGATCCTGCCCTCGCTGCCCTGCTCGACGTAGCGCTGGTTGCGCAGGTGATTACGCGCCTGGCAGAGCGTGCGGACTCGGGGCTGCCAGCCATTCGACATGACCGAGTGTCCGCAGGCGTTATAAATCGTATCTGCGATCTCGTCGTCGCCGGGTGCTGCGGTCCGCGGAAACAGCCATGGCTTGTTGATGACCGGTGAATCAAAGCCGTAGCCATCCCAACCCGAGATGCTGTCGCTGATGCCGAGTCCGAGATGCGAGTGTCCCCACTCGTGCAGGAAGCCGCCAGCGGAGACCTCGTTGCCCCAATAGTCGTTGCCGAGCCACATCCGGCCGGTCGAGAAATCACCCTGACCGCCGCCTGCGCCGCCAGGTGGCATGATGCGGACGTCGCACTGCGCAGCGCCACACGTCCACGACGCGCTCCACGGGTTGTTCTTGTCGCCGCCGGGTACGCGGAACAGCTTGTAGCTCATCAGTACCTGGCCGTCGCTCGCACCGAAGATGTCGGCGGCCCGTCGCGACAGGTAGCCAGCGATCTGTGCTTGCTCGGCGGCGATCTGCGTGGGGTCGGTGCTCACGGGCTGCCAGCCAACCGTCTTCAGCACGTCCTGCTTGGCGAGGTGTTGCGAGTAGAGGAGCCGGAACGTCGCGCGACCCGACTTCGCCGTGGTGTTGAACGAGTGCACAGCAACGTGCCACGCACCTGCACAGTGGTTCTTGATGTGAACGAATTCGGTGTTTCCTCCAGTGCGGCTCGACAGGTCAAAATCGCCGAGTGTGGGGCGCCGTCCGCATGCAGCGAGGATGTCGAGGTCCGCATCCTGCGCGGACGGAACCCAGAGCGCGATGGTCGCGTGATTGGCGAAGTTCGCCGGAAACGACATGTGGACGACGTCGTTGCCTCCGAGGACGATGCCGTCGACCGAAGCAAACGCCGGCAAGCTCGGCGTCGCGTCGCCGTTGTAGCTGTTGGTGCCGCAGATGGGTCGCACGCTGTTCAGCACGAAGCCTGTGCGTGTGACGCTCTCGTCGGTTTCGAAGTTGATGAGTAGTGGATTGGCCTGAAAGGAATACGTTGTGTAGAACTGCCGCGTACTCCACGGTGCAGTGCCCGAGAAACGCTCCGAGCCAATCGTCAGGAAGTCGTAGCCGGCCTCGAGATCGAAGGCGTTCGTCGCGAGCTCGAGTCCTTTGACGTACCGGTTTGCGACGAAGTACCGCCGGTTGTTCTGGCTGTTGTCGTAACGAACCTGGTGGCCGTCGGCCGCTCGATCGACGGGATCGAGGTGGTACTCGGATCCGTTATCGACGCCTGCTTTGAGGCCGTACGGGATCGTGGCGCCGTCACAGTAGCGCGCGACCTGCGCGTGGGCGGCTTCCGGAGACGCAATCGATAGCGCGCCTGTGACAGTGGTGATGGCGAGGAGTCTCACGAGTGTCCTCGGTCGTCGGGTGTTGCGTCGTCTTGCATCCGCGCCCGTATCGCAAGCGGCATGCCGCTCTGCGCGCGCGTAGGACCGCGGCGTTACGCATGACGTGTTGCTTGCGAGGCAACGCGCCGGGCGTCGCTGTTGCCGCGGGTGCTACATCCTCGTCGATCCTCCAGCGTCAATCCCGGCGGCGGCAGCATCCAGCGCTTCATCTTGTCGGGCTGGTCATCGCCTCCCACACGAGCCGGCGGGCCGCCTTGAACGAGCGAGCAAGAACGATGGTGGTGTCGGTAGGCGTCGTGATCTGGAGGCCGGTTGTCATGGCGTTTTCCTTTTGGAACGGGATTGCTCCTCGACCTGCATTTCGTCGAGGACGGAGTCGAGTGCGGCAAAGCGAGCCTCCCAGTGCTCGCGGAACGATTGGGTCCACAGCATCGCTTCCTTGAGCGGCTCGGGTTGGAGACGGCAGAGGTGCTCTCGCCCGACGATGCGCCGGCGCACGAGCTTTGCTCCCTCCAACACTCGTACGTGCTTGGTGGCAGCGGGGAACGTCATCTTGAGCGGCGACGCGAGCTCGCTGAGGTTGCGCTCGCCCAGAGAGAGCTGGCGAACGATCGCGCGTCGCGCCGGATGAGCCAGCGCATGGAAGACGAGGTCGAGCCGCGGCGACCGATCAACTGAAACCATATGGTTTACTATACCGAGTGGTTTCATTTGTCAACGAGCAGAGTTTCGCCGCCGGCGACGCGACCATCACGCAGCTCGCGCCGACGATCTTCTTCGGGCAATCGCTTCGCCCCGCCTCACGCGCGACGGTGCGATACTCACGAGGTGAGCACCGGGGAGGAAGCAACGCCAACAACCGGGCATCCAGGGTTCGCGTTGACGATGCCAGCGAGCGACGGCGACGGCGCCCTCGCCAGCGCCGTCGCCGACCCCCCCGCGACCCTCCTCCATTACCGGGTGCTCGAGAAGATCGGCGAGGGCGGGATGGGGGCGGTTTTCAAGGCCGAGGACGGGCGACTCGGTCGCGTCGTGGCCATCAAGCGCGTCGCGCGAAGGGGCGACGCGGAGACGGCGCGCGTCCGACTGCTTCGCGAGGCGCGGGCGGCCTCCGCGCTCAATCATCCGAACATCGTGATCGTCCACGCTATCGAGGAGGCGGACGACGATGCCTTCATCGTGATGGAGTACCTCGACGGCGAGACGCTCGCGGCACAGATCGCGCGCGGACGTCTCGAGCCTGCCCGCGTCGTCGAGATCGGGGTCGAGATCGCCGACGCGCTCGCGTGCGCCCACGCGGCCGGGCTCATCCACCGCGACGTGAAGCCGGCGAACGTCATCGTCACGCGCCGTGGGACCACCAAGGTTCTCGACTTCGGCGTCGCCAAGCAGAAGGCGGAAGGGTCGCTCTCGTTTACTGCGGAGTCAGCGCTCGTCGGCACCGTGCCGTACATGTCCCCGGAGCAGCTTTGCGCGCAACCCCTCGACGGGCGTTGCGACGTCTTCGCGCTCGGCTGCGTGCTCTACGAAGCGGCGACCGGCCGACGCGCTTTCCCGGCGAACGACCTCGCAACCCTCGTCCAGCAGATCACGACGGACGATCCACCGCCGCCACGTTCGCTCGCAAGCGGCGTTCCGCCGGGGCTGGAGGCGATCATCTTGCGCGCGCTCGCGAAGGATCCCTCGCAACGTTTCACCGCCGCGGAGATGGCCGTCGCGCTCCGTGCCAGAACCGACCGCAACGCGGGCCCGCCGCCGCCCTTGCGGGCGCCCTCGTCGGTCGCGGTCCTTCCGTTCCTGGATCTGAGCGCCGAACGCGATCAGGACTACCTCTGCGATGGCATCGCCGAGGAGATCCTCACCGCTCTCACGCACGTCGAGGGTCTGCGCGTCGCGGCGCGCAGCACGTCGTTCCAGTTCAGGAAGAGCGATGTCGACGCGCGCACGGCGGGCACGCGCCTCGGCGTGGACGCCGTCCTCGAAGGGTCGGTGCGCAAGGCTGGCGACCGACTGCGCGTGACCGTGCAGCTGGTCGACGTCGCGGGTGGACACCAGCGGTGGTCGCACCGCTTCGACGGGGTCGCCGCCGACGTCTTCGCGATCCAGGATGAGATCGCGACAACAACAGCCAAGCTCCTCCGCGGTGTCCTCAGCGCGAACACCCAGAACGCGCTGCGAAGGCCAAACACCACGCCCGAGGCCTACGAGCACTTTCTGCGCGGGCGGCAGTTCCTGCGCGCACACGGCACGACCTCCCTCGCGCTGGCGCGGCGAGCGCTCGAGCGCGCGATCGCCATCGACCCGATGTACGCCCCGGCGTACGCGGCGCTCGCGCAGGTGCACGCGTTCCTCGTCGACTGGCACGGCGGCGGCCAACCCGCACAGGACGCGGCGGAGCGCGCGAGCGCGCGCGCGGTCGAGCTCGGCCCGGAGCTCGCCGAGACCCACCTCGCGCGCGCCGCGGTGTTCGCGATGCGCCGCGACTACGGGGCCGCCGAAGCCGCGTGCCTAGACGCCATCCGACAGAACTCGCAGTCGTACGACGCGCACTACCACTATGCGCGCATCTGCTTCCAGTTGGGCCGGGACGAGCAGTCCGCGGAGCTCTTTCGCCGGTGCGCGGAGCTCCAGCCCGAAGACTTTCAGTGCCTCCTCCTGTCCGAGGTGGCGCTGACCCGCATCGGGCGAAAGGTCGAGGCCGACGCAGCGTGCCGCGAGGGGATTCGCCGCGCCGAACGCCATCTGGAGCTCGACCCCAACCACATCCGGGCGCTCACGCTTGGGGCCGGCTCGCTGGCCAAGCTAGGCGATCGTGCTCGCGCGCTCGAGTGGGTTGGCCGCGCCGTCGCGGTGGCAGCCGACGGCAGCGACGTCTCGCTGACCTACAACGCGGCGTGCGTCTACGCCCTGATTGGCGAGAAGAATGCCGCGATCGAACTTTTGGAGACGAACATCGCGCGCGGCTTCGGCAAGCGCGACTGGATGGAGCACGATTCCGATCTCGACAGCCTCCGCGACGATCCGCGCTTCGTGACGCTCCTCGCGAAGCTGCCGTGAGTTAGAACGCCGACGTTCTCTGATCTGTTTTGGCCGATCGGCTTGCAGCTGCGCGCTGAGACGAAGCCTGAGTTGGGGTTCTCGTCACGTGTTCGGGCGACTTCGCCCCCCCGCCCATGTGTGCGGGCTAACTCGCCCGTAGGAGGGAGTGATGTTCCGTTGTTACGTTGGGTGACTGTCCGCCGCGAAGCTATCGCTGGGACGGGTCACCAGTTCAGGAGAGCCTCATGAGTCATTCGATTAATCCCTACGCACGTCGGCTAGCACTGCTCGCGGCCGCGCTGCTCACCCTCGGTGTCGCGTGTGGTGACAACAATCCAGGCAGCCCTGACGGCGGCACCATCGACGGCCAGATGCGCGACGCATCGACTCCGCTGCAGGCGCCGATGGTGACGTTCACCGCACCTTCAAGCGGCTCGACCGGTGCTCCGATCAACGCCCGCATCGGGGTCTCGTTCGACCTCCCCATGATGGCGCTGACGGGGTCGACCTTCACGTTGTCACAGGGCGCCACTGCGGTGACGGGCGTGGTTACGAACAGCAGCGATGGGATGTCCGCGACGTTCACTCCGAACGCGAACCTCGCACCGAACGCCATGTTCACCGCGGTGATCACGACCGGAGCGAAGTCCGCACCGGGAACTGCCATCGCTGCGAGCTACACGTGGATGTTCTCGACGGGCGCGAGCGCAGATACAACTGCCCCGACCGTCACGTCGACGAATCCTGCGACTGCTGGAACGGGCGCACCGATCAACAGCAACGTGATCGCGACGTTCAACGAAGCAGTCGATCCGGCGACGCTAACCTCGGCGACGTTCACGCTCGCGCAGGGCGCGACGAGCGTCGCTGGAGCCGTCTCCGCTTCCGGAACGAACGCACGCTTCAACCCGACCGCCTCGCTCGCGCCGAATACCGTGTACACCGCGACGCTCACGACGGGCGTCAAGGACCTTCAAGGTAATGCGATGTCGCTGCCGTACACGTGGATGTTCACCACGGGCACGACAGCGGCCATGGGCCCGGCCCCGGTTGGTCTCGGCACGGCAGCGAACTACACGATTCTCGCGAAAACGGCGATCTCGACGGTGCCGCAATCGATGATCACCGGCGACATCGCCGTCAGCCCCGCAGCGGCGACGTTCATCACCGGCTTCGATCTGACGCTCGATGCGACGACGACGTTCTCCACCTCGACGCAGGTCGTCGGTCGCGTCTACGCGGCGAGCTACACGGCGCCGACACCGACTCTCCTCACGGTCGCGGTCAGCAATATGGAAGGCGCGTATACCGATGCGGCGGGACGATCGAACCCGAATTTCCTCGAGCTCGGTTCTGGCAACATCGGCGGGCTCACGCTGGCCCCGGGTCTCTACAAGTGGACCAGCAACATCACGATCCCGTCGAACGTCACCATCTCGGGCGGCGCGAACGACACCTGGATCTTCCAGACCACCGGAAATCTGACGATGGCCGCGAACATGCGCGTGAACCTCGCCGGCGGGGCGCAGGCGAAGAACATCGTCTGGCAGGTCGCTGGCACCGTTTCGACAGGTGCCGGCGCACACTTCGAGGGCATCCTGCTGTGCAAGACGGGAGTCACACTGCAGACGGGTACGACGATGAACGGCCGAGTTCTCGCGCAGACACAGGTCGCGCTGCAGTCCGCGACCGTGACGCCTCCCGCGCAATAAGCGCGCTTATCGAGGTGGTGTCCCGCGCGTTAGCTCGCCCCACGCCCAGCAGCTCCACGGCGGAGCTGGGAGGCGGCGTCGTTCGTTCGTGCGGACACCTCGGTGGGGGCAAGGCGATCGGTGTGTTGCGCGCCTCGCACGTCGGTACGAGGTGACAGCGGCCACCGCAGGATGAAGAGACAGCCTTTGGGGGCTTCGTCGCGTACTTCTACCGTGCCCCCGTGTGCAGTCACCGCGTCACGAACGATGGCGAGTCCAAGCCCGGCACCACCGCGCGACGGATCGTGCTGATGGAATGGAACGAACAGTGTCTCCGGGTCAGTGACTCGCAGGCCGCCGCACTCGTCACTCACCTCGATGATCGCCTCGTGGTCGTTGTCGTTGATGACCGCGCGCACGTCGACTGCGCCGCCAGCATGCGTGAACTTGACGGCATTCTGTATGAGATTGCCGACGGCCGACATCATCAACGTCCGATCCGCCTCGATCATGACGTCGCGCGCGACGTTGACCTCGATGTGAACGTCCGACGGCGGAACCATCTCCACAACCTCCCGGATGAGCGAGCCCAACCCTTGCGTTGTGAGATCCAGCTTCGAATCCGCTTGGAGCTTCGACGCCGCGAGCGTCTGCGAGATGAGCGTCTGCATCCGATCGAGGCCGCGCGTGACTACCGTCGCCGTCTTGCTCGCGAAGCCGGCGCGGCCGGTCTTCAGGGTTTCAAAGCCGACGACCACCGTGGCCAAGGCATTCCGTAGTTCGTGCGCGAGGGCCCCGATGCGTTCCCTTGCCGCCGCGTCGTCGGTGTGCCGGACCTGAGCGGCAAACGCTTCGACTGCGTCGGCGATGCCTGAGTCGATCGACTGATTCAGGATGCGAAACTCAGCAGCGTGAAACGTCAGTCCGTCCTCTTCTGCAAGTGCCGTGATGGAGTCGCAGAGTGCGCCGAAACAGCGGACGACCATTTCGAGGTCGCAGCCCGCCTGGAATCTGAACACACCCTGGCGCGCGGCAGCATCGCTCGGTGACACGCGAAGTGAATCGTGTGGCGCGACAAGCCCATCACCAAGGGCGATCACCAATTCGTCGATGATTTGTGGCAACGAGCCGGCTAATTGGTCGCGCGGTACCTCATCGGCGTGTTCCGCGAGGATGTCGAGGATCCTCTCAAGAATACGCCCGCGGTTCGCGCTGGTGAATTCATGCAGGGTGATGCCCATCAAGCCCTTCCTCGACGAACGGTGAGTGCACGCGTCGTGCCCGCTGGCCCGTATAACGTGAGGGGTTCAACGGAATGGTGGTCGTGAAACGCTTAGAGGCGAAGGCGTGCTGACGTGCTCGCCAACGGTGTGCGCCCAAAAACGGTGTCGCTCGGATGTTCATGGTGGTGTGGGCGCCGAGCGTGCGGGGAATGGCGCAAACGCAGTCGAAACGCGATGCGCGATCCTACGTACATGATCAGGAAGTGGAATGGTCAGCAACACCGATGCGGTTGGCATGCGTGCCGCACCGTCGTCCAGATGAGTCATGGACAAGAAGCGCGAGACGACCGAGTCCGACAGAAGGTACGCAGCGTCGGGGTATCCTCAGTCGCTCGAACAGGCTCTCTCGAATCGTGAGACGTGGGTCCGCGCGCGTGAGGTAGCATCCGACGAACACGACCGCGTGATCGCGGAACGCGAGGATGTGAACGAGGCGCGAGAGGCGCTGCTGTGTTCGCGAGAGGAAGAAGCCGCGCAGGCACGAGCCGACGCGGAGAAAGCGCGGCTCGCCCTCGAGGTCGTGCTCGGCCACATGCGTGAGGCCAACGAAAAGCTCGTCGTCGCAACCGTTCGTGCGGAGGAGATGGCTGACGAAGCAAATGAAGCGCGAGCGACGCTCGCGAAACATGCGCTGATGCTCGAGTCGCAGGATCGCGCGAAGGACGAGTTCCTGGCCATGCTCGCGCACGAGCTTCGGAACCCGCTCGCCCCGATCGTAACCGCACTCGAGCTCATCGCACTGAGGGAACCCACCGTTGCGATCCGCGAGCGGGCGATCATCGAGGGACAGGTCCAGCAGCTCATTCGGCTCGTGAACGACCTCCTCGAGATCTCCCGCGTCACACAAGGCAAGATCGAGCTCGAGCTCGAGGCTGTCGAGCTGGCCGATATCGTGGCGCGGGCGACCGATACTGCGGCCCCCCTGGTCGCAGACAAGTCACAAGTTCTGTGTGTTCACCTCGCGCCCGGACTTCGCGTCGAGGGTGATCTGGTCCGCCTCGCGCAGGTCGTCGGAAATCTGCTGACGAATGCAGCGAAGTACACACCCAACGCGGGGACGATTACCGTCATCGGAGAGCGCCGTGGCGAGGATGTTGTTCTTCGCATCCGTGACACCGGGATTGGAATTTCCGCGGAGATGCTGCCGCGCGTCTTCGAGCTCTTCGCTCAGGAAGCACGGGCCGCTGACCGCGCGCAAGGCGGGCTTGGACTCGGGCTGACGATCGCGCAGCATCTCGTCGAGATGCACGCCGGTTCGATCTCTGCGAAAAGCGAAGGTGTCGGGCGCGGCAGTGAATTCGAGATTGTTCTGCCGGCATGGACAGGTGGCGAGGCGCGAGCAGCGCGCTTTCCTCAAGAGAGGGAGCCAGATCGAGTGGCTTGATCAGCGCCGCGGTCAGATGCACCCGAGCCAGCTACGAACGACCTTGGGTGCCTCGGGCAGGTTCGATCGAACATTCGCCGTGTGCCTTCGCCACGCGAGACCGAACCTCTGCTCCAAGAGGGAGAAGAGCGCGCTCGGTTCAGGAAGATTCGCGACCTCGTCGAGGATGCCGAGGTCGTCGCGCCCGATATCGCAGCTCGAGGTCGTGAACCTGATGTTCGAGAGCCGGGTGCCGTGGCGAAAACGAAAACCCCATTCCTCGGGATAGACAGATAGCTCGAGAGTCGCGTCGGATTCGGTCTCGATCTCGATCTCGACCCACCAATTTCGGTAACCGCGGAGGTCGAGACCGCTTTATTGCGAGGCGGTCTCGCATTCTGCAACACCGCTTGCGGGTCACGTCGCTCATGCCGCGGTCTTTCGATTCACGAGCAGTCCGAACACGAGCCCGACCACGATCGCAACCCCTGAACCGACGAGGATCGCGAGCTTTGCGGTGTCGAGGAGCGGTCCTGGTTTGAACGCGAGCTGCGCGATGAATAGCGACATCGTGAAGCCGATGCCGCCGACCATCCCGACGAGCAGCACCCCACGTCGTGTCATTTCCTCCGAGCGTGTCGCGATGCCCATGCGACTTGCCCCGAGAGACATCGCCGCGATTCCGAGCGGCTTACCGAGCGCGAGTCCCGCTACCACGCCAACGAAGAGCCAGAAGTAGTCGCCCGAAAAGTCGGCACCCCCGAGCACCACACCCGCATTCGCGAGCGCGAAGATCGGCATCACGACAAATGCGACCCACGGATGAAGTGCGTGGATCAAGCGCTCCACAGGAGACACAGCTTCGCGCCGTGCCTGATCGATCAGGTCGAGGCTCGAGAGCAACGCGGCGCGATCCTTCTCCGGTAGGTCCTCGAGTTGTTCGGCCGTCGTTGCGGCGAAACCCGACGGGCCGAACCACGGACGCACGGGAGCTAGAAGCCCGAGCAGCACGCCGCCGATGGTCGGATGGATCCCTGCGATCAGGAAACCAGCCCAGACGACGACACCGGGGAACAGGTAGCGCAACGGCCCGCGCACACCGGCGGCGCGCATCGTGAGGACGGCGGCAACACCGGTGCCGACGACGATGAAACCCTGCAGCGAAATCCCGGAGCTGTAGAAGATCGCGATCACGAGGATCGCGCCAATGTCGTCGATGACGGCGAGCGCCAGAAGCAGCACGCGAAGCGCCGCCGGCACGCGCGAACCGAGCAACGTGAGTACGCCGACGGCAAACGCGATATCCGTTGCCATCGGAATCGCCCATCCAGCGGAACCAGCACGGCCGGTATTGAGCGCGACGAAAATCGCGGCGGGTACGAGCATCCCCCCGACAGCTGCCGCGAGTGGTAGCGCTGCCTTCTTGAAGGTCGCTAGCTCGCCCTCGAAGATCTCGCGGCGGATCTCGAGGCCGACGACGAAGAAGAACACCGTCATGAGGCCGTCGTTGACCCAGAAGTGCAGGGGCTGTACGTACGACCACGGACCGATGCGACCGCCGATCGGCGTGTGCCAGAGATCGGCGTACGACCCTGTCCAGAGGTTGGCCCACGTCAGAGCGACTGCGGTCGCGACGAGGAGCACGATGCCACTCGCTGCTTCGATTGCGAGGATCCGATGGATCGGCGACGTAATCGCGGCAGCGGCGCGACGGACCGGGGACCAGGTCTCTGGCGGATGGGTATTTTCGGAATGGGACATCAGCTCTCTCGCGAGACTGTGCCGACGACCCCATCGGCACCGAAGCCCTGCGGCAGAAATCTACCGCACCCAGTTCAGTTGTGGCTGGCACGATACCACGCGTGAAGACAACGAGAAGAGTGCGGCGTTAGAGCTCGTCGACTTCTTCGATGACGCCGCACGCGAGAACCTTGCCCGGTTTGCCCTTCTTGTCCTCTTGAAGGACCAATGCACGACCGATCGCACCAGCATCTCCCCCGAGCGAGAGCTTGAGCGTTGACGCCTCCAGCCCTCCAGTCAGGTCTCGGCGAATCACGACGCGGTCATCTGGTCACGCATCACCATTTGTCCTTCTCGCAGCACCACGCGTGCCATTGCAAACCCTGCAGGGTCGCGCGCGTCTCGTGGTCGACAGCGAGCGCGATGAGCGCGTCGATCGGATCACCGTAGGCGGTGTCTGCCGTATCGGTCTGCTCGACGAGCTTCACGGGTGGGATCTCGGTTCAAGGAGCATCGGCACGGCGTGTGCTCGCGCCGTGCGTGCGAGACCGTGACAATGAACGAGTCCCGCTTCTCGTGATCCCATTGATGCTGTTCTTCCAACTGCTCATCGCGTTCGTGCTCTGGCGCTTTGGGGCGTGCCTTGGGGCGGTAAATGGCGGTGAGCGTCCTGCCGTGTCACCAACGCTGTCGATGAAGTTCGATGCAGAGAGCACAGCACGGTGCGATAGACAGGACGCCCACCATAAAAGTTCAGATGTATCTCAGCAGAACGAGCAACACGGCGGCCCACAGCACGTACACGAGAACGTCGACACGGTCGCTATCTCGGCTGCGAACACGCTCTGCCACGAGGGTTGATGCAGCACGCGTCGTGCCACTCGCAACGCCGCAAACCCGCGAGGTGGGAGATGCAATCCGCCACGGTGGTCTGGCAGATTGCGAGCTACTTGCGAGGCCGCGAACGCCGATGGAGCGTCGACGGATCGATTCCCAGGATCTCTGCAGCCTTTGTCTTGTTACCGCCACAACGCTCGATCACCCACGCGATGTATTCCTCCTCGACGTCGCGTAGCGTCGCGAGCTGGTCGCGTGGAAGGCTGAACCGCTCCTGATTGCCATGCACGGATGGCGCGATCGCCGCCAGCTCCGATACCCCGATCTCGGGCGTCGTGCCGACGACGACGAGGCGCTCGATGAGATTCTCCAGCTCGCGTACGTTGCCGGGCCATGGATAACGCGTGAACGCCGTGACGATCTCTGCCGTGAGCCGAATGACCGGCGAGTGCGGATTTCGACCACGCGCGGCTGCGAGGAAATGCTCCACCAGCATGGGAATGTCTTCGAGACGCGCGCGCAGCGGTGGCATGGCAACTGGAACCACGTTGAGCCGGTAAAACAGATCGTGTCGGAAAGTCCCCTCGGCGACACGCTGCTCGAGGTCTTGGTGCGTCGCCGCGATCACGCGGACATCGACCGCACGGCTCTCGTCCGAGCCGACAGGCCGCACTTCGCCTTGCTGGACGACGCGCAGCAGCTTGGCTTGCAGCGTCGGAGCCATGTCTCCGATCTCGTCGAGGAACAAGGTCCCGCCGCTCGCCTCGACGAAGAGCCCTGCGCGCGCCGACGTCGCGCCGGTGAAGGCGCCGCGGGTGTGACCGAACAGCTCGCTCTCCAGTAGCGACTCGGGGAGTGCTGTGCAGTTGATCGCCAGGAACGGACGCTCTCGCCGAGGTCCCGCGTCGTGGAGCGCGCGCGCGACCAACTCCTTGCCGCTTCCGCTCTCGCCGCGAAGCAGCACGGCCGCTGACGACAGCGCGACGCGCTCGACCAGTGCGTAGAGCTCGCGCATTACCGTGCTCTTGCCGACCAGCGCCGACATGCCCGAGCGGCTCTCCACGCGGAGCTGCCGGTTCACACGGCGCAGCGTTCGATGTTCGACCGCTCGATGCGCGTGAAGAGCGAGCTCGTCGAGGCGCGCTGGCTTCACGACGTAGTGCCAGGCGCCGCGCTTCATCGCTTCGATCGCCGTCTCGACCTCACCGAACGCAGTCATGATGATCACGGGCAACTCGCCGTCGATCGCGCGCACCGCATCGAGCACGTCCATCCCGTCGATGTCCGGCATCCGCAGATCGGTGATGACGAGATCGGGGACCGAAGCGGCAAGCGCCTCGAGCGCGGCCTTGCCGCTGTCGACGACGCGCGGCCGCCAACCCTCTTCGCGCAGCTTGTCTCCAAGCAGACGAGCCATCTCGACGTGATCGTCCGCGATCAGGACGGTTCGCGCGCTCATGCGTGCACCGGCCAGTTGATGCGAACGGTCGTTCCCTTTGCCTGCCCGCTATCGAGCTCGATCTCAGCAGTGTGTGCACGCACGAGCTGGGCGACGACCCACAGCCCGAGGCCGGTACCTTGCCCGCGCTTCTTGGTCGTGAAGAACGGATCGAACACCTGGTTCTGCAACTCGCGGGGGATCCCGCTGCCGTTGTCGGTGATCTCCAGTACGACCGTACGGTCGCGGTTCTTCGCGCGTAGCCAGACAAGTCCACCGCGCTCGCACGCGTCGATCGCGTTGAGCGTGAGATTCACGATGATCTGCTGCACTTGATCTGGATCCGCGTGAAATCTGCCAAGGTCGGTGGCGTCGACATCGACCTCGAGTGTGACGCCGCGTTTCGCTGCCTGGGGCGCCAACAAGTCACTCACAGCATGCAGCGCACGCGCCAGATCGACCTCTTGGATCGCCGCGGGAGCTGGACGCACGTAGTCGAGGAGCTGCTGGATCAACCGCGTGACTCGGTCGATCTGGTCGATCACGACACGCTGATTGTCCGCATCTTGATGTGCACCGCCGAGATGCGCGAGCGATAGCTCGGCGCGACCTCGCGCGACACTCAGTGGCGTTCCGACTTCGTGCGCGATTCCCGCCGCGAGCTGGCCGGCAGTCACGAGCTTCTCCGAGTGGAGGAGACGCTCCTCGATCCGGCGCAACTCGGTGAGATCGTCGAACACGAGCAACACGCTGACGTCACCGACACCACGGGCAAGTGGGATCGCATGAATGTTGAGCGAAGCCTCGCGACCTAGCAGCGCGATGCGCTCGCGATGCAGCGACTGGGGCTCGCGCCGCTCCTGCGCCCGCTCGACGAGCTTCACCACGAGGGAAACATCCTCGGGTCGAGCTGCCGGAAAGGCGTCGTCGAGCTGACATCCGACGACGTCACCGCCAAGCCGCTCTTCCAGCCAGCGGTTCACACTCGTAATGCGGCGTTGCTCCGAGAGAGCGATGACCCCGCTCGGAATGTGATCGAGGATCTTCTCCGCCTTCTCGGTCAAATGCGCGAGGTGATCCGTGTGCGCTACGCGCTCGCGCAGCGCGCGTGCGCGGTACGTGTTGCGCAGGACGTAACCTGCTGCCGAGAGCAGGAGCAGGAGAACGAGCACGCTACCGACGAGCACGCGTCGCACGATTGTCTGCTCCTGCGTTTGCAGCGCCTGCGTCGAAGCTACGACGAGCAGCGTCCACGGCGGTCCGCTGTCAACGACGAGCGGAACGCCGACGACGATCGCACGTGTGGCTGGCAGGCCGAGCGTGCGCGCCACGTCGCCGTCGACGACGCCCGTTGCACTCGCTGCCTCGGCGTCTGAAGCGAGCAGGGGACGGAACACATCAGGCCGGTCGCGCACGAGCACGGCCAAGAGGCGGTCGCTAGAGGCCGCAGCAGCTCCGCGCGAGTCAATGATCAACGCACGCGTCATCGGGTCGCGCTGCAGCTTCATCCGCGTGAGCACCACCGCGGTGTCGATCACGGCTGCCACGACCGGTCCATGATTCTTCGGACGACGCGCGAACACGCGGTACCACGCACCTTGTTCGCCTTCTCCCAGATACGCGCCCGACACGTGCAGCTTGCCAGGCTCCTTCTCGGCAACCTGCAGCAGTTCTTGGAGCGTGTCATCCGAGCGTGCCGCCACGCGCGGTGGCGCGTCGAACGCAGTCACCTTCGTGGTCTCGCCATCGTCGGTCCGCGCATACATCACCAGATACTCGCGTTTGATCGTCACGATCGCATGCAGCTCTCGCTCGGCGAGGGTTGTTGACTCTGCACTCTGGAGAAGCGTCGAAGCGAGATCGAGGTCGTCACCGATATCGGACACGTCGCTGCCGACGCCGCGAGCAGCCTCTTGCATCGCTTGCTCGCGTTCGTGAGCGTATCGCGCGAAGAGCGCGTCGCGATCACGCTCGAGAACACGTAGGCCAACGATGACGAGCACGGTCAGCGACGCCAAGAGTGCCGCGCTGACGAAGATGAGGGGCCGGCGAGCCATCCCGCTCGGTGTGTACCATCATCCTTTGCGAAGCAGCCTTCCGAGAACTCTTGCAGAACGCCACACCGGCGTTGCAACTTGCGGGATGCGGGCCGATTTGCTGCGCCTGGTGTGCGGCACGGGACGTGCTGATCCGTGTCAGGGTGAAATTCGCAACGCTCGCGTTGTTAGTTGCCCTCGCGACACCCGTACACGGAGGAGAACGCACCCACGTCGCTGTTCTCGAGTTCGACGGGCCAGGGGGCACGAACGTGCGCGGCGACGTGGTCCGCATCGCCGCGTCGCGGGTATGGGTCTCGTCGGACTCGAAGCTCGATGGACGGACGGTGCGCGAGCTCGCCTCCGATCTCGATGTGGAGATGGTGGTGCAGGGGCACGTCGAGAAGCACGGGCGCAACTACCGGATCCAGATCCGCTTCGTGCACGCCATGACAGGGCAGACGATCGCTCGCACGATCTCGATAGGGCGTGAGCCGAAGCTGGATCCGAAAGCCCGCAAACGCCTCGAACGAGATCTCGCTCGCGCGCTCGCGACGATTCCCACACGTCCGGACGACGACGATTCGCCGACCGCACACGCAGATGTTCCCGAATCCCGGTGATGCCGCTCAGCAAGACGATTGGCGCGCTCGCGAGCAGCGCCTGGCTCGCGCGGCGGAAACTGGATGCGTCTCGGATCGCCCATTGGTACGTCGAGATCACGATCGCTTCGGACATGCCGGATACACGGCTCGAGATCAACATCTACCCCGAAGAGTGGGGCTTCGTGTTTCGACGCGGCAAACGGGTGTCCTCGATCCGCGTGACGGATGTCGCCTTCGTCCACGGCCTCGACGACTATCAGCTGCTCCGGGACACGCCGTCGCTCGAGGGGATTGGCGATCTGCTCGCGACGCTGGAGCGATGTTACGGCGCGAGGTTTCTCCGCGATCGACCAACCGTGCGATCGAACCTTGTCCGCGCGGCGGCAGTCGTACGTCCTTGGCTCGAGATGCGACCGTGAGTCGGCTGCTCGGTGAGCAAGTAACCGACGGGATACGCCGCGTATGAACCGGATCACGGTCGAGATCTGCTCGCGAACGTTCGTCTATCCATCGGAGTGTCCGTGTTGCGGAGCGGATCCCGACGGCGAGCTGCCGATCCCATACAAGGCGAGCAAGCGCACGATCGCTGAGGATACGACGCGCGAAGTCTTGTTCCCGTATTGCGCGCGATGCGTCGAGCACGTTCTCGTGTGGGAGGCAGGATCGATGGCCTCGGCACTCATCATGCTGACAGGCATCGCGGGCGCACTTGCCATCGGACTCTCGCAGAATGGCCTCCGTGGGCTCGCCGTGTTCTTTGCCGTGATTTCGGTGGCAGTCTTTGTCACGTCGATCGTTCAATCACGTGCGCGGTCGCGATGTCTTCCGTCGTGTGCGACGGGCGGCAGGGCTGTCATCTTCTATGGCTGGTCGGGTAGCACGACCATGTTCGCGTTCGAGTCCGCGACCTACACGGCGAGATTTGCCGAGGAAAACGCGAACAACCTCGTGAGCGTCGGATCGCTGCTTCGACATCTGCTCGAGGCTCACAAGGTCGCGAGGCTACAGGTGCCGACGCCCGCACGCGCCACGAGGACGGTATCGCCACCGCGCGATCTGAGGCAGTGGATCGCGTCCTTGGAACAAGCGCGTACGCGCGTCGCGCGCCGAATCCAGCTGTGTCGCGCCCTCGATGTCGTCATCGAGCTCGATGAACGTGCCGCCCTGGTCCAAATCGTGAGTCGCGCCGAGCTGGTGCCCCTTTTCGAGCGCATCGAAGGTGCGCCGGCCGCAACACAGCGGCGCGAGCTACAACGCGCGCTCACCGACGCACGCGCTGACAACCTGACGAGCGAGCTCCGAGCAGCCAAGCTCCGAGAGCTGGAACATCGACTCGGGTCGCTCTCGTCCTAAGGAGATGTATGTGGCGCTATCGACCGGGTTGACCCGTCAACAGTCCTTGCTGCAGCGGGTAGATAGATGCGAAACGTGCTTCCGCGACGCGGGACGCTCTCGACTTCAATGCGTCCATCGTGTGCTTCGACGATGCGCTTGACGTTGAAGAGCCCGAGGCCGGCACCTGTAGCCATGCCCTTGGTGCCGACGCGCCGGAACGGCTCGAAGATGCGGTCGTAGTCTTCGCGAGCGATCCCCGCGCCGTGGTCGGCGACCTCGATGATCACATCGCTCACGTCCGTGTGGATGCATACGTCGATTGGCGCACCAACGGGCGAGTACTTGATGGCGTTGCTCACGACGTTCGTGACGGCTTGGCCGATGCGGACCTCATCGCATATGGCGAGGCAGGGCTCTGGCGGCGAGGACACCTTGAATCGTTCACGCATGGTTTCGTTCTGCGAGAACACTCCGATCGCTTCGCGGACGATGTTGCCGACGTCGTGGTAGTCGACCTGGAGATCGAGATTCCCTCCTTCGATCGTCGACATATCGACGAAGTCACCGACCATCCGCTCGAGGTGGTGGATCTGGCGCGCGATGACTTCAATCATGCGGCGCAGTTGTGGTTCCGCTGGCAGTGATTCGTTCGGTGACAGCATGTCGACCGCCATGCCTAGCGCGGAGAGAGGCGTTTTGAGGTCGTGAGCGACGCCGCCCAGAAATGCGACCTGAGCTTGGCGCTGCGTTGCGATCGATTCGGCCATCTCGTTGAACCTGCGGCTCATCTCCTGGAGCTCCAGTGGTCCCTTCTCCACCGCGCGTGCGGTGCGCTGGCCTTCTCCGAAACGACGAACCGTGTTGGCGAGCGAGAACAAGGGACGGATGACTCGCCTACGCAACCACAAGATCAAGGAGATCGTGATCCCGACGAAGGCAGCGCCGAGCGCGATCCCCATGACATTCGCGATGCGGCCCCACTCCAACGCCTGTCGATGGGCGGTCCGGGTATGCTCTAGGTTCACGGCAACGAGCTCCTCGAGAGCCGCGAAAGCAGCGGCCTCGACGTTCGCAGCTGAGGTCGAATCCGGTTCTCGCGTGACGGCGAGGTACTCGGCGATCCTCGCCTCTGCTTGTTCCAGGAGTCTGCGTTCGCTCGCACTGGTCACGTACCGCTGCGCCCCCTCGAGTGCCGCGCCGAGCTCGCTCTCGATGTCTTGCTTCACGACAGGATCTCGGGCGCGGGCATGCAGGAGCAAGCTGATTTCGGCTTCCTCGACGAGGCGGACACTCTCGACGGCTGCAGCCACATCGGCGGTTGTTCGCTGCAGCGCACCGGATGTTGCGATCAGTGCTCCAGCGGAGAGCACCGCAAGCAACCCGAGAACCACGATCGACAGCGAGAAGATGCTGCGAAGACTTCGCGTTGTACCGTTACGTTTCATCGGTGCCCCTTCGAGCCAATGGGCGCTTCATCAGCAACATCCAAGCCCGCACCGTCGGGCGGCTATCGCGCCGAGCGAGGCGTTATGCAAGACCGCCTCGGCATCCTGCAACGATCGGAGTCGCGGCGTTGACGCTGCGTCGCCGCGTTCGCTTCAGTGCAGTCCGTGGACTGTTAACGGGTGGGTGCGATCGGCAGTTCGCAAGGACCGACGCTAGGAAGCACGCGCCAATTGGTTCCGTCCGAAATCGTGACGTTACTGCGACCCTGGAGCACGCGTTGGATCGTGTCACGCGTCAGAAGGAGATCGGGCGTAGTCGGTAGCTTTCGTTTGGGCACTGGCGGCATCGACACGCACAAGTGGATCGCAGAGATATCGCGGACGCGATCGGCGAGCTGGAGAGCGCCTGCGAGCCAACGCGCTTCGTCGCCGATCACTGCTTCGATCGACTCCACCGCGTGTTCTTCGATCAGAGGAGCCGCACCACCGTCGGCGAGTGCTCGCGAGAGAAGCTCGCGAGCGGTGGCGCCCAGCTCGGGGCCCAGGTGTGTTACTCGGACGCGCGCCGGGGTCCCATCGGAGATCCAGGTCGAGAGAAGTGGACCTGCATTCGAGGGCCAAAGCACTGCGAGTCGTTCCTTCACGGAAGGCGGAGGCGGTTCCGGCGGCGGCGGTGTGACTTCGAGTGGAATGTCATCGAGCCTCGCCGCCAGTGCACTCAGCGCATTCGCGTCGGGGACCGCCCACACCACGACACGCGCATCGCGTTCGCCGAGCGCCTCGAGCTCGCTCCGAAGGTGCTGCTCCAATTTGCGTCCCGAAGCGGCGTCGCCAACGACGATCACTCGAAGCACGCTTGGTCTCGCTGTCTGATCGAGTGTGTATTGGACAATATGTGCACCGTCCGAGTGCGATAGCACCTGTCCGACGCGCTTCCGTACGGTGCTGCGGCGCGACATCGCGCCGACTGCGCTCTCGAGAGGAGACGAGATCGCGGCGAGGAGCGCGAGCGGAAAGAGCAGGCGCGGAATCAAGCCGAGCCGCGTTGGCATTTGCTTGGAGAACCGCCGCCCGAATCGCGTAGCGGCCCCGACATCTTCATCGGCGTCGAGCTCGCGCTCCTCGGCACGCACGTCGACCTGGCCAAAGCCGATGAGCACGAACACGAGACCTGCGACCGTGATGATGCCCGTGACGTTCGCGGTGAAGAGCAGCCCCGCGCGCGTCGCCATGTCCCAGTCCCTTGTCGCTAGCCCGTACCCCGCGGTGCAGAGAGGCGGGACGAGTGAGATCCCGATGCTGGTACCTGCGGCTGTCGTGGCGACGTCGTTGCTGGTCATGACGACCGCGTATGCACCGGCAACTGCACACGCAGCGGCAACGAATAGATCGAGAAGACTCGGCGCAGTCCGCGCCAGCAGCTCGCGTGTAGGTTCGTGGAACGGAAGGAGCCACGTGAACGCAGCCGAAGCGATGACGACGACCAAGATGCTCGCGACCGATCTGAGGCCGGTGCGAAAGATGAGCGGCGCGGAGCCGGTCGCGAGCCCCATGGCGAGCTCGACGATGGGACGCATCAAGGGCGCGATCAGCATCGCGCCGATCACCACGGCCGTGCTGTCGAGCGCTAACCCGAGTGTGGCGAGGGCAGCAGCGATCAGTAATTGAAGCCAGTAGCCTGTCGCATCTCCACGCGGGCGATGCAGCATCGTTCGAACTGCGACGGTGCGTTTGTTGGGGTCGAGGCCCAAGAGCCGCGCGACGCCGTTCTGGAGATCGTGGAGGAGGGCGCGCACACGCATCGCAGGCTTCCTAGCATCGTGTTCTTCGACGATCGCCGCAGCACGTGAGGACGCACCTAGGAATCAGGTATTCGCTTGCCACGGCGAGCTTCCGAAGATAGTTTGTACTCAAACTAATACAATTTGACAAGGGTGCGGTCAGAACGACCGCAGGTATCAAGCTGGTCGGGCCGCCAGCTTCAACACGAGGAGTCGTGATGAAGCTTCCGGATCTGGCGTTTGTGGATGACCACGTTTGCATCGAGCTCGCGCGCCACGAGGCGCTGACTCTCATGCTCGATCTCGACGGTACGTTGATACCGTTTGCCGCAACGCCCGAAGCAGCGGTGTTGGATCAGACTGCTCTCGAGATTCTGAGACTGCTCCAGACCACGGGCGTCCGGGTCGTGATCGTGTCCGGTCGACCGCGCGCGCTCGTCGAACCGATGCGGGCCGGGCTCGATGGCATCTGGTGGGTAGCGGAGCACGGAAGCTGGCGCTGTCTCGATGGTTACTGGGTCGGGCCGAGTGCTGCGCCAGAGATCCCAGAGCTGCTCGAGGTGTTTGCCCCATTCAGCGTCGTCCCCGGTGCGCGCCTGGAGTCGAAGTCAGAGTCGCTGTGCGTGCACTGGCGTTTGGTTCCTCAGGCACTCAAGGAAGACTTGATCGCCGGATGCGATCTCGCGTGCGAGGAGTGGCTCGAGACGCACCCCGAGTTCGAACGCCTCGATGGTGTGGAGATGCTGGAGGTCCGCCGCCGTACCTCGAACAAGGGACGCGCCGTGGCGCTCGTTCGCGAGCACATTCCCGGCGCGCGCATCATCGCCATCGGCGACGACCGCACGGACGACGACATGTTCGCGGCGCTACGGGACGACGAGCTCGCGATCGGCGTCGGCGCGAATCGAACGCGCGCACGACGCCGGTTGCCGGATCACGTCGCGGTGCGATCGTTCCTCACATGGCTGCATCAAGCACGCACGTCCACCGAAGCGACGCCGTTCCGCTCGCTGGAGTCGAAACGGTCGCAACGACCAACGACGACACGCCTCCTCATCGTCTCCAACCGAATCCCACCTGTGACCGAAGGACGCCAACGTCCCGTCGGTGGTCTCGTGTCTGCGCTCGAACCCGCGTTGCGCACTCACGAGGGAGTGTGGCTCGGGTGGAGCGGCGGCGAGTCGGAGACAGCCAGCAAGGCGACGATCGATGAAGACTCGCTCCCTGTCCGCGCGTCGTTCGAGTTTCGACCAGGCTGGCGCGAGCACTACTACAGTGGTTTTTGCAACCGCGCGTTGTGGCCGCTCTTCCATGGGTTCCCGGGTCGCGTGCGTTACACGGACGAGGATTGGCTCGCATACGTTGCCGCCAACAACGAGTTTGCGCGGCATGCCTTCGACCTCGTTTCATCAGACGGCACGGTCTGGATGCACGACTACCACCTGTTGCTCGCGGGACAGTCGTTGCGCGGTCGCGGCTTCAGCGGACCGATTGGCTTGTTCCTCCACATTCCATTTCCACACGCGGACCTCTTCGATACGTTGCCGTGGGCCGACGAGCTCCTCACTGCAATGCTCGATTTCGACATGATCGGTTTTCACACCGAGCAGTGGGCGGAGAACTTCCGGGCCTGCGTCCGCGCGCGCGGGCGAGAAAAGTCCATGCCCGAGATCAGCGTGCTCCCGATCGGCGTCGACCCGCTCACGTTCGTCGTCGCACCAGGCACAGTCGACCGCGACATCGTGGGCCTCCGCGCCGCGCTCGGTGAGCGCAAGCTGATCTTGGGTGTCGACCGGCTCGACTACTCGAAGGGCATCCCCGAGCGACTTCTCGCGTTCGAGCGACTTCTCGAACGCTCGCCGGAGTGGCTCAGCAAGGTCTCCTTCGTGCAGGTCTCGGTTCCGTCGCGCGAAGAAGTCCCTGAGTACGCCGAGCTCCGACGCAAGGTCGAGACGCTCGTCGGCAACATCAACGGCCGGTTCGGCGAGGCCGATTGGGTTCCCGTCCGCTATCTCTACCGTTCCTACGATCACCGCGTGCTCACGCAGCTCTATCGACTCGCTAATGTCGGACTGGTGACGCCGCTACGCGACGGACTGAACCTCGTCGCGAAGGAATTCGTGGTCTCGCAAGATGCCGCCGATCCGGGTGTGCTGGTGCTGTCGCGCTTCGCCGGTGCGGCCGCCGAGCTAAAGGATGCGGTGCTGACTAATCCATTCCATCCCGACGGGCTCGCCTGTGACATCGAGCGTGCGCTGCGCATGGAGCCCGACGAGCGGAGACGTCGACACGGGCTACTGTCGGCAGCGCTCGCAAACAAGACACCACAGCGGTGGGCCGCCGCTTTCCTCGATCGCCTCGGGACTACGCGAGTCGCGTGTTAGCCACACGCGCTTCACGCTGAAACTTGACGAAGCGCAGTACCCGAGCAAGACGCTGTGACGAACGACCTGTCAACAGAGCTTCTCGTTCTCCTGGACGCGAAGCTCGACACGTACGAAAAGCTCGAGCTCGTCCTGGCCCTTCGCGATGCGGGGACGGCAATGACGTTGGCCGACATGGCGTTGCACCTGCAGGTCGGGCGCGAGGCATTGCGACGCGTGGCAGACGAAGTCGCCGCGACGGGGATGATCGATGCAAGCCAGGACGTTCTTCAACTCCGTCCCGGTGGTTGGGATCCGCTGCTCGACGAAGCGGCACGTTGTTTTGCCAGTGAGCCTACCAAGCTGATGCGAGCTCTCACTCGCATCGCGATGGCGCGAATCCGCGGAATGGCCGCGCGTACGTTCGCCGACGCGTTTCGAATCCGCAGGAAAGGCGACTGACCATGGCCGAAGCCGTCTACCTCCTGTGTGCGATCACGAGCATCGCGTGTGCGGCGCTGCTCGTGCGCAGCTATCGGAAGCAACGAACCCGGCTCTTGATGTGGAGCGCTCTCTGCTTCGTGGGTCTCGCGATCAACAACATCTTGATGTTCGTCGATCTCATCGTCTTGCCAGATCTCGACATGTCCTTGCTGCGAAGCGGAACCGCGCTCGTCGCGGTGGTTCTCTTGTTGATCGGCCTTCTCTGGGAGGACTCGTGAGCGCACACATCACTCTGTTCTTCCACGGTGCAGTCACGCTCGCGTGCTTACTCGTGGGCATGAAGTTCCTCAAGTTCTGGCGTGCGAGTCGGGACCGGTTCTTTCTGTGGTTCGCCGCGGCTTTTTGGGTGTTCGCAACCGGATGGGTGATCAGAGCGTTCGCTGACGCGACCGCCGAAGACATGCACTACGTCTATGTGCCGAGGCTACTGGCGTTCGTGCTCATTCTCGCCGCAATCCTCGATAAGAATCGAAAGGCTCCGAGCCTCAAAAAACACTCCTGACTGCACGGGCTCGCAGGTCTGGCCGGAGACACTCGAAGGGCGCGAGGTCACCAGCGAGCCGTACGGATTCGCGTTGTCGAGGGCCACGCGCCGTCCATCGGATAAGCACGTTTTGGCCAACGTCGTCGCGCGCTTTCCTAAAGAGAGGGATCCGGATCGAGCGGCTTGATCAGCTTGCTCGCGAGCTGCGCCGCGAAGATCCCCAAGACACACGCGACCCCGAATACCCAGAACCCAGGTCCCGCTCCAACGCCGGTTGGCCCACCAGGCTTCGTCTTGATGAAGACGGTTGCGGCGATCAGGGCGAGCATGAGCGCGATGAGAGCGAGGTGCTGCGGTCCGTTCGGTCCGGAGGTTCGCTTGTTGCCGACGAGCCACCCCGCGCAGAGCAGCAGCCCGAGGGCCGAGAGGAGTGACAGCCCGAGGGTCGCCTGACCGGCGGTGGCGAAGGCCATCGACGCGTCCTCTTTCGGTTGCATCACGAGCTCTGCCATCAGGTCGGTGTTCGACTTCGACTCGCAGGTCATCGTCGTCGGCGACTCGCCGACGCAACGCGTCGATGACAACAACGAGAACGCGGCACGACGCGAGGGCGACTGGTTCTCGAGCCAGCGCTCGGAAAACGCGGAGTAACCGAGCCCACCCGCGGTCGCGACACACATGATTGCGATCAGGATGCGGTACATCGCCGACCGATCGTAACTCGATTCGTGTCGCCCGGGTTGCCGCCGCGTGGCGACGGCTTCAGCACGCCATTCGCGTCGATGATGCCGAGCAGAAACACCGGGCTCATGGAGCGTGGTAGGTCACCTTCCAGATCCGCCCCCCCTTATCGTCGGAGATCAGCAGCGCGCCGTCCGGCAGCACGGCCACACCGACGGGTCGATGGAGCGCAGCGTCGGGGAGCGGCAGGCCGCCACCGGTGAATCCCGTCGCAAACGCTTCCCAGTTCGCGGACGGAGCGCCGTCGGCGAACGGCACGAACACGACGTTGTATCCGGGATCCCCAACTCCGTTCGCATCGAACCGCGAGCCATGGTTCGCGATGAACGCACCACCCTGGTAGCGCTCGGGGAACTGGCTTCCGGTGTAGAAAGCCATTCCGAGTGGTGCCCAGTGCGCCGGCATCGTCAGCGCGGGCGTGTCGACGTGCGCGCACCGGCCAACGATGGTTCCGTCGCCGCCGTATTCGGGGGCGAGCATCATCTGATCGCGAACCGGATCGTGATAGCAGTACGGCCAACCGTGATCGTCGCCGTCGCGGACCGCGTAGATCTCTTCGGATGGCAAGCGCATGTCCTGCGCGAGCGTGAACAGCTCCGGCCAGTTGTCGTGCAGCTGATCGCGCCCATTATTCGCAGCCCACACCATGCCGTTGGAGTCGTGCGCCATGGCGTTTGCGTTGCGCACCCCGGTCATGACGCGATGACCCTCGGCCATCGACTGATCGTTGTGATCGATCGAGAACCGCCAGATCCCCGCACGCTCGCATAGCTCCGGACACGGATCGATCCCCGGGGAGTGCGGGGCCCGATTTTCCACCTGACATGCGTTCGAGGCCGAGCCGATGTTGACGTAGAGCTTCCCGTCGTGCGGGACGACCGTCTTGCGATGGTGGTCGCCGACGAAGGGCAGCCCCGAGACCACGACCTCCGGACCTCGCGTGGGTCTCATCTCCCCATCGGGGAGCGCGTACTTCACGATGCGATCGTCGGGCGCGACGTACAGCACGCCATCGGCCCATGCGATGCCGTTGCCACCCACGTCGGCCACGATCTCCTGAGCCTCGGCGACGCCGTCGTGGTCCGCGTCGCGGAGTGCGATCACGTGGCTCGGCTCGGTCGCACCCATCGGCGGATCGATCACGACGAACACATCGCCCGACGGCGTTACGGCCATGTGCCGCGCACGTCCGAGATCATCGGCGAACACGGTCGCACAGAACCCCGAGGGCAGCGTGATACCGCCGTTGTCTCCGGGGCAGCCGCAGGCCGGTGGAGGCTGCGGCTCGTTCTCATTGCCACCTTCATCCAGATCAGAACTGTTTGCATCGTTCGGATCGCCGCCGCATCCAGCGGCGATCACGAGCGCACTGCTCAGCCACGCGAACCGAGAAGTAGAAATCGACATTGGGAAGCTCCTCGCTAGGTTGGTGATCGAGCGGTGCAAGCGATGCACCTCGCCCGAGCGCGTCGAGCGAGCGCCACGACTTCAACCCACGCACGGACGGGCGCGCCTGGGCGAACAGGCGGACGTTGGCGCTCGTTCGAACGATCGACGCGACGCTCGAGCTCTTGCTCTCGCGGCGACGCACACGGCGACGCTCGCGATCGAGCACTCATGGTGAGCCCCTGCCGCCTCCACGACACGAGCGCTCGTTCGAACTAACGCAACAGCGTATTCGCAAGAATGCACGTCTTCCAGATTCTGGATTGGTTACCGAACGTCGTAGTCGCGAGGTGCGACGATCGAATCCCTGTTTCGTTCGACGTGCATTGGCGAGTGCTGGCGTAGGTGGTGCACAGGTGACTCGGAGAGCAAACCCAGGAGTCACGCATGAAAATTTCAACGCTCGTCCTCGTCGCTAGTTTCTTGCCGATCGCCGCCTGCAGCGGTGACGGACAAGCCACCGCGGATCAAGACAACACCCCTTTAGGTCCACCGCCACCCCCACCGCCAGCCGGCGAGACGTTCGAGCAGATGAAGATGCGACTGGAGTCGGAGAAGCCGTTCTTCATGCAGCGGCAGCTAGCTCTCCTCGCTGCGCGTTACAACCTCGCGAATCAGCCGGGAACGGCGACGATGACGCGCGGCAAACCCGTGCAGAGCGGAATTCGCGTGAAGCTACCGACCGGTGTCACCTTCAATCAGCTTTCGCAGATGACACCTGCCCAAATCAAGGCAGCGGGCTTGTTCCCGGACGGCTTCAAGCCATTGCCACATCCACGGCACCTCGAGGGCGGCATGCTGTTCCCGCATTTCGAGATCGAGGAGGTGCTCGCGCAGACGGGGCGCGACCTCGAGCGGTTCGATCTCGAGTTCGATCTGCCTGACCACGTCCTGCCGGAGTTCCCAGCGCCGATCTTTTTGACCACACGTCCGGAGCTCGGGGACGTTTCGCAGGGCCAACTCGTCACCACGCACAACTTCTTCCGGTTGTTCAAGGACGTCCTCAACCCAAAGGACCTCGACGGCCTGAGGCTCTTGGTCTTCCCGTTCGCGCAGCAGCAATTCAACTTGATCGACGATCGCCGGTCATGTGATCCCCAACTCGGCGTCGCATGTTTTGATTGTCACCAGAACGGTCACACGAACGCGGCAACCCACCTCGTGGGCGATATCCGTCCGCAGGAGCATCGCAATCGCATCGATACGCCTTCGTTGCGTGGAGTACACCTGCAGCGCCTCTTCGGGTCGCAGCGCTCGCTGATGTCGATCGAGGACTTCACGGAGTTCGAGCAGCGCGCCGCGTACTTCGATGGCGACATCGACAAAGCAGCTCTCAAAGGGATCAACCCACTCGATCGCGCGAGTCAGGTCCAGCACATGGCCGAATTGCAGAAGCTGCTCGCGTTCCCGCCCGCACCCAAGCTTGACGTGTTCGGCCGACTGAAGCCCTCGGCCACTGCGGCCGAGAGACGCGGGCAAGCACTGTTCAACGGCAAGGCGCGTTGCATCGAGTGCCACGATGGTCCGCACTTCAGTGACAACAATGCCCACGACCTCGCGCTCGAGCGCTTCTTCGACGAAGAGGTTATTAACGATATGGTCGCCAATGGCGACGGCCCGATCAAGACGTTCCCGCTGCGCGGTATCAAGGACTCGCCACCGTATCTCCACGACGGGCGGCTTATCACGCTCGAGGATACGATCGAGTTCTTCAATCTCGTGCTCGGCGTCAAGCTGACGAACGCAGAGAAGGCGGATCTACTCGCTTACCTACTCGTGCTCTAAACTGAGGCAGTTCCCGCGACAGATGCACTCGCAGCTACGCCTCGCAGGACTCGATGAGCTCCATCACGAGATCGGCGAGCTCGACTGGTCTTTCGAGGCTGGGGTCGTGACCGGTATCCGCCATGACCTTCACGGGCGTGGGGCGCGGCAGTTGAGAAGCGAGCTCGCGCGCTCCGTCAGGCCCGACGAGTGGATCCAGATCGCCCGCGATGCACGACGTCTTGGCGCGAATCATGGCGAGCTCGCGTCGCGGGTCGTGTAAGCCACCCGCAATCGCATGGGCAACGAGCGTGCGAAGCGATCCTCGCTCGCGCCGGACCTCGGCAAGGATCGAAGCCACGCGATCGGGATGCCGATCGTGAAATGAGCGCGACAGTGCGCGGTCTGCCAGACACGCTTCGCGTTCGCCGGATCGACGAACGAGACAAGTCGCGAAGCGAAATCCTTGCACCGGTGCCCCGGCGAGCGAGAGTCCTCGCAATGGTGTCGAAGTGAGGATGAGGGAACGTACGAGATCGGAACGATCGATCGCGAGCCAGGTGGCGACCATACCGCCGAGCGACAGCCCGAAGACATGGCACTGCGCGACGCGAAGATGTTCGAGGAGAGACGCTGCATCGAGTGCCATCGACCGTGTGGTCGTAGTCGGTCGTAGCGGTGGCGAACGGCCGATCCCGCGGGCATCGCAGGCGATCACCGCCCGTCGTTGGGCAAGCCGGTCGCGGAATGCACCCCACACGGAACGCGTGCCGGCGATGGGCCGGAGTAACAGGATCGGGATTCCTGCGGCGCGATTGCCGGTGATGTCGTGGTCGAGCACGCTGGAATGCGTCATCGCTGATCCGCGTAAATACGATGGGAAGCCAGGCCCCGAACAGCATGGCTTCCCACCGCCGGACGAGCTTGAAGGATAACTCGCGCGCTCCTCAGTCGGCGGAGAACGAACGACGATGTCGAGGGGCGAACGAAAAAGTTACGCAGTGCGCCCCAGCGCGTTGCACGTTTGCGCGCTCAGCAAGTTACGCACGGATCATTTCGAGCCGTTGCTCGAGCTGCTCGTTCGTTCGGAGTCGCGAAAGTCTTCGCATCGTTTTTCTGTGCGCTACGTCGGGCTATGGATGGTCTCGGGCGCGACGGGCAAGAGCTGGCGGAGATGCCACGCCTGAATCTCCAACGTGCGCTGCGCGTCGCGCCGTGTTCGGGCGAGCGCGTTTGCGAACAGACCGATGACCACGATCGCGCCAACGTTAAGCGCGACCAACACGAGCTCCGTTCTTATGCCGCCAATCTCGACGAGCGTCGAGGTTGATCGAATCTCGCCTTCGGTGACAAGCCACGTCCTTTCGATGACGCCCGCATACTCGAGGCAAACTGGTAGTAGCCAGGCCGCGACCACGACGGCAAGGACTGTCTTCACACGATCGACGAGCTGCGGATACGACATCAGAGAGAGGGCCATCACGCAGGTCACGGCGGGAACCAGGATGAGCGATCCGAAAGCACGTGAGAGGAGGCACGCAAGAACGGCATTGCCCGCGGCCACGAACAGCATCTCGTTGGACACCGGGTTGCGCTGCGACAGCCGCCACGCGGCGAGTCCCATGACGCTGGTGAGTGCACCAAGCGCGAGCCACTGCTCCCAGCTCCGTACACCCTTCGAGCCGATGACGGCCAGAAACGCGACGATCGCCAGGAACGACACGGCGGCGACACGCGACTGGCGGCGTTGGGTCACGATCTCCGAGGCCACCAGCTCCGTCCGCAGCGCCTGCGGCAGCTCTCGCGGAGGCTCGAACATGAGATGCGTGATGAGATTCGCTGCGTCGCGGGATTCGGGATCAAATGCGAGCGCGTGACCCGCCGCACGCACCGCCTCGGCGCGCTGGCTGCTATCACCCGACGCGAGTGCCGCACGCGCTGACTCGACATGAGCACGGGCGAGCGCGCGCCGTTTCGCGATGTCGCGATCGCCGTCGAGAAATTGTTCGACCCGCTCGGCGATCTCGCTCGCAGTCGGTCGACGTTTCGGATCGGTGCTGAGTGCGGCAACGCAAAGCGCATCGAGCTCCGGCGCGATGGTGCGTTCCGGCCGACGTATCGCAGGCGATCCGTCGACGCCGGCGGTCGTCGAGACGAGCGCCGCCATGCCCCGTGAATGCAGTGGTTCGTTTGTGAGGATCTCGAAGAGCGTCGATCCCAGCGCATAGACGTCGGCGGCAAACCCGACCGTGGCGGCATCGCGTACTTGTTCGGGTGCCATGTAGCCCGGCGTTCCGAGCATCACGCCCGCCTGGGTCGCGCCATCGAGCGAGCGCACGTCGTCGTGATTGGGTGCCTCGTGTTCGCCGACGATGCGGGCGAGCCCCCAATCGAGCACGTACACCTCCCCGAACTCCCCCAAGATGATGTTCTGCGGCTTGAGATCGCGGTGAACGACGCCGCGCGAGTGCGCAAACTCCACGGCGAGACAGACATCGTGAAAAGCGCGCAGGAGTCGCTGCAGCGCTGGAGCGGGAGCCGAATGCAATAGATCCGCGAGCGTCGTTCCGCTGATACGCTTCATCGCGAAGAACGGCTCGTTCGCTGCATCCTCGCCGATCTCGTAGACCGGCACGATCGCTGGGTGTTCCAGTCGCGCCTGGATCCTCGCTTCACGGAGGAACCGCGCCGTTGCACTCGCCGATGGTGCACTGCCACGCAGCCGCTTGACCGCGACCTCGCGACCTACGCGTTCGTCGCGCGCGAGCAAGACCTCGCCCATCCCACCGCTCCCGACGACTCCTTGCACGTGATAGTGCGGTAGCAACAGCGAAGCAGACGGCGGTTGCATCGCAGTCGGTGCGGTACCAACCGTCCATCGTGGCGCCGCTACGGTGGGCGCTCTCGCTGGATCGTCATCCCCCATCGTTGCAGCGTGTACGCATGTCGCCACTATCGCACCGCAAATCGCGTGATCTCCGTTAACGCAACCGATGCTCGTGATAGTCAGTGCGTCAATTCACGAGCATGATTCCACCACACTACCACTACTACCTCGACAACGCCGTCAAGTACACGGCGGGCTGGACGCCGACGGTCACGTTCAAAACGACGGCGACGACGGCGCTCGGGCCACACACGATGCGATTTGTCCTCGCGACGAACGCGCACGAAGAAGTCATGCCCGTGGTCGAAGCAACGGCGACGTTCACGGTGCAATAGCCCGCGCGCGAGAGGTCGTCGGAGGAGATCGACGACGAGCATCGGCGCTCGTTAGGATGGTCTGATGCGGTTATCAATCGTCTCCATGCATCGCTCGCAGTCATCATCGCTGCGAGTCTCGATCGCGCGAGTGCGGTAGACCGTGTACATGCACGCGATCGATCTCCTCATCAAAAGTCACCGGAGCCTCGAACAGCAACTCTCTGCGCTGAAGGAAGCGGATTCGCTGGCCAAGTCGGACTTCAACAAGATGGCCGACGAGCTGGCGGCACACATCACCATCGAGGAGGAGCTGTTCTACCCGGCAGTGAATGCGGGACGCACCGAGGACATCTTGCTCGAGTCGCTCGAGGAGCACCTGTCGCTGAAGCGTGTGCTCGCCGACCTGCTCGCGATCCCCACCGACGACGAGAAGTTTGGCCCCAAGATGCACGTCCTCGCCGAACAGGCCGTCCATCACCATAAGGAGGAAGAGGAGGAGCTCTTTCCGAAGGCGAAGAAGGTCCTCAGCTCGGAGAAGCTCGAGGCGCTCGGCCAGCAGATGGAGGCTCGGATGAAGAGCCTACGGGAGGACGCGGCTCGAACGCGCATCCCGGCGCAGACCGACGACTCGGTGTCGCTCGCCTGATAGCGGTGGCCCCGCGCGAGAGTGCGGCTAATCGCTAACCGTCGCATCGATGTGGTTGCTTGCGAGCCAGTTCTCGACGAGCTCGCGCGATGCAGCTGTCCGTTGCGTCGGCACCGTGATTCGGTGCTGCCACGCTCCGTCGGCAACGTCGAAGCGGCCCCACGATCGCGCTGCACCGAGCGCTTCGAGGTCGCGGACGAGCCCGCGCGCGTTGCCATCATACCGGCCGCGACTCTGTTCGTCGTCGCCCGAGATCACGAGTGTGGATCCAGCTGGAGGCGCATCGGCGATGTCGACGATGCGTGCGAGTGCATCGGCATCGGTGACGGCATCTCGAATCGCCAGCACCGACTCGCGCGCCTCGGAGAACAGCCACATCGCGGCGCGCTTTGTTAGCTGTGCAACGTCGCGCAGCGGTGGCGACGGCGCGGCGAGGAAGAACGGCGCGGGATAGCCGCTGTGCATTCCGTCGAGGTCCACGCGCGAACCGATCGCTAGTCGCGAGAGCCAACGTAACCAGACGGGCAGCGCAGCACCCGGAGCCACCACGCGCAGCTCGCGATCGCTTACGAGAGGAACGGCGAGAAGTAGCGCCCACCCGAAGCTGCCGAACCAGCCGAGACCGTTGTTGCCGAGCGCGCGAGCTCGCACGAACTGGCGGACGCCGGGCCACGTCGCTTGAAAGACCTCGTCGCGATCGCGCAGATAGGTCGCGAGTAATGAGGCATCGCGAGGGCCGGAGCGCATGCGTCGCGCGACATCGTCGTCGCCGTTCACGACGGTGATATCGACCTTCACGCCCTCGAGCATTCCGTGGAGACGAGGCATTCGCGTCGGGATCAGCTCGAGCCCGAGCTTTGTCGCGAGCTGCGCTGCATCGTCGTGCGATACGAGCACGTCGACATCGCTCGCATACGCGGGTGCGTAGATGACGGAGCCGTAGAGATCCACGAGCGCGCGCGAATCTGCGACCTCGCGGATTCGCGCGAGCACATGCGGAGCTGCAGCGGCGGGCGTGATCAAGGCCAGACTCTTAGCGATAGCAGACGTGGTCGTTGAACTGCATGCTGGCAGCTCATCATAGTCGACGCCTGGTCACGCATCGGTCCGAGACTCCGCACTCGCCGGAATCGTGGGTGTACGCTCGGAACAACATGCGCGTCTTGTTGGGGGGGCTTGGCCCGATGAGTGGACCCGCGGTAGAGGAGCTGCTTCGTCAACGAAGCGACACGATCGTCGTGGCTGGCACTCCGAGCGATATCGCGCAATGCGTCGTCGAGCCGATTCAGGTAGCTGTCATTGAAGGCTCCGACGTCTCCACGGCCCGTGCGTTCGCGCGTGCGTTGCGAGCGGCGCCGGCGTGTCGAGAGGCCGTGATCCTCGCCGTGGTCAACGATGCCGATGCGGCTCAGCTGCCGGCGCTCTTGCAGGCTGGCGTGGACGACGTCTACTTCGTTTCGTTGGGGCAGCCGGCTCTCGCGGCGCGGTTAGCGATCGATGAACGGGCAGCGACGGCACGCGCAGCCCGCCAAACGGCCGAACAACAGCTGCAGCGGTTCTTTGCATTGTCCCTCGACATGCTTTGCATCGCGGGACTCGACGGGTTGTTCCAGAGCGTCAGCCCGTCGTGGACCAAGATCCTGGGCTGGTCCGCCGAAGAGCTCTGCGCCGCACCCTGGCTCGACTTTGTTCATCCCGATGATGTCCAAGCGACGCTCGACGCGGGACGCAAGCTCGGCGCTGGGGCGACCGTTACAACGTTCGCCAATCGATATCGTTGTCGCGACGGAGCGTATCGCTGGTTGGATTGGCAAGCGGTGCCGTACATGGAGCAGGGACTCATCTACGCGGTCGCCCGCGACGTGACAGAGCAGCATCACGCGCAGGAAGCGCTCCGAAGCTTGACTCAGAGTCTCGCCACCACGCTGAGCAGCATCGGAGACGGAGTGATCGCGACCGACGGCGCCGGCCGCGTCGTACGGATGAACCCAGTCGCGGAGCGTCTCACGCAATGGTCTATCGCCGAGGCGATCGGCAAGCCGGTGGAGGTCGTGTTGACACTGATGAACGCGACGACTCGGGAAGCGGTTGCAAATCCAGTTGTCGAAGTTGTGGCCAAGGGTGTCGTCGTGGGGATGGCAACCGACACCTTGCTCATGCGACGCGATGGAACCGAGGTGCCAGTCGCCGACAGTTGCGCGCCGATCAGGGATGGGAATGGTGACATCACAGGCGCCGTGCTCGTGTTTCGCGACGCCACGCTCGAGGAGGAGGCGAAGCGAGCGCAGACGAAGATCCAGACGCAACTGATGATGGCCGACCGCATGTCCTCGGTCGGGACACTCGCAGCGGGCGTCGCGCACGAGATCAACAACCCGCTATCATATGTCATGGCGAACCTCGAAATGATCGGCGAGGACTTGGCGACACTGGCGTCGGTCGCTCCGTCTGGCGCCGTGCGCGACCTGAGGGACATGGTGACCGATGCCCTCGCGGGTGCGGAGCGAGTGCGCAAGATCGTCCGCGGGCTCAAGACGTTCTCGCGTGCGGAGGAGGAGCGCCGCTGCGTCATCGACGTGCGACAGACTCTCGAGCTGTCGATCAACATGGCCTTCAACGAGATCCGGCATCGCGCGCGCTTGGTGAAGGACTACGGGGAGACTCCACCAGTCCTTGCCGACGACGCACGTCTCGGTCAGGTCTTCATCAATCTCCTCGTCAACGCGGCGCACGCGATTCCCGAAGGGAACTGCGATGCGAACGAGATCCGCATCCTTACCTCCACGGATCCTGCAGGGAATGCAGTGATCGAGGTGCGCGACACCGGCCGCGGAATTTCGGCGTCTTCGATCGATCGGATCTTTGAACCGTTCTACACGACCAAGCCGGTAGGCGAAGGAACGGGATTGGGGCTCTCGATCTGCCACAACATCGTCACAGGCATGGGCGGTTCGATCACTGCGCACAATCTCGATGCTGGTGGTGCGTGCTTTCGCGTCACCATTCCGCGTGCCGAGCGGGTTCCGGCGGCGCACAAAAGCGACCGCATCGAAGTCGTCGTCGAGACGCCGCGAGCTGTCGTGTTGATCGTTGATGACGAACCGGTCGTCGGTATCACGCTCAAGCGATTGCTACGGGAACACGACGTCACCGTGGTGCACCGTGCTCGCGATGCACTTGATCTGCTTTCCGCAGGGAAGCACTTCGATGTGATCCTCTCTGACATCATGATGCCGGAGATGTCCGGAATGGACTTCTATGATGCGCTCGCGCGTGCACATCCCGGGATGACAGAGCGCGTGGTGTTTGTGACGGGTGGCGCATTCACACCAGCGGCGAACGCATTTCTCGACGCCGTGCCCAACGAGCGCCTGGAGAAACCGTTCGATGTGAAGACCATCCGCGAGGCGATCAAACGCTTCGTAACGTAGCTTCTATCGCGTGAGAAGCGCCGCATTCGTAAGCAGCGGCGCGGCCAGGGCGCGCGGTATTGCCGTTGCACATCGATCATCCATGACCGGACGCGGACTGATCGTGGTTGCTGATGATGATCCCGAAATCAGAGATGTACTGATCGCGCTGTTCGAGCGCGAGGGGTTTGAAGTGCATGGCGCTGCTCACGGAGGGGAAGCGATCGACGTTCTCCAACACCTCCCAACGCCCGACGGAGTCTTTGTGGATCTGATGATGCCGGGCGTCGTCGGGCACTCCGTCCTCGAATACCTCCAGAACGAGCCGCGCTTGAAATCGGTTCCGGTCGCGATCGTTTCGAGCTCGCCAGAGCTTGCTCCGGCGGGTTATCGCGTCTTCAAGAAGCCCGTGCCCTTCAACGCGCTGCTCGACTTTGTTCGGCACGACGGAACGCGCTGATTCGTCCTCCGCGCGCGCGATACCGCACGCTGAGGCAAACGCTCGCGCTGGTTAGAGGATCTCGTACCGCAGCGCGCCGTGAGATAGCTCGTGGCGGTCTGACGTGCGATGTATGTCGCTGTGTCCGCTAGGCGCTAGCTCGACGAGTACCCCATGAGCACTCCCCAGGTTCGCCGTTCGGTCGATTCATAGCTCGAACGTGCAAGACGATCGAACGGACATCTTGGCGCCGGTGGCGCTGGAGCATGCGCGCTTCCTTGCGCCCGTCCTGGCGATCGCCGTCGGTTGGTACACGTTCGCCGCCGATCTGATCGCGCTGTCGCTCACGCCATTTTCGTTCGTGCTGAACGTGTGCGTCACGCTCACCCTCGCGGTCCTCTGGTTCGCCTGCCGGCGGCAGTGGTTCGCGCCACGACACGGCCACGTGCTCCTCGGCGCGCTGTGGTGGCTCGTCACCGGCGCGTCGGTCCAGGGTCTCTTGACCGGCGCGCAGTCCGAGATCGCGCTCCTGGTCATGCTCGAGATGCTCGCGATCGCCGTCTTGTTGCACACGCGCTTCGTCGTCGCGTCGCTGCTCGTGCTCGATGTCGTGTTCGTGCCGATCATGGTGTGGACGGAGCTTCCGGGCTGGCCGATGTACCTGGGGGGCGCGGCAGGCGCCCAGTTTCTCGGCATCGTGTGCCACCTGATCTTCAAGCACGCGATGCACGAGACGGAGCTCCGGCGCCGCGCACAGGCGGATGTCTCGCGGACGCTGGACCGCAAGATCACCGAGCTCGCGCAGTCGCGCGCGGCACGCGACGAGCTCTCGAGTCAGATCGCGGCGACGCAACGCATCGAGGCGACTGGCACGCTCGCCGCGTCATTCGCGCACGAGATGAACAACATCCTCGCCGGCATCACGACGATGACGAGCATGCTCGCGCGGCGCACGACAGGCGCGCTGCAGGCGGACTACAAGACGATCCTCGCGGAGAGTCAACGCGGAGCGGATCTGACGCGCGGGCTCCTTGCCTTCAGCCGGCGTGATGCGCAGCGACGCGAGCCGCGCTCGTTCGACGAGATCGTGCAGCAGTGCTGCGACATGCTCGGCCGAACGTTGCCGCGCACGATCGAGCTGGATCTTCGCCTCGGCGCGCCCGTCGACGTGTCGTGCGACATCGTGCAGATCGGTCAGCTACTCGTGAACCTCGCGCTCAATGCCGCCGAGGCGATGGGCTCGAGCGGGACCATTGTCGTCGAGACCGACTGCATCACCATCGCGAAGGCGACATCCAAACTTCACCCAGGGAGCTACGCGCGTCTCCGCGTGCGCGACCGCGGCAATGGCATGGACGCGGCGACGCAAGCGCGCGCCTTCGATCCGTTCTTCACGACGAAGCCACTCGGCAAGGGTTGTGGCCTTGGGCTCTCGACGGCGTGGGGAATCGCACGCAGCCATGACGGCACGATCGAGCTTGACTCGACGGTCGGCGAGGGGACAACTGCGACCGTGTACATGCCGGTTGTCCCGGTGTCGCGCACGGATGCGCCGGCGCTGTTATCGATGAGGGCACCATGAGTGCCGAGGTGGATCGACGTTGCGACGACCTGATCGCGAGTGTCGCCGCGCGACGCGTGCGCGTCATGAGCGCCGTCATCCTGCTCGGCGTCGTCGGCACATTTCTCAGCAGCGAGGCCGCGGGCGTTCCGCTGACGCGCACGACGATCGCCTACAACGTCTTCGCGATGTCGCTGCTCGCGACCATCGTGGTGGGCTCATGGCTGCGGAAGCTGTCGCCGCATCTTGCAGTCGTCTCGCTGACGCTGTCCTGGCTCGTGCCGGTCGGTGGCACGCTGGTCTCCCAATACGAGACAGGCGAAGTTCAGCTCATCATCCTCGTGCTGCTCGAGCTCCTGGGGCTGGTCATGCTGCTGGACACGCGGCAGACGATCGCCTGCGCGGCACTGACCCTCGCGCTGTACTTGCCGCTGCTCGTGCGCGATGCGCGAACGATCGCGGTCCACGTCTCCATCGTCGTCACCGCCGCACTGTTCGGTGTCGTGCTGCAGATCGTTTCGCGACGAGCACTGGTGCGCGCGGAGCTCCATCGCATCGCAGAGGCCGTTGCCGCCGCGGAGCTGGAGCGCAACCTCGTCGACCTCGAACGCTCCGAGAGCGAACGCGCCAGACTACAAGAAAGCTTGCTGCACGCGCAGCGGCTCGAGGCCGTCGCCACGCTCGCCGCCGGCATTGCACATGACATGAACAACGTGTTGGCCGCCATCACGAACTACGCGAACGTGATCGCCAGCGAGCACCCCGACGCCAACGACAGTGTGCAGCCAGTCATCGAGCAAGCACTCCGCGGTGCAGAGCTCACGCGTGGGTTGCTCGCATTCGGCCGCCGCGGCCAGTACCGCAAGCAGCGCACGTATCTGAACGACGTCGTCGGTGACGCCGTGCCACTCATCAAGAACGCGCTGCTATCGACTCACGAGCTCGTCGTCGCTCAAGGCAGCAGCACCGCGATCGTCGACGGTGATCGCGTCCAGTTGCGACAAGTCCTCGTCAACCTCTGCATCAACGCGCGTGACGCGATGCCCGACGGCGGCACCATCCTCGTGGCGTCGAATGTGGTCGACCTCGACGAGCAGCAGGCAAAGCCGCTCGGCCTGCCTCCGGGCCCGTACATCCAGCTCCACGTCGCGGATTCGGGCACCGGCATCGACGCCGCGACGCTTCCGCGCTTGTTCGAACCGTTCTTCACGACGAAGCCGGTGGGCCAGGGCACGGGACTCGGCCTCGCCTTCGTCTGGGGGGTCGTGCAGGCGCATCATGGGACCGTGGTCGTCGAGTCCGAGGCGGGACACGGCGCACGTTTCACCGTGTTGTTGCCGAAGGCGACCAAGGCCGCGGTCACGGCCGCAACGCCGGACCTCTACAACCCGGGCCCGGGGACCGTGCTCGTGATCGATGACGAAGCGGCCGTCCGCAACAGCACCGCCCGCATGTTGCAGCGCAAGGGCTATCGCGTGCTGATGGCCGAGAACGGTGCAGACGGACTGCGCGCATTCGCGAGCAGCGAGAGCCCGATCGGACTCGTCATCCTCGACATGGGCATGCCCGTCATGGGCGGCGCCGAGTGCTTCGCGCGGCTGCGCGCGCAGTCAGACGTCCCCGTATTGATCGCGACCGGCTACGCGATCGACGCCGAGCTGCAGGACATGATCTCCCGCGGCGCGAGGCTGATCGAGAAGCCGTACAAGGCGCGAGATCTGATGGCAGAGATCGAGCGCATCAAGGCCGTTGGGGCCGCGGAGCCCGCGCTGCGCGATAGCGACTCGAACCTGACGCCGACGGATCCATCCTGATTTGCTGCGCGGATTTGCTAGTGCCAAGCGAACCCAAGTGGGGCAAACTTTCCTGCAATGAGCGCCGACCCTTGCCGGCACCAATGCCTGATCTACGACGGGTCTCCATCGCGGATGCTCCCTGCGTTGGCAGCGGCGATCCAGCAACGTCTCGCGCACACGCGCTGCATGTACATCAACAGCCCCGCGATGGTCGCCGGCCTTCGTTCGCAATTGTATGCGACGGGGACGGACGTCGAATACGAGCTGGGACGTGGGGCGCTTGTTCTCGTCGCGGACGACTTGCACCTGGTCGATGGTCGCTTCGACGTGGATCGAATGATCGACATGCTCGAGGCCGCTGTCCAGACCGCCCTGGCTGCCGGCTTCGCCGGGCTGTTCGCCACGGGCGACATGACCTGGGAGTTCGGATCCGAGAAAGAGCTCTCGAAGCTGCTCGAATACGAGTGGCGCCTCGAACAGCTATTCCACGAGCAGCCCGCCTTGTCGGGCATTTGCCAGTACCACCGCGATCTGCTGCCGCACGAAGCGGTGCGTGAGGGGCTGGTCTCGCACGCGGGTCTGTTCATCAACGACACCGTCTCGCGGCTGAACCCCCACTACGTGCTCGCTCGGTCGCTCGACGAGCGAAAGACTGCCGCGATAGCCGGACTCGACGACGCGCTCTCGGTGCTCCTCGCCGTCGCAGTGTGAGCGGCGGCCGCGCGACGCACCTCAAGCACGTACCCGCCGCAGGCGCAGCGAATTGGCGAGCACGGAAACCGATGACAGCGACATCGCGGCGCTCGCGAGGACAGGGGAGAGCAGCCAACCTGTTGCGGGGTAGAGCGCCCCGGCTGCGATCGGAATCCCGACGGCGTTGTAGACGAATGCCCAGAACAAGTTCTGGCGGATCGTGCGCAGCGTCGCGCGGGCGAGGCGCAACGCACGAGGGAGTGCCGCAATCCCGTCGCGCATGAGCGCGATGTCGGCGGCGGCGACGGCGATGTCCGTGCCACTTCCGATCGCGATGCCGACGTGCGCGCCGGCGAGAGCGGGTGCATCGTTGACGCCATCGCCGACCATCGCGACAATACGGCCGCGTGCGCGCGCTTCGGCAATGATGCGCGCCTTGTCTTCGGGCCGCACCTCGGCGAACACGTGCTCGATGCCGAGCTCGTGCGCAACAGCGCGACCAGTGGCGGCGCGGTCGCCGGTGAGCATCGCGACCTCGATGCCCATCGCTTTCAGTTCCGCGATAGCGAAGGCCGCGTCTTCGGTGGGGCGGTCGGCGATCGCGACGATGCCGGCGAGCTCGCCATCGATCGAGACAAACGACGGCGTCCTGCCTCGCGACGCCAACGCATCCGCGGCGGGCTCGAGCTGCGCCGTGTTCGTTCCTTTCAGCGCCAGGAATGTACTCGTTCCGATGCGTACGACCTGGCCATCGACGGTGCCTTGGACACCGCCGCCTGCTTGCATGACGAAGTCCGTGGCGTTCAGGCGTGGCACGCCAATGGACTCGGCGCCGTCGACGATCGCCTGTGCGACCGGATGCTCGCTGTGCCGCTCGACAGCCGCCACGAGCGCGAGCAGGGCACGCTCACCGTGGGTGGAGACATCGACGACGTCGGTCAACGCGGGCTTGCCCTCGGTGACGGTGCCGGTCTTGTCGAGGAAGACGGTATCGACGCGGCTCGCTGCCTCGAGCACGGCGCCGCCTTTCACGAGAATGCCGAGCTCCGCGCCACGCCCGGTGCCGACTGCGACGGCGGCAGGCGTCGCGAGACCGAGTGCACACGGGCACGCGATGACAAGCACCGCCACGAATCGCTCGACTGCGACGGCGAACCCACTGGACGTCGGGTCGATCGCGAACCACACGACGAATGCGAGGGCGGCGATGCCGATGACGATCGGGACGAAGAAGGCGCTCACGACATCCGCGAGGCGCGCGATCGGCGCGCGAGAGCCTTGCGCTTGCTCGACTGCCTCGACGATGCGCCCGAGCGCCGTGTCGCTGCCGGTGCGCGTGATCTCGAATGTGAGCGAACCGCTCTGGTTGAGCGTGCCGCCGAACACGAGCGAGCCTTCGCGCTTGTCCACGGGCAAGCTCTCGCCGGTGAGCATCGATTCATCGACGGCCGCGGCGCCCCGCACGACCTTGCCGTCCGTCGGGATGCGCTCGCCTGGGCGAACCAGAACGAGATCGCCGATCGCGAGCGCTGCGACATCGACGTCGACCTCCTGATCTTGTTCGATCCGTCGAGCCGTCTTCGGGACGAGCGCGACGAGCCCGCGCACGGCATCCGACAAGCGTTTGCGTGCGCGTGTCTCGAGGAGCTTGCCGAGCAGAACGAACGAGACGATCGCGCCTGCCGCCTCGAAGTACAGATGCGACTCCGAGGCGTGCCCCGCCATCAACGTCACCGTCGAATACACCCACGCAGCAAGGACACCGATCGAAACCAGCGTGTTCATGTCGGCGCTGCGATGGCGCAACGCTGCCCACGCGAGGCGGATGAAGCGCAGGCCGGGACCGAACACGATCGGCGTCGCGAGAACGAACTGCGTCCAGTGACCAATAGGGCCAGACGTACCGGGAATCGCGCCGTGGCTCATTCCGATGACGAGCAACGGCAGCGTCAGGATCGCGGCGATCGCGAAGTCGCGTCGGATCGTGTGCTGCTCCCGCGCTTCGGCTGCGGCTCGTGCGTCGGCCTTCGCCACCACTGGCTCGACGACGCCATAGCCCGCCTTCTCGATCGCCGCGACAAGGGACGTCCGCGGCGCAGCGTTCGGGTCGAACGTGATCGACGCGCGTTGCGTGACGAGGTTCACCGTCGCTTCGCCTACGCCCGGGACGGCGCGCACGGCCTTCTCGATGCGGCGCACGCAGGCCGCGCAGGTCATGCCAGTGATCGCGAGCTCGACGCTGCGCGCGGTGCTCGGTTCGAACGCGAGATTCACGGCGTCCTCGTGCGGGCTTCACAGGCCTCGCACTCCGACGGGCGTCGTTTCGAGCGACGCCGCTTCTCGAAGGTCGCGAGGATCTCCTTGATGAGGGTGCAGACGGCGGCTTGTGCGAGCGATGCTCTCGGGTTGCACGGCATTTCAACCCCGAAGACGCAGACCTGCTTCGGGCATTACACCCACCTGTAATACGGGCGGCGTTGCTGCGTCTTCAGGATCGAACCGGCCGAATTGGCCATCGCAAGGAGTCGTTCCAATGAAGAACCCGCAAGACACCATCCTCGAAGTCCAGGGCATGTCGTGCCCGTCCTGCATCAGTCACATCAACGCCGCGCTCACCGAGCTCGACGGCGTCGGCAAGGTCGACGTCAAGCTGCGTGACGGTCTCGTCATCGTGGAGCACGACGCGACGCAGGCGCCCGTCACGCAGCTGATCTCGACGCTCGACGACGAGGGCTTCGCGGCCAAACAACGCGTGTAATTGCTCGGCCACCGGGTACCTGCACGATGCAATCGAATTCGATCGTGAGCGCGGTCGGAGCACGCGAGGGGCCGGTCGCGGGTGGTGGTCCGTGGGCGAAAATGGCGTGGGCGCCGAATGAGAGCGGCGCTTGCGACCGCAGAAGCTTGAAGCTGGAGTGCTCGATCACCAGCCAGCATCCAAGCTCGCTTCCCTTGTCGGCAGCGAGCTCGATCGCGTACTCGACGCCTTTCTTCTTCGAGACCGTGACCTCGATGACCCCGACGGAGCGCATCGCCGCTCGAGGCACGTCGGGCAGCGTCGGCTCGACATAGACACGGGGTCTGGGACCCGGCGCCGGCGTGAACGTCGGGTCAGTCCGACGGAATTTAGAACGGAGCGTTGGTGCACAGCCCCACCCGAAGCTCAGCAAGCCGGCGAGTAGAAGCGCACACCACCGTCGATGATCGGTGTCAAACATCGCGCCTAGGTTGGTGGGCCCGGATCGGGCACGGCCGCCGCACCGAACAACCGTTCGAGGTTCGACGCCATCGTCGTGCATTGCGTCGGCGTCAGCTGGGTGCCTCCCTGCATCAGGTTGAGCGAGTCGCCCGCGTGGCCACCGCTGTTGAGGAGCATGTGACCGATCTCGTGAGCGAGCGTGCGATTCCCGGCGGGGCCTGGCAACGCGCCGCACGCCCCATATCTGGGGACTAGCAAGACCGAGTTGCGATACGGATAGTCATCCGGGTGGTGGTAGATGTTGGCTGGGTACGAGAGACCACCGGCTTGGTCGAGCATCTGGTTCGCGTAGTAGATGATGTGCTCGACGGTGAACGCAGAGATCGTATTTGGCGAAGAGTGGCGTTTGCCGTACTGGAACAGCTCCATCGATTCGGCGGTGAGTCGCTCGTTCTGTTGATAGTCGAACAGATCGGGATTGGGGGTGCCTTCCGGCGGATGGCCGCCGAACGAGCCCTCCTCGTTGCCTTGGTGGTCGAGCAAGCGCCCAGGAATCGCGACAACCTGAGCGGTCTCGAGCTCGACGTGCATCTGGCACTGCGCGAGGATGGCGTTGGTCGACGTCACGATCCCTCGGACGTGACCGGCGAAGGACTCACCGGTCCAGCTCCCCACGTGCGGCGCGACCGTGTAGAACACCGCGACCTTGACCGCTCTCGAGCCGGCCGGCGGTGCGGCCAGCCCCAACGTCGCCACGTCGACGGCGAGCCGAAGCTCGGGTCCTCGCGCGTCGAAGCAAACATCGCTGCAATCGGCAGCGGGTGGATCTGCGGGCACACAAGGCGCAGCGTCGGGAACGCTTGACTCGCCACCACACGCCGACAACGAGACCGCCATCGCGAACAGAGACCGTTGGAACATGGCGCACGCTATACAACGATCCATTCGCTCTGAACACGTAGCGTTCGTCACGTGGTCACCGCTCGAAGTGAATGTCGAAGCGTGCGGTGTCGATCTTGCGGTCGCCGTCGAGAAGATCGACGCGAACGTGGTGCTTCCCAACCTTTGTCGGGGGCACTGTCGCCGCGACTCGTCCATCGGTGCCGAGATCATGCGACGAGCTGTGGACGACCGAGTGATCCCGAAAGTATTGGATGCTCAAGGCGACACGCGGAGTCGCGACCGATCTTGGTGCGTTGAAGATCTCGATCACGAGATCGAGCTTCTCGCCAGCCGTCGGCGGAACCGCGCTCGACGCGCGCAGCGAAAATCGGCGGCCACCGGCTTCGTGATGCCAGGCGACCGAAGCCGCGTCGGGTGCGTTCGCCGCATCGACCGCACCGGCCGCGTCAGCGCCGGCGACGACGACCGCATCGTCCGGGGTCGTGCCTGCGCCGTCGAGGCTCCCGTCGTGGCTCGCTGCGACGCGGTCGGCTCCACGGCCGGGCGGGTCTTGTTTGCCTCGGCGAACCGCAAACACGATGATGCCGGCGGCGACGACCGCGAAGACGCCGAGCACGATCAACATTCGGCCGCGCCGAGGCGCTGAAGCCGCGAGTAGCGCTTCGTCGTCTTCGTCGGCGACAGCGCCCCGTGTGATCGCCGGAGCGCGCTCGACCGGGGCTTCGCGCGGTGCAACCACCGGCTGTACGCCGCCCACGATCCCGCGGACGGCCTCCAGCGCGCGGGCGAGATCTTTCATCGTCTGAAAGCGTTCGTCCGGACGCTTGTGAAGGCAGCGCAAGATGATCGCTTCGACGTCGCTCGAGATTCCGCGATCGACCGCGCTCTCCGACGGAGGCATCGGGAGCTTCGACGTGTGTTGGTGCAGCACGGCGAGCGGCGTCTCGCCTCGGAACGGCGGGGTGCCGGTCACCATCTCGTAGAGAATCACGCCGAGCGCATAGACATCGGTACGCTCGTCGATCGGCTCGCCCATCGCTTGTTCGGGGGCCATGTAGTTCGGCGTACCGATTAGCACGCCGGTCGCCGTCAACGAGACCTGCGACATCGCGAGCTTCGCGATCCCGAAATCGACGACCTTGACGACGAGCGCGCCGCGTCGATCGGTGGTCAGGAACAAGTTTGCTGGCTTGACGTCGCGGTGGATCACGCCGTGCGCGTGCGCCTCGGCAAGCCCGGCCGCGGCCTGCGCGCCGATCTCGAGTGCGGTCGCGACGTCGATCGGTCCGCGGCCGAGACGGTTGTCGAGATTGACGCCGTCGAGCCACTCCATCACCAAGTAGGCTTGTCCCTCGGCGTGACCGAAATCGAACGTATCGACGATGTTCGGATGGCCGAGCCCGCTCGTGGTCTGCGCCTCGCGCTTGAGGCGCGCGATCGCGTCCACGTCGGACGCGATTTCGGGTCTGAGGATCTTCACCGCGACCTTGCGGTGGATGTGAATGTGCTCGGCTTCGTAGACCTCGCCCATGCCGCCCGAGCCGACCTTGCGAAGCAACCTGTATCGATTGTCCAGGACGACGCTACCGTCGGTCGTCTCGTCGACGAGCCGCGCGCCGTCCTGCGGGCAGAACGTCCCCGAGGCGAACGCCTTGCGGCAGGTTGGACAAGTGGCCAAGGCAGTCAACACTAGCTTTAGTCTTGGCATCCGGATCGAGTTGGGACCGTGAACCGATTCAAGTCCTGACGATTGTTGCGACATCACTCCGCGAGCCGACTTCTCCGCTATTGCGACCGCGTCGCACATCGGGAATGGTCTGAAGATGACGCCGCGGATTCGCAAGCTCGCATTGACCTCGCACGTGACGTTCTCCGTCGGTTGGCTCGGTGCGGTGCTCACGTATCTCGTCGTCGCGATCGCCGGGCTCACGAGCCTCGACCCGCAGCTCGTGCGCGCGACGTACCTCTCGATGCAGGTGATGGCGTGGTTCGTGATCGTGCCCTTCGCGATCGCTGCACTCCTGAGCGGGCTGGTGCAGTCGCTGGGCACCGAGTGGGGGCTGTTTCGCCACTACTGGATCCTCGCGAAGTTTGCGCTCACGACGGCCGGCACGGTGATCCTGCTTTTGCACGCGCCGCGCGTGACGGAGATGGCGATGCGCGCCGCAGAATCCGCCATCGCGAGCGGCGACCATCGACAGCAACGCATCGCACTCGTCGTACACGCCGCTGGCGGTCTCGCGATGCTGCTCGCGGTGACCACGCTCTCGATCTTCAAGCCATGGGGCAAGACGCGGTACGGCCGCCGCGCGCAGCGCCACTGAGCCATCTGGTGCCTGGTTGCAGACCACCGACCTGCGGTACCTTCGCGACCTCACTGCAATGCAGAACGCGGTCACGCCAGCGACGAAAGACGATACGCGTCGACTGTTTACGACCGTGGAGGAATCGCCCGACGCGCTCGAGCGGCACGTGGCCGCGTGGGATGTGTTAGCCACGCGCGCAGCGGAGGCGAACCCGTTCTACGAATCGTTTGCACTCCTTCCCGCGTGGCGCCACCTTGCCCCCAAGGGATTGCGCGTCGTGTGCGTGTGGGCGCCGAACGCGTTGCCGGGCCAGCCGCCGCACCTCGCTGGACTGTTCCCCATCGTGAGGCACGACCGATACAAGGGCGCGCCGGTGGTCACGTACTCGACGTGGCGCCATCGCTACACGTACCTGACGACTCCGCTCGTTCGCGACGATCTCGCGTCACTCGCGCTCGAGACCTTCCTGATGTGGCTCTACGACGGCGACTCTGCGCTGTTCACGTGGGACGGCATCAGCTCCGATGGAGCGTTTCGACACGCGCTGATCGACACGCTCAACCACTTCCGCATCACGGCGTTTCACGAGACGACCCACACGAGGGCGTATTTTCAGCCGGCCGCTTCGGCGGACCATTACCTCGAGCACGCGATGGCCGGGAAGAAGCGCAAGGAGCTGCGCCGTCAGGAACGCCGGCTCTGCGAGACCGGAAAGCTCGTGTACGACCAGCTCGCCCCCGACGGAGATCTCGAGGCGTGGCTCGACGAGTTCTTGGCGCTCGAAGCGCTTGGCTGGAAGGGAAGGGAGGGCTCCGCTCTCCGGAACGATGCCTCGACGGTTGCCATCTTTCGCTCCTACGCCCGCGGGGCCTTCGAACGAAAGCGGTGGATGACGCTCGCCCTTCGTCTCGATGGCCGGCCGATCGCGATGAAGTGCAACCTGCTCGCGGGTGACGGAGCGGTCGCGTTCAAGATCGCGTACGACGAGAGCTATGCACGGTCTTCTCCCGGTGTGCTGCTCGAAGTCGAGCACATCCGCCGACTCCACGAAGCGGGTGCCCCGGCGTGGATGGACTCGGGTGCCGCTACGGATCACCCGATGATCGGGCATCTGTGGCGAGACAAGATCGCGATCGAGACGCTCGTCGTACCCACCTCGAGCCGGATCGGAGAGCTCACGGTTGCGGCGCTCCCATTGATCCGCTGGACGAGTCGCGCGGTAAAGTCAGCGTGGCTTCGTCTCCGAAAAAGGACCTGAGCATGCCGTTGCTCGAGCTCGACTCCGCGCGCTTCACCAGTGACTTCAACGAGCGCCCGTTTCGGGTACGCCACGAGCTCGTCGATCATCCGGCGTTCACACTCGAACGCCTGGTCGAGCTGGCGCGGCGGATGCCACCGGAGGCCGTCGAGTACAACGCGGGCGATCTGCCGCTCACGCAAGATCCGAAGCTGACACCACGCACCGGCCTTTCGATCGAGGAGACCATTCGCCGCATCACCGACGCGCGCTCCTGGATGGTGCTCAAGCGTGTCGAGATCGACGACGAATATCGTCGCATCCTGGATCAGTGCCTCGACGAGATCGCGCCGCAGGTGCCCGGCATGCGGAGTCGGCAGGCGTTCGTCTTCATCTCGTCGCCGGGCTCGGTGACGCCGTACCACATCGACCACGAGTACAACTTCCTTCTGCAGATTCGCGGGACCAAGCTGATGTCGATCTTCGACCGCGGGGTGCTCACGGAAGAAGAGATCGAGCGCTTCTATCGTGGCGAGCACCGGAACCTCACCTTCGACGAGCGGCGCTCGAGCGATGCGCAGACGTTCGAGCTCTCACCGGGTGATGGCGTGCACGTGCCCGTCAACGCACCTCACTACGTGAAGAATGGGCCCGCAGCGTCGGTGTCGTTCAGTATCACGTTTCGTACACCCGAAGGCGACCGCCGGAGCTCGGTGTATCGCGTGAACGAGCGCATGCGGTCGATCGGGATCAAGCCGCGTGCCGTCGGCGATACCCCGCTGATCGATCGCGCGAAGTACCTCAGCTACGCGCTGTACAAGAAGGTGCAGCGCCGGCTGGCGCCCTGATGTCGCTCGCGCGCAAGGCAGCTCGCGGCGCGCTCTGGACGATCATCTCCAGCATGGGCGCGCGTGCGATCGGTGTCGCCGGTACGCTCGCGATGACGCGGTATCTGCACCCGAAGCAGATCGGCGAGGTCTCTGATGCCGTGATCGTCGCGATGACCGCGAACTGGGCGACCATCTGGGGGTTCGGCCAGTACACGGTGATCAAAGGGCGTGGTGACGACGCGGCCGAGGTCACGTGGCACGCGACGGTCGCGTACATGACACTCGGCGCACTGTCGCTCGGTCTGGTCGCGCTGTTTGGCGGCGAGCTCATGCCGTTCTTCGATGCGCCCCGCGCTGCGGCGTACATCCCGCTACTCGCGCTCGCGCTGTTCATTCGCCGCATCGGCGCGATTCCAGAGCGCGTGCTCCAGCGGCAGATGAAGTTTCGCGCCGCGGGCATGGCCCTGTTCGCCGGCGAGATCGTTTACACGATCACGTCACTCTCACTCGCCGCGAATGGCCACGGCGGGTGGTCGATCGTGATCGCGAACGTCGTGCAGTCGTGCGTGGTCGTCGTCGTGCTCGTGCGTGCATCGGGGATCGCGAGCTGGGCGACACCGACGCCGCTCAAGTGGTCGCGCTTCGCCGACATGCTCAAGTATGGCGTACCGCTCGGCGTCCAGGGCCTCGCCCACGGCGCCTCGCGCTACTGGGACAACCTGACCATCTCGCACTACTTCGGTCCCGGCGCGACCGGCGCGTACAACATGGCCTACAACCTCGCGGACATCCCGGCGGTGCAGGTCGGCGAACAGATCGCGATGGTGCTCATGCCCTCGATGGCGGAGCTCCCGAAGGAACGTCGCGCCGCGGCGCTCGAGCGCTCGACGGCGCTGCTCTCCATCATCATCTTCCCGCTGGCAGTCGGGCTCGGCCTCGTCGCCTATCCCTTAATCGCGCTCATCCTGCCCGCAAATGAATGGCAGCTGGTCGCGCCGCTGCTCGTCATCCTCGCGTGCCTCTCGGTGTTCCGCCCGATCGTCTGGGTGCTCTCCGCCTATCTCGAAGCCGAGTCGAAGACAAATCGACTCATGGTGCTCGAGCTCGCGAAGCTCGCGCTCCTGATCCTTGGCATCATCGCGCTGCAACGCTTCGGCATCCGAGCCGCAAGCTGCGCGGTCGGTGTCGCGTTCGGTGTCACGGCGATCGCCGGCGTCGTACTCGTGATGCGCGAAGGACCATCGCCGGCTCGTCTGCTCGCGGGCTTTCTCCAGCCGCTCGCCGCGTGTGCGGTGATGGCCGCGGCGATCCTCGGCGTACGCGAAGGATTCGCTGCCATGGGCTGGGATCATCCAGGCCCGTTGCTCGCGGCGATGATCGTGACCGGTGCGGTCACATACGTCGGTGCTGCGTTCGTGATCTGCCGCGCGACCACACGCGACTTGATCGGCCTTCTCAAGAAGGCACTGGCGCGTGCGTGAAACCGCGTGACTGTTCGCGTGCTATGAGCGGGGAGTGTCAGCATCGCAAAGCAGGACCACGGCGCGGCGCATCGCGGGTGCCTTCGGCGCCGTGCTGCTGCTGTTCGCGCTCGCGCTCGTCGTGATGATCGTCGCGCTCGAGATGATCGGCGCGGCGGAACACGAGGTGGCGCGGCTCGATCGCGCGAAGCACGCGGGCCATCACGCCGCGGCGATGGCGCGCGAGCAGTACATGCACCAGGCGCACACGCTGCTGACCTGGGACGGCTCGCACCTCGATCACTATTACGAGATTGCCGAGCAAGCGAAGCACGCGATTCACCACCTCGAGACCGAGGTCGCGGACCATCCCGGTCAAGAGCAAGCGCGCGAGATCGCGCGGCTCATCCTCGCGAGCGACAAGCGCTTTCGAGAGGAAGTCTGGCCTGCTGTCGAACGCGGCGAACGCGATCGGATGTCCGAGCTGCACACCCTCACCGAGCGACCGGTCGAGGAAGTCGTCGCGCTTAACACGAAGCTCAACACCTCGCTCGAAGCAGAGAGCGATGTCGCCCGCCGCGAAGCGGATGTGATCCGCGCGCGCGCTCGACTTGCCGTGATCGTGTGCTTCGCGCTCGCGATCGCGGCGGCGACTGCGGTCGGGTTCTACTTGCTGCGCTCGATCTCGCGACCCGTCGCCGCACTGCGCTCCGGCGCATCGCGCATCGGTGCGGGTGACTTGACCGCGCGAATCGGAATGACGGGAAACGACGAGCTCTCGGAGCTCGGCCGTTCGTTCGATCAGATGGCGAGCGATCTCGGACGGCATCAGGCGGAATTGCTCGAGGCGCACCGGCTCGCCTCGATCGGGCAAGTGGCTTCGGGTGTCGCGCACGAGCTCAACAATCCGCTCGGCGTGATCCTCGGCTACGTGACCTTGCTGCGTCGCGATGGTGATCGCGACGAGCTCCGCATCATCGACGACGAGACGCGCCAAGCGCAGGCGATCGTCGCGGGTCTCCTCGAGCTCGCCCGCCCCGTGAAGCTCGACCGCACCGAGGTCGAGCTCGCCGATGTCGTGCGAGAGGCGGCGGCGCGGCTGGAAGACAGCGGACGCGCCGAAGGTGTGACGATCCGCGTACACGAGAGCGCATGCAGGCGCGTCACGGCCGACGAAGGAAAGGTCCGGCAGATCATCGGCAACCTGCTCGGCAATGCGATCGACGCGGCACGCGAGTCGACCGCCACGAGTACGGAGATCGAGGTCGCGTGTGCGGTGCGTGATGGGCGCGCCTGGATCGACGTGCTCGATCGCGGGCCCGGTGTCTCGGCCGACGCGAAGGGACGGATCTTCGAGCCCTTCTTCACGACGCGCGCGAAGGGCCATGGCCTCGGCCTGGCGATCGCTCGCACGCTCGCACGCGCACACGGCGGCGACATCGAGCTCGCCGCGCGCGACGGTGGTGGTACACGCGCGTCGTTGTCGCTGCCGCTCGACACCAAGGAGCTGGCGGCATGAAGACGCGTGTCCTCGTCTGCGATGACAAGGAGAACTTCACGAAGCTGTTCCGCCGGATCCTCCCCGAGGATCGATTCGAGGTGACGACGGCGGAAGACGGCGCGCGTGGCCTCGCCCTCGTCGCTGCGGGCGACTTCGACGTGATCGTCTCGGACATTCGCATGCCCGGCGCCGACGGACTCGCGGTGCTACGCGAGGCAAAGAGCAAGGACGTCGATGTCGAGGTGATCCTGATGACCGCGTTCGCGACCGTGCCGGCCGCGGTCGATGCGATCCGGCAAGGTGCGTACGACTATCTCGCGAAGCCCTTCGAGCCCGACGAGGCGTTGTTCATCGTGGAGCGTGCGCTCGAGCGGCGGAGCTTGCGGCGCCAAGCGCGCGACCTGAAGCGTGCACTCGACGGTATCAACCGGATCGATGACCTCGTCGCGCGCAGCTCCGCGATGGCGCCCGTCGTCGCCCTCGTTCGCCGAGCCGCCGCGAGTGAGGTCACCGTGTTGATCACCGGTGAGAGCGGCACGGGTAAAGAGGTCGCGGCGCGCGCGATTCACGCATCGGGCGAACGGCGCACGGGTCGGTTCGTCGCCGTCAACTGCGGCGCGATTCCAGAAGCGCTGATCGAGAGCGAGCTGTTCGGTCACATCAAGGGAAGCTTCACCGGCGCGACGAGCGAGCGCCGCGGTCTGTTCGAAGAGGCGGCGGGCGGCACCCTGTTCCTCGACGAGATCGCGGACCTCCCGCTCGCGATGCAGGTCAAGCTCAACCGTGCGCTGCAAGAGCGGCGCATCCGGCCGATCGGTGCGGCCGAGGAGCGCGGCGTCGACGTTCGCGTGATCGCGGCAACCAACGTCGACCTCAAGGCGCGGATCGCGAGAGGGCAGTTTCGCGAGGACCTGTTCTATCGGCTCGACGTGCTGCAGATCGCCCTGCCACCACTGCGCGATCGCGCGGAGGACATCCCGCCGCTCGTCGCGTTCTTCCTCGATCGCCACGCGGTCCGTCACGGTGTGACCCCGCGCGGTTTCACCGAGGAAGCGCTGCATGCGCTCGTACGCCATGCGTGGCCGGGCAACGTGCGCGAGCTCGAGAATGCGATCGAGCGCGCGATCGCGGTGAGCGATGCGCCGCGCATCGAGCTCGAGGCACTGCCCGAGGCGGTGACGGCCACGGTGCGTCCACGGCTGTCGCGCGCGACCGACACGCACCTGACGTATCGCGAGGTCGTCGACCTGGCGACGGAGCGCGTGTCGCGCGAGTACCTGATCGCGCTGATGACGGAGTTCGCCGGCAACGTGACCGAGGCTGCGAAACGTGCTGGCATGGAACGCGAGAGCCTGCACCGCCTGCTCAAGCGCTATGGTGTTCGGACGGAGCAGTTCAAACGCTGAGGATCACACAGCTCCGTGTGACTTGCCCCGTCACAACTGCGCGTGATCCGTAACCATTCACCATTCGTACGTATCCTAATCATGATGAAACGCATGTTCGTCGTCCTCGCGCTCGGTGCCTGCGGTGGCCATTCCGAAGAGGCGATCGAGAGCGTGCCGATCGCTCCGTTCGCCGGCGAGGCGGTCTACGTCGTCAACGGCGGCGACAACTCGATCAGCGTCATCGACGTCGCGCGCGATGAAGTGGTCGGCACGATCGAGCTCTTGGGCGTCGATTACCCGCACCACATCTACGCGAGCCCAGATCGGTCCACGTTGCTCGTCGCCGTTCCCGGCTCGGACCTGAGCGGTGGCCACGGTGGCGGGCACGGAGGCCACAGTGGTGGCGGTGCCGTGCTCGCACTCGATGCATCGACCGGTGCGTTGCGCGTCGCGCGCAGGCTCGACGCGCCGAACCACAATGCGACGTACTCACCCGACGGCAGCTCGATCTGGACCTCGCAGATCGCGACGCCCGGCCAGGTGCTGGTCCTCGATGCCGCAACGCTCGCGACGCGCATGACGGTCACCGTCGGTGATACGCCGGCAGAGGTCACCTTCTCGCCGTCGGGCAGCTATGGCTTCGTGGCGAACACCGGGTCCGATAACGTGACGATCCTGGATGCGACGTCGGCAACGGTGGTCGAGACGGCAAGCGTCGGCGATGCGCCGGTCGGCGCGTGGCCCGGCAGTGATGGCCGCATGTACGTGGACAACGAAGCCGGCAAGAGCCTCTCCGTGATCGATCCGCAGACGCGCGCCGTCGTCGCGACCTATCCGCTCGGCTTCACGCCCGCGCTCGCAGGTATCGCGCCATCGGGTGAGCTCTGGGTCACCGACACCGAGCACGGCATGCTCGTGTTCCTGAACGCGACGACGGGCGCGCGTCTCGGCGACCTACCTACCGCGGCCGGCGCACATGCCTTCGCGTTCTCGCGCGATGGCAAGAAGGCCTACGTGACGAACCAGGAAGCCGCGAGCGTGACGGTCATCGACGTCGCGACCCGCGCCGCGACCAAGACGATCGGGGTCGGCGTGAAGCCGAACGGCATCGTGGGGCGTTAGCCGGAGCGAAGTATGCAACGGGTGTAATGACCCGCAGACCGCTGCGTCATTCGGACGAGGCAGCCATGGACCATTCACACCATCAGCATCAGCACCGCTCGCACGGCATCTCCCCGGTCGCCGATCCGCGTCCGAAGGATCCGGTGTGCGGCATGACTCCGCGCGCGGATACGCCGCACAGGCTCGTGCACGACGACCACGAGGTCGTGTTCTGCAGCGCGGGCTGCAAGGCGAAGTTCGAGGCGGACCCGGGTCGCTACACGAACCTGGCGCCGGAGGCACCGGCGACACCGGCGGCACCGGTGGCCGCGGGCGCTGAGTACACGTGCCCCATGCATCCCGACGTGCGTTCCGACAAGCCGGGCACGTGCCCGATCTGCGGCATGGCGCTCGAGCCCAAGACGATCACGCTGGAGGTCCAAGCGGATCCCGAGCTCCGGGACATGACGCGCAGGTTCGTGCTTGCCGCGATCTTCACGGTTCCGCTGTTCGTGATCGTGATGATCGACATGTTCGCCGACCACGTGATCACGCGCGCGATCGGCCACCGTCCGCGCGTGTTCCTCGAGCTCGCGCTCGCGACGCCCGTGTGTCTGTACTCGGCGTGGCCATTCTACGTTCGGGGCGCGCAGTCGATCCGCCGCATGCGGCTCAACATGTTCACGCTGATCGGCCTCGGCGTCAGCGTCGCGTACGTCTACAGCGTCGTGGCGGCACTCGCGCCCGAGGTATTCCCGGCCGGCTTCCGTGACGGTGGCGAGGTGGGGACGTACTTCGAAGCAGCAGCCGTCATCGTCACACTGATCCTGCTCGGCCAGGTGCTCGAGCTGCGGGCACGCAGTCAGACCGGCGTCGCGATCCGCAAGCTGCTCGGCATGGCAGCCACCTCGGCACGCCGCATCGACGCCGACGGCGAGCACGACGTGCCGCTCGAGCAGGTGCACGTCGGCGACAAGCTCCGCGTGCGTCCGGGTGAGAAGGTGCCCGTCGACGGCATCGTGCTCGAGGGTACGTCGTCGGTCGACGAGTCGATGGTCACCGGCGAGCCCATTCCCGTGGAGAAGCAGGCCGGCGACCGCGTGATCGGCGCGACCGTGAACGGGACCGGCGGCGTGGTGATCCGCGCCGAGAAGGTCGGTGCGGATACGCTGCTCTCGCGCATCGTCGCGATGGTCGCGGATGCGCAGCGCAGCCGCGCGCCCATCCAGAAGCTCGCGGACGTCGTCGCTGCGTGGTTCGTGCCGATCGTGATCGCGATCGCCGTCATCACGTTTGCGGTGTGGTCGATCGCCGGTCCGGACCCCAAGCTGGCGCACGGGCTCATCAACGCGATCGCGGTGCTGATCATCGCGTGTCCTTGCGCGCTCGGCCTCGCGACACCGATGTCGATCATGGTCGCCACCGGGAAAGGCGCCACCATCGGCGTCCTGTTCCGCAACGCCGAAGCGATCGAGCTCCTGCGCGAGGTCGATACGCTCGTTGTCGATAAGACCGGCACGTTGACCGAGGGCAAGCCGAAGCTCGTCGATGTCGTCGCGGTCGAAGGGTTCGACGAGAGCCAGGTGCTCCGCTTCGCAGCGTCGCTCGAGCGCGGCAGCGAGCATCCACTCGCGGCGGCGATCGTCAATGGCGCACGCGAACGCGATGTCGCGCTCGTCGACGCGAAGGACTTCGAGTCGGTCACGGGCAAAGGCGTTCGCGGTCGTGTCGAAGATCGGAGCGTCACGCTCGGTAACGTCGCGATGATGCAATCGATCGACGTCGACCCGCAGCCGCTCGTCGAGCGTGCCGAAGCACTGCGCGGCGAAGGGGAGACCGTCATGTTCGTCGCGATCGACGGGAAGCTCGCGGGCCTCGTCGGTGTCGCGGATCCCATCAAGGCGAGCACGCCCGAGGCGATCCAGGCGCTGCGCGCCGAGGGGTTGCGCATCGTGATGATGACCGGCGACAGCAAGACGACCGCGATGGCGGTGGCGAAGAAGCTCGGGATCGACGACGTGATCGCCGGCGTCTTGCCGGATCAAAAGGCAGAGCACGTCGCGAAGCTGCAAGGGGAGGGGCATCGCGTCGCGATGGCCGGCGACGGCATCAACGACGCCCCCGCACTCGCGCGCGCGGATGTTGGAATCGCGATGGGCACCGGCACCGATGTCGCGATGGAGAGCGCCTCGGTCACGCTCGTCAAAGGCGACTTGCGTGGCATCGCACGTGCGCGCCGGTTGTCGCGGAGGACGATGTCGAACATCCGGCAGAATCTGTTCTTCGCGTTCGCGTACAACGTCGCGGGCGTCCCGATCGCGGCCGGCGTCCTCTATCCGTTCACCGGCATCTCGATGTCACCGATGCTGGCAGCTGCGGCGATGAGCATGAGCTCGGTCTCGGTGATCGTGAACGCGCTCCGGCTCAAGCGAGCCGCTGTCTGAAAATTACAGCTTGTAGCGACGGAGGCTGTCTTCGTTCTCGAAGTAGAGAATCTTTCCAGCGGCGTCTTTCACCATCAGAGCGACCGATTTGTCGACGTCGTTGCCCGTGACGGGATCCTTACCAACGCGGCTCGCCGGCTGGTTCGCCAGTCGGTCCTTGCACATCGGGCAGCAGCCGAAGTACGTGCGTCCTTCGACCGCGATCGGGATCTGCGGCTTGCCCATGAACTGGTCGTTGACCATGCAGACCTGGCTCGGATCCGAGACCCGCTCGAAGCCGGCCGGCAACTGGGCTTGAACGACGGGTGCGGGTGGTGCCGCAGTCGAGGACGACTCGCAGGCAGACAGCCCGAATGCGAGCGAGAGCGGCAACAAGAACAGTGCCTTCATGCCTGCTCGGATAAGCAGCGCTCGTGCCACTGCGCAGGTAGCTGTCATCGCTGAGATCGTGCGTGACGTTCTTGGTTACACGTGATGTTTTTGGTGACGCCGCGTGATCACGGCGCGACCGCGAGCTCGCCCATCATGCCGCGCTCGGCGTGCTCGAGGATGTGGCAGTGAAACATCCAGCGACCGGGCTCGCCGTAGCGGACCGCGAACTTGAGCGTCGTCTCCTGCGGCACGTTGACGGTGTCTTTCAGCGCGAGCGGTGCGATCGGTTGCTCGTTGGCATCGAGCACCTGGAAGAACATGCCGTGCAGATGGAACGGATGATCCATCTCGGCGAGGTTCTCGATCTCCCAGACCTCGACGTTGCCAGCGCGTACGTTCAAGGGCGTCACGTTCGGAAACGCTTCCGTGTTGATCGTGAAGACCGGGCTCGCAGGGACCGAGTCATCTTCCTCGAGCACGAAACGGCGGCGGGGCGTGGTCGCGTCGAACGCGATCGGCGCGGTCTGTCCCCACGTTGTTGGTAGTGGCGCAGCGGGTGCAGCGGGTCGGAGGGTGACGGTGAACAGCTCGATCGGTCCCGGGTCGGGGATGTTGTGACCGCGATCGTAGTGCACCGTCCGCAACACGAGCTTCTCGCCATCTTCACCGTCGAGATCGACGAGCACCTCGTAGCGCTCGCCTGGCGCGATCAGGAGCCGGTCGGTTTCGTAGGGCGCGTTCACGAGGCCGCCGTCCCAGCCGATCACGAAGAACGGACGTCCGAGCTCGAGGTTGAAGTAGCGGCCATTCGCCGAATTCACGAAGCGCCAGCGTTCGCGTCCATTACCGACGGCCGCCGAGAATGCGGCCTTCTCGCGGCCGTTCACCATGATGACGTTGCCCTGTCGGCCGAGCATCAGATCGAGGGTGTCCGTGCGCGTGGAGAGCTTGCCCGATGACTCGAGCTTCACATCGTCGAGAACGAACACGCGGTCGGCACTCACTTCGATCGCAGCGTCGGCGGGTCCATGCACGAGGAATGGCGCGTAGAGGCCCGCCTCGATCTGCACATCACCGTGCATGTGCGGGTGGTACCAGAACAGGCCCGAGTCGATGATCTCGAGGTCGTAGTCGAAGCTCTCGTTCGGCTGCACCGGAATCTGCGATGCGCTCGTGCCGTCGGATGAATTGGCGACGCGGAGGCCGTGCCAGTGGATCGTCGTGTGTTCGGGCAGCTCGTTTTTGAAGTGCACGATCACGCGATCTCCGAGCTTCGCTTCGATCATCGGGCCGGGAATCGTAGGCTTCGAGCCCGCGATCGCGCCGTCACGAAAGCCCCAGATGTCGGCCGGCTTGCCGGCGAGGTACTCGTGGGTGCCCGCCGAAGCGACAAGCGTGACCTCGACGATGTTCGGATCGGGGTTGGTATCCGTGAGAACGTCGATCGCGAGGTCGTCGCCAGTAGAGTTGCCACCACAGGCGACGGCGAACACGAGATACACGCAGCGCATCCTCACGATCCTGTCCCCGAAGTGCACCGCGAACAAGAGCTACTTGTGCGTCACGCCCTTGATCAGTGCTTGTGCCCGCTGCCGCCGCCCTCGTGTGCGCCACCCGCGTGTGACGCATCGAACGCATCCGCCCACGCGGCGATCGCGGCGAGCTCCTCTCCCTTGACGGCGCCCTTCTTGTCGAACGGCATCGACGGCTTGCCGCCGCCGATCGCCAGCGACTTGCGGATCTCCTTGGAGACCTCCATCGCGTGGTGGCCATCGAACGGATACTTCGTCATGTCGAAGTGGTCGCGCTTCTTCTTGGTCGCCAGCTTGCCGCCCTCGGCGTGGCACTTCGCGCACCACTTGTCGAAGACGGGCTTCGCTTTCTCGAACGCAGCCGTCTCGGCGGCGAGGAGCGCGACCTTGGGATCCGGCTTGGGCGGCTCGGCCGGCGTAGGCTCCGCCGGCTGCGTGGGCTGCGTGGGCTCCGCAGTCTTCGTAGGCTCTGCGGGCATCGGGACGGGATCGATCGGCGCAGGTGGTTGGGCAGGCTTCGAAGAGCCGCCGCCACAGCCGAACGCGAAGATCAGGATCAGACCAAACGTCTTCATAGATGTTCCTTTCAAACCTTGATCCCATCACGAGCGACCTCTTCGGCAGTCGCTTCGATCGCGACCGTGCCGGCGGGGTGCTCGTACCAACCAGGATCGGTATCGCCGGTGAGCTTCTTGCGAACCTTGACGATCGTGAACATGCCGCCCATGTCGATGAGACCGAACGGACCATCGCCGCCGAGCATCGAGATGCTGTTGTCGGGCAGCGTCATCTTGTGCATGTCGCCCATGCCCGTGGCGCCCATCGTCATGTACCCGGGCACGACCCGACCGACACGCGCGTCGACACCTTGCGTCTTCGCACCGATGAGGTTCGGCGCGTCATGTCCCATCTGATTCATCACGTGATGGGTCATGTGGCAGTGGAAGGCCCAGTCGCCTTCGTTGTCGGCGATGAACTCGAGGACGCGCACGGCGCCCACCGGAAGCAGCGTCGTGGTCTCCGGCACTCGCGCGGATTTCGGAACTTGGCCGCCGTCCGTCTCGGTGACCTCGAACTTGTAACCGTGGAGGTGGATGGGATGGTGATCCATCGGCCCCAGGTTGCCGAGGCGAATGCGCACGAGGTCGCCGCGCTCGGCGACGAGCGGCTCGGTCGCAGGGAAGGCCTTGCTGTTGAACGTGAGGACGTTGAAGTCGCTCATCGCCATCGGATCGGGGCGCTTCGCGCCGATCGGGATCATCCACTCGTGGGCCATCAGCGCGTAGTCGCGCACGCGGCGACCGTCGCGACGACGCGGATGCACGACGATCATGCCGACCATCCCGAGCGCGATCTGCGTCATCTCGTCGAAGTGCGGGTGGTACATGAACGTGCCCGCGTGCTTCATCGTGAACTCGTACTTGAAGGTCTTGCCGACGGGGATGGCCTTCTGCGTGAGCCCTGCGACGCCGTCCATGCCGTTCGGCAAGAGCACGCCGTGCCAGTGCACACTGGTCGGCTCCGGCAGCTTGTTCGTGACGTAGATGCGAATGCGGTCGCCTTCGACGCATTCGATCAGTGGTCCCGGCGTGGTGCCGTTGTAGCCCCAAGCTTCGATCTCGAGGTTTCCGGCGATGACGTGCTTCACCGGCTCTGCGGTGAGGTGGAAGATCTTGACGCCGCCCTTCTTCTCGAACGGCAGCGTGCCCACATGCGGCATCACGACGGGCGTGTAGCTCTCACCGGCGACCGCGCGCCCCTTCGTGAGCTTTATCGTGCCGACGGGGGCGGCGACCTTGTGACCCGTGGGCGCTGTCTTCGAATCGCCGTGGCCCGCGTGCTGTGCGGCAGCGAGCTTCGCGCGCGCGAGGATCGCGGCGCTGGCAGCGAGTCCAGACGTGAGCATCGTACGTCTATCGATCATGACTAATGTCCTTCTCCAGACGAGGAGCGAGAAGAGGTCGCCCCGCGTGATTCGTCACCCATGATCATGCCTGCTCCGCGTGCGAGCGCACGGGCGTCGGCGGCGGCGCGCCAGAACCGGCGCACCGCATCGATGTACTGCCGGCCGCCTTCGACGAGCTCGCGCCGCGCGGACAGCAGCTCGAACGTCGACGCGTTCATCGCGTTGTACTGCTTCAGCGTCTCGTCGACGATCCGCTGGCGGAGCGGCAGCACGACGTTGAGCAGGTGCTGCGCTTCTGCATGCGTCTCGAGTACGCGCTGGCGTGTGGCCCGCGCACGCGCGCGCAGCTCCGTCGCCGTGGCGCTTGCTTCGTTGCGTGCACGTTTCATCTCTGCGTTGGCGCGCGCCCGCGGCCCCTGCTGCTGGTTGAAGAGCGGTAGACCGAGGCTGACCGCCGGTCCAACTTCCCACTCGCCGTCCTTGCGACTCGCTGCGACGCCGACGCCGAGCTCGGGGAGCCACGATCGAAGCCGTGCCACACCGACGCGGCCCGCGGCTGCTTCTTCGTCGGCGCGCAGCGCTTCGAGATCGAGGCTGGCGCTGATCGCATCACGTTCGAGGGTGTCGAGCATGGGTGCGGTGGCCGGCACGTCGGGAAGCCGCCCTGCGATCGTCCACCGCGTGTCCTTGCCCGAAACGCCGAGGAGCTCGTTGAGCGCCTCGCGTCGGACCTCGACGTCGGCCTGCGCGCGTCCGAGCTCGATGCGCGCTTGCTCGCGCTGATCGCGTTCGCGCGCGAGCGTGAGCGCGGGAACGTTGCCCGCCGCGGCCATGCGCTCGACGAGATCGGCGGCGGCGCTCGCCGCATCGAACGCGGTCTGCCGGAGCTCGAGCTCTTGTTGCGATGCAACGACGTCGACGAACGCGGCTTCGACGCGCGCGACCAGCGACACGGTGGCGGCGACCGCACGTGCGCGCGTTGCCGCGAGCTGCGCGTTCGCGATGCCGCGTCGCTGCGGGATCTGGATGAGGTCGAGGATGTCCTGCGTGGCATCGATCTCGAGCTCGGTGCCGTCGCCTTCGAGCTCGTACTTGTACTCGAGGTCGACTTCGAGAGGTGCGAGCACCGTGGCGGATGCGACCTCGCTGGCCGCGATGCCGAGCTCGTCGTACTGCGCTTGCAGCCGGCGGTTCATCGCGATCGCGATGCGGACGGCTGCATCACGATCGAGAGGCTTCGCGAGCAGCGTGCTCACGGCGTCCGGAACGCGGCCATCCGTGGAGCCTTGCCACGCGGTCTCGACCCCGAGCCGTCGACCGACCTCGCGATCGACGGGACCGAACACAGCCGAACGCGATGGAACGCACGCCGCGAGGACGAGCGAGAGGAGCATCAAGCGAGTCATGAGCCGTGCCCTTTGTGTCCTTCATGCGGATCGGCCGGCGGTTTGGTTGGTGTCGGCTTCGCGGGCGTCGGCTGATGCCCTTCGTGCGGATCTTTCGTCGGCGTAGGCTTCTTCGGCACCGGCTGTTTCGCCGCCGGCTTCTTCGCCGGCTTCGTCGCGGGTGGCTTCTCGTCAGGCGTCGACGTTGTCGACGGCGTGGGTGTGGGCGGCATCGTGTGGCCCTCGTGTGGATCCTTGGCCGGGGTCGCAGGTGTCGTCGTCGGCGGAGGCGTCGAGATATCCGCCACGCCGGGACGCAGCGCGGCCGGCGGCCCCGCAAGTTGGCCCGGCTCTGCATCGGGATGTGCCGGGTGCGCCGGCGTGAGCGCCTGCGCGGAGGGCGTGCAGCCGACGAGTACGGCGAACCACAGCGCGCGCATCAGTGATGCGCCATCTTGCTGCCGGTGACAGAGAAGAGGGTAAGTCGGGCGAGTCGATGAATGTGCATCTTGGTTCCTGCTTCTAGGACGCAGTGGCTGTACTGGCATTACTCCAAGTCGTGGACCAACGAAAGGCCAAGCCATTCGCGTTCCTCGCGTGGTGCAGTGTGACGTTGCCGGTTACTAGTGACCTCGACGCTCACGACGAAACGGTTGACATCACGGCGACGTACGGCGATCACGCGTGCGTGCGCGCCTCTCTTGCCTGCGTGATCTTCCTCGCCGCCTGCGGTGGCTCGGGTTCGGCCCCCTCTCGCGAGGTCCATTTGACGACCACGATCGATAGCTCCGGCCTGTCGGCGGTGCTCGACTTCGAGATCCCCGACAAGACGCGCTCGATCACGATCGTCGCGCGCGGGGCCAACGCTGCACTCTACGCGCTCGGCGAGCTCGCGCTCGGCGACGGTACCGATCTCGTGCAGCTCCAGGTCACGCCGGCCGACGCGATGCAGATGAGCTATCGCGTCGAGCAGATCGGTCAGATGCCGGGCGCGCTCTTCCAATCGATCCGTCTCGGGACGTACACGCACGTGTATCCGTACAAGCCCGGTCAGAGCGTCATCGCGGGCGACGGTCGCCTTCGCATCGCGTCCGACATGCCCGGCTCGGTCGACGTCACGATCCTCATGCCCGAAGACGACGGCGCGACGCGGTTGCCGCTCAACATCTATCTCGTCTCCGACACGCTCGTCGAACCACCTCCCGAGCTCGCGACCGAGGTCCAACGGATCTTCGCGCAGGCGAGTATCACCACTTCGATCGAACGCGTCGAACGCCTGACCGGCACCGCGTTCGAACAGATCACGCAATCGACCGAGCCGCAGGAGGCGCCCGACAGCCAGTCCGCGATGGTGCCGTCGCTCGTCGTCGATCGCACGGGCGTCGGCCTCGATGTCTTCATCGTCGAGAGCTTGCCCGCCGGCATCGGCGGACTCTCGCTCGGCACGCCCGGCCCGCCGATTCGCGGAAACTACTACTTCGGCGTGATCGTTCGCACCGGCGCGAACTGGATCTCGAACGCCCGCGTGGTCGCGCACGAAGCCGCGCACTTCCTCGCGCTCCAGCACGTGCAAAACGTGGGCGTCTCGGGGATGCGCTATCCAGATCCGATCGATGACACCACGCCGGGCGCCGGCAACTTGATGGAGTCCGGTACGCAGCTCACGGCAGGCCAGGCATTCGCGCTCTCGCGCAGCGCTTTGCTCGTTCGTTGACGATGTAACTCGACCCGTGAGCCTCCTCGGCGCGCTTGCGCGCCGACGCTACAGCGCTCGTCGACGGATTGCGTAGTTGGGCCTGGACCGCTGATTGCTGATCGCTATCGACGGAGGTTTGGACTATGAGAGCTTTTCTACTCGGTGCATCTGTCCTCGCGCTGGCGGCTTGTTCCGGCAGCGATGACCCGAAGGATCCGAGCGATCCGAACGATCCGAACGATCCGTCGGACCCGAACGATCCGAACGACCCGGTCGATCACGTCGCGCGCGACTACGACGATGTCGCAGCCGCCATCGGGGCGAGCGGGCGCAATGGTGACATCGCCGCGATGGTCGACATGGTCATCATCTCCCACGGCGGCATGCCGGCGGACGTCACGTACCTCGGCGAGACCGTCAACCACTTCCAGCACGCCACGGCGCTGCGCAATGGCGTGACGTTCGACTACCTCTATCACTGCAATGACGACGCGGACGTGATCACCGCGTGCGCACCGACCGTCAACCACTCGCACATCACGCTCAAGTACTCGGGCAACGTCGCCGGTGCGATGGCCATCAACGGGCTCACCAACAAGGCGTCGTGGATCATCCGCGACATCAAGATCGCCAAGGCGCGCGTCGGCGGCACCGGCGCTCTCGACTTCACGGCCCAGGTGAATGGCGCGAGCTACGTCTTCTCGATCGACTCGACGCTCGATCGCGTCCGTTACGACGCGAACGGCCAGTCGCCGCTCTCGGGCAAGATCGACTTCTCGATCATGGCGAACCGCACGCGCGGTAGTGCGACGCGCGACTTCACGACCACGGCTTCGCTCGCGTTCGCCGGCGGTAGCACGGCCACGCTCACGCTCGATGGGGCGAAGCGCTACTCGATCGATCTCGCGACCGGCGCGGCGACGAAGCTGTAAGCAACAACCATTCAACCTGGAGCGGCGGTGTCGATTCTATCGTCGCTAACGCCCAGTCACGATACGATGGCGAATGCGCTGGCTAGCCGTGCTCGTGCTCGTGAGCTGCTATTCGCCGCGTGCGTTCGAGTCATGCATCACCTCGTGCGCGGCAACCGGGGTGTGCCCGTCGGGTCTCGAGTGCTTCGCGAACCTCTGTCGTGTCGACGAAGCCGAGGTGTGCCCACCGCGCGATGCGATCGATCCTTTCTCCGACCGCGACATGGACGGCATCTTCGACATCTCCGACCTGTGCCCCGACCTCTATCACTTGGACAACCGCGATCACGACCTCGATCAAGTCGGTGACAAGTGCGATCCGTGTCCGCATCTTTCGAAGACTGATCCGTCCGCGCCCGACGCCGATGGAGATGGTGACGGCGTCGGCAACGGCTGCGATCCGCGCGTGACCGTGCAGGGGGACACGCAGGCAAGGTTCGTCGGGTTCTACGACGCGAACGATGTTGTGGGCTGGTCGACCGTAGGCACGTGGCAGATCGGCAGTGGCATCGCCACCGCGAGCGCGCTCGCCCACAACAACGCCTATTTGGAATCGCCGACCCAGCTCGGCGCGAACGTGGCGATCACCGCAGCGATTACGATCCGTGAGGTCAACACCGCGATGTTGCACTACGGAGGCGTCGCCGTTCGTCGTTCGGGCCAGAACACACAGGGATGTCAGCTCATCGACGGTGGCGCAGCCATGGTCCGGTATCGCGTCGTCGAGAACACCATGGACCTCGACTCGGACACGCCGTTCACCGGCCCGGTCCTCAACGTCTCGCGGGTGTATCGACACCTCGTGCAGGGAAACGCGGGTGATTGCAATGTCGATGGCACAGTCGAGACGAGACTCAACGCTCCGAATCGTGACGGGCGTGTGGCGATCGAGGCGGGCTACGTGACGATGGACGTCGACTACGTCTTCGTCGTCAAGATGCCACCTTGATCAGATGACTCGGGCGAATCGCGGCGTGATCCACTTCATCGTGCGTCGTGCGTTGCGAAGTGGCCGCAGACGCCGTGGGGATCGTCGAGCGAGAACATTGTCGGGACCAGCGCGATCCGGTTGGGCTGTGTTGGTCCGCCGATGGTGCCGTAGATGCCCCACGTCCGATCGAGCGCGGAACAGATTCCATCGCCGTCGCCATCGATGAACGCACCGATGAACGGATAGACCGCGGTGTCGGTCAGGTTCGTGAGGACGACGTCAAATGCGCCACTCGCGACTTCAGCGGCTTTCGTGGTCTGGCACAAGGTCCCAGCAGCCGCGGGTTCTGCCAGCTCTACGTTGGTGGTTGCATGCACACGACTGCCTTCCTCCGCGATGAACGAAGCGCCCGTCAATTCGACACGGTACTCGTTGCGCGCGTGCTCCCGGCAGGCGCTCGACTGTTCGCCCTCGACCACGTCACCCGACGTTCCGCATGCCGCGAAGAGCAGTCCGACGGACCAGGTACCAGCAGACTTCGCGCTCAATCGAACACCGCACCTTGCTCGATCCATTGCTTCACGGTCTGTACAGCGACCGGATCGAGCTGAACCAGCGGGATGTCCTGGCCATTCTGATCGGCCGGCATCAGACGATCGCAGGCCTCTCGATCCCAGTAGTGGTTGGGATTGTCCCCGGTGAGCTTGTACATGAGGAAGCTCGAGGCAGGATCTCCAGGCACGACGAACGCTGCGCGTTCGACGCCCTGGTTGCACTTGAACCAGCTGACGCCCATCAAATCCGAGGCGGACTCGGCACGGACGAGATGCGGCGTGTGGAAGTTGTGGCAACCGACGCACCACTTGTCCCAGACAGGCTGGACGTCACGTCGATAGCTGACCTCGGGTTCGTTGTTCTGCATCGCCGGTGGTGTGTCGACGCATGCGGCGATGCCGAGCACGAAGATAGTCGTTCTAATTGTTCCATGGTTCGTCATGCAATCTCCCCAAAGGTTGGGAGCTCGCGCTCCCGGCACGGCAAATCTACTCGCCGTGATCCTTCTCGCTATCGGAATTACCTGAACCAGACTGTTCGGCGCGGCCGTACAATCCGGCGCCATGGATCTCGACTCGCTTCGGTGCTTCGACGCGGTAGCGACAACGCTGAACTTCCGCGCTGCGGCCGCGCGCGTACACCTCTCGCCCGCGGCGTTCTCCGATCGAATCCGTCGTCTCGAGGAGGACCTCGGACGATCGCTGCTCGCTCGGACGACCCGGAAGGTCGCGCTCTCGGATCACGGCCGCGAGCTCCTCCCCCGCGTACGCGAGGTGCTTGCCGGCGTCGACCGTCTTCGGATGACGGGTGACTCGAAGCCGTTGCCGTTCGAGCTGGTGATCGGCACGCGATACGAGCTCGGGTTGTCGTGGCTGTGCCCCTCGTTGACGGCACTCTCACGCGCACGACCGGAGCGCACGGTTCATCTCTATAACGGCGATACACCGGACCTGCGCGCGCGACTCGAGCGAGGCGAGCTCGATGCCGTCGTCGGCTCGATGCGACTCACCAGCACCGGCCTCGCCTATGCGGCACTGCACGACGAGGACTACACGTTCGTCGGCCAGAAGGTTCGGCTGCGAGGAGCGTCCGACGCGTCATCGCTGACGCTCGTCGACGTCACCGGCGATCTGCCGTTGTTTCGTTACTTCCTCGACGCGTTGCCGGGCGGCGAGCCGTGGACGTTCAAGCGCGTCGAGTACATGGGTGGCATCGCCGCGATCCGCCGCCGCCTGCTCGATGGCGATGGCCGAGTCGCGGTACTTCCGACGTACTTTATCCGCGACGACCTTCGCACCAAACGCTTGGTGCGGCTGATGTCCCGCGTTCGCCCTCGCTCGGATGCGTTCCGTCTTGTCTGGCGCGCCGGGCATCCCCGCGAAAGCGAGCTCCTGGCGTTGGCCGGGGAGCTCCGCGAAATTCCGCTCCGTTGACGAACAACGGTGGTGCGGTGCGTGCTCAGAGCGAACAGTCGCTGGCTTCGGTCGCGCTCGTGACTCCGCAGTCACGCGGGCAGCTCGTCGCAGTCTCGCCGCAGCGCGGGTTGCAGTAGCCGTCGCCGCACTTGCCGCAGGCTGCCGCCACACTCGTCGTCGTGCCGCCGCAATCACGCGGGCAGCTCGTCGCGGTCTCGCCGCAGCGCGGGTTGCAGTAGTTGTCGCCACACTTGCCGCACCGAGCGAGTGAGTCGTCCGCTTCGGCGGGCATGAATGTGTCGGGCTCTGGAACTGCCGTCGCTCCCGTCGTGCTGGTGGCTCCGCTCGCGATCAGCAACGCGACGAAGGCACCGATGACGATTCCCAGAATTCGCTTTGAAGTAAACATCGCACTCTCCCCTGTTGTGGACCCGGACGATCTCAGATGCGACGCGCGCGATCAAGGTCACGACGACCGCGCGATCGTATCCAGGCTCGGAGCTAAAAGACGTGGTCGCTCACGAGGTGGTTGACTTCGCGCCGCGCCCCGGCGATTCACGCGCAGTGCGTGCCCTCGTCCGTTGCGCGACCGTGACGCGCCTCGGTTTCGTCGTAATCGGGATGTTGCTGTTGCATCGTGCCGCGCACGCCGACAGCGCGCGGCACGTGCTGCTGTGGACGCGTGCACCCGCCGCCGATGCGTGCATCGATGCGCCGACGCTGATGGCCGCGGTCGACGCACGCCTCGGTCGCAGCGTGTTCACGGAGCAGAAGGATGCGGCGATCGTGATCGAGGCGCACGTGCGACCGATCGAGCGTGGATGGCACGTCGCGATCTCCGTGCGCGGGTCCGACGGAACACTGACGGGACAGCGCGAGCTCGAAGAGCCCGCAGCCGACTGTCGTGCGCTCGACGACGCGCTCGTGCTCGTGCTCGCATTGATCGTCGATCCCGATGCAGCGATGCGCGACTCGCCACCGCCGCCACCGCCGTCGCTGCCGCCACCACCACCTGCGCCGGTTCTCGCGCCGGTATCGCCGCCGACGCCTGCAGCGCCGTGGCGGTTCGAAGCATCTGTCTCGCTGATTGGCGGTGGGCTCGTGATCCCAGGCCCGTCGGTCGGAGGCGCACTACGCGTGATCGTCGATCCGCCTCGCGTGCCGCCGATCGGCCTGCGCGGCACGTTCTGGCGTGAAGGTGACGAGCGCGACGACGCGCGCGGCGTTCACGTGCGGTTGCTCACCGTTGGACTCGCCGTGTGCCCGGCTGTGTGGCGACTCGCGCTGTGCGGCGGGATCGAAGTGGGTCGGATGGCAGGGACCGGCTTCGGATTCGATCGCAGCCAGCAATCGGTCGCGATCGTCACGTACGCCACCATCGAGCCGCGGCTCGCGGTGCCGCTCTCGTCGCGCTTCACGCTCGTCGGTGCGATCGGCGCGTGGATTCCGCTGGTTCGGCCGCGGTTCGTGTTCGAGCAGGCAGGGACGGCGATGTTGCAGTACCAACCGCCGCCCGTTGCGGTCGTGGGCCACGTCGGGCTCGCCATGCTTTTTTGATCCTAATCCGACGGGTTTGATGCCACTAACACCGCATGCGCGCGGCCATTCATACGACCGGGGATGCCCCGCCGGTCCCGCTCGCCGTGCCCTCGTTCGCGGAGGTCTACCGCGACTACGCCGCCTTCATCTGGCGTGCGCTGCGACGTCTTGGCGTACGTGACGCGGACGTCGAAGACGTGTGCCAGGAGGTGTTTCTTGTCGTTCATCGCAAGCTCCCCGACTTCGAGCAACGCGCGTCCGTTCGTACGTGGCTCTATTCGATCGCGCTGCGGTGCGCTTCCGACTATCGCCGCCGCGCGCACGTGAAGCGCGAGGCACCCGGCGAGGTCGGCGAGATGCCGACCGATCCGACTCAAGCAACCGCGGTCGCCGATCGGCAAGCGCGTGTGGTGCTCGACGAGATCCTCGACACGCTCGACGAAGTGAAGCGCGCCGTGTTCGTTCTCTACGAGCTCGAGGAGCTCTCGATGGCCGAAGTCGCCGAAGCCGTCGGGTGTCCGCTGCAGACCGCCTATTCGCGCCTGCACGCGGCGCGCGACGCATTCGAGGCCGCTATCAAACGACGTCAAGCAAAGGAGCGCTCATGACCGAGATGAAAGATCCGGTTCGGCTCTCGCTCGGTGGATCACCCGCCGCGCAAGATCTGCTGCGCTCCGCGAATTCCGATCTGCCATCTCCCGTGCAGCTCGACCACCTCGCCGGGAAGCTCGCGCCGATCGTGATGGCGAAGGGCGCTGCGTCGAGCGTCGCGACGTGGATCATCGTGGGGCTCGTCGTCGTCGGTGCCGCGACGGGCGCCTTCTTTTTCACGCGCGATGCGGAGCCACAGATCGTCACGAGCGCACCGACGGCGCCCGTCGTGCCGACTCCGCCTGTTGTCCCGCCGTCACCGGCACCATCGGCGCCGGTCGTCGTCGAAGAACCACCGCCGCCGCCGGAGCCCGTTCGCGTCCAGCCGAAGAAGCGCGTCGCTGCGCAGCCGGTCATCGTCGAAGAGACGCTACCTCCACGCGAGATCGATCTGCTCGATCCGGCGCATCAGGCGCTGCGTGCGAATGACCCAGCACGTGCGCTCACGCTCGCGAACCGTCACGCGGAGCTCTACCCGCGCGGCGTCATGAGCGAGGAGCGCGAGGCGATCGCGATCGAGGCCTTGCATCGCCTCGGTCGAGACGCGGCCCGAATCCGATTCGGAGAATTCGTCGTGCGGTTCCCGCGATCTGGCTACCGCGCGCGCCTCGAGCGGCTGGTCACAGAAACAAAACGCTGATTCGATCATAACGACACGCACGCTCTCCCACTCACAGACCATGCGGACCTGGATCATCGTGCTCTCGCTCTTCGCGTGTGCTCCCGACAAGAAGATCGGCGAGAACAACACCGACGCATCACTGAGCGGCAACGACGCCGACGGGTCGGCGACGTGCGCGTGCGGTCCGGCGTCATGTGGCTCGCGCGTCTGCGGGCGCAGTGACTGCGGCTATCCGTGCGGCGAGTGCGAGCCCGGTGAGTTTTGCTTCACGACGGGCGCTGGCAATGGATGCTCTCCGGGCGTCGGTCCGGGCACGCCATGCGTCGACGCGTTCGGCGATCGCGTGTGGGAAGGCGATCGCGGCTTCCGCGCGTGCCCGAGCGATCCCAATACGCAACAGCGTTGCACGTGCACCGGCGGTGGCGCGGACGCGTGGGCGAGCTGCGATGCAGCGTGCGTCGAGATCTGCTCGCAAGTTGCCGCGGGCATCACGTGCGGTGCACCCGCGTGTGGAGGCGGCGAAGTCTGCTGCATCCCGACGGCGGCGACCGACACGCGAACGTGCGCGACGGGTTCGTGCGCGCCGAGTAATTACACGCGCGCGTGCGATGGTCCCGAGGACTGCCCGGCCGGCGGCACGTGCTGCGGCGGTGACAATCTCTGGACCGCGACCTGTGTCCCCGCAGGAACGACCTGCGGCCCCCTCGAGCAGTACTGCCACACAGGCAACGACTGCGGTGCGGCCAAGCCGTATTGCTGCCCGGGTCCCGTCGAGGACATGCGGAGCTGCAGCGCGACCGACGCGCCGACCTGCACGTAAGCCGCTATGGCGCGACGAAGGTCGCCTGATTCGATTGGCTCTCGCCGCTCTCGTTCGTCGCGACGATCATGTAGACGTACGTCGCGCCCGCGGTGATCGGCTCGTCGTGAAACGACGTGCCATTGAACGGTACGCGAGAGAGCTCGGTCATCGCCGTGTCCGTGCCCATGCGTTGCCGCATGATCACGAACTCGGTCTCGTCGGCGGAGTTGTCCTTCCACGTGAGGTGCGCACCGGCGCCGAGCGCCGAGACCGCGAGGGCGGTCGGCGGGGCCGGCGCAGCGCCGTCATCGGATGCGCACGCGCCGAGGAGTAAGGAGAGGGATAGGATTCGCAGCATGAGGATGGGTAACCGGAGCGAGCGAAACCTTCGATCCGAAAAATCTCCGACATTCCCTCAGGTTACCGATTTCGCGAAAACCGACCGAAGGTCCGAGAGGGCTGCGGACACACATCCTTCGATGAACCGATGGGGCCTCGTGGCCCTGCTCTGTTTCGCGTGCGGGGACAACGAACGCCCGCTGTCTCCGGTCCCCGAGCTCGTTCCAGCCATCGATATGAACCCCGACCCAAAGATCGTCGAAGTCACACTCGTCGCGACCGCGGCAACGGTCGAGTACGAGAGTGGGCGCGCTGCAAACGTGCTCGCATATCGCGACGGCGCCGTCGATGGGTCGGCTGCGATCGTGCCGGGTCCGATGATCGTCGCGAACGAAGGCGATCGATTGATCGTTCACTTCAAGAACGAGCTCGACCGCGAGAGCTCGATCCATTGGCACGGTCTGCGCCTGCCGCGCGAGATGGATGGCGTCGACGCGATTCCCGCGGGCGCGAGCTTCGATTACGACTTCGTCCTCCGCGACGCCGGTTGGTTCTGGTACCACCCCCACATCGAGACCGACGAGCAGATCGATCTCGGTCTCCAGGGCACATTGCTCGTCCGCGGTGCGAACGAGCCGGCGATCGCGCGCGCGCGTCTGTTCGTGCTCGACGACATCGAGCTCGACGATCGCGGCGAGGTCGTGATCGAACCGTCTCGCGACGATCTCGTCCACGGTCGCCGCGGTGACACGCTGCTCGTGAACGGCAAGCCGCCGGGCTTCGTGGTCGCGTCTCCGAATTCCGTCGAGCGCTGGCGACTCGTCAACACGTCGAATGGCCGCTTCTTCAAGCTGCGCGTCGGCGTTCCGATGCGCGTGATCGGATGGGACGGCGGTCTGATCCCGACGCCGTACGATGTCGACGAGCTGTTGCTCGGACCGGGCGAGCGCTACGACGTCGTGGTCGCGTTCGACGATCGATCGGAGATGCGACTCGAGACGCTCGAGGTCCGCCGCGGTCACGACACCGTCGACGCAGCCGCCGAGCTCGTGCGCATTCGCCTCGACGGCCCGGTGGTCGCGCGCGACTCGATTCCCGACGTCGGCCCGCCGCTCGCGCGGCTGCCCGTCACGGCGCAAACGGTCTCGCGGCGCTTCGAGCTGAGCGAGAGCCTCGACGGGCCCGCCGGCGTCGTCTACTTCGTCAACGATCAACGTTGGCCGCTCAACACCCCGGTCGATGTGAAGCTCGGCGATCTCGAAGTGCTCGAGGTCGTCAACGATACGGACGGCGAGCACCCGATGCACATCCACGGATTCTTCGTCGAGGTGCTCGATCGCGATGGTGTTCCCGAGCCGCGGCTCGGGCGCAAAGACACGGTCGTGCTCGGCCCACGTTCCACGCTGCGCGCGGCACTCGTCTACGACGAGCCCGGCATGTGGATGTTCCATTGCCAGATTCCCGAACATGCCGAGCGCGGCATGACCGCCGACATCGACGTTCACCCATAGGAGCTCGTATGAAACGCTTAACTCTGATCTTCATTCTCGCGGCGTGCGGAACCGACGGCACCGAGTCTCCCGGCACATGCACGCTCGGCGAGATCGTCGCGTGTGATTGTTCGCCGGGTAGCGTCGGTTCGCAGACCTGCGACGACAACGGCGCGTTCGGCGCGTGCGGCAACTGCTCCGCGCCGGATCCCGATCCGGCGAAGGTGAACTTCCAGGCGCAGATCGTTCCGATCATCAACCGCTCGTGTGGCACGAACGGTGTCACCGGCTGCCACGCGCGCGAGGCGTACGGCGCGAGCGTCATGCAGGATTGTCGCGGCTGGTTGACGCTCGAGAACGAGTCGCTCGGCTCGAAGTTCTACTCGGGCACGAAGAACGGCCAAGCGACGGGCTGTCCCGACAAGCCACTCTACGAGCGCCTCGTACAGATCGACGTCTGGCAGTGCCTCACGACGTCGGTGGCGTATGTCACGCCAGGCGATCTGTCGAAGAGCTACCTCGTCAACAAGCTCGACGGCGTGAACATGTGCAAGGAATCCGCGAGCTCCACGTCGGAACAGATGCCTCCGACCGACTCCATGTTCACCATCAGCGCGGCCGACAAGGCAGTGATCAAGCAGTGGATCATGGAGGGAGCGCTGAATAACTGAGGCGCGTGATACCGTGAATGTCGATGAGGCAACGAGCGCTTTGCGTCGCGACGCTGGCGTGTTTCGTCTGGATGACGAAGCGCGCTGCAGCGGAGTGTTCGCCGGCGGCGGTGCCGATCGGCGATCCGGCGCTCGTGCAGCGTGTCAGCGAGAAGCTCGCGGCGAACGGTGTCGCGACGGTCGCGACGGCCGGCTGCCCGGCAGTACGCGTGCACCTCGAGAAGCGGGGCGAGCAACTTCACCTTCGAGTCGCGGATGGTTATCAGCGGCGTGGCGAGCGCGAGGTGCAGGACATCGCGACCGCCGCAGCGGTGATCGAATCGTGGACGTTGCAGGAGATCGAAGACGGCACGTTGCCGGAGACGCCAACGCCATCGGTGACCGCAGCGGTCGCTCCGCTCGTGCAGCGCGAACGCTTCGCAATCGCGGTCGCGGGTCAGTTCTCGGTCGCGGGCGACGGCTCGACGTGGCTCGGCGGCGAGCTCGCGGGTTGCGTGCGCATCGGTTGGGCATGTGTCGGCGCCTCGACGGCGTTCCTCGCGAACACGTCGACGACAGCGGACACGACGCGCGGATCGCAGCGCTCGAAGGAGCTGCATGCGCTCGCGACGCTCGAAGTGCCTCGCACGCTCGGCAGCTTCACGATCAGCCCCGGTATCGGCATCGGCTACGGCTGGATGACGTTCGCGGAGCAACACATGGACGTCGTGCACATGCTTCCGGTGAGCGTCGAGTACTCGAGTCACGCGCTTCACGCCCGCGCACAGCTCGCGGTCTCGCGCAGCCTCGGTGGCCGGCTCGCGCTGGTCGGCAGCTTGTTCGGCGACATCGCGGCGCTGCGCTCCTCGATCCCCGATGGGCCGACGTCGGCACCGCGTGGTCGGGTCGGCTTCGCGCTCGGCTTGCGCCTCGGCTTGCGATGACCGGCGGCAAGCTGCTTCCGTTTCGACGGGTCAGCGGCAGTGTCGAGGAGCTCTCCGATCGCGCGCTCGTTTCTGCGGTCGCCGAAGGCGATCAAGCCGCGCTCGGCGCGCTCTACGATCGCTTCCATCGCGACGTGCATCGCTTCCTCGGGCACCTCGCGCGTCGCGATAAGGCGATCGTCGACGATCTGCTCCAGACGTCGTTCATCGAGGCCTATCGGTCTGCGCCGAGATTCCGCGGGGCGTCGACGGTGAAGACGTGGCTGTTCGGGATCGCGGCGAACCTCGCACGTAACCACTTTCGCGGGGAGCAGCGTGGTCGCGCCGCCGCCGCCAAGCTCGAGACGATCGACTCGGCGATGCCGCCGTCGGCGACAGAGCAAATGATCGCCGAGCAACGCCGCCGTTGGCTCACCGCGGCGATCGATTCACTCACGCCGGCTCTTCGCGAAGCGTACGTCTTGTGCGCGGTCGAAGAGCTTCCCGGCAAGGAGGCCGCGCAGGTGCTCGGTATCACCGAAGCGAGCCTGTGGCGTCGCCTGACGGACGCGCGCACCGCCTTGCGCGCCGCGCTCGAGGAGATGCAGCGATGACGGCGAAGTGGCAGCCATCCGATGACGAGCTCGACGGGCTCGCGCGCGCGATCGCGCCGCCGGAGCTCGCGACCGACCAGGCGGAGCACCTGCGCACGAGCATTCTCGCGAGCGCGGCGAACGCGCGCCAGCTCCCGCGGTCGTCGCGCACTCCGATCATTGTCGCAGTTGGAGCGGTGGTCGCCGCTGCAGCAGCAGTGCTCGTGTGGTTCAACACGCGGGGCGCAGAGCCGCCGAAGCCGCGGGCGGACGTCGTCGCGCTCGACTCCGCATCCTTCGAGCACGAGCAGCCGTGGCCGAGCTACCTGCTTCGGGTCGACAGCGGTCGCGTGCAGATCGATGTCGCGACCGTGGACTCGACGCAACAGTTCACGACAACGACGAGCGATTCACGCATCGACGTGCGGGCGTCGAAGTTCACCGTCGGCGTGGAGCAGAAACGAATCGCGTCGATCGACGTGCAAGAGGGCCGCGTGGAGCTGACCTACAGCGGCCGCACGATCATCTTGGCTGCGGGACAGACGTGGCATCCGCCGGTGCGAACTGCAGAGACCGACGTGATCGAGCCGCCGGCACCTGTCGTGGACAAGGCGCCGGTCGAACCGGCACCGACGCCGACGAAGAAACCGGCACCACCGAAACGTCAGCCCGCGACCGATCAACCTTCGACGCCGACGAAACCGACAGACGCGCAGCCGCTTGCTCCGAAACCCGGCGAGCTCGACTTCCGTGCTGGCGTTGCGCTGCTCCGCGGTGGCGATGCGGTCGCGGCAACGAAGGCATTCGCTTCCGCGTGCACGGCTGCGCGCAAGGATGCACTCGCCGAAGACGCGTGCTTCTGGGTCGGTGCCGCGGCCAAGCGAGCAGGGCAGACGAGCGCGGCACGTGAGGCACTCACTCGGTTCCTGCAAGGCTTCGCGTCGTCGGCGCGTGCGGGCGAAGCGTCGGCGTTGCTCGGTTGGCTGCTGTACGACGCGAACGAGCTCGATGCGGCGGAGACGCGCTTCAACAAAGCCGCAGCCGATCGCGTTCCGAAAGTACGGACGAGCGCCGAGCGCGGTCTCGAAGCGATCAAGCGTCGCCGCGCGAAGTGACTCGGCGCTGAGCGCCGTGCTCTATACGTTGATCTACGCGAGGCCACAACGCACGCGTACGTCGGGCGGCGTAATACGAAACGGTCCGTAACCGCCGGTAGCCCGCGCAACGACGAGCCATGCGCGTCCGCCACACTCCACACGACGCGGTCTGTGGCTTGCTACGAGAAGCTCACGAGCAACGACGCACCAGTCGAGACGATGCGACGCGCTCAGCTTGCCCCGGATCAATGATGGACAGAACGCGCAGAAAACCGAGCTCGTGCGGGGATCCGTGAATCAATCGGACCCAGCACAGATCGAGACGGCCCGGCGACTTCTGGCGCACGAGGGTGCGGCCGCCGGTGCGCAGACAAGTCGACGACCACCGCCGGCCGCGTCTATGACAAGCTCACCGTGCACTTGGGCCCCCTCGTGGGCGGCGTCTGCGTTCAATTGCTGTTCGCGCGTAGCGCGAAGCTGACGCAAGGCGAGCTCGCCTCCTTCGCGGCGGTCACCGGCGCCGAAGGCTCGCGCAGGCTGCGCGAGTTTCTGGAGACGCGCCCCCCGCTGTCGCCGGAGTCGGCCGCGGTTCTGTTCGGGACGTTTTTCACGCTCATCAATCGCTTCATCGGAGAGCGACTCACGACCGAGGCGCTACGCAGCGCCTGGCCGATGTTCGACATGGCACCCGCGGAGAAAACCAAATGAAACAACGTACCAATTCGAAAGTTGCCCAGACGGGTGCCGCGTCTCGTCGACGTGTGGGGCGAGCAAAAACGAAGAAGCCAGATGACACGGTCAAACCCAAACGCCCGAAGAACGTCGTCGGTCGGCCGCCGAAACTCTCGCTCCGCACATTGCCAACGGGCGTGCAGGGCCTCGACGAAATCCTGGGCGGCGGCATCCCGGAGTATTCGTTCAACATCATTGCCGCCTCGCCCGGCTGCGGCAAGACCACGCTGGCGCATCAGATCGTGTTCGCCAATGCGACAGAAGAGAAGCCTGCGCTCTTCTTCACCGTCCACGGCGAACCCGCCATAAAAATGCTGCGCTATCAGCAACAATTTTCGTTCTTCGACGAATCAAAGGTTGGCAACGCGGTCCGCTTTATCAACCTCACCGACCTGATGCAGAAAAATGATCTGGACGCGGTCCTCGCTGAGATTGTCAAACAGGTCACAGCTGCCAATCCGAGCATCGTGGTGGTGGATTCCTTTCGCACCGTGATGCGCAGAGCGGGGACCACGACCGACGAAGGGGAGATGGAAGCGTTCATTCAGAACCTCACCGAGTTTCTCACCACGTGGGAGGCCACGACATTTCTCGTCGGCGAGTACGGCGTAGAAGAGATCGGCGGTAATCCGCTGTTCACCATCGCCGACGGTCTGTTCTGGCTCTCTCAGGTAGCGGAGAGAAATTCGGTCGTGCGGAAATTGCAGATCCTGAAATTACGCGGGCAGGACTCGGTGCCGGGATTGCACACCATCCGCATCAGCGATGACGGGTTGCAAGCGTTCTCGCGCACGCTGGGATTGGTCGGCAAGAGGTCGACCCCAAAGGGGCGGGAGCGGCTTTCCATGGGGGTTCCCGCGCTCGACAAGATGTTGGGAGGGGGCATCTTTCGAGGTGACAGCTGCCTCGTGGCGGGCCCGTCAGGGACAGGAAAATCGGCGCTGGCCACGCAATTCATCGACGAGGGACTTCGCGGTGGCGAATCGGCAGTGATCGCGATCTTCGAAGAGCGTCCGAAGGGCTATGCGGATCGCGCTGCCAGTATCGGTTTGGACCTGGTGACGCCACAGAAGACGGGGAAACTCGAAATCCTTTACATCCGTCCGCTTGACCTCTCCGTGGATGAAACCATGCAAGCGATTCTCGATGCCGTCGAGAGGGTTGGCGCAACACGCTTGGTGATCGATTCGCTCGTCGGCTTCGAGATGGCGCTGGCGCCGGGCTTTCGCGAGGACTTTCGCGAGTCGCTTTACCGAATGATCGGGGCGTTGACCGGATCCGGGATCACGATTCTCAGCACTGTCGAAGTCGAGGATACATTTACAGCCCTCCCCTTTAGCCAGTATGTGATTTCGTTTCTCACCGATGACATTATTCGGATGCGGTATGTGGAGATCGATGGCCAGCTTCGGAAGGTCGTAGTCATCATCAAGATGCGCGGCAGCAATCACAGCAAAGATATCCGCGAGTACATCATCACGGACAAAGGCCTGACGCTCCTCACTCCAAGCCAATCTGAGTATTCACGGTTGACGACAGGCGCACCAAACCTCCTCAGCCACCCGCTCGAGCCCGCTCCCGAACCGAAGGCGACAAGTCGCTCCCAGCGGGGTGCGAGATGGCGACATGCTGAATCCGAACGCGGATAACGACCTGACCGCGAACAGAGTCGAAATCAGTTCGGCGGCCAATGACGCGGGTTGCCGTGCTCGTCGACGATCCGACTGGGCGAGTTTGGCGGGAGGACCTGCAGGCTCTTGAGAAACTCGATCACGGCCTTCTGCTTGTGCGGCGAGAGGTTCGCGAACGCTTGTCCCTGTGCTTCCGCCTCACCATGGTGCGCGAGGATTGCTTCTCGCATCGTCGTGAATTTTCCATGGTGGAAGAACGGGGGCTCGTTCGCAACGCCCCACAGTTTCTTCGTCAGGAATCGGCCGTTGCCAGCGAAGAACTCCGGCGAGCCGGCAGGTGCGCCGAAGTTGATCGCGTCTCGATTGGGATCGCCCGGGCCGGTCGTGATGTCGTGCAGCTTGAGATCCGTATACGCGGGCACGCGCACGACGTTTCCAGACTTGCGAAGGCGAGGGCCAGGAAGCTGCGGATCGTTGAGGTTCACCGTGAACGTCGGCGCTTGACCTGGCTGTAGGTTCCCCGATGGGTTGAACGGTCCTGGTTCGGTGAACACCCAACCGGCATTCGTGAGCGGGAGGCTCGCGACGTGGCAGCTCGTGCAACCGATCGAGTCGAACGTTTGTTCGCCGAGCCAGATCGCAGCTTCGCGCGCCGGATGGTGCGGAATCACGCGACCCGGCACGGGCAGGGTGGCCTGAAAGATCGCCGCCGCCGTGACATCGGCACGGGTCAACTCGTCGACGAATCCGTCACCGTCGGGGTCTTCACCGACACCGAAGCGCTCCGTGCTCTGGACCCCGTGGTGGTGATTGAATGCGTTGTTCGTGAATTGCCGGATCGAGATCACGTTGCCGGATTGATGGAACGGCTGGATGATCAAGCTCGGCCGATCGGCGGCGCCTGTCGTCTTCGTGCTCGCCATCGGCAGGCCTTGCACGCCGGAGACGTTCCACGTTCCGTCGTAGCTACGTGCGAGGGTGCCGAAGGTGATGCCCTTCGCGACAAGTGCGATCGAGCCACCGGGCTGCAGGCTATCGCGCTGCGCCTGAAGCTCCTGGGTCATCTGCCTCGCGAGCATCTCGATGTAGCCCGCGCCGAACATGCTGATCGTCGCCGTCGAGTTGCCGACATTGTCGAGCGTCACGAACTTGTTGCTCTCGTCGACAGCTCCGCGCGTGGGCACCGGATCCGTATGGTCGAAGGTCACGAAGTCGAACCGCTGCACCGGAAGAAATGCATTCGCCACGATGTGACCGCCACCGCCGTCTCGGGGCTCGTTGTGGCAACTGGTACACGAGTTCGAATCTGGCGCGGAGAGTCGGTTGAAGTTTCGAGGAAACACCAGCGGTGATGTTTGATCGGCGAGCGGATCGCCCGTGCCCTTCGAGAATGGGCGGCCACCGCCTTCTTGCGTGGTCCACACGGCATCGAACAGATTCTTGCCGTGGGCGATCAGATGGCGCAGCGACAGCTGGAACTCCTGACCATCCTGAAGGTGACGCGCGATCGACACCTCCTCACCGATGCCCTCCATCGCGTTATGCAACCCCTGCTCGGTGGCAGAGCTCGGCTCGTTCGATTCGTCAGCGGGGGCATCCGTCTCGCAGCCGGCGAGCGCGCCAGCGAGCAAGAGGTAGGGCGTGAGACTCATGGTGAAGTGCATTGGATTTCCTCCTCGGTTCATGCCGCGACCATTCATGGATCACGCCGCAATGCCTTCGGCGACTGCGACCGCGAGGTCGACCGAAGGAGCGAGCACCTGTCACGACGCTCGTCGACGAACCATGAAGCGCGGTCTGCGTTTGGAGGTCAACGAAGGAAGCAAACGAGTCAGCGTCGAACGAAGTTGATGAACCTCGATCGTCAGCGATCTCCGAGCGCGCATCGAGCGCGCTTCGAACCAGCGGAGCGGACCGTTCGTCGACACGACCGGCGTTCGATCCGTTGAAACGCAGCGTGCGAATGAAAGCAACGGACGACGCTCTCGAGCCGCGCGCCTCCGCTCGCATTGCACGGCGTGCGCGCGCGATCGCTCACGACGAACAGCGCCCGCTCATCGCCGCCGTACCACGATGTCGACCGCGCGACCGGTCTTCTTGCGGAGCTGCATGTGCCGGTGCGAATCGTGCGCCCTCACGCGTCGTGCCCCGTGCCCCCACGCAGTTCGACGTAGCGGACGCGAAGCCGCTCTGTTCGCGGACTCGCTTCGGCGATCAAACGGGGCGTTGTTCATGCAGGTGCCTGAAGCATGAAAATGCTTTTATCGAATGCGTTGTGCGCCGCCGGACTACTGATTCCACTCACGCTCGGAACGTCGAGTGCCGATCGCCCCGACAAGGCGAAACCCGATCCGGCGCCCGCCAAGGGGATGTCTGATCGTTCAGGTGTCGAGAAGGTTCTCGCGGCGTGGTCGCCGCGTCCCGTTCTCGCAGCACGACAGATGATCGCAAAGTACGGACTGCCGCAGGACGTGACGTCCGAGAAGCTCGTATGGCGGGATCAAGGTCCGTACAAGCGCATCGTCGTGACTCGGGTCGAAGACCCGCATGACTTTCCCAAGCCGCACATGGACTACCTCGAGCACACGATCGCCTATCGCGTTCCAGCCGCCAAGGCGACCGCGCTGCTCACCTACGACGGCAGCGTGACTCTCGATCGCACCGTCGGCGAGATGTCGGCGCGCTGCGATCTCGAAGGGCACAACATCCTGACGCTCAACCTCGCGCACGACATCGTCACCGGCAAGAAGAACGTCAAGGCTGCCAGAACGGCGTTTGGCAAGATCGTCGGACAGGACATGCGCGGCGAGAAACCGGCGTACGTGATGGCGCTCCAGTTCGATCCGAAGTCCCGTGCCGGTGCGGACCCCGACGTCGCCGTCATTCCGGGTTCACCGAAGCGCGGGACCGCAGGCGCCATGGCAAACGAGATGATGGGAGATGCAGAGGTGCTCGGCTTCCTCGTCGCGATCAACGAGAACGAGATCCTGGCTGCGGCAGAGGCCGAGATGAAGAAACCGCGAGCGGAGGTACTCGCGTACGCGGCGATGCTCCAGAAGGAGCACGCGATGAACGACGAGCAGACCATGATGCTCGGCAAGAAGATCAAGATTCAGCCGGTCGAGACGACAGCGGTCGACAACCTTCGCGTCAAAGGCGCGAAGGAGCTCGGCATGCTCGTCCCGCTCGCGGCCGACGAGTTCGCGACCGCGTACATCGCAGCCATGGTGAAGGGCCACGCTGAAGTCCTCGAGATGATCGACAACAAGCTGATGCCGGCGGCGAAGAACGCGGGGATCAAGGCGCACCTGACCAAGACCCGCGGGCAGATCGCCAAGCACCTCGAGGAGGCGAAGCGGATCCAGGCCGGCCTGCGCAATAACCAGGTCAGCTCCAAGCCCTAGTCCCCCACCACAGAGGTATTGATCGGTTGAAGAGTGGGTAGCTCTGCAGCCGAGAAGTGCAGCTCGATCGAACGAGCCTGGCCGGGCGTGCGACGGATGAACCCGAGGCGCTCGAGTGGAACGCGCGCTGAGCGAGCTGCCTCGGCCCGGCGCAGAACGGAAGTTCGGGGTTGGCGACGAGTCCCTGCTCGTCGCCGTGGCGTGCTCGAAGCCGCCCGAGGCGCGATCGCGCTGGACCCTACAGCTGCTAGCCGACGAGATGGTGCGCTTGACGGTGCACGACTCAGTCTCGGATGAGACGATCCGGCGTCGGCTCGACGAGCGGCAGCTCAAGCCGTGGCAGGAGAAGATGTGGTGCATCCCGAAGGTCGATGCCGACTTCGTCGCCCGCATGGAAGCCGTGCTCGCGCTCTACGCCGAACCGGCCGACGAGCGGCGGCCCGTCGTGTGCTCCGACGAGACGCCGCGCCAGCTGATCGGCGAAGAACGCGTGCCGGTCCGCGCCGAGCCCGGCGTCGCTTCGACTGCGAGTACGTGCGCAACGGCACCGCCAACGTCTTCATGTTTGTCCGACGTGAATCGCCCGTGGCGACACGCGAAGGGACCGACCCAACGTACGAGCGGGAGCCTGGCGCGCGTTCGGGCGAACAGACGACGCGGGCGCTCGTTCGAACGGGGTCGACGCGACACGCGGCGTCTTGGGCTCAGTCCGCGGTGAACGATCGCAGCAGCTCGATCATGTCCTCGCGGTCTTGTCCGTCGAGGTAGAACGGATGCGGAGCCATCGGCCCGCGCGAGGCGTCGAACAAGCTCTCGAGGCTCGGCACGGTGTCGTCGTGCAGGAACACCGGCTTGCGCGCGAGATCGAGCAACAGGGGCAAGGCGATGCCACGGATATCGCCGCGCAGCGAGGCATTCACGATCACCATCTTGTCGTCGAAAATACTGTCAGGCGTGTTCAGCACCGGGTTGAGCGGTGGGGTGCGCTCTGCGAGCAACACCGGGTTGTCGCCCGGGAAGATCGTCTTCATCGGGATCAGCATCGAGGGCACGAACTTGCTCTGATCGACGTTGTGACAGGACGTGCACTGTTCGCGGAACACCTTGGTCGCGCGCGCGAGCGCACCGGACCCGATCGAAGCACCGCGCGGAGCGGGCAGTCCATCGAGGTAGGCATTCATGTCGAGCAGCTTCTTGTTGTCGACGCGAATGCCGACAGGTGTCGCTTCGGCCCCGGGCATACCCGTCGACGAGATCTCGAGCTCGGGTCGCGCGCCCACGCCGGTGGCATTCAGCACCGTGACGTAGTCGTCGACGATCTCGAGACCGGCGGGGCCACCGAGCGTCATCATGAAAGCGCGGCCGCCGGGCGTGTTCAAGCTACGGAGGTCGAGCAGCACCGTGTAGACGAGGTTGCTGAAGTTATCGAGCTTGCTGATCGCCCCCTCACTGCCGTATGGAGCGGCGAGATCCTGGCGAAACATGGGCACGTTGTGCATTGGCGCGCCGTTGCCATCAGGCGCATCGTCGAACATGCCGACGGGATAGAAGGCGGGGTTGTTGAAGTAGGCGTCGATCTCCGCTTCGGAGGACATCTCGGTCAAGCCCGTCGGTGCGCGACCGATCGTGTTGCCGCCATTCGCGGTCAGCGCGAGCTGCGCGATCGGATACAGCGCGCGCGTGTTGGCTGCGATCGCGAACGTCGCACCGACGTTCAGGGTGTGTGGCGACGGGCCGTCGATCTCGCGGCCGATCGAGCCGCCGCCCTCCATCTTGAAGACCGACCCATCCGTGATCGCGTGACAGAACGCGCACGCCACGCCGACCTTGTCGCCGGCCATGATGTCGATCCGGCTATCGTTGTTGGAGTCGACGGCAACCACGCCGATCACGGCGTTCGCGTTGATCAGCGCGATCGTCGTCGCGGGGTTGTTGAGCAGGGGAGCCTGCCCGGGAGATAGGTCGGTCTGCAGCTCCGCGGCGATCGCCGCCTTCGTGGCGTTGTCCAGCGCATCGACGTTGACGTTGTAGCCCGCCATCAGAGCCTGCTTCGGCGTTAGCCCGGCAGCGACGATGCCTTGCGGCAGCTTGACAGCGTCGGTCCAGAATCTCTCGTTCCCGAACGTCTCCATACGGAACACGGCCTGTCCGGCCTGCGCATCGCCGCGATCGTGAGGGTGGAGATTGTTGTCGGCACCGGGTGGCCCGTCTGCTCCGTTGTCGATCGGTGGATCGGGCGTGTCATCGCCGCGCTCCCTGTTGTCGCCACATGCGGATGCGAAGAGCGCGATGAGCGCCGACGCGGTGACTGCCGTCTGCTTGCGATCAATCCTCATAACTCGCTCCTGCCGCCATGGTTTCGGGGCGGCATCGAAACGAATTGCAAGAGACAGCCCGCGTCTTCACCACGGTGTGTGGCGCGCCGGTGGGGTACTCCGCGCGCCGACGCATGGAGACGAGCGCCCGCTGCTCGCGCGACTTTCTCCGTACGTAGTTCGCTGCAGGCACGGCGACCGTCGAGGAACAGGTGTTCTCGCAACGCCGTTCCCACTGAGCAGGGCTGTCGGCTAGGGCGCGACCGTCATCGCGGGGAGTCCGAGCAGCCGCTGCACGATGTGCTTACCGATGTCATCCGCGAGCGTGCCGTCCTCGATCGATCGGTTGCAGAGCACGATCACCGCGAAGTCCTTCGCCCGATTGAACACGGCGAACGAGCTGTAACCGCCGGTGGCTCCGTTGTGCCAGTAGCTGCCCGTCTCGTCGACCCGGAACCAGTTGAGCGCGATGTGCATGCCCGGCCCGACCTCGCCGCGGATCTCGTGCGAGGCGGTGATCGCGGCGGGCAGCGTCTTCGCTTCCGGTGTTCGGCCCTTCACGCGTTCGGGATGTAGCTGCGCATCGAGGAACGTCAGCATGTCGCCGGCGGTCGATCGGAGCGCGCCGGCACCCGCGAGCGCGTCGAGGTCCCACGCCCGCTGCGACGCATTGCCGGTGCCGTGACCAGCGACGAAGCGCTTCTTCAGCGCGGGGGAGAGCTTGATCGCGGTGTCGCGCATACCGAGCGGCTCGGTGATCTGTTTGCGAACGACGGCTTCGTACGTGGTGCGTGCGCGAGCGGCGAGCGCTTGACCCAGGAGCCCGACGCCGAGGTTGCTGTAGCCGAAGACAGGCTTTGCCGGCATCGCGACGCCGTGCGTTCCCATGAACGTGTACAGCGCCTTCGCGTCGTAGTCGGCGTACGGGTTGGTCAGGTCGGCGGGCTTCATGTTGTCGGGCAGGCGCGGCAGGCCCGAGCGCTGCGCGCTGAGATCGAGCAGCGTGATCTCCCCGCCGCTCGCAGGGGCGGCGACCGTGCCCGCAGGCAGGAGCGCGCGCACCGGTTCGTCGAACCGCACCTTCTTCTGCTCGACCATCTGCGCGAGAGCGAGACCGGTGAACACCTTCGTGATCGACCCGATCTCGAAGACGGAGTCGGGCTTGACCGCGCCGTAGCTGAAGATCTTACGCTTGCCGTTCGCGATGATGCCGATCGTCACGCCGACCCCGGTCGACGGCGCGAAGGGACCGGCGATCGCCTTCGCGAGATCTGCGTCGGTCACGGCCTGGATCTTCTCGATGTCGACGGGATCCATCGCCGGATCCACCGCGGCCTTGGCCGGTTCGAGCGCCACGGTCTGCCTCGTCAACACGATCGGGAGGCTGGCGCCGCCCTGCGTCCACGTCGCGGTCACGGTCTTTGCGTCCGCGGACAGCGTGCCTTTCACGCCGCCCTGCACGGCGGGCACCTCGAACGACAGCTCGTTCGCCGACACGACGACGTGATCGCACGGGATGCCCATCGCTCCCTGATCGAGGCTATCGAGCGAACAGCTCGGCGGCGTCGGCGCGAGGTCGAGACGCAGCTGGATGCGCAGCGCCGTGCCGCCGGCTTGAAGCGTGCCGAGCCAGATCCCGCCGAACGCGGCGGGCTTCGTGACCGGCGCCGGTGCGTCGGGCGTTGGCGCAGGTGGTGGTGGCGCCGCCGGCTTGGAACTGCCACAGGCGACGAAGAACAGGATCAGTGCGGCGCGTAGCATGCGCGGCGCAGCGTACATCACCGTGTCACTCGCGGTATGGGAGTCGCGAGCGACTATACGAGCTCCTCCTCTACCTCGGGCGTCGCCTCGCTCGCGTCATCATGGATGAAGGTGTCGGACCCCTGGAGGACGCGCAGCAGCTGGTCGAACTTCATCGGCTTGACTTGATGTGAATCGAAGCCGGCCGCCAGGGCTGTCGCGCGGTCCGTCTGCTGCCCGTACCCGGTGACGGCGATCAACTTGATGTTGTCGTACTTGCGGACACTGCGAATGCGGCGCGCGACCTCGAAGCCGTCGATGCCTGGAAGTCCGACGTCGATGACAGCCGCCTGCGGATGAAACGTCTTGATGAGCTCGAGCGCTTCGAGTCCATCAGCGACGGCCCGACACTCGAATCCCGCGCGTGTCAGCAGGTGGCACAACATCTCGCGGGCGTCGATACTGTCCTCGACCACGACGATCTTGGAACCCTTCTTGATGGGTCGAGTCGCGCGCGGAATCTGCGGGCGGTCTTCACGTGTGGCGGTCAGCGGGAGCCGGACTTCGAACGTGCTCCCCTTGCCCTCGCCATCGCTCGAGGCGGAGAGCGTTCCTCCATGCATCTCGACCAACGACCGCGCGAGCGTCAGGCCGACACCGATGCCGCCTTGGGCACGCTCGAGCGTGCGTCCGGACTGGACGAACAGGTCGAAGACCGCCTCGAGCATGTCCGGGGCGATCCCCGTCCCATCGTCTCGGACGCGAATGATCGCGTATCCATCCTCGCTCGTCGTCTCGAGCCAGACGTGGCCGCCCGACGGCGTGTACTTCGCGGCGTTCGTCAAGAGGTTCATGCACACCTGCTGGAGTCGTGACGCGTCTCCGTCGACGTGCAGGGGCCGTGCGTCGATCACGAGCGAGAACCCGAGACGGCTTGCCTCCATCGTCGGTCGTGCGGCCGCACACGCGTCCTCGACCACCGATCGCAGATCGACGAGCGTTCTCTTGAGCTCGATCTTGTTCTGCGTAACGCGACTCGCGTCGAGAAGGTCGTCGAGCAGGCGAGCCATCTGCTGCGATTGGCGATCGATGACTTCGACGAGCTTTTGCTGGTCGCCGAAGGTATCGTCTTTGATCAGCTCGGTAGCGTTCACGACGGCGGCAAGCGGGTTGCGTAGCTCGTGCGAGAGCATCGCGAGGAACTCGTCGCGCCGCCGCACCGCCTCCCGGATCTTCTCCTCCGCCAGTTTCTGCGCCGTCACGTCTCGCGCGATTCCGATCATGCCCACGATCTGCTTCGAGGCATCGATCAGTGGCAAGCGCGTCACGACATCCCACGCCGCCCCCGCGGACTGGCTGCGAGTCTCGAGTTGATAGTGCTGAGGCGTGCCGGTCTTGAGGACCTGATCGTCCTCTCGATGGAGTGCGAGTGCCACCTGCTGATCCGCGAGGTCGAACACGGTCTTGCCGACGGCCTGCGCCGGATCCGAAAGACCGAGCCGAGTGGCTGCTGCCGGGTTCGCGCGGATGAATCTCCCGCGCGTGTCCTTGAAGTAGATCGCATCGGGAACACTCGAGAGAAGGCTGTTGAGCAGATAGCGCTCGTGAAACAGCGCATCCTCCGTCGCCTTGAGGCTACTCACGTCGACGAACGTGATCACGACGCCGGCGGTTCCACCCCTCGCGCGGTACGGCAAGAGTCGCAGAAAGAACGCGCGGCCGCGTTGATCGCGAATTTCGCGCTCGATGCGCTCGCCGGTCGCGAGGACGCGTCGCACCTCGTTGACGAGCTCCGGCTGATCCAACGTGTTCGTGAAGGTCTCGATCGAGCGACCGACATCCTGCGGAAGTAGATGGAAGTTCTCCGCGACTTGCGGCGTGAACTTGCGAATCCGAAGCTCGTTGTCGAGGAAGATCGTTCCGATCTCGGTGCTCGCCAACAGGTTGTCCATGTCGTTGGTGAGCTCCGTGAGCTCGGCGATCTTGCTCTGATACTCGGCGTTCACCGTGTAGAGCTCTTCGTTGACGCTCTGGAGCTCTTCGTTCGTGCTCTGCAGCTCCTCGTTCGAGGACATCAGCTCCTCGTTCGAAGACTGCAGCTCCTCGTTACCTGCCTCGAGTTGCTCGATCGCGGCCTGGAGATTGTCCTTCGTGTAGTCGAGCTCGGCCTGGAGCGTTCCCATCTGGTCTCGCGAGAGCTGGCCAACGTCGATCTCCTTCGCGGGCACTGGGACCCGCTCGACTCCCTCGAGCGTACGGAACGTGATCAAGATGTGAGGAACGTCCGTGCCGCGAGGCTTGATCGTTCGCAAGGTGATGTCGAGGTGCGTCTCGTTGCCGTCCTCGAGCGTTACCTGAACGTTCTTGAAGACGATCGCCTCGGCCGACAGCTGCGCCCGGCGCAATCCGCCCGCGATCAAGAGCTGAAGCTGGTCCGTGACCTGATCCACGACGTCGGGGCCCTGTCGGCCGCCGCGGACCTTGAGAAATCGATTCGCCCCACCGAACACATGCACGAGCTCGCCACGGTTGCTGACGAGCAGGCTCGTCGGCATCGTTTCTTCGAGGAGCACGTCGTACGTGGCAAGGAGGTTGGACATCGAGAACCGCGCGAATGGAGACGAAGCGATCGGTGTTAACCGAGGCTCCGCGAGTCGAGGCTGGAGCCGCGGATCGACCGGATTGCGCACGTCGCTGTGCTTGCGGAAGAGCCGCCAGTGAGGCTCGACCGTCTCGAAGTCCTTGAGGAGAGCACCGGGACTTTCACTCGGACCGAGGAACATGATCCCGCCGCGATTGAGCGCGAAGTGGAACTGGTTCAGCACCCTCTGCTGCACCGACGGCTGGAAGTAGATCAGCATGTTCCGGCAGCTCACGAGATCCACGCGCGTGAACGGCGCGTCCTTGATCACGTTGTGAGGCGCGAACACGATCGATTGCCGGAGCTCGGTGATCAGCTGGTAGCCGTTGCCACTGGGCGTGAAGTAACGATCGCGACGTTCCTGGGACACGTTGGAGAGCGATGCGTCCTCGTAGAATGCGCGCCCCGCGATCTCGAGCGATCCGCGGTGCACATCGGTCGCGAAGATCTTGAAGGTGCGATTGAGGGGCGACATCAGCTCGTGAAGCAGGATGGCGAGGGAGTACGCCTCTTCGCCCGTGGCGCATCCCGCGACCCAGACGCGAAGGGGTTTGTCGGGAGCGCTATTACGGATGAGCTCGGGGAGCACGTGCTGCTCGAGCACCCCGAAGGCTTCCTCATTTCGGAAGAAGCGCGTCACTCCGATCAGGAGATCGCGATAGAGCGTGTTCAGCTCGGCTCGCTCGCTCTGCAACCGAGCGACATATTGCTGCACGTCGTCGGCGTGCGAGAGGCGCAGTCGCCGTTCGATCCTTCGAGTGACCGTGCTGGGCTTGTAGTTGGTGAAGTCGAGGCCGAACTCGGACTCGAGCATCCGATACACGTCGTTGAATGCGGCGGAGGCCACGGGCCCAGCGGCAAACTCCGTCACGGCGGCGGCTGGCTTGCCACCACGCCTGACGTGCGCTTCGAGCACACGCGGCATCTGAGACGGCGGAAGGATCCAATCCGCGACGCCAGCCTCGAACGCGGTCCGCGGCATTCCGCCGAATTGAGCACTATCGATGTCCTGAACGATCACGAGCCCGCCCGCGTCGTGCACATCACGGATGCCTCGCGAGCCATCACTGCCGCTGCCCGAGAGGACGATCGCGACGCCTCGGCGCCCGCAGTCCTGTGCAAGCGAACGGAAAAAAACATCGATCGGCAGCGTCAACTCTTGCTGGCGGTCGCGTTCGCTCAGCAGCAATCGACCATCGGAGATGATCATCTCCTTCTTGGGCGGGATCAGATACACGTGGCCGGGCTCGACGAGCATCCCGTTCTCGACCAGATGGATCGGCAACTCCGTGTGCCGACCAAGGAGCTCGTCCATCAAGCTCTTGAAGTCGGGCGAGAGGTGCTGCACCACGACGAACGCCATCGTGGTCTTGGCGGCAATGTTGTCGAACAGGAGCTGGAGTGCCTCCAGCCCACCGGCGGATGCGCCGACGCCGACGACGTAGGGGCCGGTATCACCGGCCGTGGGATCGGTTCGTTCGAGCTCGAAGTCATCCATCGCCCGGCTCCATTTCTGGCTCGGGCAGTTCTGCAAGCGAAATACCCGCTGCTAAATACTTGAAGCTGTGCTCGTCCGCGCAGGGCGACGTGCGCGATCGACACCGTGTGACGCCATTGCTCGTCCGATTCAGTGTGAGACACCTAATCGACGAAGGGATCAGTACCTTCGCAGCTCGGCTGCCGCGCGCTTGCGCACGATCGGGTTCGGGTGGCCCTGCGCGGTGTCCTCGAGAAAGGGTCGCGCGGCCTCGCCGATGTCCTCGCGGAGGAAGCGCGCGAGGGTCCAGTCGTGGCTGCGTGTCGTGTTGAAGCCCTTCACCACGAGCTTGATGAGATCTGCGTCGGACTTGTAGCGAGTATCCAGCGCGATCGCGATCTTCGCCTGCTTGAGTCCGTCGGCCCACCACATCTTCTCGAGGTACAGCTTGCTGGCGTGATAGGGGAGGCGCGCGTCGGTCGCGTATGTCTTGCGTGCGTCGAGCAGCATGTCGATGGCGGGCTCGCGGCGACCTGCCGCAGTCATCTCGATTGCTTTCGCGACGAGCTCGTCGACGTGATCTGTTGTCGCCGTCGACGCTTGGACCGGTGCCGCATCGACGGTGTGCTGGTGCACGGTCGCCTTCGGCGCAGGCTCCGCATCGCTGCGGCTCGCGAGCACGAGCGCCACGACGACGCCGCCAACTCCGAGCGCGCCGGCCGCTGCCGCGATCCAGCGCCCCTTGCGTGCCGGCACAACCTTCACCGGCGGCAGAGTCGGTGGCGCGGTGAACGGCAGCGTCGCGTCGAGCTGCACGGGTGTGGGTGTCGTGTCGTCGAGCTTTGCGGCGGTCTCGACGAGCACGCGCGAGAGCTCTTCGGCGCTCGCGAACCGCTTGTCACGATCCTTCTCGAGCGCACGGGCGACGACGGCTTCGAGCGCGCCGAACGAGCGACCGCTCGCCCGATCCGTCAGGCGCGGTGGCGGCTCGTTGAGGTGCAGCATGCAGGTCGCGACGGGATCTGCGGCCTGGAACGGCTTGTTGCCCGTCAGCAACTCGAACAACAACACGCCGCATGCATAGAGATCGACGCGGTGATCGAAGTCGCCGCCACGGATCTGCTCCGGTGCCATGTAGTTCGGCGTCCCGAGCACCATCGCACCCGTGAGGTTCGAGGTTTCGGCGCGGAAGCGCACGAGTCCGAAGTCGAGGATCTTGACGAAATCGCCGACGCCTGCCTTTTGCGAGAGCACGATGTTCGCGGGCTTGATGTCGCGGTGAATGATCCCGTGCTCGTGCGCATGCGAAAGTCCGGACAGCACCTGCCGCGTGATCTCGACAGCGCGTGCGATCGACAGCGGCCCCGCCTTCAGCACGTCCTTGAGGTTCTGCCCGCTCACGAACTCCATCACCACGTACGGCCGACCCTCGTGCACGCCGACATCGAGTACGGTGCCGCAGTTCGGATGTTCGAGCTTCGCCATCGCGGTCGCTTCGCGCTCGAAGCGCTCGCGCGATGACTCGTTCGGAATCTCTTCGTTCAGAACCTTGATCGCGACCATGCGGCCGAGCTTCAGGCGCTCGCCTCGATACACGCTGCCCATCGCGCCTTCACCGATCGGTTCGATGACTCGATACCGCTCGTCGAGCACGTGTCCCGTCAGCTCACCGCGTCGCACCTCGTCGATGGTACCGACCTCTCACTCGGAGCGACAACCGCACATGCGCCCCCAAGGTGCGCGCAAAAATTGGTACAGAAGGGAGTGAACACGCGAGCCATCCCGCTCGTCCTCGCCCTTGCGTTCGCTGGCTGCTACCGGCCGCAGATCGAGGATTGCCGCGTCCGCTGCGGCGACGGCCTCGGTTGCCCGAGTGGTTTCGGTTGCAGCGAGGGGTTGTGTCGCCCGACGAACCCGACATCTGGAAATGGCTGCGCCGACTTGCCCGACGGTGCGGTCGATGCGTTCGATCCGGCGTGCGTCGGCGTCGTCTGCGACGACTCGCCGCCGCCGACGTGTAACGGCAATAACCTGACGACGTTCGCGCGTCCCGGAACGTGCATCGGCGGTACGTGCAGCTATCCGCCCTCGGAGCGAGTCTGCGTCGGCGCGTGTACTGCCGGCCGCTGCACGGGTGCGTGGTCCACCCTGTCGCAACAGAACGCGCCGTCCGCGCGCTTCGCGCACACCACCGTGTGGACCGGCACCGAGCTCATCATGTGGGGCGGCGGGTTTTCGTCGACCGGCAGTGCCGGTGATGGCGCGCGCTACAACCTCAGTACCGGTCAGTGGACGCCGATCTCGTCGGTGAACGCGCCGTCCGCGCGCCGCTCGCACAGCGCGGTGTGGACCGGCACCGAGATGATCGTGTGGGGTGGCTCGGCGATCACGCAGGGCACGCCGTTCGCCGATGGCGGTCGCTACCGTCCCGCGACGGACTCGTGGATGCCGCTCGCCTCGACGGGTGCACCGGCGGCGCGCTTCGGCCACAGCGCCGTGTGGACCGGCACGCGCATGATCGTGTGGGCGGGCGGCACCGCCTCGACGAGCAGCCTCTCCGACGGCGCGATCTTCGATCCCACCACGAGCACGTGGTCGCCGCTGCCCGGAACACATCCGGGCCCGCGTCGCGATCACTCTGCGGTGTGGACCGGCACCAGGATGCTCGTGTGGGGCGGCTCGACGATCTACGCGGGCGGTGGCGGCTACGCCGACGTCGTCGCGTACGATCCCATCGCGGGCGCATGGACGACCGTAACCACGACGGGCACGCCGCCGTCGAGCCGCTTCAGCCACGCCGCCGTGTGGACCGGTTCGGAGATGTTGATCTTCGGTGGTGGCGTCTCGAGCACCGGCACGCTCGGGGACGGCAGCCGTCTCGATCTCGCGTCGAGCACGTGGAGCCCGATGCCAACCACCGGGCAACCCTCCGGTCGGCGTCAGCTCCCCGCGATCTGGACCGGTGACTCGATGATCTTGTGGGGTGGATCGACGATCGTCGACGGCAGCACGCTACCGACCGACGCGTTTCGCTTCCAAACCTACGTACCGTGATCGCGACGAGCGTAGGCGCTCAGTGATGGCGACGTGTTGGCGCGGAGTCGCGGTGGGCGAGCTTGACATCATTTCATCGCGCAGCTCTGCTTGACCGATCATGGGCTGGAGCCCGCAAAGCTTGTTCTCTGCCGCCAACGAGATGGCGCAGCGAGTGCGTGACCACAACTGGGGCACGACGTCTCTCGGCCCGATCGAATCGTGGCCACGTACGCTCGTCTCGTACGTCTCGTTGATCCTCGAGCTCCCGACACCCGCGATCGTGTTCTGGGGTGAAGACCAGACTCAGATCTACAACGACGGCTACAGCGTGATCATGGGACCACGCCACCCGCGTTTTCTCGGTGCGCCATATCGCGAGTGTTGGCCGGACACGTATCCACTGATCTACCCGTGGATGCGCGCCGTGCTCGATCGTGGAGAGGTCATCCGCGTCGACAACACGCAGATCCCCGTCACGCGTCACGGCTTCGAGGAAGAGGCGTACTTCACGTTCACGTTCAATCCGCTACGCGACGATGACGGACGCATCGCGGGGATCTATCAACCCGTCACCGAGGTCACGGAAGCGGTGCTGAGTCACAGGCGCAGCGAAACGCTTCGCATGATGACCTCGACCGGGACGGGGCCGGGTTCGCTAGAGGATGCGATGGCCGCGCTCGCGCGTAACGCGAACGATGTCGCGTTCGTCAGGGTCTTCGCGTGGGATCGTGAACGGTCGACGCTGGCGCTCGTCGCGCAGAGCGGCGACTCGGCGGACGTCTTCGACGACGTTGCTCGTCGTGTCTCCGATTCGGGCACGCCGGAGAAAGCGCCTAGCGGCTACGCACTGCCCTTGCGAGAGGCACGAGGCGAAGCACGCGCTGTCGTCGTGTTCGGAACGAGCGCGCGGCTGCACTTCAACGATGGATATCGCGAGTTCTTCGAGGCTGCCGCAGCACATCTCGCGAGCGACCTTTCGACACGCGAGCAAGCGGAGGCGATCGCGGAGCTCGACCGCACGTCCAAGGAGTCGGCGCAACGCGAACGACATCGGCTGTATGCAGCGCTCCTGAATGCTCCCGGGCCCTTCTGCTTGCTCACCGGTGAGGAACTGACGATCGAGCTCATCAACCACGCGTGCCTGCGCGTGTGGCGACGCGACGAGCGCATCATCGGGACGTCCCTCCTGTCTGCACTGCCCGAGCTACGAGACCAGCCGTTTCCGACACTCCTCCGTGACGTGTTGCGGACGGGCGAACCTGTCAGACAGAGGGACATCGTCGCGCGCTTGGGTCCGGACGAGCATGGAGCCTACCGGGACGTGCACTTCGACTTCTCGTACGAGCCGCTGCGTGGCTCGAGCGGTTCGGTCGAGTCAGTGATCGTGTTCGCCGTCGATGTCACGCACCAGGTGCTCGCGCAGCGCGAGATCGAACGCGCGCTCGACGATGCGCGGCGCGCGAGCAACGCAAAGGACGAGTTCCTCGCGATGCTCGGGCACGAGCTGCGTAACCCGATGGCGCCGATCGTCACGGCGCTCGACATGATGCGGCTGCGCCAGGATCGCGATGTCTCTCGCGAGCGCGAAGTCATCGAGCGGCAGACGAAGCAGCTCATTCGCCTCGTGGACGACCTGCTCGACATCTCGAGGATCACGCGCGGCACGTTCGTCCTGACGAAGCGACGCGTCGATCTCTCTGAAATCATCTCGCGCGCGATCGAAACCACAGCGCCGTTGTTCAGCGCGAAGCGACACGAGCTGCGTGTCGACATCCGCGACGAGCTCGTCATCGATGCCGACGCTGATCGCATGCATCAGGTGTTTTCCAACGTGCTGACAAACGCCGCGAAGTACACGCCGGCGGGTGGGACGATCGACGTGACCGCACGAAGTGAGGACGGCATGGCGATGGTGATCGTGCGCGACAGCGGCGCCGGCATCGCGCCCGAGATGTTGCCTCGCATCTTCGAGATGTTCGTGCAGGACGGGCAAGACATCGACCGTGCACAGGGCGGGCTCGGGCTCGGCCTCGCGATCGTGCGGGCGATCGTGCGGCGTCACGGTGGCGACGCGTACGCGCGAAGTGAGGGCAAGGGAAAGGGGGCCGAGATCGAGCTGCGCGTTCCGCTGTCGACCGATCAGAGTGCCTATGCTCCCGACACCGAACGCACCCGCAGGATCCGTCTTGCAGAAGTGAGCCGGCGGATCATGATCGTCGACGACAACGTCGACGCCGCGACCCTCCTGGCCGAGGCGATCCGTGCGATGGGGCACGAGGTCTGCGTCGCGCACGACGGCGCGAGTGCGCTCAAGCTTGCAGGGACCTTCGAGCCGCAGATCGCACTCCTCGACATCGGTCTGCCGGTCATGAGTGGCTACGAGCTGGCGACGCAGCTGCGAGCCCAGCAGGCTCCGCCACCGCGACTCATCGCGATCACGGGTTATGGACAAGCCAGCGATCGCAAGCAGAGCAAGCAGGCGGGCTTCGCGGTCCACCTGGTGAAGCCAGTCGATATCGGGCAGCTCGCTTCGTCGATCGAACAGCTCACCGAGCGTCCGTTGTAAGCTCGACTGCCGATGAACCACGTGCTCGCGTTCCTCTGTTGCATGGCCGCAGCGTGTGCTCGTCCAAAGCCAGCACCCGTCACGCCGGTGCAGCCGGAGCAAACAAGCGTTCCGACGGAAACCACGTCGGCACCGACGCCGACAACCACGCAAGCAACGCCGACGACCACGCAAGCACCGCCGGCGACCAGCCCGGTCTCCGGCAACCCGGCTGCGCACTGCCTGTTCGTCGAGCCTAACCACCGCGTCGTTCGCTGCTACTGGAAGCGCGAGGACTGCGAACAACAGATCGAGTTCAACAAGGGTGTCGTGGCCGGCAACCAGACCTGCGAGGCCGCGGCGGAGGCTCATTGCTTCGACGAGAACGGCAAGAACGAGCTCTGTTATCCGAGCGCCGCTGACTGCGACGCGATGGTCGCGAAGATGAAGAAGCGCAATCGGCCCGCCTCGCAGTGTGCAGCGAAGCGCGGACCCTGACGCTGTCGCGACGCGCTCGACGAAGGCGTCATCACCGGGTTTACGCTGCGCGGCCTTGTCCAGATGCCGGCGACCCGTGACGATAAGCGATGTTCGATGCCGTCCGACAGATCGTCGGCAACCGCTATGACATCGTGCGCGAGCTCGGTCATGGCGGCATGGGCATCGTCTACCTCGGTCGCGATCTGCGGCGCGAGATGGAAGTCGCGATCAAGCTGTGCGGGCGCAAGAACGCGCAGGGGATGTTGTGGCTCAAGCGCGAGTTTCGCTCCGTCGCGTCGCTGCGGCACCCGAACCTCGTCGAGCTATTCGAGCTCGTGGCGAACGACGGCGTTTGCTACTTCACGATGGAGTACATCGTCGGTGTCGACCCGTGGGTCTGGGTCGCGAGGCCCGGGCGCGCGCCGCTCGGCGATACGAGCACGCTCGCACCGCTCGCGCAGTTCGCGCCGCTCCGCCCACTGGTCCGGGCCGGTGCCCAGGCAGGTGCTGCGCCGCCCGAGATCGACTTCTCGCGTGCGCGGGGCGTGCTCGCGCAGCTCGCCGAAGCGGTCGCGTTTCTGCACGCGCGCGGCGTGATCCACCGCGACATCAAGCCGTCGAACGTACTGGTCTCGAAGGGAACCGCGAAGCTGCTCGACTTCGGGCTCGCGCTCGACCGCCGGCGGATCGAAGGCGACCTCGCGCGCGAGAACAAGATCGTCGGCACGCCGGCGTACATGGCACCCGAGTACGTCGCGCGGCAGCGGGTGTCCCCCGCGATGGATCTCTACGCGCTCGGCGTGGTCGCCTTCGAGCTCGTCACCGGCTTCACGCCTCCGCAGAAGAAGGGCGAGCAGATCGTCTTGCCGAATGCGAGCCGCGTGAACCCCGACGTGCCAGCCGACCTCGAGGCGCTCGTCGGAGAGATGCTGGATCCGAATCCCGCGCGCCGGCCGACGGCGATGGACGTCGCGACGCGGCTCACCGGCGCGATGTCGCAACCGCCATCACAGCCGCGACCCAAGCGCCTCGGCGAGCGGTTCGTCGGCCGCGCGCCGGAGCTCGAACGCATCGTTCGCCAGGTCGGAGACCCGAGCCCGCGCGCACGGGTGATCGTCGTGCGCGGACCGTCGGGTGCCGGGAAGACCGCACTCGTCGACGAGGCCCTGGGCCGCGCGCGCATCGCCGGCGTGTTACCCGAGCTCGGGTGGCGCGGCCGTTGCCACGAGCGCGAGCTGGTTCCGTACCGCGCGTTCGACTTCATCATCGATGACCTCGCGGCCGAGCTCGCCGGCGATCGGACCCTCGCGGGGATGATCGAGCACGCCGGTGCACTCGGCCGCGGCTTCCCGTCGCTCGGGCCCGCACTCGGCACGTCGCTGCTCGACGACGCGGTCGACGACCTTCGCGTCGAACGCGAGCGCGCGTTGATCGCGATGACGCAGCTCTTCGACCTGGCGATCGCGGACCAGCGCGCGGTCGTCACGATCGACGACCTACAGTGGGCCGACGACGACAGCATCGAGCTGCTCGCGTTTATCGTCGCGCGCGTATCGCGGCCGCTCACGATCATCGCGACGTGGAGCGACAGCAGTGCGTCGTCGGAGCGGCTCGCGGCGATCGTCGAGCGGCTCGGCGGTGCGGTCGAGGTCGTCGCGCTCGCGCCGATGGCGAACATCGAGCTCGCCGAGCTGATCGCCGGCGTCGCGCCCGCTGCCAGCCTCGAGCACATCCGCGCCGCGATCGCCGTCGCAGCGGGCAGCCCCTACCTCGCGGAGCTCATCGCGCGCGAGCTCGGTGAGGAGTCCGGCGAGATCGATCCGGTACACGTCGAGTCGCGCGTGCTGCGGCGTCTGACGTGGGGCGAACGCGCGATCCTCGACCTCACCGCGATCGCGACGAGCGGCGCGACGTTCGATCAGCTGCGCACCCTCGCGGCGTTGCCGGCGGCGCGGATCACGTCGGTGCTGCGCTCGCTCGAGGATGCACGCCTCGTCAAGATCTCGCCGTCGGCGAGCGGCGAGCCGATCTACAGCTGCTACCACCAGCGTCTGCGCGACGCCGCGCACGCCGCGATCGCCGAGGACCGGCGGCGCACGATGCATCTCGGATTTGCCGAGCTCGGCGAGCGGGACCATGGCCCACCGGAGCAGCTGGCACATCACTTCGAGCATGCCGGCGAGCGTGCACGCGCGGCGAAGTGGGCCGTCGTCGCCGCCGATGCAGCGCGCGCGCAGCTCGCGTGGGGCGTCGCCACGGACTGGTATGCACGCGCGATCGAGCTCGGCGAGACGCGGTATCGCCAGCAGCTCGCCGAGTGCCTGTTCCTCGGCGGCAAGCTCGCCGAGGCGGCCGAGGCGTACGAGCGCCTCGCGGACAGCGCTTCCGACGGCGGCGAGCGGTGGCGTGTTCGCGCAGCCGAGTCGCTCATCAAGCTCGGCGAGCTCGAGCGCGGGCTCGCCGTCCTCGACGGTGTGCTCGAGCGTCGCGGCAAACCACGCGCGCGAAATCGCATCACGAGCACGGCGCGTACCGTCGGTGTCGCCGCGCGCTGGCTCCTGCCGTGGCGCACCGGCGCGCCGGCGGACGACGTGCTCGTCGCCGCGAATCGCGTGATCGCCAGCTTCCTGTCGACCCCGTATCCGATCGAAGCGTTCGAATACGTGCTGCGCTCGGTCTCGATCGCGCAGCGCGCCGGCGATCGTGACAACCACGGCATGGGGATGGCGATGCTCGCCGTCTATCTCGGAATCTCCTCGCTCGGCCGCTTCGGCGATCGCGCGATCGCGTCGGCCGCTAGGAGCGGTGCGCCGTACCCGCGCATGGTCGCAGCCGGTGCCGCGGGCATCCTCGCGACGCTGCGCGGCGATTGGGCCGCGATGCGCCAATCCCACGGCGAGGGGCATCGCCTGTGCATGAAGCTCGGCCTCGAGAAGTCGTGGGAGGCATCGTTCCTTCGCACGTACGAGGCGCTCGGCGAGTACTTCGCGGGCGAGCCTGCGCGCGCGATCACGATCCTCGACGATCTCGCCGAGACCAGCGACGATCTGTTCGCGCGCGCGCTGATCGGTAGCTATCGCGCACGCGCGCTGTTGCTCGACGGCCGGCTCGATGCGGCGCGTGCGGCCGAACGCGACGTCGCGGGTGCGCCGGTCGCGAAGCGCGGCCTCCCGGCGATCTATCGCCAGCTGTTCGCCGGCGAGCTCGCGCTCGCAGATCGCGATTGGATCCGTGCCGAGGCGATCGGCAACGAGCTCGCCCGCCACGCGCGTCGCGAGTGGTTGTCCGCGATCCCCGCCGTGTCGGCGATGATCGACATCCTGATCGCGACCGCCGAGCTCGGTCGCGACGATCCCGACGCCGCACGCCGCGCGCTGCAACGCGCACGCAAGCTCGAGCGGTGGGGGCGAGTGTCGTTCTACTACGTCACGGCGCTCCGGTTGCGGGCGCAAGCGGAGCTGCGACTCGGTAACACCGCCGAAGCGCAGCGTGTCCTCGTGCAGGCGGCCGCCGCTGCCGCGCAGCGCGGGAGCAACGTCGACCGCCTGGCGATCGATCGCCTGCTCGGACGGCCTGTCGATCTCGGCTCGCTGGCGTTCGCCGTGCACTGGAGCACCGCCGGAATGGTGTAGTAATGGGCATGCCGTCGGTGATCGTGATCGGTGGAGGAATCGCCGGTCTCACAGCTGCGCACGAGCTCGTCGAGCGCGGCTTCACCGTCGATGTTTACGAGTCGCGTCCCACGTGGGGCGGCAAGGCTCGCTCGCAACCCGTGCGTGACAGCGGCACGAAGGGCCGGCGCGATCTGCCCGGCGAGCACGGGTTCCGCTTCTATCCACGGTTCTACAAGCACGTGATCGACACGATGAGCCGGATCCCGCATCCGGACGGCGGCCATGTCGAGGCGCGCCTGCGCGGCACGACGGAGAGTGCGATCGCGCTGATCGACGAAGCGACGTGGTTTCGCTTCGCGCGCCGCAAGCTCGGCAAGCCCTACGAGATCGTCGAGGCGCTCGATCTGTTCTTTCGCGAGCTCGACTTCGATTCCGCCGACGTCGCGCTGTTCACCGCCAAATTTCTCCAGTTCTTCACGACGGGCGACGCGCGCCGGCTCGGCGAATACGAGCAGATCTCGTGGTGGCAGTTCCTCGAGGGCGACCTGTACTCGGAGAAGTTCCAGCGCCAGCTGCGCGCCGTGCCGCGCACGATGGTCGCGATGGATCCGCAGCGTGGCTCCGCGCGGACCCTCGGTGCGATCTCGATGCAGCTCGTGCTCGACTACGCGTCGACAGGCGTGAACAACGACCGCACGATGGGCGGGCCCACGACCGAGATGTGGTTCGAGCCGTGGATCGCGCGCCTCACCGCGCTGGGCGTTCGCCTGCACGCAGGCGCTGCCGTCGCCTCTTTGGAGACCGGCGACAGGGTGATCACGGGCGTCACGCTGCGCGACGGCACCCACCTGCGCGCCGACTTCTACGTGCTCGCGGTGCCACTCGACGTGGTGCCGACCCTGATCACGCCGCAGATGGGCGCGCTCGACCCGGCGCTCGAGCGCCTGCGCAACGCAGATCTCGACGTGCTGCTCTCGTGGATGGTCGGCATCCAGTTCTTCCTCTACGAGGACGTGCCGACCGTGCGCGGCCACGCGTTCTTTCCCGACTCGCCGTGGGGCCTGACCTCGATCTCTCAGCCCCAGTTCTGGAGCGACCTCGGCCTGTTTCGCCGCCGCTATGGTGACGGCGACGTCGGAGGCCTCATCTCGGTCGACATCGCCGAATGGGACACCCCGGGCACGTTCGTGCAAAAGCCCGCGAAGGCGTGCACGCCCGAGGAGGTCTCGAAGGAAGTGTGGATGCAGCTCAAGGCCGCGCTCAACACGAACGGCGCCGGCGGGGGTGATGGCGACGTGCTGCGTGACGATCTGCTGCACTCGTGGCACCTCGACTCCGATCTCGATTACTCGCGCGGCGTGCCACCCACGAACAACTCGCGCCTGCTCGTCCATCCGCCGGGCTCGTGGCAACTCCGTCCCGAGGCCGGCACCGCGATCGCGAACCTCGCGCTCGCATCCGACTACGTCCGCACGTTCACCGATCTCGCGACGATGGAAGGTGCGAATGAGGCGGGCCGTCGCGCCGCGAACGCGATCCTCGATCGGTCCGGCTCGTCGGCGCCGACCGTCGGCCTGTGGCCACTCCACGAGCCGACGACGTTCGATCTGTGGAAGCGGCTCGACGACCGCCTCTACCGCGGCGGCTACAAGCACCTGTTCGAGCTGCTCGGCATCCGCGTCGCCGCGCAGGCTGCTGACGTTCTTCGTCGATTCTCCGCGGTGACCGGCATCGAGAAGATCGACGACCTGCTCGACAACAGCGAGCTCATCGATCGCATGCTCGCGCGCCTCGGCCGCAAGTAAGCGAGGTCAAGCTACTGCGACCAACGTTTCGAGACTGACGCGCGCTTCCCAAGCAGCGCCCTGAGCTGGTCCAGGGCGACCGGCTTGAGCCAATGGTCGTCGACACCCGCCGCCTGCGAGAGCTCGCGAGCCTTCGCATCGGCCCGCCCCGAAACGGCGATCAGAACGGTGGATTCTCCACCGGGCTGGCGCTTGAGCGCGCGCGCGACCTCGAAGCCGTCCATGAACGGTAGCCCCAGATCGAGGAACACCAGCTCGGGTCGAAACTCGAGTGCGAGCTTCAGCGCGGTAGGACCATCGTGGGCGACGCGCACGTCCTGTCCCAGGCCTTGAAGAAGGTACCGCATCGACGTGGTGACATCGACGCTGTCATCGATCACGAGGACACGTCGCGACAGGATGGGGCCGGTTGGGATGGGAGGGTCCATATCAGCGCATCGGTGTGGACTGCGAAGCTCGAACACTACTGTACCGGGCTCCGATGCGTGAGCGCAGCGCATCTTCTACGATCGTGGTCAGCTCGGCGCGTTGCGGCGTCCATCCGAGCAACGACTTCGCGAGCGTCGGATCCGCGACCAGTCGCGGCGGGTCACCATCGCGACGCGCACCGAGAACGAACGGCACGTCGCGACCGAGCACCGCCGAAGCGGCGTCGATCACCTCGCGGACCGAATACCCGTGTCCCGTACCGAGATTGATCGAGCCGAGCGTCTTCCCAGCCTCGAGTTGTTGGAGTGCCGCGAGGTGTGCGGCCGCGAGATCTTCGACGTGGATGTAGTCGCGGATGCAGGTTCCATCCGGCGTGTCGTAGTCGTCTCCGAACACGATCAACGGTGGACGACCGTCGACGCCCGCATCGAGCGCCAGCGGGATCAGATGCGTCTCGGGCTCGTGGTTCTCGCGCAACGTTCCGTCGGCGCGCGCGCCCGCTGCATTGAAGTATCGAAGCGCCGCCCACCTGAGTCCGTACGCGCGTGCCCACGCGGCGAGTGCGTACTCGACGGCGAGCTTCGACGCGCCATACGGATTGACCGGTGCGAGGCGCGAGGTCTCTTGAATCGGCACCACCTCGGGATTCCCGTAGACCGCGGCGGTCGACGAAAACAACATCGACATGATGGCCTCCTCGCGTACGACGTCGAGGAGCGCGAGCGTCTTGACGAGGTTCGACTCGAAGTACACGTCGGGACGCAACACCGACTCGCCGACCTGGATGCGGCCGGCGAAGTGAACGATGGCTCCGACGTCGTGCGCGCTGCAGACGGTGCGAACCTTTCGCTTGTCGCCGATGTCGCCCACCACCACGGGGATCGTCGAGGGCAACACCGCCGGCGCACCGCCGGAGAGGTCATCCAGGATGACGACCCGGCGTCCCGCGTCCGTTGCCGCGCGCGCGAAGTGGCTTCCCACGAAGCCCGCGCCGCCTGTGACCAAGATCGTGTCCCGTTTCATGGATGCTCCCTGCGTGCGTGCTGATAACGACCCAGTGCGTCCTCGAGCGTCGGCATCATCCGTGTGCGTGCCGAGTGGAGCGCGCTAAACATCGGGCGCCGCGCTCGCCACGCGAGCTCGCTCGACGGCACGGGCGTGATGCGATCGGTAGCGTGACCCGCGAGCGTCGCCGCGGATCGGGCGAGCTCTGCCCACGTCGTGTCGCCGTGGTTCGCGAGGTGCCAGATGCCGTGCTCGCCGTCGATGGCGAGGTCGAGGCACGCGTGCACCAGATCCGGGAGGTACGTCGCCGACATCGTCACGTCCTCCGCCGCACGCACGGAGCGTCCCGCTGCGAGCTCGCGCAAGGTCACGGTGACGAAGTTGTGGGCATCCCACGGACTGAAGAACGCGCTGGTTCGGACGACGAGCGCGGCATCGTGCGCCTCGAGGATGCGCTGCTCGGCTTCGTACTTCGTGTGGCCGTACACGCCGAGCGGCGAAGGCTGATCGTGCTCCTCGTAGGCGGCTTGCTTGCGGCCGTCGAAGACGAGATCCGAGGAGAACGACATCAGCTGCACGCGATCGCCGGCGCACGCGCGCGCGAGGAGCGTCGGGCCGAGCACGTTCTCGCGCCGGCACGCGTCCGCGTCGGCCTCCGCGTCGTCGACCCGCACGTATCCCGCGGCGTTGACGACGAGCCACGGCTCGTACCGAGCGAGCGCACGCGCCACCGAGCCCGCATCGGCGATGTCGAGCTCCGCGCGTGACGTGAGCTCGAACGGAAGGCCGCGCGCCTCGCACCCAAGCGCGAAGGCGCGGCCGAGCGTGCCCGTCGAGCCGGTGATCAGGATGGGACGCATGCTGCTCCTGCGACGAGGATCTGCGGCACGAGGGACGTCGCCGCGGCGTAGCGGGCCGCGATCCGATCGGCGGCGGCTGCGCCCGTCCCTGACTGCGCGATGGCGACGATCGAGCCGCCGAAGCCGCCGCCCGTGAGCCGTGCGCCGTAGATGACAGGGTCTGCATTCGCGATCTCGACGAGCGTGTCGATCGCATCCACGGACACCTCGAAGTCATCCCGCATCGAGATGTGAGAGCACCGAAACAGCTCACCGAGCTGCGCGAAGTTGTCCTCGCGCAGCGCGACGACCGCCGCGAGCACGCGTGCGTTTTCGGTGACGACGTGCCGCGCACGGCGATCGAGCGGCGGTGGAAGGGCAGCGAGCTCCGCTGTTGTTTCGGCGTCGCGCAGCGCGGGTACACCGAGCAACTCCGCCGCGCGCTCGCACTCCGCACGCCTGGTCTTGTAATCACCGGTCGCGTGAACGTGTCGCAGCCCCGAGGCGATCACGACGAGGTCGAGCTGGGCCGAAACGGGGATCGGCATCACCTCGAGGCTGCGGGTATCGATGAACAGTGCGGCGCCCGGAACACCGAGGCTCGCGCACAGCTGGTCCATCGCGCCGACCGGAGCTCCGACGAGCTCGTTCTCGGCGCGTTGCCCGTACAAGGCAATCTGCTTGTCGTCGATCGGGAGAGCGAAGGCGGTCCGCAGCGCACGCAGCACCGCGACCTCGAGCGATGCGCTCGACGACAGGCCCGCTCCGAGCGGCACGTCGGACGCGATGCGCATGTCGAAGCCACCGACGATGTGGTGGTCACGAACGAGCACGTCCGTGCAGCCCATGACGTAATCGAGCCAATCACCACGGCGCTGCTCCATGCCGATCTGGTACTCGGCAGAGGCGTTCAGCTCGCGGCTCCACACGTTCGCGGTGGCGTCCCCGCGCCGACGCATCTCCACGCGTGTTTGCTGCGGGATGGGCATCGGCAGGACGAACCCAGCGTTGTAGTCGGTGTGCTCGCCGATCAGGTTCACGCGTCCAGGTGCAGAAGCTTCAATCATGCGCAACCTCCACGCCGCGGAGCTCGGCGGCCTTGTCCTCGGGGAGCGTGTCCGCGGTGAACACGCCGGCGCCGACTTCACTGCCGGCGAGATACTTCAGGCGCCCCGGCATGCGCAGCCACGGATAGATCTCGATCCGGAGATGCGCGTACGGATGGTCGCCGCGCGCCGGAGCTTGTGCGATCGAGAGGATGTACGGCATCGGTCGTTTCCACAGCGCGTCAAGCTTGCGCAGCACGATCTGCAACGCGCGCGCGAGCTCGCGACGCTCGACGTCGGTCAGATCGGGCAACCGGCCGACCCGCCGGCGGGGAGCGATCCACACCTCGTACGCCCAGCGCGCGCAGACCGGTACCCACGCGGCGACCGCCTCGGTCGCGTGCAAGATGCGCTGTTCGGCCTCGAGCTCGTTCGCGAGCAGTTGCTCGAGGAGCCCGGTCCCGTGGCGCTCGAAGTGGATGCGCTGCATCGTCAGCTCGCGCTCGGGAATCGGCGGCACGAACGGGTACGCGTAGATCTGACCGTGCGGGTGGTGCAGCGTGACGCCGACCTCGACGCCGCGGTTCTCGAACACGAACACATACTCGACGTCGTCGCGCGCGGACAGCGTCGCGGTTCGATCCGCCCACGCGGCGATGACGATCTCGAGGTGATCGAGCGACAGCGATCCGAGTGACGCGGTCTGATCCTGCGTGAACACGACCACCTCGCAGGTGCCACCGCAGGGGCGGGTGGGGACGATCGCGGGCGGCGCGGTCGCGCTTTGCGTCCCCAGCGCAGAGAACAGGTTCTCGAAGACCGCGACGTCCCAGTTTCCTCGCGGCACCTCCGTCGGATGTGCGGGATCGATCGTCGCGGCGAGCGGATTCCACTCGGGCGGTGGCAGGAACGTTCGGTGTTGCCGGTGCCCGGCGTACACGATCCATTCGTCGCGCAGCGGGTGATAGCGGAGGTGCGAGGCGCGATCGCCGGCCTGTCCCGCGGCGGGCGCTTCTGCTGCGTCGATCGGGGCGCGTCCGTAGAGGACGAGCGTGCGACCGTCGGGCTTCTGGAGCTGGAGCTTGTGCATCACACCTCCGGATCCACATCCATCGCGACGGCCTTGCGCTTCCCGCGTGTGGCCTCGGCGATCCGCTCGAGCTCGAACTTCGGCTCGCGATTCATCGTGAGCAGACCGTTCTTCTCCTGAAACGTGTCGGTCAGCTGCGTGTAGCAAAACCCCGCGATGCCGCGACACGCGTGGAGTGCGCGCAGAATACCCTCGTACGCGACGACGAGCTCTTCTGGTTTCTCGACGCGGCTGTATCCCCAACCGCCCTCGCCGCGATCGGAGAGCATCGCGATGCCACCGAACTCGGAGAGCACGACCGGTTGAGCTCCCTGAGAAAACTCCGGCAGCATCAACGCGCGACCGCCGGGCTGTTGTCGCTCGAGCACGCGCGCGACGGACTCGGGGGTTGCATAGCGTTCGCGGAGGACGACCGGATTGGACGCGTAGTCGTGAATCGTGATGAGGTCGGTGGCGACGTGCTCCCAGCCGTCATTACCGACGACGGGCCGACTCGGGTCGATGGTCTTCGTCAGGTGATAGAGCGCGCGAACGTAGTCGCGGTGCGCGGGATTGGTGGGCAGGTCCGGAACGCCCCACGACTCGTTCAGGGGCACCCACGCGCAGATGCACGGGTGAGAGACGTCGCGCCGGATCGCCTCGGTCCATTCGGCGACGAGGCGCTGCACCGCGGTCGAGCTGAACCGATACGAGCTCGGCATCTCGACCCAGACCACGACCCCGTAGAGATCACAGAAGAACAGCCAGCGCGGATCCTCGAGCTTCTGATGCTTGCGGACACCATTGAAGCCAAGCGCGACGGTGAGCTCGACGTCGCGCCTGAGCGCAGCCACGTCGGGCGGCGCGAGGTGCGTGTCTGGCCAGTAGCCTTGATCGAGCACCATCTTCAGGAAGAACGGGCGCCCGTTCAGCATGAAGCGGTTGCCCTGCACCCCGACGGAGCGCAGCGCGGTGTAGCTCCACACCGAGTCGACGTGTCGCTCGCCGACGTAGAGCTCGAGCTCGGCTTCCACCAGCGTCGGATGCGATGGACTCCACACGAAGTGATTGCGCCAGTCGTCGATGCCGGGATCCGCGAACGAGATGCGACGCCCGAGCTCCTGCGTCGCGACTGCATAGCGGTCATCCGCGATCAGGTGCGTTCCATGGCGCAGCTTCACGCGGAGTGACGTGTTGGGCTCGGGCTGACCCGTGAGCTCGACGTTGAGGCCGATCTCCCAGTGATCGAGAAACGGCGTCCACTGCACGCGCCGGATCGACGTGGGTGGCACGGGTTCGAGCCACACCGTCTGCCAGATCCCCGTGGTTCGCGGATACCAGATCTCGTGGGGCTGCGCCTGCCAGTCCTGCTTGCCGCGCGGCTTGCCGAGATCGAGTGGATCGTCGGTCGCGCGCACGACGATCTCCGCACGCTCGCGCCCGCCAACCGCTTCCGTGACGTCCGCGTAGAACGGCGTGTGGCCGCCTTCGTGCTCGACGACGGGAATTCCGTTGACCCAGACCTTCGCCGCGTAATCCACCGCGCCGAAGTGCAGTAGCAAGCGCTGCGCGCGCTCCTCGGGCTTGAGCATCACGGTCGTTCGGTACCAGCAGGTCGCGTGAAAGCTCTGGTCCCCGATGCCGCTCGCCGTGGACTCCGGCGGATACGGAACGCGGATGCGCCGATCGAATGGGACCTCGGCGGGTGCGTTGTAGCGCCTGTCGTCGTCGTACGAGAATTCCCACGCGCCGTCGAGGCTGCGCCACTGCGACCGTTGCAGTTGCGGCCGCGGGTGTTCGCCGCGTGCGAGCCAGCGCTCCGTCGGTGGCGCGTGTTTGCGTATCATGCAGCCTCCGCGTCGCGCTGCACGGTTCGCTGCCACCACCCATGACCTTCGATCACGGGATGAGATGGACGTTCGCCTCGGGCGATCGCACGCCACGCAGTCGCGAGTGCGGTCGGCCGTGGCGTCGCGCTGCGGGTATCGAAGAGCCCGGGCTCGTAACGGCCTTCCTCACGCGTCACGAGGCAGTGCCAGTCAAACGCACCGAACGTCGACCACGCGGTCATCGCCACGACGGGAATTCGCTGGCGTACGTCGGTGACGCGATCGTAGATCTGAACGAGCCATCGCAGTTGCTCCTCGCGGGTGCAACCCATGTGGACCTCGGTCAACGCGACCGGCACGTGATAACGCGCGTGCGCTTCCGCGAGCAGCACATCGACACCTCGCGTGCGTCCCGCGAGCACGGAATGGATGTCGGCGTAGCGATCGCGGCCGTTGCCACCGTGTGACCACGCCGGCCAGCGCTCGAGGTTCTCGTCGAGGAATCGCTCGCTGGTGACGTAGTAGTTGAAGCCGAGGATGTCGGGCCGCGCGCCGTACTCCCACAACAGATCCATGCTGAGCCAGCGCCGCCGATTGTCGTACTTCGCCTGGTAAGCGAGGGCGGGCGTCGAATGCGTGAAGCCCAGGTCCTCGGTCTGGATCAGACGCGCGCGTGGATTGATCGCGCGAATCTCCTGCATCGCGAGCGCGATCCCTTTGCACTGATTTTCGAGCGCGCGCTGGAACGTTGCTTCGTCGCGGCCATGCGGATACCAGAATCCGTACAGCCCCGAGAATCGCGCCGTCGTCAGCGGCTCGTTGATCGGTGTCCAGTCGTCGACCCACGGAAACCTCGTCGCGACGGCGCGCGCGTACGCTGCGAAGCGGGTAGGGAACGAGTCGTCGACGAGACTCGTGAAGCTCGGACCGGATCCGTGATGCAAGAGCGTGACGATCGGACCGACACCGAGCGCCCGGAGGCGCTCCAGCCGCTGCGCCGCCCACGTCCAGTCGGATTCCGAGAGCGTGCGCTCCCACAGGATCGGATAGCGCACGCGCGTGACACCGAGCGACGCGATCAGATCGAGGTCATCGATCCGATCGTGGTGCCCGCTGCGGACCACTTGATCGAAGGAGCGATCGCCGACTCGATTAACCGTGCACTCGACCCCCGCCCACGTTTCGAGAGATAGCGTGCTCGATCGATCGGCCGTTTCCATGCGCAACCTCCCCGGCCTCCGCCGCGTTGAGCTCTGCGTAGAGCTTCAGCGCCTGGGCGACGACCTGATCCATGTTGTAGTAGCGGTACGTGGCAAGGCGTCCGACGAAGTGGACGGGACGTGTGCCCTTCTGGAGCTTCGAGAGCTCGCGATACTTCTCGTAGAGCGCCGCGTTCTCGGGCCGCGGGATCGGGTAGTATGGGTCGCCTTCCGCGCGAGGAAACTCGTAGACGATGCTCGTCTTCGCGTGTTCCTGCCCGGTGAGGTGCTTGAACTCGGTGACGCGCGTGTATGCGTGCTCGTTCGGGAAGTTGACGGTGCCGACGGCCTGGAACTGCGGCGTCACGTGTGTCTCGTGCCGAAACTCCAGCGAGCGATACGGCAGCTTGCCAAACGCGTGATCGAAGTACGCATCGATCGGACCGGTGTAGATGAGCTCGCGGTGCTCGATCTCGTCCTCGATCTCGCGATAGTCCGTGTTGACCATCACCTTGATGTTCGGATGCGCGAGCATGCGCTCGAACATGCGCGTGTACCCGTGCAGCGGCATCGCCTGGAAAGCATCGGTGAAGTAGCGGCCGTCGCGATTCGTGCGCGTGGGTACACGTGCGGTCACGGATGCGTCGAGCTCGCTCGGGTCGAGTCCCCACTGCTTTCGCGTGTAGCCGCGAAAAAACTTCTCGTAGAGCTCGCGTCCGACCTTGGCGACGACGACGTCCTCCGACGTCTTCACCTGTTCGACTTTCTCCGCGACCTTCGCGAAGAACGCCTCGAGCTCGAACGAGGTCAGTGACAGGCCATACAGCTTGTTCACGGTGTCGAGGTTGATCGGCATCGGCACGAGCTGCCCGTCGACCGACGCGAGGACGCGATGCTCGTAGGGACGCCACGCGGTGAACCGCGAGAGGTACTCGAACACGTGGGCGCTGTTCGTGTGAAAGATGTGCGGCCCGTAGCGATGCACCAGCAGGCCGCTGTCGTCGTAGTGATCGTAGGCATTGCCCGCGATGTGCGGACGCTTGTCGCAGATCAGAACGCGCTTGCCAGATCCGACGGCGAGCCGCTCGGCCAGCACGCTGCCCGCGTAGCCGGCTCCGACGATGAGATAGTCGAACATCAGTCCTCCGGGGCGAGCGTGGGGCGGGTGGTGGCGGCGCCGGTGTTGTTGTTCGGGTTCGTGACCCGCATCGAGCGCATCATGATCGACTCCTCGACGTACTCCCACATCTCGCGCCACGTGCGATCCCACGAGAGGTTCGCGAGGAACGAGTCCGCGTGCGCGACGCGCGCATCACGATCCGACGCGAGCGCTTGATCGATCGCCTCCGACATCTCGCCGGCGGTGTCTGCGATCCAGGCGAGACCTTCATTGCCGTACGGGCTGACGACGTCGCGGATCGAAGTCGAGACCACCGGCTTGCCTGCCGCCAGATACTCCGGTGTCTTCGTAGGCGAGATGAAGCGCGTCGAGTCATTCCGCGCGAACGGCATCATCGCGACGTCCCAGCTCGCGAGGTACTCTGGCAGCTCCGCGTAGGTCTTGCCGCCGAGGTAGTGGATGTTTGTTCTGCGTGGCAATGCCGAGGGATCGATCTTCACGACCGGACCGATCATCACGAGGTGAAGATCGGGACGCAGATCGGCGAGGTCGGCCACGAGCGCCAGATCCATGCGCTCGTCGATGACGCCGAAGAAGCCAACGCGTGGCGACGGGATCGCGGCTTGATCCGCGGGATCCACGAGGGGCTCCCGGCCCCGCGCGAAGTGCGCGACATCGACACTCGACGGGAACGGATGGATGTTGCGGTGCTGCGAAGTGTCGCGCTTGTGCTCGTAGAGGCTGTGCCCGCCGGTGAACACGACGTCGGCATGCCGGAGCAGCAGGCGTTCGCGGTCACGCAGGTGCGCCGGCGCGCCCTGGAACAACGAGAGCTCGTCCATACAGTCGTAGACGACGGCGCGTGCCCTCACGTGATGCGTGAAAGCGATCGACATGGGCGTGTAGTACCAGAGCACCGGCCGCTCGCCGTCGAGCTCGCTCGCAACGACGCGATCGATCATCTTGCGCTGCGCCGCTTCGGCGTGATCCGCGGTCATGCCCGCCGGGAGATGCGGAACTGCGATCCGCATCTTCCCATCCGTGTACAGCTCGAGAGCTGGTTCGGTGCTGTCGTAGATCGGCTCTTCGAAGAACACGACTGGACGATCGCGCGCACAACGACTGAGGAGATGTTGCGGACGCTGATAGACGAAGTTCCAACGAAGGTGCGATAGACAAAGCACGGGATGCATGACGCGGCATGGTGCACATCACATACCGGCCGCCGTGGATCACCCCAACGTCCACGTCTCGACGTGATGCAGAATGTGCCCGGGACCTAAGATCTGCGAAGGGGCCATCGTCTCGAGCTCGACCATCAGACTCTTCGGTGCGAGATACGCGGCGACATTCGCGCCGTATGGATACTGTGCGCCGACGACAACGGGCGCCGATTTCGTGAAGACGCCGCGCTTGTCCGCCATCACCAACGTGCCGCGAGGCGCGTACGCGAGACGCTTGCCCTCGAGCCCGCGCGACCGGAACGTCAACGCATCGTCGGTCAGCGTGAATTGGGGATCCGCGATGCGGGTCTTGTGATTCCCGCCCCAACGACGGGGAATGACGATGGAGATCACGTCCCAGCCGGGGTCGCCACCATCGAGCGGAATCTCGTAGCGCGTGGTCCGCAGCGGTCGTGTGGCGGTCAGTGCCCAGGCGCCGCCAGCCCAGAGCATGTCGCTGGTATTTCGAAGCACGTGATCGATCGTCCACACGCCGTTCCGAGCACGAATCACGAGTGTCTTTTCGACGCGCGACGCATCGACAGGAGTGCTCACCGCAATGCCTCCGGCGGTGCGCTTCACGCGACAGGGCTCGTTGTCGGGCGCATAGGTCTCTTCCGATTCGTCAGCCCCCGTACGCGCGATCCAGAAACGATGGCCACCGTAGAGGTGCCAGTCACCGCGTCGCTGTTTGCGGGTCTCGTCCCAGTACAGGAGATTTTCGCCACCGACGCGCCCGAAGAAGGCGATGCGCGGTCCGATCGAGTGCACGATCACGAGTCGAACGCGGCGTTCGACGAGCTCGAAGGCCGCACGCCCGTCGAACGTCGTCTCCTTGATCTTCACTGCGTACTTTCTGCGAGCGAGCGCCCGGGTCACCGTTTGAATAGCTCGGTGAGCGCGCCGTCACCGTTCTTCGCGGTGCGACGGCTGTGCCACCGGGCTTTGCGATGGCGCGGGGAGGTACGCGCGGATCGACATCACCAGGCGACGCGCGACGCTCTCACCGTGGTTCCAACGCGTTCCGCGAGGCCCCGTCACCATGATGCGCGTCGAGCCACACGTCTCTGGAAGAGAGGTCGCCCAGCGCGCGACTTCCTCGAAGTCGGACTCCGAATCACAGACGAGCGAAGGAACACGCGCGGCACGGATGCCTTGCAGCACCGCAGGCATCGCCGCAAATTTTTCCGGCGTCGCGGCACACGGAATCACGAGCAGGACGCCGCTCGCGAGCGCGATGTTTGCCCGCACCGGTGGACGAGGTCCACGCTCGAAGCAAGGAGTCAGCGCATCGGCGATGTCGGGTGGAAGTGGTCCGAGCTCGTCTCGGCGATCGAGTGGCATGAAGCCGGCAACAGCGAGGCTCGTCGCAACCGCCGCGCGGTGCGCGCCGCGTTCAACACCGGTCTGTCCTGAATGGATGATGACCAACACGAGTGCGTTGCCTGCCTTCGCGCACCATAGTTCATCGTCATGTCCACGCCCACAAGCGAGTCGCTTCGACGTGCATTCCTTGGCGACAGCGAGATCGCAGCGCGGCTGCGCGCGGTGGACTGGGCGGCGCACGAGCTCGGATCGCCGGAGACCTGGCCGACTGCGCTCAAGACGGCTCTCGCCATCTGCCTGTCGTCACGCTTCCCGATGCAGCTGTGGTGGGGGCCGAACCGTTCGTTGTTCTATAACGACGCGTTCATCGGCCTGCTCGGCGCACAGCATCCGAGCGCCCTTGCACGCTCCGGACGGGACGTATGGACAGAGCTCCACGGTCAGATCGGACCGTTGTTCGAGAGCGCTGCCGCCGGAATGGCGAGCTGGTCGGAAGACCTATCGCTGGCATTCTCGCGCGCACTGGCCGAGAAGGATGTGTTTGTTACGTTCTCGTTCAGTCCGATCATTGGCGAGCGCGGTGATGTCGAAGGAGTGTTCTGCGCGTGCGTGGAGACAACCGAGCGGGTGATCGCCGAGCGGCGCGTCGCATCCCTCGCGGAGATCGACCGCACGAAGACGCTCTTCTTCTCGAACGTCAGCCACGAGCTCCGCACGCCGCTCGCGTTGATCCTCGGCCCGCTGGAAGATTTGCTGACGCGAGCGGACGACACGCGGACGCGACAACAGCTCGAGCTCATGCAACGCAATGCACTTCGCCTTCACAAGCTCGTCGACAGTCTGCTCGACTTCGCGCGTATCGAAGCAGGTCGCTCGAACATGTGTTTCGAGCCGACCCCGCTGTCGATTCTCACGGCGGACGTCGCTGCAACCTTCCGTTCGCTCATCGAGCGCGCCGGGCTCGAGATCGAAGTCGACTGCGAGACGTTCGACGAGCTCGTCTATGTCGACCGCCAGGCGTGGGAGCAGATCCTTCTGAACTTGTTGTCGAATGCCTACAAGTTCACGTTCGAGGGCAAGATCGCGGTGTCGTTGCGCCGCGATGTCGAGCACGTCCGCCTCGAAGTTCGCGACACCGGTGTCGGCATCGATCCCGCGCACCTCGAGCTCGTGTTCGATCGCTTCGCGCGCGTCGATGGCGAGAAAGCGCGGAGCTACGACGGCTCCGGTATCGGACTTGCTCTCGTACGCGAGCTCGTGAAGCTGCACGGCGGCGTGATCGGTGCCTCGAGCAAGCGTGGCGCTGGCACCACGTTCACCGTCAGGATTCCCCTCGGATCGGCTCACTTGCCGGCCGAGCATCTAGCCTATCGCGCGACGAACGAGCTCGATGGCGCGGATGCGTTCGTCCGTGATGCGGCGACGTGGTCATCCGATCGGCGAAGCGAGCAGGGTGGTCGCGGGGCGGACCGCCCACGCGTGCTGCTCGTCGACGACAATCGCGACATGCGCGCGTACCTCGCGAGCTTGCTGCAGGAGGACTGCATCGTCCATGCGGTCGCCAATGGCGACGACGCGCTCGACGCCGCGCGGCGCAATCCGCCGGCGCTGATCGTCGCCGACATCATGATGCCCGGGCTCGACGGCCTCGCACTGCTACGCGAGCTCCGCACGGAACCGCTCACGAAGCACATCCCGGTGATCATCTTGTCTGCACGTGCAGCGGACGAAGCGCGGATCGATGGCCTCGTGGCAGGCGCGGATGACTACATCGTGAAGCCGTTCTGTGCGCGCGAGCTCCGCGCACGTATCAGGACGCAGCTCGAGCTGTCCAGAGCGCGGCTCGAGATCGGTGAAGCCCGCGCGGCGACACGAGCAAAGGACGACTTTCTCTCGTTGCTCGGCCACGAGCTCCGCAATCCGCTGGCGGTCTTGTCCACGACGGTGCAGGCGATGATGCTGGTGGCACCCTCGGAGCAAGCCGATCTCATGGAGCGCGCCGTGGGCGACCTGTCTCGGTTCGTCGATGATTTGCTCGACATGTCGCGGCTGTCTCGCGGGAAGCTGCAACTCAGCCGCGAACGCGTCGAGCTCTCGGCGGTACTCGATCGCGCGATGGAGCGCGTTCGCGTCCTCGTCTCGGAGCGACAGACTCAGGTGTTCTTGCGCGCGCCGCGGACGGGTTTCTTGATCGACTGCGATCCCGAAAGGCTCGCGCAGGCCTTCGCGAACGTGCTCGCGAATGCGGCGAAGTTCAGCGAACCGAACGCCCGGGTGACCGTCGACGCATCGCACCGCGGGGAATGCGCTCGCGTCGTGATCTCTGATGCCGGGTGTGGCATCGAGCCCGAGCGGCTCGCCACCGTGTTCGATGCGTTCGAGGCCACGGGACGCACGACGGGTCTCGGCGTCGGGCTCGCCATCACGCGGAACCTCGTGGAGCTCCACCTCGGGACGATCGAGATTCGAAGCGAAGGTGCCGGCCGCGGGACCGAGTGCGTCATCGAGCTGCCCCTTCAGGCAGGCGAGGTCTCTCGGCCTGCCACCAGCACGAGGCCCCGGCGCCGGCGCGTGCTGCTCGTCGAGGATAACCACGACACGGCGATCGCCTTGCAGCATGCGCTTCAGCAGCTCGGATACCAGGTCGCGCTCGCACACAACGGTCCCGTCGCGCTCACGGTCGCGCGGTCGTTCCAACCCGACGTCGCGCTGCTCGATATCGGGCTACCCGTGATGGATGGATGGGAGCTGGCCAGGAGGCTGCGCGAGCTCAAGGTCCCTTCGCGCGAGCTTCACTTCGTCGCGGTGACCGCGCGCGACCAAACCGAGGACAAACAGAAGTCCGCGGATGCGGGCTTCGCCGAGCATCTCGTGAAGCCGGTGGATCTCGCGAAGCTGCAGCGCGTGGTGGAGAGCCTTCCCGAACCGTCCGTTCACTGACCGGTGCCATGCGGCTGACGTGCGGTGTTACCGTCGGCGTATGCGTTCGATGTCGATCTCCATCGCGCTCGTCGCATGTAGCGCGGGCTCAGACACTCCTCCGCCCGTCGATGCCCCACCGCCGCCGCCTGTCGTCGTGCTGTCGTCGTGCCCGACAGCAGTCGACGCGACGGTCGCCGACAGCCCGACCTCGTTCGTGCCGGCGATGACGAACGTCACCGCGCGTGGCGTCGTGAAGTTCATGATCGACGCCGAGCACTTCGTGGTTCCGCACCTGACGCAGCCGACCGATCAGGCGCTCATGGTCTCGCGCGGCCAGACCAAGTGCCTGCGGTTCGACGTCGCCGGCTCGTACAGCTTCGTGTGCGGCGTGCACGGCTTCGTCGGCAAGATCATCGTTCAGTGAACGTGGAGCGCGCGGCCGAGCGCTAGAGATCGCGCAGGAGATCAGTTGTCTTCGCGAGCTCGTCGACCGGGACCGCGTAATCAGCGGAGAGTCGCGCGAGCTTTGCCGGCATTCGTCGATGAACGATGCGCCGCGAGACCCAGGCGCCGACGAAGAACATCGCGATCCACGGAATCACTGCGCCCGCGACGTTCACGTGCAGGCTAGCGACGTCGTTGTAGCGAAACTGAAGCTCCTGTGCGACCCAATAGCCGAGCCCGGCCGGCACCAGGCCGACGAGGGCGAACACGAGCAACACGACGGTCCGCATTCGAGCGCGCCATTGCCCGAGGTCGCGGATCGCAGCCTCGTGCCGTTCGGCCTCGCCTATGACATCCGGCATCTCGCGATAGGGCTGCATGATTCGATACTGCTCCAAGTCGCCTCTCACACGATCATCACGGTGACCGTCGTGTTCTGAGAAATGGCCGTCAGCTGGCAGAGTTGGAATGGCCAATCGGGTGGCCACCGGCGTGCGCTTTTGCTGCATGCAACGGGTGCAGTAGCCCACGCGTAACCTCGTTTCGCGGGGTTGCAGCAGGCACGGCGCCTGCTTTGGCACGACTGCGAATGCAGCAGCGGTCTTCCGTGCTCGAGGCGAACCTTGCCAACGTGCTGATGGCGGAGCTGGCGGCCGACGAGACGTCGCGGTACGCACGCGTCTCGGCGCCGTACGAGCGGGTCGATATCGTGGAAGTGCCCGCGCTCGACCTTCGCCGCTCCCGCCGGCGCGCCGCCACGATCTCTCGAGACGACCTCGCGAAGGCGCGGGCCGAGGCAGCGTTCGAGGTGTTCGATGCAGCATGCACGATGCGGTTCTCCGCACCCTACGAGCGGATCGAGATCGAGCAGCACGTCCCGCGCGGGGCGCTGACGACTGGCTCGTTCGAGTCCGCGTGGTTTGTCGCGCCCGATGATGTGCCGGATGAAGAAGTCGGCGACGTAGCGCCGTCCAGCACGCGATGGATCTGGGTTGTCGCGGCGATGCTCGCCACGTGTGCCGTCGCCGTGCTCGCGATCACGGGCTAAACGCCCAGGCGAGCTGCGCGGTGGTGAGCAGCGTCATCTGACGCAACATCCGGCGGTACGGTTGTGCGAACGGATCGCGCGACCACCAGGCGCTGTGCACGATCGCACCGAGCACGCCGGCGCCCCAGATGATGGTGCCGAGTCCGAACGCCGACACTCGCGCGATCAGCACGAAGTGGATCGCGAACAGCACAGCGCCGACGCGCAAGGTGCGGGATGCACCGAGCCACGACGTCCAGTTCGTGATTGAACGGTCGTCGCGCCGGAGCTGGAAGATCTGCGCGGTGGGCATGCCGCCGAACAGGCAGACGGTCCACGCGAAGCCGAGGTACAGCGCGCTCGGCGACAGCGGTGCGCCGGTCGCGCACCAGCCGAGGGAGAAGCTGCCGATGCCGCAGCCGGCAGCGTTGATGAGGTTGTCGATGCCGGGGATGTCTTTGCCGCGCCGCCACGGTGCGCCGCGCCAGGAATAGAAGATCGAGAGCGCGACGGCACACGCGACCAACAGCACGCACTGCATGTTGCGCAAGGAAGCGGCGGCGATCGCGAGGAGCATGAGCGCGATCCCGAAGCGCGCCAGGTGCGGCGGCAACGGCGGCGGGTTCGGCAGCAGATTGACGGGGCCGTCGTCGCGGTCCTCGGCCGAGTTGAACGCGTTGGTTCCGCCCCAGAGCAGGATCGACGACGAGGAAGACGATGTCGCTGATGCCGCCGCGCGCCGGGCTCGCGAGCCAGCCGGTCAGTGCCATCACGAGCGTGACGGGGATCGAGAGCGGGCGCGTGTGCGCGATGTAGTGCGCGATCTTCACGCGACCGAGCGATCCGTCGGAATCCCACCGACGCGCTCGACGTAGAGCTTGCGCTCGCCGCCGGAGGTCTCACCGACGTGGCCGGCGTTGCGAAAGCCGAGCACACGGCCGAGCGCGCCGATCGCGGTCCAGCGGTCATCCGGCCAGTCGATCGTGTCCCACGCGACGTCGGCTCGATAATCCTTGTGCTCGCGATAGAGCTCGTCGCCCGCGATGCGGTACGAGACGAAGCCGTCGGGCGCGAGCGCGTACGTCTTGACGAGATCACCCTGGAACCCGAGTCCGTACAGCGTGCGGCTCGGAGGAATGCGCGTCGCGACGCCGCCGACCTCGCGCTCGAGCCACGCGACGCCTTCGTCCCACGGGCAGAGCGGGCGCACGTAGAGCGTGGGTTCCTCGCGTCCGGTTGGGTCGAGCTTGATGCCGGTGATCGCGTCGGGCCAGCGTGCGACGGCGTCGCGGAGACGTGCCGCCGCGGTGGGACTACCGAAGCGCGCGATGCTCGCGGCGTCGCCGAGCGTCACGACGGCAAACGCATCTCGCGCGAGCACCCACTCGGCGTAGCGAGTGAGGGCTGGGCCGTGCACGGTGATGAAGTCGTCGACCGCGACGCCGTAGAAGCGGCCGAGCGCCGCGAGCTCGAGGGCCGGCGTCATGCGGCCTCCACGAGGTCGGCCCAGTGACGCGCGGCACCGCGGTCGAACATGCATCCGAGTGCGTCGAAGACCGTGTCGACGATCGCGAGCAGGGCAGGCGCGCAGCTCGCGAGGCTGTCGCCGAGTCGCTCGCGCAGCCCCTCGACCTGGTTCGCCTCGATGTTCACGTGTGGCGCGCCGAGGTAGAGCACGTGATCGAGGCGGTGGCGGGTCACGTACGCGTAGAGGGTCCCGAGCGTGATCGTGCCCGCCGTCTCGAGCGCGCACAGGGCAACGAGCCGCTCCGTCGGCGACGCGTCGTGAAACAGCGCGAGCATTCGCGCCATCTGGATGCGCGTCTCGAGAAACTCGAGCGCGAAGCAGTCGCCAACGGTCAGCGGCGGCTGGCCGGTGGTCGCGAGATCGTGCTCGCTCCATCGCCAGTGACCGGAGTCGACCCGGCGATGTGCGGCGGCGAACGACGCGAGCTCGGGCGTGTGGATCTCCGTCGCGGCCCAGATCAGATCCTGAAAGAAGCGCGCGGCGACGGCTTGCTCGCGGAAGAAGGCGGGGAACCGCGCGGTCGGCACGCGATCGGTGCGCACCGCGCGAAACACGGGCAGCTCCGCATACGCGGCGGCACGACGATCGATGCGTGCGCCGACAGTCTCGATGGTGATCATGTTGTCTCCTTGGGGGAAGCGAGTGAGTGGAACGACTTCGCGAGCTCGGCGATCGCGCCGGCAACGCCTGGCATCGCGACCGCCATGTCGACGAACCGCGACATCCGGCCGATCGCTTCGCGTGTCGCGCGTCCGTTCGCCGTGCGGTCCTGCATCCAGTACATGACGAGCAAGAGGTCGATCGCGTAGAGCACGCGTGCGAGCTCCTCGGCCGGTGCGCGCGAGCCCGTTGCACCTTCGACGACGCTGCGATGCAAGCCGACCCAGCGCGCGCGGACGCCCGCCGTCGCCGGTGACAGCGCGCCGAGCTCGCCCTCGGGATCGAGCGCCGCTTGCAACAACGCGAGCAGCGTGCGGCGATGTGGACCGAGCACCTTGAAGCGCATGAGCTCGAGCGCCGCCCAGCGCTCGCCGACAGAGCCGTCGGGAAGCTTCACGCGGCGCGCGACCTCCTCCGACAGCTGCTCGTAGAGCGCGAGCGCGAGACCCTCTTTGCGATCGAAGTAGCGGTAGGCAAGACCGATCGACACACCGGCGGCGTCGGCGATGTCACTCATCGTGGTCTCCGCGTAACCGCGTCGCTCGAAGAGCTCGAGGGCTCGCTCGACGATCCGCTGCCGCGTCTGCGCGCCCTTCGGTGTCTTCACAAAGTGAACCTATTCACTTTATGGGCGCACGGCAAGCGAAAAAGTGAACGCATTCACTTATCGGTGGGATGGCAGGCCGCCGCGGCGCTCGTGATGCGGGGATCTCGCGTTGCTCGGGCGACTAGCCGGCGTAAGCTCGCGGCGTGTGGAAGTCAGTGCACGAAGCGTTCGAGCTCGACGAGCCCGTCGACCTCGGCATCCAGATCGACGTGACTGACGTCCTCACGGCTTTACGCGCGCGCGAGGTGTACGCGGCCGCACGTGCGGAACCAGGGCGCTGCGCGATCATCGTCGCGGAGGGCGCGCGGCTCACGTTCACGGACTTCGATGCCGCCCCGCGCCTGCGAGAGCGGCTCGCGGCATACGAGCGCACGACCGACCCGTTTGGCGCGCTGCCTCCGTCCGATTCGATCGACCGCACGCTCGCGAAGCTCGCCGAGCTCGCCGGTCGTGACGCACTCGAGGTCCTGCATCGGCTCGACGGCGAGACAGTCTTTGCCGTCGAGAACGAAGACGACTTCGAGCTCGACGACGACATGCTGCTGCCCGAAGACCCGCGCGAGGCGTACGCGGCTGTGCTCGCGCAACGCGAGGCCGCACGCGCGGAGCGACCGGCCGTCACGTTTGGCGGCATGTTTGGCCTCGTGCTCGATCAGTCCGGCCCGCCGCGCACGTACGACGTCGCGTCCGCGATCGCGCAGCTATCACCCGGCGAGTCGCGCGTCATGCGGCTCGCGACCACGCCCGCGCGCGCGTTGCTCTACCTCGGATTCGGCGGCTGGAACGACTGCCCGAGCCCCCACGAGCAAGCGCGCATCTGGGAGCGCTGGGCGCGCACGACCTCCGGCGAGCCTGCGGTGCTCCATGAAGATTCGCTCGATGCCATCGTCACGCGTCCCGTCGAGACCCGCGAGGCGCTCGTGCAGCTCGCGCGCGAGGTGATCGCGTACGATCGCGACAGCGTGATCGAAGGCGTGTTGCCGTTGCTCTCGATGCTGTATCGCAACACGAGCGTCCGCTTCTGGTGGGACTGACCATGGGCAAGGCGGAACAACGTCGCCAGGACAAGGCGCGCGCCCTCGCGAAGGGCGACGAGCGGCGGCGCGTGGTCTTGCGCGTCTATCAGGGCTGCGAAGACTCCGCGGCGCGCACGCTCGCACGGCTCGCATCTCGCGGCGTGGTGCCGAGCTGCGCGACCGGATGCTCGCACTGCTGCAACCTCGAGGTTCCGATGTCGCGCGCGGAAGGCGAGGCGATCGTCGCGTGGCTCACCGAAAACGCGACACCGGAGGCGCTCGCCGATATTCGCGAGCGGTTGCGCGCGTGGCTCGTGTGGTATCGCGACGAGTATCCGAAGCTCGTCGCGTCCGGCATCTCGCGCGTCGACGTGTTCTTTCGCCACGCGCCGCCATGTGCGCTGCTCGACGGCAATCGTTGCCGCGCCTATCCGGTGCGGCCGGTGACGTGCCGCAATCACCTCGTCTCGTCGCCGGTCTCCGAGTGCGATCCCGCGGTGGGGAGCGGCGACCCGACGATGATCCTCGACGTCGCGAAGGCATCGTTCGATCACGTGGCGGAGCTGCGCGCGCTGATCGAGAGTCAGGGCGGCAGCTACCTCGCGTCGATCCACTTGATCGGCGAGTGGCTCGCGCACCTGCTCGACGTGGAGCGCGAGCCATGGGTTGGCGCGCCGAGCCTCCAGCTCGGTTAATTTTAGGTAAGCTCGCCGCGCAGATGAGCGAGTGCACCGAACGATCGACGACGGTCGCGCTCGCTTCTGGCACGTTGCGCTCGCAGGACGTCGGGCGCGCACAAGCCCACGTCTCCAAGTGTGAATCGTGCCGCGTCTTGATGAGCGAGGTCGGCACCGCGCCGACGGTTCGACACGAAGGTTCGAGCGCGACACCGGCGCCGCTCGGCGCAACGATGACAGCGCCTGAGCGCATCAGCGAGCCGGTGGTTCGCGGCGCGCGGCCATGGATCGGCAAGTACCGCGTGCTCGGCAAGCTCGGCGAGGGCGGCATGGGTGCGGTCTATGCGGCCGAGGATCCCGAGCTCGATCGCCGCGTCGCGATCAAGCTGTTGCACGGAACCTCGGAGACCGCGAGCGCCCGGCTCGTGCGCGAAGCGCGTGCGCTCGCAAAGCTACGGCATCCGAACGTCGTCACGATCTACGAGGTCGGCCGCGATGCGGGCGATGCGTTCGTCGCGATGGAGCTGGTGAAGGGCATGACCCTGCGCGACTGGCTTCGCGCCGAGCGTTCGATCGAGGAGCGGCTCGAGGTGCTCGTGCAGGCCGGGCGCGGGCTCGCCGCTGCGCATGCCGAGGGTCTGATCCACCGTGACTTCAAGCCCGAGAACGTGATGGTGGGCGCCGACGGTCGCGTGCAGGTGCTCGACTTCGGACTCGCGAAGTCGGCGGTCGAGGACGACGACGTCGTGCCGTCGAGCGGTGGCAGCGGCAGCGGCTCGCTCGACTCGATCACGCGTACCGGCACCGTGCTCGGCACGCCCGCGTACATGGCGCCGGAACAGTTCGCCGCCGCGGCGACCGACGCGCGCACCGATCAGTTCGCGTATTGCGTCTCGCTGTTCGAAGCGCTGCACGGGTTTCGTCCGTTCGGAGGCGCGACACACGCCGAGCTGTCGCAAGCGGTCGCGTCGGGGACGCTCGTCGAACGGCAGTTGTCGTCGGACGTTCCGCCGCACGTGCAGGCGGCGATCATGCGCGGGCTCGCGGTCGATGCCGCGGCGCGATTCCCGGATATGAAGGCGCTGCTCGCGGCGCTGCACGCGCCACCTCGACGGCGCCGGTGGATCCTCGCGGTCCTCGCGGCGGCTGCGGTGCTGGTCGGCGGTGCGGTGTGGATCGCGGCGAACCGATCGCCCGCATCGTCATCGGACGAGCAGCTGTTCGCGCGTTCGGGCGTACCGGCACCGCAGCCCGCGCCGCTCGCGGGCGATCCACTCAAGGTGACCGTGCATCGCCTCTCCAACGGGCTCACCGTGTTCATCAGCCCGAACCGCAAGAGCCCGCGCGTCGAGAGCAGGCTGATCATTCGCGCCGGCAGCCGCGATGCGAACGGCGTCGGCGGGCTCGCGCACATGGTCGAGCACATGTCGTACAAGGGCACGCCGCGCATCGGCACGCTCGACTACGCCGCCGAGACGCCACATCTGAAGAAGCTGCGCGAGCTGTACGCGGCGCACGCGCGCGCGACGTCGGACGCGGACCGCGCGAAGCTGCTCGAGCAGATCGACGCGGAGACCGTCGCGGCATCACGCTTCGCGATGCCATCGGAGCTCACGGACACCGCGTCGGCGCTCGGCGTGCGCCGCTATCACGCGAGCACGGATCACGACGCGACCACGTTCTACGCGGACATCCCGAGCAACAAGTTCGCGCTGTGGGCCAAGCTCGAGGGCGAACGGCTCGCGAATCCGGTGTTTCGCGCGTTCCACGTCGAGGCGGGCGTCGTGTTCGACGAGATTCATCAGCGGCGCTCGACGGGCGCGACGCAGGCGATGATCGACGAGCTCGTGTCGACGCTGTACGGCAATCATCCATATGCGCCGTCACCGGGTGGAACGTTCGCCGACATCGTGGCGGAGCCGTTCACCGCAACCGAGGCGTTTCACGCGACCTGGTACGTGCCGAACAACGCCGCGCTCGTGCTCGCGGGCGACATCAGTGCCGAGCAAGCGATTCCCGTGCTCGAGCGCGAGCTCGCGCGCTGGCGTCCGCGTCCCTTACCGCGGCGCGATCCGCGACCGGTCGCGCCATTCGCCGCCGAGATCCGTAAGACGATGAAGGGGATGGACCTGCCGCTCGTCGTCGTGGGCTGGCGCGGGGTTCCCCTCGGTCACGCCGACGAGGACGCGCTCCTCGCATTGTCGGTGCTCTTCGATCATCTCGCGGAGGCGCACGTCGGTCGCGCGCGCATGCAGTCCCAGACGTGGCCGCTGATCGAAGCGGGCATGGTCCTCGCGAGCGCCGTTCCGGTCTCGGGGCGTACGCAGGAGGACGCGATCGCGGCGCTCGAGGACGTGATTCGAGCGGCGCAGTCGGGACAGTTCTCCGAGGACACGCTCGCGGCGGTGCTCCTCAACTACAAGCTCTCGCAGGAGCGCGCGTACGACACCAACGACGCGCGTCTCGCACAGATGACGGGCGCCTATCTCGCAGGCCGCGGATGGTCGTATGCCGTCGAGCGCAAGGCGCGCGTCGCGGCGCTCACGAAGGCAGATCTCGTCCGCGTCGCGAACACGTACCTGACGAAGCAGCGCGTGACGATGACGTCGGAGCTCGGGCCGTACCAGATGCCGGCGATCAAGCCGCCGCGGATCACGCCGATCGAGCCGAAGGCGCAGCAGACGAAGAGTCCGTTCGTCGCGGAGCTCCTCGCCGAGGAGACCGTCGACATTCCACCGCGCTTCGTCTCGGAAGGTCGCGACTATCACCTCGCCGAGACGCCGGCGGGTCCGCTGATCGCGGTCGCCAATACCGAGAACGATCACTACGCGCTGCGGCTCCGGTGGGAGGTGGGTTCGCGACAGCTGCCAATCCTGTGCGCGGCGATCCACGCGCTCGATCATGCGGGCATCGGCGATGCGGACGCCGGCGCGCGCCGAGCACGATGGTTCGGGCGCGCGCAGACCGCACAGATCGGCTGTACGCCCGACGCCGTCCAGGTCGAGATCACCGGCGTCGATGCGACGTTCGATGTGGGCTGGGAGGATGTCGCGCGCTGGCTCGCTGGTGACGGAATCACGGACGCACTCTGGCAGACGGCGATGGGCGAGCACCTCGAATACCGCATGTGGGGGCGCTCGGGCGAGACGCTCATCGATGCACTCGATCGCTACGCGGCGTTCGGCGCGACGAGCATCTACCTCACGGGCGCGAAGAGCGAAACCCTGCGGCGCACGAGCGCCGGTGAAGCCAAGGGCGCGCTACGGACGCTCGTGAGCACGAGGCGAACGCTCGCTTACTTCGGCCCGCGCGCGATCGATGCGATCAAGCTCCCACCGTCGCTGGTCGTCTCGCGCGAGCCCGTGGCGCGTACGCCGGCACGGATCGCGGCGGTCAGCGGCACGCGCGTCATCACCCTCGACACGGGCCCCAACCGCGCAGTCAACGCGACGATCCGCATCGCCCTCGGTCAGCTCGATCTCGCGAGACTCGCCCACGCGCGCGTGTTCGCGAGCTACCTGTCGAGCTCCGGCGGCGGCGTCTTGTGGGACGCGTTTCGCACCACCCGCGGCATCACTTTTTCGGGAGGGACGGCCTCGATCGACGAGCCGGAAGGCCCGAATGACGACGCCAGCCTCGTGATCCATCTCGCGACCACGGCCGAGCAAGTTCCGAAGGCGCTCGAGCTCGCACTCTCGATCGTGCGGGACCCGAAAGTGCAGCCCGATCAGGTCACGCTCGCTCGACGACGATCCGAGGAGGCGTTCCGCGCGAACTGGATCGTGCCACGCGACCTGGCGGTGACCATCGCGCACTGGCGCGTGCGCGACCAGATCACGGATCCGCGCGGCCAGATGTTCGAGCACACGCTGCGCACCGGCGAGAAGGAGGTCGCGAAGCTCGTCGAGGGCCTCGCGAGTGCTCCGACGTACGTCACGATCTCGGGCGACGTCTCGGCGATCGATCGCGCACGCCTGCAGAAGCTCGGCACGGTCGAACAGGTCGCGCCGGCCGCTCTGTTCACACCGTGATCACGCGGCTTGGCGGAAGAACAGCGTGAACGTCAGGCAGTGATACGCACTGTCGCTCGACTGCGTGACGATCACCTCGGTCACCGTGCATTGGGGGTTGGAAGCGATCCACTCGGTCACGCGCTCGCCGAGGCGGAGCCGATCTGCGACCAGGGTTGACGAGAACACTCGAACAGAGTCGAACCGGGTGTCGGCTCTCATTGCGACACGCCCGTGACCACGATTTGCGACCATGCGGCACCGTAGCAACCCCTGGCCGCCAAAGCTCGCGCGGCGCGCCGCGAGGTCTTCGCAATCCGTTCGGGCAGGCCGTCGCGTTCGGCCGGTCCTTTGACGCCTCCTGCTCGGCCCCGTCGTGTAGCAAAGCAGCACATGATCGAGCGACGCACGTTCCTGCGCCTTGGGTTGGCCGTTGTACCCATGCTGGGGAGCAGTGCCTGTAGCGATGATGCCCAGGACCGCACGTTTCCGCAGGGCGTCGCCTCGTTCGATCCGACGCCTGAGGGTGTGCTGCTGTGGACCCGCGTCGAGGGTGGCGGGCGCGTGCGGCACGAGGTCGCAACCGATCCGGACTTCAAGTCCGTGGTCGCGAGCGGTGAACACGAGGTAAGCGCCGACACCGATGGAACGTTGCGCGTCGACGTCGCGCTCGCGGCGGGCGGGACGTACTGGTACCGGTTTGTCGCGCATGGCGTGACCTCGACGATCGGCAGGACGAGGACGGCGCCGGCGCGCGATGCCGACGTGCCGCTCCGAATCGGGCTCGCGTCGTGCCAGGATTTTGGAGGGCGGTGGTTTCACGCGTGGCGCGCGCTCGTCGATCGCGACGACGTCGATGTCGTGCTGTTCATCGGCGACTACATCTACGAGACCATCGGCCACCTCGGGGTGAAGCTGCCGTCGGACCGCACGCCGGAGGTGCCGGACGGGCTCGTGCTCGAGGATCCGCTCAAGGGCACGGTGGCTGCGCTGACGCTCGCGGACTATCGCGCGCTGTACCGGCAGTACCGGCACGATCCCGATCTGCGCGCGGCGCACGCGCACTTCCCGTTTGTCATGTTGTGGGACGATCACGAGTTCGCGAACGACAGCTGGGGCGATCACGCGACGGACTTCGACGACTACTACGGCGACGAGGGAAATCCCGAGCGACGCGAGGCCGCGACGCGCGCGTGGCACGAGTTCAATCCGATCCGGCAGTCAGGCGACACGACGCAGATCTATCGGAGCTTCCGGTGGGGGCGTCACGTCGAGATCATCCTGCTCGACGAGCGCCTTCACCGCGACGATCACCTGGTGCCGGAAGGACCGATCGACAAGGAGGTCGGTCACATCCAGATGAACAGCGCGTTCGGCGCGCGCACGTTCGTGATCAAGGACGCGTTCGACGCGCGCGAGGCGGCGGCAGCGCCGACGATGCTCGGCGCGACGCAACGCGCGTGGGCCATCGAGACCGTGACCGCATCGACGGCGACCTGGAAGGTCCTCGCGAGCCCGCTGATCATGGCGCAGATGGTGCTGGACCTGTCCGCATACGAGCGACTGCCGGACATGTTTCGCAATCGCTTCTACTTCAAGACCGACCAGTGGGACGGGTTCCGCACCGAGCGCCGCGCGTTGCTCGAGGCGTGCGGCAGCGTCGACAACGTCGTCGTGCTGTCGGGCGACTTGCACGGGTTCTACGCGGCGGAGCTGTATGCCGACTTCGACGCGGCCACCGAGCCACTCGCCGTGGAGTTCGGCGTGTCCGCGATCAGCGCGGCGACCGTCGACGTCCAGCTCGCCGCCGTCGTCGACGCGAATCCGTTCCTCGAGGCGTTCGGGCTCGGCGAGCTGATCCCGCAGTTCGACGCGAACTTGCTCGCGACGAACCCGCACATCCGGCACGCAGACTCCGTCACGAACGGGTTCGCGATCGTCGAGCTCGGACCGCAGGCCGTCGACGTGCGGTTCGTGGCCGTCGACGGAGTCACCACGCCGTCGGGCCGCGCACGGAGCGAGGTCGCGTTTCGCACGCGGCTCGGGTCTCGCCGCATCGAGGCGCTGTAGTCACCTCCGCCGGGCAGGGCGCTTCGGCAGGTGGCGCAGGCCCATCCAGGCGAGCGCGGAGATGTGCATCGCGACGTCCTCGACCGAGGGCTTGCGCGTCTCGGTCCACCAGCGGCCGACGAATGTGACCATGCCGACGAGCGCGTGCGCGTAGATCGGTGCGCTCTTCGGATCGTAGCCCGCCGACTTGAACGACGACGCGAACACGTCACCGACGCGCTCGGCGACCTCGTTGAGGAGCGAGGCCATGCCGCCCGTCGTCGAGCTCAGCGGCGTGTCCTGCGCGAGGACCGCGAAGCCATCCGGCTGGTCGCGAACGTAGGTGAGGAAGGCGAGGGCCGCGTGCTCGATGCGCGCGCGCGGCGTGCCCGTCGTGATCGCCTCGGTGATCCGGCGCACGACATACTCCATCTCACGATCGACGATCACGGCGTAGAGCCCCTCCTTGCCGCCGAAGTGCTCGTAGACGATCGGCTTGGAGACCTTGGCGCGGTCGGCAATCTCCTCGACGGATGTCCCCTCGTACCCGTGCTTCGCGAACACGGCACGCCCGACCTCGACGAGCTGGGCGCGCCGTTCGATCGCGGATAGTCGAGTGCGGCTCATCGCGACATTGTATTACGGAGGCGTAGGGCGTGCGTCGATTCCCGGTTGACAGCGAACCTACGCGACCGTAGGTTACGGATGCGTAAGTAACGCATCGGAGCTGTACATGCTTGGTCTACTCGAGCTCGCCACCGCCGCGTGGCACAACTGGTTCCTCGATCGCCACGTCGCATTCTGGCGCGGCGAGCTCGGCCTTCGCTCACAAATGTCGGCGCGCGTCGTCGAGATCATCGACGAGACGCCGGATACCCGGAGCTTCGTCCTCGCCCCCGATCGGCGCTGGCCCGGGCATCGCGCGGGACAGTTCGTGCCGATCGAGGTCGAGATCGACGGCGTGCGGACGCGGCGGTGTTACTCGATCTCGTCGGGTGCATCCGCGGCACGCGCGCGCCGCATCACGATCACCGTCAAGCGCGTGCCTGGCGGCCGGATGTCGAGCTGGCTGCACGACGAGCTCGCGCCGGGAGACATCGTCGGCCTCGGCGCACCCGGCGGCGACTTCGTGCTCGCAGCGCCGGCGCCGCTGCTCCTGGTCGCAGGCGGCAGTGGCGTCACGCCGATCATCGCGATCCTGCGCGACCTCGAGGCGCGGCGCGCGCTCGGTGACGTGGTGCTCGTTCACGTCGCACGCAGCGACAGCGACGCGATCTTCGGCCGCGAGCTCGCGACGATGGCGCGCCAGCACCCGACGCTCCGCCTGATCGCACATCGCAGCGCCGCGCACGGGCGGCTCGCTGCAAGAGCTCTGCGCGCGCTCGTTCCCGACGCCGCAGCACGCGCGATCTACGTGTGTGGTCCGCCCGGGCTCGTCGATCTCGTGACCGAGGTCGCTGGCGGCGCGACCGTCCATCACGAGGCGTTCGTGGCCCCGCCACGCGCGCGTCCAACGGCCGCCACGCCGGTCACCGTCCAGTTACGCGGCCGTAGCCTCTCACTCGCCGGCGCGGCGCCGCTGCTCGAAGAGCTCGAGCGTGCCGGCGAACGCCCGGCGCACGGCTGCCGGATGGGCATCTGCAACTCGTGTCGCTGCCACAAACGCACCGGGACCGTCGAGGACATCGTGACCGGCGTCGTCTCGAGCGAGCCCGACCAGGAGATTCGACTCTGCGTTTCGATCGCGCGCTCCGACCTCGAGCTCGCGCTGTGAAAGGACCTATGACCAGTAAACAACTCTCTCCCGCCGAAGCAGATGCGTTCGGCCGCGAGCTCGATGCCCTACGCCTCGAGGTCCTCGCCGATCTCGGCCAGCGCGATGTCGACCACATCCGCAAGATCATCCGCCTCGTGCGCTACACCGAGGTCGGCGGCCGCGCACTGCTGCAGCTCGGCGTCGGTCCACTGACGTTCGTGCTCGGCGTGAGCGCACTCGGTGCCTCGAAGATCCTCGAGAACATGGAGGTCGGGCACAACGTGATGCACGGCCAGTACGACTGGACCGGCGACCCGGCGCTCGATTCCAAGCAGTACGAATGGGACAACGTCTGCACCGGCGACGACTGGCGTCACTCGCACAACTTCGAGCACCACACGTTCACGAACGTGCTCGGCCGCGATCGTGATGTCGGCTACTCGTTCCTGCGCGTCAACACCGCGCAGCGCTGGCGTCCGCTTCACGTCGTTCAACCGATCGCCGCCGCCGTGCTCGCGCTCTTGTTCCAGTACGGGGTCGGCATGCACGACCTCCGCATCGCCGAGACCGCCGCCGGCCGCCAGTCGTTCGCCGACCTCCGCCGTCGCGCGCGGCCCTTTCTTCGCAAGGCCTCCTGGCAGCTCGCGAAGGACTACGTCGCGTTCCCTGCACTCGCGCTGTGGAACGCGCCGCGCGTCTTCGCGGGCAACGTGCTCGCGAACGTCATGCGCAATCTGTGGACGTTCGGCATCATCTTCTGCGGCCACTTTCCCGAGGGTGTTCGCGTCTACACCGTCGAGGAAACGCAGGACGAGCGCCGTGGCGACTGGTACCTCCGCCAGCTCAACGGCTCCGCGAACATCGAGGGCAGCCGCGCGTTCCACGTGTTGTCCGGACACCTCAGCCACCAGATCGAGCACCACCTGTTCCCGGACCTGCCGGCGGCGCGCTACCCGGAGCTCGCGCCGCGCGTGCGCGAGATCTGCGAGCGCTACGGCCAGCACTACAACACCGGATCGTTCGCGACGCAGCTTGGGAGCGTCGCGCGCCAGCTCGTGGAGAACGCGTTGCCCTACGCGCGGTGATCCGCGGCGAGTGAGAGGGCGAGCTCCGCCATCTCGCCGAAGCCGGTCTGACGCTCTTCGGACGTCGTCTGCTCTCCGGTGACGAGGTTGTCACTCACCGTCAGGATCGAGAGTGCGCGTGCGCTGCGTCGCGCGGCGAGCGTGTAGAGCGCGGCGGTCTCCATCTCTGCCGCGAGCACGCCGTGCTCGGCCCACGGCGTCCACCAGGTCGAGATCGCGGTCTCGTCGGGATAGAACGTGTCGCTCGTGAGGACGGGCCCGACGCGCACGGACTTGCCGTGCTCGATCGCCAGGGCGTGCGCGCGGTGGAGGAGATCGAAGCTCGCGGCTGCGGCGAACGTCGCCCCTCCGAACGTCGTGCGAAACATCGCCGAGTCCGTCGATGCCGCTTGGGCGAGGACGAGGTCGCGTGTGCGCAGGTCCGCCCGGATCGCCCCGCAGGTCCCGATCCGCACGAGCACGCGAGCGCCGTACGCTGCGAGGAGCTCGTGTACGTAGATCGCCGCCGACGGCATGCCCATCCCGGTGCTCTGCACCGAGACGCGGACGCCGCGAAAATGGCCGGTGAACCCGAGGGCGTTGCGGACGCGGTTGTGGCAGACCGCGTCGTCGAGGAAGCGATCCGCGATGAACTGCGCCCGGAGGGGATCTCCGGGCAGGAGGACGAAGGGCGCGATGTCGCCGGGTCGCGCTTCGAGGTGGACGGACATGACGTCAGTCTATCGACGACATCGGCCCGCATCGTCATCGCGCTCACACTCAATTTTCGTGCGTCGAACTGCATTGCATCGACGACGGGAAACCGTCAACTTTTCAGGATGCATCGGGGGAGCATCGGCGACCAACCGTGGGGTTGGACGTTAGGAGCGCTCGGCCTCGCCGAACGCACCGCCGAGGTCGTCCTGCGAGCCGACGACAAGGTGCATCGCATCAGGTTCGAGCGCGGGCTCGTCGTTGGCGCGGACTCGCCGCTGGCGGTCGACTCGGTGACTCGTGTGGCCCTGACCAACCACTTCATCGCGTCGATCCAGGTCAACGAGATCAAGCGATGCCTCGCGGTCGCCCCGAGCCTGGACGAGGTCGACGTGCTCGCCGTGGCGGCGCACCTCGATCCGGAGACGAAACAGAAGCTGCGCATCCGCCTGCTCACACAACGCGCCGCGCGCACGTTCGCGGTCGACCGCGGCGACTTCGAGATCGAGGACTGCTCGCCAACGCCTGGCGCACCGGCGAGCGTTGACATCCGCGCCGTGATCTTCGCGGGTGCGCGGATGAACCTCTCCGAGGACCGTCTGCGGTTCGGTCTGCGGAAGTTCGGCTCGCGCTTCGTCTTGAAGAGAGGCGCGGCCGAGACGCTCGGGCACTTCCAGTTCACGCCCAAGGAGCAGCCGCTCCTCGAGACGCTCCGATCGCCGACGAGCCTCGCCGAGCTCGAGGCGAGCCACCGCGAGATCGATCCGCGGGCCGTGCAGTCGGTGGTCTACTCGCTCGCCTCGTGCAACGCGCTCACGGAGCTCGACCTCTCGTCGGTCAATGTGCCGATCGAGAGCGACCTCGCGATCCCGAGCGCGCCACCGCCGCGGGCCGCCAGTGTCCGCTCGATGCAGCCGCGCGAGACGTCACCGCCCGACCCGTTCGACGACCTCGAGATGGCACAGGGCACGCCGGGTCCCGACGCGGTGTTCGAGGGGCCGCTGACCAGAGCGATCACCGCGCTGGAGCTCGAGATGTTCAAGCTCGCTCCCGAGACGTTCGACGAGCAATCGACGATGGTCCGCAAGGAGTCCGCGGTGCCGATGGCGATCGAGGGCGGCGACCTGACCGTTCCCGCACAGAAGGCTCGCTCGATGATCGAGACGTTCAAGACCGGTCGCGCGACGACCGTGCGTCCGAACGCGCTGAAGGCGCACGAGGTCCTCGCGTTGATCAAGGAACGCACGGCGCTCGTGTCGCGCGGCGGCGATCACTTCGCGTTGCTCGGCGTCAAGCTCGGCGCTCCGATCGAGGAGATCCACGCCGCGTACGTCGAGCTCTCGCGCAACCTCGGCACGAAGCGGCTCGCCGAGCTCGGGATCGCGGACAAGGGGCTCCGCGCGGCGGGCCTCCTCGCACAGATCGGGATCGCGTTCACCGTGCTGACTGACCGGATCCGGCGCGCCGAATACGTCGCGTCGCTCCACGAACAAGCAGCGAAGGCAGAGAAGGCAAGCCGCCGCCCGCGCTAGCGGCGGGCCGCGCGCAGTAGCTTCGCGACGACGCCATCGGGCGCGGTCGCTTCGAAGTACGCGACGTCGGCGACGATGACGAGCTTGCCGCGCGCGCGAGAGATGCTGACGTTCAACAGATTCGGCGCGTCCCCGAGCAGCGCGCTCTGACGCATCGGCGCGGCATCGACGAGATCGAGGATCACGATGTCGCACTCGCGGCCCTGGAAGCGATGGATCGTGCTGCACTCGACGGCGTCGGCGATCGAGCGTCCGTACATGTCCCGCCCTCCAATTGTTCAGTCGATGCGAGCGCGAACCATGAGTGCGCCCACCCAGGGATTGTCGAGGCCTTCGAAGTTGGCGTGGCAGTGCACGCACGAAGGCGAAAACGCGGTGCTGACCGCGATCGACTTGCGCACGTACCACGAGCCGCGGACCTTCTCGGTGCGCTCGAAGTTGTTGCCGAGCTTCGCGGCGGCAAGCGCGACCCGCTCGAAGTCATCCTGCGGCAAGTTCGAGGTCTGCAGTGGCTCGACGTCGCCGACGAGCCGCATGTTGTCGTTGCAGTCGTCGAAGATGTGGCTGATCGCCGCCGTGCCAACCGCCGCGTTCGCGGGCGTCGTGACGGCGAACTCGCGGAACAGCAGCGCGACGATGCGATCGATCATCGCGTTGGCGACCTCGTTCGCGAACGCCTCGTCAGCGAGCCGCGACCTGATCGCAGCGAGTTGTCCTGCCGCGAATTGTTGCAGTCGATCAGCGTGCCAGCGGGCCGCCGCAATTTGCGGCAGGCGGAGCGCTCAAAGGCGGTAGATGCCAACCACGCGGGGCGTTCCCGACGCGGGATCGTTTGCGACGTGCACCAGCATCGGTGGCGTCGCACTCGAGCTCTCGATCCGGAAGATCGTATAGCGGTCGCCACCAGCCGCGAGCGGCAGGTTGTCCGTGCACGTCACGCCGTCGGCGCGCGCAGTCGCCATGAGCTGAGCGATACGATGCTCCTTCGCGTCGTAGGCGACGATGGTGAAGCGAGTCGCTCTCGCTTCGAGCCCGTAGAGAAGCGCGAGGTCCGTGAAGCACAGCCGATCAGCGGTGACGTTGACATCGTCGAGCGGCGCCGCGCGACGAAACCAGTGTCGTGCAGTGATCCGCTGCCGAGCGATCAGGGTTTCGACCAGGAAGCGGGCCGATGCCGGGTCGGTGAGCCGGCCGGCGTCGACGGCCGCGGCGATCTGCTCTCGCGTAAGCTTCATGAGGATCTTCGACGCCCAGAGCTTGTCGAACCGATCGGCTTGCAGGATGGCGAACATGCTCGGCATCGTCGGCTTCCACGCATCCGGGTGATAATCGTCGGCGCTGAACACGCCGACGCCTCGCAGCTTCGGTCGCGGGCGGTCTTCCCAGATTTCCCGACGAATGCCGAGGGTCGCGAGAGAATAAAACGTCTCTGCGAAGTCGAGCCCGTAGCGATAATCGATCGAAAGGTCGTCGGTAGCGGACGCGGCGGCCCCGAGCGCCCAGCCAAAATCGATCAAGTAGTGCACGAGGTAATGGATCTGCGGGTTCGACAGATCCTCTTGCCACGCGTCGACGGTGTTGTCCTCCTTGAAGTCGGCGTGTGAAAGCCACGCGAACAGGACCGCGAGTCCGCGCAAGTCTCGACGTCGCTCGTGCGGGATCCGATCATTGGGATCGTCGCCGCGAACGCCCGTGCGTGGTGCGCCGCCCACAGGAACGCCCTTGATGTACATCGACACGATGCCTCGCACGCGACCCTCGTTGTCTTTTGGGTACGTCCCGAAGTGCTCGTCGAGGTACGCCTGATCGAGCGTGCGCTCGCGTCCCGCGGCATCGATCTTCGCATCAGGCGCAGCCACGAGGTCCGCGAGGCGGAAGTACACGACGTGATCCGAGGCGGCATTCCATCCGGCCGCCCAGAGCAAGCGCGCGACGATGGCGTCGGCCGCCGTCTCCACCTCTGGATTCCTGATCGAATCGAGCTTGAGGACGAACTTCTCGCCGCGCGCATCTTGCGCGATGAAGCCGAGCTCCTTGCCGCCGCTCTTGCCGCTCTTGATGGTCCACGGGAAGTGGCGCTCGGGTGTATCCGGCAATGGTCCGCGCCGAACGTCGTCTGGCGTGAGGCCGCGGCGGTTGGTGAACCATGTCGAATCGGGAACCTCGTCAAGCGCGTTGATGCCGAGGGCACGGCGGTCGCGCTCGAGACGAAGCCCGCGCCGGACGAGCTTGTGGAACGACTCGACATAATAGCTCGCGCGATAGTACGGGCGCTTGGACGGCGCCTTCGGCACGTCGCGCCGGTCGTCCACCTTCCACACGATCGGCTGGTTATGAAACCGCACTGGCCCGATCGCAGAGCCAGGCCCGCTGCACGCGGACACGACGATCACGAGGACGCAAAACGACCGCATCAGTAGCGCTCCGCCCGCGTGCGCGCGTCGTAGGCGGGATGGAGGGACACGAACGCGAACACCCCGCGATCGATCGAGCTGCCAAGCTGCGCTCGGACCACCAGGCCGCGCCGGTTCATGAATTCGAGCATGCCGCCGTAACCGACGCGCGGATCTTCGAGGGATAGGTCGTCGTATCCGCTGAACACGCGGCCGGCATCGACGAAGATCGCAGGCGCGAGCCACGTTGCCGCGGCCCACGTGTACTGCGCCTGAACGACGGCGGCGAGTCGATCCCGAAACCGATCGAGGTTGTACCCACGCAACACGTACTCACCTCCGAGCCGCGGTAGCTCCGTGAACGGCACCGCTCCACGTGCACCCGAGACCCCCTCGGCCCAGAGCCGCAACTGCAATGCGCGCGGTCCACTCGCGAGCCGAACGTACTGCTGGAGGTCGACCCCATAGCGATAGAAGTTTAAACCGTCGTCGAGCGCGTGCTGGCGTCCCGCGTAGGCGAGAACGAGGCTGCCGGTACCGCGCATGCCCGGCGCGTCCCAACGATCCGCCCGCCCCCGCGTGTCACGCGCGATCTCGAGCTCGTGATAGAGGAACTGTGTCCCTTCCAGAAAGCCCGGCAGCATCGCCGCGTCGTAGACCTCATCGAGATCGGGGTCCGACGTGCTCGGGCTGTCTGCGGCGTAACGCTTCTCGGCGATCGCAGCCGTCGCCGAGATCTCCACCTGCACGGGGAGCCGCACGCGAACCCGTGCCGCGACTCGCGCGACCTTGATGCGGTAACGGCTCGCGACGCCTGTCTGATCGCCCAGTGGGTCGACGAGCATCCCGCTCTCCTCGCGCTTGTCGCTGTTGCCGTAGCCGAAGAATCGCTCGCGCTCGCGGCTCGCCAGCTCGCCGGTGAGCGTGACGTTTACCGGGCCTGGAAGCAGCCTCCCGGAGTCGACACCCGCCGCGGCCGTCCACAAATACTCTCCGCCGAAGCCTGCGTAGACGAGCAGCCGTTCATCATGGTCGAGTAGGTCCTTCGCAACACCACGCACCCCGACGTTGAGCCCGAACCCTGTCGCGATCAGCGCCATCGGATAGACCTCGATCTTGCGATCGCTCGTCGTGAACACGTCGGTCAGCGTGCGGACCGCCTGATACTTCTCGCCGAGGTAGATCGTGCCGCGCACCGGCAGCATCACGATCTCGTAGGGCAGCCGCACCACCCACAGGAGGCCGCGGCCGATCTGGCGCCCAGTCCCATCGCCGGTGTCGATCCGATCGGTACGCCCACTCTCGTCGCCTGGCTTCGGCGCGCCGTCGACCGAGGCGCTGGTATCGCCGCTGACCGCTTGCTCGACTTGTCGCGGCGACACCTCCGGATCAGGCGGCGGCGGTGTCGGCGTGGGCTCTGTGGTTGGCGGCGGATCCGGCGTCGGTTCCGGCGGATCCGCCTGAGCGACGCTGCTCGACGCGAGAAGGCAGAGCACGAGCCGGTACACGATGGAGAACGTACTCCCGTCCGACACCGCTTTCCACCGCATGAGGCGCAACTGGCTCGGGCGCGATCAGTTCTGACAGAACTCGTCGGTGCCGCGCGGGAACCGATACAGGATCGAGTAACACATCTCCGTCGTAGAGCTTTCGCCGTACGTGACGGTCTGCGACGTCGAGTTCATCCACGTGCACTCGGTCGTGATCTTGTCGCCGGCGTTCATCTGGATCGGCGCGAACGCGACGACACCTTGATGTTCGAAGTCATACGGCGCGTCGTTGATCACGCGGTCGACGCCGCCGATCGTCAGCGTGGTCTTGAGGTGCTTGCCGAGCTGATGCATGTGCGGGAACAACGCGAACAGCTGATACGGCGTCTTCACCGTGCACGTGCCGCGCAGCGTGGTCGACTGGTTCGGCGGTAGCGAGATGTTCTGCGGCCCCGGCAAGAACATGTCGACCTCGTCCGTCACGGTCGCCGGATCGACCTCGAGGATCTCGACGCCCGACGTGCCCGTCAGCATCGTGTCGGTCGTGTTGTAGATGTGGAGCTGCAATCCGATCAGCGTGCCGGCCGGGATCCGCAGTGCCTTGCCCGCCGGGAACATCAGCTCGTTCGTGCCGACACCCGAGGCGTAAATCGCGTTCGTGCCCTGCGTGCCGCGAAACAGCAGCGTGTGGTGCGTGCCGATCGGTGCGAGCGGGCGGATGCCGCCGATCACCATCTCGCGCTCGAGCGTCTCGAGCTGGATGTCGCTCGTCTTCTCGCCACCGGGCATCAGCGTCCATCCCTTCGCGATGAGCGGTTGCCAGCCGCCGCCGGCATCGGGACTCGGTTCGCTGCCGCCGCCACCACACGCGCCGAGGAGGATCGCCAGCACTGCTCTCATCGATCTCATCTCGGCCGCATCCTATCCTTCGCAACCCGTCGTGTGCGCATCTCCGTGGGCACCTGTTGCAGCGGGTCCTGAAAGCGGTCGCTAACTGCGCGAGATGCGGCGCGTCAAGGACGGCCCAGAGCTTGCCAGAGGTGGGCATGCGCAGCCTTCTCGCGTTCGTGCTCTTCGTCGCCACCACCGGCACGGCGACCGCCGCCGACACGTGGTCCGATCCGTATCCGGGCGTGCGGCGCCTCTTGCGCACGACGGCGACCCAGAACGTCAACGTCCTCGTCGTCGATCTGTGCGCGCCGGGCGTGAGCGTCCGCGCGACGAAGACCAACGAGCGGCAGCGAATCGTGTCGAGCTTCGGCGCGCTCGTCGACGCGCAGGCGGCGATCAACGGCGACTTCTTCAGCTTCGAGAACTACTCGACGAACGGTCCCTCGATGAGCGGCGGCGCGGCATGGGGCGGCGCCGACGGTACCTACGTCGCGCCGGTGCAGTTCGGTCCGGGTCGGGTCGCGCTGCCGGCGCACGGCTCGACCGCAGGCGTCGGACCGTGGGCGCGCGAGGTCGTGAGCGGGCACCCGTCGCTGATCGTGGGTGGCATGCTCCGCGACAACGACGGTGATCCGCTGTGCACCGCGCGCCATCCGCGCACCGCGCTCGGCTTCGACAAGGCGCACACGAAGCTGTTCCTCGCCGTGATCGACGGACGCGCGACGAATCGACTCGGCATGACCTGTACGGAGATGCGCTCGTTGTTCGTCGAGCTCGGCGCGCACGACGCCGTCAACCTCGACGGTGGCGGCTCGTCGACGATGTGGCTCGCGAGCAAGGGTGTGGTCAACAATCCGTCGGACGGGCAGCAGCGCGTTGTTGCCAATCACCTCGCGATCCGCGCGACGGGGCAGGGTGCGCCGGCACACTGCGCGCCACGCTACGACGCGACGTTCGCGACGGCCGACGCGCCGATGGAGATGACGTCGGGCGAAGAGGCGGTCGTGTTCCTCGAGTACAAGAACGACGGCAACCTCGCCTGGGATGCGAAGACGCGCGTCGGCACGCAGGACCCGCAGGATCGCGCGTCGGTGTTCTTCAAGGACGAGAACTGGCTATCGCCGAGCCGGCCGACGGCGGCCGACGGCGCAGCGACCGCCGGTGCGGTCGGCCGCTTCACGTGGGCGATGGTCGCGCCGGAGGTCGAGGAGTCGACGCAGTTCGAGGAGACGTTTCAGCTCGTGCAGGAAGGCGTGACCTGGTTCGGTGCGAAGCAGACGATGTCGATCCTCGTGCATCCACGCTCGGGGCCGACGACCCCAACCGATCCACCGACGATGGGCGGCGGCGGCAGCGGCTGTTCGACGAGCGGCAGCGCGAGCCCGCTGTTCGGGATCGCGATCATGTTTGTGTTCGCCCTGCGGCGCCGCGTCAGCTCTTCAGCTTCCAGCCGGTCTTGAAGATCCACCACACCACGAACAGGCACAGCGCGAGGAAGCCGAGGATCGCGGCGATGCTGATCCGGACGTCGACATCGGCGACGCCGTAGAAGCTCCACCGGAACGCGCTGATCAAGTACATCACCGGATTGAACAGCGTCACCTTCTGCCAGAACTCCGGCAGCATGTTGATCGAGTAGAACGCGCCGCCGAGGAACGTCAGCGGCGTGATCACCATCAGCGGGATGATCTGCAGCTTCTGGAAGTCGTCGGCCCACAGCCCGACGATGAAGCCGAACAAGCTGAACGTCACCGCCGTGAGCACGAGGAGCGACACCATCCAGATCGGATGCGCGATCTCGTACGGCACGAACACGCGTGCGGTGATCAAGATCAGCACGCCGAGCATCACCGACTTGGTCGCCGCGGCGCCGACGTAGCCGAGCAACACCTCGACGAACGAGACCGGCGCCGACAGCAGCTCGAAGATCGTCCCCGACCACTTCGGCATGTAGATGCCGAACGAGGCGTTCGAGATGCTCTCGCCGAGCAGCGACATCATGATGAGGCCGGGGATGATGAACGCGCCGTAGCTCACAGCGTCGATCGAGCCGAGCCGCGAACCGATCGCCGAGCCGAACACGACGAAGTAGAGCGACGTCGACAGCACCGGCGACGCGATGCTCTGCGTGACGGTGCGGAACGTCCGCGCCATCTCGAAGCGGTAGATCGCGCGAATCGCGTGGAAGTTCATGCGCGCTCTCGCACCAGGCTGACGAAGATCTCCTCGAGCGAGCTCTCGCTCGTCTGGAGATCCTTGAAGTCGATCCCGAGCTCGCCGAGCTGGCGCAGCAGCGCCGCGATGCCGGTCTGCGCGGTCTGGCTATCGAACGTGTAGACGAGCTTGTTGCCGTTGTCGGTGATCTCGAGTGGCAACGACGCGAGCGCATCGGGCACGCGCGCGAGCGGGGTCTGCAGCTCGAGCGTCAGCTGCTTCTTGCCGAGCTTGCGCATCAGCACCGCCTTGTCCTCGACGAGGATGAGCTCGCCCTTGTGGATCACGCCGATGCGGTCGGCCATCTCTTCGGCTTCCTCGATGTAGTGCGTGGTCAAGATGATCGTCACGCCGCTGTCGCGGAGATTTCGCACCATCTTCCACATGTCTCGGCGGAGCTCGACATCGACGCCGGCTGTCGGCTCGTCGAGAAACAGGATCTGCGGCTCGTGGGAGAGCGCCTTCGCGATCAGCACGCGACGCTTCATGCCGCCCGAGAGCGTCATGATCTTGCTGTCCTTCTTCTCCCACAGCGACAGATCGCGCAGCACCTTCTCGAGGTGCGCGGGATTTGGCGGCTTGCCGAACAAACCGCGGCTGAACCGCACCGTCGACCACACGGTCTCGAACGCATCCGTCGAGAGCTCCTGCGGAACGAGGCCGATCTTCGAGCGCGCGGCGCGATACTCGCGGGCGATGTCGTGGTTGTCGGCGAGGACCGTCCCCGAGCTCGCGGTGACGATGCCGCAGATGATGCTGATCAGCGTGGTCTTGCCCGCGCCGTTCGGCCCGAGCAGGGCGAAGATCTCGCCCCGCTGGATCTCGAGATCGATCGACTTGAGCGCGTGAAAGCCAGACTTGTACGTCTTGCTGAGCTTCTGCACGGAGATGATCGGGTGCACGTGACGCGCGACCATAGCCGCGCCTCGGCCGATCGGCTACTCGCCCGAGAGCATCTCCGCGATCAGAGCGCTCTCGTTGACCACCCGCTGGCTGATCGAAGGGACAAGCTGCTCGCTGTTCGTGTGATGCCAGCCGAACGCGATCGTCGCGCTCAGGTTGCCGCGCACCTCGGGCGCGAGGTCGAGCGTGGTGTCGTAGCCAGCGGGCACGATAGCCGGCTGGCAAATCGCGAATCGTGCGGGCTTCTGGTCCGTCGGTGGCGCATGCTGTCCGTATGCGCTGCCTTGCCGTTGTTGCCGCCCTCGCGCTCGCTGCCGTTCCGGCGACCGCGGATCCGAAAGCGAAGTCGGTTGGTGACGCCAAGGCGGAGGTGACCGAGCCAGCGAAGCCCGCCACCTGTAAGAAGCGTGTCGTCGGTCGCGGGCTCGAGCGCAAGGTCGTCTGCGAATTCGAGCAGCCGATCGTCGTCGGCGCCGAACCCTCGAGGCCCAAGGTGATCATCGCGCCGGTCGACGGTCGGAAGGTCGTGGGCCGCCCCAAGATGACCGATCCGTTCGCGGGCCTCTCGCGCCGCCGCTCCACCTCGCTGTAGCTACGCGCCGCCGAGCTCGACGTCGACCTGGTGGTCCTGACGATCGTCGCGCAGCGGGATCGTTCGACTCGGCTCGTCGGTCCCATCGCAGCGGACCCGCGTGACTGCGCGGTTGGTCCCGCCGAGATCCGCGATGTGGATGTGATAGACGGTCTCGCGATACCGGTAATGGATATCGAGCTGCGTCCAGCCCGGCGGAAGGCGTGGCTCGACGCGCAGTCGATCGACCTCGAGATGGATCCCGAGGAGCGACTCGGTGATCAGCTGGTACATCCAGCCCGCCGAGCCCGTGTACCAGGTCCAACCGCCGCGGCCTGCGTGCTGCGGATTCGTGTAGACGTCCGCGGCGACGACGTAAGGCTCGACCTTGTAGATCGCGATCGCGGCGGCGGTGTCGCCGTGACGGACCGGATTGATCAGATCGAAGAGCTCCCACGCGCGCTCGACGTGCCCGGCCTTCGCGAACGCCATCGCGGCCCACACCGCAGCGTGCGTGTACTGGCCACCGTTCTCGCGCACGCCGGGGACGTAGCCCTTGATGTAGCCGGGCTTGAGATCGGACGTGTCGAACGGCGGATCGAACAGCTGCACGACTTTCAGATCGCGACGGACAAGACGCTTGTCGACCGCCGCGAGACCTTGCTCCGCGCGCGCGGGGTCGCCGGCACCCGAGAGCACCGCCCAGCTCTGCGGAAGCGAATCGATCTGACACTCGGGGCTGGACGCCGAACCGAGCGGGGTGCCGTCATCGAAGTACGCGCGCCGGTACCACGCGCCATCCCACGCGTGCTGCTCGATGTTCTCGCGCAACTTCACGGCCTCGGCCGCGCAGGTGTCCGCGAACGGAGCGTCACCATGACGTCGGGCGAGCACCTCGAACTTGACGAGCACGTCGTAGAGGAAGAACGCGAGCCAGACACTCTCGCCCTTGCCGTGTTCTCCGACGAGGTTCATGCCGTCGTTCCAGTCGCCGCTGCCCATCAGCGGGAGGCCGCGCTCGCCGAACCGGAGTCCGTGCATGATCGCGCGCCGACAGTGCTCGTAGACCGTCACGGTCTGGTCGGAGCGCACGGGGAGATCGTAGTAGCTGTCCTCGTCGACCTTGACCGGCCGGCCCTCGATGAAGGCGACCTTCTCGTCGAGCACACCCGTGTCGTCGAGCGCGGTGACGTAGCGACACACCGCATACGGCAAGAATAAGTAGTCGTCCGAGATATGCGTGCGGACGCCGCGACCGAGCGGCGGATGCCACCAGTGCTGCACGTCGCCCTCGGGGAACTGCCTCGACGCCGAACGAACGATCTGGTCGCGCAAGAGCTTGGGCTCGGCATGGAGCAGCGCCATGGAGTCTTGAAGTTGGTCGCGAAACCCGAACGCACCACCCGACTGGTAGAAGCCGCTGCGCGCCCACATCCGGCACGCGAGCGTCTGGTAGACGAGCCATCCATTCGCGAGGAAGTTGAGATACGGATCCGGCGTCTGCACGTTGACCGCGCCGAGCGTGCGGTTCCAGAACGCCCAGACGCCTTCGAGCGCGATCCGCGCCTGCTCGACGCCGCGAAACCGATGGACCAACGTGCGCGCGTCGGCGAGGTCGCGACCGGAACCGAACGTGAACGCGATCTCGCGCTCTTCACCGTCGCCGAGCTCGACCATGACCTGCATCGCGAGGCAGGGATCGAGCGCACCACCGACGCGGCCCGAGAGCCGCTGGCGCTTCATGCACGCGGGCGCCGCCGTGCTGCCGTTGCGGCCGATGACCTCGAGGCGATCGCCGGTGATGCTGCGCTCGTGCTCGCTGCAATCGAGGAACGCGACGCGAGCCGCGAACTCGGCGTTGTATGCGTTGCGCGCGAATAGCCCGGCCGTCTTGGTGTCGAGCTCGGTCACGACGTACGGCGCATTCACGGCGCGGTTCGCGCCGAGGACCATCTCGAAGAAGCCGGTGATCGAGAGCCGGCGCGCCTTGCCAGAGCGATTCTGCAGCTTCAGCACGATGAACTTCACCGGCGCATCCACCGCGACGAACGTGGTCAGATCGCTCGCGATCCCATGATCCGTCGTCGAGAAGACGCTGTAGCCGAAACCGTGACGGCTCGTGTACGCCGCGGACGTCTTGACCGGCAGCGGCGTCGGCGACCAGAACCGGCCGTCGTCCTCGTCGCGCAAGTAAAATGCTTCGCCGCTCGCGTCGGAGACGGCGTCGTTGTGCCACGGCGTCAGGCGATGACCGTGCGCGTTCTCGCACCAGGTGTATGCGCCGCCGCTCTCGCTGATCACCGTGCCGAACCACGGATTTGCGAGCACGTTGACCCACGGCGCCGGCGTGCGTGTGATCGTTGACGTCTCGATCACGTATTCGCGGCCATCCGACGTGAAGCCGCCGTGGCCATTGAAGCCGACGAGGTCCGGCCGCTCCGTCACGACGGTTGTCGTCGGTGCCGGTGGCGGCTGCTTGGAGATGGCGAGCGGCGGCGGATTCTCGACGCGCACGACACGCTCGACCTGTTCCGCGAGCGTGCCCGCGCTCGCGACGATGATCACGCGCGCCACGGTCTGGATCAGCACCTTGTCGTGCTCGGAGATCTGTTCGCTACGACGGACGAAGATGCCGCCCGGACGATCGATCGAGCTCGCCTCCGCGACGGACGCGATCACGCTCATGATCTCGTCGTGCAGCACCTGACGATAGCCGGACGGATCTTCGTTCCAGACCACGAGATCCGACGATAGGCCCTTGAGCCGCCAGTACGCGTGCGCCTTGACGAGGTGCCGGAGCAGCTCGATGTTCGCGATGTCCGCGATCCGGACGAGCACGATCGGGAGATCGCCGGAGATGCTGTAGGCCCACAGCGCCGCCTGATCGCCGCGGTTGCGCGCGATCAAGCTGTTCGGCGCACGCAGCGCTGCGTTGGCGAACAGCACGCTGCTCGCGATCCGCTCGTACAACCGGATCTCGAGGTTGCTCGCATCGAGCCGGCGTTGAACGACCTGGCTATGTGTCCACGACAGCTCGAGCACGCGGTCGGCGGCATGACGATCGCGATACTTCTCGATCATCCCGAGCGTGCCGTCGCGCGTCTCGGAGACGCCGGTCACGACATGGATCCGTGCGGTCTCGTCGGGCTGGAGCACGACGCGGACGCGAATCGCCACGATCGGATCCAGCACCGAGCCTGCGCTGTTGGACAGTGACTCCTGATGCAGCGCGATCGGGTCGATCACCGTGCGGCCGCGGCCGATGAACGCCGGGCGCGATGTCTCGTACGACGCGACACCACTCGTGGTCCCGTGCACGGCCATCATGTGGACCATCCACGGTGGCAGCTCGTCTCCCGACCTCGGCCGGCGCGTACACAGGATCGCCTGCTGCGCCTCGAGGAGCTCGGTCTGCACGAACAGGTTACTGAACGCGGGATGGGCTGCATCGGCCGCCGGCTGGTTCATCACGACCTCGGCGTAGCTCGTGAGCTCGATCGTGCGCGGCGTGCGGCCGCGGTTGGTGAGGTTGACCCGCCGGAGCTCGACATCATCTTCGGGCGAGATCGCGATCTCGACGTGAGTCTCGATCTCGTGGTCGACGCGCCGGAACTCCGCGCGTCCCTGCGTGAAGATCGCCTCGTAGCCGGTGCCTTTCGCGAGTGTCGGTTGATGAGCGATCGACCAGACCTCGTCGCTCTCGACATCGCGGAGGTAGCCGAACGCGCCCCATCCATCACGCGTGGCGTCTTCGTGCCAGCGTGTGACCGCGAGCTCGCGCCATCGGCTGTAGCCGCCTCCTGCGTTCGTGATCGCGACGTGATAGCGACCGTTCGACAAGAGATGCACCTCGGGCGAGGGCGTGTTCGGCGTCGAGAACACGCGCAGATCGTTCTCCGCATCGGCAGCCGTGCTCGCGGGCGGCGACGCCTCCGCCGGGTGCGGAAAGATCGCGAGCGAGCGCGGAATCCGCTCCTGAAGCAACAGCTCGGTCGCGCGAAACGCCGGCGTCGCGGCGAACCGCCGCTGCATCGGGCGATCGCGCAGGACGTAATCCAGCGACAGGAACGCCATGCCCTGGTGGTGCGCCATGTACGAACAGATCGTGACGGAGTGCTTGCCGTTCGGCAGTCGCGCCGCTGTGTAGTCGACAGCCTCGTAGAACCCGTGCACCCCGAGGCGTCCTTCGCGCGCGAGCACCATCAAATTCGCGCACGCCGCCTCGGGCGCGACCATCAAGGCCATCGCGCTCGCGTACGGCGCGATCACGAGATCGTCCGCAAGCCCGCGCTTGAATCCGAGCCCCGGAACGCCGAACGCGCGGTACTGATAGTTGAGCTGCGCGTCGGTCTTGTTGTAGCCGGACTCCGAGACACCCCACGGCACGCTGCGCTCTCGCCCGTAATCGATCTGTCGCTCGACGGCGGCCTTGTTCGTCTCGTCGAGCAACGTGCCCTCGTACGTCGGCATCACGAGGAGCGGCATCAGGTACTCGAACATCGAGCCGCTCCACGACAGCAGCGCGGGCCGACCGCCGGACGTCGTGAGCTGGCGGCCGAGGCTGAACCAGTGTTCCTGCGGCAGCTTCCCCTCTGCGATCGCGACGAAGCTCGCGAGTCGTGCCTCGGACGCGAGCAGATCGTAGAAGCTCGCGTCGAGGCGATGATCGGCGACGCTGTAGCCGATCGAGAGCAAGTGCCGCGACCGGTCGTACAGGAATTCGTAGTCGACATCGGCGAGCTCGCGGCACCGCACGGCGAGCGCACGGAGCTGTTCGATGCGCAGCACCGCTCGCTCGCTCGCTGCATCGATCGCCGCGCGCAGCGCTGGATCGGTGGACGTGACCTCGAGGCGTGCGAGTACGCGTGGGGTCAGCGCCGCATCGAGCTTCGCGCGCAGCGCCGGGTCGTCCGTCGGTGGCAGCTCGAGCCACGGCATCATCGTCGTCAGCTCCGCGATCAGGCGCGCGAGCTGAGCGACCAGCGCCGCGGCCCACGATGTCGGATCGGCCTCGCCGTGTGCGGTGACGAGGCGCTCGAGCTCGGCGACCGGCTCGACGAGGTGCTTCAATGCGGCATAGACCTCCGATGGCGCTTGTGGCGATCGCTCGAGCTGGCCGCGGAGCTTGCCGAGGAGCTGCGTGACCTCGGGCGACGCGCCGTCGGCGATCACGTCGAGCGTGTCGACGAGACCCCGGAACCACTGCTGGCTCGCGATGACCTCGGTCTCGAGCTCGTCGAATCCGGCGGCGAGCGTCAATAGATGCCCGGACAGATTCCCGCTGTCGACGGTCGAGACGTACATCGGTCGCAGCGGCTCGAGCGACACGGTGTCGTACCAGTTGTAGAAGTGACCGCGATGCCGCTGCATCCGATCCATCGTTGCGAGGGTTCGCTGCGTTCGCTCGATCACGTCGGCGACGGTGACGTAACCGAGGTCGTACGCCGCGAGGTTCGCGATCACCGACAGCCCGATGTTCGTCGGTGACGTTCGGTGAGCGGCGCCACGCGGCGGGTTCTCCTGGAAGTTGTCAGGCGGCAACCAGTTGTCTTCCGCGCCGACGAACGTCTCGAAGAAGCGCCACGTGCGGCGGGCAACCGTACCGAGGAACTTCAGCTCCGACGCCGACAGCTGCGGCCGCGCCTGCACGACCGGCGCGCTCAACGACCACGAGAGTGCCGGTGCGAACATCCACAGCGCGAGGATCGGCGCGGCGACAAGCAGCTCGGTCGGCGCGAGGATGAACAGCGCGACCGCCGTCGTGAGCGCGACCGCCGGGCAGATCCACATCACGCCGTACGTCCCGAGATATCCGCCGCGCGCGTTGCGCTCGGCATCGCTCGCCGTACGCCACTCGAGGAGCCTCCGGCGCGTCACGAGCAACCGCAGCAACGTGCGCGTGATCGCATCGAGCGAGACCAAGGCGTCGTACGGAAGGCAGGCGAGGGCGAACAGCTCGCGCCCGACCTGACGCACGAAGTTGTTCGCGATGTCGCGGATGTGATGACCGGCGGGCCGGTCGCTGGGGCGGCGGGCGAGCGCGGACGCTGCGTTCAAGAGACCCGGCAGGATCGAGATCGTGCCGACGGTGATCGTCGCGAATGCCGCGGCACCCCGAACCCACCCGACGAGGAGGATCGCGAACAGCGCGATCGGCAGGATGCTGCGCCGCAGGTTGTCGAAGACCTTCCACTGCGAGAGCCGCGTGATCGGATTGCGGAGCCGCTTCTCGGGTCCCGGCACGCGTCGCAGCAGCCATGCGGCGATCTGCCAGTCGCCGCGGATCCAGCGGTGACGCCGGCTGACATCCGAGGCGTGCATGGCCGGAAAGTCCTCGACGAGGAGCACGTCGGTGACGAGTGCCGCGCGTGCGTACGCACCTTCGATCAGGTCGTGGCTGAGGATCCGGTTCTCGCAGAACCGGTCGTGGCACGCGCGTCGGAACGCATCGACATCGTAGATGCCTTTACCGACGAACGAGCCCTCGTCGAAGACGTCCTGGTAGACATCCGACACGGCGCGCGTGTACGGATCGATACCGGCGTCGCCGCCGAACAAGCGCGCGAAGCGCGAGCGCGTGATGCTCGCCATGCTCGCGCCGACACGCGGCTGCAAGATCGTATAGCCGGCCGTCACGCGCTCGAGTTGTTCGTCGTAGTGCGGGCGATTGAGCGGATGCGCGAGCGTCGCTGCGAGCAGCTGCGCTGCATCACGCGGCAACTGCGTGTCGCTATCGAGCGCGATGACGTACTTCACGCCCGGTAGGCGCTCGACCGGTCCGACGACCGTCGCGAAGCGCGAGAGCTCACCGCGAAGCGCCGCGTTGAGATCCTCGAGCTTACCGCGCTTGCGCTCCCATCCCATCCACACGCCTTCGCGCGGATTCCACGTTCGCGCGCGGTGGAACAGGTAGAAGCCTTCGCCACTCGTCGTCGCGTACTTGTCGTCGAGCGCAGTGATCGCAGCGCTCGCGCGAGCGAGCAGTGCCGCGTCGCTTTCTGTCACCTCGGTCTTCGCATCGCGGAAGTCGGTGACGAGCGCGAACGACAGGTTCTGACCGCGATTGGCGAGGTAGCGCACCTCGAGTGCCTCGACGAGCGAGTCGATCTCGGCCGCGTCGGTGAGCAGCGTCGGAACGGCGACCATGGTCCGGTGCGGCCTGGGGATCCCCGCCTGGAAATCGAGCCGCGGCAAGAGCGCCGGCTGCACCACCAACGTCGATGCCCAGTGAACGATCGCGATCGCGAGCTGACTCGCGCCGATCGCGAGCAGGCCGTACCACAGGGCGCGGTACCAGCCCGTCGCGGGTTGAGGGAACGCTGCCATCGCGAGCACGGTCGCGAGCACGGTGACCAGCGCGAGCGAGCCCGCGTAGATCGCAAACCGGTACCGCCTGGCAAGCCGCCGCACGCGCAGGCCGACGGGCTTGCGCATCCGCACTGCACGCTCGAGCTCGGGTCGCCCATCGTCGATGAGGAAGTAGCCGACGTGCGCTGCGCGGCCGCTGCCCGCGGTGGCGAGCCCGATCGCCGCGCGCGCGACTTCATTTTCGGACGCCGCGCTTCGCTTCGCGATGCGCTCGACGACGTGGCGATAGCGATCGCGCGTCCCGAAGTCCATGGCCGAATACGCAGAGGTCGGATCGGCGCGCAGCGTCTGCTCGACGACGCTCATCGCCTCGACGAACTGCCGCCAATCGGTCGCGGTCAGGAACCGCAGGCTGCTGATGCTGTTTCCGATGGTGACCTGATCGGCGGCCTGACTCTGGCTGGCCAGCTCGAAGACGTGCTCGAGCGTCTCGCCGTATTCGCCGAGCCGTTGCTCGAGCCACGCGAGCGGAAACATCATCGCAGGCCCGTGCCCTTGCAAGCGGCTCGCGAGCTCGGCAGCGAACGCGTCCGTGAGCGGCGGATCCTCTCCGATGAGATCGGCGAGGATCAGCACGACGCCCTCGGGATGGGTCGCGGCAACCTCGGTCATCTTGCCGACCCAGTGCGCGGCCTGCTCGCGGTCGCGACGACCGGCAGTCACGCGCATCACCACGCGACGTAGATTTTCGATCAGCGCCAGGCGCAGCATGATCGGGATTGCCCACAGCTCGCCGAGAAGGAGCGGCTCGATCTCCTGGTATGCAGCGACGAACGCGCGCAAGGCGTCGTCGTCGACGCGACCGTGCGCGTGCGAGATCAGCTCGAGTGCGAGGTGATAGACACGGGGCGTGCCGCGCGTCGACACGTTGGCCAGCTGCGGCAGCTCGCGGTGATACGCTCGAGGGAGGTGCTTTCGCACCGTCCTGATCTGCTCTTCGATCAGGTGATAGTTGTCGAGGAGCCACTCCGCGGCGGGCGTGATCTGGCGGCCCTTGCGGACGGCCTCGGTGATCAGGTGATAGCCGTCGCGCAGCGTCGCCTCGTTGTCGGCGAGTCGCGCGAGGAGCCAGTCACCGCCGCGGGCGGGCGAAGTCGTGACCTCGTGCCAGCCGGCGAGCGTGCGTGCGTGGCGTTCGAGCTGATTGACGCTGAACAGCTCGGCGCGCAGAGGCTGGTCGTCGTCGGCGCGACGTGCTCCGCGCGACCCGTTCGGAGCGAGCGCGCGCCGCGGCCGAGCGTCGCGTCGACGCGGCTCGGTCGATGGTTCGGGGTCGGCAGCGGGCACGCCGGAGACACCCTACTCGACGCAGACTTGCCCGTCCGCGGTATGAGCGAGCGATCTCTCGCAGCCCTGACGCAGATCGGCGACGATCGGCGCGTGCTCGTGCTGCGCATGGTCCAGGAGCAGTTCCATCGCGATTCGGAGGACCGGCCGATCCGCGAGGGGCGCACGCCGGCCACGCTGCTCCGCGAGGGCGAGATCGAGTACCGCACGTGTCCGTACGCGGGCTCGCGGCACGTGAACGAGCGGCCGATGAACATGTCCGCGCTGCGCCAGACGTCGGCGCACTGGGATGAGGTGATCGACGCGGTCGCGGCGCTGCGCACGGCGTACACCGAGGCGCGCGGCGGTTATCGACGCGACGTGATGGACATCTGGCGCGTGAGCCAGCTCGGCTCCGCGTTGCCGTGGTTCTACATCCTGCGCGAGGGAACGACGTGTCCCGCGTTTGCCGCGGCGCTGTCGAAGGCGACGCTCGGCCTCGGGATCTGGGGCTGGCGCGTGTTCGTCAACCTGCTCGCCGAGCGCACGACCGTGCCGCACTTCACGTCGCAGATGATCCTCGACACGGCGGAGTCGACCGGCACTCTGCTCTCCGATACCGAGGTCTGCTCCGCGTCCGACAAGATGCTGCTGAAGTTCTTCGACCCGTTCACCGTCGAGAACGTGCGCGTTGTGGGAGCGGGTGGCGTCGCGAGGCTGGTCGAGGCGAAGGACGAGGTGCTCCGGTTCGGTTCGCACTACATCGCGTTCAAGCAATGGCTCTGGCTGTACTGGCTGGCGCGGCGCGCGCTGTATGCCGACATCGAGACCGCGCTCGGTCCGCAGCCGGAGCTCGAGGAGCGCATGGATGCGACCGCCGAGCCGCCCGACTTCTTCGTGCTCGAGCCCGCCAACGTCGGCGAGCTATCGCTCGAGGGGCGTGCACCGTGGTTCGCCGCGCTGGCGAACCTGGTCGAGCCGTTCGCGCCCGATGGCAGCGATGCGCCGATGCGCGATCACGCGCTGTCGCTCGCGCGGGCGATGGCCGAGCTGCCCGCACGCCACGACGACATCGCGGCGGAGGTCGCACGCGTGACGGGCAAGAGCGCGGACGCGAGTACGCGGGTGGCGCGGGCGATCGGAACCTACGCCGCGCTCGACGCGCTGCTCGGCGAGGTGCTCGTCACCGTCGAGAGTGGATTTCGCGGAGAATCGGGCGTTTTCGATGCAGCGATGCGCGATCGCGTGATCTCGATGTCGCCGCGCGCCGTGTTCGAGGCGTTCGCACCGACGGTGTTCGCCGAGATCACACGGCGCTGACCCGTCGGTCCGTCTAGCTACCAGCCTTTTTTGCCGCGGCCGCCGCAGCCGCGGCCTGAGACCGCGGCTTCGACATTGATCACGGGCGTTGCCGCGACGGGCGCTGCAGCGGCGGCACCGCCAGCCGCGCCGCCACCACCGCCCATCATCATCATCATCATCATCATCATCGGATCCATGCCACCGCTCTGCTTGTTCCCGAGCTCTTTGATCGAGCTGGTGATCTGCGTGAGCATCGCGGTGAGCTGATCGCTCGACCCGCCCGCCCGCGAGGACACGCGGGATGCGCCTCCCGCAACGGTGGCGAGGGCTTCGAGGTCGACTTCTTGAAATGGCTTATCGGACATGGTGCGGGTCCTTGGTGGAGGGGGCTGGACCCATCTAGAGCAGCGGACATGCCACGGCGCTCGGCGTGGAATCGCGCGGCCTTGGCGCTGTCGACCCCGGGTCACGACGCCCGGCGACGCATCCCGTGGGTTACAGCGGACGAACCGTCGGCCCGACGTCGTCGCGCGGGGCTGGTCGGTCAAGGCGTTCGAGCGCTGGCTCTTGCACCTCGGCCAGTCGTTCCTGCGTAGATAATTTGTGGTGCCAGCGGGCGCCCTGTCGTCCTTGAACATCATGGCGACCCATCGGTACTGGCTTGTCTTCGTGATGCTTGTTGGCTGCAGCGGCGACGCTCCTGATCGCTCCGACGCGGGGATGGATGCGCCGCCCACGGAGGCCGACCCCGAGCAGAGCGGCTCGCGACTCAAGCGCCGCGGTCACGACATCGACGGCACGAAGGCGCTCGACCGCATCTTCGACAGCGCGCGCGGCGAGACGTGCTTGCCCAGGTCCTGGGCCGACGGCAACAGCTACTGCACGCCGTTCGAGAACATGGGGTACGTGGTGTCCACCGACGCGAGCTGCACGACGAAGGTCGGGTTCGGATATCGCGGGTGCATGCCGGCCGGGCCGGATTACTACGCCGAGTACCTCGACTCGGAGTGTGGCGAGTACGCGGTGAAGAAGGTGTTCAGTCGCGGGCCGGAGCGCAGCGCCACGCAGTACTACCGCGTCCTCTCCGACGGAACGTGCGACGGCCCGGTGACGCTGTCTCCCGAGGAGAAGCTCTACACGCTCGGGCCCGAAGTGCCGGCATCCGCGCTCGCACGCCTGACCGAGACCGTGGCGGCGGGCACACACCGGTTGCGCCAGGCGTATGTCGAGAGCGAGGACGGTCTGCGCTTCGCGACCCACGTCGTCGACACGTCGCGCGCGTTCGAGTGCATGTGGCAGGGCGACCTCGAGTCGAAGTCGTGGGCCTGCATCCCGGGTGGCGCCGCGTACGCGGGACACTATGCCGATGCATCGTGCAGCAAGCGTGCGGCCGCCTTGCCCGCCGGCAACTGCCCGGTGCCGGCCTACGTGATGCACAACGACAAGCCGGGCTGCCGCGCGCCGTCGTACAGCATCTACGAGACCGGCGCGGCCCTCGGCACGGTCATCCACGACGACGTCGGCGGCGTTTGCACCATGCACGATCTCGGTTCGGACGTGCGCGTCGTGGCTGCGGGAGCGCCCGTCGACATCGCGACCCCGACGCGCACGCTCTCGGGTGCGTCCGCGCGCGTGAAGCGAATCAACGCGACCGCCGAGGGCGATGTGTTCTGGATGTCGTCGCTCCGCGACGAGGAACGGCAGATCGATTGCGTGCTCGCAAAGGCGACCGACGGTGTGACGCGGTGCCTCCCGATCGGCAACTACGTACAGCACTACTTCCGCGACGCGGCGTGCACGATCCCGGTCGACATCGCGCGGGTCTACCGCGGCGCCGCCGGATGCGAGCTCTTGCCGAAGCCGACCTTTGCGAACAGCTGGATCGCGGCGACGTCGAGCTGCGACGTGCGCCAGCAGATTCACCTCATCGGTGCGGAGGTGACGGCGCCGCTGTACGCGAACTACGGCGAGTGCCAGCCGATGAGCAGTCCCACTGTGACGTTCTACGAGCTCGGGCCCATCGTGCCGCCCGAGGACTTCGCGGCGGCCGTTCCCATCACCGAGCTGTAAGTTTTTTGTGGTGGGGCGCGCGCGCTGACGTCGAGCAAGGACATGGCGCCTCATTCTTCGAAGCTTGTTCTCGCTCTGATCGTCCTCTGCTCTGGCTGCTACTTCTACTACCCATCGACACGGCGAGCGAAGGCGCCCCAAGCCCCGCCCGGGACGCAGATCGAGGTCGATGCGGATGTTCACACCGGCTACCGCGTCTGCGACAACAACCTCGAGGGTTGCGTGGTTCGCGGCGGCGTCCTGAAGCGCCCGTACAAGTACACGGTGGCTCGCTTCAGATACAACGGGAAGGTCCTGAACCAAGGCGAGCTGCGCGCGCTCGCGAAGCCCGAGAGTCACGACACGAAGTACAAGCAGATCGAAGAGCTCAAGGGGACATGCAACCTCTCGTTGATCCCATCCATGCTCTACGCGATCGGCGCGGTCGCGGTCACGATCGGTGCAGCCGGCGGCGACAAGCTCGGCGATACCGGCACGTACATCGCGGTCGGCGGCGCGGCGACGATGCTCGGTGGCGCGGCGCTCAGCTATCCGATCGGCGGCTATGCCTGCATGAAGGCGAAGCGACGGTCCGAGGAGAGCGGCATCGCCAACGATGACCGCACACGATTCTCGGTGAACAACAACGACGACCTCGCGATGGAGCGGCTGCGCGAGCTCGGTCAGATCGTCGACGACTTCAACGAGCGCGCGCGAACGGCGGAGCGGAACGCGCCGGAGCCCGAGCCCGGGACCGAGGAAGCGGCGTCGGACGAGGCGCCGGTACTGCCCGCGAGCGATCTACCGAACCTGCAGGCCGTGGTGAGCGCAGATCCTCGGTTCGTCACGTTCCTTCGCCTGTGCGACGCGCTCGAGCTCGACGAGCTCGCCGGCCTCAACGACTACACGGTGCTCGCACCGACGGAGGACGCGTTCGCGAAGCTGCCGGCCGGTCAGGTCAACACCTGGTTGTCCGCGACGGGCAGGGACAAGAAGAAGGTGCAGAAGCTGGTGCTACGTCACTTCGTTCGCGACAAGCGCACGGCCCAGCAGCTCGCAGCGGAGACGCGTCTTCGCCCGGCACGCGGTAGCAAGCTCGACGTCGTGCTCGAAGGCCGTCAAGTCGTCGTCGAGGGTGGCGTGGTCTCCGACGAAGGCGTGTCTGCGTCGAACGGCATCGTGTTCGCGATCGATCGCGTGTTCGAGTAGCGGCTCACTCGGTAGGGGCTTCGGCGCGCGTGCTACGAAACCAGGTCTTCACGGTCTCGAAGGCCGCATGTGCTGCGTCGATGATCTCGCTCGCGATGTCTGGCTTCGAGCCGACGCGATCGAGCACGCGGCCGAATGTCGCCCACTGCTCGCCGACGCGGCCATCGTACGTCGCGAGATACGTGCAAGCGGCCTCGATCTCCGGCACGTGCTCGAGCAAGTGGCGACGGATGCCTTCTTGTAGAAGCGTCGAGCGTTCGACGGTGTAGGACCACCCGAGCGCTTCGGGAACGCTACGAAACGTGGTGATCGAATGGCATTGCGGCACGTTCGCGACTTGCGATGCCGAGAGGCCCAGCGCGAGCAGGTCCTGCGCGATCAGCCCGGCGCGCGTCTGCTGGACGTCGAGTACGCGTCCGAGATCCGGCGTGTATTTGCACGCGCCCTCGAACGGCGCCACCAAGCCGTAGGTCCGCACGAGCTGACCGAGATAATCGGCGCGCGAGACGGTGGGCCGGAGCAGCTCCAGCCACGTCTCGTCGACCTCGGCATGTGAATGCCGGGTCGCCATGTTGAGCTTCATGAGGAGCCCGCTCACCTGCTGCACAACCTGCGATCATACAAGCAAATCTCGGACTCCCCCGAGTCCACCTTCCCCTTGGTACATAGCGGGCCGCGGCGTTGCACCACCGCCCGGCGAGGCGAGAGCGCTCGGTCTTTTGTCACACTCAGGCCTCTTCGAGCTGCTGTGCGAGACAGGCGAAGATCGCGGCGGCGCTGGCCGGCTTGACGAGGTGAGCGTGAAACCCGGCTTGACGCGTCCGGACCTGGTCCGCGGCCTGGCCGTAACCGGTCAGCGCGATCAGCCGCGTCTTGATGTCCGGACACTCCTTGCGCAGCGTCTCGACGACACCGAACCCATCGAGCATCGGCAGCCCGAGATCGACGAGCGCGACATCCGGCTTGTGATCGCGGATCAGACAGAGGCCCGTCGGACCGTCGGACGCGGTGAGCACCGAGTAGCCTTTGCGACGCAGCAGATCGCAGACGAGCTCGCGCGCATCGTCGTTATCGTCGACGACGACCGTGCGAACGCTGCGTGGGTCGTGGCCGTCGAGCCGCAGCCGTGACATCTCCATCGTGCGCTTGCGGGGCGAGAGCGCGAGCGGCGAGCCTTCACGTGGGATCCGGATCTCGAACGTGCTGCCCTGATCGCGGCCGGCGCTCTCGCAGACGATCTCGCCGCGATGCATCTCGACAAGGCGGCGCGACAGCGCGAGACCGAGGCCCAGGCCACCGGAGCCATCGGAGCGCACGCGTTCCTGGACGAACATCTTGAAGATCGTGTGCTGCAGCTCGAGCGGAATGCCGATGCCGTTGTCACGCACGCGCACGAACGCGAGTGATTCGTCGTAGAGGCCAACCGACACCTCGATCGCTCCGTGCGTGCTCGTGTAGCGCGCGGCGTTGTTGATCAAGTTGCAGATCACCTGTGTGAGCCGCACGGTATCGGCGACGACCTTGACGGCCTTTGCCGGCGCGTGCACCGCGAGATGGTGCTTGTGCTCGTCCAGCAACGGACGACTTGTCGTGACCGCCGCCTCCACGACATCGCGCAGATCGATCGGTTCCGGGCGTAGCTCGATCTTGTCTGCCTTGATGCGCGCGAGATCGAGGAGATCATCGACGAGCCGCACGAGCATGTTGGTCTGCCGATCGAGCACGTCGACCATCCTCGGCGTCAGCTCGTTCTTGTCATCGCGCACGATGTCGATGCACGTACGTAGCGGCGCGAGTGGGTTGCGCAGCTCGTGCGCGAGGATCGCGATGAAGCTGTCCTTGCGGCGATCGTGCTCGGCGAGCGCTTCGTTCAGCCGGGTGAGCTCCTTCTTTGCCGCGAGCTCGCGGTCGCGCTCGCGACGCAACGCCTCGGTCTCGAAGTCGCGACGGCGGTTCTCGAAGTCACGCTCGAGGCGCTCGTTCGCGAGCTGTTCGGTGCGCTCTTGCAGCATCACGAACACCGAGGCCTTCGCGCACAAGACCTCCGGATCGAATGGCTTGAACAAGAAGTCGACGGCGCCGAGTGAATACGCGCGCAACACCGACGCGTGGTTGTGATCGTGCGCGGTCATGAAGATGATCGGCAGGTGCTGCGTGCGCTCGCGCGAACGGATCCAGCGTGCCGTCTCGTAGCCGTCCATCTCCGGCATCTGCACGTCGAGAAGCACGAGCGCGAACTCTTGCTCGAGCAAGTAGCCGAGTGCGTCCTGGCCGGAACTCGCGATCACGACCTGTCGCTTCAGCGGCGCGAGCGCGGCCTCGGCGGCGATGAGGTTCGCTGGCGTGTCGTCGACGACGAGGATCTTCGCTCCGCTCACCACCGGATGCGTGTCGATGTCCTGCAGCTCGAACGGGACGCCATCCAAATCCGCACGCATCTTTCTTAGTGTGCCCAGGTTCTTGGCGCGCGGCGACGATGTTTACTTCGCGTCGAGTGCTCTCACGCTCGCAGAACTGAGCGTCTCGGTCGCGACGAGCGCGACCGCCACAACCGAAACGAAAAGAGCCGACCTTGCGGCCGGCTCTTCCTTCAGTGTTTGTTGGTTGGAATTAGATAACGCGAACGTTTTCGGCGCGCGGACCCTTCGGACCGCGACCTTCGTTGTACGAGACCTTCTGGCCTTCGCGGAGGTCTTCGAAACGGCAGCCTTCCACAGCGGACATATGGAAGAACATGTCGGTTCCCGACGAGTTCGCAATGAAACCAAATCCCTTGTCAGTCAAACGCTTGATCGTACCTTCAGACATCGTAGCTCTCCTCGTAACAGCAGGAACTCTTCGCGGCGGGCTAGTTGCCCAATGGAGCGCGGAAAGTTGAAGGCACTGTGTGCCTTGTATTTAATGGGTTGTCGACAAGTTTCGCCCACGATCAATAGGCGTCGGGCGGTCCCCACGCGTCGGGAATGTAATTGGCATCACTGGGCGGGCCGGCATCGGGGTACTCGACGCCGCCGTCCCCGCAACCGCCCGTATTTGCGTCGGGTTGGCCGCAGCACGGTCCGCCATCCGAACCCGCATCCGGCGGCTCGATTCCACCATCGCCGCCGGTGTTGGAGGCGTCGGGAATCTGTTGGTTGCCCTGTGATGACTCTCCGAAGTACAGCCCACAGGCAGAGAGCATCGTGAGTGCGAGAGCGACGGCGATGAAGACCTTGCGCATACTCCCCTCGGTCGCAGGCCCCCTCGCCGAAAGGATTTTTTCTTTTCGGACGGGGGTGCTGCGACCGAGTAGAGGCGTGAGCCTGCTGCCGATCGCCATGCTGTGCATGACCGCCGTTCCGGCGTTCGCGGAGCGTTCGATCGTGGTCGAGGTCGTCGATGCCGCCCCGTTCGATGCGGGCGAGCTCACCTCCGCGATGCGCGTCCGCTTGCCGGCGGAGGGCGCGCCGATCCGGCTGCGCGTCTCGGCCGCGAGCGATGGCGTGCGGATCGAGGCGCAGGGCAACGTCCGCGCGGTGCAGCTCGGCGAGCTACGTGGCGAGGCTGCCGCGCGGCTCGTCGCGCTCGCGGCGAACGACTTGCTGCTCGCGGATCTCGCGATCGAACCGCTGCCGCCGACGCGCTCGCCGGCGACGTCGATCGGAATTCTCGGTGCCGCGACCGCGTGGCAGCGCCCGCTCGGTGGACTCGCATTCGATCTCGCGATCCCGCGCGGCCGCTTCGTGCTCGCGCTCGACGCGGGCGGCAGCCAGGTCCTCGCGGGTCCACTCTCGCTCTCGGCCGCGGTCGTTCGCGCATCGGTGGGCGTGCGCGCCGGCATGTTCGAGCTGCGCGCGGGCGCGACGTTCGCACCGCTGTTCGTCGACGAAGGCATCGGCGATCGCACCGTCCTCGCGGGCGCAGGCGCGAGCATCCGCTTTCGGTTCCCGATCGTGGCGCGGGTCGGGGCCGTGCTCGCCGGTGGTGCCGACGTGTTCGCGACGCGCACGACCTACGTCGTCGACGGCATGTCCGTCCTCACGACGCCGCGCGCGGCACCGTGGCTCGCCGCCGGTGTCGAGGTGACGCCGTGATCAACGCGATCGCCTTGCTGACCGCGTTCTCGGAGCCGCGCCGCGGTGCGCCCGAGGATGATGATGCCCTCGTCGCGCGCCACCGCGCCGGCGATGCGAACGCGTTCCCGGCGATCTATCGAAACCACGTCGTCGCGGTCTATCGCCGGCTCACCCGCATCCTCGGTCCGATCGCCGAGCGCGAAGACCTGACCCAGGACGTCTTCCTCGCCGTTCACAAGCTCCTCCCGGCGTTCCGCGGCGATGCAAAACTCTCGACGCTGATCCACCGTATCGCGATCAATCGCGCGTACGAACATCTGCGGCGCCAGTCGAGTCGACCCACCACGCTCGCCGACGGCTGGTTCTTCGACGAGCTCGTCGGTCCCGCTGTCTCGCCGGAGCATCACACCGCGGCACGTGAGGAGCTCGCGCTGGTCTTCGCGTGTCTCGCGCGGATCAAGCCCAAGAAGCGGATCGCGTTCCTCCTGCGGGTGGTCGATGGCCTGTCGTTCACCGAGATCGGCGAGCTCGTCGACGCGGCCCCGGAGGCCGTCGCGAAGCGTGTCCAGCACGGACAGCGCGAGCTCGATGCGCTCCTAGCACGCGAGCAAGCGAGGGCCGCACCATGACGAATCAGCACGACGTCGTTCGTACGCTGATGACGTTCGACGACCAGCTCGACGATATCAAGCGCGCCCGCATCTGGTCGCAGCTCGAGGACAAGCTCGAGGGTGATGTCGCGCCGCGTGCTCGCCATCGCCGCTGGCCGCTCGCGGTTGCCGCGGTGAGCGCCGCCGCCGCGATCATTCTGCTCTCGCTTCGCGGCGCACCCGACGACGCCAACACGCTGGCGGTCCCCGCCGCCACGACGGTGACATCGCAGATCGGTCCACACACGCGGGCCGCGATCGTCGGTCCGGCGCAGGTCGACTTCGTCGGCGCCGCCGGCGAGAAGACCACCGTGCGGGTTCGGAGCGGCACGCTGCTCGCCGACTTCACGGGCGGCGCAGGCCGCTCGCTGCGGATCGAGACGCGCGCCGCGGTCATCGAGGTCGTCGGGACGGTGTTCGCGGTCGAGGCGCGTGACGAAGTGACGTGCACGTCGGTGGTGCACGGTCGCGTTCGGGTGACGATGCCGAGCGGTGTGCGGCATGTCGCTGCAGGCGAGCGCTTCTGCACGGATGATGCGGCCGTCCGCTCGATCGATCAGAACGTCCGCGACGCGCTCGAGAGGCATCAGGCGGTGATCACCGCGCATGCGATGCCCGTGCAGCCGCCGACTGCACCATCGACGACGGCGGACGCATCGGCGTCGACCACATCGACACCCGCCGCCGTGTCGACAGCTGCCGTGCCGTCGCCGCGCCAATCGACAACGGCAAGAGCGACGGCGTCGACCGCAGCGACACCAGCACGCCCGCCAACGCGGGCATCGACCGAGGCATCCACGTCGACCGCGACGACAGCGCCGCGCGCATCGACACCGAACGCATCGCCGTCGACCGCATCGCAATCGGCGCGTCCGTCAGCGACAGTCCCGTCGCCGGGCGAATCGACAACGCCCCTCGCATCAACAGCGGCTGCTTCGGCACCGCCGCCATCCGCATCCGCGCCGCCGTCGACGTCGACCGCCATGGCCGATGTCGCGCCGCCGCCGAACAAGCCACGCGCGACGCCCGACGAGCTCTATCGCAGCGCCGAGAAGGCACTCGCGGCACGCGATCCGAAGACGGCCGATCGCGTCCTCTCCACGCTCGTGGCCGAGTATCCGTCTTCGTCGCTCGTCGACCAGGCACTCTACGAGCGCGCGCGCATCGCATATCAGCAGCGCGCGTGGACCGTCGCACGCGATCATCTCGATCGGCTCGCGGCGATCGCGAACACGCGGCTCGCGGAGCCGGGGCATTACCTGCGTTGTCGGATCTCGGTGGAGGCACGCGATCCGGGCGCGGCGGCGTCGTGCTTCACGGACTACCGCGCGCGGTTTCCTCGCTCGCCGCATGACCTCGAGGCACTCGGCGTCCTCGCGCAACATGCGTACGCGAAGGGCGGATGCGCGCAGGCGTCGGCGTTCGTTGGGGAGCTCGCGAGCACGTATCCACGCACGACGCTGGCGGCCGCTTGGCGTGCGCGGTGCCCGGTGGAGCGCCGATGAGAACGCTCCGGTTGGTGGTCGCCTTGTTCCTCGTGGCAGGCACGATCGCGGCGTGTGAACGGGTCGTCGATCTCACGCCGCCCGATGGCAACACCTCGGGGGTGCCGGATGCCGCCATCTCTACCCTCGACGACGCAGATCTGTCGGATGCCGGCGTTGGCGGCCCGGATGGCAACGACGCGCTATCGCCGCCGGATGCGTCGCCCGACGCGTTCTGAGCCCGATCCGTCGTTCGGCGCGACGCGATATCATCGGCGAGATGCGTTCGCTCGTCCTCCTCGCGATGCTCGTCGCGTGCTCGTCCTCGTCGTCGAGCAAGCGCGACTCCGCAGCGCGCGAGCTGATCGCGCGCGCCCGTGGCACGACCGTGTTCGGACCAACGAGCGAGTTCGTTCCGAGCAAGCGCGTCGGTCTCGACGGCATGTTCGGCGTGCGCGCGCCGAACGAGTGTGAGGTCGCGATCCTGCCGGGCGGCGAAGACTCGTTCGCGGCGCGGATGGACCTGCTCGCGCGGGCGAAGCGCACGATCCGGATCCAGGCGCTCATCTTCACCGGCGACGAGTCGGGCCTGCGCGTCGCCGAGGTGTTGAAGCAGAGGAAGCGCGAAGGCGTCGACGTGCGCATCATCGTCGACGCGGTCAACAACATGGGACCGCAGACGCAGTGGATGTATTTCGACCTCAAGCAGCACGGCATCGAGGTCGAGGGCTACGAGGCGATGGGGCTGCAGCTCGTCAACGAGCTACCGCTGCCGCTGCTGAAGCCATCGAGCGATCCGAACCACCCGAACATGCGCTACCACGAGAAGCTGTGGATCATCGACCCCGGCACGCCCGACGCCGAGGCAGTCACCGGCGGGCTCAATATCGCGAACGAGTACTTTCGCGTCGACCCCGCGAACGTGCCGCGCTACTGGCGCGATCAAGATGTCCTCGTACGCGGCGCCGTGCTCGCGGATCTCACGACCACGTTCGATCGCAACTGGGAGCACTTCAAAGCGATCGACGCGAGTCGCGGCGGGCTCAGCGACCTCGCTTGGACCGCCGCGCGCAAGTTGATGGCGAAGAGCGGGCCACCGGCGATCAGGTTCCAGCGCCGCGACGATCTCGTGCGTTCGGTCGCCGCGATCGAGGCGCGCCCCGTGACGCGCTCGTATCAACCGACGCGCTGCCGGTTCTTTCAGAGCCGCCCGCGCCTCGAGGAGACGTTCATCCAGCAGGCGTATCTCAAGCTCCTCGATGCGGCGAAGCACGAGGTCCTGATCGCGAACGCGTACTTCTTACCGACGCTCTCGACACGGCTCGCGATCGCGGAGGCGGCGTCGCGCTGCGTGCGCGTCGTCATCCTCTCGAACGGCATCGAGACCGCGGATACGCCGGGCATGAACACGCTCGCGCGCGGCTATTACAAGGAGCTGCTCGCGGTCAACGACTCGGCGGGTGTGAAGGCGTGCCCGAATGGCCGCGGCGTCGAGATCTGGGAGTGGCTCGGCAAGAAGCCGGGCGATGCGAAGCAGACGCAGGGCCTCTACCACGCGAAGTACGCGGTCGCCGATCGTGCGGTCAGCCTCGTCGGTTCGTACAACCTCGATCCGCGCAGCGAGCGACTCAACAGCGAGTCGGCGATCGTGTTCGATAACGCCGAGCTCGCGGCGCAGCTCAGCGCGATCTTCCTCGAGCAAGACCTCTCGACGAGCCGCAAGATCTCCGCGCAAGAAGCAGCGACGTTCGAGCGCCCGTCGTCAGTGCGCAAGCGCCTGAAGAAGGAGCTTGCGGAGCTATTCGAAGATCAGCTCTGACGAGCGACGGGCCCGTCCCACGTGGGACATCGCGAGACCCGCGAGTACATGGCGCGCCTGCGGCGCCACGGAAACCGCGCCGGTGATCTCGACAAGCGTTCAACCCAAAAGCTCTTGAGCGGAAGCGCACGGTTAACCGCGCCTTGGCGGTCCGTGGTTCGTGCCGGCGATCTAGCGATCGCCCGGGAGATCTTCACCGGAAGCGTTCGGGAGAAGTGGAGCGACCGCCGAAACCCATAACGGTACGGCCGCCCCGTTCTCTCCACTGAGCTGATCCGCGGCCTGGTGCTCGCACGAGCGTCGCTGCTGGCTTTCCTATTTCGGATCCCAGAGCACGAGCCTCGGCGAGGGATCGATAAATCATTTTCTAAGGTGCAGACGATGGCGGCGACCACCTGCGCGGCGTGCGACCGAGGTTGGGTCCTGGCCTCGAACCCAAAAAAGAATTTTGAATCCTCGCCGAGGCTCGCGTTCTGGATCTGGAAATAGGAAAGCCAGCAGCTCGTGCGAGCACCAGGCCGCGAATCAGCTCTGCGGGGAGATCGGGGCGGCCGTACCGGTATGGGCCACGGCGGCCGCCACTTCTCCCCAACGCTTGTCGAGATCGGCGGTGAAGATCTTCGGGACGATCGCTAGATCGTCGGAAGGACGCCCGACGAGCTCTAGCCGCCGGGTCGAGGACACCGACGCAGCGCCTCGCGGATCAATTCCTCGAGCGCAGGGTCGCGTCCCACGTGGGACAACGCTTCCTCGACCGCGGCACGCGCGATGTTCGGCTTCCACCCGAGGCCCACCAGCGCATCGCGCGCTTGCGTGCGCACGATCGCATCGTCCAGTCGCGATCCCACGTGGGACGGGACCTCGGGGTTCGCCGGTGGCGCATTCGGGCGCAGCACCTGGTCGCCATCCACGACGAGCGTGCCGCGGTGAGTGGCCATGTGGCATGCGGAGCACAGGAGGTGAAGGTTCGATGGATCGTGCGTGCCACCGTCGGCGCGCGGGATCTTGTGATGGCACTCGAGGCCCCGCGCCGATCGGCACCCGGGCGTCTGGCACCGGCCGCCATCACGGCGCCACACGAACCGCACGATGCTCGGCGGGATGTCTTGCGTCGCGCGCACTGGCGTCGAGTCTGACGTCGAGCCGATGTGCTGCGCATCGCAGAACGCGCGCTCCACGGCCGCCGCGTCGACCGCGATCTGCGCACCCGAGCCTTCCTGATGACCTTGGTTGCAGCGCGAGCACACCGTCATGAGAATCTGAAATTTTGCCCGGCCTGTTGGCTCGCCATCTGGCGCGGTGCGACTGAGAACGGCCTCGCAGAATGCGGTGGCGAGTGCATCGTCATCCAGGCGGCAGCGTGCTCCTCCGCGAGTACCATCTCGGCTTGACGGAATCGCGCGGCGACGTCCGGCGACATCTGGAGCTTGCGCGTCGTCGGCTGGAGGCTCGGGTCCTTCGGGTCGTCGGGGCTGTCGCCGCGCGCGTGACCCGACACGAGCTCCTCGATCTGGCGGAGGTTCTGCCCGAGCGCGCGATCACGCCACGCAGCCTCGGTGTCCGCTGTCGCCACGCGCGAGAGCTCGCGCACCGCCGAGAACGGCAGCGCGCCCGCATCGAGCGCCGCTTCGAGCAACGGCAGGGATTCGAGCGAACGCGCGACGCGCAAGCGCTCGAGCGCGGCATGTGGCGCGTAACCGAGGACTCGCTCCATGTAGTCGAGCGCCGAGACCATCCCAAGCTGTCGCCAGATCTGCAAGCGTTCGGCTTCGCGCAGCCAACGCGCTTCCTCCGCATCCAGCGCTGCTCGGCGCGATGCGATGTCGCGCAGGTTTCGATCCACCATCTTCCACTCATCGATCTTGTCGAGTGCCAGCATCGTGAGAGCGTTTTACACCCGCGATTTTCGACGCTCGGAGCTGCGCTGTGCGCGCGGTTCGCGATGCGAACAAAGTGAATCGCGACTGCTTCGAGAAACGATCCCAGGATGCAAATGATCGATTCCTCGACGAGAAATTTGAGCAATACCGGATCAGACGCGATGTGGCATCGGGAGAGCGTCAAGCGAAAAGCGATCGTTGTGTTGTTTTTTCTGGGCACGAGCGACGTGACCCAACCGATGAAACGCACGACGCGAGCGACAACGCGCATGACGAACTCGGAGGTGACATACACGCTCGCCGCATGCCGCTGGTTCACGCGACGACATCGGGTCGGCGCATTCGTCACTGTTCGTCCCGCAACGTTCGCCTTCCTCGCCGCCGCTGTTGCAGCCAAGCGCATGCGATCCATGACACCGCATGGGTCGGGGTGGCGCAAGTCAGGTCATCGCGAAGCGGCGAGCCGCGAGGAATTCCTCGATATAGAACACGGTCAGCTCGACCTCGCGGCGCGAGACCGCGAGCGCTTCGGCGATCTCCGGGTACGAGTGGCCCGCGAGCACGGCGTCGATCGTCTTGAGATATTGCGGGCCGCGCTGCACGAGGCGGCGCACGTGGATGCGCGCGATGGCCCACTCCGTCGAGAGGCGGGCGAGTGCATCGTCACCGTGCTCGCGCACCTCGGCCTCCGCGCGTGCGACCGCGGAGCGCAAGAAGGAGAGGAGCTCGTCGCGCTTCTGCACGAGCGAGTCGGGAACGCGCGCGGCGGCCGAGGAGGTGAGCGTGGCGAGGGAGATCCAGCGTGGGTCGCGACGAGCCGTGGCGCGTTCGTACTCCGGCGTGCCGCGCATGTAATCGATCGCGGCGCGACGCACGACGACGGTGAGCCACGCGCCGAGCGTGGGCGGCGGCTCGATCTGGCAGAGCTTCTTGATCGCGGCGAACTCGCGTGCGTGCAGCTGCTCGAGGACGCGCGTGACGATCTCGCGGGGCGCGTCCTCGTTCCCGCGTGCGCGGCCGATCGGCTGGCGCGAGGCGATCGGGAGGAGGGCGGGGAACAGCGCGGCGGTGAGCGCGGGCCACGCGGGCTCGCCTTGCTCGGCGACGGCACGAAGATCTGTCCAGAGGTTGTCCATGGGATCACGGGTGCGCGGCGAGCCACGCCTTGGCATCGGCGAGCTCGCGCTGCGAGAGGGGGAGGGTGGAGGTGGCAAAGCCTTCGATGGCCGCCTTGACGAGCTCGGTGGAGCGCGGCGGTTTCGACGCCTTGCCGAGCACGAGCTGGATGCGCGCGCGGATGAACGGTGGGAGACCTTTGGCGAGCTCGAGTGCGGTCTCGAGCTCGGCGACGGATGTGGGCTTGCCGAGCGCTTGCTGCGCGAGGTAGCGGCCGACGAGGACCTCCGCGAGTGCTGGGTGTTTGGGATTGATGTCGCGCCACATCAGCTCGGCGCGCGTCAGCATCTCGATCGCCACGTCGTGCTGTCCCGCGAAGTGGCGCGCGGTGCCGAGGTTCGTGAGCGCGACTGCGACGTCGCGGTGTTTGGGTCCGTAGACGCCTTCGGCGATCCGCAGGCTGGTCTCGAACTCGGCGATCGCTTCGGCACTGCGCAGGCCGTAGGCGTAATCGCTGCCGAGGTTGCCGTGCATCGAGCCGACGCTCGGGTGCGCGTTGCCGAGCGCGGCCTCGGCGATCGCGGCAGCCTCGCGGTGTGCGGCGATGCCTTGATCGAGGTTGCCCTTCATCGCGTACGCGTTGCCGAGCGCGGAGAGTGCGTTCGCGAGGCGGCGGTCGCGGTCGCCGTAGGCCCTGCGCCGCAGGGCGACGGCTTCCTCGAACAGCGTCTGCGCCTCGGCATTCTTGCCGAGCTGTCCGAGCGCGCCGCCGAGGAACAGCATGATCTCGGTCTTGAGGAACACGTCGTCGATGCGCTCCGCCGCACCGAGCGCCGCCTCGCGCAGGAATGCGGCACGGTCGAAGCGGCCGCGGAGGTACTCGATGCGCACGATGTTCGTCCAGGCCTGGGCGCGTGAGCGATCGTCGTGGCCGACCTCCGCGAGCTGCAGGGCCGTCTGCAGCGTGGCCGTTGCCTTGTCGTACTCGCCGGTGCCCGACAGCGCCGCGCCGTGCGCGACGCGGGCCGCGGCACGGATCGCCGGATCGCCGATCGCGTCGGCTGCGGTGACTGCTTGCTCCGTGAGCGGCAACGCGTCCTTCGACTTGCCGAGCTCGAGGAGTGCGTGCGAACGCGCGAAGAGATCGCGCACCGTCGCGACCGCGGGCGTGGTTTCGACGCGTGCGGTCCTCGGCGGCGTCGTGCATCGCGCGATGGGTGCGAGCTGTTCCGTCGCGCCGATCGCGTTCATCACCGTGGATTTGTCGGCGTCGTGAAACTGGCTGATCAACGCGCGCGCCTCGCGTGTTCGATCGGCGAGGCAGTCGAGCTGCGCGGCGAGCTCGGGCGTCGGGCGCTCGCAGATGCGCTGCTTCGCGGCGTCGAGGTCCGCCGACCAGCGCGCGAACCCGGCATCGACACGCTCGATGGTCTGCGGCACGTACGAGAGCTGCGTGTTCTCGAACTTGCGATGCACGAGTGCGCGCGCCTCCTCGCTCCACGGGCTCGCGAGCCGGGGGATGCTGGTCGCGCACAGTTGCTGCTGGCCGCGCGAGAACGCGGTTGCCGCCGCGCGCTCCGCGGCGCGCGCACGCAACATGTTGCGGACGGCCACGACGCCGACGATCGCGAGCGCGACAAACGCGACCGCGCCGAGCGCGACGAACGTCTTGTACTTTCGAACCCAGCGCCCGAGTAGGTCCCGCATGCCGTACTCGCGCGAGAGCAAGAGCTGTCCGTTCGCGAACCGATGCAGCTCGTCGGCGATCGCGCCCGCGTTGGAAAACCGCTCGGCGGGGGCACGAGCCATCGCGTGCTCGACGATCGCGCGCAGGTCGGCAGGCGCCCCGGGTGCGAGCTGCGCGAGCGGTGTCGGCGGGCGCGCGAGCACGTCATCGATCAGCTGCTGGCTATCCTGCGAACGATCCCAGTACGGCGGCGCACCGACAATCACGTTGTAGAGCAGCGCGCCGAGCGCGAACACGTCCGCGCGCTCGTCGATCTCTTCACCGCGCGCTTGCTCGGGAGCCATGAAGCACGGCGTGCCGACGACCGAGCCCGCCTTCGTCAAGAGCGGCGAGCTCGCCTCGGCGAAGCCCGCGACGACCTCGACCGAGTCGCGCTCCTTCGCGAGTCCCCAGTCGATCACGACGGTCTCGCCGAACTCACCGATCAGCACGTTCTGCGGCTTGAGATCGCGATGGATCACGCCGCGAGAGTGTGCGTATGCGAGGGCTTCGGTCACGGCGATCACGTGGGGGAGGAGCTCGAGTCGTGCTGCCAGGGTCGGGCGCCGTTCGAGTGCTTCGGCGAGCGTTTCGCCGGGAACGAGCCGCATCGTGTAGAACGCCGTGCCGTCGGGCCACGTGCCTGCCTCGTAGATCGGGACGATCGCGGGATGCTGCAGGCGTGCCGTGATCATCGCTTCGCGCTCGAACCGCGCCCGGAGGTTCGACGACAGCACCTCCTTCAGCGCGACGGTACGGCCCAGTCGACGGTCGAACGCGCGGATGATCTTCCCCATCCCGCCCGAGGCGATCGTCTCACCGATCTCGAAGTTCTCGGGATCGACGGGCCGCAGTTGCAGGGGCGTCGACATCCGCTCGCGCATCAACGCGAAGCAGGTCTCGCAACCCGCGAGGTGCGCGTCGAGCGCGTCGGCTTCTGCATCCGACAAGGCGCTCGCCTCACGCGTGAGCATCAGTACGATGTCGTCGCAGTCCATCCCGGATCGAGCGTCCCATACCTGGACCGGTCAGCGATCGCGAAGCCCTGCCTCATCACTCTGGTGGATAACGGTTACTTGCCGCATCGAGACTCCTTGTCGTGTTCATCAAGTCCCGACGTCACGGCGTGACGCCTCACCACAAAAATTTCGCTGATACCATCGGTGCGTGGACACCCAGGTGAGCGTCGCCACCTGTCGAGGTTGCGGCACGGACCACGCGCCGGGCTCGGCCGCGTGCCCGCTGTCACGCGTCGGCAAGACGATCGCGAGCCGCTACCGTCTCGACCACTTGCTCGGGTTCGGCGGCATGGGCGCCGTCTACGCGGCGGAGAATCTGCAGCTCGGACGGCGCGTCGCGATCAAGGTCCTGCATCCCGCGATGGCGGCGCGCTCCGATATCGTCGATCGGTTTCGCCGCGAGGCACGCAGCGTCGCGAACCTCAAGCATCCGGGCTTCGCGCAGGTCTTCGCCCTCGACGCCGACGAAGCCGGGCAGTTCTTCATCGAGATGGAGCTCCTCGAGGGCGAGCCGATCGACCGGATGATCCGCTCGGGCATGATCCCGATCGGCCGCTGCATCGCGATCCTCGAGTCCGCGCTCGACGCACTCGCGGTGGCCCACGATGCGGGGCTCGTGCACCGCGACCTCAAGCCGGAGAATCTGTTCGCCTGTGTCGACCCGCGGCTCGGCGAATACGTGAAGGTCCTCGACTTCGGGATCGCGCGTGGCGCGGATGATCTGCGGCTGACGACCGGCGGGCAGTTCATGGGCACGATCACGTACGCGAGCCCGGAGCAGCTGCGCGACACGGCGTCGGTCGACGCGCGCTCGGATGTCTATTCGTTCGGCGCGACGGCGTTCGAGATCCTCACACGCACGAGCGTCGCCGGTGGCGGCAGCTATGCGGACGTCGTCACTCGCATCATGACGCAGGACGTGGAGCGCTCGATCGCCGCGAAGCGCCCGGACGCGCCTGGGTGGCTCGACGCGCTCGTCGCGCGTGCGCTCGCACATGATCCGGCGCAGCGGTTCGCGAACGCCGGCGAGATGCTTCGGGTGCTGCGCTCCCACAAGCACGACCGCCTGCCGACCGGACCGCAGGCGCTCGCAGCGACACAGGTGCCGGGCATGGTGGTCTCGCACCCAGCGCCGAGCGTCGCCCGTGCGCGGTCGAAGCTGCCGTGGCTGCTCGGCGGGATCGGGCTCGCGGGTGTCGCGGCGATCGCGATCGTGCTCGCGCGCTCCTCGAACGAGGCGCGGATCGCCGTCGTGGTCGACGCAGCGGTCGACAGTCCGGCCGACAGTCCGATCGTCGACGCGATGACCGACGCAGCGATGCCCGATGCAGCAATGCCGGCGGATGCGACCGTCGTCGACGCGGCGCGTGTCGATGCGGCGCCCAGGCCCACGAAGACGGCGGACGAGTACAACGAGGCGGGCAAGGAGCTCATGTTCGCGAGCAACTACGCCGGCGCAGAGGCGCAGTTCCGAAACGCGATCAGGATCGCGCCCTCCGCGAAGCTCTACTTCAACCTGTGCGTCTCGCAGTACCAGCAAGGCCACTTCGGTGAAGCTCAGCGATCGTGCAAGGGCGCGCTCGCGCGCGACCCCGAGGCGCTCTTGCGCGAGAAAACGCTGAGCACGCTCGAGAGGATCGAGCGCGAGCTCGCGAATCTGGCGCGATGAGCTACGCCGACTGTGAGAGCGGCAAGGCGACGCGAAACACGGTGCCGTTCGGGGTCGAGTCGACCTCGATCGCTCCGCCGTGCGCCTTCACGATCTCGCGAACGATGTAGAGTCCGAGGCCGAGACCGTTCTTGTGCTCGCGCGCGCTGCCGCGCATGAACGGATCGAACATCGTGCGGAGTTGCTCCTCGGCGATCGGCGCGCCTCTGATCTGGTTGTGAACCGCGATCGTCGCGACCTCGTTCGCCTTGGAGATCGTGATCGAGACCTTCGCGTCGTCACGACCGTACTGGGCGGCATTGCCGACGAGGTTCGAGATGACTTGCTCGAGGCGATCGGGGTCCCACGAACCCTGGATCGCATCACCGGAGACCTCGAACGACGTCTTCGGATGCGCGAGGCGCAGCTCGTCGATCACGCCGGTGACCAGGCCGGTGAGGTTCGTCGCCTTCGGCGCGACCTGGATGCCTTGACCGATGCGAGAGCGCGTGACGTCGAGGAGTTGATCGACGATCGACATCATCCGGCGAACACTGTTGTTGATCCG
>JALZOJ010000011.1 GCA_030857175.1 Myxococcota bacterium | reverse complement strand
GCGGCATCGATGCTGCGCGCGCCGAAGAAGCCTTCGCTGACCGCGTACTCGACCTCGATGATCATGTACGGGTCGTCGCCGATCCACATCAGCTCGTGCTTGCGTGGAATGCCGACCCAGGACGAGAGGGTGAACTTATCGCGGGAACCGTCCTCGTTGAGGACGACCATCGTGATGCGCTCGGTCGCGGTCATCGGCCGACGAACCCTAGCATGCTCGTCAGAGGCCGAGGACCGCGAGCATGTCGTAGCGACCGGGAGGCTTGCCGACGACCCATGCGGCCGCGCGCAAGGCGCCCGCAGCGAAGATCGCGCGCGAGGAGGCACGGTGGGTGATCTCGATCCGCTCGGCGGCGCCGAAGAAATAGGCCGTGTGCTCGCCGACGACGTCGCCGCCGCGAACGGTGGAGACACCGATCTCACCGCGCGGCCGGGCGCCGACCTCACCATCTCGTGTGTGGCGCTTGACCTCGTCGTAGTTCGAGCCGTGTCCCGCGGCGATCGCGCGCGCGATCATGAGGGCGGTGCCCGATGGCGCATCTCGCTTTGCGCGGTGGTGGGACTCGACCACCTCCGCGTCCCACTCGGTGCCGAGCGCGCGCGCCGCGGTTCTCACGAGACCGAGCAGCAGATTGACGCCGAGCGAGAAGTTCGCGGCGACGACGATCGGCGCCACTTCCGCGAGCGCATCGACGGCGGCCTCCTCGTCCTTGCCGAGGCCCGTGGTGCCGATGACCGCGGGGCGCTTGTGAGTACGCGCGGCGATCGCCGCGGCGCGCGTGCTGCCGGGCGTGGTGAAGTCGACGTAGACATCGCAGGCGTCGAAGCCGGCCGCGAGATCGGCGCTGGAGGTGACGCCTGGCAGCGCCTCGAGCCCGGAGGCGTCGGCGCGATCGACGGCGGAGATGATGCGCACGTCGTCACGACCTGCGGCCGCATCGATGACCGCACGGCCCATCCGGCCGGATGGTCCGAGCACGCACACACGAGCGGTCACTGGAGGCCCAGCGTACGAAGCTCGGTGCGCAGCTGCTCGACGAGAGCACTGGAGGCATTGACGAGCGGGAGGCGCACGTCCATCGAGCAGCGACCCATCAGCGACAGCGCCGCCTTGGTGGGGGAGGGCGAGGGCTCGTTGAACAGCATCTGCGAGAGGACGCGCAGCTCGAAGTGGCGCTTGCGCGCGCGGTCCCAGTCGTTCGCCTTCACGGCGTCCCACATGTCACTCATCGCGCGCGGCGCGACGTTCGAGACGACGGAGATGACGCCCCTGCCACCACATGCGTAGAGCGGGAACGACGTGCCGTCGTCGCCCGAGAGGACCGCGATGCGATCGCCGACCTTCGCGCAGAGCTCGCTGCCGCGCACGAGGTTGCCGGTCGCGTCCTTGATCGCGACGATGTTCGGCAGCTCGACGAGCCGCACGACCGTGTCCGTCAGCAAGTCGCACGCGGTGCGCGTGGGCACGTTGTAGAGGATGATCGGAAGCTTGGTCGACTTCGCGATGGCCTCGAAGTGCCGGTAGAGGCCTTCTTGATTGGGCCGGTTGTAGTAAGGCGTGACGTGCAAGAGCGCGTCGGCGCCTGCGCGCTCGGACGCTTCCGTCAGCGCGAGCGCCTCCGAGGTGGCGTTGCCGCCGGCGCCCGCGACGACGGGCACGCGGCCCTTCGCCGCCTTGACCGTGGCCGCGATCACCGCGACGTGCTCGTCGACATCGAGCGTGGCGGACTCGCCCGTGGTGCCGACAGCGACGATGCCATCGATACCTTGTTCGATCTGCCAATCGACGAGCTTGGCGAGGCAGTCGAAGTCCACCTGTCCGTCCTTGAACGGAGTGACGATTGCGGTGAGACAGCCTTCGATCGCGAGCTTCGCCATGATGTCCTTCCTTATCGCCGTCATACATCCAACGTCTGACAGCACAAAGCAATTCCGCCTCCGACTTCCTCCAGGCTTGACCTCTTCGACGAAGATCGCCGAGATTGAATCATGCGTTGGGCTGTCCTGGTCGTGTTGGCTGCTGCCTGTGGTGGTGACGGCTCGATCACGATCGCCTTCGAGAAGCCCGCGATTGGCGAGGCCTTCGTGCGCGATCAGCTCGGTCCGACGGGTGCGATTTCGGCGCTGGTTCCCGTCGAGGTCTCGCTCGGCGGCACGCCCACCCGCGTCACCTTGACGGCGGGGCCAGCCGTGCTCGATCTCGTCGACGACGCGGCCACCCTCGACATTCGCGCGACCGGCACCGTGACACTGATCGCGACCGCGTTCGATGGCGACGAGATCGCCGCGAGCGCGAGCATCGACATCACGGTCGGCGACCTCGCGGTCGCTACCTGCCGCGAGTGGCTCGACGCGTTTCGCATCGACTACACCGTCGGGCCCACCGCGCCCGGCGTCGTCGACCCGGTGACCGCGAAGATGCCGATCAACGGCGTGCCCTACAAAGCGGTCGGCGCCACGAGCCCGCGCACCACGCTGTTCGGCGACTGCCGCCTCGTCAAGTCACTCGTCCTCGCCGCCCCGTCATTCCGCGAGCGCGACATCACGCAGGTGACGGACTACGGCGTCTACAACTATCGCTGCATCGGTGGGGGCACACCGCCGAACTGCCCGAACGGAATCTCCCAGCACGCATACGCGATGGCGATCGATCTCGCCGGCTTCACCACCAGCGACGGCGCGTACGCGAGTGTCAACGACGACTGGGTGATCGACCCCAATACCGAAGAGACCTGCGAGGCGCCCACCGTCGAGGGCAAGGACCGCTTTCTGCACGAGCTGATCTGCGAGCTGAAGGCGAACGACGTCTGGAAGATCGTCCTGACTCCGAACTACAACGCGGATCACCGCAACCACTTCCACGTCGATCTCACGGCGACCTCGGACTTCATCGAGCGTCGTCATTAGAAGACGCCGTTCTTCTACATCCAGATCCAGACGTCGTCGACGGTGAGGTGACCGACCGGCGAATCGTCGACGAACACGAGCGTCGCTTGCTTGCCACGGTGCTCGCCCGGCACGACGATCGTCAGGTCGCGCAGCGAGTCACCGCCGGGCTCTGGCACGCTCGCCGTCGCGACGATCTTGTCGTCGACCCAGAGCTCGACGCGCAGCTTCGTGGCGTCGGTGCCGCCGCCGAGTCGCATCGTCAGCTTCGTCGCCTCGAGCGGGAAGGACGGCGAGGTGATGCGGCCGGTGGTGGCATCGCCGCCGTGCATGCTCGTCGCGAAGCGCTGGCCGCTCGCACCGAGCACGATGCCCTGGCCGGAGATCGACGTCTGCACCGGACCGTTGCCCCACGCGCTGCCGCTCTTGCGCCAGAGGTCCCAGCTCGCTTGCTCGAAGTCCGCGAGTGTCGTCGCGCCCGCCGGTGGCGCGGCCTTGACCGCGGGGATCCAGATCGAGTCGGGGACGATCTTCGCGCCGGTGAACAGCCGCGGGCGTTCGTTGATCGGCAGCTTGAATGCCGGGCGGTAGTTGGTGTGCAGGATCGGTAGCTCCAGATGAACGTCGCGATCGTCGAGGACGAGCGCGGTGAACGCGTGCGTGCGCACGGCTTCGTCGAGCCCCTCGACGACGCGCGACTGCCGTGCGGTGACGTCCTTCACGCCCATGCGGTGCACGTGCGGCGTCTTGCCGGCCAGCACGAGGTACCAGGGATGCGATGGCATCCAGACGTCACCCTCGATCGCCTTGATGCGCGCGACGAGTCGATCGCCCGCGGCCTCGTCGCGCTGCGTCGGGATGAAGTGCGCCGGCTTCCAGCGCGCGGTCCAGCACGTCGCAGCGAGCATGAGCGCGAGGCCGAGCGCCGCGCCCGACGCGATCGCGTGCGAGCTCTCATGATTCTCGTAACGCAGGCGCCAGCACGCGTAGACCGCCGGCACCGCGGCCCCCGCCGCGAGTGCGCCGTGGAGGAATGCCGGCATGTACGCGTTGAAGTGCGCGAACTCGGTGCCCCAGCCGATCGCACCGACGAACGTCGACACGATGAACACCACGGTCCAGAGCACGAACGGATGCGCGGGGCGCGGCAGCACCCGGTGGCGCCACCACGTTGCACCGACGATGATCGCGGTGAGTGCGATCACCACCGTCATCGCCGGGAACTTGAGCAGGATGTTGCCGAACGACTTCCAGAACCGGTCCATGTTGAAGTCGTGCGCGCGGTGGATCTTCGAGGCGTAGGTCCAGAACCAACCCTGGGTCGTGCGCTCGAGCAGCCACGTGCCGCCGAGGCCGACCGCGCCGGCCGCCGCCACGTACACCGGCAGGCGCCGCCACGCGGTGACGAGGACGATCGCACCGCCGACGCCGACATAGATGATACCGGTCTGCTTGCAGAAGAATGCGAGCGCGAGCAGCGTCGCCGCGGCAGCGACGCGCGCGTGACCGCGCACGCCTTCGCCCGAGGTCGCCCAGCGCGGCAAGGCCGCGAGCGCCGCCGTGATCATGAAGAGGAAGAGCGTGTCGGCGCGGACGAGATCGAACCAGCCCTCCATGTACGGGTAGGACGCGGCGAACAGCCCGAACGCGAGCACGATGCCAGCCCAGGCCGGGCCACGCGCGGCGTGCTCGTTACGCTTGTTCGCGATCTGCACGCTCGTGACCGCGCCGATGCCGATCAGCGCGAGGATCGAGATGATGCGCCCGACGGCGTAGTTGATGCCGAAGCCGCCGCCGAACAACGCGAGCACCGACGGATAGAGCGGCGTGTAGAGATACGGAATGAAGTCGATCGACGGCGGCACGTAGATGCCTTCGCCGTTCTTGATCCGCAGTGCGTGGTGGAGCATGCCGCCCTCCATCCACTCGAGGTCGTACGGATAGCCGACGCGCCCGGCGATCGCGGTCGCGAGCAAGACGAGCTGATACAACGCGGGCAGCGCGACCAGCACCCACGGGATCGCGTGGAGTAGGCGCACCGTCGCGGGGATGCGCGCCGCCGGCAGCTTCTTCGAGAGGTACAGCGGCTGGCTCTGGACGCCGGGCTCGCTCCTGGCCCGCTTCGGAACGCCGGGGCTGCTGATCGTCTCGTCGGTCGTCGGGCGCGTCACGGCGACACCTCGAACGTCGCGACCGCCGCGGCGTTGTTCGCGATCTTGGTCTTCGCCGATTTCGCCGGCGCGCGCTTCTTGCCCTTGAACATCCCCGCGTTGACGACGTACGTGCCCTTCACGGCGGCGCGCGGCACCGTCATCGTCGTCGCGTAGCGAATGAACTGACCCGTGCGCCACCACTCGAACGGCCGCGCGGGCCGGTGGTCCGCGTTGATGAAGCTCTTCGCCGGACCCTCGATGTGCACGAACATCTTCCAGCCCGGCGCGACTTCATCGCGCGCCTCGAACGTCCACGTGATCTCGCCTTGCTCACCCGGCTTCAACGTCTTGGGAACCTCGACCGAGAGCAGGCGCACGCCGTCCCCGAAGTCGACGTCGAGCGGCGTCGCGATCTGCGGCCGCGCTGAAAGTAGCGCCTGCGCCGCGCCGGCGGGAACCTGCTCGGCGTCGAACCAGTGCTCGACGGCGCGCCGCGTGGCGCTGCACTCGCCAGTGTCCGCGAGGTCCTGCGTCTCGAGCGGATCTGTGTCCGTGCGATAGACCTCCCAGCTCGTGTCGGGGCTGACGTTGTAGATGACGTGGCAGTCCTTGTCGGCGCCGCCGCGCATCTCGTGGTTGCCCTCGTACGACAGTTGCTGGAACACGACGCGATCGCGATCTGCGCCACCGATCGCACCGACGAGCGACGTGCCCATCATCTCCGGCAGCGCCGTCCCACCCGCGAGGTTGACGAGCGTCGGCAAGATGTCGATGTGACCCGCCGGCATCTGCGAGCGGCGCGGTGCCATGCCGGGTACTCGAACGATCATGGGCACCTTCGTCTGCGGCGCATAGAGATGGTAGCCGTGCAGATCGACGTTGTGCTCGCCGAAGCCTTCGCCGTGATCGCCGGTGATCACCACGACGGTGTTCGGGCCGACGCGATCGAGCAAGCGGCCGAGGTGGAGGTCGGTGAACTTGATCTCGCCATCGTACAACGCCACGCGGTCGGTTCCGAACGGCGTGACCTCGGCGTGTGGCTCGTACGCGTAGTGTGGGTCGTAGTAGTGCACCCAGAGGAACCAGCGGTCGTTCTGGTGCTTGTCGACGAACGCGATGGCCTTGTCGGTCTGCTCCTTCGAGGAGCTGCCCTTGGTCTGCTCCGGGCCCGCGCCGCTCACGCCGTGGTGAAGGCTCGCGTTCGCGTTGTCGTATTCGGTGAACCCCTGGTCCATGCGGCGAACCCGATCGAAGTACCAGTAGTTCGTGATCGCGCCGGTCACGAAGCCGAGCGGCTGCAATGCCTCGCCGAGCGTCGTTGCCTTGGGCGCCAGCCCCGGCCAGCCGTCGACCGACGTGTCGTAATAGACGTCGAGCGGCAGCCGCCCCGTCAGGATCGCAGGGATCGAGTAGCGCGTCGACGGCGCGTGCGCCCAGCCGTGCTCGAACACGGTGCCCTGCGCCGCGAGCTTGTCGATGTTCGGCGAGGTCGCGCGCTTGTAGCCGTACGCGCCGAGGTGATCGGCGCGCGTCGTGTCGATCGTGACGAGCAGGATGTCGAAGTCTTTCGGCACCGAGGCCGGCACCGGCACGAAGCCCACGTCGTCCGCGGAGCGCTTCACCGTCGCGTCGCCACCGACGCAGTTCTGATCGATGCCGTCGTCGGGATTCTCCGGCGCGCCGGGATGCACGCTGCGATCGCCGTCGTCGCAGTCGCCGCCACCGAGGAACCGCGCGTAGCTGTCGCGATCCCAGTCGAACGCGCGGCGCAGATTGCGCGCGATCGGACCGCCCAGTCCGGTGTACGCCGACGCTGCTTTCACCGTGCCAGTAGCGCCGGACACGAGCACGAGCCCGAGCAGGACGAACGGCAGCGCGGCCCACGACACCCGCCGCACCGCCGGACGAAGCGCCGCGAGCCGTTCGACGATCGCCCACGCAGGTCGGATCGCCGGAACCGCGAGCAGGAGCCCGACCGCGCACACGATCGGCGCGCGCAGCGGTAACACGCGTGCAGTCTCCCAGTCGCGCACGGCCCATAGCACCGCCGCCGCGACGAGCAGCACGCCCGCAGCGACGAACGGCGCGTAGAAGCACGAGAGCGCACGCCCGAGGCGTGGCTGCTTCGCGATCGCTCGCAGCCCGTGCTCGACGCCACGCGCGAGCACGAACGAGATCGGAATCGCGACGAGCACCGCGGCGATCGCGATCGCCATCGACACGGCGATCACGAGGCTCGGGACCTTCCGGTTCGCGAGCGTCGGCAGCGCGATCCGGTACGCGACAAACAGCGCGCCGGACACCATTGGCAGCGTGACAATAACCAGCGAGAGGCCGGACAACGCCTCGCGCGGATCGCGCGCTCGACGCGCGCGGTGATCGGCGCGCGCGAACCGCATCAGGTCGCCGAGCCGGCTCGCGCGAGAGAGCACGAGCAGGATGCAAGCGAGCACGAGGCCGATCAAGGCACCCGCTGCGGCGTGCGCGAACGCGGAGAACGCGACGAAACGAACCCGCGCGAGGAAGCCGGGTACAAACTGCGCCGCCGGCCCCCACGACCACAGTGCGTCGATCGCGCCAATCGCGAGGCCCGCGATCGCGCCGGTCAGCACGCCCGCGCCGAGCACGTCGCGGATCGGCCTCGCACCGCGGGGCAGCATCGCGCCATCAGTGGTCATCGAGCCGCGTCAGGTTATCACCCGTCGCGCGTTCCCGCCCATTTCGGGCGCAGCACATGCCCGGCAGCGCCTGCTCGCATGCGCCAGGATGCCTGGGCGAGCGATGGCCCGCCGAGTGCGGTAGGTTCGTTCGGTATGGCCGAACGCCGCGACGCTGCACCCTGGGTGCTGCTCGGTATCGCGGGGATCGTGCTGGTCGTCCACTCCCTGGCCTACAACTTCGTCACCGACGACGCGTACATCACCTTCGTGTTCTCGCGGAACTTCGCGGAGCACGGCGAGCTCGTGTTCAACCTCGGCGAGCAGGTCGAGGGCTATACCAACTTCCTGTGGACGGTCGTCCTCGGCCTCGGAATGCTCGCCGGCATCGAGCCGGAGATCTCGTCGCGGGTGCTCGGTACGGTCTGCGCGCTCGTGACGCTGTTCATCGTGTTTCGCACGATGCAGCGCGTGCTCGGCAAGCAGTCCCCGTGGGCGGCCGTGCCGCCCTTGCTCCTCGCGTGCTCGTCGGGATTCGCCTGCTGGACGTCGGGCGGCCTCGAGACGCAGCTGTTCACGATGCTCGTCGGGGGTGCGCTCGATGCGGTCGTGGCATCACACGACCAGCCACGGGCGATCCGGCGCGCCGGCGTGTTTCTCGCGCTCGCCGCGATGACGCGTCCCGAGGGCCTGCTCGTCGCCGCCGTGCTCGGCCTCGTACACCTCATCAACTGGGCCCTGCGCCCCGAGCGCTCGATCCGAGACGAGCTGTTCGCGGCGGCGTGGTTCCTCGGCCTGTGGGGCCCGTGGTTTGGCTGGCGCCTCTACTACTACGGCCACCTGTTTCCGAACACGTACTACGTGAAGGCATCGGGCAAGTGGGCCGATCCGAAGCTCGCGTCCGACATGCTCGACAACGGACTGTACTACCTCTGGGTCTGGGTGAAGCAGACGCGGCTCTTGTTCGCGTTCCCGCTCGCCGCGATCGGCCTCATTGCTCGGCCTCGCACCCCGCGGTTCGTCTTCGCGGTCTCGTGTGGCGTGCTCGCCGCCGCATACCTCGGCTACACGGTCACCGTCGGCGGTGACTTCATGGGCCTTCATCGCTTCATCATGCCCGTGTTCGTGTTTGCCGCGATCCTGGTCGCCCTCGGCGGTGACTGGATCACGGAGCGCGTGAAGAGCGACATCTTCACGATCCTCGCGGGCGTCGTGCTCGTCGGCACGTTCGCGTTCACGCAGTACAAGCTCACGCGCGACTCGCTGCGCTGGGGCAACTTCGGCAACGATCGCGGCATCGACACGCCGGCGTTCTTGATCGCCTACACGGAGGACCGCGCCACGATCGGCCGTGCGATGCGTGACTGCTTCCTCGACACCGACTTCTCGATCGTCGGCGGCGCGGGCGCCCAGCCGTACGAAGGCCACATGCGCGGCATCGATGTGTTCGGGCTCGTCTCCGATCGCATCGCGCACGAAGAGCCGCGCATCCGCGCGCGCGCCGGTCACACGAAGTGGGGCTCGGACACGCTGCTCGCGCAGTACGACCCGACGTTCGTGTTCAGCTGCTACCGGCTGCATCGCAGCGCCGCGCAGCCGCAGCTGCCGTGCGCGGGCTTCTGGCTCGCTCGCGGCTACGAGCACGTGACGATGCACATCCCCGGTCTGCGCGAGCAGGGCGAGTACTACACGTTCCTCGCGAAGAAAGCGCGCAACTTCCAGTGCCCGGGCCGCGTCCGCTAGCGCGCTTCTGGCCGATCGCGCCGGTCGCGCTGATCGCCTTGCTGCTCGCCTTGCGTGCGCTGCTCCACACGCCCGCGACAGACGCACTCGCGACCGCCCCCACCGATCCGCGCGATCCGCCCGCGACGACCGCATACGCCGGATCGCTCTACATCGCGCGCGGCGGTCCCGTGATCATCGGCGTCCAGAGTCCGCACGCCGAAGCGCGCATCACGGTCGGTGGGCGCGAGCTCCGCGGCCGCGGCCTGTTCAAGGAGCGGCTGATCTTGCCGCACGGACCCATCGCGATCCGCGTCGCGCTGCCCGACGGCGCACGCCTCGTGTGGAGCCCGGTCGGACGTCGCGGCGATCCCGAATACGTCGTCGCCTCGTCGCTGTCGCCCGATCCACCCGAGACCGCCACCTTCCAGAATCCAGGCACCGCTGCGCTCGACGGCATCATCGCGATCGCGCTCCTCCTCACCATCGTGGGCGCCTGCCTCTACGCCACGCGCCGCCGCCTCGCCGCCGTGCCGCGCGACATGTGGCTCGCGATCGCGGCCATCTTCGTCGCCGGTGTCATCATCCGCTGGCTCGATCTCGACGGGGCAGGGCAGACCTGGGACGAAGACGTCAACTGGGCCGCAGGCCGCAACTACGTCTCGAACGTGCTCGCGCTCGATTTCCGTTCGACCTCGTGGGTCTGGAACTACGAGCACCCGCCGGTCATGAAGTATCTCGCCGGCGTCGGCGCGCAGCTCGCCGACGGCTTCGGCCCCGCCCGCGCGATCTCCGCGATCCTCGTCGCACTCGGCTGCGCCTTGCTCGTGCCGATCGGCGCGCGGCTCTACAACCTGCGCACCGGCATCCTCGCCGCCGTGATCGCGACGCTGCTCCCATCTCTGATCGGCCACGGCAAGATCGTCGGCCACGAAGCCCCGACCATCCTCTGGTGGTCGCTCGCGATCCTGCTCGCGCTGGGCATCCACGACGGCGAGCCCAGAACCCGCGCGCTCGCGCTCCGCCTCGCCGCGCTCGGCGCCGTCATCGGCATCGCCGTCGCCTCGCGCTTCGTCAACGGTCTCCTCGGCCCGCTCTGCGTGCTGATCGTCGTCGTGCAGGCACCCGACCGCCAGCGCACGCTCCTCTGGTGCGCGGTCATGCCGGTCGCGGCCGTCCTCACGATCTACGCCATCTGGCCTCGTCTATGGCTTCACCCCATCGAAGCCCTCCAGGCCTCCCTCAAGAAGCTCGACGTCGTCCACGCACCCGAGCCGTTCCTCGGCGCGATCACGTCACGACCGGGCCCGCACTACTTCCTCGTCTACCTCTACGCGACACTCCCCGTCGGCATCCTCGCCCTCGCCATCGCATGGCTCTCGCGCGCCGTGCGCGACCGCAACCGCGCGACCCTGCTCCTGCTCGCCTGGCTCGCGTTCCCGCTACTCGCCGCGCTCTCGCCGGTCCGCCAGGACGGCGTCCGCTACATCATGCCCGCGTTCCCTGCAATCGCGATGATGGCCGCCGCGATCGTCGACCGCTACGCGCGCACGCCTCGCATCTTCGCCGGCGCCGCCGCCGCTCTCGCGCTCTACCTCGGCATCACCGCGGTCCACACGCACCCGTACTACATCGACTACTTCGGCGAGCACACCGGCGGTGCCGGCCGCGTCTCTCGCTACAAGCGCTTCGAGACCGCGTGGTGGGGCGAAGGCCTCGCGCCCTCGCTCGCCTACGTCAACGAGCACGCCGAGCCGAACGCGCGCGTCTCGCGCCACTGTGTCGAGCCTTCGCACCTCGCGTGGTTCCGCGAGGACCTCTGGGCCAACCTGCCGTCGAGCCCCGCCGACGCGAACTGGATCGTCGTCTACGCGCCCGCACGGATGGCGTGCCCGGTGCCGCCCGATGCAAAGCGCGTGTTCTCCGTCGAGCACGACGGCACGACGCTCTCGGCCGTCTATCGGCGTTAGCGCGTCGAGCTACTTGCGCGGCTTCGCGTCGATGCGCGGACCGCTCACGTTCCACGACTGCGTGCACAGCGGCTTGCCCTGCTCGTTCGTGTACTCGCCAACCATCACGATCACGAGCGCACCGTCGCCCGTGATCTTTCCCGCGACCGAAAACACGCCCTTCATCCCCGAGATCATCGTGTTGCCGGCTCTGCTCTTCGCAGAGACCTTGCCGTTCTTCTGCGGCACGCCCGTCATCACCGGCGTCATGTCGACATCGACCGTGACCTGGTTGGCCTTGACCTTCACGCTGATCGGCTGCGGCTTGTACGTCAGCTTCTGCGTCGTGCAGTTCGTGGAGACATCCTCGAACTTCACGTCGTACGTGCCGGAGATGTCCGCCAGCGCCGGCGTCGCCGTGAGGAGGAACACGAGGCCTACGAGAAGTTTGCGCATTGGCACTCCTTCAGACGGCCCCACGGCCGCCGGATTCAGTGCGCATTCTGCCACGCTTTGCAGCTAGTTACGGGCTCGCTGCGCATGGGGGAATTCAGCCCGATGGGCGCGGATGTAGTTCTTCACGCGTCGCCACTCCGGGCGACCGACGGCCGCACCGTCGAGGCACCGCTTGTTACGGGGTCGCGACAGGCTGCGGCGCGGGAGTCTGCTGCGCGGTGCGCGGCGGATCCCGGTAGATGAACATCGTCTTCACCGACCGCACCTGCGCGTTCGCACGAGCGACGACCGTGACCATGTTCGTGCCTGGCCACAGCGGGAGGTCCGCGGCGAACGCCATCGAGCGCTGGTCCTTGCCGCTGCGGTTCGAGCGGTAGAACACCTTGCGGCTCTCGATCTTCGCGGTCTGGTTCGACACGAAGATGTAGACGTCCTCGACGTGCTGCTCGTCGGTGATCTGACCGTTGAGCTTGTACGTGTCGGCCGTCGTCTCGAGGCCCTTGTGGTTGACGTTGATCACGGGCGGCGTGGAGTTCCACGTCGGCGCGTACGAGCCCTGGCCGGAGCCGCCCTGCATGAGCGCCGCGGTCGGGATGAAGCCGATCTTCGAGCCGCCCGCGTTGAGCTTCACCTTCGTGAACGGCCCGAACGTGCCGAGCGCGCCGTAGCTCGCGCCCTTCGGTGCCGAGCCGACCACGGTGGTCTCATCGGAGGCGCCCGCGCGAATCACCATCTGTGACTTCACGGTGACGTCGCTCGCGATCCGCGTGCCCGTGACCGACGGCTGCACCTTGAACTTCAGCTTCTCCGTCGATTGGACGTCGAGCTCGGCGTCGTACGCCATCAGCTCGACGACCATCTCGTCGCCCTTGAGCGTCGCGTCGGTCTGGAGCGGGAACTCGAGCTCCCTGACCTGACCCGGATTGATCGGCGCGTCCTTGAGCTCGATGCGCGACTTGCCGAGCGTGACGCCGTCGCCGGTCGCATTTCTGAGGAGCACCGTCGCCTTGGCCGTGGGGCCGGCGCCGGTGTTCTTGATCTGAACGCTCAGGCGGTACTTCTCGCCGCGCTGCACGAGACCGTCGCCGTTGCCGTCGTCGATCAGCTGATACGCGTACGCGAACACCGGGCGCGGCGCCGCTTCGACCTGGATCTCCGTCGGCGTGATGCGAGCGACCGCATTGCGCGCTTCCTTGACCTCGAGGCCGAGGCGGTTCTTGCGATCGAGCGAGTCCTTCGGGACGCGCAGCTTCGCGGAGAACGTCTTGGTCTCGCCGGGCGCGACCTTGCCGACCGGCAGCTCCGTGTCGTCGAACACCGAGTCATCGGTGTGGACGCGCGGCAGCACGCGATATGCGGTGCCCGTGCCGGTGTTCTTCACCGTCGCTGTGACGGTGACGATATCTCCCGCCTTCACGTTCTTCACTGTCTGCAGCGAGACCTCGAGGTTCGCCGGGCCGGGTTCCGCCTGCGCGACGGGGGCAGCCCAGTCGACGCCGATCTTCTGCAGCTCGGCGATCAGCTTCTTCTCTTCTTCACCGCGGACGCGCTCGACGACGCGCTTTGCCTGCGCGACGATCTTCGGGCGCGACGCGACGTTCACGCTGCCGACGACTTCCTTCGCGAACTTCATCTCGAAGTCCTCGACGATCTCGTCCGCGTCGTTCTCGTCTTCGTCTTCGTCCTCGGGCTTCACGACCGGCTCGGTGCCGGCGGCGGGCTTCTTGCGCTCGACGATGAACGGCACCTCGTGCGCCGGCTTGTCGGTGTCCTTCGCGTACGAGGACACGAGCGTCGCGTCGAGGTCCTTCTCGCCATACGTGCGCGTCGGCGGCAGGAGGCGGATGAAGTCCTCCGGCGCGTCGTTCTTCTCCGGCACGTACATCCGCTGGAGCTGGATGTCGGGGACGATGCCGAGGTTCTGGATCGAGCGATCGCCGGGCGTCAGGTACTGCGCGATCGTCAGCTTGAGCTTGCTCTTGTCCTCGTTGTCGTAGAGCTCCTGCACGGTGCCCTTGCCGAAGGTGCGCGTGCCGATGATGACGGCGCGGTCGAGGTTCTTGAGCGCACCGGCGACGATCTCCGACGCCGACGCCGAGCCAGAGTTCACGAGCACCGCGAGCGGCGACGTGACGTCACCGAAGCCGTGCTCCGCGCGACGCGCTTCGCGATCGCGGCCCGAGACGGTCGTGACGACGGTGCCCGAGTCCACGAACAGATCGGAGAGCTGCACGGCTTCCTCGAGCAGACCGCCCGGATTGCCGCGGAGGTCGAGGATCCAGGACGTGGCGCCCTGTGCCGAGAGCTGGCGCATCGCATCGGCGACGTCGCTGGAGATGCCCTTCGAGAACTGCTTCACCTTCACGTAGCCGACGCGCTTGTCGAGCAGCTTCGACTCGACCTGCGAGACGCGAATGATGTCGCGAACCAGATCGAACCGCATGAGGCCTTCGGTGCCCTTGCGCGAGATCCACAGCGTGACGCCGGTCTTCGGGTCACCGCGCATGCGGTCGACGGCCTCGTTCGACGTGAGGTTCTCGGTGTTCTCCTGATTGATGCGAACGATGTGGTCGCCGGCCTTGATGCCCTTGCGTGAGGCCGGCGTGTTCTTCATCGGCTTGATGACCGTCAGCTTGCTGTCGACCATGCGGATGACGATGCCGAGGCCGCCGAACTTGCCGCTCGTTGACACGTCCATGTCGCGCGCTTGCTCGGGGTCCATCAGGATCGAGTGCGGATCGAGCGTCGAGAGCATGCCGTTCACGGCGGCGTACTCGATCTTCGAGAGGTCCGCGCCCGCGTTCATGTTCGCTTCGATGAAGCGGAACACCTTCTTCAGCTTCGCGGCGAGGCGCCACGGCGAGTCGACATCGTCGGTCTCGAAGACCTCCGGCTTGTCGTTCACCGTGACCTTCACCTTGTTGTGCGCGACGTCGGGCTCGACGAGCACCTCAGGAATGTTGAACTGCACGCCGTCGAGCGCGGCGTACAGCATCTTCTTCGGATCGACGCGGCCGGGATCGACGTAGCGATCTTTGATCCGCACGAGCGTGATGTTGAAGATCTTGAGCGCAGCGAGATCGTGCTTCGCCACCTGTGGTCGGCCGGGTGCGGCGCGGACCTCTTTGGTGTCGAGCTCCAGTGACACCACGCCCGATGGGCTCTGGCGAACAACAGTGAGCACCATCGCGAGGACACCTGCGCCCACCACCAGGGCCAGGTTCAACCGGCTTCGCATATCCGCCGATTATAGAGCGACCTAGTCATGTGGCCAGCGATAGTTGCCCGCGACGCGTGCGACGTTGCCCACGGTCCACATGTAGTACAGTCCTCGTCGGAGTCATCGATGGCCGAGCAGCGAAAGACCGGCAAGGCCAAGCGCAAGAAAGCAGGCGTCATAGACATCGGCGACAAGCCGGCCGAGAAAGAATCCGAGGAAGACTCGGAGGAAGATTCCGAGGAGGCCGAGGAAGAATCCGGTGCCGATCTCGACATGGCGAAGTCCGCCGAAGTCATCGATGTCGGCGAAGAAGCCACGGTCGACGATGTCGACGTCCCCGAGCCGAAGGAAGACACACGCGGTGGTGCGCTCTCGAAGCGCGACCCGATGGGTCAATACATGCGCGAGACGCGGCGCTACCCGCTGCTCACTCCCGAGGAAGAGAAGGCGCTCGCGGTCAAGCTCGTCGAGCACGGCGACACCGCGTCGGCGCGCCGTCTGATCGAGGCGAACCTACGGCTCGTCGTCAAAATCGCGTACGAGTACCGCCGCGCGCACAAGAATCTCCTGGACCTCGTCCAGGAAGGAAACATCGGTCTCATCCAGGCCGTCGGAAAGTTCGACCCGTATCGCGGCGTCAAGCTCTCGAGCTACGCGGCGTTCTGGATCCGCGCCTACATCCTCAAGTTCATCCTCAACAACTGGCGGCTCGTGAAGATCGGCACCACGCAGGCACAGCGCAAGCTGTTCTTCAACCTGCGCAAGGAGCGCGAGAAGCTCGAGCAACTCGGCTACCACCCAACGACCGCGCTGCTCGCCGAGAAGCTCGATGTCGCCGAGAAGGAAGTCATCGAGATGGAGCGCCGGCTCTCGGCGCCCGAGGCCTCGCTCGATGCGCCACTCGGGACCGGCGACGACGACGGCGTGCGCACGCGCATGGACTACTTGCCCGACGACAGCGATCGTCCGGATCGCCAGGTCGCGAACAGCCAGTTCTCCGAGCTCTTGAAGGGCAAGCTCGAGACGTTCGCGAAGACACTCGAGGGCCGCGAGCAGACGATCTTCCGCGAGCGCTGGCTGACCGAAGAGCCGCTCACACTCCAGGAGATCGGTGATCGCTATCAGGTGAGCCGCGAGCGCGCGCGCCAGCTCGAGAAGCGCATGCTCGATCGCTTGAAGAAGTACCTGGAGGCCGAGCTCGGCACCGCGGTCGATATCGGTGCGCTCTCGCGTGAGTAGTGGTGTGCTCTACGTGGTCGGTACGCCGATCGGCAACCTCGAAGACCTGTCGCTGCGCGCGGCGCGGGTCCTGCGCGAGGTCGACATCGTCGCGGCCGAGGACACGCGGCGTGCCGGCACGCTCCTCCAGCACGTGGACGCGCTCGGCACCGCGAATCCGCACCGCCGGCTCATCTCGTACTTCGAAGGCAACGAGGCCGAGCGCAGCGAAGCAATCGTCGCCGCGCTCGCGAGCGGGCAGAACGTCGCCGTGATCAGCGACGCCGGCATGCCGGGCATCAGTGATCCGGGCGCGCGCGTCGTCGATGCCGCGATCGAGGCGAACGCGCGCGTCGAGGTCATCCCCGGTCCATCCGCGGTGCTCGCCGCGCTCGTCGCGTCCGGGCTGCCCGCCGCACGCTTCACGTTCTTCGGCTTCCCACCGCGCGAGGATGGCGCACGCCGCGAGCTGTTCGGCTCGCTCGTGAACGATGTCGCCACGCTCGTGTTTTACGAGGCGCCCGATCGCGTCGGCGCCACGCTCGCCGATCTGCAGGCCGCGCTCGGCGCAGATCGCCGCGTCTCGCTCGGCCGCGAGCTCACCAAGATGTACGAGGAGCACGTGCGCGGCACGCTCCGCGAGCTCGCCGCGAAGTATCGCGATACCCCGCCGCGCGGCGAGTGCACGCTCGTCGTCGAGGGCGGGACCGGCGACGCGCCCGCGATCGATATCGAGGCGGAGCTGAAGAAGCTGCTCGCCGAGGGTCTCGGCCCGAAGGACGCCGCGCAGCGGCTCGTGATCAAGACCGGCAAACCCCGCCGCCAGCTCTATCAGCTCGCGCTCTCGCTCCAGCGGGCCCAGACATGATCCGCTTCGACGGCGACCTGCCACACCTCGAGACCCGCCGCCGCACGCTGCCGTGTGGGCTCGACGTCGTGCTCCATCGCGACGAGCAGGTCCCGCAGGTCGCGGTCAACGTCTGGTACCGCGTCGGCAGCTCCGACGAGCGCGCCGATCGCACCGGCTTCGCGCACCTCTTCGAGCACCTGTTCAAGAGCCCGCCGCATCGGCTCGGCGGTCACCACCACTACGATGTCCTGCGCCGCGCCGGCGCGACGGAAGCGAACGCTTCGACGTCGACGGATCGCACCGCGTATCACGAGGTCATGCCCTCACACGAGCTCGAGACCGCGCTCTGGATCGAAGCGGATCGCATGGGCTACTTCGCGCGCGACTTCGACGAGGAGCGCCTCGTCATGCAGCAGTCGGTCGTGCGCAGCGAGCGCCGCCAGCGCTACGAGGACGTGCCGTACGGCGCCGAGCGCTTTGCCGTCGCGGCCGCGCTCTATCCCGATGGCCATCCGCTGCGCTACCTCACGATCGGCCGTCACGAACACATCCAGGCCGCCACGTTCGACGACGTGATCGCGTTCTATCGCACGTGGTACGTGCCCGCGAACGCGACGCTCGTGATCGCAGGTGACATCGATCCGGACACGATCGACGCGTCACTCGATCGCTTCTTCTCGAAGTTCCCCGCATCGCAGCGGCCCGCGCGTGCGCTGGCACCAGCCCCCGCACCCGCGCGCGTCGCCACCACCGTCACCGACACGTTCGCCGCGCTCCCTCGTATCCACCGCGCGTGGCTCGGGCCCGGCGCTTTCGCCGCCGACGAGCCCGAGCTCGATGTCCTCACGACCGCGTGGTCCTCCGTCGGCACCGGTGCGCTGTGGCGCCGTCTCGTCTACGAGACGCAGCTCGCGCAGCGCGTGGCCGCGTGGACGGTCAACGGCCGGCTCGGCGGCGAAGTGCACGTCGCGCTCGACCTCCGCACCGGCGCGGATCCCGTCCTCGCGCGCGCCGTCCTCGACGAGGAATGCGCCAAGGGCATCGACGAACGCGCGATCCAGCGCGCGGTCACGCGGCGTGAAGCCGGCGCGATCTGGTCGCTGACCGGACTCTCAAGGCGCGCGAACATCCTGCAGCGCTACGTGATGTACACCGACGAGCCCGACGGCCTCGCGAACGAGCTCGCTCGCTATCGCGCGGTCACGCCCTCCTCCATCGATCGCGCGCTCGCGCGCTGGCTCGATCCCGCACACATGATCGAGGTCGAGACCGTTCCCGCGATGAAGCGCTGATCACTCCTGATCGACGTAGAGGACGGTATCGAGCGCGCTGAAGTACAGCCGCGCGCAGTTGTCGTCGAGGAACACGTAGTACGCCTGGTTCGGCACGGTCGTGAGCGAGATCAGACTCTCGAACGGCGCGTCGCGCGTCGCGCGCGATGCATACAGCACGCCGAGCGCGCCGGTCGAACCGAACACGAGCCGCAGACCATCGGCGGACAAGCTCGGATACGAGCCGGAGGGCAGTTTTATTGGATACGCGGGCTTCGCCTGCCACGTCAGATCCGCTTGCTCGACGTGCTCGGTGAGCATGTAGCCGGTGCCTTGCAGATCGTCGATCACGACGACGCGGCGGTCGGGACCGCGCGAGGGCGTCGAGACGACGATGTTGCCGACGGCGCCTTGGCGAAACGTCGTCGCGTAGCTCCACGTGGTGTCGGTGCGCGCGTAGATGTCGATGCGGTTCATCGCGCCGTCCTTGACGATCATGCGATCGCCCTCGGGGAACAGGCGCGGCTCGTGCAACGGACTCGGGTTCGGGATCGCCGTCGTCATCGGCCCATCGATCGGGCCGACTAGAAAGCCGAGGTGGCTGTACGCCAACGCGTTCATCCAGTCGTGACTGGGCGTGTAGTGGATCGCGCCGTTCACCGGGACCTGGCCGAACGTGCGCTTGAACCGCGGGGCCACGCCGGGACCTGGACACGCATATGGTGCGTCCGGTCTCGCGTCGAAGAACTGCTTTGCCGAGGCGTCGCGGCCCTGCGTCGTGTCGAGGCCGTAGAACGAATTGCAGCCGGCGAGCAGCAGCAACGCGCTGCGCATCAGGTACCCGGGGTCGGTGGCTTCAGCTGCGTGACGACCGCCTTGAGTGCGGGCGTCATCGTGACGGCGTTCTTGTCATCGATCCACACGACCTCGAAGTCGTCGAGCTTCTCGCGCTTGATCAGCTTCTGCGACTCGACGGGCCCGAGGATGAACAGGACCTTCGACCATGCGTCGGCGGTGAACGCATCCTTCGCGCGCACGGTGACCGAGCGTGACTTCATCGCCGGCTGACCCGTGCGCGGATCCAAGATGTGGTGGTAGCGCTTGCCGTCCTTCACGAAGCCGCGCTCGTAGTCGCCCGAGGTCGAGAACGAGTGATTCTCGACGGGCGCGGTCGCGAACATCGCGTCCTTCGAGGCGCCGCGCGGATCGCGAATGCCGACGACCCACGGATCCGCGCCCTTCTTGCCCGCGATGAACATGTCGCCGCCGGCCTGCACCATGAAGCTCGTGTAGCCCGCGTCGTAGAGCAGCTTGACGCACTTGTCGACGGCGTAGCCCTTCGCGATGCCGCCGAGCGTGATCGACATACCCTTCTTCTTCAGGAAGACGGTCAGCTTCTTCTTGTCGAGCGCGAGGTGCTGGTAGCCGACCTGCGCGAGGCGCTTCTTGACCTGGGCGGGCGGCGGCAGCGTGCCGTCCATGTCCTGGTCGAACTTCCAGAGTCCCTTGAACGCGCCGACGGTGATGTCGAACAGGCCCTTCGTGCGCTTCGCAACATCTTGCGAGCGCGCGATGACATCGAACGTCTCCTGACTGACGACGACGGGCTTCACGCCAGCCGCGGCGTTGATCTGCGAGACCTCGGATGTGGGCGTCCACGTGGTCATCACCCCGTCGATGCGCTTCATCTCGGTGAACACGGCCTCGGCCGACTTCGCGGCCTTGACCTCGTCGTCGCCCCAGATGAAGACGGTGATGACCGTCCCCATCGCCTGACCGGTGTAGATGAACTTGCGATCCGGCTCGGGCGCCGCCGATGCAACGGCCGCGCACACCGTGATCGCGACCGCGATCGCTGCTTTCATCGGAACCAGTCGACGACGCGCAGCAGGATCAAGATGCCACCGACACCGAGCGAGACGAGCACGGCGGTCACGCTCGTCGCGAGCGTGCCCTGCGTCTCCTGCTGGATGCCTTTCCACATGCCGTAGCACGCCGGGATGGAGCCACTGGCTGCGATGAGGCCACCCAGGATGGAGCCGTGCGTGAGGCCTTGAACCGCCGCGATCATGAGACCGAGAACGACCAGACCGAACGCGATGAGCGCAGGAGTCTTGCTGTCAGCCACCGGATTCATGGCTACAACGCTAGCACACGCCCGGAGCTAGCTCTCGGAATACATCCTTATGTTCTCCCGCATGACGTCGTCGGTCAGTGCGTTTTGAACGGGCTCGAGCAGGCAGTCGGCCAACACCAGTATCATGTCCTCAACCGACTTCTCCGCGACGACCTTGGCCAAGAGGTTCTTGGCATCACGAGAGTCGTCACCCGCGAGAAGCTCCCTCACCTTGGCCACCGTCAGATCACCCTGGAAGTCGATCATCAGATGTTGTCGGAGGTACTCGATCAGTCGATTCACGCCCGTCTGATAACGCACCAGAACCAGCAGTGCAACGTCGTGAGAGAACAACAAGCTCACCGCTCGAAACGGGTAGCGCTTGCGCGGGTCGAGCTGTTATCCGACGATAGATAAATGCCCCGCGTGCTGCTCACGGGCTTCTGCGCGGTACCAGGTCCGCGTCGCGCCGGCGTGCAGCTGAAGCACGTGATTCGATCGCTGACGCCGATGCACAGCGTCGATCTACTCGTCGTGCGCGAGGGCGACCAAGCGTACGTGGAGCGGCAAGGTTCGGTGCGCGTGCTACGCGTGCCGACGCACGATAGCGATCTGCGCTCGCAGATCCAGGCGTTCCAGCGCGCGCTCAAGCGGCAGCTCGACGGCGCCGACTACGACGTCGTGCACTGCCGCGATTCGTGGAGCGCGATTCCCGTGCTCGAAGCACGTGCGCGCCTCGGCTTCACCGTCGTCTACGACCTCACGCGCTCGCCGCTCGGCGAGACCACGAACGATCCAGAGCTCGACGCCCAGTACGCGGCCGACGAGGAGCGCTGCTTGCGCGACGCGGACCTCGTGCTCGCGCCGACGCTCGCCGCGGTGAAGGTCATCGCATCCAAGGGCAAGCCAGACCGCGTCGTGCTCTCGCCGCCGGGCGTCGACATCGATCGGTTCGACTGGGACGATCCGCTCGAGGACCCGTGCCCGCGGATTCTCTACGTCGGCTCGATCGATCCCGGCCGCGGCGTGCGCGTGCTCGTGCGCGCGATGGCGGCGATCTCGCGCGAGATCGACTGCCGCCTCACGATCGCCGGCTCGATGGCGCCGAAGTTCGACCAGCCGCTGCGCGATGGCATCCGCGAGCTCGGCCTCCAGGACAAGATCGAGATCCTCGCGCCGATCGATCACGATCAGCTGCCCGCGCTCTACGCGACGGCCACGGTCTGCGTCGTCCCCGCCGCCGCCGATCTCACGCCGAACCCGACGGTCGTGTACCCGACGAAGATCCTCGAGTACATGGCGTGCCGCCGCGCGATCGTCGCGCCGCGCCGCGAGACCGTCGCGCAGGTCGTCGAGAACAACCGCGAGGCGCTGCTGTTCGAGCCCGGCGATCCCATCGACCTCGCGCGCAAGGTCCTCCGCCTGCTCGGCGAGCCGCTGCTCCGCGAGCGGATCGCGCAGAACGCCTACGAGCGCGTGCGCCGCGACTTCACCGCGAGCGCCGCCCGCCGCGCGTTGCGCAACGCGTACACGGTGCTGATCGAGCGGTTCGCGATCGAGCCCGCGCAGGACGTCGACGACGCGCCGAAGATCGAGATGCTCGCCGACGACGACTTCGAGGCCACGGTCTTCGAGGAAGCACCGTCGCCACCCGGCTCGCCCGTCGACACGGCGCTCAACAACAACCTCGAACCGCTCGACGAAGCGCTCTCGAACCTCGGCGTCGACGCGAGCTCCGAGTCGATCGCCGCGCCGCCATCACCGGGCGAGCCCGACGAGACAATGGAGCGCGCACCGGTCCCGCCCGGTCCGCGCGACACGGGCGGCTGGACCGTCTCGGTGATCACGAGCCCGCCGACGGCGCCGCACGGCCAGGACGACTGGATCGTGACGAACGTCGCGCACGCCAGCATGCGCGGCATCACGTCCGACAGCGGCGAGATGGAAGTCGAGGACGCCGACGTACAGATCATCGTCGACCGCGACGAGGGCACGCCGATCGAAGGCGTCGCCGCGGTCCCAGCGGCCCCGTCGCTGCCAGTCGCCGAGGGGTCGTTCGTCGCGGGCGAGATCGATGTGCCGAACCCACCGCCGGAGCGCGAGCACGACTCGCCGGGTGTCGAGTTCACCGCCGCGAGCAGCATCCTCGGGCCGTCCGAGGCGGACCCGGATACGGGCTCGCGGACCCCGCCGATCGAACGGCGATAACCTCTCCGCCCGGCAGGCCCGGTCCCTGATCGCTTGTGTTACCGTGCGCGACGGAGGCCGTTATTCCGGTCGTCGCGCTGGTTAATCTGCTGTTCGGCATCGGGTTCGCGCTGATCGCTCGCGATCGAGTCAAAGCCGATGGTCCGTTCGCAGCACCCGCGTTTCAGCTCGTCGCGCTGCACGCGGCCGGTGTCGTCGCGCCCCTCGCGATCTATTTCTATGCCGTGCATCCCGCCTGGGCGTGGATGTATTGGGTCAATCCCGACAAGCTCGGCTTCGTCTCGGTGATCCCGCTCGTCGCGGGTCACGCGGCGCTCGTGATCGGCGGCTGGTACATCGCGTCGCTGTTGATCCGGAAGGGCCTGCAGGGCGCGCTGTTCTACGTCGGCGGCTTCCTCGCGCTGATCTTGATGGTGCTCATCATCGCCGGCATCAACCGGCTCGGCACGGCGGCTGACTTCCTCGGCTGGCAGCGCAAGGCCGGCGTCAGCGTGTTCAGCGTGCAGCTCGGGTGGGCGTTCGTCGTGTCGCTGCTCGCGCTGTTCGGATCGGCGATCTACATCGCGATCGAGCTCGGTCGTGACGGGCGACGGGTGCGCAGCCGATGATAGGTTCGGCATTGATGCGTTCCTGGCTGGTCGTGCTCGCGGTCGCGCTCGTCGGCTGTGGTCCGATCATCTATCTCAATGAAGTGACGCGGCGAGCATCGAGCGCGGTCGAGGAAGCGCGCGCCGCGGAGGCCGACAAGTACTCGCCGTACTACTGGACGCGCGCGACCGAATATCTGCGCAAGGCGCGCGAGCTCGCGGCGCACTCGGACATGCAGGAAGCGAATCGCTACGGGCGGCTCGCGACCGAGGCGGCGGAGCTCGCACTCGAGGAAGCGACGACGGCGAGCAAGGATCCGACGAAGCGCGCGGCGCCGGCGAAGGAGCCGGGAACGATCGCGCCGGCAAAGGACGTCGACAAGCCCGTCGCCCCCGCGAAGGAGACGCCGTGAAGAGCCTCGCGATCCTCGCGATCATGGCGCTCGGCTGCGCGGGCTCCGCGGTCCGCGAGAAGACCGCGCTGACCGGCGACGTGATCGTGAAGGCGCGCGCGAATGGCGCGCAGCGATGTGCACCCGTCGAGCTCGCGATGGCCGAGGCGCACAACGACTTCGCGAACCACGCGCTCGACGTCGGCAACTACTTCGAGGCGAAGCGCGAGGCGGCGATCGCCGAATCGAACGCGCAGGCCGCCTTCGACAAGTCGCCCAAGGAGAAGTGTGTCGACCAGGCGCCGAGCGGGCCGGGCGACACGGATGGTGACGGCATCCTCGACAACGTGGACAAGTGCCCGCGTGTGCCCGAGGACCTCGATGGCTTCGAGGACAGCGACGGCTGCCCCGACGAGGACAACGACAAGGACGGCATCGCTGACAAGATCGATGCGTGCCCGAACGATCCCGAGGATCGCGACAACTTCGAGGATGACGACGGCTGCCCCGACCTCGACAACGACAAGGACGGCATCGCCGACAAGATCGATGCGTGCCCGAACGATCCCGAAGACAAGGACGGCTTCGAGGATGACGACGGCTGCCCCGATCTCGACAACGACAAGGACGGCATCCCCGACAAGGACGACAAGTGCCCGAACGAGCCGGGCGTCCCGCCGGATGGCTGCCCGAAGAAGTACACGAACGTCGTCGTCACGCAGACGAAGATCGAGATCAAGCAGACCGTGTTCTTCGCGACCAACAAGGCCACGATCAAGCCGGTCTCGTTCGCCCTTCTGACGGAGGTCGCCCAGGCGATGAAGGACAACCCGACCATCAAGGTCGACGTCGAGGGCCACACCGACAGCCAGGGCAACGACAGATTCAACCTGAAACTCTCGCAGAAGCGGGCCGAGTCCGTGAAGAAGTTCCTCGTCGGCAAGGGCGTGGCCGCAGATCGTATGGTTCCAAAGGGCTACGGCGAGAACGTGCCGATCGCCGACAACCGAACCGCCGATGGCCGGGCCCAGAACCGGCGAGTCGAGTTCGTGATTACTTCACGTTAAAGGTTGCGTCATTCCCGCCGCGGGAGCGGATTCTCGTCGATTCGGCCTCGGGCTTTGATATATCAGCGGGCATGGGAACCCGCAGTTTGGTCGCGGTCATGGCCTTGGGTCTTTTCACGGCGTCTGCTTGGGCTGGCCCCAAGGAAGACATCCAGCGAAAGACCAAGGAGGCCATGGAGAGCTACGACCTCATGGACTACGCCGTGTCGAAGAAGACGCTCGAAGGAGCGCTCGCTGCGGCGAAGAAGGCCAAGCTCGACAAGGATCCCGTCACGGCGAAGGTGTACTTATCGCTCGGCATCGCCTCGTTCGCCGATGGTGATCAAGAGGGCGCGAAGGCCGCGTTCGCCGCGGCCATCGCGATCGATCCGAAAATTCAGATCGACGCCGCGTACAAATCGCCCGAGCTCAACAAGATGCTCGAGGCAGCAAAGACCGGCGGCAGCGGATCGACCGGCGGCACGCCTGATGGCGGCGAGCCCAAGGTGACCGGTCCCGACTGCGCGGGCGTGAAGGGCCTGCAGCACACGATCATCGACACCGCACCCGGCGGCCGCGGGCTGCCGATCGAAGTGCTCGTCGGCTCCGACGTGACGTCGGCCAAGATCGGCGTGTTCTTCCGCGCCGAGGGCTCGACCGAGTTCACCGAAGGCAAGCTGACGAAGCAGGGCGAGTGCAAGTACACCGGCGAGATCCCGGGCGCCTCGATGAAGGGCGGCCTCATGCACTACTACGTCGCCGCGCTCAACGAGAACGGCAAGGCCGTCGCGTCGCGCGGCTCGTCGGGCTCGCCGAACATCATCGAGCTGAGCGCTGCGGTCGGCGGTGGCGGTGGCAGCAGCGACAACGAAGACCCGATCGGCGGCGGTGGTGGCGCCAAGAACGCGTCGAAGCCCGTCACCAGCGGCGGCGCGGTCTCCGGTGGCGTCGTCGCCGGCGGCAAGCCGGCGAAGGTCTACCTCCAGATCGCGGGCGGCACCGGCTTCGGTTACGTCAGCGGTAAGACCGAGTTCGGCAACCCCGTCGAGAACTGCTGCATCGGCAACAGCCTCGTCGTCGTGACGCCCGAGCTCGGCTACCACGCGAACCGCCAGCTCTCGATCGGCCTCGCGGCGCGCATCGGGTTCCCGATCGGCGCGAACATCGACGACCCGAACAAGGGCAAGAGCTCCACGATGTCGCCGTCGGTGCTGCTCCGCGCACGCTACGCGCTCTCGAAGAGCGGCGAAGGCATCCGCGTGATGGGGCAGGCGGGCGCCGGCATCATCCGCAACACGATCAAGCTCAAGGAGTCGATGGACGGCATGGACACCGACATCGTCGGCCAGGGTCCGCTGCTCCTCGGCGCGGGGGTCGGCTACATGAAGCGCTTGTCGGGCAACGTCGCGTTCGTCGGTGATCTCTCGGTGCTCGGCGCGATCGCGGTCGTCGACAAGGTCGGCAGCGCGCCGAACCTCGGGAACGGCATCGGTGCCGATCTCTCGGTCGGCATCTCGTTCGGCTTCTGACAGCGCCGCGCGAAAAAAGGTTCGTGAAACTTTGGTCGTCGGGCGCATGTCCGACGGCCGATGCTGAAACGTTTCGCCGTCGCGCTGTTCGCCGTCGCTTGTTCGTCGAATGCGGGTAAAGCCCCGCCGCTGAAGGAGCCCCTCTCGATCGCGGTGCCACGCGTCGCCGCGTTCCGTTCGCAGATCGAGCCGGCGCGCGAAGCCGTCGCCGCGTGGACGCTGACAGCCTCCGACGGTAGTGGCCTTCGCCTCGTCGGCGTCGAAGCGAAGGCGGTGATCGAGGGACCGCTCGCGTTCACCGAGCTGCACCTCCGCTTCCACAATCCCGAGGACCGCGTTCGCGAGGGCACGTTCGCGATCACGATGCCCGCGCGCGCGGCCATCTCGCGGTTCGCGATGGAAGAGAACGGCTTCTTGAAGGAAGCCGAGGTCGTGCCGAAAGCGCTCGCGCGCCGCGCATACGACGACTTCCTCCATCGCGGCATCGATCCCGCGCTGCTCGAGAAGGCGCCGGGCAATCAGTTCACCGCGCGCGTGTTCCCGATCCCCGCGCGCAGCGAGAAGCACATCGTGATCTCGTACAGTCAGGAGCTCGCAAACGAGGGCTACACGTTGCCCCTGCGCGGCTTGCCGAAGATCGACACGGTTTCGATCGAGCTCGGCGCACGAGGCCTGGACGGCGCGATGGCGACGCAGACGCTCGTCGAGAAGGCGTGGCAACCGGATCGTGACTTTGTCGCGAACCTGACGTCGAGCACCGCGGTGCGTGACGGCACGCTGGTCGCCGGCGCGTTCGATGTCGTGCCGACGTTCACCGAGGTCGCGCAGAACGAGGGCTCGCTCGCGACCGATCGCCCGACGGCGATCACGCTCCTCGTCGACACGAGCGCGTCGCGCGCGCTCGGCTACGCGCGGTATCTGGAGAACGTACGCGCGCTGGTCGCCGAGCTCGCGGCTCGCTACGAGGGCTTGAAGCTCGACGTCGTCGCCTTCGATCAGACGACGCAGGCGATCTACGCCGGGCCGGCGAGCGCGTTCGGCGATCGCGAGATCGCGGCGTTCGTCGCGCGTGGACCCGCCGGCGCGTCGGATCTCGCGAAGGCGGCGAGCGCAGCGAAGGGCCGCACCGTGATCATCACCGACGCGGTCGTGACGGCGGGGCTCGAGGGCGTCGAGCTCGGCAAGGCGTTCGCGCGCGCGGACCGCGTCGATGTCGTGCTCGCGGGCGGCATTCGCGAGGAGCGCGTCGCGCGCGCCGTCACGCGGGCCGGCACGCGTGCGGGTGACACGTTCGATCTCGACCGCGAGGCGATCGCGCCGATCGCGAGCGGGCTCGGCGAAAAAGTCCGCGTCGACGTGCCGGTCCAGGTCGCGAACGCGACGTGGTTCTACCCGAAGACGATCCCGTCGGTGCGCAACGGCACGCAGGTGATGGTCTACGCGCGGATGAAGACGCCCTCGGATACGTTCGAGGTCTCGATCGGCGGCAGTCGCTGGAACGCGCCGGTCGGTCGCGCGACGCCCGCGCTTTTGTATCGCGCCGCGGCCCGCGTCGAGATCGACGAGCTCGAGGTCGCGCTCGCCGCGACGCCGGCGAACGACGCGAAGACCGCGATCAGCCTGCGCGCGCAGATCGAGAAGAAGTCCGTCGCGGCGCGTGTGGTCTCGAGCCAGACGACGATGCTCGTCCTCGATACCGAGCTGGACTACGAGCGCTACGGCATCGCGCGCAAGTCGCTCGCGGACATCCTCGTCGTTGGACCGAAGGGCCTCGAGCAGACGAAGCGCACGTTCGTCGCGTCTCGCACCCCGCCGAATCCGCGGGTAAGCCAACCGGATGACCCCTCGCCCGATCACCAACCCGAGACTCGTGACTCGCGCGAACGGCAGCTCGCTCGCCAGCACGCGATCGAGCAGGCGCGGACGTCAGGAATGCTCGGCTCGGCGGCGCTGGTGCAGGGCGGCGCATTCCAGTCGCTGACCGCAACGGCCGACCTCTCGACCGGCTTCGATGATTCCAACACCGTCTACGGCCCGCTGTTCGGCTCGAAGGCGTCGAGCGGATCATCCGGCGGTGGCGGCCGCTTCGGCGCGGGCTCGGGCCGCGGCATGATCCGCGCGCGGGTCGCCGCGGCACCCGCGGTTCACATCGCGATGCCCGTCGTGCAGGGCTCGCTCGATAAAAACATCATCAAGCGGTACATCAAGCGGAACATCAACCGCATCTCGTACTGCTACGAGCGCGAGCTGCTCGCAAAGCCGACGCTCGAGGGCACGGTCTCGACGCAGTTCTTGATCGAGGCCGGTGGCAAGGTGAAGTCCGCGACCGCGACGGGTGTCGACGAGACCGTCGCGAAGTGCGTCGCCGATGTGATCAAGACGATCGAGTTCCCGACGGTCACCGACGGGACGGTCCAGGTGAACTATCCGTTCAACTTCCGGATCGCCGGCTCGAGCAACGACGACGACGAAGTGCTGGCGGCATTGGCGGCGGCGCCTGCGCCCAGGCCCGACACCAACGTCGCGGTCGCGCCGCTGCCTCCTGCCGTCGAGCTCCCGCCACCGCCGCCACCGCCGCTCGGCGACGATCCGCTCGATGCGCTCGACGGCAAGCTGCAGATCGTCATGAAGTCGATCCGCAAGAAGGACACCGCCGGCGCGCTCGACTTCGCGACGAAGTGGCGGAACTCGCAACCCGGCGACGTGCTCGCGTGGATCGGCCTCGGTGAAGCGCTCGAGGCGAGCGGCGATCGTGCCGGTGCCGCACGCGCCTATGGCTCGATCATCGATCTGTTCGGTGCGCGCGCGGAGTACCGCCGCTTCGCCGGCGAGCGACTCGAGCGCACCGGCGAACGCAAGCTCACGATCGACACGTACCGCCGCGCCGTCGCCGACCGCCCCGATCAGCTCACGGGCCACCGCCTGCTCGCATACGCGCTCCTGCGCGATGGCGACCAGGCCGGCGCATTCGCCGCGATCCTCGCGGGCGTCGATCAGACGCTCATCGCCGACCGATACGCAGGCGCGCCGGCGATCTTCGCGCGCGATGCCGGCATGATCGGCACCGCGTACATCGCCGCGCACCTCGAGAACAAGGATCACGTGATGGCCGCGCTGAGGAAGCGCTCGCTCTCGCTCGTCACGCAGCCCTCGACGCGCTTCTTGCTGTACTGGGAGACCGACGCGAACGACGTCGATCTTCACATTCGCGACAAGAACGGCAACGAGGCTTCCTTCAGCAACAAGACGCTCGCGTCGGGAGGCGAGCTGTTCGCCGACGTCACGACGGGCTTCGGCCCCGAGTGCTTCGAGATCAACGGCAAGCTGCCGGCGCCGCCGTACGAGCTCGGCGTGCACTACTACGCGCAGGGCCCGATGGGCTACGGCATGGGGCTCCTGCAGATCGAGCGCTTCGACGGCCGCGGGTTCACGTTCGAGGATCGCCCGTACATCATCATGCGCGACGATGCGCGCATCTCGTTGGGGAAGGTGCGCTGACTTCGTAGGCGGCTCCCAGCGTCATGGTGCGCGTTTGTTCGCGCGTCTTCCGCTCATGCGCACGTGTTCCGCGCGTGTTCGTTCTTCGTGTTCCGTTCGTGTTCCGTTCGTGCTCCAGATCTCAACACGAAGGGACAGAGGGAACACAGAGGCCACTGAGAAGAGATCTTTTCGGGGGCCTCGGCGCTCGCACGAACGCACGACCAGACCGCGAGCTCACGTGCGGACCCGTTCAACGAACCGGCTTGCATCACGGTGCGAACCCGTTCGCGGCGCGACGCATCAAGCTCTCGACCCTGGGCTCGCTCGAGCACCACCGCGCGAAAGAGAAAGCTCCGATCTGTGGCCTTCTTCCCTTTTGTCCCTCCGTGTTGAGATCGGGAACACGTGCAGAGCAGGTGCGAACCCGTTCGAGGCGCGACGCATCAAGCTCTCGACCCTGGGCTCGCTCGAGCACCGACGCGTTCAAGAAAAGTCTCTGATCTGTGGCCTCCGTGTTCCCTCTGTCCCTCCGTGTTGAAATCTGGAACACGAACGGAACACGTGAAGGACTACGCGCGATCAGGCACGATCGTGCAGCGAGACGGAGCATCGCGCGGCGAGACGGAGCGGCTAGGCGAGCATCGCGCGTAGCGGGTGCAGCACGATGTAGATCTCACCCGCGGTCACCTCGGCTGTACTCGGTGCGAGCGCCATCACGATCGCGGCCTCGACGACGCGATCACCACCTTCGTTGAGATAGATGACGCGCTTGATCGGGCGGCGCTTCGCGACGACCTCTCCGAGGTCCTCGAACAGGCCGGGGTAGACCTCGGGCAACGCGGAATCGCGCAGCTGCAGACCGCCTGCATCGCCCGCGCAGCCGAGGAAGTCGAGGAAGGCTTTGTTCGCCGCGCGCACCTTGCCCGTCGAATCGCACGCGGCCATCGGTAGCGGCACTGACGCGAACACCTCGGCCGCGGCCTTCACGCGGTGATCCATCTCGCGGCGCTCGCGTGCGGCGTCGGGTGCGAGCGCGCGGCGCCGGGGGCCACCTTGATCCATGCCGAGCATGCCCATCAGCGCGCGCAGCTCGTACATGAATGCCTGAACGTCGGGGTGGCGGCGCGTCGGATCTTTTGCGACGGCGCGCGCGACGAGTGTATCCGCGCGCTCGTCGAGATCTTCGACGAGCAACGACGGCGGCGGCGGCATCGTCTCGCGATGCTTCTTGAAGATCTCCTTGAGGTCGCCGTGGAACGGGAGGTGTCCCGTGAGCAGCTCGAAGAACACGATGCCGAGCGCGTAGATGTCGCTCGCCTGCGAGGCGGGGCTGCCATCGATGCGCTCGGGCGCGAGGTACTCGGGCGTGCCGTCGATGCCCTCGAGGCGGCCGAGGTCGGGCCGCGCGAGGCCGAAGTCGAGCAGCTTGACGAGGCGGCGCTGCACCGAGTTGCGCACGAGGAAGATGTTCTCGCTCTTGATGTCGCCGTGCAGGATCTGGCGGCTGTGGATGAAGCGCACGGCGTCGGCGACCTGGAACATGATGTCGCACGCGACCTTCGGCGAGAGCTTTCCGCTCTGCTTCAACTTGGCGTGGATGGTTTGGCCGTCGAGCAGCTCCATCACCATGAACAGGCCGAACGCTTCGTCCTGACCGAAGTCGACGATCGAGCAGATGTTCTCGTGCGTGAACGCGGAGGCGAGCCGCGCTTCGCGATAGAACATCTCGCGGATCTTTGGATTCGTCGCGATCGTGCTCTTGATGAGCTTGAGCGCGAACACCTTGCCGAGTGCTTGATGGCGCACGCGCATCACGCGGCCCATACCGCCGCGACCGAGCTGACCCTCGCAGATGTAGCGGCCGCCGATCACGTCGCCGGACTTCGCGCCGCGTCCGCGCTCGCCATCGGGATCCGGTGTCGGAACTTGTTCGACAGCGAGGTCGCTCATCGAGTAGGTGCCGACCTTCATCGACAGCACGGAGCGCGTCGCGGGAGGCAGCAGTGTCTCGTGACCTTCCCGTTCCACCGGCGGCTCGAGATCGACGTCGCTCTCCCCTGGTCGAGACGTCACGCCTCATCGTAACAAAAACCGTGCTAAGAGCGCCCCATGGACGACGCAGAGTTCGACCACGTCGCACGGGACGAATTGCGCAACCTCGAAGATGCGTTCGAGGGAATCGACCCGGATGAGGTGGAAGTCTCGACGAGCGATGGCGTCCTGAGGCTCGATCTGCGCGATGGCACGCGGATCGTCATCAACAGCCACCGCGCGGCCCGCCAGATCTGGATGGCTGCGGTGGCATCTGCGTGGCACTTCGACCCCGCTGGCGAGGGCGTGTGGCGTGCACCGAAGACCGGCGAAGAACTGCGCCCCACGCTCCAGCGCCTGCTCCAGGAGCGGATCGGGCTCGCGCTCTCGTTGTAGGATGCCGTCCATGGCCGAGTCGCAGATCATGAGCGTGATCCGGGTTTGGGCTGCGATCGCGTGGGCTGACGGCGTGCTGGCCGAGGCCGAGGCAGAGGGTCTGCGTCGCCTGATCACCACGGCCGAGCTGACCGCGGAGGAGCGCACGGCGGCCCGCGAGCTCCTCGAGACCAAGACCGCGATGCCGGAGACCTATCTGAACACGCTCAAGCCGGAGGCGCGCCGCGGCATCTACCGCGCCGCGTGCCGGATGGCCGTCGTCGATCACGTGTTCTCGACCAGCGAGCGCAGCATGCTCGAGAAGCTGCGCGACCTCCTCGGAATCCCGCCCGAGACGGCGCAAGAGATCGAAGCGGACGTACCCGGCCTCGTCTGATCACGATGCAACGTCGTCATCCGTTGCGCCATCTGATCTGGCGAGGCGGCGTCGCTGCGGTCTCGCAGGCGATGATGTTCACCGGCCTCTACCCACTGGTGCCGCACGCCTGGCGCGCGCTCGCGAAGCACGAGCTCGGGATCCGGCCCCTGCGTGCCGCATTGACCGAATGGGCGGTGTCCGCCGCGCTCTCGGCCGCACGGCCGGCGGGCTTCTTCAAGCTACCGGGCTCGGCGCAGAAGGGGCCGCGGCCGGTGATCGTGCTGCACGGCTACGCGATGAATCGCGCGAACTATCTGCCGCTCGCGTATCGCATGGCGAAGGCGGGGCTCGGTCCGATCTTCGGCTTCGAGTACTGGACGCTCGGCCGGATCGCCGCCGGTGCGCGCCAGCTCGGCTGGTTCGTCGACGAGGTGCGCGAAGCGACGGGCGCGAGCGAGGTCGACATCGTCGGGCACTCGATGGGCGGCGTCGTCGGCCGTTACTACGTGACGTTGGCCGGCGGCGACGGCGTCGTGAAGAACCTCATCACGCTCGGCTCGCCGCACGCGGGCACCGATGTCTCGGCGATCGGCATCGGCCACCCGACGCGCGAGCTGCTCCTCGGCAGCAAGCTCCTGCAGCGCCTCGCGGCCGCGCCGCCGCCGAAGCAGACGAATGTCACGGTGATCTGGTCGCGCGGTGATGCGCTCGTGCCCGGCGCATTTCAGCGCGCGCTGCCCGGCGCAGAGATCATCATGTACGACGACCTCGGGCACGTCGCGCTGCTTGGCTCGCGGCGCGTCGCGGCCCAGATCATCGAGCGGCTATCGCGCGTAGATCGTCCTCGGTGAACGTGTTGACGAGCGTCGTGCCGCCGGCGTGGATGCGCGCGAAGTCGATCGCCTGACCCTCGCGCCACGGCAGCGTCGAGAACCGCACTTCCCACGGCACGATGCCACCGCGCACGTTGCCGTACGACAGCTCGCAGTCGAGGAGCTCGATCATCTGCGCGCGTGTCGTCGCGATCGTCACCAGTGACTCGCCGGGCGGCAGGTCGCGCGGCCGGTTGCGCGCGTACGCGAAGTGATCGCCCACGACCGCGAGCAGCTCGAGCACGCGATCGTCACGGGTGACCTCGATGCCGAGGAAGCGCCCGTCGTTCGGCGCGAGGTTCCACCACAGCTCGGCGAATTCACCCTCGAGGCCTTCTTCGAGCACCGTGTTCGGACCGTGCTGGATGATTCGCGCGGTGTCGGTCTCCGGAGGCTGAAAGCTGATCGCGTGGTGCCAGGTCGCGATGTCGGCATCGAACGTCGCGATGCCGGCGAAGCCCTTCTGCAGACACATCGCGCGCAGCTCGTCGTCGGTGGCGTCGGAGAGCGAGGCGACGCGCGGGCGATCGAGCGGAATGCGCACCGAGCCGAACACCGAGGGCGTCTGCACGTCGCGCACGATGCGATCCTCGAACGGCTCGCCCGCGTAACGGATCCACTCGCGCTTCCAGACGCCGCGAAACCAGGCTGGGGCGATCACTTCGCGATGATCGTGACCGGAATGACGATCACGTCCTGCGGCTTGCCGGCGCACACGACGCCGGTGAACTTCACCTTGAAGTTCCACGTGCCGGCTGCCTTCGGCGTGCCGCTGATCGTGCCCTCCTCGACCACGAAGCCTTCGGGCAGGTCGCCGGTGTCGAGGCGCGCGCCGGTCATCGCCCACCGCGCATCGCGGCCGTTCTCGTACGTACAGGCGGCGACCGGCTTCACGATGAAGCGCTTGCCGACCTTGGCGTGGAAGCCGTCGATCGGCTGGTCGGGATAGAAGACCTTGAACGTGGCGCCTTCCTCGCCGCCACCGCCACCACCACCACCACCTCCTTTGCTCGTCGCGCAGGAAGCGGCAACCATCAGCACCAAGCTGGCGAGCCTCATGGTGGCAAGATTATCGTCAATCAGGTGATGAACCGAATGTTTTGGCTATGTGCGGTCTGGGCGTGCGGCTCGAGCCCGAAGCGCGAGGTCGTGCCCGACATGACAGAGCCCGCGTGGGCCGACGAATACGCGAAGCGCGCCGAGGCAGGGTGCGGGTGCGCGGACGCGACGTGCCTGGAGGCGGCACACACCGAGCTCGCCGCGATTATGACGAAGCACGGCGGCTTCGACGATGCGCCGCAGGGCGTCCACGTCGCGCACGGCAAGTTCGACACGTGCTGGCGCGACGGCACCAGGGACATCGGGCGGGACTTCGAGCGCCTCGCGCAGACGATCTGCTCGTGCACCAAGTCGGAGTGTCTGCGACTCGCGCAGATCGAGCAGGCCTCGCTCGTGAACGGCAAGTATCGAGACAACCTCGACGCCGAGCTCGCGGCGAGCCCGGTTGCGACCGCGGCGGTCGTCCGCGCGAACGCGTGTCTCGCGAAGGTCATGATGCCCGCGGCCCTCGCGGTCGAGGTCTTCACGACGAGCACCCACGCGATGTGCGCGTGCAAGGACATGGCATGCGCGGCGTCGGTGATGAAGCAGCGCGAAGCGGCGCTCTCGAAGTGGATCGACATGGACCCGTCGGTCGATCGCACGTCGATCGCGAACCTCGCATCGCGGTGGTGCGACTGCATGGAGAGAGTCGCGGTCGCCGAGATCAAGGGCATGTCGCCGGTTCCGACGTTCACGTCGGTCAGCGTCGACTTGAACTGCCGCTAAGCGAACAGCGTCGCCATCGTCGCGCGCGTGATCGTGACGTCGACGAGCTCGCCGATCGCGCCGACGCCCGACGGCAAGATCACGCTCTTGAAGCCGTCGGTCCGGCCGACGAGCTGCGTGACGTCGCGCTTCGACGGCCCATGCACGAGCACACGCTCGCGACGGCCGACGTGCGCGGCGAACACCTCGCCGCTGATCTTTTCTTGCAGCGCGACGATCTCGGCGAGCCGGCGCTTCTTGATGGCTTCCCCGACGTCGTCGGGGAGCTTCTTCGCCGCGAACGTCAGGTCGCGCTCGGAGTACGCGAACATGAACGCGCTGTCGAACTTCACGTCGCGCATGAGCTGCAGCGTCTGCGCGTGGTCGTCCTCGGTCTCGCCGGAGAATCCGCTCAAGATGTCCGTCGACAGCGCGATGTCGGGCATCGCCGTGCGCAGCGCCGCGACGATCGCGTGATAGTCGGCGACGGTGTAGCCCCGCCGCATTCGCTCGAGCACGACGTCCGAGCCCGACTGCACCGGCAGGTGGACGTACTTGCAGATCTTGGGCTCCTCGGCGATCGCGGCGATCACGTCGGCGGTGAAGTCCACGGGGTAGGGCGAGGTAAAGCGAATGCGCTCGATGCCGTCGATCTTCGCGACCGCGCGGAGCAGCTGCGCGAACGTGACGTCGTCCCAGACGTACGAGTTCACCGTCTGGCCGAGCAGCGTCACTTCGCGGAAGCCCGCCTCGGCGAGCTCGCGCACCTGGCGCAAGACCTCGCGCGGCGACGTCCCGCGCTCGCGGCCGCGCGTGAATGGCACGACGCAGAACGTGCAGAACTTGTCGCAGCCGCGCTGGATCGTGACAAAGCCGGAGATGCCGTCGCCACCGGCGGCTCCGCTGAGGCCCTCGTACGTCTCCTCTTTATCGAGCTTGATGTCGACGACGGGCCCTGCGCGCTCGGCGCGCGCAGCCGCGAGCAGCGCGGGCATGCGGCGATAAGAGTCCGGACCCGCGATCACATCGACGGCACCAGAGGGCATGCGCGCGGCGAGCCCTTCCTTCAGGTGCTCGGCCATGCAGCCGACGATCGCGAGCACGGTGCCCGGCTTCTTGCGCTTGATCGCGCCGAGCTCGCTCGCGCGCGCGATCACGCGCTCCTCGGCCTTCTCGCGGACGGCGCACGTGTTCACGAGGATCACGTCGGCATCCTCCGCCCGTGACGTGGTCGCGTAACCGGCGTCCGCGAGCACGCTACCGATCAGGTCGCTGTCCGCGACGTTCATCTGGCAGCCGTAGGTCTCGACGTACACGCGCGGAGCCCCTTCCCTCGGCGCGGGCGCAGGACGCACCCGTGCCGCGGGTTTCCCGAGGGGAATCAGCCGTTCCGACATCGCCGGCTCGTTTACCACGCCTGATTTGCATGAGCTATCCTGGTTTCGTGGCCGCCAGGCACGTCGTGCACCTTATCGGGTGGGGCCTGGGCTGCGCCTCGGCGCCGGTCCTCCTCCGCTCCGTCTTCGGGCGGGGCTGGGGCGTGATCGGCGTGGCTCTCGCGATCGTCGCCACTGTCTGGCTCACGATCGTCCTCCCACGGTCTGCCCACAAAGCGTTCGAGGGCGCCAAATGGAAGCGCGCTGCGCGCCGCTACCGCCTCCTCCGCGCGTTCGCGTTCAGCGACCACCGCGAGCGCGCAGCGATCCTCTCGCACGCCGCGTGCGACATCGAGCTCCAGAATCGCGATGCCGCCTCGCGCCTGCTCGCCTCGATCGAGCCCACCGATACCACCGAGCGCGTCGTGTGGCTCAACAACCGCGCGTGCATCCTGCTCGAAGACGAGGCGGCCGCCGCCCAGGCGCTCGCGCTCGTCGAAGAAGCGACCGCACTCCGTCCCGACGTCCCCGCGATCCAGCACACGCGCGCTCGCGCGCTCCTCGCGGTCGGCCGCACCGACGAGGCGATCAGCGTGTTCGAGAGCATGCGCAGCGGCGGCGAGCTACCGCCCCACCTCGAGGCCGAGCGCTGTCGCGACCTCGCGCGCGCGTGGGAGAAAAAAGGCCAGGCCGACTACGCAGCGGACTACCGCGAGCGCGCGCGCCTGCACGCGTCCTAGCGCCAGTTCTCGCCGAGCTCCGCGTCGAGGATGTCGCAGCACAGCGACACGCACTCGTTACACAGCGCGACCCCACCACGACCGAGCAGCTTCTGGACCTGGGCCTCGAGCTTGCCGCACCACGCGCAGATGTTCGTCGCATGGACGTGCTCGCCGGTGCCGCCCGCCGCGTGTGCCGCGGCGATCATCTCGTCGTTGGGCACGCGAAACTCGCCGGTCGCACCGACCGAGAGGCCACCACCGAGGGACTTGTGACAACCGGTGCAGACCATCACCAACTCGCCACCCTCGAGGACCTGTGTACAGATCGGGCAGTTCACGTAGTGAGCCTATCTCGGTTGCGCGGCAGCGTCACAACCATCTTGGTGCCCTGGCCGACCTCGCTGTCGACGTCGATGCGCCCGCCGTGCTCGAGGATCACCGCATGGCAGGTCGCGAGACCCAGGCCGGTGCCCTTCTGCTTCGTCGTGAAGAACGGATCGAAGATGCTCGCGATCTTGTCGCTCGGGATCCCGGGGCCGTCATCCTCGACGCAGATCCGCGCTTCGTCGTCGGTGGCGCCGAGCGTGGCCGTGACGGTGACGTGCTTGCCGCCCGCGGCCGCGGCGTCGGCGGCGTTGCGGAGCAGGTTCCACATCACCTGGCGCAGCTTCGACGAGTCGGCATGCACCGTGAGCGGACCGGCCACGTTCGTCGTGATCTCGATCTCCGCGAACGCCTGGTCGGCGCTGGCGACTTGCAGCGTTTCGCGCACGAGCACGTCGAGATCGAAGTCGACGGGCTGGCTCGGGCGCGGGTTCGCGTAGTCGAGGAGGTCGCCGATCAGCACGTTGAGCCGCTCGATCTCGCGGGTGACGATGGTCATCAGCGCGCGATCGTCCTCGGACGCCGGCGCTTCCTTGAGCAGCTGGATCGAGCCCGAGATCGATGCGAGCGGGTTGCGGATCTCGTGCGCGACACCGGCGGCGAGCTGACCGACGGTCGCGAGGCGCTCCGAGCGGCGCATGTGCTGCTCGAGCCGCCGCAGCTCGGTGAGGTCGGTGAAGCTCACGACGCGGCCGATCACTTGATCGCGCACATCGCGCAGCGGCGAGACGGTGACACCGAGCGCGAGCTCGTCGTCGATCGTGAGGTCGGCGCGGCGCAGCTCGCCCTTGTTGGCGAGCAGTGCCGACAGACCGGGCATCACCGTGTCGATCGACTTGTTCACGAGATCGCCGACGGAGAGGCCGAGGATGTCAGACGCCGCGTCGTTCGCGGTGAGCACGGTGCCATCGGGCGCGACCGTGATCAGGCCCGACGCGAGCGAACGCACGATGTCCTGATGCAGCGTGAACAGATCGGCGGCGGCCTTGCGCGTGGTCGCCAGTGTCTCGGCACCCTTCTGCAGCTGATCGCCGAAGATGAACGCGAGCGCGCCGACACCGACCATCGACGCGAACTGGATGCCGAGCGTGCGAGCGAGATCCGCGGCCGTTTGCTCCCACGGGCGCACCGACATCGGCACGTCGATGGCGCGCATCCACGCGAGCGCGGCGACGATGATCAGCGAGCCGATCGACGCCGCCGTCACGACGACAGCACCGCGCCGATACGAGAGCGCACCGGCGCTGACGATCGAGAGCGCGTAGAGGAACGTGTACGGGCTCTGCGCACCGCCCGTGACGAAGACCAGGGTCGACGTGATCGCGAGATCGACGGCGAGCATCGGCCGCACGACCTTGCGAGGCGCCACGCCGACACGCAGCAGCACGCCGAACACGATCGACGACAGATACGTGATCGCGATGATCGCGGACTGCAGCCACACCGCACCGCGCACCGGCTGCTGGCCCGCGTACAGCAGCCACACCGACAGGCTGAGCACGACCGAGACGACGACCGTGCGCAGAAAGATCAGACGGCTGACGCGCCGCCCGAAGTCAGCGGTCGGCGGTGCCTCCGGCGGCCCGATCAGCGAATCGGCCGGCGACTTCGGCGCGCGATCACGCGTGCGCGTTCGTGGCCGCGCGGCGGGGTTTGGGGGTGCAACCCCCAAAGGAGTGGACATCAGCCACCGATGTTACCGGCGAGGCTGAAGATCGGCAGGTACATCGCGATGATGAGTCCACCGACGACGATGCCGAGGAACGCCATCATGATCGGCTCGATCAGCGAGGTCATCGCGGTCACCGCGGCATCGACTTCTTCTTCGTAGAAGTCGGCGATCTTCTGGAGCATCTGATCCATGGCGCCGGTCTGCTCGCCGACGCCGATCATCTGCACGACCATGCTGGGAAAGACACGTGACTCGGTCAGCGGGCCGGCCATGTCGTGACCTTCACTGATCTTGTCGCGGGCCTTGAGGATGCCTGCTTGCACGACGCGGTTGCCGGCGGTACGCGCGCAGATGTCGAGTGCGTCGAGGATCGGCACGCCGGAGGACAGGAGCGTGCCGAGCGTACGCGTGAAGCGCGCGACGACGATCTTGCGCAGCGTGGGCCCCATGACCGGCAGGCGCAGCATCACGCGGTCGAAGATCTCGCCGCCTCGTTCGGTACGTCGCATCATGACCATCGCCACGATGAAGCCGAAGAGGCCGCCAACGTAGAGGTACCACTTGGCGATGAACCCGTGCGAGATGGCCATCACGACGCGCGTCGGTGCGGGCAGCTTCGCGCTCGGACCCATGTCCTTGTACATGGCCTCGAACGTCGGGATGACCTTGACGAGCATCACCGCGATCACGCCGATCGCGATGACGAGGATCGCGATCGGATAGAACATCGCGCTCTTCACCTGAGCGCGGAGCTTGACCGCCTTCTCGATGTAGACCGCGAGGCGGTTGAGGATGGTGTCGAGGATACCGCCGACTTCACCGGCGGCGACGAGGTTGACGTAGAGGTCGTCGAAGACCTTCGGGTGACGGCGGAGCGCGTCGGAGAACGTGGAGCCCTGCTCGACGCTCGATTTGATGTTGCCGAGGATGCGCGCGAAGATCTTGTTCGGCGTCTGCGACGAGAGGATCTCGAGGCACTGCACGAGCGGCAGACCGGCGTCGATCATCGTCGCGAGCTGGCGCGTGAAGATCTGGAGGTCCTTCGGTGGGACGCCCGAGCCGATCGTGATCGTGATCTGGCGGGCTTCCTTCTTGACGCGATTGACGTTGAGGCCGTCGCTGCGCAGTCGGTTCTCGACGATGTCGGCGCTCTCGGCCTCCATGACGCCGCGCTTTTTCTCGCCGAGGCGAGTCGTCGCTTCCCATTGGAATTTGGCCATGCGCCCTCCTTAGCGTCTCGCGTTTGCGGGCGCCGCCATGTTGCCGATCGATCCTCCGGCGGAGAGGATCATCGTCTTGAGCTCGTCTTGCTCGCTCGATGCGGCCATGCAGACGTCGAGCGAGATGACCTTGCGGATGTACAGATCAACCAGCGACTGGTTCATCGTCATCATGCCGAACTTCGACTGGCCGATCTGCATCTGTGAATAGATCTGATGGAGCTTGTCCTCGCGGATCAAGTTTCTGATCGCGGCGTTCGGAACCATCACCTCGGCCGCGAGCGCGCGACCGGACCCCGACGCCTTCGGCAGCAGCGTCTGCGTGATCACACCCTCGAGGACGAACGAGAGCACCGCGCGCACCTGCCCCTGCTGGTGCGACGGGAAGACGTCGATGATGCGGTTGATCGACTGGATCGCGCTGTTCGTGTGCAGCGTGCCGAACGCGAGGTGGCCCGTCTCGGCGATCGTGAGCGCCGCCTCGACGGTCTCGAGGTCGCGCATCTCACCGATCAGCACGACATCGGGATCCTGGCGGAGAATGTACTTGAGCGCGCGCTTGAACGAGGTCGAGTCGCGGCCGATCTCGCGCTGGTTGACGAGGCAGCCCTTGTGCTGGTGCTGGAACTCGATCGGATCCTCGACGGTGACGATGTGACCTTTGATCGTCGTGTTGATGCGATCGATCATCGACGCGAGCGTCGTCGACTTGCCCGAGCCCGTCGGACCGGTGACGAGCACGAGCCCGCGCGGCTTGTCGCACAGCTCGGTCACGATCGGTGGCATGCCGAGGTCTTGCAGTGGGATGATCTGATACGGGACGATGCGGAACGCGCCGCCCACGCACGCCTGCTGCATGTAGACGTTCGCGCGGAACCGGGCCATGCCGCGGATGCCGAACGAGAAGTCGAGCTCGAGGTCTTCCTCGAAGCGCAGCTTCTGTGCGTCGTTCATGACGGAGTAGCAGAGCTGCTTGGTGTCGACGGGCGTCATCGGCTCCGTCTGCAGGCGAACGAGATCACCGTCGATGCGGAGGCGCGGCGGCGAGCCGGCCGAGATGTGCAAGTCGGAGGCGCCCTTGTCGGTCATCGCCTTCAGCAGCGCTTGTAGATTGAGCTGGCCCATCAGTCATCCACCGTGGTGCGAAGGACTTCTTCGGGCGTCGTCATGCCCTCGAGGATCTTCTGGATGCCGGCCATGCGCAGGCTCTGCACGCCGCCGCGGATCATCTCGGTCTTGATCTCCGCCGCCGACGCGCCCTGGAGCACGAGCTCCTTGAGCGGGTCCGTGAACGGCATGACCTCGTAGAGCGCGACGCGGCCCTTGTAGCCGGTCTGGTTACAGTTGCCGCAGCCGCGGCCCTTCATGATCTTCGCCGTACGGATCTGCTCCTCGGTCATGCCCATCTTCGCGAGCGCCTCGGGGTGCTTCTCGTCGGGGATCTTGCAGTCTGCGCAGATGCGGCGCGAGAGGCGTTGCGCGAGCACGAGGTTCACGGACGCCGTCACGAGGAACGGCTCGATGCCCATGTTGAGGAGACGCGAGACCGTCGACGGCGCGTCGTTGGTGTGCAGCGTCGAGAGCACCAAGTGGCCCGTGAGCGCGGCCTTGACGCCGATCTCGGCCGTCTCGAAGTCACGAATCTCGCCGACCATGATGATGTTCGGGTCCTGCCGCAAGAACGCGCGCAGGCAGGTCGCGAAGTTGAGGCCGATGTCCTCGTGCATCTGCACCTGGTTGATGCCGTGCAGGTTGAACTCGACCGGGTCTTCGGCCGTCGAGATGTTGCGATCGATCGTGTTGAGCTCCGACAGCGCGGAGTACAGCGTCGTGGTCTTGCCGGATCCGGTCGGGCCCGTCACGAGCACCATGCCGTACGGCTTCTTGATCGCGATCTTGAAGTGATCGAGCGGCCCCTGGTCGAAGCCAAGCTTCGTCATGTCGAGCTGCAACTGCGTCTTGTCGAGGAGACGCATGACGATCTTCTCGCCGTACAGCGTCGGGAGCACGCTGACGCGGAAGTCCATCTCGCGCGTGCCGCCGATCTTCAGCTTGATACGACCGTCCTGCGGCAACCGCCGCTCGGCGATGTCGAGCGACGCCATGATCTTGAGGCGCGAGGTGATCGCGTTGCGGAGCTTGAGCGGCGGCCGCATCTCCTCCTGCAAGATGCCGTCGATCCGGAACCGGACGCGGAAGCTCTTCTCGTACGGCTCGACGTGGATATCCGACGCCTTCTTCTTGATCGCCGAGAGGAGGATCGCGTTGCAGAGCTTCACGACCGGCGCTTCACCGGCCTGGTTCTCGAGGTCGACGACGTTGACGGAGTCGCCTTCGCCCGCCGAGAAGTCCACGTTCTCGTCGAGCTCGCCCATCATCTGGTCGAGGTCGGGGCCCTTGTCGTAGTAGCGCGAGAGCGCGGACTCGAGCGCGTTCTCCGACGCGACGACCGGCTCGATGTTGTACTGCGTGAGGAACTTGAGCTCGTCGATCGCGAAGATGTTCGACGGGTCCGCCATCGCCACGATCAGCGTCGGGCCGTTGCGGCGGACCGGGATGACCTGATGCTTCTCGCAGATCTCGCGGGGGACGAGCTTCAAGACCGACGCGTCGATCTCGATGTCCGAGAGATTGATCGACGGCAAGCTGTACTGCTTGGCGACGAACTGCGTGAGGTCCTGGTCCTTGACGTACCCCAGACGGGACAGCGTCGCGCCGAGCCGCTTGCCGGTGCGCTTCGCCTCTTCTTGTGCCTGTTGAAGCTGCTGGAGCGAGAGCATCTTCTCGCGGACCAATAGCTCTCCGATGCGGCTCATGTTGCGCCAATCTCCCCAGGAAATACGACGATTTCCAATACGGTAGCCCGCTAACGCGGGCCCCGTCAAACCACCCGGCAGTAGAGGACCCGACGAATAACCCATCGCCCCCTACGTCGAAAACTTGCCGCGATGAAATCCTCCAACGATGGTCAGGCTGGTCGACTCGCCGACCTAGGAGGGAATCCGATGTCCTACGCCGAGGCCAAGGAGATCGCTCTGTTGCGCCTTACGCTGCGCACCTGCTGGGATCGTCAGGATCGCCAGGGCGCACTCGCCGCCCTCAACCGGATGGCGCAGGTCGCCGGGACCGACAACGAGCTTGTCGCAGAAGTCCGGCGCTGGGCGTTCCGGTTCGCTTGAAGACGAGCCCGAGCCCGAGCCCGATCGACGAAGACGGGTTGTCTTCGCCATCAACACGAGCGTCGCTCGAGCTCGAGGCACGCTGTCGCGGCTCCGGCGGCCAGGCTCGGGCTCGGGCTCGGGCTCGGGCTCGAGCAGACGGACGACGTTCGACCTCGTGACAGCTACTGGCAGCTCGGAAGCAGCTTGACCGACATGCGGTAGTTGTTCTTCGTCGCGCCCGTGGCGAACACCGACGCGTAATACGTGCCGGCCGGCATGTTGGGGACGCACGCGCGGAGCTGCTTGTCACCGTTCGCCGTGCCGTTGCCGATCGACGTGCCGCCTGCGTTCAGGATCGACATCGAGAGCGGCTGACCGCTATCCCACGAGACCACGACCTCGATCGCCTTCATCGCGTTCGCGGCAGAGATGGTGACCGCGTAGTTGTCCTTGTCGGCCTCGGGGCAGATCGCGAGACCCGCGAGGGTCAGGTCGAGGCGCTGCGAATCGACGGGCGTCTGATACGCCGTCTGCGGCGTGTCGTTGCGCGTGCTGCCTTCGAGCGAGCTGTCGTCGGCGCACGGGAAGCCTATCGGCATCGTGTCCGCGGTGAGCCCGTTCTCGGTCACGCAGATGCGATCGCGCGGGGCGGGCATCTGGGTCGTTTGGCAAAAGTAACCGCTCGGGCAGGCCGGCTCGGTCATCGCGCAGAGGTAGGGCGCGTCGCCGAGGCTCGGGTCGTACGGCGAGCACGCGGGTGCGGCGGCAGCGGCTGCGGCGACCGCGGATGCGAAGAGAAACCAGGTGAGGTTGCGCATGGTCAGTCCCTTGCCCCTAGAAGCGTGCCGCGGCGGTGCCGCCGAGGAAGTTGGTTTGACCGTCGCCAATCGACGGCACGACGACCCACGTCGTCTCGGGCGAAGCGCCGGCCTTGCCGACCTTCAGCTCGCCGCGCTTCTTCGCGGTGAGCTCCTTGTACCAGTAGTAGCCGGCGACCAGCGCAGCGGCGCTACCGACGACGATCGAGACCGTCGCGATCGTGTTCCAGCGCTTGCCGTCCGACTCCCAGCCCGCGGCGACGTCGTCGTACTGCTTGCACGGCGGAGCGCCGCAGCCGTTCGCATCTTCTTCGATCTGCGTGGCGAACTTGCCGCCCGTGTAGATCGCGAGCGCGCCGAGGCCAATGAACGCACCCGCGGTGAACGTCGAGCCCCACTTCATGTACTTGAACTTCGACGAGCCGACATCGCGGAAGCCGCTGCCCGGCGGGCCGCTGTCGACCGGCTGGATCACGACGTCATCGCTCGACGACGACGCCTGCCTCTTCTTGTTCTTGTTGAGCGGGTCGTCCTCGTCATCACGCGCCTTGATGTCGGCCTGCGTGACCTTCGCTTCGCCCTCTTCGGTGAAGTCCGGGTAGAAGCGCTGCGGCGCGCCGGCCTCGAGCGTGACGAGGTTCGGGCTCGTGGACTTTGCCGACTTCGCGATCACCGTGCCCGCCGTGTCCTTGACCTCGATGTAGTACTGGACCGAGTCGCCGATCATCTTCGGCGCCGGAACGCGCGCGACGAGCTCCTTGTAGCGCCAGCGCATCTCCTTCGAGGTGAACTTGCCCTCGCCGGCGGTGCGGTAATAGAGCGTGACGGTGAAGCCCGAGTCCTCGGGAACGAACGCCGTGACGTCGAGCGGCTTGCCCGGCGGTGCGGCGTCGACGACCTCGTGCTGGAAGTCGCTCGCGGTGTACGTGCCCGCCGGCTTGATCACGACGGGCTTCTTCGGGTCTGGCCTCGTCGGGTCCGGCTTCGTCGCGGCGGGATCCGGCTGCGTCGCTGCCCCCGGATTGAACTTCTTCTCGAGCACCTTGCTGCGCTCGCTCACCGTGTCGCGCTGCTGCGCGTCCGCGGGCGCATCGGCGAGGAACTTGCGGTAGTAGAAGAGCGCGAGGTCTTCCATGCCCGCCTCGTCCATCGTGAGGCCGATGTTGTAGAGGAGGAGCGGGTTCTTCGAGAGGTTGTACGACTCTTTGAACTTCTCGATCGCTTCGGGCAGCTTCTTCTGCTCGTGCAGCTTCTTGCCCTCCTGGAAAGCCTTCTTCGCTTTCGCGATCTGCGCGGGCGTCGGTGCGGGGTCGTCAGCAAGCGCGACGGCCGGGACGACAACGATCAGCGCGGCGAGCGCGACCAACAGGGAGATGATGGACCTATTCACGAAGCCTCCACGCCACGAGCGAGAACCACTCGCAGCGCAAGGTCTTTATCGTAGGGGCGGGAGCGATGCAACGACTGATTTCCGTCGTGTGACATGGCTTTGTCGACGAGGAATCCTCAGCACCTTGACGCGGCGCGACCATGCAGCCGGTTCTGCGGGGGCGGCCGAAAATGACGACGCCCCCGCGGTCGTCGCAGGGGCGGGCGTGCGCTCGGAACGGGTGCTTAGAACGGGTCGACGATGCCGCCGGCCGGCTTCTTCTCGGCCGGCTTCTTCTTGGGCGCAGCCGTCTCGGCAAACGGGTCCGCGATGGTCGACTTGGCCTTCGGGGTCGCCTTCTTCGGCGTGGCCTTCGCCTTCGGCGGGGTCGCCTTCGCGGCGGCCTTCTTCTCGGAGGCCACAGGCTCTTCCTTGGCAGCCGCCTTCGGCGTCTCCTCGGTCTTCTTTTCCTCGGCCTTCACTTCTTCCGGCTTGGGCTCCTCGATCGGCGTGACGCTCGGCGCCGCCTTCTTCTCTTCAACCGGCACGGGCGCCTGCACGGCCTTGTCGTCGATCGGCGTCACGATCGGCTGCGTCGGCGGCGGGGCCGGCGGCTGAGCCGGCTGCACCTGAGCAGCGGGCGCTGCCGTGCTCGCTGCGGGCGCGGGCGCGTCCTTGTTGAGCACGAACTTCCACACGACGAACATGATGCCGAGGCCGCCGATGAAGGCGAGCGCGATCGGCAGCACCGGGGACGACTTCTTCGGCGCGTCGACGACGACGAGCCCGCTCTCGATCGCGGCGATATCCGCCGACGACACGGTGAGACCTGCTTGCGCGGCGCGTGCGGCGGCGATCGCCTTGGTCGCCTTTGCCTCTGCGAGCCGAACGCGCTCGGCGGCCTCATCCTCGTCGAGCGCACCGCCGCGCGGCGCGATCGGAAGCGGCGTGCGCGCGCTGCCCTCGGCCTGGAGGCGATTGACTTCGGAGGAGAGCTCTTGCGACCGCTCTTCGGCGGAGCGCATGCGCTGCATCGCCTTTTCGATCTGCGCGCGCAGCTCGTTCAGCGTGGTGTCGTGCGCGGCGCTGCCGAGCTGCGTGCCTGCAACCGCGGCGCGTGCTTCGGCCTCGGCGAGCTTGCCCTGCAGACCGTCGAGCTGGCGGCGCAGCGATTGCTCGCGGGCCTCGCTCTCGCGCATCTGCACTTCGGCTTGTTTCCAGCGGTTCGCGTCCTGCTCTTTGCGCTGCGCGTCCTGCTCTTTGGCTTCTTCCCAGCTCGAGGCATCGACGAGCGTCTGGTTCGCCTTCGCGATGAACTCTTCGAGCGAGTGCTCCACCGTCGGCAGCGACGATGCGTTCTTCATCAGGGACGAGCTGCGCTTGCGCTTGGGGAGTGCTGCATCACTGGGGCGTGCGACTGGGTTCGCACCTGTTCCTGCCGCGGTGACCTGCGGCGAGCTCGGCGTGGTGCCGTTCGTGCCGTTCGTCCCGTTCGTCCCGTTCGTGCCCTGTTTCGAATCGACAGCCATCATGGGTCTCCCAATCAATTTCGGGGTGTGCACCCCCGACAAGCGACGTGGACATTAGCAGCGATCCCGGTCCCTCAACCGGGAAAACTACAGGCGACTAAATAAGCGATTAAGCGAGTGCTTGAAAGCTGGCCGCCGGCATAGCCGGCAACGTGGTCTTCTCCGAGCGAGGCAGGTGGCTCTCGTCGGCATCACCAACCTCGAGGACATCGAGCTCGTCGTGAAACGCGCGTGCCTCTGCCTCGACGACCTCGCTGGGCAGAAAGCCTTGCTCGACGATCACGGCACCGAGGAGGCGCCGCTTGGGCGAGCTCCAATGGACCGCGAGCGCCGCGAGCCACTGCTCGTCCGTGATGAGGTTGCGATCGCGCAGGAACTCGCCGAAGCGCACCGGTTCGAGGGTGGCTCCCGTTGTCAGCCTGGGCTCAGTCATCGCTGCAGAAGCAGTCATGCGTAGTCTCTGGCCGCGGAGATTACGTAGGGGTGGTTGGATTGTCTACCTGAAACTTCGAACCGGCATCGGCTTGGAGATCCAACGCACTTGCGCAATAAGACCCGCATCATGGCTCAACCGCGCAGACCCGGAGGCCGCTCGGCTCGTGGCCTGCCCATCGTGCGCAAGAACACCGTTCGACTGCCGCCGGACATCGCGCATCGGGTGCGTGCGGGGCATCCGTGGGTCTATCGCGAAGCGCTCGGACTGCGGCCGCTCGCGTACGAGGTCGGCACGTCGATCGATGTCGTCGATGAAGACGGCGAGTTCGTCGGGCGTGGGCTCTACGACGACGACCGCGGCATCGCGATCCGCATCTTCTCGCGCCGTCACGAGGTGCAGATCGACCACGAGCTGATCCGTACGCGCGTGAAAGCCGCGATCGAGTTGCGCCGGCGCGTCGTGGACATGACGAAGCTCGGCGCCACACGTTTGATCAACGCAGAGAACGACGGCCTGCCGGGCATCGTCGTCGATCGCTACGGCGAGTACCTCGTCACGCAGCTCTACTCGCCGTCGGTGATGAACCTGACGAGCGCGCTCTACGACGCGCTCGAAGCCGAGCTGAAGCCGATCGCGATCTACGAGCAGCGCCGCCGCTCGCTCGGTGGCGAAGCGCCGCGGCAAGCGGGCGCGGACCTGGTTCGCGGCACGCCGGCGCCCGTCGAGATCGAGGTCGTCGAAGACGATCTCAAGTTCGTCGTCGACGTCACCGCGCCGCTGTCGACAGGCCTGTTCGCCGATCTGCGAGAAGGCCGCCGCGCCGTGCGGCACTACGCGAAGAGCAAGCGCGTCCTCAATCTGTTCTCGTACACCGGCGCGATCAGCGTCTATGCGCAAGCGGGTGATGCGGCCGAAGTCTGCGCCGTCGACGTCGCTGCGAAAGCGCACGCACGCGCGCGCAAGAACTTCGCCGCATCCGGCTTCGATCCCGAGAAGCCCGAGCACATCGTCGGCGACGTCTTCAAGGTCCTCGCGCGGTTCGTCGAGCGCAGGCGCACCTTCGACATGGTCGTGATCGACCCACCCGCGTTCGCGAGCGCGGCCGCGCGTGGTGGCAAGCCGTGGAGCGCGATCAACGACTACAGCGAGCTGATCGCCGCGAGCCTCGAGTGCCTCGTGCCGGGCGGTCTGCTCGTCGCCGGATCGTCGACGCACAAGATGACTCCGCAAGACTTCGAGCTCGCGCTCGCCGACGGCGCGCTGATCAACGGCACGCGGCTGCAGATCATCGATCGCCGCGCGCTGCCACCGGACTTTCCGACGGTGCCGGGCTTCCCCGAGGGCAACTACCTCAAGTTCATCGTCGCGGCGCGCGGTTAGTCAGCGACGTCAGCGGCACGTCCGGCGCGGTCAACTTCGGCGCCTTGTCGGGCACGGGCAAGAGCGTCTCGATCTCGTAGCGTGCGGCCTCGAGCGCGGCATCGCCGAGGCGCTTGCCGTCGGCGAGCGTCGCGCACGCAGAGGCGAGTGCCGGAAGCGCGATGCCGGGATCGACGAGCTGCTCGCCGACGAGCTCGACGACGCGCGCGATCGAGAGCGCGAGCGGCGAGCCGTGCGTGCGGAGCTCTTGGACCAGCTCGTCGACGACGCGCGGATCGAGCGCGGGCGCGCTCTGCACGAGCTGTGTGATCGAATCTTCGATCGAGGGCCTCACGACTCGACTTCGTCGAGCCGCGCGTCGGTGGGATCGTGCTCGGTCGCGGCCTTCGCGAACTGCTCGGCGCTGCGCTGCTTCAGAAACTCGAGGAACGCGATCGCCGTCGGCAATTCGATCGCCGGGATCGTCTCGATCAGATCGCGCGCCTGGCGACGCAGTGCTTCGCCGGGTGCTTCGGTGCCGTGCACGACGGGGCGCCCGACGGTGGGCAGCTCCTGCGGTGCCTCGACGGTGCCCCATGGCGGCGTGTTCGTGGTGCCGATCTCGTGCGACTCGAGCCAGTTCTGGATGTGCCAGTGAAGGAGGTCGGCGCGGTACGAGAACCAGCGCTCGCGCTCGGCGGGATACGCGAGCAAGACGTCCTTGAAGCGGCGAAATGCGCCCTTGCCGTCGATGGAGATGATCAAGCGCTCGCGCAGCGGCTCGTCGACGACGGAGCCGACGAAGCGCTCCATCCAGCGATACTGCTCGCGCGACGATGCGGGCTCGACGCGCAGGAAGTTGCGGATGTTCTCCGAGACCGTCTGACGATTGATGGCGGCCTCGGGGTCGCCGGTCGTGATCGTCAGGACCCGCCCCGTCGTCAGATCGAGGTAGCTGTCGGTATCGGGCGAGTTCCTCTCGACCGCGATCTCGAGGGCGTCCCAATCGAGATCGATCGAGACGGGACTACGCGTTGCGGGCGCTGCTGGACGAACGGGCATAAGTTAAGGTGCCGCAACGATTCCCGACCCACTTGCCGGTGGGCCTCGTCGCACGGCATCGACTAGCCTAGATGGTCGGTAACGCTCTGGCAAGCGGTGGACTTGACAGGCGCAGATAACCGAGTAAGTTCCGCGGTCCATGGCTCGAGTTACCGTCGAAGACTGCCTCGACAAGGTCCCTAATCGCTTCGCGCTGGTCGTGCTCGCTGCAGAGCGTGCACGTCAGCTCTCTCGTGGGGCCACCGCAGGCGTCGATTGCGACAACAAGCCGGCCGTCACCGCACTGCGCGAGATTGCAGCGGGCCTTGTTTCGTTCCGCGAAGATGTTCGCAACACCGTCACCGAATTCATCGTCGAGCGGCGCAAAGCCGGCTTCATGTGAGATCGCACCGGGGCCGGTTGGTTGGTTGAAAACTGGCCCGCACCCCACCTGGTCATGAAGATGACCTCGTGCGCAGCGATGAAACGATTCGCCGAACGCTCCGGCGCGGCGACCTCGTACGCCTGATCTACCGGCTCGGCCGGCACGGCGCGAGCGGGATGCTCAAGCTCACCGCGCGTGGCGATCGCACCGAGGTCTTCGTGCTCCGTCGCGGCAACGCGATGGTGGGCGAGGGCGAGCTCGCGAAACGTTCGCTGCTCTCCCGGCTCGTCCGCCTCGTCGCGACGGAAGACGTCGCCGTCCTGTTCGAAGGTGGCGTGACCTCCGTGATTCCGCCCGGCGCGCTCCATACCGTCTCGCTGATGGGCTGGGCGCGCGGTCACCTCGAAGCCCAGCTCGACTCGTCGCTCGCCGACGCGCTCGTGCGTCAGCTCGCGGGCATCCGCCTCTCTGTCCGTCCCGAGCTCGCGCCGGATCCGCTCGACGAAGCAGATCGCCGCATGCTCGTCGCGATGACGATGCCGCGGCGGCTCGATCAGATCTGGCCGCTCGCGCGCACGCCGCGCTTTCGCCTGCTCTCGTTCATCCACTTCCTCAAGTCCGTCGACGCGCTCGCGGTCGAGGGCGTCGTCGCGGAGCGCAGCGCACCGGTGCGCCGCATCGATCCGCGCCGCGCGGCCGCGCTCGAGCTGCTCGGGGTCGAGGACGATGCCGATGTCGAGGACGTCAAGCGCGCGTACCGCCGCCTCGCGCGCGCGCTGCATCCCGATCTCCAGCCGCACGCAGACGCCGATCGTCGCCGCACGCTCGAGCGCCGGTTCGCCGAAGTCACCGCCGCGTACGAAGCGCTCGTCTAAGGCGGCGCTGCGATCCAGCCGTCGTCGGCGAAGCAGCCGTCGGGCACGTCCCACCCGTCGCGCGCCCACAGATACGCGGTGTACGCGCTCATCACGGCATCGAAGCAGTGATCGTTGCCGAGCACTTCTTCGCGCGCCATCCGGCTCTGCGGCGCGAACGACAGGTCGGCGATCTGCTCGAGGATCAGCGCGCGCGTGCGCCATGGATCGGCGTCGCGCTTGTAGCCACGCGCCATGCGTGCACCGCACAGCGCGGTGACGGTCGCGCTTGGCGAGACTTCGATCAGGTTGCGATGGAGCTCGTAACCGGCGCCGCGCAGACGACGGCGCAGCTGGTTCGCACGCGCGGTGATCGTGCCGTTCGCGGCGCCGAGCGCGGACAGCGGCAGAAGGCCGCGGCCGTACGTCATCACGACGTCGGTCGCGCGATGCGTGTACGGCGCGAGCCTCGCCTGCGCATTCGTCGCGCTCGGACGTGGCGCCGCTTCGGTCTTGCTTCCGCCGACCGTCTTGCGCTGCACGCTCTCGCTGCGAACCAGCGCGCGGCCTTCGGACCGGAGCCACACGACGGCGGGATCGGCACACGCTTCCATGCCCGGACAGACGGGACGCTCGCAGCGGTTGCACGCCGGCTGGGTCAGCGGGGCGTCGATCGCGATCGCCGTGTGCGGGTCGCTGACGGCGAGTCGCTGAACGAGCGTCTCGTCCGTCCACGCGAGCTTGCTCGAGCGCGTCGCGACCTCGATAACCTCGGCTCCACCGACGCCAATCCGGAGCACGGCGATCGCCGTGGTCTTGCCACGACCGCCCCCAAGGTCGACGCCAATGAACCGCTGAAAAGGTCGCTTCACTCGCTGCTACTGACGTTTGTACCACGTTCCGGAGATCGGAAATCGCGTGACACGACTGGCCTTTGGAACAAATCCCTGCCTATCTTCCGCGCGCTCGTAAGTATCTTTCGTCGGGGTGTAAGTCCGAGCGGCCCGCCGCGTTACCAGCCGGGCCCAACTTCGGTTTGGTTATGGATCGCATTGCGACTTTCAAGAGCTTCATCAGCCGTTCACCCGCGGATCCGTTCCCGCGTTACGGCCTGGCAATGGAGCACAAGGGGCAGGGGCAGCTCGACGAGGCCTGGGCGGTCTTCTCGGAGCTCCTCGCGCAGTTCCCCGACTACGTGCCGACCTACCTCATGGCCGGCGGAACGCTGGTCGCGCTCGGTCGCCGTGAAGAGGCCGCCGACACCTATCGCCGTGGCATCGAGGTCGCGGGGCGGCGCGGTGATTCGCACGCCAAGAACGAGCTCGTCTCCGCACTCGGGGAGCTCGAGCCCGAATGACAACCAGTTTGAGATTCGCAGGCAATTCTGCCGGCGGATCTGCCTAGCGACAACCGCCGACCGTCGGCCGGCAAGACCGCTAACCACGTGAGGAAACTATGAAGAAAATGATCGTTCTGTCGTTTGTTGCGGCCCTGTCGGTCGCCGGTTGCTCGAAGAAGAAGGCGGACACCACGCCGACCAACGCGGCGACCACCGAGACCAAGGCTGCTGACCCGTGCGCGGCCAAGACGGCCGACCCCTGTGCAGGCAAGACCGCTGATCCGTGCGCGGCCGACCCCTGCGCGAAGAAGTAATTCGCTTCGCAGTACCAACCAGAAACTTAAAGAAGGAACTAGATATGAAGAAGATGTTCATCGTTGCGTTCATCGTCGCCTCGGCCATTGCGGCGTGTGGCGGCAAGAAGACTACGACCAACAACACCACGAACATGACCGGCTCGGGAGATATGACCGGCTCGGGTGACATGACGGGGTCGGGCTCGGGCTCTGACACCGGCTCGGCTGGTGGCTCGGGTTCGTAAGAACCTGACGCCTGTCGCTCACGCGACGATCAACGCGCCGGATGTTCTCCGGCGCGTTTGTCGTTTCGGCCGATGCGTTGTATTCAAGCGCTTCGATCGCTGAAAATCAGAGATGCAACGCAATTGCATCTACATCCTTGCCGGGATGGAGAAATGGTAGACTCGGGGGTCTCAAAAGCCCCTTCCTTGATCGGAGTGTCGGTTCGAGTCCGACTCCCGGCACGACTCAGCGGCCTCGGAAAAGTTCCGGCTCCGAGCCGTCCGAGCCGAGCTTGCCGCCGCGTACCGTCTCCGTGACGTGCTCGCGAAGCGGTGTCACACTGAGTGACGGTGGAGTCATCTTCTTCGACGACGTTCTGCTGCGTGCAGTGCCGCCTCCTGCAGCCGCCGACGGCGACCTGCGCGGAGTGCGGCGCACCGATGACCGCGCCGGTCGAGCTCGTACGCGAGCTCCTCTACTACCGCGACATGAACATGCTCGATCACCGTGACTGGGGCCTCCTCACGGCCTTCCTCGCCGGCAGCTCGATCGCGCTCCCCATCCTCGCGCCGTTTGCGGTCGGCAGCATCATCGCGCTCGGCATTCACAAGCTCGCCAAGGCGCGCCAGCGCCGCGCGATCGCCGGCGTCACGGTCCCACCGCTTCCCGCGCTGCCCGGCGCAACCACGCTCTACGGCGTCGCGCGCCGCTTCCGCGGCACCGTCACGTCGCTCGTCCACGAGTCCGCGCCCGTCCTCGTCGAGCACGCGCAGGTCAAGGACAAGCACGGCGCGGTCCTCGTGCGCCGCACGCACGCGACACCGTTCCTCCTCGACGTCGAAGGCAGAGGCCCGGTGCTCGTCACCGGCGTGACGCGTGTGATGGCCGCGAGCATCCTCGCGCAGCGCACGCGCATTCGCCGCGGCGATCCGCGCCTCGAGAAGATGGGCGTGCCCGGTGACTTCGGCATTGCCGGCGACCTCGAGATCGCGTCGATCATCGCGGACGGTCCTGCGCTCGCGGTCACGGGTGTCGTCGAGGACGAAGCCGTCGCGGACATGGCGTTCCACCGCGAAGGCGGCCACATGGCGGTCATGCGCGGCAAGATCGGCGCGCCGGTCTTGGTCGAGGATCGCCGGCTGATCGCAGCCGCGATCCTCTGACGGACGCTAGCGACAAACGAGGCGGCGAGCGACTTCGTCGCGCACGGCCTGCGCGACGGCCTTGCTGCCCGCGCTGCCGCCGAGGTCCGCCGTCAGCGGGTACCCGTCGTCGACGATCGACGCGACCGCTTGCTCGATCGCGCCGTGCGCGCCGACGAGGCGTTCGTCGGAGAAGCGGCGGCCGAGCCACCGCATGCACTCGCCGGTCGCGAGCAGCATCGCCATCGGATTCGCGCGGTCCGTGCCGGCGAGCGGCGGCGCGCTGCCGTGGATCGGCTCGAACATCGCGTGGTCGTCGCCGACGTTGCAGCCGACGGCCATGCCCATGCCGCCCTGGAGGACGGAGCCGAGGTCGGTGAGGATGTCGCCGAACATGTTCGTCGTGACGCAGACGTCGTAGCGCTCGGGCTGCGTGAGCAGGAACATCGCGAACGAGTCGACGATCGCGACGTCTTGCTCGACGTCGTCGTACGACCTCGCGACCTCGCGGAAGACGTCGAGGAAGAGGCGGCAGCCTTGGAGGACGTTGTGCTTGACGATGCAGGTGACGCGCTTCTTGCCATCGGCGGGCGCGCCCTTGTTGCGATCGCGCGAGAGCTCGAACGCCGCGCGGATGACGCGCTCGGAGGCCTGGCGCGTGATCACGCGGAGGTCGGTGGCGCGTTCGGGTGTGCGTTCGCCGACGCCCGAGTAGAGGCCTTCGGTGTTCTCGCGAATGATGACCATGTCGACGGTGTCGGGCGACCAGACCTCGCGGAAGCGGCCAGAGAGACCGTGCTTCGTGCCGTCGAGGCAGCGGATCGGGCGCACGTTCGCGTAGAGATCGAGCTTCATGCGGTTGCCGATCACGGGTGACCAGCCGGCCATCTTGCCGTCGGCCATCGTGACGGGCTGGCCATCCGGACCGTTCCAGCCGACCGCGCCGAGGAGGATCGCGTCGGCGGCGCGGCAGCGTGCCTCGGCGTCGTCGGGCCAGTCGGAGCGCGAGCCGTGGTCGAGATAGTATTTTCCGCCGCACGCGATCTCGTCGATCGCGAACCCGACGCCACACTGTGCGGCGACGACGTCGACCAGCCGGCGCGCTTCCGCGACGACTTCTACGCCGATGCCATCGCCGGGCAGCAGCACGAGGTTGTAGGTGGACTTCGGCGACCTCGACATTGCTTGGCGAACGTTACCCCAGAGGCACGTCGCACAGCTGGCCGAGCTTGCGCATCTTTCCGAGCGTGCCCTCGATTCGGATCGTGTAGTGGCCCTGCGGATTTGTCGGTGCGCCCGTGAGCGAGACGAACGCGTGCATGCGCGGGTCACGCGCGCGCAAGGCGTCGGTCGGGCGAAACACGATGCAGCCGTCGAGCTCGATGTCCGTGGCGCGCTTCGCGAGCGTGCCGCGCACGCGTGCGTCGAGCTCGAAGTCGGGCGAGCGCCAGCGCGTGGTCATCGTCACGTGACCATCGGCGAAGTCGAGCTCCGCGCGCACGTCGCCGAGCGCGAGGCGGCCGAACTGGATCGGCTCGTCGAGCATCGAGAGCTTCATGCTCGCGCGATCGTCGCCGAGCATGCAGTCGTCGCAGCGAAAGCGGACGAAGCCGACCTTGTTCGACCAGTCCTTGCCCGCGAGCCAGACGACAAGCCTGCCGTCACCCCAGATGGGGAGACCGGCGGTCCACTCCGTCGCCGGCAGATCGTCGAGTGCGTAGTAGTGCTTCTGGGTGCACGCGGCGAGCAGGACGAAGGCGAGGCGCATGCATGGTGAACAACGGCGCCACGCGGCGGTTTCCGGCTGCGCGAAATCTTCGCGACGTCTTCACATTCTCAGTGATGCGGGACGCGCTTCGGAATCTCGCGACGCGGCAACCGCCTGATCTGGACGAGTCCCTCGGCGGTCTTCGCCGAGAGTTGATCGGTGCGCGGCGGTGACCAGCTGTGCGGCTTGTCGACGTACGGGACGCCGATCTGCTGCAACCACTTCTGCGGCGAATTGCCGCCGATCATCGCGAAGATGACGTCGTTCGGCAGGTCTTCCGTGCTGCCGTCTTCCTTCTTGGAGAGCTTGACCGAGGTCGCAGTAACTTCGGCGACCGCCGTCGCGTACTTCATCTCGAAGCGGCCGGCAGCGAGCGCGTCCTCGATCAACTTGCGGTTCTTTGGCTTGATGCCTTCGAGCTTCGCGCCGCGCGTCGAGAAGAACACCTTGTTGCGCCGCTCGGGCGCCGCGAGCGCGAGCACGACCTCGACCGCGGAGTCCGAGCCACCGACGACGAGGATGTTCTTGCCGACCCACTCGTCGGGATCGACGAGCGAGTTCTTCACCTTCTCGAGCTCGTCGCCGGCACAGCCGAGCTTGCGCGGATTGCCGAGCGTGCCGATCGCGATGATCACGCGGCCGCACGTGACGTGACCCGCCGGCTGCCCTTTCGGATCGCCGATGTGGATCGTGAACGCCTCGCCGGCCTTCTTGATGTCGATGACTTGCTGCTGGTAGCGAATGTCGACGCGGTACTGCTGCACGAGCTCCGACCACGCAGCGAGCAGCTCCTCGCGCGAGCTGTCCCAGTGCGGCAGCGTCGCCTCGAGGTTCACGTCGTTGGGCTCGGCCATGACTTCCTTGCCCTTGTGGTAGTAGTTGCGAATCGTCCACGAGAACTCGCGCTCTTTCTCGAGGACGACGTACGAGAAGCCGAGCTCGATGCACGTGAGCGCGGCCGAGAGGCCGGCGGGGCCGGAGCCGACGATCACGACGTCCACGTTGCAGCCCATCTGCTGTCCGGAGCCCGGACGATAGCCTTGCTGGATGATGCGCTGCACGGCGGCGCGGCCGAGGTTCGTCGCGTTCTTGACCTGCGGCGTGCCCGAGGCTTGACCGATCAGGAACATGCCCGCCACCGGCGTCTCGTGGAACGCGTCGATCGATGGCATCGGGATCATCGGCGGCGGCTTGTCCGCGTCGTGCATGCGGAGCGCGTCGAACGCGCACGCGTACTCGCACTTTTTGCACTGGATGCACGAGTCGAAGTTGACGACGCGCGACTTGTGCTCGACGAGCTCGAGCACGCTCGCGGGGCACGCCTGCACGCACATGTTGCAGCCGACGCACTTGCTGTCGTTGATCGAGTGCACGAGGCGCTTGATGACCTCGGCGGGATGCGACTTCATCTCCTCGACGATCAGCCGCTGCGCGCGGCGACGGCGAATGCGCACCCAGGTGCCGAACAGGAGGCCCGGTGCACCGGCCACGAATGCGAGGCCGGTCGCCCAGCCGACGGCGGCGAGCGGGCTCGGTGTCCCCATCTTCTGCTGAAGACCCGGCGAGCCCGGTGCGAGCCGCGCCATCGCCTTGTCGTGCTCCTGTCCGTGGCACTTCCCGCAGCCGCTCTCGAGCGCTTGCTCGCCGCCCTGATGGCAGCGGAAGCAGGACAGCGACGGCTTGCCCTCGACGTATTCGGTCCCGTTGATGTTCGCGTGACAGGCGGTGCAGTTGACACCGCGCTGGCCGTGCGCGTCGTGAAGCCCGACCACCGCGAGAGCCTTGGTCTCGGGCGTGCGGTTCATGCTCGGGATCAGCGCCGGCTTCTCGGGAATCGGGCCGGCGGCGAGCTTCTGCGGGAGGTTCGCCTGCGGCGCGAAGTCGTTCTTGTGCTGGTTCTTGTGGCAGCTCTCCGTGCACGTCTCGAGCGCGTGCAGCGACTTGTCCTTCGATTCGCCGCGGTGCTCGACGTGGCAGCCGCCGCAATCGAGCGCTTCGTGCTTCGGCCGCGCGGCGAAACCTTCGTGACAGCTCGCGCAGCTCGCGATGTTCACCTGCATGCCGGCCGTGTGGCACGCGCCGCAGACGGTCGCGCCGCCCGCTTGCTCGACGAACGCGGCGCTCGAGTGCGCGTTCGACAGCGGATGGTTCATCAGCGCCTTGCCGTTCCCGAGGAAGACCGCGCCGCCGCAAAGCGCCAAGGCGGCGAGCACGGAGAGCACGACCGCGCCGCGCAGCGCGCCGTCACGCGAGAGGTCACTCGACGCGCGCCACGCCGGTGCGTTGCGCTTGAGGTCCTTCTTGCGCGACGCGATCTCTTGCTCGAGTGCGCCCGCATCCATGCGGAACAGCGTCTTCATGCCCTCGCCGCCACCACCACCACCAACATCGGCTCGGCTGCCGGCCATCGGGGCGGCCGCGCGCCGCACATCGGAGACGCTCATCGCGCGCGACAGCATCGACATGTGCGCGCCGGCCTTCGCGCGCTGGACGTCGACGGCGGCTTGCGCGAGATCGCCATCGGCGTACTCGAGCGTGCAGACCTCGCCGCGCACGGTGAGGCGGTACATCGAGTCGACGATGCGGAGCACGCCGCTCGGCGGCAGCTGCTGCTGCACGACGCGCTTGTCATCGACGTACGTGCCGGCGGCCGACGTATCGCGAACGACGAAGCCGTTGTCCCACGTGATCGTGCAGTGTTCGCGCGAGACGGCGGGGCCATCGACGATCACGTCGCAGCTCGGAGCGCGGCCGAGGATGATCTTCTTCGCCTTGATGACGCGACCGTCGAGGACAAACCGCGGCTGCGGGCCCTCGACGCCACCAACCGGCGACAGCGTCGTGAAGATCGTGTTGCCGCGCGACGCGATCGTGACGCCGCCGAGCAGGCGGCACTCGAGCACGTGCGCGCCGATCGCGATCAGATCGCCGGGCCGCAGCGCGGTGCCCTGGAAGATCCGCTCGCCGTTGATGAACGTGCCACTCTCGGAGCCGAGGTCCGTCGCGACGAATTGATCGCCCGCCTTCGAGATCGCGCAGTGCAGCGGCGACGCGAGCAGGTCGGACAGGACCGTCGAGCAATCGACGCGCGTGCCGAGGATGATCTGGTCGTCGCCGAGCGGGATGCGATCGCCCTTCGCCGAGCCGGAGATGAAGATGAGCTCGCCGACGGCGTTCTTGAGCGGCGACGCCGCCGCCATCGTGATGCTCGACATCCCGGTGTCGGCACCGATGCCGTCGCGCGCGTTGACGGCGAACCGCACGATCGTCGAGCCGAGGGTCAGCTCGTCGGCGTGTGAGAGCACGCGGGTGTCGGCCGGCGCGCCGTTGAAGATCACCCTCGCGCGTGCTTCGGCGCGGAAGCCGAGCGGCGTCGACTGGATCACGAGGTGCTCTTCGGCGACGCCGGTGTCAGGGAGCACGAGATCGCAGTCGCGGCCGGAGCCGATGCGGATCGGTCCGTCGATCGAGACCTCGCGACCGGCGGATGAGCCGGAGACGATGATGAGCTTCGCTTCCGCTTCGGCGACGACGACCTCGATGCCGCCGAAGTCGATCTTGTCGCCGGTCGAGAGCGTGTGCACCGTCGAACGTCCGCCGACCGACGAGATCGCATCGCCGTTGAGCTTCGTCGGGCCCGTGCCCATGACCTCGAGCGAGTAGCCGCCGCGCACCGAGCGCTCGATCACCGCGTGCCTGCGCGAGACCTTCGGATTGGTGAGGAGGATGTCGTTCTGCGCCGGGTCGCGCCCGAGACGGATCTGTTGCGCGCTCGTGACGATGTGAATACCGGCGAGCGGACCAGACTCGAAGGAAAGGCGAAGAGGCATCGTTAGAGCAGCGTCAGGGCTGTGACGACGTGAAACGCGACGAGGACGATCAGCGCGGTGGCGGTCGCGACGTGCGCGATCAGCCAGCGCTTGAGACGGCGATGGAGCAGGAGCTGGGCCTTGACGTCGAGCAGGCGGCAGCGGCTCTCGATGATGCGCTCGATCGTGGTGCGCTCGTCGCCGGCGAGCTGGACGCCTTGCAGCGCGATGTCGAGGCGCTTCTTCGCCGCTTGCACGGCGGCGGGCGGGTCATACGAACCGGACATGCGATCGTGCATGCTCCCGGCAGCGGCTTCGACCTTCTTCTCGAGGCTGCGCCAGGTGCGGCTCGCGACGGTGCCGATCAGCTCCGCGATCGAGCGCTCGAGCGTGGACTCCTCGTCCCACAGATCCTCGACGAGGCGCGCGAGGCCATGACGCTCGAGCTTCGTGAGCTGGGTGGGGACGGTCGCGTAGATCACCTGCCCGGTGATGCCCGTGCCGACCTCGAACGCGAACACGACGAGCAATAATGTCGTGAAGACGCCGGTCACCTGGAAGCCGGCGTGTGCGACGGCCGCGAAGAACCCGACGGCACCGAGCACCATGTGGAACTGCGTCCACGCCTCGAGGCCGCCGATCGCGGTGTTGCGCAGGCGCTTGCGAACGCCTTGGGATGCGGCTCCGAGGAGGCACACGGCCGCGCCGATGCCGAGCGGAAGACCGACGGCGGAGCTGCCGCGCAACGGCGCGCCGGTGAGGACGGTCGCGGCGACGATGCCCGCGATCGCGAGGATGCCGAACAGAAAGCTCGCCGGGATGAACCACGTCGAGCGGCTGCGGACCCGCTGCTTGGTGCCGAGCAGGCCGAGCTGCTTCGCCTGTCCGCGCGACCACTCGATCGCGTCGCGCTGCTCGGCTTCCATCACGAGCGCGAGCTCCTCGAAGTAGCGCAGTGGATCGACGCGGAGGATCGCGCCGCGCGGGCACTCGTGGACGCAGTTCGAGTATTCGTACCCGCGGCACAGGTTGCACTTGATCGCGCGCTTGGTGATCTCGGGCGACGGGCGCTCTTTCTCCTCGAGCGGGCGCATCGTGATGTTCCCGTAGGGGCACTTGCGCGCGCAGTTCTCGCAGCCGATGCAGTTGTCGTTGATGTCGACGTCACCGTCGGCAAACCGCTGGATCGCGCCCGTCGGGCAACCGATCATGCACTCGGGATCGCGGCAGTGCCGGCAGCTCGACGGCAGCATGATGTGCTCGTGCCGGCGCTTGTCGATCTGTGCGCGGCGGCGAAAGATCGGGCCGCGGCGATCGAGGCGCGTGTGCGTGTGGCGTGCGTGGCAGGCGCGGACGCAGTTGCCGCAGCGCACGCAGCGATCGAGGTTGATGACGAGCAGCGACTCGACCTCGACGCCGGCCGACAGGAACGCTTGCGCGGCGGCCATCACCGTGTTGCCGGCGACCTCCTGCATCGCCGCGCGGCGGTGCATGTCGTCCTTGCCGAAGTGCCGCGCGACATCCGGCTGCTTCATCATCATCATCGACCACGAGCCGCGCGGCACGTAGATGACCTCGCAGTGACCGACGGCCTCGAGCTGGAAGTCGCGCTGCGCACCGTCGGCGACACCGACGACGTCGTGCGTGTTGAAGTACGCGAGGATCGAGACGGCGCCGCCGGTGGGACCAGATGACCGCGTGGCCTTGAGCACGCCGTCCTTGATGACCATGACGGTGTCGGCGGCGTCGCCCTTCTTCGCGACGATATCACCGCGCTGATAGAGCTTGAGCTTCGCGCCGCGCCCGAGATCGATGCGGGCCGTATCGTCGAGGAGGGAGAGGTACCGGTGCGTACGCATGTACGTCGCGATCGCGCGCGCGTGATACACGCCCTCGAGGTGCTCGCGGATCGACTTGTGCCGGCGCGTGAGCAGGTCGAAGCGATGCTTCTCGATCTCGAGGAGCGTGACCGGCGTCTCCGACGTCACCGTCGCGGTGCGCTCGCCGCGGCCGAGCAGGGCGGCCTCGCCGAAGAAGTCGCCCGGCCGATACATTGCGCCAAGGCGGACCGAGTCACCGTCTGGCCCGACGGCGTGGACGTACACGGCACCGTTCATCAGCACGAACATCGAGTGGCCGTACTGGCGCTGCACGACGATGTCCGTGTTCGCCTCGTACTGCCTGACGAGCACCGTGTGCGCGAATGCCGCGAGATCTTCCGCCGGCACGCCGCCGAGGAACGGCAGCTGACCGAGGAACGCCGTATAGGACGCACCGGTAACCGGCGCGTCCCCTTGCGCGGGCGTACTTCCCGTCGACATTAGCGGCCAACACTAGCAGAAATGATTCTGGAATTTGTGTAGGGTGGCGCCAATGCGGGTGGCGATCCTTTCGCTCACAATCGCGATCGGGTTTTTTGGGTGCTCGTCGAAAAGCGGGACCACACCCTCGAAAGTCGCGCGCGAAAAGACCTCGATCGCCGTCGATACGGATCGCTTCCCTCACGGCGTGCACACGGGGGAGAAGCCGGAGATTCGCAACTGGCAAGGACGCGGCCTCGGCTGTGCGGACTGCCACGACGCGGGAGCCGTGAAGGAAGGCAAGGTCGCGCGGCCGGGCACGAATCAGCACGCGCCGTGCGACGATTGTCACAATGCGGAGTTCGCGAAGCCCCCCGGCAAGCTCTGCAAGGTCTGTCACGTCGCGGTCGATCCGTTCGCGAAGGGCTCGTCGCCGCTGCAAGATTATCCCGAGCGTGGTGCCACCCGCGCGCTCGCCTCGTCGTTCTCGCACCAGCTCCATCTCGACAAGGACAAGATGGAGGGCGCGACCGGCGCGCACATTAACTGCGCCGACTGCCACGTCCGCGACGCGAAGAGTCGCGATCCGCAAGTTCCGGGTCACGCGCAGTGCGCGCGCTGCCACGAGGGCGAAGCGAAGGTGAAGACCAAGCTCGGCATGCAGAAGTGCTCGGGCTGTCATCCGTCGCGCGACGTCGAGCTCACGCGCGGGCGCCGCTTCATCACCGGCGATCTCAAGTTCGCGCACGCGACGCACGAGGTCGACAAGAACGGCGCAGCGGTCGCGTGCACGACGTGCCACACCGGCGTCGAAGCATCGGCCGAGCGCGACGATATGGCCGTCCCGCCGATGGTTCGCTGCGCGCAGTGCCACGAGGATTCCTCGCGCAGCCCCGACAAGGTGCGGATGTCGAACTGCGGTGTCTGCCACGGCGCGATCGAGTCGGGCTCGCCGCCGGGCAATCACATGGTCGGGGGTGCAGGCGAGACCGGCCGTCCCGTCGATCACACGATGCACTTCCGCAAGCATCACGGCGAGCAGGCCGCGGCGCCGAACTCGAACTGCCGCTTCTGCCACACCGAAGTGCAGGGCGCGCGCGAGGACAGCTGCTTCCAGTGTCACCTGACGATGAAGCCGCGCGACCACAATCTGATGTGGCGCAACGATCACGGCAAGGAAGCGCAGGCCGAGGCCGGCCGCTGCGCGCAGTGTCACGCGCCCGAGACGTGCACCGCGTGTCACTCGGTGCCGCCGCGATCGCACACGCCGCTCGGTGACTTCCGCCTCGGCGGTCACGCGGAGCTCGCGCGGTTCGGGCTGTCGTCGTGCCTCACGTGCCACACGTACGAGGACACGTGCAGCAAGTGTCATCGGGGGACGCGATGAAGCGCATCGCCATTTTCGCGCTCGTGCCTTCGATCGCATTCGCCGACGACGCGATCGACCTGCGCCTGCAGCACGAGCCCGTGCAGCTGAAGATGCCGCCGCGGAAAGTCGCGCAGGCCGAGCCAGCCGCAGCGCCAGCCGCCGAGCCGGGCACGAACGCACCGACGGTCGATCCCTACGCGGAGTCATCGCTGACCACGTTCACGCCGATCCCGAAGGGCGCGCGCGACTGGCAGGAGCGCGTGACGCTGAAGATCCGCGCGGGCGTCGAGCTCGACGGTGCGGGCGCATCGGGCGACACGCTTCGCGGTGGCGCATCGCTACCGAACGAGTACGCATCTTCGCGGCCCTGGATCGTCGGCGATGCCATCGTCGGCGTGCGCGACATCCTCGTGCCCTCGCTCGGCGCGTACTTCCTGTCGAGCTTCCAGCTCGATGCGAGCGACTCGTTCGCGTCGCGCACCGCGTTCGTGCGGCCGTACGACTCGGAAGACTCGTACGCGATCGCGATCAAGGCGGGCTACGCCGAGTGGGGACGCGACGATCGGCGGCCGCAGAAGCTCTGGGCGCGCGGTGGCCGGCAGTTCCGGCTCGACGGTGGATCGATGTTCGCGTACTTCGACGGCGCGACGGTCGGCTATCGCGACAAGGGCGTCGAGCTCTCGGGCTTCGCGGGCCAGCGCGTCGCGCTCTACGTCGACACGCCGAAGGGCGTCCTGTTCGGCGCGACGGCGGCGGTCGATCTGAAGCAGCGCGGCTCGCTGCCGGCGCGGCTCAAGGTCGATTACATGGGCCTCGCGATCGACGGCCTCGGCATCATGGAAGAGACCGAGAGCCAGACGCGGCACCTCGTCGCCGTGAACGGCACGTACGAGGTCAGCAAGCAGATCAAGGTCGACGTCCGCGCGCGCCTGGTCGACGCGCAGCAAGACGCGAACGGCGACGGTGCGAAGGATGGCTTCGCGCTGGGGCGCGTCGGCGCACGCGTGCGGGCCGAGCGCAAGAACATGATCTTTCTCGTCGACCTCGAGCACCGCGATGGCGGCGATCTCGCGTACGACCTCGCGGCGCCGTCGGCGGTCGATGTCGTGAACATCTCGCGCCAGCTCGGCGTCGGGCTCGCGGCACCGGTGAGCGCGACGACGATCGGCGCGCAGTTCGACTATCGCCGCAAGGACACCGAGCTCCTCCTGTTCGCGCGCATGGATCGCCCCGACGCGCCGGAAGATGTCGTGACCGTCGACCAGCGCGGCTGGATCGAGACCGGCGTCGCCGTCGCGGGCTCGCCGCTCGGCACGCGTGTGGGCGGCATCTACACGACGGCGCAGTACAAGCTGCGGAGCTATGGAGACACCGCGTCGTGTGACACCGTCGAGACACCCAGCTGCATGGGAGACAGCGTCCGCAACGACGGACCCGGCAGTCAGTTTGGCGATTCGTCGACATCGGGGCTCGAGCTCATGCACGAGGTCTCGGTCGATGCGACGGTGCGGAGCCAGGGCAAAGGGCCGCGGCGCTGGCGCATGCAGCTCGGCGGGTTCTATCGCGTCTTCGATTTCGGCAGCCCGTACGCGGATGTCGTCGACGAAGGTCGCGGCGGCGGGCGTGGCGATCTGCACTACTGGCTCTCGAACGACCTGCGCTTCGAGATCGCTGCGGAGATCGCGGAACCGTCGTCGGTGCTCGCGCGCGAGCTCGGCGTGATGACCGCGGTGCGTGGTGCGGTGGAGGTGCGGTGGTGAAGCGCTCCGTCATCGCGTTCCTTCTGACGATCGTCGCCTTCGGGGGCATCGCGCTCGCGGCGCCACCGATTCCGGTCGCGCAGCGCAAGTTCGATCACGATCGCCACATCAATGCCGCGCGTGCGTCGGGCAAGAGCGCCGACTGCAAGGACTGCCATCGCATGGATGCGCAAGGCACCGTGCTGCCCGGCAAGGAGCACAAGCGCTGCGAGGCGTGTCACACGTATCCATCGTCGTGCACGACGCTGAAGACGCCGGGACCGAAAGGCCCCGCTCGCGTGTGCGAGGTCTGCCACGTCGCGAAGCGCAAGGAGTGTTTGCCCAACGATTTGCCGCCGCCGCCGAAAGAGGAATCGTTCGGCGCGAAGTTCACGCACGCGAAGCACCTGTCGTTTGGCTCGGGCATCGAGGCAGGCTGCGTGCAGTGCCACGAAGGGCAAGCTCCACCGGCGCCGCCCGTCAAGCAGAGCCAGTCGCACAAGCTCTGCGCGACCTGTCACAACGCGGGTGGCGTCGCGGCGAAGAAGCCGATCACCGACTGCCTCTCGTGCCACACGCAACCGACGCCGAAGACCGGCACGCCTCCGGACATCTATCGCCTCGCGAACTTCGATCACAAGGCGCATCACGCGGCGTCGCAGAAGTCGGCGACGTGCACCTCGTGTCACGAGAAGCTCGTCGGTGCGGCGGAGAGTGCGTTGCCGCGTCCGTCGATGCTCGGCTGCCAAACCAAGTGCCACGACGGTCAGAAGGCGTTCTCGGCGGTCGGCACCAAGTGCACGCTCTGCCACAAGGGAAGTGAGCCCGCACCAGCGACGCGCACGGACATGGCGTTCGTGCACGCGACGCATGCGAACCGCAACGTGAAGATCGCCGACTGCGCGACGTGCCACGGCGTCGAGGCCGACGGCAAGCTGACGCCGCCGCTCGCGAAAAAAGATCACATGCCGTGTGCGCTCTCGGGCTGTCACCAGACCGAGTTCGCGAGCCGCTCGACGAAGATCTGCGGCGTCTGCCACGACAGCGTCGCGCCATGGCAGAAGGCCGTCGCGCGCGCGAAGCCGCCCTTGAAGCCGGAGTGGTTCGAGTCGATCGATCACGCGACGCACATCACGAAGGTCGCGAGCACCGGCAATGCCGCGTGCGCCGCCTGTCACGGCGACAAGCTCGCGGGCGGTTCGCGGCCCGGCGGTCACGACGGCTGCGTCGGCTGTCACGGCAAGACGGCGCGCCCGGCGATGAACGAGTGCGGCGCATGCCACCTCAAGGACGCGCCGCAGAAGGCCGCGCGCTCCGAGTGGTCCGTGGCGCTCGCGTTCACCAAGGCGAATGGCCATGCGAAGCACGCCGTCGACAAGCGGACGAATCGTCAGGCCCAGTGCCTCGACTGTCATGCGGGCGTGCAGAAGGCGCGGACGCTCGCGCAGATCAAGCCGGCGACGATGCTCGAGTGCGACGGCGCCTGTCACAACGGCAAGACCGCGTTCAAGACGACCGGCTTCGAGTGCTCGAAGTGTCACACGTCTCCGAAGGGCACCCCGACCGCGATGGTGGGTCCGTGAAGCTGACGCTGCTCATCGCGATCGTGCTCGCACCGTTCCTGGTGTTCGCGCAGCCGCAACCGCCCAGCGCGGTCACGCCGAAGCACTTCGATCACAAGGCGCATGGCGGTCGCGGTCTCGACGTCACGAAGTGCGAGACCTGTCATCGCATCGACGCGAAGGGCGCGATCCTCGCGCCGGCCGCACAAGGTCACGCACCGTGCCTGCAGGCGGCCTGTCACGCGACAGACTTCGTCGCCGTCGGCACGTCCGAGAAGACGCGCAAGGTCGGTCCCGCCTTCGCGAAGGCGGCTGCGTTCTGCACCGGCTGTCACGCGCAGGTCCCGTGGCCGTGGAAGAAGGCGCAGACGCGCATCCTCCCGAGCTTCAAGGGCGCGCGCGAGTACCACATCGAGCTGAACCACTTCGCACACGCGACGCGGGCTTCGGAGAAAGGCGCCAATGGCTGCCGCGGCTGCCATATCGTCGACAATTCGTCGTTCGCCCTCGTGATCGGCACGCCCGGTCACAACCAGTGCGTGCAGTGTCACAACGCGAAGGACTTTCCCGACTTCACGATGGCGCAGTGTGGCCTCTGTCATCAGGCGCCGTCGCGCGAGGAGTACTTCAAGGTGCAGCTCGCCGCGCGCAACATCACGAAGCGCGCCGCGCGGCCCGACACCCGCGTGCGGTCGTGCGGCAGCGAAGTGCACGAGAAGCTCGCGGCGAAGAATCCGAAAATCCCGTGCTTCAAGCACGAGCGCGTCGAGCACCGCACCGAGACGGGCAAGGTCGACGGCGCGCCGCTGCAGTGCGCGAAATGTCACTACGTGGTCGCGGACAAGGCGCAGGGGAAAAACTATCAGTCGCTCGTCGACCTCCGCGTGCGCCCGATCATCGACAACAACCGAGATCGCCAGCACGCTTCGTGTGGGCGGTCGGCATGTCACTTCCGTGAAGTGGCACCTGACTCGTGCGCCGAGTCGTTTTGCCACGCCGACATGAGCGTCTACTAATGAAGCACGCACTCACCATCCTCGTCTTCGTCCTTGCCGCTTGCTCCGCGACGGAGACCAAGCGCGACACCGACGCCTTCGCGTTCGACGGCTCGTGCGTGAACTGTCACGCCGGTCTGTCGGCCGCGCACGTGCACGGCAACTACAAGCTGCGCTGCATCGACTGCCACGGCGGCAACGATCAGATCGCGGTCCCCGAGGATGCAGCGCAGAGCGAGGCGAAGTTTCGTGACGTCTCGTTGATGGCGCAGGCGCACGTGCTGCCGAAGCAGGCGAAGCTCGCGCGGTTCTTCTACGCGAACGGCATCGACGACGACAAGGACGGGCAGATCGACGAGACCGTCCAGCTCAATGGCACCGCGACCGCCGTCCTCGATTTCGGCGAGGTGTTCGAGCCCGGTCTGCACGGCGAAGGCGCCGGCGAGTTCTTCGACACCGAGCTGTCGCGCGACCTCAACTACACGCGCTTTCTGAACCCCGGCGATCTGCGCGTCGCGACGATCGGCTGCGGCAGCGCGAATGGCGCATCGAATGCGGCGGGCTGTCACCAGCAGAACATCGACATCGTTCGCCGCAGCATCATGGTCAACCAGAGCGCCGTCATCAACGGCGCGTACTATGGCAACGAGAGCTGGCGCAGCGACTTCCAGGCCGCGCGCGGCAACGAGCCCGACCCGCGCGCGGGCGGTTTCGGTTACACGCTCGACTACGAAGGCGCGGACACGTGCATTCGTCCCGGCGACGGCAGCCTGCGCTCGCAACCGAAGTTCGATAGCGCCTGCCTCGAAGCGCGCGCGTCGCTCCAGGATCCGACAGTGCGCGCGAACGTCGTCGGCAATGCGGGACTGCCCGCCTTCGAGATCGCGCAGGGCGATCTGCGGCCCGTGTTGCCGCCGACGGATCCGCTCACTGCCTCGATTCTCGGCGCGGGCGATCTGCGCTTCCCGTGGGGCGGGAACGAGCGGTTCACCGACGCGATCGACGTCATGAAGCCGGTGCCGAACGGCCTGCTCGCCCCGGGCGTGCCGGATCCGGTCGACGTGATCCTGCGAACGTTCCGCGCGTACTACCCGCTGAACTATCCGGGCTCGACGACGAACTTCAACTTCACGTTCGGCACGTCGATCCTTCCGGAGATCGCACGCTTCCGCACGGCGAATCCGTACGGTCGCGGGCACTCGTCGGGCTGCTCCGCGTGTCACGCACCGTACGCGTACGACGGCTCGCGCCGCCCGACGCGCATCCGGCAGGACGACGGCACGTTCGTCGATGTCGTCGATCCGACGACGAAGCATCGCGAGTTCGCCGAGTCGCAAGACCGCGGCACGATTGCCGGCCGCGATCGCCTGATCGGCCGCGCGGTGTCCGCGCAAGAGACGCTCGAGACCAATCGCAAGCAGCAGAAGACCTACTCCGCGAACCACGCGATGACCGCGAAGATCGACACCGATACTTGCGGTCTCTGCCACGGCTTCGTGACGCGCATCAACCTCGCGTATCAAGGCATGGCCGAGGAAGAGCAGCGCGATGCGCTCGCGCGCAGAAAGCCGATCGAGTTCCAGACGCCGGGCAACAAGTCGACCGTGCGCATCGTCGACTCGTGGGTGCGCGAGGACAACATCAGCGGGCAGCCGGTCGTCGTCTCGCCCGAGGGCGTGCAGATCGTCAAGAAGGCGCAGGAGCGCGACGCGCAGCTCGCGACGCAGGGTTTGATCGCCGGCGCGGGCGGTTGTGCGCAGGCCGTGTTCAGCGAGGACTGCAACAACAACGGCGAGCTCGACACGAGCCTGACGCTGACGCGGGTCACGGAGAGCGGAACCGGCCCATCCGTCACGATCAACGAGGATCAGAACGGCAACGGCAAGCTCGACCTGATCGATCGCCTACCGCGCGAGCGGTCGATCGACGGCCGCCAGATGCGCTACGTCTACGGTGGTCGCAATGGCTCGACGCGGCTCATGGACGTGCACTTCGAGCGCGGCATGCACTGCATCGACTGTCACTTCCTGCAGGACGTGCACGGCGACGGGCACATCTACAGCACGAACTGGGATGCGATCGAGGTCGAGTGCGAGGACTGCCACGGCACGAACGACGCGCGTGCGACGCTCGTGACCTCGGGCCCGAATGGCGGCAACGATCTCACGCGCGCGTTCAACGACGACCATCAGCCGTTCTTCGAGCGCAAAGGCAATTCGTACGTGCAGCGCTCGCGCGTCAATCCAGGCGTGTTCTGGAAGATCCCGCAGACCGTCGACGCGCAGTCGAACTACGCGCGCGAGGCGCATAGCGCGCAACACATCGCCGGGCTCGACGAGCGCCAGCGCGGCAAGGGCTCCGAGTTCGCCGGCATGCAGGGCGCGAGCAAGCTGACGAGCGCGAAGCTCGATTGCCACACGTGTCACTCGAGCTGGGTGCACAACTGCATGGGCTGTCACGTCGACATGAACCTCGGCGATCCGCAGCGCAACAAGGTCGATGCGGCGAACGCGATCACGAAGAGCGCCTCCGAGAACGAGGTCTGGTTCTCGAACAACAACAACCCCGCGCACGTGAACTTCCAGCTCCTCGGCCTGCTGCGGTCGCCATTCGTGCTCGGCGTGGGCTCGAAGGCAGAGCAGGGCCGCCTGATGACCTTCCGCTCGTCGATGCAGGTGCATTTGACGGTCACCGACGCCGGCGGCGACACCGAGTTCAACGACCTCACGTTCACGACGTTCCAGAAGCTCGACGGCAACTCCGGCCGCATGAACGTCGCGACGAGCGGCGTCGCGATGAACCAGACGATGCCGCACACCACTCGCCCGAAAGAGGCGCACGGCTGCGAGACCTGCCACGCGCTCGTCGATGCGCAGGGCCGCGTGCGTAACGAGCACGTGCTCGCGCAGACCTACGGTCTCGGCTCTGGCTCGTATCCGTTCGTCGGCGACTGGGCGATGACGGCGGGGCAGGGAGGCATCGAGCTCGTCGAGCACAAGCAGGAGCGGGAGCTCGCGGCGAACATCCCGGGCAAGTCGAACCGGTTCCCCGGCATGGTCATAAACCCCGCGGGTGTGAAGACGCCCGCGAACCTCGAGCCGATCCTGCCGCTCGCCGGCGACACCGCGACCGACGTCGTGCTGATTCGCAACTTCAACGCGTCGCCGCCGATCGGTGGCACCGTGCCGCCGTCGCTGCGCGACCTCGCCGTGTTCGGCATGACCGGCAGCGCGAACCAGCTCGTCATCACCGACATCACGAAGCGCGGGCATCCGACGAAGGCCGGCGGTCGCCTGCCCGTCGGTACGCTCGCACGCACGTTCACGGTCGCGCTGCCCGCCGCGCCGACCGCGCTCGCACATCTCTCTCCCGACGTCAGCGATCCGTTCGTCTACGTCGCGGTCGGCAACGCGGGCATCTCGGTCGTCGAGATTCGCCAGCCGCCCGGCGTCGTCGGCGCGGCGCTGATCCGCACCACGCTCGCGATTCCCGGCAAGACCGCGTCCGATGTCGCGCTCGCTGGCGACATGCTCTACGTCGGTACCACGCAGGGCACGATCGAGACGTTCTCGCTCGATAACCCTGCGTTGCCGGTGTTCAAGAACTCGATCAGCGTCGGCTCGCCGGTCAACGACATCGCGCTCGCGGGTTTCCTCATGTACGTCGGCACCAACGGCGGCGTCGGCGTCCTCTCGCTCGCCGTTCCCGAAAAGCCTGCACCACCGCGCGGCACCAACGCGGTCCAGCTCGCAGGCGCCGCGCAAGCGCTCGGCATCGCGGTCCGCGAGGGCAAGGTCTACTTCGCCGGCTCGTCGGGCGTGTTCGAGCTCGACATGCGCGTGACCGGCGTCCCCGAGACCCGCCAGGCGATCACGACCACGCCGATCATCAACCCGGTCGATCTCATCATCTCCGGCACGCTTCCCGGCCAGACGTGGGTCCTCGTCCTCGAGCAGAGCGGTGCGGTCGTCGGCGTGAAGCTCGACCAGACCAAGTCCACGCGCGAGAAGTGCTTCCCGAATCCCAAGGCGCAGTGCAAGCCGCTCGACATGCAGCTCAACGACCCGACGATCATGGGGCGCGATCCGAGCTTCGATCCCGTCGGTGGCGGGTTCGACGCGGGCGATCCGAGCGGGCAGCCGTTCTTCCGCATCAATCCGTCGATCGTGACGAATGCCCGCCGCCTCGCGCGTCCGGCGATCTGGGAGGCGATCGGAACGCTCACGGGCCGTCGCATGCGCGACTCGTTCATGCCGGGCTCGGGCGTCCTCTCGCTCGAGGTGATGCAGCGGATGCACGCGTACGAGGTCTGCGAGATCGTCGGCGAGCCCTCGACGAACCCGAGCGGGCTCGACGGGCTCGGCAAGTTCGAGAACAACCAGTGTGTGCCGTTTACGGGCACGCCCACGGCCGCGCGCAAGCCCGCGCAGACCGCGGCGACGTGTAACCCGGCCTACTTCGGCGGACCGATCGTGTGCGCGCCGCTCGCGCCGGCGCTCTCCAGCGCGCGGCGATGAGCGCGCGGTGCCGTGGGCGAGGGAGCTCACGACCACGCGCGGCGATGAGCGCGCGCGCATGACCTGGCTGGTCCTCTCGCTCACGATCTTCGCGGTCGCGTTCATCGGCGTCGTGTGGGCTCACCGGCGCGCCCACCGCGAGGTGCGCCTCGTGGTGCCGACCGATCTCGCCGCGCGCATCGAGACCGCGACGCGCGCGTTCGTCGATGCGCCGCCGTGGCAGCCCGCGAGCGACCCACGTGCACCCGAGGTCGCTGCCGCGATCGAGGCCGCGCTGATCGCGAACGATCCAGCGCGGGCGCTCGAGCTCGCCGAAGGTGCACTCGCCGCATCGCCCGATGCCGCCGCGCCTTCCGCCGCGGGCACGAAGTTGTGGCTCGCGTGGGCGTTGGTCGCAAACGGACAGCCCGCGGCCGCGCTCGCGCAGCTCGCATCGCCATCGGCATCGCCGCCGCCGTCGCCAGCGCCATCGCCATCGCCATCCGCCGCGACGAGCCCGCTCGCGACGTATTTGACCTCGCGCGCGGAGCACCTCCACTTCGAGCACATCGCCGGCGCGACCGACGCCGTGCCCGCGCTCGTCACGACCGCCGACCTCGCCGTCGTCACGCTCGCGAGCGGCCGCGGCGCAGCGACGTGGTTGAAGGGCACGACCGATGTCGAGCTCTCGGCGGCGCAGGCGAAGGCGGCGATCGCCGAGCACCGCGATGTGACGGCGCGCTGCTTGTCGCGCGCGCTCGATGCGCTCGAGGCAGCACCCGGGTTCGCAGATGCGGCCTATCTCGTCGCGCGGCTCGCCGTGAAGGCCGGCCTGCTCGCGCAGGCGCGCCCGCTGTTCGAGGCGCTCGCGCCCCGGATGACCGGGCGCCCGGACGCGGATGCGTTCGAGCGCGATCGCAAGGACCTCGCGAATCCGGCGAGTGCGGTCGCCGCGGCGAAGCTGCCGCCGCTACCGCCGATGGCGGGCAAGGCGAAGCGATCGCGGAGCCTCAAGGTCTTGTGATGGACCTAGTCGTCGACCTTCGCTAGCGCTGCCACCATGCGCTCGAGGATCGGCCGCGACTCCTCGATCGACAGCTGCGACTCGACGACGAGCTGCTCGCGCAGCGCCTCGTGGATCGGCACGACGAAGTTGACGTCCCACGACCGCGTCATCGACGGCGCAGTCCGGATCACGGTGCGCACGCCTTCGAACTGCGGCAGGTCGTTCGCGCGGGGCTCGCCCCACAACAAACATCCGAGGCCGACCGCTTCGAAGTTTCCCGCCGCCGTGCGTGCGAGTGCGGGCCACGAGTAGTAGCCGTACTTCGCCGTCACGAAGTCCGCCTCCTGCGCGACGAGCTCGGCCGGGTCGTGCCCGTCGAGGATTGTCATCAGGTGGAAGCCGTTGCGAATGCCGAACGCGCGATACCGCGTGAGCGTGCCACCCGCGCAGAGATCGATGACATGCACCGGCTCGTCGTCGAGCATGTCGAGCACGTCAACGATGTAACGCAGGTGGTTCGCCCACGTCCGCTCGACGAGCTTGCGCACGGCGGGCTCGAAGCGCGGATGCGCGCGCAGCCGCTTGCGTGCACGGGGGTCGCGCGCGAGTCGCGCCATCGCGCCGCGCACGTGGCTCTTCCAGCCCGCGACCCAGCGCCGCTCGACTTCTGCGAGTGCCGTTGGCGGCGCGATGTTCTGCGCATCGAGATCCGCGTCCTCGAGCGCAGGTCCCGCGTTTGCGAGGATCTCGGCGCCGTCGGCCATGCGGTCGAGGATCGTGTCGAGGCCGAGCAGTGTCGACGCGCCATCCTCGACGAGCGCACCGCTCGCGACGCACATCAGGCCCGAGATCTCGGCGTGATGCTCGATGCCCTTCGGATCGAGCAGCCCGAGGATCGCCGCCTCGCGCTCGGCGAACGTCGCGTGCTTGCTCGCCGCGGTCAGCGCGTAGAACGGCTCGACATACGATGCGTTCTTCTCGAACGCACCACGGAATTGTTTCACCAGCTCCAACAGGGACTTCATGCGTCACCTCCAGTCCAACCTCAGCGCTCGCGCGCTCTCGGTCGGGCGCCCAAGATGACATGCGATCTCGAGAGCGCAATTGGGAATCGCAAGGCGCGTGCTACCAGGGAGAGGTCATGTGTGATCTCGCAGGGGTGTTTGGTTCGATCGGCAGGATCTACGCGCTGGAGCACGCCCAGCGAGTCTCCGCGACGCGGCACCTTGGCCTCGTGTTCGGCGCGATCGGCCGCCTCTACGCGATCAAGCGCGGACTCGGCTACGACCTGCGCGTTGCGAAGCGCGTGCGTCCCGATGTCGTCGTGCCGCGCGAGGTGTTCGAGGCGGTCATGCGCGCCTGGTACCTCGCGCGCGGCATGGACGCAGCGCTCGCGACCCATGACTGGGACGCCTCCGCGTACGCCTCCGACCCGGCCGACGGGCGTATACTGCCGGCGTGAGCTCCCGGGAGGAATGGCAGCGCCGCCTCGGCCCGCTGTACGGCGGTGCGGTCGCGCTCGTGCACTCCACACCGTGGCGCTGGCCGACCGAGGTCAGCGACGACGCGCGCTCGCCGGGTTGGATCGTCGCGCTCGGCGTGCCGATCGGGCTGCTCGCGTGGGCGGTCGCGGCGCTGTTGCGTGGGGCGGGCGTGCCCATCCCGATCGCCGCGATCTTCGGCCTCGCGATGCTGTCGCTCGCGTCGGCCGCGATCGTCGAGCGCGGCGTCGCCGAACGCGTCGACGAGTGGGACGGCCGGCGCAGCGGAAACCCCGCCGCCGTGCTCACACTCGTGTTCACGACGCTGATCCGCGTGTTCGCGATCACGACGATCGCGCCGGACAACTGGCTCCTCGTCTTCCTCGCGACCGCCGTCGTCGGGCGCTGGTGCGCCGTCTTCTTGCAAGCGCTCGGCGATCCGATCCACTACGACGAGAAGCGCTCGCTCGTCGCCGTACCCGCACCCGCGTGGCTCACCGCCGCGATCAGCGTCGCGACCGCCGCGCTCACAATATGGGCACTCGGCAAGGCGGGCATCGTCGCCCTCGCACTCGCCGCGATCGTCGCGTTCGGGCTCGGCGTCGCGACGCAGAAGCGCGACGGCGGGCTCACTGCTTCCACGGTCGCTGTCGCCGCCGCGATCGGCGAGCTGATCGTGCTCGTCGTGGCGACGCTCTGACGTGGGCATCTTCGATTGGTTCCGACGCAAGCCGGCGGTCGTCGAGGACGACAGCGAGGACGACAGCGACGATGACGACGATGCCGCCATCGATCCCGAAACGCCGCAGCTCACCGAGGAGCTCGACCTCCACACGTTCCAGCCGCGCGACTGCGCCGACCTCGTCGACGAATACTTGAACGCCGCGCGCGATGCGGGCTTCACGACCGTCCGCGTGATCCACGGCAAGGGCAAGGGAACGCTGCGCCGCATCGTGCACGGCGTCTGCGACAAGCACGCGGCCGTGCGCAGCTACCGGCTCGGTGACCAGCGCAGTGGCAGCTGGGGCGCGACGGTCGTCGAGCTGCTCCCGAAAGACGGCTAGTGCGTTCGAGCTGTCGCGTGTTCCGCTCGTCGCGTCGCTCGTGTTCCGCTCGTGTTCCGGAGTTAACACAAAACGCACAGAGGCCACGGAGGCCACAAAAAGAGAGCTTTTTCGGCGCGCACCTGCGACGCAGCCGACCCACGATCGAGATCTTGTGGCGCCGCGCCTCGATGACATTCGCCCGTTGCAAGCACGCTTCGTGCGGGCGACCAATTCAGTCGAGACGCACGGCGACAGGATCTCGACCGCTGGGTTCGCTCGAGCACGAACGCCCCGAAATTGACCTCTTTTTTGTGGCCTCCGTGGCCTCTGTGCGTTTTGTGTAACTCGGGAACACGAGCGGAACACGAGCGAAACACGAGCGGATCGCGGTGTTCGAGCTAGCCCGGCCAGTGTGGCGTGTTCGGCGCGAACGGAATGACGCGCTTCCGCAGTCCTTCGGGCAGCCGCGCGTCGAGGAGCGACTTGATCTCGTCGGGCCGATAGAGCTGCGAGAAGTGCATGAGCACGATGTGCTCGTTCTCGAACAGCGCAGCGCGCTCGATGATCTCGTCGAGGTGGATGTGACAGCCCGCGCGCGCGGCCTCGAGTGACTTGCGATCGTCGAGGAATGTCGCCTCCACGATCAACACGCGCGTCGAGAGCAGCTCGGGCGAATGATCGAGCGCGGAGACGAGCGTGTCCGTCACGTACGCGAGCTCGCGGCGCTCCTCGTACGTGTTGATGTCTTCGCCGGCGCGGCGGCGTGCTGCGATCTCGGGGCCCGGCAGACCGAGCAGCTCGGGCTTCAACTTCGCCACCTTGCGCACGATGATGTAGCCGAGCGACGGGACGGGATGAAACGTGCGCACCGCACGGACGAGGAGATCCGGTCGGAGTGCGAGCTCGTCGCCGGGGCTCATGCCGATCGCGTCGATATCGAGCGGCCAGCGCTGCAGCTTCGAGATCGACATCAGGCCTGCGCGCAGGTCGTCGACGATCTCCGCCGGCATCACGATGCGTGGCGGCTTCGTCTTCCCGTGGAGCGCACGAATGCCGAGCAATGCCGGCAGCGCGCCGATGTGATCGACGTGACCGTGCGAGAGCAAGATCGTGTCGATCGCCGCGAGTGATCGCGGAGATGCGCCGGCGTCGAACAGGAGGCCGAGCTCGGGGACGGCGAGGGACGTGTAGACGCCACCGACCGAGATGCCCCGTATCGTGTACGGGCCGGCGGTGATGGTCGTCAGCATCGCGGCAGTATACGGATTCGTCGCGTGTTAGGATTTGCGCGAGCATGTTCTGGTACTCGCTGCTGGCAGTCGTCGCTGTTCTGTTCGTGCTGTCGGTCTCGCTGCCGGTACCGCGCCGCGTCTGGGCGCTCACGCTCTACACCGCCAAATATTTCTGGCTCTGGGTGTTCGACGCGACGCGACTGCGCAAGTTGTTCGTTCCCAAGGACAAGTACCAGCCCCTCACGCGTCCCATCCTGTTCCGCATGTGGTGCGAGGACATGGGCCCAACCTTCATCAAGTTTGGCCAGATCATCGCGTCGTCGGCGGGCATGTTCCCCGATGCGTACGTGAAGGAGTTCCAGAAGGTACTCGACCGCGTGAAGCCGTTCCCGTTCGCCGATGTGCAGCGCACGCTCGGCGAAGAGCTCGGCTCGGAGAAGGCCGCCCATCTGATCGACATCGAGCCGAAGCAGCTCGCGTCCGCCTCGATCGCGCAGGTCCACACGGCGAAGCTCCGTGACGGCACGCCGGTCGTCATCAAGGTCCAGCGGCCCGGCATCATCCCGCGCTGCATGGCCGACATGAAGCTGATGCGCATGCTCGCCTCGATCCTGCAGCGCTTTCGCAAGAACGTGGAGCTCGCGAACCCGGTCGGTGTCGTCGACGACTTCACGAAGACGCTCACCGAGGAGCTCGACTTCCGCAGGGAGGCCGAGAACCTCGACCGCTTCAACGAGATCATGCGCGAGCTCGGCTACAAGCACATCCACGCGCCGATACCACATCACGAGTACACGACCCGCAAGGTCCTCGTGATGACGAAGTTCAGCGGCCTGCGCGTCGACAGGTTCGATGAGATCAAGGCGAAGGGTATCGATGGCGAGCAGAAGCTCGTCGATGGCCTGCGCGCGTGGTTCCAGTGCGTCGTGTTCTACGGCTTCTTCCACGGCGACGTGCACGCCGGAAATCTGATGCTCCTCGACGACGACACGATCGGCTTCCTCGACTTCGGCATCGTCGGCCGATTCGACGAGAAAGAGCGCTACCTCGTCACCGACTACATGATCGCGTTCGCCTCTGGAAACTACAAACGGCTCGCCGAGATCATCATCGAGATGGCGGGCGCACCACCGAACCTCGACGTCGACGGCTTCGTCAAAGACCTCGGCGAAACGTATAGCCCCCTGCTCACGCTCTCGTTCGGCCAGGTCAACTACTCCGAGTTCCTGCCCGGCATCCAGCGCACCGCGACGCGGCACCGAATGAAGATGCCGAACGAGTTCATTCTGATCACGAAGCAGCTGCTCTACTTCGATCGCTATGCGAAGTCGCTCGCGCCCAAGCTCAATGTCTTCACCGATCCGCGCCTCGTGCTCGGCATGATGCAAGACATCCAGAAGGCGCGCATGCAGGCCGAAGCGAAGAAGCAGCAACAGTCGACGACGTAGCGCGCCGCTTAGCCGAACTTCTCGTCGACCGGCGCGTCGCGCCCCTTTTCGTTCTTCACGCGCTCTTCGCTGTCGAGGAAGCGCAGGAACATGGCGAGGTACTTCGCGAGCTCCGCGTTCATCGGCTTGAAGCGGAGGCCGACCTGGTGCCCTTCGTCGACCGACGTGCACCAGCAGACGCGCGCCGGGACCCGCAGAGCCTCGGACACTTCCTCGTTCTCGAACACGAGCTGCAGATCCACCTCGACCTCGGTGCCGACGACGATCGCGTCCGCGAGGTCCGCGCACAAGCCGCCGCGCGAGACGTTCTGCGTACGACCTTGGATGGTCTTGCCACCAACGAGCAACGTCATCGCCGCCTCGTGTGCGTATCGCGGATGCTCGCGCTCGACGGTCACTTACCGAAAGCTTCGCCGGCCCGACGAGCAGAAGGCAAGTTTTCCGGGTTACGCCCGGGTCTCTTTGCCCCGGCACTCGACCGTCCGATGCTCGGACGCACCGCGGCGAACCCTCCTATCTCGCGGACTTTGTTCGATCAGAGAACCACCCAGAGAACCAGCCGTCGGTGAGGGCGTCGAGCTCTGCCGTCGCTGCCTCGGCTGCGAGCGCGAATCTTCCGTCGCGTGCGGCTCGCGCCGTCACCTTGCGCCAGCCGAAGTACGCCTGGATCACGCGGCTCGCGAGCCGCCGCCGCTCGCGCCGACGGGCCGCATCGATCGACGACATCTGCAGCTCGCGGCCGTCGAACAGCAGCCGATCCAATCGCCATGTCGCTCGCACCTCGAACGTTCGGCTGCGGCCGACGTCGGTCTGCTCCTCGTGCCAGTTCGCGTCCCAACCGGTTCGCACGGTGACCCACGGAATCAAGCCGGCCACGCGGGCACGGCGGATCCAGCTCTTCGTCGGATCGCGATCGAGGCCGGCCGCTGCGTAGGCCGCTTCGAGTACCTCGGCGATCGGCGGTGGCCTGTGTGCGCTTCCATCCGGCTCGATCGCGAGCTCGGCATCGACATCTTCGACATCTTCGGCGCGCGCGCTCGCGGTCGTGACGAGCATCAGAGCAATCACGAAGGCGCGCATCAGTTCCTCCACGTCGCGACGAGCAGGATCTCGTGCCGCCGCGAGGGCTCGCTCGGTTCGTCGTACGTGTCGATGCGGCGCCACGCGACCGCGAGGTCGACGCGGCCCCAGCGCGAAGGCCGCTGGTGCCGTGCCTCGAGATCGTGGAGCGAGGTCGCGTCGATGAGGCCGCTCGCGACACCGAGCGAGTCCTCGACGAACGGTGCCCCGGCGTCGAGCGGGCTTCGCGCGGTCTCGTCGCCGACGCTCCCCTCGTCGTCGAGATCCTCTACCCGCGCGCCGACGTCGACGGGCTCCTCTCGTACGTCATCGTCGTCGGGCTCGTGGACGTCGAGGTCGCCGTCATCGGCATTCGTCTCACCATCCCCGTCGCAGTCCGGTTCGCAGTCGACCGCAGGGGCCGCCCCACCACTCGGCGAGGTCGAATCCGCAAGCGCACGACCGGCGAGCGCCAACAAAGCTGACAATACGCCGACGAGAATCCACGCAAGCCGCTTTCTCGGTCGGTTGCGTGCCCTAGCCCTGGATCGTACGGTGCGCACGTGCCGGCGACGCTCACCGACAACGCACTCGCGGTCCTCCGTGCGCGCTACCTCGCGCGCGAGGGCGGCGTCGTGGTCGAGACGCCAGAGCAGCTGTTCCGTCGCGTCGCCCATCATGTCAGCGCGGCCGAAGTAACCCTCGGGTACTCGCCCGATGAGGTAAGCGCCGCGCGCGCCACGTTCGAGCGCATGATGTCCACGCTCGAGTTCGTCCCGAACTCGCCGACCCTCATGAACGCCGGCCGACCACTCGGCCAGCTCGCCGCATGTTTCGTGGTCCCCGTCGACGACTCCACGACCGGCGTGTTCGAGGCCGTGCGGTGGGCCGCCGAGATCCAGAAGACCGGCGGTGGCACCGGCTTTTCGTTCTCGCGGCTCCGTCCGGCAGGCGATCTGGTCGCCTCGACCGGCGGCACCGCGTCCGGCCCCGTCTCGCTGATGCAGGTCTTCGACATCGCGACGGAAGCGATCAAGCAGGGCGGCACGCGTCGCGGCGCGAACATGGGAATGCTCCGCGTCGACCACCCCGACGTGCTCGAGTTCATCGCGCTCAAGCTCGACCCGGCGCGGATGCGGAACTTCAACCTCTCGGTCGCGATCACCGACAAGTTCATGGCCGCCGTTCACGCCGGCACCACCTACGACCTCGTGAACCCGCGCACCGGTCACGTCACCGGTCAGCTCGACGCACGCCGCGTCCTCGACGCGATCGCGAACGCCGCGTGGGCGATCGGTGATCCGGGCATGGTCTTCATCGATCGGGTCAACAGCGAGCACCCGACTCCACATCTGGGTTCGATCGAGGCCACAAACCCCTGCGGGGAGCAGCCACTCCTCCCGTTCGAGTCGTGCACGCTCGGCAGCATCGACGTCGGCAAGTTCGTCCGGGGCAAAGAGCTCGAATGGGATCGTCTCCGTGTCGTGATTCATGATGCCGTGCGGTTCCTCGACGACGTCATCGACGCGAATCGGTATCCCCTCGCCGAGATAGAGCGGTCGACCAAGGCGACGCGCAAGATCGGCCTCGGCATCATGGGCTGGGCCGACGCGCTCGCCGCCCTCGAGATCCCGTACGACTCCGAGGACGCGCTCGCCCTCGCCGATCGCGTCGCCACCTTCCTCGAGGTCGAGTCGCTGGCAGCCTCGGGCGCGCTCGCCGATCGGCGCGGTCCATTCCCGGCCTGGGAGGGCTCGCGGTGGGAGAGCGCCGGGCACCGGTCGCTCCGTAACGCGACGACGACGACGATCGCGCCGACCGGCACCATCAGCATCATCGCCGGCTGCGCGAGCGGCATCGAGCCGCTCTACGCGCTCGCGTACCGGCGCAATGTCCTCGACGGTGCCGAGCTCGTCGAGGTCAACCCCGCGTTCCAGCGCATCGCGGCCGAGCGCGGCTTCGCCTCGCCCGCGTTGTTCGCACAGGTCGCGGAGCACGGCGGCGTTCGCGGCCGCGCGGGTGTCCCCGAAGACATTCAACGGCGGTTCCCGACGGCCCACGAGATCGATGTGTCGACGCACGTGCGGATGCAGGCCGCGTTTCAGCGGCACGTGCACGCCGCCGTCAGCAAGACGATCAACCTCGCTCGCACTGCCACCGCGGCCGATGTGAAAGGTGCGTACGAGCTCGCGTACGAGCTGGGCTGCAAGGGAATCACCGTCTACCGGGACGGCAGCCGCGAAGGACAGGTCCTCGTCACCGGTCCGCGCGCGGCTCCCGTCGCTGCTGTCGCCGGTTGTCCCGAGTGTGGGAACGAGCTTGTCGTTCAATCCGGCTGCCGGCTCTGCCGTCACTGTGGTTGGTCGGTCTGCGGTTAACGCGTTCGTTCGGGGCATCGCACGCCGCACGTTGCGGAAACCGCGCCACACGATCGAGGTCGCGATTGCACGCGCTTGCAACGCGCGTTGTCCGCCGGCTGGACAAGGCGTCCGAATACCGGCCGGACACGGACAACGATCGGCGAGTCGCCCGGCGCCGAACAGCTCGAACGATCGAAGCGACACCTGCGCACGCGAGGATGCGCGACGCTCGTCGGAGAGCGCGTTCGTCGTGAGGACGCGTCGATGACGGCGACCAACGACGTGACTGCCGCAAAACGACGCACATCAACGACACCTCACGTAAGAAGTGTTCGCGATGTGACGAATCGGTTTTGGAACCTAAAAAAGCCCGGTATCAACCGGACTCTTTCGCCCTCATCTGAATTTTCGCGCTTCGAAGTCAGCGAGCGACTTCGAACTTTGGCAGTGACCGAGCTTAGCGACGGCGACGGCGACGGGCCGGGCGCGGCGCGACAGCGGCGGCTTCGAGCTCCTCGAGGTGCTCGAGCATGCTGATCATCGTGTTGCGCGTGGCCGCGTGGGGCTCGTTCGTGATCGCGCGGCCGAGCGAGATGCGAAGCTCCGCGCGGAGCTCCGATTCGATCAGGCGGTACGTCCGAAGCGCTTCCTCGGGATCGTAATGGTTGAGATCGGCTTCACAACCGGTGGCAGCGATCCACACGGCAGCGAGAGCGGCAGCACGACGACCGGGTTGCGAGATCGCGAACTCTTTGACCGAAGCGCGGAGACGCTGGCGAACCAGCGGCACTGGCGGAAGAGCGACGAGACCATCGTTGTCGTCATCTGGCCGACGGAGGACAGGGCGTGTCATTGACTTGTCGGTTTCCATGGCTTTTTTGTCCTGGTCTCGCAACGAGAACCTTGGTTTTCCCCCACAAGGGTCGCGCTGCGATGGACCGCGACCTTGCCCGATCGATTTCTAAAAAGCGATGAAAATACGCGCGAAACCTTACCGAAAACGCTGCGTAACCCAGAGCTAACCCGAACGTGGCTCAGAATAAGCCCGAGGGGGGTTCAAGTGTCCCCAGTTGCGATAAGCGAGCGTATCACCGCATCGCAAACGGGCCACGATTTCTTTCACTCAGCGACAGGCGGCGAGGCCTCTGGCGTACTCCGGAGAGGGCCTGCGTCGATCCGCCGCGCGATGAAGTTTCGGATCGTCTCGACGACCAGTCTGGGGCGCTCGATCGGGGCCGTGTGCGAGGCGTTCGGGATCTCGAGCAGCTCGGCGTCGGGGATCGCTTCGGCCATCGCGCGCGAGCGTTCCGGAGGCGTGAACCCGTCCCGACCCCCGGCGATCACGAGCGTGGGAGCAGCGATCTCGGGGAGGAGATCTTCGGCGGAGTGCTGACCGGCGGCCGAGAGCATCGCCACGAAGAGCCGCGCGTCGATACGCGCCATACCTTCGAGGTAGGGCATGAAGTCGGCCGGCTCGATGAGCTCCCGACGGATCTCGAGCCGCGAGGCGACCTCGTACGCGAGTCGCGTCGGGAGGAGGGTGCGCGTGACGCGATTGATGACGCCGGGCACGCGATGGATCCACTTCTGGATCGTCGGCAGGAGGTCCTCGAGAAACGCGGACCCCTTGAACGTCTTCAATGGATGAGAGGGCGCGCCGCAGACCAGCACGAGACCCGCGACGCGATCCGGGTGGCGGCGATAGGTCTCGAGCGCGACCTGCACGCCCATCGAATGACCGATCAGAACGGCTCGATCGACCAGGGCATCATCTAGGACGCACGCAACGTCATCCGCGAGATCCTCGATCGTGATGCGCGTGGCGTCCTTCGGCGGCGCGGTGCGGCCGTGCCCTCGATAATGCGCATGCAGTCCGAAGCGCTGCCCGAGATCGTCTCGGAGGTAGCGCCAGACATATCCATCACAGCCGATCCCGTCGCAGAAGAGCACCGGCGTTCGAGCGCCTCGCTCACCCCACGACTCGTAAAATAAGGGACTGCCATCGCTTGTCGCGACGGCATACCCCCACACAGCCCTCGTCATCTCAACGCGTGATCGATCAGTCGCGAAACAGAGTCGCGACTACGCGATCTCTTTTTCGTCTTCTTCCCCCGGGAACTCGTTCACCGAGGGGTACTTCATGATCTCTTTACGAGCGATCTTCCACGCCTTCTGGACGATCCAGGAGAGTGACCGGTCTTGCCGGGTCGCTTCGTCCTGGATTTCCTTCAGCATGTCTTCAGGAAAATAGAGTGACTGCTTGCGCTTATCCGATCCGGCCATACGCGAGCTAGTTTCGAGGGTTAGCTGGAGGGTGTCAAGCTATCCGGCTCTGTAAGAGGTAGACGAGCGAACAGCTTGTCAGTGACCCCGTCGATCACTATCCTACCGCGCTTCTCGAACGCCATCTGACAACCCGTTTGGGGGAAACCCGTGAGCACCAGCACCGCAGCGCAGTCGAAGGCATTGACCAAGAAGGAGCTGAAGAAGTTTCAAGAGCTCCTCGAAGAGAAGCGCAAAGTCGTTCTGGATCGGGCACGGCAGATGTTGTCCGAGGGCATGGTCCTCGACGCGAATGACCTGCCGGACGAGATGGATCTCGCATCGAGCGAATACATCCAGTCGTTCGAGTTCCGCCTCCGCGGCCGCGAGAAGAGCCTGCTCTCGAAGCTCGATCTCGCGCTGAAGAAGATCGACGACGGCTCGTTCGGCATCTGCGAGATCTGTGAAGAGCCGATCGGCAAGAAGCGCCTGGAGGCGCGTCCCGAAACGTCGCTCTGCATCAAGTGCAAAGAGGACCAGGAGCGCGAAGAGCGCACGATGGGCTGATATCGTTTCCGGATGTCCGACCCGGACCGCCGGAAGTTCCTCGCAACCTGTGCAATTGGCGGCGTTGGCGTTGGCGTCGGCGTCGTAGCGGCAGTGCCGCTGGTTCGCCTCGTCGTCGATCCAGCCGGTAAGCAGACGGTGTCCTCGCCGCGCGAGCCACTCGATCTAGGTCCAGCGTCGCGCTTCGTCGCGGCGCCGACGAAGGTCGAGATCGTCGCGCCGGTGATCAAAGACGCGTGGGCCGCGGCGCGCGATGTCGTGCTCGGCGCCGCGTTCATCCGTCGCGTCGGTGATGGGCTCGAGGCGCGCTCCGCGGTGTGCCCACATCTCGGTTGCGCCGTCGGGTTCGATCACGCGCAGAACAACTATCTCTGTCCGTGTCACGACAGTCGGTTCGCTCTCGACGGCGCGAAGCTGTCGGGTCCGTCGGAGCGCGGGCTCGATCAACTGCCGCTGCAGATCGTGAACGGCCGCGTGCTGCTCACGTGGGAGCGCTACAAGACAGGGCAGTCGAAGAAGGAGCCGGTGTGAAACGCGCGCTCGATTTTCTGCGCGAACGAACGTCGGCGACGGGGACGCTCGAGATCACGGGTGGCGCATCGTTCGCGTACGTGTTCGGCAAGGTGCTCGTGTTCCTGCTCGTCGTGCAAGGCGCGACCGGCGCCGCACTCGCCGCGTTCTACAGCCCGTCCTCGACGGATGCGTGGGCCTCGGTCGCGTACATCCAGGATCAGGCGACGATGGGCTGGCTCGTCCGCGGGCTGCACTATCACGGAGGCTCTGCGATCGTCGTGATCGCGGGACTGCACCTCGTGCAGACCGCGCTCGCGGGCGCGCATCGCAAGCCGCGCGAGCTCGTGTGGTGGACCGGCGTCCTCTTGCTCGTCCTCGTCCTCGCGTGGGCGGTGACCGGGCTCGTGCTGCGCTGGGATCAGGCCGGCTACTGGTCGAATCGCGTCGAGATCGGCATCGCCGCGGCTACGCCGGTGGTTGGCGACACGATCCAGAAGCTCGCGCTGGGCGGCAACGACTACGGCAACCTGACGCTGACGCGGTTCTACGCACTGCACGTGATCGTGCTGCCTGCGATCGTCACGCTGCTCGTCGTCGGGCACATCGTGCTCGCGCGCCGTCACGGGGTCACGCCGATGAAGACCGGCGCCGCGGCGCCGCGCTGGCCCGATCAAGCGATCCGCGATGCGATCGCGATGGCGATCGTGTTCGCCGTGTTGCTCGCGTACGTCGTGATGCAAGGTGGCGTCTCGCTCGAGGCGCCCGCGGATCCGACGCGCGCGTACGATGCGCGCCCGCTCTGGTACTTCCGCTGGCTGTTCGAGCTGCGCGAGCTCTCGGGGTCGGCGGAGCAGCTCGTCGCGATGGCCGTGCCCGCGATCGCCGGCGGCTACCTCGTCGCGATGCCGCTCTTCGACAAGGGCGGACGGAAGTGGCTCGGCGGGCTCGCGGGGCTGTGCGCGCTCGTCGTCGGCCTCACCGTGATGTCGTTCGCGCGCGATGCCGGTGACGACGAGCTCGGCAAGCGGCTCGGCGAAGCGACCGAGCGTGCGGACCGCGCGCGCACGATCGCGAAGACGTACGGCGTGCCCGCAACCGGCGGGCACAACATCTGGTCGATGGCGCCGATGTGGAAAGCGCGCACGCTCTACGCGCAGCGCTGCGCCGGTTGTCACGATGCCAACAGCAAGGATCGCAAGGGACCGATCATCGGGCCCGGTCATGGCAATCGCGCGTGGATCGCGGGCTTCTTGCAAGCGCCCTCGAGCGACGCGTACTGGGGCAAGACGAAGCTCTCGAAGACCGAGGCCGCGATGGCGCCCGTCGACGCTGACCCGGAGAAGCTCGAGCAGTTCGTCGAGGTGATCTACGCGCAGTCGGGCGCGCTCGACGTCGACGCGAAGAAGCGCGACGAAGGCCGAAAGGCGTTCGAGACGATGTGCACCGACTGTCACAGCCTCACCGAAGGCGTGAGCGGCTCGGGTCCGAACCTCGCGGGCATGGGAACGCGCGCGCACTTCTGGAGCTTCATCAGCAATCCGAAATCCGGCGTGCACATGGGCGCCGACGCGAGCGAGATGCCGCGGTTCGACGAGGAGCTCACGATCGTCGAGCGCGATCAGCTTGCCGAATATCTGGTCTGGCTGCGCACGGCGACCGAAGCCGATCTGAAGGCGCTCGGTCCGCTGTAGCTGGCCAGGTGCTTGCACCGCGATCGCGTATGCAGGTACGCGAACGAATTGGTGGTGCGATCGGCGCGGTCCTGGCGCCGGCGATCGCGGCGGTCAGTCGTTTCCGGAGAGCGCGGACGTTCCACCCGCGCGGTCTCGTCTTCACCGGCCGCAGCGAGCCCGTGATCGGTGGCGCGTTCGCCAACCTCGGCGCTGACCTCGACGGTCACATCCTGGCGCGCTGCTCGGGCGCGCTCTGGAAGCGGCCGAACGAGCGCTTCGACGTGCTCGGCATCGCGCTCAGGTTCCGGCGATCTGACCGCACGTTCGACGCGGACGCATTACCCGGCGATCGCGATCTCCTGTTCGCGACGATTCGCTCGCCGTTCACGATGGTGTTCTCGCCGTTCACCACCGATGCGCACGACTTCATGCAGAACCAGTTCTTCGCGGTCGCGCCATTCGAGGTGCGCACGCACGATCGCGTCGAGCTGCGCCTCGTGCCGATCGATCCGCCCGCGCTCGCCGGCACGCGCGGCGACAAGCTCGCGGCCGCGGTCGAGGCTGGACAGTGCATCTGGCACCTCGAGGCGCGCAGGACGCTGACGTTCACGTGGCACGCGATCGCGCGGATCACGTTCGAGCAGCCACACGAGCTCGATCAAGAGGCGCTGCACTTCGACGCGTTTCGCACGGACGACCATCTCCAGCCTGTCGGCGTCGTGCACGCGATCCGGCGCGCGGTCTACGCCGCGAGCCAGCACGCGCGGCCACATCACGCGCGCTGAAGCAGCGCCGCGATGTCGATGCCGGCAAGCTCGGGCGCACCGGCCGCGCAGTCGGGGTGGATCCACACGAGACCGAGCCCCGTGAAGCTCGGCGTTTCGATCGTGCGCTCGACGCCGAGCCGCACCGCGTCCTTCTCGATCGCGTTCGTGCACACGACGCACTTCGAGCGGCCGGACTTCGCGCGCTCGACGACGACGGGTGGCGACGCTGCGGCCGTCGGCGGCGGCGCGGTCTCGACGGCGCGGCCGTGTGCCGTCTCGAGATCCCAGAGCAGCTCGCTGATCGTGACGACGTGCAGCGTGTCGAACACGCGCGGGCCCGCGTGATCGCGGACCTCGACCTTGCCGATCGAGCCCAGGGTCTCGTTGGGCGTCGCGAACGCGTACGCGTGATCGCGCGGGAAGTGCTTCGACCAGCCGACGGTACCGTGCATGTCCTCGTCGTTCTCGCCGGCCCAGCCGCGCTGATCGAACACCGTCTGGATCGCGTAGAAGCCGACGCGCCGCTTCGCGAAGTGCACGAGCGCCTTCGTGCGTGCCTCGGGCTGCGCGAGCCAGAACACGGGACGCTCGAGCTGTAGCAACGCCTGCGGCGTATTCGCGAACGCGCGGCGAAGCCGATCGACTTCCTCGGGTGCGAGCTCGGCGGGGTGAACGACGCCGACGTCTTGCTGCGGCTCGTAGCCATCACCGAGGCGGAACGTACGGAGCACGCGTTCGCCGGCGCACTCGGCCCAGAGGAGAGTCTCCGCGAGCGGCACGCGGACCGGGTTGCCGACGACATGGCGGCGAAACGCGGCGGCCGACATCCGCGAGCCCGAGAGCATCAGGTACTCGAGCCACACGCGCTGGGTCGCGGTGACCTTCGCGTTGCCTCGCTTCGGGTAGACGGCGACGATCAGCGCATCGCGATCCGCGAGGTCGCGCTGCTTCGCGATGATGTCGAGCGCACCGAACGCGGAGTGGCGGCGCGCGCCGAGCGTGCGGTTACCGAGGGCGAGCGTGATGATCGCGTAGATGGCTTCGTCGCTGCCGATCCGCACCAGGTGATCGATGCCCTGCACGGCGCGCTGGTGCGACCAGCCCTCGAGACGCTGGCTGATGAACTGGACGCAGCGCTCGCCGCCGAGCGGACCGAGCGTGTCGAACAGCCAGCGCTGATTCTCGCCGCGCTCCTGCCACGCCTGCGCGAGCGCGAGCGCGAAGCCGTCGAGCGAGTCTCGCTCGAACGTGTGCGGCATGGCCGCGAGGACACCGAGCGGGCGCTGCTTGTCGAGCTCGGCCTTGAGCCCGCGGAGAATCGTGGGCATGTCGACGGTGATGCCGGCGACGCGCGGGACGAGCGTCGGGATGTTCGCGACGTCGAGATCGATCTTCAGCTTCTTCTGCTCGGCCGCGCGGGCCATCGCTTCGGCCCACACGACCGCGGGGTCTCGCTGGAGGCTCGGGAATGCGGCCTTCAGCGCCGGCGGCATCGTCCACGTGCCGGGCTTGCCGATCGTGATGCGTGCGAGCGTCTGTGGTTCCTTCGCGTCGAGCAGCATGTCCACCACGCGCTGCGGATCGATCGGCAACGGGCCGCCGTGCGACTCGACGACGAGCTCCTGCAGGAAGATCGCCGACGGTGACTCGAGCAGCGCAGCGAGCGCGTCGACGAGGAGCTTCGGGCTGCCACTGCCGACCACGGCGCGCTTGATGAAGCCCATGAACCACTCGAGATCGAGCGTGGCGAGGTCGCGCTCGTGGACGAAGGGATCGAGCGGGCCGAGCAGCGCGTGGCGATGCTCGTGCAGGAACGCCTTGGCGGCGATCTCTCTCGCCTTGTCGGTTGGCTCCGCGGCGGCCGCGTGTTGCAGCGTGATGAGGAGACCGCGCGCGTCGGCGTGGGTCTGCAGCCAGTCGGCGTAGACGAGGTAGCGTGCGGTGTCGTCGGGTGCTTCGGTGATCTGCACCTCGAGCGCGGCGTTGCGCGCGGTCGCGGGCTTTGCGGGCACCTGCTCGCGGAGCGCGTCGAGCATCTCGAGCCCGCGTGCCTTGGCACCCATCAACTTCTGCTCCGCGACGGCGGCACGCGATGCGATGACCTGCATCGCCTTCTTCGGCGGTGGTCCGTGGGGAAGCGGCGGGCTGCGCGGAATGGTCGCGCTGATGTCCTCGAGCGCCTCGCGCGTCGCCGGCGTGATGCCGTCCGCGATCGCGCTGCGCGCGCGCCGCAAGAACGTCGTGTGAAACGCGGTGTCGATGATCGCGTCGATGCGAACGTGGTTGCGCAGGTGGATCGCGGCGCGCTCGACGATCGGTGGCTCCGGATCCGCGAGCAGCTTGCAGAGCGCGAGCACCACGCCGAGGTGACGGAGGTCCTTCGGAAGCGCATCGAGCGATGCGAGGCGGTCCGCGAGCTTGGGCTTCGCGAGTGCGCCATACACGCGCTTCGCAGTCGCGCCGTAGCCGCGCGTGCTGAGCGTCTTGAAGAAGGGCAGGTCGGCCGGGTCGCCGATCAGCGCGATGCCGAGCGCGACGTGATCCTCCGCCACTCCGAGGATCGGGTCCATCGCCGCACGTGCGCGCGCGCCGCCGTAGTACGCCGCGATCACCGCCAGGTTCATCTCGGAGGTCAGATCGAAGCGGGGCAGCTTCGCGATCAGCGCATCGCCGAGCTCGACCGCGTCGAGGGCGAGCACGGTGTCGCTCCAGCTCGCGAGCGCCGAGAGCCCGAGCAGGAGCGGGATGCCGGCGGGGTGCCGCGTCTCCCGGATGATGTACAGGAGGTCGCCACGCATGTAGAGCGCGTCGTTGCCGAGAGCGGCGTAGAGTGCGGGCGCGAGTGACGGTGTGGTCTCGGCCGCCTCGACGAACGCGCTGATCGTGAAGTTCGTCGGCGCATTGCCCTTCGTGAAGTACTGGACCGCGGCGTCGACGAGAGCTGCCACGCGGCGACTCTAATGTAGACTGCGGTCCGATGCCGACGTTCGCGTACCAAGAGATCCTCGAGACGGGCCACCACGACGCCACGACCTGGCAACGCATCAGCAGCGACCACGTCGAGGAGCGCGAGGCCTTCGGCAAGAAGTTCCTGCACGTCGCACCCGAAGGACTGACGCTGCTCACGAAGACCGCGATGTTCAACATCGCGCACCTGCTCCGCCCCGGGCACCTCGCGCAGCTCCGCGCGATCCTCGACGATCCGGAAGCCTCGGCGAACGACCGGTTCGTGGCGCTCGAGCTCTTGAAGAACGCGAACATCGCGGCCGGCGGCATCTTGCCCGGCTGCCAGGACACCGGCACCGCGATCGTGATGGGCAAGAAGGGCCAGTACTGCATCACCGACGGCAACGACGAGGCCGCCATCTCGAAGGGCGTGTTCGACACCTACGCGGAGGCGAACCTTCGCTACTCGCAGGTCGCGCCGATCGACATGTTCGAGGAGAAGAACACCGGCAACAACCTGCCGGCGCAGATCGACATCTTCTCGACCGACGGCGACGAGTACCACTTCCTGTTCATGGCGAAGGGCGGCGGCTCGGCGAACAAGAGCATGCTGTTCCAGGAGACCAAGGCGCTGCTCAACCCGAAGAGCCTGGCGGCGTTCCTCGATCAGAAGCTGCGATCGCTCGGCACCGCGGCGTGCCCGCCGTATCACCTCGCTGTCGTCATCGGCGGCACGAGCGCGGAGCAGACGCTCAAGGTGGCGAAGCTGGCGTCCGCGCGTTACCTCGACGAACTGCCGACGAGCGGCAACAACCTCGGACGCGCGTTCCGCGATCTCGAGTGGGAGCAGAAGGTGCTCGAGATCGCGCGTGCGACCGGCATCGGCGCGCAGTTCGGCGGCAAGTACTTCGCGCACGACGCGCGCGTGATTCGCCTGCCGCGTCACGGCGCGAGCTGTCCGGTCGCGCTCGCGGTGAGCTGCTCCGCGGATCGCCAGGCGCTCGGCAAGATCACGCGCGAGGGCATCTTCATCGAGACGCTCGAGGCCGATCCGGCGCGCTTCCTTCCGGAGACCACCGATCAGCAGCTCGAGGGCGAGGTCGTGAAGATCGACCTGACGATGCCGATGAACGAGATCCGAGCGATGCTCTCGCGCTATCCGATCCGCACGCGGCTATCCCTCACGGGGCCGCTGATCGTCGCGCGCGACATCGCGCACGCGAAGCTCAAGGAGCGCATCGATCGCGGCGAGGGCTTGCCGCAGTACATGAAGGATCACGCCGTCTACTACGCGGGCCCGGCGAAGACGCCGGCCGGGTACGCGTCGGGCTCGTTCGGACCGACGACCGCGGGCCGCATGGACAGCTACGTCGATCTGCTCCAGCAGCACGGCGGCAGCATGGTGATGCTCGCGAAGGGGAATCGTTCGCAGCAAGTCACCGACGCCTGCAAGAAGTACGGCGGCTTCTATCTCGGATCGATCGGCGGTCCCGCGGCGCGGCTCGCGCAGGACTGCATCAAGAAGGTCGAGGTCCACGAATACGCGGAGCTCGGGATGGAGGCGGTGTGGAAGATCGACGTCGTCGACTTCCCGGCGTTCATCGTTGTCGATGATAAAGGGAATGACTTCTTCGCCGGCATCTCCGGTGGAGCAGGTGAGAAGAAGCTGCTCGTGAAGAGCTAGTCTCCAGGACCGATCGAACGGACGATCACGACCTTGGCAGCGTCCGGACTACGGACGACGAGCAGCTGTGCCACGCCATGCTTCGAGCCATCGGATTCGAGCACGGTGTCGATCGGCTGCGCATTCGACGGAAGGTTCCAGCATCGCCGCGGCTGTTCATCGAGACAGACTTTGTGTCCGTGCGACGTCCAACCGATCACGCGCTCCCCTCGCGAGTAGTCGTGCAGCGGTGTGATGCCCGCGATGTTCATCGCGATCAGCTCCGGACCGGTAGCGGAGAGCTTGAACAGCTCGCGGTGCGTGCTGTTCCCCAGGAAGTCCGTTACGAACAATGAGCCATCGGCGGACGTACCGATAACGCGATGTTCGGTTCGTGTGCAGCCGACGTTCTCGACGGTGGGGCCTTGCCCGGTCTCCTTCACGCGGCCGATGATGCAGAGCCCGCTGAAATTCTCTTCGTACTTGAACCATTCAGTCGGCGGGTGCACGGGCGAATCGATCGGCGTGTAGAACACCGGGAACCCGGTGTTGTTGGCCAAGGGCATGAGCGAGATCAGTCCAGGCACGCCGCCGACTTCGCGATACGAGAACACGCCTTGCCTCATCATCACGACCGTGTTGGCGCCACGGACGCTGCCTCCGGCGAGCTGCGCCACTTGCTGCTGCGCCACGAACGACGTCGAGGGAGCGATCCACACGGTCGAGATATAGCCGGCGATCGCGGCGCCTTCCTTGCTCGTGACGACAACGGGTCCTCCATTGCTGCCGGCATCGGCCCGGAGCTCGAGCGTCTGATTCGGTGCGCCGGTCTTCACGCGGATCAACACCAATGGCCTGCCGAACCCGACCTCACGCCGGACGCCGATGACGTGCGCGACATCGCCTGCCACCGAGGCATCGACGCCCTCGAGATCGCCGGCGACGAGCGTCGCCGCGCTACCCGGCCGGTAGACCCAGACGGGTTGCGGCGCATCCAACACCTTCTCGATGACGACGATGACGTTGTCACCGACAACGCGCAGCGGCCACGGCTTGTCGGCCACGATCGGTTCGAACGTGCTTCCGCTGCGTCGGTACACGGAATTTCCAATGAACCCGTCTCCGTTCAGATCCGGGCCCCGTCCCTCGAACAGGGTGTGCGAGCCGACGATGCGCGTTCTCAGTGTCGAGCAGCTGGAGAACGGAAGCGGTGTTGGCGCGATCGTGGTCGCCGTCTGCTCGTAGAGCACCACGCCGGCGGCTGACGCCACGCAGATCGCGACGCCGGCGGAGGTGACGATGGAGGTGACATCGGCTTGTGCGGTTGCTGGCGTGCTGATCTCGGAGAGCGCGATGTCGCCGGGCCGGAACGAGCGCACCGCGCCGGAATTCCGCTCGACAAGGAACAGCGCGGGGCTCATCGGCAGCAATGCATCGGATCCGAAACTGATCTGCTCGAATCCGTGCATCGAATCCGTCAGTGGTGTGAGCGAACCATCGCTCTGTGGCTCGACGAGTGTCGTCGGTGAATAGATCGACATCTCGCCGAGCGCAGGCTGATTGGTCGCGTCACGAATCGCGCGCTTCAACATCGGGGTGCCACGCAGCGTCACGTTGCTCGTCGCTGGATCGATCGTGACCGTGTCGCCGACGAACTGCGATTCGCGACGTCCGACGTAGATGTGGCCGTAGCGGCTCACGAACGGACCAGCCAGTGCGTCGCGCTTGACCCACGCGTCCGCGGGTTGTGTGGAGTCGGACCGGACCAGGAGCTTTCCGTGCCCGTTGACCGCGAACAGCGTATGCGGGCACGGATCGGAGATAAAACAGCCCTCCGACAACAGCACCGCAACCGCATCGCGATGAACCGCGCCTGCAATGTCGCGCAAGAGCGGTCCCGTCGTGAGCGTGATGCTTTCGACCGGATCGTCGCACCACAGGATGCCATCACCGTCGAGATCCGTCGTCGAACCGTCGGCGCACATCGCGCCGGGCGGCGCGTCGCCGCCATCCAACGTGCCGCTCGCATCAGGCCCCGACGAGGGCGGCCCCGAGCAGGCGACAATCAGCACCACCCCCCACGACCACCTCCGAAGCGACATCCTGCGGACTCTCGACGGACGTGGCCCGATTTGCAAGAGGATGTTTTGCTTCAGGGCAACGTCGGCGGCGAGCTCGGCACCTCGCCGGTCGCGATCGCACGATCGATGCGCGCCGCGAGCGCACGTGCGTTCGCGGCCGACGGTCCGTCGACGTTCATCACGAGGCGCCGCGAGCCGACGTCGAGGATGAGCATCCGGCGCGGCTTGCGATGGCGCCACACGAGCAGCGCGACGCCGACCGCGATCGCAAACGCGCCCTCGAGGATGCCGTACATGAAGATCCACACGGCGCCGACGCCGACGAGCACCATCCCCGGGACGCTGATGCGCTGCTCGATCCAGTGACTGTCGCGAACGTCGTGCACGGACGTGCAGATGTTCTCCGGCAGCTCGCCATCGGGACGCGCGCGCCAGGTCAGCGCCTCGCCGCTCACTTCGAGCGTGGCGCGCGCACCGTACGCGTTGCCGCTGATCACGTCCGTCACGTCGCCGACACTAACTCATCCCGCGCAGCTCCCACAGGATACCGATCGGTGGGCAGCTAGTAAATGCCGGCATGATCGCCGAGCGTGGACGCATGGCAGTTGGTATCGATTTCGGGACGACCAACTCGGCGATCGCGGTCGCAGAGGGTGAGGAAGTCCGCCTGGTTCCGCTGCAGGGTGCACCGCACTGGCGGACCGTCCTGTTCTTCGAGCCCAGCCACGCACTCTCCGCCGGCGCACCGGCGATCGCGCGCTACCTCGAGACGGAAGGGGAGGGCCGGCTCGTCCAGTCGATCAAGTCGCACCTCGCGAGCGCCGCGTTCAAGCACACGTACATCTTCGGCAGGCGGTGGACGCTCGACGACATGATCGCGGCATATTTGCGGCAGCTGCGCGCCGCGTCGCCGATCGATCTCGGCAAGCGCGCCGTCGTCGGCCGGCCGGTTCGCTACTGGGGCGCCGAAGATGACGAGGACGACGAGCGCGCGCTCGGCCGCATGCGCGAGGCACTCGGCAAGGCAGGCTTCGAGGAGGTCGTGTTCGAATACGAGCCGGTCGGCGCGGCGGCGCGCTATGCGGCGCGGCTCGATCACGACGAGCTGATCGTCGTCGCGGACTTCGGCGGCGGTACGACGGACTTCTCGGTCGTGCGCGTCGGGCCGAAGCGGAGCGAGGTCCTCGCGAACGGCGGCATCGGCGTGTCGGGCGATGCGTTCGACGCACGCGTGATCGACGCGGTGGTCTCGCCCGCGCTCGGGCGCGGCACGCGGTATCGCGACGAGCTCGGTGGTGAAGCACCCGTGCCGGCGTGGCTCTACAGCCATCTTCGCCGCTGGCACTACCTCTCGTTCTTGAAGCAAGAGTCGACGCTGCGCCTGCTCGACCGCGTGGCGCATGGTGCACTCGCACCGAAGGAGCTCGGCAAGCTGATCCGCGTCGTCGAGGACGACCTCGGGCTCGTCCTGCATCGCGCCGTCGAAGGTGCGAAGGTGCGGCTCTCGACGCGCGATGCGGATCGCGTGACGCTCGACGAGGTCGAGCTCGATCTGCCGATCACGCGCGAAGGCTTCGACAGCTGGCTCGCGCCGGATCTCGACGCGATCGACGTCGTGCTCGCCGACGTGCTCGCGCGTGCGGGCGCGGCGGCGAGCGATGTCGATCGCGTGTTCGCGACCGGCGGCTCGTCTCTCGTGCCGGTCGTGCGTGCACGCCTCGCCGCACGGTTCGGCGCGGATCGCCTGGTCGGCGGCGAGGAGCTCACGAGCGTCGCGTGGGGCCTCGCCGCACGCGCGCAGCAGATCTGGTAGCTACCAGCGCATCGGCGGCCAGGTGCGGAAGAACACCGCGCGGCTCTCGTCTTTGAGCGGCATCGTCGTGATGAGGTTCGACGAGGCGACATCGGCGAGCGTGAACTTCGAGACAAGGCCCGAGTCGCTCGCGACCACGAACGACTTCTGATCCGGCGCGACGTCGATATCGAGGATGCTGCCGCCGACGAACAGATAGCCGAGCAGCTCGCAGTCGTCGTCGACGCCCATCCAGCGGACGTAGCCGTTGTCGAACCCGAGCAAGTAGCCCTTGCCGAACGAGGCGATCACTTGCACGCGACCGCCCTCCTGCGCGACGGCGCCGCTGAACTCCTCGATGTCTCCGGGCGCGAGGCCGTCGAGGTCGATGCGAAACGTCGTGTTCGTGAGCGCGTTGCTGAGCGACGCGTAGAGGCACGCCGCGAACGCGATGTGCGGCCGCTCGCGATGGAACACCGCCTGCGCGGGGAAGAAGGCGTCGGCCTGGCTCGTGTTCTCGAGGACCCACTTGCCGTCGACCTTCCGGTAGATCGCGAGGCCCGCCATGATGCCGCGGCGGAACATGCCGCCGCACGTGATGCGATCGCCCGAGGGCGAGACGTCCGCGTTCGCGAAGTGCATCTCGATGCCGAACGTGCCGGACTCGAAGTCCTCGACGTACTGGTCGATGATTCCGTCGAGCGGATACAGCCGCTCGGTCTTGTCCTGCCCGACGACGTAGATGCCTTCGCCGCTGACGAGCAACACCTCGCGGCCGTTCGGCAACACGCGCACGCTCTGCACGCCCATGAAGCTGCCGGTCCCGAGCTCGCGCTCGAGCTTGTCCGCCGCCGCGTGGTCGTATGCCGTCGGATACGCGAACGTGATCCGTTCGCCGCCCTTGCGGACCTCGATGCGGTCCTCGAACGCGAACGCCGTGTACTGCTTGTCGTAAGACGCGCCGAACCCCATCATGCCCGGCACCGGCTCGATCTTGTCGGCGGTGATCCGCATGACCTCGGCCGGGCGGAAGCTCGGATACTGCACGCGCGCATACATCTCGCTGCCGGTGTTCAGCACGCGATCGACGACGAGACCGTATCGACCCCAGAACGACTTGCCGATGCCGTCGTAGTAGAGCGGGAACTTCGTGCGTGCGAGCGCGCCTTCGCCGCGCGCGTTGAGCGCGGTGATGCTGTCGATCACGCCGCGCTCGAGATCATCTCGTTCGAACGTGGGCTCCTCGAACGTCGGTTCGTCGAGCGTGTAGAGCTCGCCGAGCCACTTGTTGAGCAGCGCGGTGTAGCGCTCGCCTTCGGAGGTCCACGCCTTCGACGCGTCGTCGATCGATGCGAAGCGCTCCTGCTCCTCGTCACCGTGCGCGTTGCGATAGAGCTCTTCCTCCTCGAGCACGGCGCCGCTCTCGTCGGTGATCTTGAAGCTGGTCATCCGGCCGTGCTCGTCGAAGACGTATTCGACCTCGCGCGCGTCCTCGTGTTCGACGTTCGGAAAGCTCTCGAGCTCCTCGTCGGTGCGGCGGAACAGCTTTCTGCGCGGCACGCCGCCGTCGAACAGCGTCGAGTCCTGAGCGACGGTGCCGTCGTCGAGGAATTCGCGCAGTCGCACGATGTTGCCCTTGTCGTAGGTCTCCGAGCGCCGCAACACGCCGCTCGCCGTCCAGGTGCGTTGCTCGCCGTGCAGCGCCTTGCCATCGAGCTCGCGGTGCACCCAGACCTCGTCCTCGTCGTCGAATTCCGCGTCCTCGGGCACCCCGCGCGGCCGGTCGAACTGGCGCTCGCCGTTCTCGTAGCGCTCTTCCTCGAGCAGCGTGCCGTCGTCGTCCGAGTAGTTGCGCACGACGCCGTGCACCTCGCCATCTTCGTACGGCTCTTCGCGGACGAGCACGCCGATGTCTGTCCAGTAGCGCCACGTGCCGATGCGATGCCAGGCGTCGCCGACTTGCTTCGTCTGGCCCGACACCCAGCGATACTCGTCGCCTCCGTCGGGCATGCGGAAGTGCGCGTCCGAGGGCACGCCCTTGGGCCGCTCCGTCGGGAACGGCGTGCCGTCCTCCATCACGCGCCGCCCTTCCTGGTCGTAGAGCCGCCCCTCCGTCATCCGGCCCTCGACGAAGTCCATCTCGCAGCGCCAGATGTGCCTGCCGAGCCCGTTCGGAAAGTTCTCCGTCGTGTGGGCCGTCGAGCGCGTGAACACGTTCGGGCCGTGCAGCGTGCCCTTCACGAACACGCCGGTGCGTGACGGTTCACCGTTCTCGTGAAAGCGGGTGAACTTTCCGTGCGGCTTGCCATCGACGTGATCGGTCGCGCAGCACAACGTGCCGTCTGGTCGCCACCACTTCACGAGGCCGTGAAACACGCCCTCGGCGTTGCGCTCGGGCAGCACCCACTCGTTGTCACCGGCGTCCCAGTACGCGGCCTCGGGCACGCCCGTCGGGCGCGGTTTTTGATCCTTCGGAGTGTTCCCTGGCTGCATATGGGCGGAGCGTAGAGCAACGCCCGCGCCACTCGCAAAGCCGCGGACCCACGGATCGGCGTGCGCAAGAACTTGCGTGATCGCGCGTGATCAGGACTTCGCCTTGATCTCGTACACGGTCCGCGCGAGCTCCTTGCCGTCGCGATCGACGACGACCACGTCGAACTTGCCGGGCTTGCCGGAGTACGCGGGACCCGCGAGCTCCTTGATCTCGATGCGGGCCTCGACGGGCTCCATGTTGCGCGTCGCGACGCTGCCCTTCGGCGCGTGTGCGGCGAGCGTGATCTGGACGACCTTCGTGCTGTCGTCGAGCTGGTAGCTCGTCTCCATCGTCCAGCCGCCGCGGATGCCGTTGTTGTGCATCCCCTTGATCACGTAGACGTGGCGGCCCGAGAGCGTCGGCTTGATCGACTGGACGACGATCTTCGACCACGTCTTCTCGATCGATGCCGACGACGGTGGCGGGCCGGGCGGTTGGGCGTGAGCGGTGGCAGACGCCGCGAGGACAAAGGCGAGGAATAGGTGCTTCATGCCCGACCACGCGCGAGGCAGCGCGTGGTTGCACATTATTTTCAGCGGCAGGCTGCCTGCTGCTTCGGGTTCGTCGCGAGCGCGCGGAGATCGCCGAGCCCGGTCGCGCAGGTGGTCGCGTCCTTGTCGAGCCAGGACCCGCAGTTGCCGCCCTTCACGACCTGACAGCACCTGCGGGCCGACCAGCAGATCGGAGGTGCTTGCACGTCCGGCTTGTCCTGGCTCTTACCGCCCGAGAGCTTGACCGGCTTGGTCGGACGCTTGACCACCGGCGTAGGTGGCTTCGGGGTTACAGCCGCAACGCGGGGCGCATCGATCGATGCGTCGAGCATCGCGAGCTGTGCCGCGTCGACCGGTGCGTCGAGTAGCGCGAGCTGTGCCGCATCGATCGCGGCGTCGAGCGATGCGTCGGCGATCGCGATCTGCGCGGCATCGATCGCGGTGACACGCTCGCCTCCGCCGCTTGTCGCCATCGCGACGGTCGCGGCCGTCGCGGCCGTGACGAACGCCGCGGCGGCGATCGCGATCCAGCGCCGCGAGCCCGCCGGCCGCGCGTGGAGTGCGCGCACCGCACGTGCGAGGTCGTCGACGGTCGCGTAGCGATCCGCCGGATCGGGTGCGAGGGCGCGGCGGACGATCGCGTCGGCGCGGCGATCGGCGCCACTCGCGCTCGGCGGCGCGAAGCTGCCGAGCGGCAGTTCGCCGGTCAACATCTCGTACAGGATCACGCCGAGCGCCCAGACGTCGGCGCGATGGTCGACGGCGCGCGCGTCCTTGCGCTGCTCGGGCGCGAGATAGTGAAACGTGCCCATCGCCACGTCGGTGCGGGTCAGCGTCGGCACCGCTGCGTCCGCGCCGAGCTGCGCGAGACCGAAGTCCGCGACCTTCACCGCGCCGTTCGTCCCGACGAGGATGTTCGCCGGCTTGAGATCGCGGTGCACGATGCCCGCGGCGTGCGCCGCCGCGACGCCTTCACAGACCTGGCCGAACGCGTCGACGACATCGGTGAACTTCATGCGCCCCGCGGCGAGCGTCGCCGCGAGATCGCGGCCCTCGACGAGCTCGGTGACGATGAACGCGACGCCATTCTCCTCGCCGTGATCGTGGAGGCGGACGACGTGTGCATGCTCGAGCCGCCGCAGCGCCTCCGCCTCGCGCGCGAACCGCGCGAGCATCGCGCCCCGATCCGCGTCGAAGCCGGGACGCAGCACCTTGATCGCGACGTCCGCGGCCTCGGCGGTGCGGGCGCGATACACCGTCCCCATCCCGCCGGCGCCGATGCGCTCGACGAGCTTGAACCCCGCGAGCGTCGTGCCGGTGAGGTCCGACTCGAGCGACACCATGGCATGTGTGCCGGGTGCGGTGCCGAGGCGCGAGACCGGCGCTGCGAGCCCACACGACGTGCACGCGAGGCGCGTATCGCCGACGGCGAGCACCACCGCGGTACCGCACACCGGGCAGCGCACGTTCATGCCGTGCCCCCGGTGATGCCGTAGTCGCGCAGCTTCTTGTCGAGCGTCGGTCGCGAGATGCCGAGCGCGCGTGCGGTCGCCGCCTTGTTCCCGCGATGCGCTTCGATCGCCGCGGCGATCTGCTCGCGCTCGAGCGTCGCGATCGCGTCGGCGAGCGTGCCGGGTGCGGCGCGGCCGGCCTGCCCACGCAACTCCGGCGGCAGGTCGTCCGCTTCGACGACACCGCCGTCGTAGAGGACGAGCAAGCGCTCGATCGCGTTGCGTAGCTCGCGAACGTTGCCGGGCCACGGATAGCGCTCCCACAGCGCCTGCGCCTCGGGCGACAGCGTCGGTGGCGTACGCCGCAGATCGGCGCCGAGTCGCGCGAGGAAGTGAGCTGTCAGACGCATCACGTCGCCTGCACGTGCGCGCAGCGGCGGCACCTCGACGGTGATCACCGCGAGCCGGTAGTACAGGTCCTCGCGAAACGCGCCGGCCGCGATCCGCGCGCGCAGATCGCGGTGTGTGGCCGCGACGACGCGCACGTCGACATCGATCGGTTGCTCACCGCCGACGCGGTAGAAGCGCCGATCGGCGAGCACGCGCAGGAGCTTTGCCTGCGTGGCGGGCCCGAGCTCGCCGACCTCGTCGAGAAACAACGTGCCGCCGTCCGCCTGCTCGAAGCAGCCGCGGTGCCGCTTGCCGGCGCCGGTGAAGGCGCCCTGCTCGTGACCGAACAGCTCGCTGTCGAGGAGCGACTCGACGAACGCGGCGCAGTTGACCGCGATCCACGGTCCGCCCGCACGGGGACCCGCCGCGTGGTACGCGCGCGCGACGAGCTCCTTGCCGGTGCCGCTCTCGCCGAGGACCAAGAGCTGCGTGCCGGCCGTGCCAGCACGCACCGCCGCATCGATCGCGCCGCGCACGCGCCGATCCTCGCCGACGATCTCGGGCATCGCGCTCACCGCCGCCGGTGCGCGCGGCAACGTGCGCGCGACCGCGAGCGCGATCGCCGGCGACATCGCCTCGACCCGTGCGAGCACGCTGTCGTCGAAGGTGCCCCGCTTCGAGTGATCGAGGTGGAGCACGCCGACGCAGAGGCCGTCGCATGACAGCGGCGCGACGACGACGGAACGGAGCGCGTGTGCGAGGACCGAGCGCGCCGCGGCGAACGAGACGTCGCCCTGGGCATCGTCGACGCCGAGCGGGACGCCTTCCGCGAGCGCGCGGTGGACGAGCGTCGTCGAGGTCGTCACGGCGCGGCTGCCAAACACGCACAACGGGCGCAGCGCGCCCTCCGGTGTGACCTGCACGACGCACGCTCGCTCGGCGCCGAGCTCGTCGCACAGCGTCGCGAGCAAGGCGGAGAGCCCGCCGCGATCCGCCGCGGCGATCAGCGCGAGTGCCTGCGCGTGATCGCGCGCGAGCTGCGCCGGATGACGCGCGAATCCGGGTGCGAGCCGGCGCGCACCTCGCGCCGCGTCGTCGTCGCGCACGAGCAAGAGCCGGCCGTCACCTTCGCGATCGCCGAGCACATCGACGGGCGGATCGAACAGCAGGCGATGCGCGCCGAGCTCGATCACCGAGCCCTCGCGCAGCGGCACCGTCGCCGCGTGGATCACCGCGCCGTCGACACGCGTGCCGTTGCGGCTGCCGAGATCCTCGAGCGACCACGCGCCGTCGCGTTCGTGCACGCGCGCATGACGGCGCGAGAGCTCGGTATCGACGAGCTGCACCTCGCACTCCGACGATCGCCCGATGGTCGCGACACTCCCCAGCGCGAACCGCACCAGCGGCACGTCGTCGCGCAAGAGGATAAGGACCGCCATGATGAAGTCTGCGGTCGATGGTAGCGCGGCGGCGGTCACGACATTGTCCAGACGAGCACCTCCGGGGGCGGCAGGAAGTCGACCGCCGCGTCGCCAATCGCGTGATGGCCTCCGCGCAGCGGAACGATGCGGAACCGCTCGACCGAGACCGGGCGGTCGGCGGTAGGCAGCGCTGCCTTCGGGGCGGCCGCTCGCCAGAACGCGAGGGCGCGGCGGCGGTTCCCGTCGCCACCAACCCGCGTGAACTCGCCGCGCGCGACGAGGATCGTCAGCCGCGGTGCCTCGCGGCGCGCGGCCAGCACGCGCCAGGTCTCGGCGAGCACGTACTCGCCGTAGTTTCCGTCGGCGAAGATCACGTCGGCGAGCCGCACCGGAACGCCGCCCGCCGTGAAGTCGGCGGCGACGAGTTGGTCGAGTGCGTTGCCCACGCCCTTGCCGCCGCGCGAAAACCCGATCAGCGAGTGCTGCAGCGCGAGCGTGGCGCGGTCTTGACCCGTCGTGCGCGCGATATGACCGCGCACTTCATCGAGGAACACGAGGAAGTCGCCCGGCGCTGCATGACCGCCGGCGCAGCGACGGTCGGCACAACCCGCGACCCAGTAGGGCGTCTTCGCGGCACGGATGCCGTGCGTGCTCGACGGCGCGTCGGGCGCGACGTAGACCGTGTTGCCGCGGAGCCGCGCGATCGACGCCGCATGACGATGATCCATCGCGGCGTCGTCGAACGAGCCGATGCCCTCGAAGTAGATGACGACATCGATCGTGCGCGTCGGGTCGAGCGTTCGCGGCACGAAGACGAGCGTGTCGCGACCACCACCGACGCCACGCAGCTTGCCGAGCCAGACGTGGCCATCGAGGTCGCGCTTGGTCACCGCCGCGCGCACGGCCTTCGCGGTTCGCGCGACACCGCCGTCGACGTTGATCGTCGGCGCAGCATGAACAGGACAGAGCGCGAGCGTGATCCCACACAGGACCAGCGCCGCAGCCAGGATCAGGCGCAGCATCGGAACTCCTCGCCGCGCGCTCCGTGCACGCGTACGAAGACCTATTCAGCAACGCCCGGGCCAGGCGGATCAGCGAACAAGCTCGCGGGCTTGGCCGTACCGCCCGCCCGGCCAAGCGTAAAGCGGCTTGACGGTGCAAAGCGGCTTTACGGCCGGCTCCGCGTGAGGCCTCTGTGACAAGTTGGATAGATTTGCGAAACGGGACGGTGGATCGAGTAGACACGCTGTCATGGCGACCACGACCACCCAGACCGAATCGGATCCGAGCCGCTCGCGCGTGCTTGTTCTCGACGAGTCGCAGCTGCGCGCGCGTATCGTTGACCACCTCATACGCGCCCGCGACGCCGCGCGTACGGCAGCCGCGCATCCCGACCTCGCGACCGGCGTGCACGACGCGCGCAAGGCAGCGCGTCGCGTCCGTGCGATCGCGGATCTCGTCGGCGACGTGCTCTCGCAGCGCGAACGGCGCCGGATGCACGACGCGATCCGGCAGGCGCGCCACGCGCTCGGCCCGGCGCGCGATCACGTCGTGGCCGCGCACATCATCCCGCGCCTCATGCTTGACGAGCCGGCGAAGGAAGCAGCGAAGCTCGTCCTGCACGCAGCGACGGTCGATGCACCTGGGTCGGAGGAGACGCGCAACGGCCTCGCCGAGGCCGCGAGCGCCGTGGTGGCGCAGGTCGAGCTCCTCATCAATGCATTGCCGCCGGTGTTGACGTTCGCGACGGTGATGGACGGCGTGAAGTCGGTCTACGGGCGTGCACGCCGCGCACGCCAGCAGGCAAAGGGCAGCAAGCGCGCGTTTCACGCCTGGCGGCGCCGCAGCAAGGAGCTCGCATACCAGCTCGATGTCCTCGGCGACGCGGGCGGCGAGCGGCTTGTCGAGCTGTCCAAGGCGGTCAACGAGGTCGCGCGCGCGCAGCGCGATGCGGTCGACCTGTTCATGGTGCGCGGCTTCGTGCGCGCGCACCGTCACCTCGTCGATATCGATGCTGCCACGCTGCTGATCGATGCGCTCGATGCGCAGCTGCTGCCGCTGCTCAAGGACGTGCGCCGCGCCGGCAAGGCGGCCTTCAAGCAGAAACCACGCAAGCTCGTACGTTCAGCGTGCCGTGACGCCTCGGTTGGCGTCGTGCATTCCTAGTCCGTTGCCGAGTCGTCACACAACGCCAACGTGTCCGCCATCCGGACAACGTAGCGTCTGGTCACGATGCGCGGAGCGATCATCGATGTCGGTTCCTACACGTTCCACACAATCGTCGCCGACGTCGACGAGCACGGCATCCGACGTACGTTGTTCGAGGAGAAGACGTACAAGCGCAGCGCGAGCGCGCTCGAGCAGCTGATCTCGAAGACGCTCGTGCGCGGCCCCTCGGGCATCCGGGTGATCGCGACCGCGCCCGAGGCGAACATCGACGCGGTGTGTGCACGCCACGCCCTCGATGTCGAGCGCCTCTCCGGAGAGGAGCGGGCGCGCCTCTCTTGGTTTGGCGTCTCGACCGAGCTCGCGGCCTCGCATGGCGAGCTCGCCGTGATCGATCTCGGTGGCGGTTCGCTCGAGCTCGCGACGGGCGCCGATGAGGTCGTCCATGCGACGAGCCTCCCGCTCGGTGTCCTCGCACTTCGCGGCTGCACGCTCACCGAGGTCCGGCAGCGCATCCACCAGGCTGCACCCGCCGCGGCCGCGATCCGTGCGTGCGCGCCCGACACGATCGCCGTCACCTCGGGCACGGCCCGGGCGCTGGTTCGGCTGGGCCGCCGGCTCGGCGTGATCGCGGATCTGCAGCGCCATGTCGGCACCCGCACGTTCGCGGACCTCGCGCGTCGGCTCGCGCCGCTCGATGCGACCGCGCTCGCGAAGTTCGGCGTACCCGTCTCGCGTCGCGACACGATCGCGAACGGCGCCGTCGTACTCACCGGCATCCTCGAGCTTCTCGGCAGCCCGGTCGTTTATGTCGCGGCCTCCGCGATGCGCGAGGGCGCGCTCGTCGAGCTCGCGCGCCGTCGCCGCTCGATGCCGCTGCTCATGGCAGCCGGCATGCGCTAGCCGAAGCGGCCGGTGATGTACTGCTCCGTCCGCTCCTCGAGCGGATCGGAGAACAGGCGCGCGGTCGGCCCGTATTCGACGAGGACACCGACGCGCTGCTGCGTCGGGCCGTCGACCTCGGCCGTGAAGAACGCGGTGCGGTCGCTGATGCGCGCGGCCTGCTGCATGTTGTGCGTGACGATCACGATCGTGAAACGGCTCGCGAGCTGGCGCATGAGCTCCTCGATCTTCGCGGTCGCGATCGGATCGAGCGCGCTGCACGGCTCGTCCATGAGGACGACGTCGGGCTCGACGGCGATCGTGCGCGCGATGCAGAGGCGCTGCTGCTGGCCACCCGAGAGACCCAGCGCGGAGTGGCGCAGGCGATCCTTGACGTCGTCCCACAGCGCCGCGCCACGCAGCGACGCCTCGACGATCGCGTCGAGCCCTGCGCGGTCGCGAAGGCCGTTGATGCGCGGACCGAACGCGACGTTGTCGTAGATGCTCCGCGGGAACGGGTTCGGCTTCTGGAACACCATGCCGATGCGGCGGCGAACTTCCGTCGGCGCGACGTCGGGACCGTAGAGATCCACGCCGTGATACGTGATGCGTCCGTCGACGCGCGCGCCCGGAATCAGGTCGTTCATCCGGTTCAGGCAGCGCAGCACGGTGGTCTTGCCGCAACCCGATGGCCCGATGAACGCCGTGATCTGGTTCTTGCGGATGTCGAGCGAGACGTTTCGCACCGCGCGGTGACTGCCGTAATAGACGTCGAGCATCGTCAGCTCGAAGACGATCGGTGCGGCCTCGAGGGCCGGCGCGGGCTCGCGCACGACCTCGAGAAAGCTCGGACGGCTCTCCCGGAGCTGCGGGCGAAGGTCGAGTAGCTGCGGTTCCGGCACTATCTGCAATCGTGCGCCGCCTCTGCAGCACTCCCGGCGTATCGACGTGACGGGACGGTGACGAACGGACTATGAATCAGACGTGACCTTCAGTGTCGGCGACGTCCTCGCGACGACGGTCAAGATCTGGGTCCGGAACCTGCCGCGGTTCTTCCTACTCACGGTCATCTGCTACCTGCCGATCCTCGGCTGGAGTTGGCTCTATGCGGCCCATCACGAGGTTCTGGACGAGCACGTCTTCAAGCCAATCGCGCGGTTGCACCCGGAGTTGGCCGACGTGGTCTCCGGCAAGTGGGTCCCATTGACCGTGCTCTCCGCCGCGGTGGCCGTGTGTACGGTCGGTCGGCTCGGGGACGAGCGGGTCACCATCTGGCGCGCGCTCGTGATCGCGATGCGGCGCTTGCCGTGGCTTGTGGGCGTCGCGTTCATCGTCCGCGTTGCGACCACGGGCGTCATGACGGTGATCGCGATCGTACGCTGGGATGACGATGCGTTCGCAACGCGCGCCTCGGCTGCCGAGACGATCGTCTACGAGGTCCTGCTCGTCGCGCTCGTCTCGTTGTTCATCGTGGCGGTGCCGGTGGCCGCCGTCGAGCGGCGCGGTGTGTTGTCGTCGATCGCGCGCGCGTTCACGCTCGCGCGTGGGGAGCGCGTCAAGGTGTTCGCGATCATGCTCGTAGAGACGGTCGCGATCGCCGGCATCTTCATCGGTGCCGACCTGCTCCTCCTCCAGGTCTCCGACACCGCGACGGAGTACGGGCAGAACTTCCTCATCTACGCGTACGTCCGCTTCGCGATGCGGGTGATCTTGTACTCGCTCGCCGGCGTGCTCGCGGCGGTCATCTACGAACGCTTGCGTGCATCGAAGGAAGGCCCGGTGCCGAGCATGCTGCAGCGGGTGTTCGCCTAGCTACTCGCCTGGATGCGCTTCGAGGAAGTCGTCGACCGCTTTGTAGAAGCCCTCGGGGTCGTCGAGCATGACGAAGTGACCGGTCGGCATGATCGTGACCTGCTTGTCGGCGATCGCGGCGACCTGCTTCTGGATCCGCGTCTTGTAGTAGCCGTTCGCGAGCACGAGCAGGACCGGTGACTCGATCTTGTCCATCTCGGACGTCAGGTTCGTGATCATCATCTCGTAGATCGCATCGCCGAGCGCCTTGCGATTCGACTTCGCCGCCTTCGCCGCGATCGGCGCGAGCGCCTTCTTGTTGCGCGCCATGCCCTGGTACATGAAGCGCGCCTGCCGCGAGAACTCCTCGTCGCTCGCGTCGCGCCACTTCTCGCGGAGCTGCTTTGCTTCGGTGAGATCGCCCGACAGGCCGGGACCCGCGTCGACGATGATCACCGGGCCGGTGTTCTCCGGAAAGTTCACCGCGATCCAGAACGCGATGAAGCCACCCATGCTGTGACCGACGATCACGGGGCGCTCGAGGCGGCGCGACTGGATGTAGCGCGTCAGCTCCTTGCGCACGGTCGCGGAGATCGGCTTGTCGATCGGCGGGCGGCCGGCGAAGCCCGCGAGCGTCAGGATGTGCGACTCGAAGCCCTTGTCCTCGAGGTGTGCCGCGGTCGCATCCCAGACCTCGCCGGGACAGCCGAGACCCGGGATGAAGATGATCGGACGCCCCTGGCCGACGACCTCGACCTCGAACGAGGTCGGCTCGAAGTCCTTCTTATCCGCGAAGACGCCGCCACGCGCGGGCTCGTCAGGCTCCTCGGCAGGCGGTGTTTTACCGCCGCAGGCGAGCGTGATCACGAGCACGGGGATGACCCGCTTCATCAAAGGAGACGTTACCCCGGGTGGCCTGCTACAAGAGTCGAGATGCGCAGTCCGTCTTGGGTGTTGCTTCTCTCGGCCGCGGCCGCTGCATGTGGCGGCAGCTACGAGCCTCCCGCGTTCACGGACCTGGGCGGCGAGCTCGAGATCGACAACTGCGACTACAAGGTGACGACGAAGTTCGGTGCCGAGCCGCCGCGCGTCTCGAAGGACTTCGTCGGCGACGCCCCGACACCGCGCCTCGTGCACCTCGGCCTGATGGGCGATCCGAGGACGACGATGGTCGCGCAGTGGCGCACGATGGACGAGGTCACGCGCAGCGGCGAGATTCGCTACGCGGAGGGCGCGGACCTCGACGCGGCCGCGCTCACGAAGAAGCAGACCGGCATCGAGTTCGGCTACCAGGCGACGGGCTCGCAGATCTACCGCATGCACCAGGCGCATCTGTGCGGCCTCAAGCCGAACACCACATACAGCTACCAGGTCGGCTCCGAGGGCTACTACTCGCCGGTTCGTTCGTTCACGACGGCGCCCGACATCACCGCGAATCCCGACGCGCAGGTCGTGTTCGGCTTCATGGGCGACACACGCGACGGCTACGACGTCTGGGAGAAGCTCGCGACACAGATCGGCCAGCACACGCCGAACTTGATCCTGTTCTCCGGCGACGCCGTCACGATCGGTCTCACGCAGCACGAGTGGGAGTTGTTCTTCGCGCGCGCCGAGGAGCTGCTCGCGAGCGTGCCCATCGTGTTCGCGCACGGCAACCACGAGGTCAACGCGACCCCGTACTTCTCGCAGTTCGCGATGCCGGGCGATCAGGAGAACTTCGGGTTCGACTACGGCCACGCGCACATCACGGTCGCGAACGACACGCCCGTCGACATCGCGGCGCTGACCGGCTCGACTGTCGATTTCCTGAAGGCGGACTTCGAAGCCTCGAAGAACGCGCGCTGGAAGATTCTGATGCATCACCAGCCGATGTGGTCCGCGTCGAACCACGGCTCGAACCTGACGCTGCAGCAGAAGTGGCAGCCGATCGTGGACCAGTACCACATCGATCTCGTGCTCAACGGACACGAGCACGAGTTCGAGATCACGAAGCCGATGGTCGGTCAGACCCCGCAGGCGTCGATGGAAAACGCGACCGTGTACGTCGTCGCGGGTGGCGGCGGCGCCGAGCTCTACGCGAATGGCACGGACTTCTGGACGCAGTACAGCGAGAGCACGCACAACGCTGGGCTCCTTCGCGTGCGCCGCGACCAGCTGGTGTTCGAGGCGTATCGCGACGACGGCACCGTGATTCCCGCCGGCTTCACGAAGACGAAGCCCTAGTGCTCGCGCGTGCGTTCGTCGTCGTCGTGCTACTCGCGACGACCACGTTCGCCGACGAGCAAGCGTTTCGCGCCGCGGGCGAGCTCGCTGCGAAGCGCGATCCACGTGCGATCGACGCGTTCGAGGCGGCAGGCGCGGCGCGACCGATCACCGTGTGGACCGACGACGCGTGGATCGAAGCGGCGCGCCTCGCGGAGCTCGCACGTGACTACGATCGCGCGCGCCGCGATCTCGAGCACGCGATCGCGATCAGCACGGACGCGCAGCTACTGCGGCGCGCACGCGGGAACCTCGCACGGCTCGAGCAGTTAACCGGCGGCGGCGAGTGGAGTGCGATCGCCGCCGAGCACCAGCGGCTCGCGACCGACATCGCCGACGGCGGCGACCCGACCCGCGCGCTCGAGGAGCTCGAAGTGATCGCGAAGGCGAACCCGCGTTATCCACGCGCGCTCGCCGTGCGCGTGACCTTGGCGCGGGCGTGGGAGACCGAGGACGAGATCGAGCGCGCGCTCGGCTGGCTGCGCGATGCGGTCCAGCTCGCGCCTACCGAGGATCATCCGCGCATCGAGCTCGTCCGCATGCTCGTGAGGAATCGCGAGCTCGCCGACGCACGCCGCGAGCTCGCGTTGGTTCGCGATGCCGCCGCACGGCGCACGCTCGAGCGCAGCCTCTCGGCCGGCGAGTCGTGGCAGGTGCTGCGCTGGCTCTCGCTCGCGATCCTGATCGTGCTCGGCGTGGTCGCCGCCGTCGTGCTGCGCCATCGTCGCGTGCCTCTGCGTCAGATCGCGCGGCCGCCGGTCGAGGTGATCTACTTCGTGCCGATCGCCGCGGTCGTCGGCGCGATCGCGTCAACGGGAAATCCGCTGGTCGCGAAGGCGGTGATCGGAATCTTCATCGGTGCGTCGCTGATCGCGTGGGTGTCGGGCGCGACCTTAGAGGCCGCGCGTCAGCGTGCTGCGATCGGTGTACGGCATGCGGTGGTCCACGCGCTCGTCGTCGGCGTCGCCGTGCTCGCGGCTGTCTACCTCGCGATCGATCACGCCCGGCTGCTCGACCTCGTCGCCGAGACCTGGCGAACCGGCCCGGGCCACTAGCGCGGCTACACCCACGGACACGTCACGGGCAAGGCATGCCCGCGGCGTCCCACGTTTCCCATGCTGCAACGAATTCCCTGTGCGAGATCGGTGGCGGCTTGCGACCGAAGCCGGGCGCCCACGCCCAGACGACGAGTGGATCGTCGAGGTGCACGCGCAACGCCTTCGCATCTTTGCCGCCGTTGCGTGCGGGATCTTTGACCTGCTCGCAGAGCGCGCCGGGCGTGACGCCGACGAAGACCATCTTGGTTTCGGGCGGCGGCATGTGCCAGCCCTTCGCGACACCGGGCGGCGTGCGCAGGCCGTATTCGTCGGGCGGGTTCGCGTCGCGGTGACACGTGGTGCACTCGGCGCCGGTCATGCCGACGCCGGTGAGACCGCGCTGGATGTTCTGAGCGTGGAGACGGCCTTCGTCGCCTTGCAGCGGGATTTCACCGGCGGGATGGCAGTTCTGACAGCGCGGGTGCTGGAGCACGCTGCGAACGGTCTCGAACGCGGCGATGCCCGTCTCGCGGCTGGGCTTCTCGCGATCTTGCATCACGCCGTCGAGCTTCTTCCCGCCACCACTGCACGCGGCGACGCTTACGAGGATCAGTGCGCGTTTCATGGCGAGTCCTATGCGATCTTGAGAGGCAGCGAACGAATCCGCTGCTTGGTGAGTGCGAACACGGCATTCGCCACCGCGGGTGCGATCGGCGCGGTCGCCGGCTCGCCGATGCCGCCCATGCGCGCCTTGCTCGGGATGATGTGCACGCTGACCTTCGGCATCTCGTGCATCCGAACGATCTGGTAGTCGTGGAAGTTCGACTGCTGCACCTTGCCTTCGGCCAGCGTGAGCTTGCCGTAGAGCGTCGCGGTGAGACCGAATGCGATGCAGGACTGCACCTGCGCCTCGACGGCGAGCGGGTTCACCGCCGTGCCGCAATCCACCGCCGCGGTCACCGCGTGCACGCGTACCTGCTTGTTCTCGATCGAGACCTCGGCGCACTCGGCGATGATCGAGCCGAAGGACTCGTGCAGCGCGAGACCCCGCGCGCGACCGGCGGCGGGCGGCGTGCCCCAGCCGGCCTTCTCGGCGCAGGTCTTGAGCACGGTCGCGTGGCGCGGCTCCTTCGCGAGCAGCGCGAGCCGGTAGTCGAGCGGATCTTTGCCGGCCGCGTGCGCGAGCTCGTCGATCATGCACTCCAGCGCGAACGCGATGTGCGTCGCGCCGACGGAGCGCCACCACAACACCGGGATCGCCGTCTTCGGCGAGTGCAGCGTGATGCGGCGCGCGAGGTTCTTCTTGTCGAAGTACGCGCACTCGGCGAGGCCTTCGACGGAGGTGCCATCGATGCCGTTCTTGACGATGAACGCCTCGAACGGCGTGCCCGCGGCGATCGATTGCCCCACGACGACGTGATCCCACGCCGTCGGCGTGCCCTTGTCGTCGGTGCCGACTTGCACGCGATGCACGTACGCGGGGCGGTAGTAGCCGCCGCGAATATCGTCCTCGCGTGTCCACACGGTCTTGACCGGGAGGCCCGCCGCCTTCGCGACGATCACGGCTTCGCTGACGAAGTCACTCGTCGGGGTCGCGCGCCGGCCGAAGCCGCCGCCGAGGAACAGCGTGTTGATGGTGACCTTGTCGGGCGAGGTCCCGAGAATCTTCGACGCGACGAGCTGGTCCATCGTCTGGAACTGCGTGCCCGTCCAGATCTCGCACTTGTCACCGTCGATCTTCACGGTGCAGTTGAGCGGCTCCATCGGCGCGTGCGCGAGGTACGGGAACTCGTAGGTGACGTCGTACTTCTTCTTCGCGGCGGTGAGCGCGTCGCCGATCTTGCCGTGCTCCTCGACGAGTGCGCCCGGCTTCTGCGAGAGCGTGCGCCACTCGGCCATCAGCTTGTTCGTGTCGGCGCCGCCACCGTCGGGCTGCGTCCACTCGATCACGAGCTTGTCGCGGCCGAGCTTCGCGGCCCAGAAGTGCTTCGCGACGACGGCGACGCCGGTGCCGGTGGGCACGACCTTGACGACGCCGGGGACCTTGAGCGCAGCACTCGCGTCGAACTTGCCGAGCTTCGCGCCGAACGCAGGCGGGCGCGCGACGACGGCGGTGTGGAGTCCGGCGAACTGCACGTCCATGCCGAACTTCGCCGTGCCGTTGATCTTCTCCGGTGTGTCGAGCCGCTTGGTCGGCTTGCCGATCAGCTTCCACTCGCGCGGATCCTTCAGCTTCACCGTCTTCGGCGGTGGCAGCTTCATCGCATCCTCGGCGAGCTCGCCGAACGGCGCCGTGTTCTTGCCGCTCGTGAGCACGCCATTCGCGACCTTGATCTTCGCGGCCGGGACCTTCCACTTCGCCGCGGCGGCGCGGACGAGCATGTCCTTCGCCATCGCGCCGACCTGGCGGTAGCGCTCGAACTCGGCCCACGTGCTCGTCGAGCCGCCGGTCATCTGCATGCCCATCGCGGGATGCCCGTAGACCTGTGCGGCGGGCGCGTGCGTCGACTTCACCTTCGACCAGTCGGCCTCGAGCTCCTCGGCGATCAGCATCGCGAGCCCGGTCCAGATACCCTGGCCCATCTCGGAGTGCGCGAGCACGACGGTGACCGTCGAGTCCTTGTCGATCTGCACGAACGCATTCGGCTGCGGTAGCGGCTTCGCTTGCTCGGGCACCGCGCGCGCGGTGTTCGGCACGTAGAAGCTGATCACGAGCCCGGCGGCGCCGGCGGCGCTCGCCTTGAGGAAGCCGCGACGTGACGTGTTCACTTCGCACCTCGCTTGAGGCGCGACGCGAGATGAATGGCCTCGCGCACGCGAACGTATGTGCCGCAGCGGCAGATGTTGCCGGCCATCGCGGCGTCGATGTCGTTGTCGGTCGGCTCGGGGTTTTTATCGAGCAGCGCGACCGCCGTCATGATCTGTCCCGACTGGCAGTAGCCGCACTGCACGACGTCGGCGTCGGCCCACGCACGCTGCACGGGATGCTGGCCGTCTTTCGAAAGGCCCTCGATCGTCGTGATCTTCTTCGTCGCGACGCTGCCGGCGGTGGTCACGCAGGCACGAACGGGCTTGCCGTCGACGTGGACCGTACACGCACCACACTGCGCCATGCCGCAACCGAACTTCGTGCCGGTGAGTCCGACGATGTCGCGCAGCACCCAGAGGAGAGGCATCTCCGGGGCGGCTTCGACTTCGCGGACCTGTCCATTGATGTCGAGCTTCACGTCGGAAGGTTCGGCTCGGCGCCTTGAACTTTCAAGCAAGCGAGGCCCCGATAATCGGGCAGGGGCTGCCGTTTCTCGATCCGTGCTACGACCATGGCGATGAACGAGCTCGAGCGGATCGTCCGCGTGGCGGGCAGCGACGAGCAATTGCTCGCGACTGTCGTGCGCGTCGATGGTTCCTCGTACCGGCGCCCGGGCGCGCGCATGCTCGTCGCGGGCGATCGCTGGCTCGCGGGCTGCGTGAGTGGCGGCTGCCTCGAGGGCGACGTCATGCTGCGCGGCGTCCACCGTTGCAAGGACGGTCCCGTCGTCGTCACGTACGACTCGACGAGCGAGGATGGCAGCGAGCCGTACGGCCTCGGCTGCAACGGAATCGTCGACGTCTTGCTCGAGCACGTACCGGCGGGTGTTACGAACGACGCGCTCGCATTCGCGGCGCAGTGCTTCGCCGCCGAGCGGACCGGCGTGCTGGTCACGGTGATCACGTCTTCGCGCGCGGACGTCCCGGTCGGCGCGCGGTGCTCGCTTCCGGAAGCGACATTTTCGCGGCCGATCGCCTGTGCGAACGTCCGCGCCGCCGCGACCGGCCCCGCCGGCGTGATCGAGCTCGAAGACGTCACGGTGCTCGTCGAGACCATCGCGCCCTCGCCGCAGCTGTTCATTCTCGGCAGCGGCCACGATGCCGCGCCAATCGTCCCGCTCGCGAAGTCCGCAGGGTTTCGCGTGACGATCTCCGATCGCGCGATCCGCGAGCCGTCGCGCTTCCTCGGTGCCGATCGCCTCGTGAAGAGCGTCGACGTGCCCGCGCTGATCGAGGCCGCACTCGAGGCGTACGTCGTCGTCATGCATCACCACAAGGATGCGGATCGCGCAGGGCTCGAGATGGCGCTCGCGTCGCGCGCTCGCTACATCGGCGTGCTCGGCCCCGCGAGCCGCACGCGCGAGCTCGTCGGGCACATGCCGACCGATCTGCGGCTGCACGCGCCCGTCGGGCTCGACGTCGGCGCCGAGACGCCCGAGCAGATCGCGCTCGCGATCGTCTCCGAGGTCCAGGCCGTTCATCATGGCGCGCGCGGCGGCATGTTGCGCGATCGCCAGCGCGCCCTGCATGCGGACGTCGCGATCGCCGTGCTCGCCGCCGGTGAGTCCAAGCGGCTCGGCCGTCCGAAGCAGCTCGTCGACATCGCGGGCACGCCGCTCGTGCATCACGTCGCGACGCGTTGCCTCGCGCTACGCGGTGGCCCGGTCGGGGTCGTCCTCGGTGCAAACGCGGCGGCGGTCGAGCAAGCGCTCGGCGACCTGCGCGTCGCGCGGATCGCGAACGGCGCGTGGCAAGAAGGCATCGCGTCGTCGATCCGTGCGGCCGTCGCGTGGGCCGAGTCGACGCGCGCGAACGCGCTCGTGATCGTCCTCGGTGATCAGCCGATGGTCGATGCCGCGCACCTCGCAGCCCTGCGAGACGCGTGGCTCGCGGGCGCGCCGATCGCCGCGTCTCGATACAATGCCATCCTCGGCGCACCGGCGATCTTCGATCGCGCGCAGTGGCCGCTGCTCGCGAAGCTCGAAGGCGATCAAGGCGCGGGCAAGCTGCTCTACAACGCACCGGTCGCGGCGATCGACTGGACCGGCGGCGCGATCGACGTCGACACGCCCGAGGACGTCACACGAGTAGCGTCTGGATCGTTCCGAGATCCGCGCGCGCCGTGAACGTCGGTTTGCCGTCCTCGATCGCGCAGCACTGCGCGGTGCGAAACGAGGGAAACGCGGGCAAGCCGAGCAAGAACGCGCCGAGCGTCGACACCGCCGGCTCGTGACTGACGACGATCACGTCGTGGCCCGCCGACGCGATCTCCTGCGACGCGACGCGCGGATGCGCGCTGGGCTCGAAGCAGCGGCGCGACGTGATCGGCCCGAGGTAATCGAGCGCCTGTGCGAGCAGCTCGGCGGTCTGGACCGCGCGCGGTAACGGCGAGCACAAGATCGCGTCGGGCGACACCGCATGCTCGCGCAGCAAGCGGCCGAGAACACGCGCGGCTTCTCGGCCTCGTGCGGACAACCAGCGATCTCGATCACTGCCGGCATCTTCTTCTGGAACCGCGTCACCGTGACGAACGAGATAGATCCGCACCACCGAGGAGCATACGCCTGTACGCTCGGCGCGTGAAACGCGTCGGCCGATTGCTCTTCGTCTGTCTCCTGTTTTGGGCCTGCGGTGATGACGGCGGGCCGAGCGGCGGCGGCCCCACGATCGAATATCCGGCGATGGGCTCCCTCGTCGACGCGTCGGGCCGAGGGAAATTCCGATTCGGCGTTGCGAGCGCGGCAACGCAGATCGAGGACGGCAACGACAAGGTCGACTGGTATGTGTGGACGCTGCCCGCGGCGATGGGCGGTATCGGCAAGGGAACGTTCCTCGGTGATGCGGTGCGCGGCTATTCGCGGGTGATGGAGGATCTGCAGCTCGTCAAGGATCTCGGCGTCGACAGCTATCGGTTCTCGATGGAGTGGGCGCGCATCGAACCGCAGCGCGACGTGATCGATGAGGCGGCGATCGCGCACTACCGCGCGCAGCTCGTCGCGATGAAGGCGCTCGGACTGCGGCCGGTCGTCACCGTGCACCACTTCTCGAATCCGATCTGGGTCGCGGATCCGCGCGCGATCGGTTGCACGGGCGGACCGACGAGCACGAACCTGTGCGGCTTCGGATCGGAGGGCGGACCGCAGATCGTCGAGGAGCTTCGCGAACACGCGACGCTGCTCGGTCAACGGTTCGGCGATCTCGTCGACGAGTGGGGCACCGTCAACGAGCCGATCAACTACTTGTTCGCGGGCTACGCGGTCGGGCAGTTCCCGCCGGGCATCGTCTCGCTCGATCCGAATCAGTTCGCGAAGGCGCTGCGCGATTACATCGCGTCGCACGCGGCGATCTACAGCGGGCTCAAAGCTTCCGACACCGCCGACGCCGATGGCGATGGCCGCCCGGCGGATATCGGGCTCTCGCTCTCGGTCGCGGACTGGGTGCCGACGCGCATGAACAGGCCGTCCGACGATCCCGCCGACCTCGCGGCGCGCGATCGCCTGCACTACCTCTTCCACTACATCTTCGTGGATTCGATCCGCTCCGGCATGTTCGACGCGAACCTCGACGGTACGCGCGACGAAGCGCATCCCGAGTGGAAGGACACGATCGATTGGCTCGGCCTCCAGTACTACTTTCGCGCCGGCATCAGCGGCGATCGCCCGGTCTTGCCCGCACCGCTCAGCTTCACGCCGTGCTTCGGCGGCCTCGACTTCGGCGCGTGCCGGCCGTCACCGCAGCCGAGCTACTGCGTGCCGTCGATGGGCTACGAAGGTTGGATCGACGGCATCCACGACGTGCTCGTCGCATTCGGCGCGCGTTATCCAGATCTGCCGCTCGTCGTGACCGAGGCGGGCATCGCGACCACGAGCGGCAAGCGGCGGGCGGAGAACATCGTGCGCGTGCTCGAGGCCGTCGATCGCGCGCGCACGGCGGGCGTCGATCTTCGTGGCTACTACCACTGGAGCCTCACCGACAACTTCGAGTGGGCCGAGGGCTACAAGCCGCGGTTTGGCCTCTACAGCGTCGACTACGCGACCTACGCGCGGACCGCGAACGAGGGCACGGATGTGATGAAGGCCATTGCCACGGGGCGCATCCTCACGCGCGAACAGCGCGGCCTGCACGGTGGGACAGGTCCGATGTCTCCCGAGCCTGACCACATGCTCGACACGTACTGCCGGAAAGAGTGAGAATGGGGCCGTGCGTTGGCTTGGTCTGATTCTGCTTGCCGCCTGCAAGTTCTCCACGGCCCTCACGCCGGGTGATGGCGACAACATCGGCGGCGAGCGAATGATCGATGCGGCACCGGACGCACCGCCCGACGCGTTCGATCCGAAGTGTTATGGCAGCGGCGCGTTCTACCTCTGCCTGGCAACGATGCCGATGGGCAACACGACGCTCGATGGCCAGACCATCCTGACGACGCCGTGCAACAACAACACGGAGTTTGTCGCGATGCTCGGCGGTGTCCAGGTCTGCGTGATCGCCGCCGATCGCATCACGCTCAACGCAGGCCAAAACGCGGGCATCGTTGGCAACAAGCCGCTCGTGCTGATCGCGACGACCGCCATGACGATCAACGGCACGCTCGACGCGTCGAGCGTGCGTGGCAACACGGGTCCGAACGCGAACCCGACCGTCTGCAACAACGCGGGGACGACCGGTGCGACGAACACGGCGGGTGGCGGTGGCGGCGCCGGCGGCAGCTTCGGCAGCGTCGGCGGTCGAGGCGGAAACGGTGGCGGCGGTGGTGGCGGAACGGCGGCCGCGATCGTGACCCAGCCGGTCACGGTCCTGCGCGGCGGTTGTGCCGGCGGTGGTGGCGCGACCGGTGTCGCCGGCACGCCGACGGCCGGCGGGCCGGGTGGTGGCGCCGTCTATCTCGTTTCGCGCGGCACGCTCACGATCGGCGGCATCGTCAACGCGTCGGGCGGGGGCGGCGAGGGCGCAGACGACAACAAGATCGGCGGCGGTGGTGGTGGTGCGGGCGGCATGATCGTCATCGACGCGGGCACACTCACGATCAACGCCGGTGCACGCATCCTCGCGAACGGCGGTGGCGGTGCCGCCGGTGCGGGGAACTCCGGGGCGGCCGACGACGGCAGAGAACCAATTCCGGCGACGCCGCTCGTGCCGGCCCTCGGCGGAACGAACACGGGCTCGGGCGCGACACCCGGTGGTCCCGGCGCGGCCGGTGCAACCGCAGCCATGCCCGGCATGAACAGCGCGAACGGCGGCAGTGGCGGTGGTGGCGGTGTCGGTGTCGTGCGGGTCCTGCGCGGCGGAACGATTCCGGTGGCGCAGGTCTCGCCGCCGCCGAGTTAGTTCGGCTTCGTCACCGGGCCACCATCGCCAGAGCCAATCGCCGAGCCCGCGGAGCCTTCTTCCGGCGGCAGCGGTGGTGGCTCGTCGCCGCTACCGGAGCCGACGTCGACGGTCGGCGGCGCGCCCTTGCAGAGCGGTGCGGGCGCGAGCGAGAGCACATCGAGCGCGATGCCGACTTTGTTCTCGAGCTTTATCGCTTCGCGGCCGCTCGCCGCATCCCAGATCCGCACCGCGCCATCGCCGTCTTCATACGCGAGCGTCGTCGCGTCGAGCCAGCGCGTGACGAAGCGGCTCTTCGACGTGAGTAGATGCTTGAGCGCGCCGGTCTTCGCATCCGCGACGTAGAGCGACGGCGACGCGTCCTTCGAGCACGGGTCGACGGCGGTCGCGAACGCGATGCGCGCCTTGTCGGGTGAGAGCGAGACGCTCGACTGCGATGCCGCGCCGGACTCCGGCACGTGGATCGATGCGCCGCCGGAGGTCGCGAGGTCCGGTGCGGTTGGTGGATCGCCGGCCCACGTGGCCTTGATGTCATCGAGCGCGCGCACGCCGCGGCCTTCCTCGAGCGAGAAGATGATGCGCGGCACCGGCGCCTGCGACTTGACCTTCGTCACCTTGCCGGTCGCCTTGTCGAGTGACGACAGCGTGATCTCGCCGATGCCCCAGCGGCCGTTCGCAGGTGCGGTGCCGATCAAGAGCTGATCGCCCGCGCCATAGCCGAGGTGCACTTCGCGGCCGCCGCCGAGCGGGACCTTCGTGCCGACGAGCTTCCAGTCCTTCGTATCCATGACTTGCACCCAGCCACGCGTCATCAGCGGCGTGGCGTCGTCGCCCTTCGGCCGATCGATCTTGTCGAAGCCGAACACCGCGACCTCGGCGCCCGATGGCGCGCGCACGAACCCGGCGACCTGGTGATCCGTGTGCGTGAGTCGGAAGTAGCGACGCGTCTCGCGGTCGAACGCGTAGAGCTCGCCGCGCGACGTTGCCCAGGGCACGCCTTCCTTGGGCCACTTGAAGCTCGAGCGTCGTCCGATCACGAGCAAGCCGGTGGCAGCGCGCTTCACGTATTCACCGCGGATCTTCTCGGCCACTTCCTTGATCGCGGTGCCGTGCGGCGTCGCGAAGAATGGCTTCAAGTCCTCGTCGTTCGCGAGTGCCGGGCCGTACTTGAAGTAATCGCCGGCGAGCGCCGCGGCGAGGTGATCGACCGCGGCCGCGTGTTCACCGTTCTGCACGAGCGCGGTCGCGAGCATGCGATGTGCGTCGAGGTGATTCGGATCCTTTGCGAGCGTCGCGTCGGCGTGCGTCTTGAGCGCGTTCCAGCTCTTCGCCTTCAGCGCGGGCGTGGCCTTTTCCCACTCCCTCATTCCGTCGCCGTACGGGAAGTTCATGCGCTTGATCGAATCGACGCCGATCGGTGGCGTCGAGATCGGAGCCACCGTCGGTCCGGCGGCCGCGTCATCTCTTGTCTTCGCGCTGTCCTTCTTCTTGTCACCGCACGACAGCAAGCATGTAAGGAGCGCGACAGCGATCTTGTAATTCATCGATTCACTGGCCCTCGTAAATCTAACACGCGTGACCTAACGTCAAACTTCGCGACGCCGCGACTCTATGTGGCACCATGCGCCGCATGAAGACCACGACTCTCGCGATCGTTCTCGCTGTCTCTCTCTTCGGTTGCTCGAAGAAGCAAGCCGCGAAGCCAACGACGCCCGCGGATCCTCCGCCGGTCACGACGGGCCAGGTCCCCCAAAAGCCCACGCCGAACCTCACGCAGGATCAACAGGTGAGCCCGACGCTCGCCGTCTCGGGCGACATCATCGCGGCATGCGGCATCAAGGTCGCGGCGGCGGGGAGCGGCGCGCCCAAGTTCGACTACGACAAGGAGGAGCTGGCGCCCGAGGATCGCGCGATCCTCGATCAGATCGCCACGTGCCTCACGACGGGTGCGCTCAAGGGCCGCGCTGTCGACCTGATCGGTCGCGCGGATCCGCGCGGCACCGAGGAGTACAACCTCGGCCTTGGCTCGCGTCGCGCGGGCTCGGTGAGCGCGTACCTCGGCCGTCTCGGCGTCGGTCAGCCGCAGATGTTGGTCACGACGCGCGGCGCGCTCGATGCGACCGGCACCGACGACTCGACGTACGCGAAGGATCGCCGCGTCGACATCCAGCTCCAGGCGAAGACCTAGTCACTTGCCGGGCAGCAGCTTGCGATCCGGCGCGTCGGGGAAACCCCACAGCGCGAACCGCCCGACGCTATCGTTCACGACCTGCGCTTCGGCGCTCGACTCGGCCGCGTAGTCGATCGCTTCCGCGGGATCGACCTCGAGCTTCGCGAGCGAGCGACGCTCGAGCGTGGTGAACACGCTCTCGTTGACCTGGAACGGGCGGCCATCGGTCGTGAATACGGTGACGATGCCGCCCTGATGACCGAGCGCGCGTGCGAGCACCTCGGGCGAGACGCGCGGCACGACGTCCATGCCGAGCGGCACGAGCAAGCCCGGCGCGAGCTCGCACAAGAGCTGGCCGAGCGGGATGACGTCGAGGTTCTCCGAGCCGATCACGAGGATGCCGCGATCGGTGGCCGCGACGCGATGACCGCGCAAGCTGACCGGCGGTAACGCGAACAAGATGCGCTTGAGACGCGGACCGTGCTCGACGGGAATCAGCGTCGCGACGACGCGGCGAGGCGGGCCCATCGCGGCCGCGAGCTTGAGCTCGACGCCGATCGCTTCTGCAGGACCACCGACGTGTTGCGCCGGATCGCGCGGCTTGTCGAGCTCGAGATCGACGCGCGTGAGATCCGCGATGTCGCTGAGCGTGAGAGGGCCGGGCAGGACATCGACGCGATCGTTCGGCCAGAACACGTGGAAGGTCTCGGGCGGAAACACCGACGCGCACGATGCGAGATCGATCGGATGCTCGTAGCCGACGGCGACCGCGGCGTTCGCGCCCGCGGGGCGGAACACGTCGATACCGGGCGTTCCGAGGAAGAGCTGCAAGATGCGCTCGGGCAGGGTGCGTGCGCGGATCAGCATGTAGCCGCGCTCGCTCTGGCGATCGTCGAACGCGCTCGTCGAGCCGGGCGTGAACAGGCCCGCTTGCGCCTCGACACGGTTGCGCCACAGGTAGCGAATGATGCCGTCCGCGAGGCCGCGCGCGACGGCGAGGAAGAGGTCGCCGCGATCGTCGGCGTCGAGCGCGTCGCCGCCGGGCAGCTTGCGGATCGAGAGCCGGAACAGCAGGCGCTGGAACGGCAGCTCGCCCTCCTTGATGTAGCCCTGCGCGAACTCGTCGCCGTGCACCATGAAGTCGGTCTGCGCGGGCATCGCGCCGATGTCGACCGCGTCGTAGCCATACGGCGAGCGATCGTCGCGGTACTTCACGAAGTGTTTTGCCGTGCCGGTGTAGATCGCGCCGCCGACGAGGCGTGCGAGGCGCGCAGCTCGATCGGCCGCGTACGAGGACACCGCGGGGATCTGGGTCACGATCTCGCGCCCGCCGAGCGCCGTGCGGCACTTCTGGATCGTGAGGTTTGGCAACAGCTCGTCGAGCGACGCCTCCGACGAATACAACCGGAACCATGACACCGCGCCTTCGAGCGTCGCGAACGTCATCACGCAGAACCGGCCGAGCAGGATGCCGCGTGGATCCGGCGCGACGCCCGGTGTGAAGAAGCGGGTCTGTCCCTGCGCGACGTGCTCGAGTGCCACGGACGCAATCTAGCACCTGCATGCGGTACGATGCAGTCGTGCGGTTTGCATTGCTCGTCCTCGTCGCAAGCTGTGCCGAGCCGGCGTCGTCACCGCCCGCGCAGCCGCAACAACCAGCGGCACCGACGGCCGAACGCCGCATCACGCCGCGCGACAAGCTGCCCGATGTCGTGAAGCCGCTCTTGCCGCAGCGCGGGTCTTACGCAGCCGGCGGCGGGCTCGTGTCGTCGGCGTGGCGCGTCGTCGTCGATCGCGATGTGAAGACGATCTACGCCGGCACCGCGACCGGGGCGAATGCGGCGTCGTTCGGCAAGATGGACAAGGAAACGACGAAGCCGCTCTCGCAGCGCAACGACGTGCATCTCGCGGAGGTCTGCGAGGTGGCGTGGCGAGAGGCGCCGGTGAAGTCGACCGACGCGACCGCGGACTACGACGAGATCCTGATCATCGTCGACGGCGACAACGCGTTCTACTTGCAGGGCTTCGGCCCGATCAAATCTCCCGGCGCGGCGAAGGCAATCGAAGAGCTTCGCGCCGCAGCTGGTCTATAGTCACTGCGATGGCGAAACCGCACGTCCGCGAATTTCTCGAGCGCTTCGTGAAGCCGCTCGTCGCGGGCGGCGAGCTGCACATCGGCGCGCCGATCCCGCACCAGGAACTGCAGCGCTGGGAGAGCGAGCTGCACGACGCGACGATGGAGCTGGTCGCCGTCGACGATGCGCGCAGCGCCGTGCTGTCGACACTGGTCTGTCGCCCGCCCGCGTTCGTCCTCGAGGGTGACGAGCTCGCGCTCGCGGCCGGTCTCCACAACGCGCTGTTCCTCGTGCATCCGCGCGCGGAGCTGTGGTCGGTGAGCGACAAGCAGCGCCGCAAGATCATCGACACCGCGCTTGGCATGGTGAGCCAGCCGCTCACGCACAACCGCACGCGCGTGCTCGCGCGGCATGCGCTGCTTCACAACGTGTTCGCGCTCAAGCGCTACGACATCACGGTGACGTGGTGGACCGGCCGCGCGCGGTTTCACGGCCAGAAACCGCCGACGCGGCTCACCGCGTGGAAGGGCATGCGCCGTGTTCGCGAGGACACCGCCGCCGTCGACTTCGACGAGCTGCTCGCGGTACCCGACACCGCGCCCGTCATTGCGACGCTGCTCCGTCGCACGCCGCTCACGCAGCTCCTCGACTCGCACCCAGGCGCGCCGCCGCTGCACTGGGAAGACGCGGTGTTCTTGCTGCGCGATCACGAGCTCGCGCGCGCGATCGCGTACCGCCTCGTGCCGGATGCATCGCCGCGCGATCAGGTCGCCGGTCCCTCGCGGCTCGCCGCCGCCTACGAGCAGATGCTCGAGCGCGCGCCCGACGAGGCCGACGTGCGCGCGGTCGCCGCCTTCCTCGTGCACATCGATGCGCTGTTCTGCATGGGCGAGCTCAATCTGCGCGAGGCGCAGGCAAAGAGCCCGCTGATCTCGACCGTGCTCTCCGCCGAAGCAGCGGGACAGCGGCCGCGCGGCCTCGCGACGTTGTTCGCGCTGCCGAACGCGCTCGCGACCGTCGACCCGCGCCTCGCGATGCCGCCGGGCGTCGACAAGCTGCCCGCGCTGGAGCGGCGCTGGAAGATGCATCGCCAGCAGACGGCCGAGCTGCTCGGCGACGCGGTGATCGATGCGCTCGCAGCGCGCCTGCGCCGTCACTTGCGGGGTGCGCCCGATGTCGCGCGCGCGGTCAGTCTGCCGCCGCAGTCTTGATCCACCACGCGCCGAGCTCGGGGTGCACGCAGACGGCATCGCTTCCGCAGATCACGAAGTCGTCGAACTGCTCCGGCAACACGAGCCGCGTCTCGGTGCGGTCGACGATCACGAGCTCGTAGTCGAACAGCACGCCGAGCCGCGCGCCATCGAACCGCATCGCCTGCACGTGGCCGACAGGCTCGATGCGGTGAAGTGGTGCCATCGAGACGGTCTCCGCGAGCCGCACCTGGTTCTCGTGCTGGCAGATCGCGACGAGCCGCGCATCGTGCGTCATCGAGATCTCGAGCGGCGGCAGCTTCTGCGCGAAGTACCGGAACAGCACGACGCCGTCGGCGCGCGTGATCGAGAAGCCCTCGGCATCGTCGCCGAGGTTCATGCCACCGAACGTCACGTAGTGCACGAGCAGGCACTTGCCGTCGGCGGAGATGTCGACGCCGCTCTCGCGCCAGCCCGGGTGCCGGCGGTGCTCGAACGACCACGGCACGAGCTGGCCATGCGCGAACACCTGCACCTCGTCGGTGAGGATCGCGACGCGACTGCCATCCGCGGACACCGCGGCGCGCGTGATCGCGCCGGGCGACTCGAGCAGCGGCAGAAATCCCAGGTTCTCGCCGGCGAGCGTGAACCGGTGCACCGAGCCGCGATCGTCGACGGCGACGATGTCACTGCCGATGCGCGCGGCGAGCGGCGTGAACGGCAGCGTGAAGCTCGCGCGTGCGCCGTCGCGCGAGAACCGCGTGAGCTCGCGATCGCCGGTCCATACGAGGACCGCGTCCGGACCGATCGCGGCGCCGGGAAAACGCATGACTCAGTCTGCCTCGCGAAACGTCAGGCTCGCGAGTGGAATCCACGCTGCGGGCTCGGGATGCACGAGCACGACGTCATCGCGTCTGGCCCGATCGCTGCGCCGGAAAGCCGCATTTTCAACGTTTACTAAATCGCACGTGGGAGCGGGTCGATCAGCACCATTTCGGGGTAGTGTCGCGAAGTCAGATGGTCGCGCCGCCGCCCACCCCACGAAGCTTTGCCGTCGACGTGGCGCGCGCCTCCGCCGCGTTTCAGGAGCTCGCCCGGCAGATGGGCTCGCAGTTCCTCGACAAGCAGGAAATCATTCGACTCATGACCGTGTCGGCGATCGCCGGCGAGCACATGGTCATCGTCGGTCCTCCCGGTACTGCGAAGTCCGCGATGATCGATATGTTCTCGAAGCTGATCGACGCGCGGTACTTCGAGTATCTGCTCACGCGTTTCACCGAGCCGAACGAGCTGTTCGGTCCGGTCGACATCTCCGCGTTCCGCGAAGGCCGCTACACGCGCCGCCTCGAGAACATGTTGCCGACCGCCGAGATCGTCTTCCTCGACGAAATCTTCAAGTCGAACTCGGCGATCTTGAACTCGCTGCTCCACGTCATCAACGAGCGCAAGTTCCAGAACGGCCCCGAGGTCGTTCAGGTCCCGTTGATCTCGCTGTACGCCGCTTCGAACGAAGTGCCGAACGACGAGAACCTCGCCGCGATGTTCGACCGCTTCCTCGTGCGCGTGCTGTCCGACAACCTCGACAGCTATCACTTCCACGAGCTCATGAAGAAGGGCATCGCTCTCGAGCTCCGCAAGATGACGGGAAGGACTGGCGTCGACATCGCAGGCCGCCCGCAAGGTGGTGTGAGCGAGCTGCGCTCGGTGATCTCGTCACGTGACCTCCGCCAGATCCAGCAGAACTACGACAAGTTCATGCAGTTCCCGGAAGAGTTCCTGACGAAGTACAAGGGACTCGTCTTCCAGATCCGCAGCGAAGGCATCTCGGTCTCCGACCGCCGCGCCGTCAAGCTGCTCAAGCTGTTCGCGGCGAGCGCCGTGTTCGACGGCCGCACGCGCGTCCACGACGGCGACTTCTTCATCCTGCGCCACATCTGGAACAACCTCGATCAGGTCGAGCTCCTCGAGGAGATCGTGAACCCGGTCGTCGACTCGTACTACCGCGAGCATCCGGACGAGCGCCGCTTCATCGGTCCGTCGGCGAGCCTCGACGACTTGCTCACGGAGCTCGGGCTCATTCGCGAGCTGCTCACGTCGGGCACCGAGCTCTCCGACATCCAGCTGTTCAGTCAGCTGAAGAACCTCAACGAGATCAAGGTCGCGCTCGCGGCGCTGCCGGGCGAAGCCGCCGCGCGCATGATCCGCGAAGTCGATCAGCTGCTCGAGACCGTGTTCGCGTCGTCGAAGTTCGGTCTCTAGCGCTACGCTACTTCACGAACGGGAGATCGACGACGTAGTCGGTCTTGCCGAGCGACAGGCCGTTGTGACGAAGGATCGAATACGCCGTCGTCAGGTGGAAGTGGAAGTTCGGCAGCGCGAAGTGATCGAGGTAGTCACCGCCGCGCATCATCTTGCCGCCCATCCACGTGTGGCCGCATAGACGATCTTCCGCGCCCTTGAAGTCTTCGCGCTTGAACGTGCCGAGGTAGTCGACGCAGGTCTTGATGCGCGCGCGGAGCTCGGCGACCGTCTTCTCGGTGTCGGGATGCGACGGCGCATCCTTGCCCGTGAGCTTCGCGACCGTGAACTTCGCCTGGTCGCACGCGCCCTGGATCTGACCGATGAACGGATATTGATCGGGCGCGAGCCGCGCGGTCATCAGGACCTGCGCATCGAACTTCTTGCTGTCGGCATACGCGCCGGCCTTGTCGAGCCAGCCGTTGACACCGTTGAGGAGCTTCGTGAAGACCGGGATCGTCGCGTCGTAGAGAATCATGGTCCGACGCTACTTCGTCTCGATCGTCACCACAACGGGCCGGTGGTCCGACGTGCCGGCGTCCATCACGTGCGCGTTCTTCGCCGTGAAGTTGCCGTCGACCAGCACGTGGTCGATGTCCATCTTCAAGAGGTCCCACGGCTTGCCCTTCACGACCTGCTCGTAGTGCCAGGTGGTCGGGCCTGTCGTCGGGACGCGCGCGAAGCCGTGGCCTGCGAGAAACTCGATCGCGAGCCCATCCGGATCCTCGTTGAAGTCACCGGCGACGATCGTCGGGAGCTTGTCGACCTTCTTCCAGTGCGCCTCGATCTCGCGGCGGCGCACGGCGGGTGTCGACATGAAGCCTTTGATCCAGCTGCCGCCGTCGATCGCCGGGCGCAGGTGAACGTGCAAGACCTGGAGGTCACCGTTCTCGGTGTCGAGCACGAGGCGCTGTGCGGGAAAAAACGCGCCGGTGTCGCGCGCGTGCCAGAGGTCGTTCTTCTTGATCGGTAGCTTCGAGAGGACGGCGATGCCGCCCGCGCGGCCCGTGTGATACGCGCGATGCGGGTAGGCGTCCTTGAACCGCTTCTCGAGGAGGCCGCGCCACTCGCTCGTGATCTCCTGGAGGAGCACGACGTCGGCGTTCGCTTTCTCGATCGCGTCGAGAGACGTCTTGGGGCTCGGGTTGCTCCACTGAACGTTGTAGGTCATCAGCGTCAGGAGGAGTGCGTGCACAGAAGGATCAAGATGGCGCGAAACGCCTCCGGCGCAATCGGGCTTTTGCTCATGCGTCTTGTAGCCAGAAGCGGATCTTGAAGCTGCGGACGCGCACCGCGACCGGCGTTCCCGACCGTTCGCCCGGGGTGAACGTGCAGCTGCGCAGCGCGGCGACCGCGGCTTCGGTGAGCCCGTGCGAGAGCGGCTCCTTGACAAGGATCTCGCGTGCACGTCCGGTCTCGTCGACGATCAGGTCGAGCACGACCGTGCCCTCGATGCCGGCCGTCTTCGCTGCCTCGGTGTACTTGCCCGAGCAGCGACCGAGCGGGATGGGCATCTTCGTGACCTCGACGGCGGCGGCCGCCGCGGCGAGCGGGCGCGCGGGGCCGGGCGCTCCGGTCGATGGCGCGACCCGCGTCGTGTTGCCCTGCGCGACCGCGGGTCCGCTCGACGACGAAGACGACATCTGCACGCCGTAGACGGGCGTCGTCGTCGTCGCGGTCGTCGTCGGCACGTCGTCGGTGTTCGGCGTGTCGACGGGCGTCGGTGCCGTGCGAGTGGCGCGCGGTACCTTCGTGCGCGGACGTTCGTGCACTTGTTGCGGCGGCGGTTCGGGAAGCGGTTCCGGGGGTGGCGGCGGTGGTGGTGGCGGGGGCAGCGGGGCGGCGATCAGGCTGATCTCGATCGGCGGGCGAGGCACCGCGCGCTCGCGCGGTGGAATCGCGTCGAGCCCCGCGGCGAGCGCGCAGTGCGCGCCGACCGAGAACAACGCGCAGATCGCGAGGCGCGTGTTCATCAGAACCTCCCGCGCACGCCGACCGTCGGCAGCACGTAGCGGATCGTCGTCCCGGCGGTGACCTCCTCGGGGAGCAGCGCGATGTTCGTGACGTCGACATAGAAGTCGAGCAGCCAGTTGCGCCACACGACGCGCTTGTCGACGCGCACGTCGAACCGCACGTAGCCGGCGGTGCGGGCTTCGTTGTAGCCGGCGGTCGTCGTGATCGGCTTGCCGCTCTGGTACTGCAGCCGCAACCCGACGTCCCAGTTGCGGCGCAGCGGCAGGCCGGCGACGACGTTCAAGAGGTGCGTGCGATCGAAGTCGTACGGCACCCACGCGCCCTCCCGCAGCCGCTCGGAGCGCGAGAGCGTGTACGAGATCCAGCCGAACAGCCCGGTCTTCGACTGACGCCGCAGCAAGAACTCGAGGCCGTACGCGCGCCCCTTCTGCGGCTTCGTGAGGCGATCGACGATCGCCTGACCCTGCGCCGTCGTGTCGGTCTCGCCGGATGTGACGATCGTCGTGTTCGCGTCGGTGATGACGGAGTCTTCGTTGACCGACAGATCGAAGATCGTCGGATCCATGTAGTTGAAGAAGCCCTCGGCGGTGAGCTGGAAGCGATGCCCGAGCGGAATCTCGGTGCCGAGGCTGGTCTGATACGAGCGCAGCAGGCCGTACTCGATTGGCATGAGGTCGAGACCGGGCAGCGGCAGCACGAACCGCGGCGGCTGGTGATAGATGCCGGCGCTGCCTTTGAGCCAGATCGCGGAGTCATCGCTCTCGGGCGGCACGTCGTCGAGATCGCGCCGTGCGAGCACGTAGCGCGCGGTCAGCCGCGGGTCGATGGCAGGCTTCGTCGTGTTGCCATCGGCGTAGACGTCGGCGCGCACACCGGGGCGGATCAGCCATTGCTTCGTCGGGCGCCACAATGCCTCGGTGATCGCGGCGCCGTTGTAGAAACGGTCGAGGCTCGCCGTGATCATCGACGCCGCGTTTGCGGACTCGACCATCCCTCCGCCCTGGTTGACGTCACGCAGCGAGCCTTCGAGACCCGCGACGAGCGTCAGCGTCTCGTCGAGCTTGTAGCGCGCTTGCAGCGACGGCTCGAAGTTCCACATCGTGAAGTCGGTGCCGTTCGAGCGCGTGCGATCGCGGCCCATCACCATGCGGTAGTGCGTGGCGAGCTTGCCGCGCGTGTCGTGATAGCGAAGGTCGAGCCGATGAAAGCCGAGGATCAGCGACGGCTCGAGCGGCGGGCTCGGGTCCGCGGGATCCGCGTTCGGCGACGGCGTCGAGAGCGTGTCTTGCGCGCCGAACGCGAACACGGTCCAGCCGCGTTTCGGCGAGCCGCCGTCGAAGCGCAGCTGATAGTCCCAGTACGAGAGCGAGACCTGGTTCGTCGCGAGCGAGAGCAGCATGCCCGGATAGCCGTAGCGAGCCGCCGCGGTGAGCGTGCCGCCGAGTGTCTCGATGGGCTGGCGGACGAGGCCGCCGACCTGGAGGAGGTTCGCGTCGAAGTCGAGCAGATGCTCGTCACGCCGCGCACGTGCCGTACGGCCATCGACGATGCCGCCGGTGTACCCGCCGTACACGACGGGCGCTCCGCCGGGATAGAACTGGATCTCGTCGATGAAGTTCGGGTGGATGACGCTCGGCCCTGAGAGCAGGTGATAGAGCAGCGGCACACGCGTGCCGTCGAGCAGAAAGCCCGTCGAGCTCGGGCTCGCGCCACGCACGATCGGAAACGGCAGCAGCGACACCGCCGACGCGACGCCGGGCAGCGTCTGCACGACACGAAACGGATCGCCGAAGGTGCCGGGAATCTGCTTGATCTCCTTGCCGCGCAGGGTGATGCGCGAGACCTCCTCGCGACGCTGGTTGTCGACGACCACGATCTCGTACGGATCGTACGAGTCCTTCTCGACGAAGTAGGTCACCGCGACGGCCTGCGCGTTCGCGAGCGACTCCTGCTGGAGAAACACGTTGTGCCCCGGTGCGGTCACCGTGATCTTCGCGGCGCCCGCGGGCAGCGGCAGCTCGAAGCGGCCGTGTTTGTCGGCGTCCGCTTCGTAGCGGCGTGAGCCGATCTGTGCGGTCACGGTCGCGCCGGTGACGGGTGCGCGCGTGCCGAGCTGCACGAGCTTGCCGCGGAGGACCGACGTACGCAGCGGGCCCTCGTCGGCGGTCACGGGCGGCGGTGGTGGCGGCGGTGGCTGGAACGTATGCGTGAACGTGATCTCGACGGGCACGGGCGTGCCGTCGTGCTTGCCGGGCTCGAACGTGAACGCGCGCGTTGCGGCGATGACGGCGTCATCGAAGGGCGGCTGCGGCGTGGTGACGAGATCGACTTGCTTGACGCTGCCCCGTTCGTCGACGAGCAGCTTCACGGTGACGACGATGGGCACGTCGTGCGCGGGTGCACCGGCGGGATATGGAACATCGGTCGCGCTCGTCGCGCGCGGGGGTTCGAAGCCGGATGGCGCATCGGCCGGCGGGGCGTCGACACCGGCATCATGTTGCGCGTGTGCCGTCGATGCGACGAGCACGACGAGCGCGACGACGATCAGCGCGCGCATCATCGCCACGCGAACCCCACCGAGATCGTCGCGCCGGTGTGCGGCCACCACTGGCGACGCACGATCGCCTTGCCGGTGTCGGGCTCGACGCGGCCGGTGTCGTCGACACAGCCGGTCCACTGACCGACGACCTCGAGGCCGATCGTGCCCGCCATGCGTGGACCGAGCACGTACGTGTACTCGGCGCGTGCGAGTGCGGCCGCGCCGACACCGCTACATGCGGCGAGCGGGCTCGACGCGTCGGGGAACGTGTAGCTCGTCTCGAGCTCGCTCGGCAGCGGCATCGCATCCGCGCGCGTCGTGGTTCCTTCGACGATGCCGCCGAACCCGAAGCCGAGCGCGAGCGCGAGCTGCGGGGTGACGTGGAACGTCGGATCGATCGTACCCGCGAAGCGCAGGCCCGCGAGGCCACCGCTCTTCGACGCGAGCGCGTACTGGAACGACGCCATGATCGACCACGACGCGTCGAGGCGCAGACCGGCGCGCAAGTTCGCGGCATAGAGATGGCCGTCGGGTGCGCCGCGCAAGCCCAAGAGCTCGCCGTAACCGCCGCCGAGCGCGAGGCGAAAGCCCGGGCGCGTCCACGCGACGCGATCGGCCTCGGTGGGGAGCGACAGCTTGGGTTCGGGATCGTCGTCGGCCTTGTCCTCGCGCGCTTCGTCCTCGGGCGGCGGCGGCTGCGCGTGGGCGAGCCCGAGCGCGAGGAGCGTCGCGAGCACCACGAGGGATGCGACGATGAACTGCCATTCGCGATCGCGCTCTATAGACATGGCCACCATCCCGGAGGGCTCTGCGTGAAGTCCCATTCGGGCAGCTCGCAGTCGACGCGTTCGTCGTCGGAGCAACCGCGCAGGACGTAGTGTGTGAGTCCGCGGCAGCGATCCGCCGTGCGCTGCGTGACGATCAGCTCCGTCACCTGTTTCTCGGGGATCACGCGGCAGAGGAACGAGCGATCGGAGAAGTCGATCGCTTCGACCGGCGGCGCGTAGTAGCGGATCGTGCCGCTGCTCGATCGCTGCAGGCATGCGGCCTCGCGCACCTCGACGGGTGGGCGCAGCGCGATCGTGATCGGCATCGTGGCGGGCGTGCCCTCGATGCAGGTCGCCGGATCTTGCGACGGGAGGCGCGATTCCGAGGCGGCGGTATACGCCTCGAGCACGCTGAAGCCGCCGGCCGCGAGCACACCGAAGCGTGGGGGTGGTTCGCCGCAACCTTGGCGCGGATAGAACGCGCTCGCGGTGTTGAAGGCACCCTCACGAAATGCGAGACGCGTATCGGGCTCCGTCATCGCGGCGAAGCTCGCGCCGTAGACGATGTCTCCGGTCGTGTTGTCGTCGTCGTGCTCGTCTTCTTGCTTGCCCCTCGTGTCGCGATAGGGCGGGCGCTGCATCCGGCCGAGCTCGAGGACGCCGGAGTGATCGCGATCGTCGAACACGACGAGGCTCGCGTACGCGATACGCGCGGACAGGCCGCCGATCATCACGTCGCCGCCGGGGAGGTCGTCGAGCGGAAACTCGAACGGGACGTTCGGCGACAGCGGCACGCTGTCGCCCGCGCGCTTCGGTGTGAAGAACAGCGGATGCCGGCACCCGCTCGTGAGGAATGTCGTCTCCTCGGTCGTCGCGGGCAACGTGGTGCACGTCGATTCGGAGAGCCACTGTGCGCCCCACACGACGGCGATGCGGAGATCTGGACTGTCCGCGGTCCGGACAGCTTCGAGGTCGCCGGTGACGACGACCGCCAGCGTGGTGAGTGGAGGCGCATCGCCGCCGAAGCGCTGCAGATCGCCGCAGCCGAACGATGCGGCGTCTGCGAACGCGCACGCCATGATCAACGTCAGTCGATTCACGGCTGCCATGCGACCCCCAGTTGTGCCGTCCAGCTCGCGAGCGCGCTGCCAGCGACGAGCGCGACCGATGGTCCGCCGCTCAGCACGATGCGCCACGGTCCGGCGACCGCGAGCTGCACCACGGCATCGAGATCCGCGGCGGGCAAGAATGCATACGCGGACGTCGCGAGCTCGTCGCCTTCGAGCCCCGCGCGCTCGCCTTGATTGCGCGTGCGAGATTCGTGGACGAGCGTGCCGCCGACTGCGAGCCGCGCGCCGACGGTTCCGCGACCGAGCGCGTGTTGCAGCGCACCCGACGCCCGCAGGCGCAGATCGCTATGGGTCACGCGCCACGCCATCGTCGACTCGGTCGCGGTGACCCAACCGACGCGCGCGCCCCAGGCGAACGTGTCGCCCTTGGTCACGCCGGCCACGACGCCGGTCGAGAGACCGGTCGGGAGCGCGGCGGGAAACCCGACGAGCACGCCGCCATCGATGGCGAGATCGCCGCGCGACGATGGTGTCCACGCATCGGTCGAAATGAGGGCAGGAGGATCGGCCGCGCCTTGCCGGGCGACGGCCGACCCAGCTGCGAGAACGAGCAGCAAGGTGTGAGCACGCATGAATTCGTTCTCAGTGCCCGGCGCGGCCGGTTTTCTTCGCCGGCAACGTGCGAGATCCGTCGTTGTTCAAGGTTTGAACAATCCGTCCAGGGCTCGATCAGTGACCGCGCGCGCGCGTAGGCAACCCCGCGCCGGGACTCGCGGTCCTCGTGGCACGAACGCTGCGAAGGAAACCCGACGCAGCGGGCACTCACTGCAACCAACCGATGCTTCGCCTTGTCCCCACGATCGCCACACTCCTCGCGCTGCACGCCGATGCGCGCGCCGAGTGCGTCGCGATCTCCGGCTCGGACGACGAGCTGGTGCGCGCGATCGCGGCGCTGCTCGATGCACGCGGCGTCGAGGTCGATCCCGCATGCACGGGCTCGCGCGCGAGCGTGCACCTCGAGCAGCGCGGCGATGTCTTCGCGATCACCGTGGACGGTCACATCGAACGCAGCGTCTCCGAGCTCGAGACGGCGGCAACCGTCATCGAGTCGTTCGTGCGCGACGACGGCGCACCGCTGCTGCCGATCCGCCCACACGTGTCGGCGCCGATCGTCGTCGTGCGCGAGCCCGTCGCCGCAGCGCCGCCGGCGCCATCGGCCTCGCGCGGCATCCAGGTGTTCGCTGCCGCCGAGACGTCGTTGGGCTCGGACCACACGAACTGGCTCGGTGCGCACGTCGGCATCTGCATCACGCTCGGACCGATCTGCGCGGCCGCACGCTTGCGCAGTGCGTCCGTCGTCGCGGGCGAGGGCATGTGGAGGACCGAGATGGAGCGACGCACCACGGAGCTACTTCTCGGCCTCGACATTCCGTTCGCGCTCGGCCGCACGACGCTCTCGCCGGGCTTCGCGGCCGGGATGGGCAACACGTGGACGCGCTCCGACGACGGAACTACCGCCGGCGAGACCGGTGGTCTGCGCGCCGACGTGCACGCGACGCTCACCGTTCCGCTCACCAACCGGTGGTCGCTCGATCTCTCGTTCGCGCTCGACCTGACGCAGGAGACGCGCATCGAGTCCGACACGATGTCGTCGATTCCAGACGAGCCGCTCGCGCTCTTGCGCTTCGGTGTCGGCATGAGGTGGGCGAAGTGAGCGCGAAGGTCATTGCTCTTCGGCCGTGGGCGACGGCCGATGCGCCGGTCATGTCCGACGAGGCGTTGCTCGCCGGCTGCGCGACCGGCGACGGCGCCGCGCTCGGAGCCCTGTTCGACCGGTTCTCCGACGCGGTGTTTCGCTTCGCCGCTCGCCTGCCGAGGACCGACGAGCTCGCGCGTGACGACCTCGTGCAAGCGACCTTCCTCGAGGTCTCGCGTACGGCCGCGTCGTTCCGCGGCGGTTCCACCGTCAAGACGTGGATCCTGGGCATCGCGGCAAACGTCGCCCGCCACACGCTACGCAGCGAGCAACGCCGCCGCGTGCACCAGGCCCGTTTCCTCGAGAAGCAATCCTGCGCGCCGATGCTCGTCGACGATCAGGTCGAGCGCCGGCAGCTCCTCACCTATGTCGCGGAGGCGCTCGAAACGCTGCCGCGCGATCAGCAGCTGGCGTTCATCCTCGTCGATCTCGAGCAGCTGCCGGGCGCGGAGGTCGCGCGCATCCTCGACATCCCCGAGGGCACGCTCTGGCGCCGGCTCCACACCGCGCGCAAGGCGATGCGCGCCGCGATCGAGGAGCGCGTGTCGTGAAGCACGACTACGATGACGCGATCGCCCTCGCGCGCGAGGCCCCACTGAATCTGCCGTCGCCGTCACGACGCGACGAGCTGCGCACGTCCATCATCACGATGGCACGTGTTCTCGCGAGCCCGACAACGGGTGTGCGTCCGCGTCGCCGACTGCCCCTCCGCACGATGGGCACAGGTCTCGCGGTCGCAGTCATCGCGGCGGCGGCGGCAGGTGTCCTGTGGTTCCGGGCGGGCGACACGTCGGCGCACACGCACGCGACGATCACGGCTCGCGGAGACGCGAGCTACACGGCCGTCTCGTCTGCGCCCGACGAGATCGTGCATCTCGCGCACGGGACGATCGACGTCGCCGTCGCGCCGCTCCACGCGGGTGAACGGTTCCGCGTGATCGCGGGCGATGCCGAGGTCGAGGTACGCGGCACGGCGTTCGAGGTCGTGGCCGCGCACGGCAAGCTCGTCTCGGTCGACGTGCAGCACGGCAAGGTCGAGGTGCGCCCGCGCGGCCGACCCGCGACGTTCCTCGGCGCCGGCGACACCTGGCGCGCCGATCCACCGAAACACGCCACCGCGATCGTCGAGGTGCAGCCACCACCCCCGCCTCCGCCCACCAAACCCACGCCATGGTCATCTTCGCGATCCACCGGCTCGGCGTCGCGCTCGCCATCGCCATCGTCGGCGGAATCCTCGCTTCCCTCCTCCACGCCGCCGCCATCGCGTACACGCGCCGCCGGCGACCGCGCATACGACGATGCGTGGACCGCGATGCGCGCACGCGACTTCGCCGGGGCCGCGCGCTCGTTCGCGCGCGTGCTCATCGTCGCACCTGACGGCGCGCTCGCCGAGGATGCCGCATTCTGGCAGGCGGTCGCGCTCGCGCGCGGGCTGCGTTCCGCGCAGGCGGTCACGGCGTTTCGTGACTTCCTCGATGCGCATCCACGTTCGGCGCACGCGGGTGAGGCGAGCGCGATGCTCGGCTGGCTCTTGCTCGACAGCGGCGAGCGGGCCGAGGCCGTCAAACGGTTTCGCGCCGCAACGGGGGATCCGAACAAGTCAGTGCGCGATAGCGCGCGCTCGGGTCTTCAGGCTGCGACGGCGGTCGATCATGTACGTGATGATCGGTAAGAGGAGCATCGCCGGCATCACGTAGAACGCGGGCTCGCCGAGCTCGATCCCACGTGGGCGGTAGACACCGCCGCGCGCGAGTGCCGTGCCGAAGTAGATGACGAGCATCGCGAGCCCGCACCACGCCCACAGCGTCATGTCGATGCGCGGGGTGATCCGCTGGACCGCGAGCTCGGCGCCGCGGTCATCGCGGACGAACAAGCTGCGCCACTTCTCGAAGTCCCACATCACGAGGCCGATCGTGCCGAGAAGCATCAGCGTCGCGATCGAGGCGGTCGGGTAGACGCCGGTGCTCCAGCAGAACGCCGTGATCGTGGTCAGGATGGGCAGCGCGAGCAGGGCGCCGATCGTCGCGAACCGCTGCGTGAACAGCAGCGCGGAGGCCGTGAGCTGCATGACCCCGACGAAGCCGTAGAACCAGCCCGTCGCGTGAAACGCGTGGAGGAAGTCGTGAAAGCGGCCGTGGTTCGCCGGATCGGTGAACGGCTGGTCGAGCACCTTCTTGAGCGCGGCCGGGACGAACGCGAAGCCGATCAAGAATCGCAGGTTGACGACGAACAGATTCACCCATCGCGTCGCGCGCGCGCGCTGAACGAGGAGGCGGACCATCGGCCGCGCAGCATACGCACGTGCGGGGAGAAAGCTGCTAATTTTCGCGCGTGCCGATTCCCGCCGAACGGAGACGTAGCTTCCTGGCTCGCCAGGTCGCCACGATGGCGCTCTCCCACGTCCAGGTCGACACGCCGATGGCGATCGTCCGCGCGAGCGCTTGGAGCAACTCGCTCATGCGGATGGGCGTTCACCTGCCGCTGTTCGTGATCCACGACATCGGCGTGATGCTGTCGATGACCCGCGGCGCCGGCGGTTACACCATCCGCGCCCGCGAAGCGCAGCTCGCGCGCATCCAGCTACCGCCGCCGCTCAAGCCGCTGCTCGAGCAATACCGGAAGCTCCTCGAGAACATCGCGGCGTCGGAGGTCACCGAGCGGCTCGCCGGGCTGCGCCTGCGCGACGAGATGGTCGCCGTATTGCTCTCGCGGATCCTCGGCGACACGTACAACCGCTGGCGCGATCGCAGCAAGAGCGCGGGCGCCGAGCCGCTGCCGCTCGACCTCGGAATCCTCGGCGAGATCGACTTCGCCGATCACTTTCGCGACTTCGATCCGCGCGGTCTGTGGACGTTCGCGGAGCACCTCGTCGCGCAGTCGATGCACATCTACACGCAGGTCGAGCTGATCGACCTCGATACCGTGCGCCTGCTCGGCCTGTTCAAGGAAGACAGTGCGAGCGGCAGTGAAGCGCTCGGCGGCGCGATCGATCTCGTCGATCTGTTCGCCGCGCTCGGCTCGCCCGAGGCCAACGACGTCGCGAACTTCTCGCTCGACCTCCTGCCGAGCGTGCTCGAGACGCGCCGCTCGACCGGCTCGCAGACGTTCGCCGTCGACGGCTACGCGTCGATCGAGCGCAAGGGCAACATCGACTCGCTCGTGCTCTCCGAGCTCGCGTACGACCGCGAGATCTTCGAGCAGAAGGTCGTCGACTCCGAGCTCCTGTACTACGGGCGCGAGAAGCAGCGCGAGGACGAGCGCCGCCTGCAGTACATGCTCATCGACTGCAGCGCCTCGATGCGCGGCCAGCGCCAGGTCTTCGCGCGCGGCCTCGCGCTCGCGCTGATCAAGAAGCTCACGCTCGAAGGCGACGAGATCTGGGTCCGCTTCTTCGACTCGCGCCTGCACGAGACGATCAAGATCGGCCGCTCCGGTCAGGTGCCGGTGCCGTACTTGCTCTCGTTCCGCAGCGAGCGCGGCCGCAACTACGGCAAGGTGTTTCGCCAGCTGCTCGTCGAGGTCACGCGCCTGCGCCGCGAGCAGAAGCGCCGCGTCGTGCTCTACACGATCACGCACGGCCAGTGTCACATCGAGCCCGAGCTGGTGACCGCGCTCAAGCAGCAGGCGTTCCTCTACGGCATCGTCGTGCTGCCGTCGACGGATCAGCTCCCCGAGTTCGTGCCGCTGCTCGATCGCTCGCAGGTCGTCTCGGGCGAGGCGCTGACGAATCGCGCCGAGCGCCAGCGCCGCGCGCTCGACATCGTCGGTGACGCCGCGACCACGGTGAAGAAGGTCGCGCACCCGCCCGCGTCCCCACCACCAACAGATCCGGCCGTCAGTAGACGAATGAAGGTCGTGAAGTAAGATTTCGCAGCTGAGTCGCTCGACGCCCACAGGCCCTCAAGTCGGACGGTGCACGTACGAGCCTCAGAACGTGGAACGCGAGCGTTCGCAGAAGCTTTGGATGGGAGGCGACGAGCGACGTGGCGGTTCACGTGCAGCGCGCCGGTCATGATCGCCGGCAGGTCATGATCGGACGCTGGTGCGCACGATGGGTGGATCATCCTCGTAGTCCCACGGGGGACTGGTCGTCGCGCTCTCGACGTCGTCGTCGGGGCGCCATTCGAACGTGAGGTCAGGCGCTCGCCCGCTGATCACGAGACGACCCAGGTGGAGTTGCTGGTGGTGGCCACTGCAGAGGACGCAGATCTGAGCCATCGAATGGTTGCCGCCGTCCTTGCGATGGACCACATGATGGACATCCAGATTGCGCCGCGCGCGGCATCCAGGCACGACACACGCGAAGCTGTCGCGATGGAACACCTTTCGACGGATCGCTGCCGGGATCGTGGGTTTCACGCGGGTCGGCGCATCGCTTTCGAGATCGCCGATGTGCTCGGCGTCGCACGAGAGGCGCGCCGCAGTCGCTGGATCGATCTCGATCGGCTCGCCTGCACCGACGAAGCTCCGCTTGCACGTCTTGCACGTGGTCACCGCGATCTGCACGACAGGGCGCGGAACCTCGCCGGTAGCGCCCTCGTTCCAACGAAGCAGGATGTCCAGCACGTCATTGTCGGTCACGCGCTCGCCACGTTCCTTGTCGAGTGCCGCCCGGGCGCGGCGAAACCGCTCGGCGACCTCGTTCGACACCTCGAGCACCACGCGCTTCTTGATCAACTTGAGATCTGGTTCGGCGTCGGGAGCATCGCCGCGCTTCAACCCCGACACCATGCGCTCGACGTCGCGGGCGGTCTTGTTGTGCGCCTTCGCGAGGAACGCCTCTTCAGTCGCCGGCGTCGCGACGCGCGTCAGCTCGCGCACCGCGGAGAAGCACAGCTCGCCCGCGCGGAACTGCTCGGCGATCAATGGGAGCTCGATGAGCTCGCGGGCGACGCGCAGCCGTTCGTTCGCTGCATGCGGTCCGTAGTGGAGCTCGCGCTCCATGTACTCCGCCATCGTCGAATAGCCCAGTCGCTTGTAGAGGTGCGTGTCCTCGGCCTCGACGAGGTAGCTCGCCTCTTCCGCTTCGAGGGCGACGCGTTGCTGCGCGAGCGAGCGCAGACGCCAGTGCAGTTCCTTCCAGTCCGCCTCGCGGACCGCCGCATCCGCCACACCGTCATCGATCGATCCGTGATCCAACATGAGCGCCTCCGTGTTCGCCGCGCATCCCACGCGCGCGCGCACTCGACGTCTACCACGCGCTTTTCCGACGCTCTGGTTTGCGATCTGCGGAGCTTTCGGCGTGCGACGCCGGATTTCTTGCTCCGGCATGCGCAAACATCACGCACGCGCGCGGCGAGCAATCCTCGTCGAAGATTGCTCGCGGTGCGCGATCGCGTCGCCGAGTGGACACCGAAACCTGTCAAGCAACTTGTTCGAGAAATCGTTCGTGCGGCCAAGCTCGGCATCGTGAACGAAGTGAATGTGATCTCGTCCGGCGTCCACCTGTTCCCAGGCTTCTGCGAGCGCCTCGCGCTCTGCGTTCCGAGGCTCGTAACGTCGAGGCGGTGCGGGACCGCGCAAGCAGGTCGCGATGTCCGGCTAACGCTTTGCTGATCGATCGATTGTGGCGACGCGCAACCTGATGCCTACAAGAAGAACGGATGATCGAGGTCGGGTAGTCGTGGAGCGCGCTTGCTCACTCAGCCTTGCGAATGCCAATTCGCACTGTGCCACCGCGAGGCCGCGGGGTACGCTTTTGCCCCATGCGCAGGTTGTTGTTCGCCGCCATCATCGCCACCGCGTCGCTCGCGGGCTGCTCGAAGTCGGAGAAGGCCGACAAGGCCGCCATCGACCACGATCTCCCCGAGATCTCCATCGCCGACGTCGCGGCGGGCCTCGAGGCCAAGCAGCTCACGGTCGTCGACTGCAACAGCGAGAAGACCCGCAAGAAGGTCGGCATCCTGCCCGGCGCGGTCCTGATCGACGACGAGACCTTCACCGCGAGCGAGCTCCCCAGCGACAAGTCGACGAAGCTCGTCTTCTATTGTGGAGGCCCTGGTTGAATGGCTTCACACAATGGCGCCGGGCGCGCCAAGAAGATGGGCTACACCAACGTCTTCGTGATGAACGAGGGCACCGTGGGCTGGACGAAGGCGGGCAAGCCGACCCAACCGATCTGACGCGGCGAGCGTGCTAGTTTCGCCAGGCTAGATGGCGCGCCGCACCTTCAACTCGATCGAGTCGACCGCCGATCAAGCGGAGGCGATGGTCCAGCAGGGCAGGTGGGGCGAGGCCGAGCGTCACTACCGCGACCTGATCGGTCAGACGCACGTCATCAACTACGAGTACGACGATTGGTTGCGCCGCCTCGGCGAGATCTATCGTCACCTCGGGCGCGCCCGCGAAGCGGCGTTCGTCTACCTCTATCTCCACTACTTCGATCAAGCGCGCGCGCAGCTCACCGGCGACGAGCATACCGGGCTCCGCGCACGGCTCGCCGAGCTCGACAAGAAGCAGTCGGAGGCGGCCGTCCTGTACCAGCGCGCGAAGCTGCCGGTGCATGCGGCCGTCGCGTTCGAGAAGGCGAAGCAATATAACGACGCCGTCGCCGCGTGGAAGGCGCTCGTGCACGCGCCCGGCCTGGGACAGCGACCCTACGAGGCAGCGCTCGTGCACTTCAACTACGGCCTCGCCGCCGTGCGCCTCGATGCGGGCTCGGGCGAGGCGCGACGCGCGTTGATCGAGAGCCAGCGCAAGCTCGAGCAGGTCGCCGACGACTTCGAGCAAGTCGGCGAGCTCGAGCGCGCGTTCGACTGTTTTCAGATTCTGCTCAAGCTCGGCAAGGAGAGCGCGCAGTTCGAGAATCTCGCCGAGGGCTACGTCAACTGCATCCGCGTGCTGCGCGAGGACAACCTCAAGTTCTACGTCCTCCAGTACTACGAGGACTTCATCAAGCTCGCTCTCGAGCGAGGCGAGCTCCACGCGGCCGCGACGCTCTACCAGGAAGCAGCGGCATTCGCCGCGCGCGCGGGCCTGCCGTACGACCGTCACTACCAGCACAAGAGCGCGCTGACGTGGATGCGCTGCGCGGACAAGTTCACCGAGACCGGTGTGCCCGTGCAGATGACGGAGAACGCACTGCTCGCCGCCGCGTCACAGCACTCTGCCGTCGGTGACTACCCGGCCGTGCGCGAGTGCTTCGAGAAGCTCGCGGGGCTCGAGCTGCCCGACCGCGCGAAGAAGCGGTTCACCGCGATCGCGCAGCGTTACAAGGGGCTGCCGGCGCCGCCGGTCGAGCTGCCCGGCCTGCCGGACTACTTGAAGCAGCAGCACGCGTACGCGGACATCTGGTTCGTCGATCTGCTCGAGTGGGAGATGGACGGCGATCCGTTCGCGGTCGCCGCGTCGATCGTCGGTGACCTGCGCTATCCGAACGGCATCCGCCGGCGCGCGCTCGTGGTTCTATTGACGCTCGCCGATGCGCAGGCGCGGCGCGCCGAGGGTGAGGCCGAGACGCTCGTGCACGTGGCCGAGCTCCTAGGCGAGCTGCAGTCGTACGCCGCGCTGTCGCCGCTCGAGAAGCTGTTCCAGTCGCCCGACGCGGTGATCCGCCGCGCCGCCGTTCGCGCACTGCGCTTCCTCTACTTCAAGCGCTCGTTCGTGATCGTGCGCAAGGCGCTCTCGGATCCGGACAACCAGGTCCGCGAGGCCGCGCTCGTCGCGATCGGCGGGCTTCACTTCCCGCACGCGTTCAACCCGCTCGCGCGGATCTATCGCGAGAGCAACGATCCGAACGTCCGGTCGCACGCGCTGCAATCGATTGGAAAGATCCAGACCGTCGAGGCCGGCGAGTTCCTCGTCATGGTGCTGCGGCAGGAGTCGGGAAACCTGCGCGAAGCTGCGCGCATCGCGCTCGCGCAGATGGACAATGCCGATGTTCTTCCGATCCTGCGGCAGCACCACGAGATCGAGACGAACCCACAAGTACGTGACACGCTCGGCGAGCTGTTGCGGCGCCAATAAAACCAGAACACTTCCGAGGGCCCGTCGTGTAACGATGATCTCGTGGGTGAGCCATTCGCGGCAATCGAGCCGCCGCGTCCAATTCGGGCTGCGATTCGCCGTCATCGCTTGCTGACGGGGACGTCGGGCCTGTTGTTGTTCATCTGCATGTTCTTGCCCGCGGTCAAAGGCTGCGGCGAACCGATCGTTCCGCTCGAGGTGCCGCCATTCTGGGTGCCGTACCTGTACGGCTTCGCGTTCGCGATCGTCGCGCTCGTTCGCACGCGGTGCGGCCTCGTCGGTGCGTCGATCGTGCTGCGCGCGCTCGCGTGGCTCGTCATCGTCGGCGGCGCGTCGATGCTCGTCGTGTCCGCGCCGATCGGCGCCATCGAGATCGCGCTCGGCTTCGCGCTGCTCGGTGCGATCGGCTGGACCGGCTCGTCGGAGAAACGCCTCGCGCTCACCGGGATCGCGATCGGCGCGATCAGCACGGCGTGGTTTGCGATGTGGTGCGCTTCGTCGGATGCGCTGCTCGGCGTGTACCTCTCGTTCGGTAGCTCGCTGGCGCTGTTCGCGGGCAGCCTCGTGTGGCTCGTCGAGGCGTCCTTGGCGCCCGACTTCCGGCTGCCGCCCGCGATCCTTCATCGCCGCCGCTAATCGGCTATTGTCGCAGCGATGCGCATCATTCTCCCGCTGGGGTTGCTCCTGGCGCTCGCCGCTTGCGACACGAAGGCAACCGCATCCGATCCGCAAGGCGGCGGCGGTCCACGCGCCGAGCAGAAGGGCCGCGAGCTCGAGAGCTGCGGCGCCACGATTCACTGCGGCGAGAACCTTCGCTGCTTCGACAACACGTGCCGGCGCAGCACGCGCTCCGCCGTCGGCGACTACCACGCGGCCGCCGCGGCGGCGGCGCTCCGGCGCGGCGAGGCCGAGACCGCGATCGCCGCGTACGCGCAGGCGATCAACCAGTACGAGGCAGAGAAGGTCGCCGGTGGCGTGCCGGCCGATATCGATTGCGCGTACGGCGCGGCGCTCGCCGCCGGCAAGAGCAAGAAGGAGAATGCCGAGCTCGCGGCGCGCGTGCTGCATCGCTGCGTGCTCGCGGTCCCGGTCGGTAGCTCGCTGCGGTTCCAGGCGTTCGAGCAGCTCGCCACGCTCGAAGGCGCCGGGCTCGATCCGCTCTTGCTCGGTGCGGGCAAGACCGCCGACCTCTATCTGACCAAGGTCGCGGCGCGCCCCGCGAGCGAGAAGCTCGTGGTGACCGTCGCCGCGACGCCGGAGCCGAAGAAGTCGTTCGCCGCGATCCGCGACAAGATCACAGGAGCCGACGTGCGCGCGTCGCTGATCGCGTGCTGGGACGCGAACTACGCCGCGACGAAGAAGGAGGCGATGTCCGTGACGGTCGGGATGAAGTCGGCATACATCGTCGGCGAGTACGAGGACGATCCGGGCGTGTACGTCGTCAAGGTCGAGGCACCGACCAGCGTCGATCCGGCCGAGACCTGCGTCCGCACCGCGCTCGAGCCCGTGCTCAAGGCGACCAAGATGACCGACGGCTTCAATACAAAGCTCGCGATCACGGTCAAGTGACGCCGCCATGGCCGGCAGCCGAGCCAACGACGTCGCCCCCGCGCTCGCGGCAGCAGCGACGGCGATCGAGGAAGGGCGGTGGGCCGAGGCCGCGGACTTGTTGCTCGCAGCGTGGCGCGACTGCCGCGACGAGCGCATCGCGCGTGCGCTCGCCGGCGTCGACCTGCGCCTGCCACCGCCGGCGCCGCTCGACGGCAAGCTCGTGCGCACACGCGAGGCGCAGTGGCACGAGCTCGTGCAACTCGGCGACGAGGAGAGCCTGCGTCGCGCGCTCGGTGCGCCCTGGCCGACACATCCGAGGGAAGCGCGTGCTCGCGTCGAAGCGCTCGGTGCGCTGACCTCGGCGCGCATCTCCAACGCGTTGCTCGCCGTGCACCGCGGTTCGCAGTACACGAGCAACACGGGCGTACGGCTGTCGCGCGAGATCTTTCGCCAGCTGATCGAGAAGGACGATCACGCCGTCGTCACCGAGCTCGAGCGCCTCGCGATGCAACCGAACGAGGCGCATCGGCTCGGTCCCGCGCTCCTGCGCCGCAAGCGACCGGAGGCGCCGTACTTGTCACCCGCCGGCGAGGCCGCGCTCGCGCAGATCGAGCAGCTGCTCGTCGTCCAGGAGCGCGCCGATGGTCCGACGCGCGACAACCTGCTCGCTGCGATCTACGACGCGCCCCATGACGACGCACCACGCCTCGTCTACGCCGACGTTCTCAGCGAGGCCAGTGATCCGCGTGGAGAGTTCATCACGCTGCAGCTGCAAGGCGGCGATCGACGCCGCGTGGACAAGCTGCTGAAGGCCGGCGGACGGCAGTGGCTCGACGGTCTCGACGCCGACGGCGCGACGAAGATCATCCATGCGCGCGGCTTCCCGGCGATCGCCACACTCGCCGGCGGCGAGGTGCGCGCGCCGGCGTGGGCGACGATCGAGAAGCTCTATCTCGCGAAGCAGTGCGAGTTCGCCGGCGGCATGCAGCTGCGCGCGCTGCGCGAGCTCTACGATCTCGGCGCGAAGGAGCTCGCGACTGCGAAGCTGCCGTCCTACGAGCTCGACGTGCTCACGATGCGCGAGTATCCAGAGAGCCTCGGCGTCGACACGCCATTCGCACCGCGCATTCTCGGGCTCGGCGCCCCGCACTCGTTCCCGTACTACGCCAATGCCACGCGCACGTTGCTTGGCGAACCACTCGCGCGTCGGCTCGAAATCGTGCGGCTCGGCATCAGCCTGCGCCAGCTCCCCGCGACGATCGCGCTCGCGAACGAAACCGACCTGACGATCGAGTTGTGCGGCGGCTACGATCTCGATCGCGAGTACCAGTGGGCGGCGCGCGTGACCGCGAAGACGCTACGGCTCCACTGGGCGGGCACCGGTCCGTACGGCGACATCGCCTTCGAGAGCGTGTTCCCGATCCTGCAAGCACTCCCCTCGCCACAGTTCCAAGATGTCGAGATCACCGGCGAGGCGCCCGGCCACGAGCGCGTCCGCGATGCGCTCGTGCGGATCATCGAGACCTGGCCACGCGTGCGAACCGCCCAGATCCTGGGGGTTGACTCGAGTGTTACGAACTAGCCGCGTTCCGTGCTAGCTACACGCTCCGTGGACCCCAAACCTGACATCCGGGCAATGACGCTCGAGGAGGCGGAAGCCTTCGCAGTGACGCAGGGTTGGCAGCGCTTCCGCGGCGAGCAGGTCTGGCGCTGGGTCCACGACAAGGGCGTCCGCTCGTTCGACGAGATGACGAACCTCAACGAGGCCACGCGCAAGCAGCTCCACGAGGTCGCGGCGATCGGCGGCCTGACCGTGGCCGAGGTCCAGACCTCTCGCGACGGGACGCGCAAGCTGCGTCTCGTCACGCACGACGGCCAGTCGATCGAGAGCGTGTTGATCCCGTCGGGTGAGAAGACCACGCAGTGCATCTCGTCGCAGGTCGGCTGCGCGGTCGACTGTCAGTTCTGCGCGACGGCGAAGCTCGGCCTCAAGCGCAACCTCGACGCCGGCGAGATCGTCGATCAGGTCTACCTCGCACAGCGGCTCCTCGCCGAGGCCGAGCCCGACCGCCGCATCACGAACATCGTGTACATGGGCATGGGCGAGCCGCTGCACAACTACGACAACCTCATCACGTCGCTGCGCATCCTCACGCATCAAAAAGGCGCCGGCCTCGCGCAGCGCCGCATCACGGTCTCGACGTCGGGCCTCGTGCCCAAGCTCGAGAGGCTCGGCGCCGAGACGGTTCGCCCGAACCTCGCGGTCTCGCTCAACGCGCCGAACGATACGATCCGCGACGCGATCATGCCGATCAATCGCAAGTGGAACATCGCGAAGCTGCTCGCCGCGCTCAAGGCGTACCCGCTCGAGCAGCGCCGCCGCATCACGTTCGAGTACGTGCTGCTCGCGGGCGTCAACGACTCGCTCGAGGACGCCGCGCAGCTCGCGCGCCTGCTGCGCAGCATCAAGTGCAAGGTCAACATCATCCCGTACAACCCGCACCCCGAGGCGCCGTACGCGCGGCCGAGCAGCGCCGCGGTCGAAGCGTTCCAGAACGAGTGCAAGCGCCTCGGGATGTCGACCTACCTGCGTATCCCGCGCGGTGACGACATCGACGCGGCGTGCGGTCAGCTGGCGAACCGCGTCAATGGATCCCCGGTCGTGCCGCTGCGTCTCAAGAAGAGCGGCCCACCGCCCGCACCCAACGTGGAATGAAGCGACTCGGATATCTCGACGGTCTGGCCACGGGCCTCTGGCTGTTCGCCTTCGCCGGCGCCGCCGCGCTCGGTGCCGCGTCGCCCGGCTTCGCCGAGATGTATCGTTCGATGAACCCGGCGGTGATCGACGGGATCACGAAGGTCGTGCTCTCGCGCCCCTGGTACATCGGCGTGCCTGTCCTGATGCTCGCGGCGATGATCGCGGCGCTCGTCTGGCGTCCGCGCTACGCGGTCATCGCGGTGGCGGTCGTCTCGCTCGCGGTCGCCGTGTTCTGGTTCATCGCGGCGTACAACCCGCTGTTCGCGCTATCGGGCAACATTCGCTAGGAGCGACTTCGCCCAGGCGTCGAGCGCCAGCGCGTCGTTTTTGGCATCGGTTCCGCGGGGATCCATCTCACCGCGATGGCCGTATTAACTCCACGGTCCGTGGGGGATTTGTGAATGCACCTGGCGCGTTCCATCGTGGTGGTCGGTAACGTCATCTATGCAGACTCGTCGGAGTACGATCCGCGCGTGACTGCGCCGTCGCAACCACCGGGGAGGGCCGTCCTGCGGCTTGCCGGCGTGCTGACGCAGCTGATCTGCGCGAGCTGTCTCTTGCTCGGCACGATCGCGTTCGTGCTCGTGCAGCAGAACCGCAGTGGGGGCGTCGAGTACGTGATCGCGTGGGCCGGTGCGGCGCTGGTCGGTCTCGTGTTCGGTGGGCTGATGGGACGCGGCGGCATGATCAGCCTGATCGGCGGCGTGATCCTCGATGCGGCGTTCGGCGTCGTGCTGCTCGCGCTCGACCACCAGGTCTTGCGCGGGCTCGTGCGCGTGTTGCCCACGTCGGATGTCGACATGATCGCGAGCATCCTCGTCGGTGCGGGTGGCGCGATGGTCGCCGTCGCGCTGTTGTGCCTCGTCTCGATCCCGCAGGCGCTGCGCTATGCGCGGTGGTTGCGCGAGCAGGTGGAGCTCGAGGCACGCGAGCAAGCGGAAGCAGCACAGCCGCCGCAGCGCCCGTCGCAGATGACGTACACGCTGTCGTCGCAGCACAGCGGGCTCCAAGTGCGGCCGTCACCGAACGCGCCGATCGGGACGCTGATCCCGTCGAGCGCGTCGACCGCCAAGGGCTGGACGCCGCACACCGCGAAGATCAGCGTGTGGCACATGCCGGCGGCGACACCGGAAGAGACGCGCTCGCGCCGTCGCCTGTACTTCGCGCTTGCCGGGTTCGCGATCGGTTTTGGTGCGGGCATCGGTGTGCTCGTGTCGTCGACGCAACGCAAGCCCGCGAACAATGGCGAGGTGGTCGTGATGACGCCGGATGCTGGCACGGCGGTGGCCGTGAAGACGCCGGATGCATCACCAACGATCACCACGCCGAACGAAGGGCCGATCGGCGAGGGCGGCTCGAAGGAAGACATCAAGCCACCACCGTCGGTCGAGACGCTCGTGCAAGCGCAGCGCGTCGCGATCGCGAACGGCGATTTGAAGGCGCTCGTCGCGACGCTGTCGACCGCGGCGGTGGGGTTCGGCGTCGATGCCGACGAGATCGCCGAAGGGCGCGATGCACTGGCCGCGCAAGTCGAGCGTGACCTGGGCGAGGTGCCTGCGAACGGCTTCACCGTCGAGCTGAAGTTCAAGGCGATCGGCGAGGAACAGAACCACGCGTGGATCGCGCTCGAGGTCGAGGCGAGCGCGCCCGGCATTCCGACGCGCAGGTTCGCGATCACCGAGCTCGCGGTCGCGATCGACGGCAAGTGGAGCGTCGTCGCGTGGCACTGGGCGATCCCCGTCGCCGATGCGACCGCGGAACGCCTCGCGATCCTCGGCACGTTGCCCGCACCCAAAGCGGTCCCGAACATGGCGACGGCACCGAAGGAGATCGAGACCGCGGCGCGCGCGGCCTTCGCATCACGCGCGGCGTTCGCGGCGGCGCGCAGCGAGCGGCCCGAAGGTTTCAACTTCGGCAGTGCGCCCGGCGAGAAGATCGTCGGCGGCGCCGCGATCAAGAAGCTGTTCGGTCGCATCAAGGCCGAGATTCGCGTGCACGACGGCATGCGCATCGTCTCGGGTGACATCTGGGATCCCGCGCAGAAGGCCGCACCGTACATCGCGTACGCGGTCGCGAACGTCGACTTCACGACGAAGACGCGCGCGGCGACGGATCTCACGCAGACGTTTCGCGTGCTCGCGGTGCTCGTCAAAGAAGGCAGCGACTGGAAGATCGTGCAGACCCAGTGGTCGCACGGCGGTCCGATTCGGTGAAACCACTCCGCATCGCGTGGAAGCAGAAGGCGCGCGGCTATCGCGTCGACGCGAGCCACCTCGGCGGCGAAGGTCTCGTGCTCGCGTGGCAAGGCCGGGCCGTGGTGCCGCACTACGCGGGGCCCGGCATCCCCGACATCGCGGTGCTCGTCGATCGCGACGGCACGGTGCTCCAGCAGATCAACACGCCAACGCGCGTGCACCGCACGCCTGCCGGTCCCGTCGTCACCTGGCCCGACGAAGGCCTGATCGCCGGCGTTCACGGCGAGCGGTTCCAGCTCTTGTGGATCGATCTCGATGGCACGTCGCACGCGGTCGACACCGAGCTGCAGGATCGCAGCATCGTGCGCGAGGCGCAGTTCCAGCTCACCGCGACGAGCGAAGGTGGCGTGCTGGTCTCGGCGCCGGTCGCGCACGCAAACCTCGACGGGCTCGGCTGGACGATCGATCTGCGCCTCGACTCGATGTACGGCGCCGCGCGCCGCGCGCCGTTCGCTGACTACGACTACGCGACCGAGCACCTCACGCGCGACGGCCGCCGGTGGGAAGCACCGGGCCGCGTCGGTGCGATCGCCGACGACATCGCGATCATGGAAGAGGGCAGCGGCGCGAGTCGCCAGATCGTCGCGCGCCGCGTCGCCGACGGCGGCGAGCTCTGGCGCAGCGAAGCGATCGATCGCTTCGTGCTCGGTACGATCCCGATGCCGGCGTGGAGCGACGACCGCGTCTACGTGCTCGACCGCGCCGCGCGCCGCAAGCAATCCTGGGCACGCGAGGCGGAGACGGCCGCGATCCATCGCGTCTCTCCCGACGAGCCGATGCGTACGATCCTGTCGATGCGTCCGGTCTCGCGCGCGCGACTCGAACCGTTGACGGCGCCGTCGACCCTGCGCTGCCTCTCCACGCGTACCGGTGAGGAGCTGTGGCATGTCGACGTCGACGGGGATCTCGTCTCGTTCTACTGCCACGCGAAGTGGGTCGCGGGCGTCGTCACCGGCATGCCGGGCAAGCTGCGCGTGTGGCGACATGACGGTACGCCGGTCGGCGAAGGCGCCGCCGCACCACACTTTCCGACGACAGCGTGGCCGCCCGATGCGGGTCGCTGGCCATGCATCGCGTGGGGGGACGACGCGCACGTCGTGGTCGCCGAGAACCGGACGAAGCAGGTCGGGCCCTCACGGCTTTACTGCGCGACGATCCTTTCACCCGACGTTCCGCTGTGGGAGACGCCGCTGCCCGCGCCGATTGTGACAGCGCCGTTGCTTCGCACGTTGCGGCTCCTCAACCGCGTGCCGATGGCGTTCGTCGACGATGCCGCGTGGTTGCGCTGGGGAAAGCAGCTCTACGGTCTGGTCGCCTAAGCTCCTTTCTACAAGGACACGGTAAAGCTCGTGTGTGCGTGGGCGCCCGGGATGCGAGCGCATTAGGCAATCGGACTGACGCGTCGATCCATTGGTGGTGTATCGCGCATGCTCCTCGTACAGTGATCGGTGGGTGGGCGAGAGGGAACATGGACACGCAAACACATCGAACCAGAACGTTGATCGTCGACGATCATCCGTTGTTCAGGTTGGGACTCCGTGTGGTGCTGCAGCGCGAGTCGGATCTCGAGATCGTCGGAGAAGCGACCAACGCCGCGGATGCACTGCTGCTCGCCGCGCAGGTCATGGTCGATGTCGCGCTCGTCGATCTCTCGTTGCCGGTGATCGATGGCGTCGCGCTGACGAGCCTGTTGCGCGAGGCAAACCCTGACTGTCACGTCCTCGGACTTTCGGCCATCGAGGAGCCGCTGCAGATCGCGCAGATGCTTCACGCGGGTGCAGACGGGTACTTCTTCAAGACGCAGGACATGGCCGAGCTCCCCGCCGCGATCCGCCTCGTCCAGGGCGGCGTTCGCTATCTGCCGAGCTCGGTCACGCCCGAGCAAGTCAGTGCCTGCCAATCGATCGACGTGCTCTCCGCACGCGAGCGCGAGGTCCTCGAGCACTTGATCGAGGGTCGCTCGAACGACGAGATCGCGAGCACGCTGTTCGTCGCGCGCCGCACCGTCGAGACTCATCGCCAGCGCATCATGAAGAAGCTCGGCGCTCACACGATCGCCGATCTCGTGCATATCGCTTCGCGACTGGGTGTCGCGAATCGGTGAGCCGGTGATGGAGCTGCTCGAGATCCTGCTCTCGCTGTACTCCCCCGACCTCGGTCAATCTCCAACGCGCGCGGTGTGCTTCGATCGCTCGCTCGCCGTGGTCTACCCAACCACCCCGAGCGGACTGCCCATCGACGCACTCGCGGTGATCGCGCGCCGCGTGATCGATTCAGGTGTGGCGGAGTATAACGTCGCGCTCGCCGGCTCGGAGCTCGCCGCGAACTGTGTCCCGCTCCATGCCGGTGGTGTGCTCGCGGGCGTCGTGTGTGCGATCGAAAACCCGCTGGTCGCGGCCGTGGGACGCGAGCGCCTCCGGTTCGCACAGACCGCGATTGCGGTCTTCGACGCGCAGCTCGCGCCGCAGTTCACGAACGCCGCGTGGGACGCGCTCGCACCATCGACAACGGAGCTCGCACCGACTCTCGGTCGCGTGCTCGAAACGCGCGAGCCGTTCGAGTTTTCCCACGGTGTCGCGCGCCCGTTCACGAGCGTGCTGGGAACGTTTCGCGGTGTCGCTGTGATGATGTACGGCGAGGCAGAACAAGTGCGTGATCGCACCGCCCTGGCGGAGGCGAGGCTCGCGAACCGCCAGAAGGATCAATTCATCGCGACGGTCTCGCACGAGCTTCGTGCGCCGCTCGCGGCGATGCTGCTCTGGGAAAAGGTGCTGCGTGACGAAGCGCTCGATGCCGCGACGCGCATGAAGGCACTGGACGCCATCCACGAGAGCGCGACCTCGCAGTCGCAGCTCGTCGCCGACTTGCTCGACGTCTCGCGCGCGATCAACGGTAAGCTCCACATCGACAAGAGCCCGGTCGCGCTCGAGGAGCTGCTCGAGGCGGTCGTGAACGCATCGAGGCCGAGCGCCGAGCAGCGGCAGGTCCAGGTCACGTGCGAGACGTCGCACGCCGCGCATCACGTTCTCGGCGACGTGAATCGCTTGCGCCAGGTGTTCGCGAACCTCGTGACGAACGCAATCAAGTGCACGAACGCCGGCGGCAAGGTGACGCTGCGTTCCGTACAGCGGGAAGGAATGGTCGAGGTGTCTGTTGAAGACACCGGCGTCGGCATCGCGCCCGAGGTGTTACCTCACCTGTTCGAACCGTTCCGGCAAGTGTCACCAGCACGCAACGGCGGGCTCGGGCTCGGGCTCGGCATCGCCGCGCAGCTCGTCATGCTGCACGGCGGGACGATCGTGGCGTCGAGCGCCGGCCTCGCGAAGGGCGCCACGTTTCGCGTCACGCTTCCGCTCGCGAGCTCGCGCGGCGCACATGTAACACCGCCGTGTCGCCCGCGCCTCGGTGGCGTACACGTCCTCGTCGTCGATGACGATCGGCGCATCGTCGAAGCGCTGCAGCTGCTCCTCGAGCGCGCGGGCGCCGTCGTCGAGACTGCAGGGTCTGCAGACGCCGGCGTCGGCGCCGTGGAGCGCGCGATGCACGATGTCGTGCTCAGCGACCTCGCGATGCCCGATGGTGATGGATGCAGCATGATTCGCCGGATCCGCGAGCGCGAATCGGGCGTGCGCCGTGTGCCTGCGGTTGCGATGACGGCGCACGTCGCCGACGCCAATCGACAGGATGCACTCGACGCTGGATTCGATCGCTACATTACAAAACCGCTCGATATGGATCAGTTGATCACGACAATCGCGCGCCTGGTTCCGCGTTGAATTCGGGAGTGCGAAGGCGCTCGGCGATTACGTAGAACTCCGTATCGCCGTCGGTGTCGACACGCGTCCATTGTGAATCCAACGCCATGGATCAAATCAGACGAACCAAGCGTGTTCGCATGGTGGTCAAGCACGATTCCGTCGAAGAATCGATGCCCGACGATCCTCCTCGCCTCGCACGCGGCACAGAACCGGTGGTGAAGGTACGGCTCAAGGAGCCGGCGCCATCGCTCGCGGCGTCCGACATCGCGAACACCTCCGCTGCGCTCAAGTCGTCGGTGACCGACGTGCTCCTCGAGTTCTGCTTGCTCGAGGCGATGAGCCCGACGGCGGGCGACATCGACCGCGCTCTCACGCGAATCTCGTCCAGCATGCAGGAGCTCGATCGGATCGCGAACGAGCTCGCCGACGTCGCTGCCTTGATGCAGGACCGTTTGATTCTGAGCAAGCGCTCGAACGAGATCCGTTCGCTCATCCTCGAGGTGATCGATCGGACAATCGCGACGCGCGACCGCGGGCGAGTCTTCATCGAAGCGCCGCCCGCATGCCTTGCGCTCGTCGACGCGCCGCGCCTCGAGCGCGTGGTCACGGCGTTCGTGAAGCACGCACTCGCGGCGTCGCCCGCCGATCGTGGGATCGTCATTCGACTCGAAGCACACGAGGACGCGACGGTGATCTCGGTGATCGACGGGGGGCGCGGAATGAGCGAGCACGAGGCCAGCACCCTGTTCGAGCCCGGCGAGGACGGCATCGGGATGTACTTGTGCCGCCGGATCGTCGAGGCGCACGGTGGTCGCGTCGGTGTCGAGAGTCATTTCACGGGAACGCGTCGCTTCATCGAGCTTCCGGTCGCGTCGCGAGCTCGCGTTCGCGCGCTCCTGGTCGACGACGACGCACGCCAGCGCGAAGGTCTCGCCGAGCTGCTCCGGCGCGCGGGCATCGCGGTCACGCTCGCCGACTGTGGCTCGATGGCACTGCAGCATGCGGCCGTGCAAACGTTCGACGTCGCGCTCGTCGATCTCGAGCTCCCCGATGTCTCGGGCAGCGAGCTCGTCGCACAGCTACGCGCGCGGCGGCCCAAGCTTTCGATCATCGTGGTCAGTGGTCATCCGGCCGATAGCGACGCGGTGCGCTCGCTCGACGCGTGTGATGCGCGCTACCTCGAGAAGCCGCTCGACATCGAGGCGCTGCTCGCCGAGATCACGCACTGCACGGCCAAACGTTAGGCCTAGGGAGAACTGGGGACTGAGGCGAGCGCGTCGCTATTGCGCATCGGTTCTCGTCGAAAAAGGCGCAATTGCTGCGCATACCGCCCACGCCGAGCCGCGAAGCCTGCGCGATCGCCGTCCCCGAATGGCCCGTCGAGAACGACGTACCAATGGTACGGTGCAGTGGTTATGGCGATGGTCAGTGATGTGCAGACGAATGCGTCCGTGGACGTATTGATCGTCGACGATCACCCAGCCTATCGCGCCGGTATGCACGCGCTGCTCGGTCACGACCCGAATATCCGTTCGGTCACAGAGGCAGCGAGCGTTTCGGAAGCGCTCGCGATCGCCGAGACCAGGACGTTCCAGCTCGCGATCGTCGATGTCGTGCTGCCCGAGACGGGCGGCGCTTCACTCGTTCGTCAGTTGCGCGAACGCCAGCCCGCGTGTCGGACGCTCGCGCTCTCGATGATCGACGAGCCGATTCGCATCGCAGAAATGCTCCGCGCGGGCGCCGTGGGCTACGCGCTCAAGTCACAGCCGGTCGATGACATCATGCCGGCGATCCACGCCGTGCTTCGCGGCGAGCGCTATCTGCCGCCACAGATGACGCCTGTCCCCTCCGTGATCGACGGCGCGCCACTGCCGCTCGATCGCCTGACCGCACGCGAGCGGACCGTCTTCGATCTACTCGTGCGTGGCCTAACGAATCGTGGCGTGGCCGATAACCTCATGATCGCGCGTCGCACGATCGATGCGCATCGGCGTCACATCATGCGCAAGCTCGGAGCCCGCTCGATCGTCGACCTGATCCGGCTCGCCATGCGATCCGGATCGATCCGCACGATTTGACATCGCCGAGTCGCTCCCGCGGGACGCGACGCATTCGGCGAAAACTTCAGTGGGGTTGATCCACGCGCGTCCTTTGGGGCGTGCGCCCACACAGAAGTTTGCAGGCATGAAGCAACAACAAGCTCATGCGCGCCCTTTACGTAGAACTGCGCATACCGCCTTTTTGACGAATTCGATACTGCCGAGGGTGGGGCAGAAATTCGGCTATCTGCAAAGGAGGGCTGCGGTGCGTTTCGACGAAGAACTCGTGTTAGTTGAGCAGGAATCACACGAAGCCTCCATGCGCCTCGCGCTCGGGACAGGTGAGCACAGAGTCTTGAGCTCTGGTGATGAGCTCGATTGTCTGATCCACGACCTGCGAGGTCCTCTGCTCGCGATGCGCCACGAGCTCGCGCTGCTCGACCGTCTCGATCCGGCGGCTCAGCGCTCGCTTCGCGCCATTCGCGGCAATCTCGAGTACCTCGAACGCTTGCTCCAGGACGTGACGCTCACGAGTCGACCCGAGCAGCGCACATCGTGCTCCGTCTCACTGTCGTCACTCGTCGAGTCGGTCGTGGCGCGGTTATCCGAATCGGCCCGGAAGCGTACGAACGTCGAGGAGCTCGCGCGTGCCCACGTCAGCGTGGAGCCGGTCCGGATCGAGCGCGTCATCGCGAACCTGCTCGACAACGCGCTTCGCCACGCCGACGGTCCGATCGTGATCCGGATCGAGCGTGTCGCCGCGATGGGGCGGGTCTCCGTGATCGACGGTGGCCCGGGCATGTCCCCGGAGGTTGCGGCGCGCGTCTTCGAGCGTCACGTGCACGGCGAGTGCGGTGGTGACGGACTCGGGCTCTACCTCGCGCGCGACATCGTGGAGTCGTACGGCGGACGCATTCACCTCGACACCAGTCCGGGCGTAGGCTCGCGGTTCTCCTTCGAGCTCGCCGTCGTGCCGCCGGCCGCACCGGGTAAGCGTGGCCGCGCGATCATGGCGTCCAGCATTCTGTGCGGCGCGTCCGTGTTGCTCGTCGACGATGACGTGACGCAGCTGCGCGCGCTCGCCGAGATCCTGCGCGCCGAGCACGTCTCCGTCGTGACTGCGACGTCGGCACCCGAGTGCCTGATTCGCGTGGTGGCGCAGCGTCCCGAGGTCGTCGTCCTCGATCTCAGCGTTCCGGGCACCGATGCGGTCGGGCTGACGAAGAGCCTCGCGGCGATCGACGCGTCGCTGCCCGTGATCCTGACGACGGGACTACCGTCGGATCATCCGTCCGTCACGCGGACGCTCGCAGCGTCACACGCGTGGTTTCTCCCCAAGCCATTCGAACCCGGCGATCTGTTCGTCGCGCTCGAGCAGGCGCTCATCGCGCCTAGAAGGAACCGATGACCCGTTCAGGACGTATCCTCGTCGTCGACGATCAGACGAACGCGCGCACGGCGCTTTCGGAGCTGCTTCGCGGCGTCGGGTTCGAGGTCGAGATGGCCGCCGACGCCTTCAAGGCACTCGGCAAGTACGAGACGCTCGGACCGCACGTCGTCATCACCGATCTCAAGATGCCGGGCATGAATGGCATCGAGCTCGTCCAGCGCATCCGCGAGTTCGAGGATCCCGCGGCCGTGATCGTGATGACCGCGTTCGGTGCGGTCGAGACCGCGATCGAGGCGATCCGCGCGGGCGCGAGCGAATACGTCACCAAGCCGGTCAACTTCGACGAGCTCCTCGTCATGCTCGACAAGGTCCTCGAGAATCTGGAGCTGAGGCGCGAGGCTCAGCTCTTGCGCGAACGGATGCGCGAGCGGCTCGCACCGAACAACCTGATCGGCAGCAGCCCGCCGATGCGCCGCGTGTTCGACGTCGTCGATCAAGTCGCCGCGAGCAAGGCCTCGGTCTTGATCTGTGGTGAGAGCGGAACGGGCAAGGAGCTCGTCGCGAGCGCCATCCACGATCGCTCGCCGCGCGCGAAGGCACCGTTCGTGAAAGTCCACTGCGCAGCGCTCGCCGAGACGCTCCTCGAGAGCGAGCTGTTCGGTCACGAGCGGGGCGCCTTCACGGGCGCGAGTCAGCGCAAGGACGGTCGGTTTCAGCTGGCCCACGGCGGCACGCTATTCCTCGACGAGATCGGTGAAATTTCTCCGTCGGTCCAGGTCAAGCTGCTCCGGTTCCTCCAGGAGCACGAGCTCGAGCGCGTCGGTGGTACCCAAACGATTCACGTCGACGTGCGCGTGATCGCCGCGACCAACAAGAACCTCCGCGAAGAGGTGGTGAAGGGTCGCTTTCGCGAGGATCTCTATTACCGGCTCAAGGTCGTGGAGCTCACCATGCCCTGTCTGCGCGATCGGCCGACCGACATCGGTCCGCTCGCGCATCACTTTCTCGCGCGATTCGCGAGAGAGAACGGCAAGACGATCGTCGGGTTCTCTCCCGAATGCATGGAGCTGCTCTCGGCGCATGACTGGCCGGGTAACGTGCGCGAGCTCGAGAACGCGATCGAGAGTGCCGTCGTGCTCACGCCGATCTCCATCATCGAGCCGCACAGCTTGCCGCACGATCTGCGCCCGAAGCAGATCGCTCGCTCGCATAGCCCGGCGATTCCGGGCGCGAAGCTCGCCGACATCGAGCGCTACGCGATCCTCGAGACACTCGCCGCCGTCGGTGGGTCGACCTCGAAGGCGGCCGAGGTCCTCGGCATCAGCTCGCGCACGATCCAGTACCGCCTGCATCAGTACAACGACGCACCGCACTCCGAAGTTGCGGTCGTAAGGGACAAGATATGAGCGTCTTCGACGCGGAGCTGACGGCGGCGATACCACGCATCATCGCGCGCCTTCACGAGCGCCTCGAGCGCACCGAGGAACCGCCGGCTGGCGATTCTGTCGCGATCCTGATCGATTGGGCGACGTCGCTGTTCGCGCCCGAGCGCTGCCGGCTCATCGATCGTCCGAGCGCACTCACGAGCTGGATCGTGAAGCAGCTGATCGCCGGCGGGCTCCAGGATCTGCGCGATGCGTGTCGTGAGCTCGCGAACGATACGGCGCTCGCCCGCTCGCTCGATCACAGGTTCGAACGCGAGCTCACGTCGCTGATGGAGCGCTACGAGCAGGATCTCGTGCGGCGGATGGAGGCGCAGGCTCTCTCGGATCGCATGGAGGCGATGCAGCGGCTGACGGCGGGCTTCGCACACGAGCTTCGAAATCCGGTGAACGCGGCACGCCTGCAGCTCGAGGTCCTGGAGCGTCGGACGGGGCAGAGCATGCTCTCCGACGATCCGGCGGCGCTCTCGCTGTTCGAGATCAAATCGATCACCGAGCTCCTCGACGAATTTCTCTTGTTCGCGCGTCCCGCACCGCTCGAGATCGAGGACCACGACCTCGTGGCGCTCGTGAACCAAGCCGTCGACGACGAGCGCGCGTTCGCGGAGGAGCACGACACGGCGCTCGCGGTTGTAACAAATGTTTCAACCGCCCCACTCTCGCTCGACGCGCCGAAGATCGTGTTCGTCGTCGAAGAGCTCGTGCACAACGCCGTCGAGTCAGTGGGCGATCACGGTCACGTCGACGTCGAGGTCGACATGCGCGTGGACGCGGTGCGAATCGCTGTTCGCGACGACGGGACCGGCATCGCGACGGATCTCCAGCACCGGATCTACGAACCTTTCTTCTCGACGCGCGACCACGGCCGCGGGCTCGGTCTCGCGATCGTTCACACGTTCGTGACGCTCCACGGCGGACGGATCGAAGTCGGCTCGAATGCGCAGGGCACCTGCTTCGTCGTGACACTCCCGCGCGTCGACGCTCGCTAGGATGCACGGATCGCGCAAACGCTTCGGTCGGTGATACCTGCCATGCGCATTGTCGACGGCGATCCACGTTTTTTTGCCACGCTGCTACCGAACCGAGAGGCATAGGCCGTGCAGCGCCTCGCGCCAACACAACGGGGGGGGAGGATGACGATGGATCCGCGGGTTGATGTTCATGTCGAAGTCGTCGACGCGTGGTTGGTGCGGGCAGCGGCGGCGAGGTCCACGCGGTCCCTCCTCCGGTCCTTCGAGACCACCCTCAACGCGGTGTGGTCCAGTGCTGTCGGCACGCTCGGCGCCGTCACGATGAACGCGTTCGCCGACCGCGTCCTCGCGAACGCCGTCGATCGCTTCCGGTGTTTCGCAGCGCTGCACCCCTCGGTGGTCGGTCACTTGCGGTGTTACGAGCTGCGCCTGCAAACGCGCCTCGGTGGGGTAGCGTTCGGTGAGCTCGTCATCGGCATTCGCGCGACCATGGTCGAGTTGCTCTCGCTGCTCGGCAGCCTCACCGCAGACGTCTTGACTCCGGAGCTGCACGCGCAACTCGCACGACTCCCGGCTCGCGAGCACGAGTGGCATCGAGCCGCTGCGCACGGAGTCGCGACGTGATCGCGGATGTGTCATGACGGTCGGCGCCGGCGAACGGCTCGCGGATCTCTACGCGGTGAGCCGTGCCCTCGTGGGCTTCTCGTCGGTCGTTCGTGCACTCCGTGACACCCTCGAGATCACATCGCGAACGGTGCCGCTGTCGAGCATCATCGTGGTCGAGCAAGACCGCGACGAGCAGCACATCGTCAGTTATCCCGAGCTCGACGAGAGTGACCCTGTCGCCGCCTCGGCCCTCGCGCACGCACGCCGCGCGTCCGCGTACCTGACCGCGAGCGAACGTTCCGCATGGCACGGCATCCCCGACGGCGGCTTCATCGTCGTGCCGCTCGTCGTTCCCGGCGGAGAGATCTTCGGCGTCATCCAGTTCGATGGCGCGAAGACGCTCACCCGCGACGCGGTCGAATTCCTGAACACCATCGGCAACCACCTCGCGATCGCGCTCGATCGCGATCGCACGTCACGCCGGGCAGCCGCGCAGCTGCAGTCTCGGCTCGAGTTCACGCGCGCGATCGCGGCGAGTCTCGGCGAGGGAACGCTCGCCGTCGATTGCGATGACGTCGTGACGTTCCTGAATCCGGCAGCCGCGGCGTTGCTCGGCACTGACGAGCACGCGCCGGTCGGTCGCAAGTTCGCATCGCTCGCACACTTCGAGCACGAGAATGGGAGCGCGATCACCAGTCCGCTCGCAGCCTCGGTCGCGAGCGGCTCGTGGACTCGCACGGAGGAGCACGTGCTCGTGCGGCCGGATGGCACGAAGCTCGACATCGCATACACCAGCTCGCCGATCTACCTCGCGAACCGCATCGAAGGCGCGGTGCTCGCGTTCGACGACATCCGCGAGCGCAAGCGCGCCGAGCGCGATCGCCGCCTGCTGCTCGAGGCCGCCGTCGTGTTCGGCGAGACGCTCGATGCCGACACGGTCCTCACCGAGCTCGCGCAGTTCGGCTCGCGCACGCTCGGCGAGTCGTGCTTCGTCGACGTCCTCACGACCGACCATCACCTGGTGCGCGCCGCGTGGGCGCATACCTCACCCACCGCGCAGATCGAGCTCGACGCGTTCTATCGCGCGACGCCGTCGGTATCGCCCGATCCGAGGCCGGCGCTCGCGAGCAATGGCAAGCCCGTCCTGGCCGACGTCGACGCGGAGTGGTGGGAATGGTCGACGGTCGGCATCGAGGAACGGGAGGTCCTCGAGCGCCTCACCGGTGGGATCGCGCTGGTCGTTCCGCTGGTCGCCGGTGCGCGCCGTCTCGGAGCAATCACCGTGTTCTCCGGAACCAAACGCACCTTCGACGCGGCCGATCTCGCGTTCGCCGAGAAGCTCGCGGCACGCGGCGCGACCGCGCTCGAGCACGCGCGCCTCTATCGGCAGGCGCGCGGCGCGATCGGTCTGCGCGATCAGATGCTCGCGATCGTCTCGCACGACCTGCGCTCCCCACTCGCGATCGTGACGATGGCCGCCAGCGCGCTCGAGGAGTCGCTGCCGCACAGCGCCTCCACGAACACGATCCACAAGATCCAGCGCGCGGCGGAGCGCATGGAGCGCATGATCCGCGACCTGCTCGACTACGCGAGCATCGACGCCGGTCAGTTCTCGATCACGCCGCGCGCGCAGGATGTCCACTCCATCCTCGCCGAGTCGCTCGCCGGCTTCGAGGCGGTCGCGCACGTGCGCAACATCGAGCTCGAGCTGGTCGTCCCCGATGACCTGCCGCCGGTGCTGTGCGATCGCGACCGCATCCTCCAGGTCACGGGCAACCTGATCGGAAATGCGCTCAAGATCGTTCCCCCTGGTGGCCTCGTCGTCTCGCGCGCTGAACGCCGCAACGACGAGGTCGTGATCAGCGTCGTCGATACCGGCCCCGGAATTTCGCAGCACGATCAGAACTGGCTGTTCGAGCGTTACTGGCGCGGCGCGCAGCACCAGTACCAGGGCACCGGTCTCGGCCTCGCGATCGCGCGCGGCATCGTGCATGCGCACGGCGGCGAGATCTGGGTCGAGAGCCAGCTCGGAGAGGGCGCGACGTTTCGGTTCACGCTGCCGATCGCGAAGCTCGCCGCCGTGAGACCGGGCAGCGAGCCTGCGGTGTACGGGGCGCGTTAGCGAGCGAGGGCGGCGAGCTCGGCCGTCGAGAAGAAGAACGCGATCTCGTCCTTCGCCGTCTCGGGGGCATCGGATCCGTGGACCGCATTGCGCTCGATGTTCGTCGCGAACTCCTTGCGGATCGTGCCGGCGTTCGCCTTCTCGGGGTTCGTCGCGCCCATCACTTCGCGGTTCTTCGCGATCGCGTTTTCGCCCTCGAGGACCTGCACCACGACGGGACCTTCCGTCATGAATTTGACGAGGTCGCCGTAGAACGGGCGCTCCTTGTGCACCGCGTAGAACGCCTTCGCCTGCGCGTCCGTGAGGCGAATCATCTTCGACGCGATGACGCGGAGGCCCGCGGCCTCGAGCTTGGCCGTGACGCCACCGATCACGTTCTTGGTGACGGCGTCGGGCTTGATGATGGAGAAAGTGCGTTCGATTGCCATGGCGAAACTCCTGGGAAGTCCGCGGAAGCTAGTCGAAACCGGCGGAGCGTGCAATCGTCGAGGTATGCGCTTCGCCGTGCTCGTGGCCCTCGTTCTCGCGATCGGATGTTCTGGCAAGCGTACCGAGCGCGAGAGCCCGCTCGTGGCCGAGGCCAAGCGGTGTGGTGCCGGCGGTGCCGAGATGGCGTGCGGGCGGCCGATCATCCGCGTCGCGAGCCTCACGGCGAGCCAGGCGTATTACCGCGACAAGCTCGGGTTCAAGGTCGACTGGGAGCATGGTGACCCGCCGGACTTCGGCTCGGTCAGCCGCGGCGACTACGTGCTGTTCATGTGCGAGCAGTGCCAGAGCGCGGCGGGCGCGTGGTCGATGACGTTCATGCGCGACGTCGACAAGTATTACGACGAGCTGAAGAAGCGCGACGCGATCATCCAGCAGCCCCCGACCGACATGCCGTGGGGCCTACGCGAGATGCACGTCGCCGATCTCGACGGCAACGTGATCCGCTTCGGCAGTCACGGCGACCACGACTAAGCGCGCTTGCGGAACGCGAGCTTCGCGAGCGCGAGGGCGCCTTGCTTCCACGGCACGCGATGCGTCACGCCCGCGGCGCCGAGCTTGTCGACGTTGTCGCAGTACCAGCGGTAGTTGCGCACGAGCGCAGCCTTGTTCGAGTAGCGCGGTGCCCAGCCGAGCTGCGAGCGCGCCTTCTCGATCGAGACGTACGAGTCCTCGGTGACCGTCTCGTAGATCCACGGATAGAGCGGCGAGAGCTTCATCGCCTCGAGCTTGCGCAACGCCCACAGCGCGGGTGCGATCGGCAGTGCTCGAATACGCGCGGCGTGCCCCGCCGCATCGAGGACGGACTGGAAGTCTTCGCGCAGCGTCGTGAACTCGTGCGCGCCGAGGTTGAACGTATCGTTCGCGCGAGCGGCGGGCAGGATGCCCGCGAGGACGACCGCCGTGCACAGGTCGTGCACGTCGAGGAGCTGGTAGCGATTCGTGCCCTTGCCGAGGATCGGAAAGTCACGGCCTTCGCGCGCCCACTCGTAGAGCAGCGCGAACACGCCGAGCCGCTCGGGCCCGACGAACGACTTCGGCCGCAGCACCGCCACCTCACGGCCGCGCCGCCGGAATTCGAGGCAGACGTGCTCCGCCTCGACCTTCGCAGTGCCGTACGGCCCGACGCCCGACATCGGGTCGGTCTCGAGGAGCGGATGGTGATCGGGCACGCCGTACACCGCGGTCGAGGAGATGTGCACGACGCGCCGCTCGCCCGCAGCTTCGAGCACCGTGCGTGTGCCGTCGACATCGATCGTGTGGATCTCGTCGGGCGGATACAGCGGTAGCGCTGCGGCCGCGTGCACGACGAGGTCGCAGCCATCGACCGCGCGCTCGACGTCCGCGCGATTGCGGATGTCGCCACGCACCTCGGTGATGCGCGGGCGCTCTGGGTAATCAAACGGCTCGCGATCGAGCGAGGTGACCTGGTCACCGCGCCCGAGGAGATGCCGCACCAAGTTGATGCCGAGAAAACCGGCACCACCTGTCACGAGCCAGCGCACTACGCGGAGAGAACCTTCGCGAGCGTCGTGCCCATCTCTGCCGGCGTCGCCGCGACCGCGATGCCCGCTGCCTGCAGCGCCGCGATCTTGTCCTTCGCTGCGCCTTTACCGCCCGAGATGATCGCGCCGGCGTGACCCATGCGCTTGCCCGGCGGCGCCGTCTGGCCACCGATGAACGCGGCGCACGGCTTCTTGACGTGCTCCTTGATGAACGCCGCGGCTCGCTCCTCGGAGTCGCCACCGATCTCGCCGATCATGAAGATCGACGACGTGCCCGGGTCCTCTGCGAACAGCTTCAGCGCGTCGATGAAGTCCGTGCCCTTGACCGGATCACCGCCGATGCCGATCGCCGTCGACTGACCGAGACCGAGCGCCGTCAGCTGGCCGACGACTTCGTACGTCAGCGTGCCCGACCGCGAGACGACGCCGACGCCGCCCGGCTTGTGGATGTAGCCCGGCATGATGCCGACCTTGCACTGTCCCGGCGTGATCACGCCCGGGCAGTTCGGTCCGACGAGCCGCACGTGCGGGTAGTCGCGTTCGAGCACGTACTTGACCTTGATCATGTCGCGGGCCGGGATGCCCTCGGTGATCGCGATGACAAGCTGGATGCCCGCGGCCGCCGCCTCGATGATCGAGTCCGCTGCGAACGGCGGCGGCACGTAGATCACCGACGTGTTCGCGCCGGCTTTCTGCACCGCTTCGTCGACGGTATCGAACATCGGGATCTTCTCGAGACCCTCGACCTTCGCGCCGCCTTTGCCCGGCGTGACGCCCGCGACCACACGCGTGCCGTATTCGACCATCTGGCGCGCGTGAAACGCACCGGCCGAGCCCGACATGCCTTGAACCACGAGACGCGTGTCGTATCCGACGAGGACGCTCATTAGCGTGCTTCCTTGGCCGCTTTGACGACCTTCTGAGCACCGTCGGCCATGTTGTCGGCCGCGATGATGTTGAGCTTGCTCTCGGCGAGCATCTTCTTGCCGAGCTCGACGTTCGTGCCTTCGAGGCGCACGACGAGCGGCACCTTGAGGCCCGTCTCCTTGACGGCGGTGATGACGCCTTCCGCGATCGTGTCGCACTTCATGATGCCGCCGAAGATGTTGACGAAGATCGCCTTCACGCCCGGGTCGGTCGTGATGATCTTGAACGCTGCCGTCACCTTCTCCGCCGTGGCGCCACCGCCGACGTCCAAGAAGTTCGCGGGCGAGCCGCCGTAGTAGTTGATGATGTCCATCGTCGACATCGCGAGACCGGCGCCGTTGACCATGCAGCCGATGTTGCCCTCGAGCGCGATATACGAGAGGTCCCACTTCTTGGCCTCTTGCTCAGACGGATCCTCTTCGTTCGGATCGCGCCAGTCCTCGAGCTCCTTGTGCCGGAACATCGCGTTGTCGTCGAAGCTGATCTTCGCGTCGAGTGCGAGGACCTTGCCGTCCTTCGTCGTGACGAGCGGATTGACCTCGAGCATCGAGCAATCCATCTCCTCGTAGCACTTGGTGAGCGTGCGCAAGAAGAACGCGAGCTCGTTGACGAGCTTGCCCGTCATGCCGAGCTGCTTCGCGAGGATGCGCGACTGCCAGTCCTGCCAGCCCGTCGCCGGATCGATCCCGTGCTTGAAGATCTTCTCGGGGTGCTTCTCGGCAACCTCTTCGATATCCATGCCGCCTTCGCGCGACGCCATCACGATGTTGCGACCGATCGCGCGGTCGAGCAGGATCGCGAGGTAGTACTCGTGCTCGAGCGCGAGGCCTTGCTCGACGAGCATGCGCTGGACCTTCTTGCCCTCGGGGCCGGTCTGCTTCGTGATGAGCTGCATCCCGAAGATCTTCCGCACGGCCTCTTCAGCTTCGGCGCGGTTCTTCGCGACCTTGACGCCGCCGCCCTTGCCGCGACCACCCGCGTGGATCTGCGCCTTGACGACGACGACCTCGGTCTTGGCCTGCTCCTGCACCTTCGGGATCGCCGCGAGCGCTTCGTCGAGGCTCATCGCGGGAATGCCGACCGGCACAGGCACGCCGTATTTCTTGAGCAACTGCTTGCCCTGATACTCGTGAATCTTCACGAGGCGGGTGTATCACGGCGCGTTGTCGACGGGATCAAGACCCCGTCTTGAACAGCACCGGGAGCACGCGCGCCGACTCGGCGTCGTTCGGATTCGGTTCGTCCTCGACGGTCAACGGCGAGCAATACACCGGAACGTGCGGCAGCTCGGTGATCGAGATGCACACGGTGACGTCGCCCGGCGCATTCCCGATCACGATCGCGTGCTGGTCTCCGGGCTCGTAGATCTCGCGGCCGGCCTCGGTCGCGTCCGAGCCGATCGCATGGAGCGCTGTCGTGGCGACGTCGCTCGCCTTGGCCGCGAGCGCGTCGAGCTCCGCGCGCGTCTTCGGTGAGACCTTGCCGCGGAAGATCCACGCGAGCGCGGTCTCGTCGAGCGCGGGCGCGCGCAGGATCACCTCGATCGCCGCGCCGGTTGGCCACGCGAGCCGCCCCGCGACACCGGTTGTCTGCCGCATGCCGTGGCCCGCGGGTCCGCGAACGCCGAGGACATACGCGCCGCGCGGCAAGCCGTCGAGCCGATACGAGCCGTCCTTCGCGATCGCACCATGCAGATACCACGTCACCTCGCCGATCGCGTAGCGCGCGACCGCATCGACCAGCGGGAGCCGCGCGCCGTCGATCGCGCCCGCCGCCGTGGTCGTCGGCTCGACGACGAGCTTGATGTTGTTCTCGGCCTCGCGCGGCGCGCTGCGCAGCGTTCCCGTCTCCGCGAGCAGCGCGTCGCCGAGGTGAAACTCGAACGTGCCGTCGGTGTTGGTCTCGATGATCTCGCCGTCGAAGCGCGGGTCCGTATAGGCGCGTGTCGGATCGCCGTGGAGCTCGCCGCGCCACGCGATCACCGTCGCCTTCACGCCCTTGCCGACCTTGTCGACGACGCGGCCCTTCATCGCGACTTGCGGCGCGGGCGCGTCGCGCGGCAGTCGATCGTAGCGCTCGTGCGCCTCGGCGTATTCGCCCTTGGCGAACGCGATCTGCGCGCGCAGCTCGTCGAGCGCCGCGATGCGGTCGAGACCCGCACTGGTGACCTTTTCCTCGGCCAAGCGCACCGTGAATAACGCATCGTCGAGAGCGCGATCGTTCGCCCGCCAGAGATGGATGCGCGCCTCGAGGGCCGCGATGTACGCGGCGCGCCCGAAGTCGCCGGCTTTCTCGAACTCCTTGCGCGCGTCCGCGGTCAGGAGTAACGCCGCCTTGTAGGGCTGGCGATAGCGCGTCCACAGACCGAGGTTCGCCTTCGCTTCGGCTTCGAGTCCGGCGAGCGAGCCGGTGAGCATCGGATCGTTTCCGGCCGCGCGCACCGCCGAGCGCGCGTAGGTCAGGAGCCGCGCGAGCTCCTCGTGCATCGCCCCCGGTTTGGGCCGCACGCTTCCGTAGCCCGGCTTCTCGAGCTCGCGCACGGACACCTCGAGGAGTCCGAGGTGCGCCATCGCCTGGAAGCGAATGTCGGCCGTCTTCACGGCTTCGCGGAACAGCCGTCGCGCCTGCGCGTGCCTGCCGTGCCAGAGATGAATGTTGCCGGCGGTGACCTGCACGATCGGTACGAGCGGCTTCCAGCCCGTCGCGCCCGCATCGGCGACGAGCTTGTCGGTCTCGGCGGGTAGCGCGCCGAGCGGAACCCGCCGCAGCGTCATCGCGCGCGCGAGGACGGCGAGCGCATTGCCGCGCCTCGGTTGATCCTGCGGGACCTCGGGCGGCGCGACCGGAGTCGGGCCTCGGCACATTGCCAGGTTCGGCAGCATGCCCGGTACGTCGGCATTCTGGAGCGTGGGGCCGTCGGCGCCGAGCAACATGAAGCGCACGACGACGGTCTCGTCGCGCACGCCGCGCAAGCAGGCGAGTCGCTCCTCGACGAGCTTCGTGCGCGGCGCGTTGCATGCCTCCTGATAGCTCGCGGTCCACTTCGCGCGGTATTGCTCGAACCCGCGCGCGATGCGATCGACGATCAGCTCGGGCGCGGCCTTCGCCAGCTCGGCGCGCGATGCGTCCGACCACGCCTCCGCGAACACTTGCTCCGCCGGCTCGCACTCGGCGACATACTTCACGGACTCGTCGCGGCGGCGCGCGAGGATCGCGACAATCACGATCGCGACGACACCCGCGATGACGGCGTAGGGCAACACGCGGCGCGGCTTCTTGTGCGTACGCCCGAGCGCTTCGAGCAGCGCGTCGAGATCCGGCCATCGCTTCCTTGGATCCGGATCGAGCCCGCGCGCGAGCACGGCGCGCACCGGCTTGTCGAGGTTCGCGACCACACCGTCGACACCGCGCATCGCCGCGCTACGCAGCTCCTCGAGCGTCTCGCCGGTGAACGGCCGCATGCCGGTCAGCGCCTGCCACGCGGTGATGCAGTATGCGAACTGATCGGTGCGCGGATCCGGAGGCGCGCCGTGAAACTGCTCCGGCGCCATGTACGCTGGCGTGCCGATCATCGCGCCGGTCTGCGTGAGCGGCGAGTCGAGCAGCGAGTCCGTGCGCGACGGCGTGACGCTCGGCGTGATCGGCGAGCTCGCAGCGAGCGTCTCTTCGAGCGCGACCTGGTGCGCGGGCATCTCGACCGGCGCGCCTCTCGGCTCGCCCACGTCCTCGCCCATGCCGCGCGCGAGACCGAAGTCGGTGACGAGCACGCGACCATCGCGCGAGCGCAGCACGTTGTGCGGCTTGAAGTCGCGATGCACCAGCCCGGCCGCGTGTGCGGCGGCGAGCCCGCGCCCCGCTGCGATCAGCGCGGCCCAGACATCGTCGCGCGTCGGATCGTGCGTGAGCCAATCGTCGAGGGTGCGGCCCTCGACGAGCTCCATCGCGATGAAGTCGGTGTCACCGCTCGAGCCGACCTCGTACACGGTGATCACGTTCGGGTGCTTGAGCCGGGCCATCGCGCGCGCCTCGCGCAACAGCCGCTTGCGCAACGCGGGGCTCGCTTGCGCGTGATGCCGCAGGAGCTTGATCGCGATCTCGCGATCGAGATCCGGATCGTGCGCGGCCCACACGACACCCATGCCGCCTTCGCCGAGCACGCGGCGCAGCGTGAACCGCCCGAGCTGCGCGCCTGAAACCAGCCGTTTGGCCGGGCCCGCCTCTTCGGCCAACGTCTGGTCCGGTTCAGGCATGGGCTCGATCTCGAGACACGTCCAAGCGCTGGTCGTTGCCCATCCTCGATCGACGATATCATGCGGCGTGATCGAGGAGCCGCCGCTCGATGCGCCCGACGAGGAATGGCTCGTCTGGGCCGATGCCATGCAGCAGATCGGCGACCCACGTGGCGAGCTCCTCGCACTCGGCCACGACCCCGCGTACGTCCGCGCGCACGCACCGGCGTTGTTCGGGCGCACGCTCGGCTATCACCTGCGCGACGATCACCTGCGCATCACGAAGTGGCGGCGCTATCTGCCCGACGAGATCGAGCTGCGGATCAGCGACGGCGCGTGGGGACCGCAGCTCGTCGTCGAGACCGCGAGTGCGGAGCGCATGCGTGCGGTGCGCGGCGTGACGCTCGCGGGCGTCCCGCGCAACGAGCCGATCTCGCTCGCGCAGACGCTCGGCTGGTTTCGCGAATCGAGCCTCGCGCCGCGGTTGACCTCGCTCGCGCTCGTCGACGACAGCGCACGCGACATGACCGTCTTGCGGTCGCCCGGCGTGGAGCCGGGACCGAACCGCGTGCACTTCGGTGCACTCGGCGAGCTCTGGTTTGCGTGCCCCCAGCTCGAGCACCTGAAGCTCGTCGTCGCGGATCCGGCGCAGATCCAGTTCCAGGTGATTCGCTTGCCCGCGCTGCGCTCGTTCACGCTGCATCCGCTCGCGTGGGTCGAAGGGCTCGCCGACATGCTCGCGAGCTCGCGGTGGCCGCGGCTCGCTTCGTTCGAGGCGCGCGTCGTCGAATCGTTCTTCGGCGAACAGCCTCCCGAGGGAGCGCCCGATCTACGCCCGCTGCTGGCCGGCTTTCGCGGGCTCGCGCTCGAACGGCTCGCACTCACGTCGTTCTATGCATGGAATCCTGTGGAGCTCCTCGCCACCGAGCTGCCGGCGCTGCGCGAGCTCGACCTCTCCGACAGCACGTTCGCGGACCGCAGCGCGCACGAGCTCGCGGCGCATCCGCTCGTGCGGCAGCTGCGCCGGCTCGTGCTGAAGGACGTGTGGCTCGAGTCCGCCGCGATGTTCGACGGGCTTGGCCCCGAGGTCATCCACACGCACCTCGCGAGTGCGCCAAGATACCGCCACGTGATCGGCTAGCTCGCTTCGCGCTTGCGCGGCCACCACACGATCGTCGCGATCGCGAAGCCGAACGGCAGCGCCATCATCGCGAGCGCGAGCGGCAGGTGATCGAGGAAGAGGCCGACGAGCGACGGCGACCACAGATCACCGAAGAGATGGATCGCGAAGATCGCGACGGCCATCGCGCTCGCGCGCATGACCGCCGGCGCGGTGCGGAGCAGGATCGCGTTGATCGGCGCCGTCGACATGAAGAGGCCGACCTCGGCGACGAACGCGAGCGCGAAGAACATCCAGTAATTCGGGGCGAGGAATGCCGCGGCGGCGAGCGGGAACGCGATCGCGACGCCGACGGCGCACACGAAGAGCTGCGCGTTCGCGGCGGCGCGATTGGCGGGATGCGTCTCGTCGGCATCGGCGGGAATTGTCGGCAAGCCGCGTAGCGCGCGATCCGCCATGCGCCCGCCGATCACGGTGCCGAGCGCGCCGCCGACGACGGTGATGATGCCGAAGTAGAAGTTCGCCGACGACAGGATCGCTTGGTCGCGCTTCTCGATCATCTCCACGGTGACCTGCACGCCGGCGGCGAACGGCGCCTCGAACTGATCGCCGAACCGCGCCGACAAGAACTTCGGCGCCCAGTACGCGAACGCGCCGATCGACGCGGTGTGCGCGCAGTAGCCGAACACGGCGCGGCGGTACTGCTTGATCTTCGAGAGCGTGCGCATGACCGCGCCCATCGTGGCGTCCCTCGCGGCGGCGAGCTTGCGCTTCGGCTCGTCGATCGCGAGGCAGGCGAGGGCGAGCACGGCGCCGGGCCCGCCGCCGATGTAAAACGCCTCGCGCCAGCCCCACGCCTTTTGCACGTAGCCGCCGAGCAGGTAACCGGAGGCCGCGCCGATCGGAATCGCGACGAAGAAGATCGCGAGGTAGCGACCCTTCTGGTTCGGCGGCGCGATGTCATCGATGATCGTCGGTGCGAGCGTCGCGTAGCTCGCCTCGCCGATGCCGACGAACGCGCGTGCGATGATCAGCGTCGCGAGGCTGTTGCTCATCCCCGAGAACACGGTGGCGACGCTCCACGTGAACACGCCGGCCGCGATCAGATACTTCCGCGGCATGCGATCGCCGAGGATGCCGAACAGCGGCGACGTCACGAAGTAGCCGAGCAGGAACACCGTCGCGAGGAGCCCGCCCTCGAAGTTCGACAGCCCGAGGTCGGCCTGGACGCGCGGCAACACCGCCGCGAGGATGAAGCGGTCGAGGTAGTTGATGAAGTTCAGCCCCGTCAGCAGGGCCAAGACGGCGATCGGGTTCCTGATCACCGGTAACGGACCAGCAGAGAGGCCATGATGGGAACGATAGATCCCTCGATGGTCTCCGCGCTGGTCGTGGCGTCAGAACTTGCACCCGAATAGAAGCGATAGCCGCTCTCGGCCATCAGCGAGATGCCCGCCTTCTCGCCGTCCGCGATGTCCCAGCGCAGGCCGCCGCACAGCACGTAGCCGTAGCCGTTCGAGACGAACGAGTAGCCGCCGCCGATGAACGGCGCGAACCGCGAGTCCGTGATCGTCCAGCGCGCGATCAGGTCCACGAAGATCAGCTTGTCGACCTGGCCGATGCGGGCCGAGAGGTCGTACTTCGACGCGCGCACGCCGAACTCGCCGATCCACAGCGCGCCCGACCCCTTCGCATCCGCGCCTGCGCCGCCACCGGCGAGGTAGCCGATGCGGAGCGCCGAGCCGGGTGTCGGCGTCGGCGTCAGCGTGCCGAGCGCACGCGCGAGGCGGACGTCGACGGGGGTCTTCGAGCCCGACGTGATGTTCACTTGCTGCTCGTACGGCGAGTGGCCGTCGGCGGTGACGCGAATCGTGTGCGTGCCGACCTCGAGGGGGACGGTCATCGGCAGGGTCCCGATCGGCACGTTGTCGACGTGGACGAGTGCGCCGTACGGATCGCCGCGCACGAACAGCACGCCAGAGGCGCCGCGCGGCGGTGGCTGGCGCCGGATCTCTTGTGGTGTCACGGTCGTCGTCGTGGCGGGAACGGTGGTCGTCGCATTCCGCAGCGCGAACTCGACCTTCACGGGCTCGCCGTACTCGACGGTGATCTCCTTGGAGTCGCGCTCGTCGCCCTTCTGGATCGCGACGAGATAGAGGCCGCCCTTGAGCTCGCCGCGATACGGCGTGGTGCCCGACGGAATGCCGTTGATGATCACGCGCGCGCCGTCGGGATTCGACAGCACTTGCACCTGTGCCGGCCGGTTGCGCAGGTCGATCAGCGTGCGGTTGACCTTGTCGCGATCGCTGTCGCGCGTGGTCGACGAATCGAGGAAGCGCTCGTACCAGGTCGCCGCCTCGCGCAGCTTGCCGAGGCGCTCGTAGTCCACGGCGATGTTGAACATCGCAAACGGGTGCGGCACGAGGTCGTTCGCGCGCATGTAGTGCTCGATCGCCTCTTGATACTTCTTCTGGCGATCGGCGGCCTGCCCGGCGGTGAACTCGCGGCGCGCGGTCTCGCGGTCCTCGCGCTCGTCGGCCCACGCCGGCGAGCACAGCGCCGCCACCATCACGATGATCAGGATGCGCATCTCAGTACGGGTTGGGCTTCGCGCCGCCCTTGCTCTTCGGTGGGTCTGTCTTCACGGGTGGCTCGGTCTTCGTGTCGAACGGCTCGGCAAGCCCGTTCGGTTTCTTCGCATCGGTCTTCGGGTCGGCCGCGATCGGTTCGATCTTCGTCGTCTTCTTGATGTCGGGCTTGGTTCGCTTGCTCGCGATCGGCGCCTCGCTGGTCTTCTGCAGCGGCAGTACGACCGACGTGCGCTCCTGCTCGCGGACTTCTTCTTCTTCCTCGACCGTCACGTAACCGGCGAGCTCGATCTTGACCTTGTGGCGGCCGACCTCGAGCGTGCTCTCGGTGGGCGTGAGGCCGCGGTCGATGCCATCGATCGTGACCTTCGCGCCCGGGGGCATGCTGCGGATCTGCAGCTTGCCGGTGGCGACGACGGACAGCGACTTCTGGGCCGACGAGCCCGTCTCGATCGGCGAGGCCGATGCGGTGTTGGCGATGGGGGCTGCCGTCGGCGTCGTTGCCGGTTTGGGCTCGTTGTTCTGCAGCGCGACGAACATGACGGTGCCGGCCGCCACCACCAAGGCCGCGAGGACCGCGAACAGCGGCCACTTCTTCTTCTCGCCGATCCGACCCTTCATCGTCGTCGGCGGTGAGATCGCGACCGCGCCGCTCGAGCTATCGAGCGTGCCCGCCAGCTCGATCAAGGACGGCGTCTTCTCGCCGGGCAGCGCGAGCAGGAACTGCTCCGCGGTCTGGAACCGCGCCTTGGGCTCCTTCTCGAGCGCGCGGTGCACCGCGGACACCAGGGCGGGTGGCAGGCCGGGCCTCAGCGCCGAAAGCAGTGGCGGGTCTTGCGTCAACAGCTTCGCGACCAGCACCGCGTACGTCTGACCCTCGAACGGCGGCTTGCCGGCGAGCATCTCGTAGAGGATCACGCCACACGCGTAGATGTCGGCGTACCGCTCGCTCGGATGCCCCATCGCCTGCTCGGGCGCCATGTAGAGCGGCGTGCCCATCACGACGCCGGTCGTGGTCAGCTTCGTGAACGCGATCTGCTCGTCGATATCGGTCATCTTCGAGATGCCGAAGTCGAGCAGCTTCACGAAGTCGTGCTGATCGCCGCCGTCGTTGACGAGGAAGATGTTGTCGGGCTTGAGGTCGCGGTGAATGATGCCTTTTGCGTGCGCGGCACCGACGGCGCGCAGCACCTGGCGCATGATCTGGATCGAGCGCCACGGCGGGATCGAGCCGCTCATCTCGATCACGTTCGAGAGCGGGCTACCGTTCAACAGCTCCATCACGACGAACGCGCGACCATCCGGCGCGGTGCCGGTGTCGATCACGTCGATGATGTGCGGGTTGCCGATGCGGCTCGCGGCGCGGGCCTCGCGATGGAACCGCGCGGTCGCCTCGCCGTCCTGCGCGTACTTCTCGAGCATCAGCTTGATCGCGACGCGCTTGCCGAGATGGAGGTGCTCGGCCTCGTAGACGACGCCCATGCCGCCTCGTCCGATCTGGCACGTGATGCGGTACTTGTCCGCAAAGACGAGTCCGACCAGCGATTCTTCAGCACCAACTGCCTGCACGGCGGCACCTAATCTAGACGATCCGGCCTCGTAACGCAGGCGATTCTTTCAGCCAGGATCTCGGCCCAATCGCCTGGGATCGCGTAGAAATTTCCGTGTAACAGCTGTCGGGAGGGCCACGTTCACCGCTTCTTGCGGCGAATAATCCCCTTGGATGCCTTCAGCTTCGTTTTTCGCTGGAGCGGTGTCTTGCGGGGGAGCGCCTTGGGCTTCGCCTTCGCCTTGGCCGTCGGCTTCGGCTTGGCCGCCTTCGGCTGCCGCTTGCGCGCATTGACGTGGTCATCGTGGATCGTGCGGTTCACGCTGTCGGGCACCGGCGCGACCTCCGGGTCGCTCGTCCGCGTCACCTTCCAGCGCCACTCGTGCTCGACGATGTTCTGCGCGTTGCCGCGCATCACGTCGCCGATGATCACGCCGAAGTAGTCCGCGTAGTGCGCGTTGGTCTCCATCGCGACGGTGATGCCGACCTGCTCCCAGCGTCCGTTCTCGTACGTGCCCGACGGCTGCGTGTAGTTGACGAAGCCGTTCTCGAGGAAGCGGAGCACGAGCGCGCCGTCGTCGTCGCGACCGTCCCACGCGGTGCCGGTGATCTTCGGGTACGTGACGGATGCGATCCATTTCGGCGGCAGCGTCTTGCCGAGATCCGACAGCGCACGGCCACGCGCGAGGAGCTTCGGATGCGAGACCTTCATCGCGCGCAGCAGCTGCTGCAAGCGGAGGAACGACGCGCGCGGTAGATCGCCGTTCTCCTCGAGCCAGTCGGCGTAGACGAGGATCGCGTCCGCGTCATCGGGCTGCTGCTCGACGAGTGCGAGCAGCTGCGCGTCGCGCTTCGTGTCGACGTCGATCGTCACCGCGCGCCCCGTTCGGGGCGCTGCGATCTTCACCGCGCCACCCAGGGGCGCTGCGATCATCACCGCGCGCCCCTTTCGGGGCGCTGCGATCGCCGGCGCTTTCTTCTTGCGCGTCATTGCTTCGGTGCGCTCGCGACCTGCACCACCGCTTCGGCGTACGCGACCGCTGCGGCCTCGCAGGCGTCGAGCGTGCCGGTCAGCCACGCGCACGCGAAGTTCGTCTCCGTCGGTGGTGCGACGATCTTGACCGCGCGGACATCCGCAGCCTTGAGCGCCACATCGAGCGCGATCGTCGCTTCGATCGGTGGCGCCACGAGGTACGCCATCGGCGTCCCGACCGGCAGTCCCGCCTCGCGCGAGAGGTACTCGCCGAGCGAAGAGATCACGTGCGGGAACACGGTCACCGTGCCCTTGCCGTCCGCGTCGTAGAAGCAAGCGTCGTGGGCGAGGCACCGCACGATCGCGTCGAGCCCTTCCTCGACGGAGTCCGGATCACCGGCCGCGATCACGCCGAGGATCTCGCCCGACAGCCGCCCGCTCGCGTGCGCGGCGCCGGCGTAGAAGCTCTTCGCGAAGATCACGTCGACGGGCGCCTGCTTCGTCGCTTCGTCGAGCGCGACGTACATCGCGTCGTCTTGGTCGCAGGTGACGAGCCCGAGCGAGGTGTGCTTCTCGGGGTCGCCGCCGTACGCGCGAACGAGCGCCGGATCCGCGTTCGTCAAGCGGCGGATCGACAGCACCGTCGGGACGATCGGCTCGAGGATCACGCGCCCACCAGCTTCTGCCGCACTTGCGGTGCGCGATAGCCGCGGCCGCCGCTGACCTCGCCGAGCTTGCCGAGATCGAGCGTCACGCCGCTGCAGCGCTGCGCGATCATCGCCTGCGCGAGCGCCGCGAGCCGCACCGCCGCTTCCTCGGGCGGCGTGCCGCGCATGTGGATGTTCGAGATCATGTTGCGGTCACCGTCGGTGTTGCCGATCTTTGGAGCGTGGACGACGTACGCGGACAGCCCGTCGCCTGTCCCGAGCCCCGGCCGCTCGCCGAGCAGGATCATCGCGACCTTCGCGCCGACCTCTTGCCCGATCTCGTCCTCGAGCCACACGCGCGCGAACCGCGCACAGACCGGCGTCCCGACCGAGAGCCCGCGCGCGACACACGCCTTCGCGACGGCGTCGCTCAGCACCTTGCCGGTCTGCATGCACGCGACCGCGCTGAGCCCATCCGCGACGACGATCTGCACGTCGACGTTCTTCGTGCACCGCGAGCGCAGGACCGCGAGCGAGTCCTCCGAGAGCCGGCGCCCGAGGTCCGGCCGCAGCAAGAACTCGCGATGTGAGGTCACGCGGGTCACGAGCGGGACGAAGTCATTCGCCTCGGCCCAGTCGGGCGGCAGCTCCATGTTGACGGCGGTCTTCGTGATCGCGAGCTCGGCCTGAAACTGCAGCACGACATCCGTCGCGTACCGGGTCCCGACGTGCCCGATCCCGACGAGCGCGGTCGTGTGCCGCGCCGCCTCCGCCGCGAACGGCTGCCTCTCGGGGCGAGGCGAGTACACCCGCGCGGGTGGCGCCGGGATCGGCGGCATCGCCGGCACGGGCGGGAGCGGATCGCTCGATCCCAGCGCATCGCGAAGGATCGTCATGAGCTGGCGGGTCCGACTCACCGAGCCGTACGTTCGGCCAGATCGCAACCGTGCGCAACCGCGCGGCTTCTATATGCAGTCGCCCGTCGATCCTGCGGCCGAGAACGGCTACAATATTCCTCGCATGCGGTTCTGGCTCCCACTCTGCTTCGCTGCCTGTACGGGCGGCATGCAGGACCCGTCGACGGTCGAGCAGCAGGAGGGCGCGTGCATCGCGCTCGAGGGTCGCCGCTTCGAGACGGTCAGCGAGCTCGAGTGCGGCCGCTCTCCGAACGGCGTTGGCCTCTGCAAGTGGCAGCTCCAGTTCGCGACGCGTGACGACGAATCCTCGGCCTTCAATTGGCAGTACTCGGATGTCGGTGAAGCCGGCCACATCGAGTGCGACGGCGCCACGATCACGAGCATCACGTCGTCGCCGCGTCAGATCGACGCGACGTTCGACGCCGCCACGCAGAAGCTCGTCTGGGAAGACCAGACGTACGTCCCCGCGAACTAGCGCGCCGCGTGGCCCATCATGTCGCGGACGCCGCCCGCGATGAACTCGATCGCGATCGCCGCGAGCAGGAGACCCATGATGCGCTCGAACGCGCGCATCAAGGTTTTCGGTAGCAGCCGCTCCGCGCGCGCGGCACTACGCATCAAGAGATAAGCCGCCACGCAGGTGATCGTCACGGCGACGAACACGAACGGCGTGCGGATCGGATCCCACGCTGCCTTGCTCATCAGCACCATCACCGTCGCGATCGCGCCCGGTCCGGCGAGCATCGGGATCGCGAGCGGAAAGATCGCGACGTCGTCGCGCGCGGCGCTCTCGATCTGCTCCTCCTCGGTCGTGCGCGTCCGGGACGTCGTGGCGCGCATCATGTCGATCGCCATCAGCAGCAGCATCACGCCGCCCGCGATCTTGAACGCGCCGAGCGAGATGCCGAACGCCTTGAAGATGACGCCGCCCGCGAGCGCGAACAGCGACAGCACGATCCACGCCGCGAGGGCCGCCCGCGCCGCCGTGCGCTTGCGCTGCGCCGCGCTGTCGCCGCTCGTGATCGAGAGAAAGATCGGCGCCGTCGCGAGCGGATCGATCACGAAGAACACGGCCGATAGCGCGACCACGCCGAACTTGATGTCTTCGTCACTCACGCTGCAGCGCGAGTCTACTCCCTAGAAGTTGAAGAGCGCGAGCACGCGACCACGCGTGTAGTGGTCATGGTCATCCTCTTCCGCGCCGGGCATCGTCACGCGCATCACTTCGTCGTCGCTCTCTCGGAGCTTCCGCACGCCGCGCCGCATGTCGACGCCGATCGAGAACCGCTTCCCGCGCAGCATCACGCCGCCACCGAATTCGCCGAAGCCGATCTTCTGCTCGGTCCCGTCGATGTGCTCGATGCGCCCGCCGCCGCCACCCGCGAGCACGTACGGCGCGATCCTGCGCCGCCCGAACGTCTTCACGAGCGACACGCCGGCCGTCTTCGCCTTGTCACCGCCGTCGAGCGTCAGCTTCGAGAGCTCGAGCTCGATCGACCAGCCGCGCCGCCCGTTGAGCCGCGCGACGAACGACTTCTGCTTGCCCTCGGTCTCGTCCGCACCGTCCTCGCCGTCGAGCTCGACGTGGCTCTTCGAGAATCCGATCGAGAGCCGGCCCTTCATGCGATGCCGCCAGCGCGCGTGCTTGTGGACGCCGCACGGATCTTCCTCGACGACGAGCGGCGCAGCGGCTGACGTCACGACCGGCGCACTCGGCGCGGTGATCGTCGTCGTCGTCGTGCCGTCGGGCGCGGTCGTGGTGGTCGTGGTCGTCGTCGCGCTGACAGCCGGCGCGGCGTCAGGCGCCTCCTCGGCGACCGACGCGGCTTCCTCCGGCAATGTCTCGGGCGGGCCGACCTCTTCGGCGAAGGCAGTGAGTGGGACGACGAGCAGGGCGGCGATCAGCGCGAGGTTCCTCATGTCGTCACCGTACCGATCGCGCGCGCGCTCGATCGTGAAGAAACCTTGCGGCCGCGTGAAGTAGCGACGTCGCGTTGCCAGACCTTGCCGCCGCTCGATTTGTCCGGCGTGTCCGACTGGTCCGACACAATTATCACCGGACTGCGGAGACGTCCCCGAACTTCGGGCCCGGACCGTCGCCGCGCCAGATGCCACGCTCGTCGAGCCACGCGTCGAACTCCGGCGTCGGGCGCTTGTTCAGAAGGCGTCGCACCGTCGGGATGTCGTGGAAGCTCGTCGACTGGTAGTTCAGCATGATGTCGTCGCCGACCGGCAGCGACATGAGATACGTGCAGCCCGCGGCACCGAGCAGGACCTTGAGGCTCTCGAGCTCGTCCTGCGTCATCGATGCGTGATAGGTGAAGCACGCATCGCAGCCCATCGGCAGGCCGAGCAGCTTGCCCATGAAGTGATCCTCGAGCGCGGCGCGCGAGATCTGCGGACCGTCCTCGAGGTACTCGGGCCCGATAAAACCAACCACCGTGTTCACGAGAAACGGCTTGTAGCGCCGCGCGAGGCCATACGCGCGCGCTTCGATCGTGACCTGATCGGCGCCGTGGTGCGCGTTCGACGATAGCGCGGAGCCTTGGCCGGTCTCGAAGTACATCCGGTTCGGGCCCTTCGCGGTGCCCTTCGCCTTCATCATGTCCCACGCTTCGTCGAGGAGCTTGGCGCTGATGCCGAATGCCTTGTTCGCGTCCTCGGTGCCCGCGAGCGACTGGAACATCAGATCCATCGGGCATCCGAGCGAGAGCGCTCTCATCTGCACGGTGACGTGCGAGAGCACGCAGTGCTGCGTCGGGATGCTGTTGCGCTTCAAGAGGTCGTCGATCGCTTTCAGGATCTCCGCGGTCGACTCCGCCGTATCGGTCGCGGGGTTGATGCCGATCACCGCATCGCCGCAGCCGTACGACAGGCCCTCGCGCGCCGAGGCGAGAATGCCCTGCACGTCGTCGGTCGGGTGGTTCGGCTGGCAGCGTGACGAGAGCCGGCCGGGCAGGCCGAGCGTGTTGTTCGCGCGGACGACCACGGTGCACTTCGCGCCGACCGTCATGAGGTCGAAGTTCGACATCAGCTTGCTCGCCGCCGCCGCCATCTCGGGCGTGAGGCCCGGCGCGACCGCACGCAGCGTCGCGCCCGTCGTGCCGATATCGAGCAGCCACTCGCGGAACTGTCCGACCGTCAGATGCGCGACCGCGCGATACGCTTGATCGTCGAGCTCGTCCTCGACAAGCCGCGTGAGCTGGTCGCGTTCGTACGGCACCACCGGGTTCTCGCGGAGGTCGCGCAGCGTCAGGTCTGCGAGCACCGCACGCGCGGCGACGCGCTCGACCGCATCACGCGCCGACACGCCGGCGAGATCATCGCCGCTCTTCTTTGGATTCGCTTTCGCGAGCACTTCCTTCACCGAGCCAAACGCGTACGAGACGCCGCGGATGGTCGATGACAGCTGCACGCGCGCATCTTAAAAGAATCCGCCGCTCGTTGCGTCAGCGTCCAAGGACGCTTTCACAGCGAGCGGCGGCGGTTTAAGCAAACTACGTAGTTAAGTAAAACGATCAGTGACGGGCGAAAGCAGTGCCGCGGAAGTCCGGGATGCGGGCTTCGCGCGCGGGGCGAACGAATGTGGGCTTGATGCCGAGGTGATGCGTCTGGACCATCGTCCAGCCGAGGATGCCGACGATCACGAGCGTGACCATGCCGGCGACGCCGATGGCGAGCGGCACCGTCGCGTCGAGCTGCCAGATGCCGTCGACGTTCGTCTTCGCCATCCAGTTGCGATACATGACGCCGGTCGACGCCGCGAAGATGCCGATGGTGAGCACCGCGAAGCTCGCGTGCTTCATGCCCGTCGCGCGTGCAGGCGAGTCCTTCGGCAGCGAGAACAGATCGATCGCGCCGGGAATCGCAGCGAGCAGCGCCATCGAGACGCCGGCGGCACCGGCGGTCATCGCCGCGCGGTACCAGAACGTGTCCTGCGTGCCGATGAAGGCGAGCAGCGTGGCGACCGTCGCTGTGAACAGCGCGATCGGAAACACGACGACCATGGGGTGGATGGGGTGGCCGCCAATGCTGGCCTTGCTCTTCATGATGAACGGAGCAATTGCAGCCTGCGTGCCCGGAGTACATGCGGCCCGTCGCTGTGCGCTCGTGACACGCCGCTGCGCTACTCCGCGCGTGCGATTTGATCCTTGATAAATGCGAGCGCGCCCGGAAATCGCGCGGCGAGGTCCGACTGCCCGAACAAAGTCTGTTGAATGACGCCTTCGAGGCGAAAGCTGGTCGCGTCGTCGGTGTTTGCGGAGAGCCCGCACAGGGTCTTCGCGAGCCCGACTGCCACAGGTGGATGGCGCGCGATCGCCTCGGCGCGTGCGCGAACGGTACGATCGAGCGCATCGGCCTCGACGACGTCGTGCACCAAACCCCACGCATGTGCGGTGCGTCCGCGCACGAGGCGGCCCGTGAGCACGAGATCGCGTGCGCGCGATTCGCCCACCGCGCGCACGAGACGCGTCGTGCCGCCCACGTCGGGGACGATGCCGAAGGCGATCTCCGGTAGACCCATCACGCAGTCGGCGGTCGCCACGCGAATGTCCGCGGCGAGCGCGAGCTCGAACGCCATCCCCACCGCTACCCCATGCAGCGCGGCGATCACGGGCTTCTGCATGCGGCTCATCCTGTGGAACGTGTCCTGGAGCTGGTGGTGCACGTGGAGAAACGGCACGCGCTTGCTGTCGCCGATGACCTGCATGAGCAAGGTGTGGTCGATGCCGCTCGAGAACACCGACCCGCGGCCGCGCACCACGACCACGTGAACCGCGTTGTCCTCGGCGAGCGTGTCGAGCGCAGCGCCGAACCCCTTCATGGTGTCGGCGTCGAGTGCGTTGCGCTTTGCTTCCCGGTCGAGCCAGACGGTCGCGATCGCGCCATCGCGATCGACACTGATGGACGAAGTCATGCGCGGAGCATACGCTCGCCGTGTGCGCGCCTCTGTCCTGACGAGCGGCATCTGGCAGACCAGCTCGACGATCCTCGAGCACGGTGGCACCAGCCTCGTGGTCGATCCGGCGTACTTCCCGCGCGAGCTCGAAGCGCTCGCGGCGGCCGCGTCCAATGTGCAGGCGGTCGTGTTCACGCACGGTCACTGGGATCACGTGATGGGACACGCCACGTTCGATGCGCCGGTCTGGCTCGGTCAGCGCTTGCACGCGTCGATCGATGCGGGCGACCCGCGCGTCGCGCGCTGGCTCGAGGACGCGCGCGAGTTCGACTCGCGGTGGTACGTGCCGCGTGCGGGCTATGCGTGGCCAGCGCGGCGCCGCGGGCTGGCGGATGGCGATCGCGTCGAGCTCGCGGGCTCACCGATCCACGTGCTCGAGCTCGCGGGTCACAGCTTCGATGGCATCGCGCTCGTCATCGAGGAGCTCGGCCTGCTGTTGCCGGGCGATCATCTCTCGCCATGCGAGATCCCGTTCGTCGAGGACGCGCATGCATATCGGCGCACGCTCGAGCGGCTGATCGTGCTCTTGAAAGAGCTGCGCGAGGTCATCCCGGGTCACGGTCCGCGCATGCCCGCGACCGAGGCGCTCGCGATCGCGCGGGCGGATCTCGACTATGTCGATCGCCTGCTCGACGTCGGTGCGCGTCATGACTTCACGGCGGCCGCCGCGATGGCCCTGCCGCGGGCCGCCACCGTCGTCGGCATGCGCGATCACCATCGCGAGAACCTGCGCAAGCTGGGCGTCGCGGTGGGGTGAGATCAGGCGGCTGGGACTGTTGCCAGGGAGCGAATCCCCGGGATCGCGGTCCCTGGCGCACCGCAAGTCCCGAACTCCTCGTCCGTGGCGTACGCCACGGTGCGCGAGTTGCGCAAAACCGCGGCGGTACGGCCGTTGCTCATCCAGAGGGCATGCGCGTCGTTGTCTCCCTCGCCGCAGTCCTCGGGTTCGCTGGCTCCGTCTCGGCCGACTCGAACGGTCTTCCTGAACCGACCGTCGAACCGGAGGAAGGAACGGCGGAGATCGTGGGTGGCACGCTCGCCCCGGCGAACAAGTGGCCCGATGCAGTCGCGGTCCTCGGCCCCCAAGGCGCGTGTACCGGCACGCTGATCGCGCCGGACGTCGTTCTCACGGCGGGCCACTGTGTCGGTGGCATGACGCAGGTGATCGCGAACACGACCGACTACAACGCGGCCGGCGGCGCGCGCGCCACGATCAAGACGCACACCGCGTATCCGAGCTGGGAGACCACGTACGACGTCTCCGTCATCGTCCTCAACACGCCGCTCGCCGGCGTCACGCCGCGTCCGGTCGCAACGACCGAGTGCACGATGACGAGCTTCAACACCAAGCCGATGGTGCAGCTCGTCGGCTTTGGCGCGACGGACATCAACGCGCAGGCGCCGAACACCAGGCTCTACGAGGTCGCGGTCCCGGTCACCGACGCGGTCGGCACGACGGCCGGCCTCGGCTTCAAGCCCGCGGTCGCGCCAGGCGGCGAGTTCGGAGCCGGCGACGGAGCCAAGGACTCGTGCAACGGCGACTCGGGCGGTCCCGTTTATCTCAACACGCCGCGCGGCTACGTCGTCATCGGCGCCGTCTCGCGCGCCTACGACAACGCGACGCAGGCCTGCGGCCAGGGCGGCATCTACGTGCGCGCCGACAAGATCCTCAACTGGATCGAGACGACCACGGGCAAGACGGTCTCGAAGGACAACTGCGCCGCGGGCCCGATGAACCCGAACAACCCCGACCCGAACAACCCCGACCCGAACAACCCGAACGACCCGAACAACCCCGACGCGAGCAACGACGTCACCGGCGGTTGTTCGACGAGCGGCGGATCGACGGGCGCCGGCTTCTTGTTCCTCCTCGGCTTCGCGCTGCTGCGCCGCCGCCGCTGCTCCTAGAAATTCAGTCGGAAGTTTCGTCCGGCGTCCGACCGGATCTCGGACAGCGCGTCCGCTCCTCGGACACCGCGCTTCGTAGACGCGTGAAATCACGCACCACACGCATCGGCCTCGCGCTTGCTGTGCACGCCGCACATGCGAAGCCTTGCCTGTTGTCTGTTCCTCGTCCTTCTCTGTCCGTTCTGCAACGCGCCTGCGGATGCCAGTACCGATGCCGATGAAGATATCGTCGGTGGCTCGCAGGTCCCGCGCGGTCGCTGGCCCGATGTCGTCGCGGTGATCGGCTACAGCGGCTACTGCACGGGCACACTGATCGCCCCGGACGTCGTCCTCACGGCCGGCCACTGCATCGACTCGCTGCCTTACGAGGTCGTGATCGACACGATCGACTACGGGCGCACCGGCGGTGAACGCATCCGCGTCTCGTGGGCTCGCGCGTACCCGAGCTGGGAGCAGCGCTACGACATCGGCGTGCTGATGCTCGACCAGCCCGCCACGCAGGCAAAGCCACGCGTCGTCGCCACCGCGTGCACCGCGCGCGCTCTCCTGCAAGACAACGCGCCGGTCAAGATCGTCGGCTTTGGCCTCGTGACGGCCGAAGGTCTCGACGACAACACGCGTCTCCACGAGGCGACGGTGCCGATCACCGACAAGACCTGCACGCTCGACCCCGCGTGCAATCCCGCCGTCGCGCCGCACGGCGAGTTCATGGCCGGCGGTCACGGTGCGGACAGCTGCTTCGGTGACTCCGGCGGTCCGGTCTACATCGATACGCAAGACGGCCACGGTCACGCGCTCGTCGGCGTCGTCTCGCGAGGCCTCGCGCTTCCGCAGGCGCCATGCGGCAACGGCGGTGTCTACGTGCGGGTCGACAAGGTCATCTCGTGGATCCAATCGGTCACCGGTCGCAAGCTCGCAAAGACGCAGTGTGGCGCGCCGGACGCCGACGCGTCCGACGCGAGCTCGTCATCCGGCGGCTGCTCCTCGACCGGCTCCACGGTCGGCATCCTCGCCGCGCTCGCGATGCTGGTCTGTGCATGGATCCTCGCGCGCAGAGATCGAACTGTCGACGTGCACGACTTCGACGTGTAGCCGCGGTGGCGTGGCTTTGTGTGGCCCGTATCATCTCGAGGATGGCATCGAACCGCTCGCCGGACGCTGCGGCCTCGATCCGCCTTCCCGGCTTGTGGGTGGTGATTGCCGGCGTGCACATCGCTGCGGCCGCGTATGCCTGGCAGCAATTGCCGCACGGCTTCGGCGCGGACCATCCGCGATTCTGGACGAATCAGGTGCTCCCGTTCGCGATCGTCGCGCTCGGCGCGGCCTGCTTGTTCGGCCTGTGGCGACGTCGTGCGCGGCTCGCCGCCGTCACGATCTCGGTCTTCGTCGGGCTCCACGTGGCGATGGCGGCTGCTTGGATCGTGGTGTTTCCGATCACGGGCAAGCGCCCCGCACTGATGACCGCCGCGATCGCGGTCGTGCTGTGCGCGTGCGCGATCGCTTCGCTCTGGCGTGCTCGCGGCATGCGCGTGCCCGTTGCGATCGGCGCCGTGATCGGCCTCTTGATCGGCAGCGCGTTGCCGTGGTCGCAGCGCGGCCCCGACGCGGGGACTCATCCAGCGCCCGCGCGCCAGCTCGGGCAACCCACGGAGGCAGCGACGCCGGCGCTTCCACCATGGCTCCGCGCGTCTCCGCACGCCGGAGCGCTCTCCATCGAGATCGGCTTGGCTCGTATCGAGCTGCATCCTTTGCTGACGTTCATCAGCCGCTCGCCGGATCGCGGGTGGACGCTGCTCGCAGACGCCGAGGACCGAATCGGCCCGACTCGTTCCTATGCAGGAACGAGCGTCGCTGCCGCGACAACCACGTATCACTACGCTGGCGACGAGCCCGCCATTGTTCGCGTCGCTGCACTCAGCGACGAGGTGCTGCACGTCGAAGCGGAGACCGTGTTAGCGACGGCCGTGTATTCGCATCTCAATCACTTCTGCGCGATGCAGATCAGTGGGCACCGCCGCCTGTTCCTCGCATTCTCGGCGATCCCCACGCAGCGCATCGAGGTGACGTATTCGGAGTATCCCGTCGGGCGTCCATCGCGTTTCGCGTACGTCGATGCCGCACGCGAGCTTCACGTCGTCGAAGCCGAGAGCGGCGAGAAGGGACCGTTCACCGAGCTCGCACGCGGGCCACTTCCCGCGGGCGCACCGCTCGGCATCACCTTGTTCGACGAGCAGCAGCCGATCGCCCGGATCGAGCTCGCGGACTTCGCATCGCAAGCGAGCACGCAGCTCTCTCCAACCGCCGGCTGGGGTGTGCCGGAGAATGCGATCGAGTTCTCGCTGAACGGCGACCGTCCCGACGCCACGGCGCGTCTCTACATCACGCTGGCGGGGACGTCGGTCGGCCGCGGCTTCGACAGCGTCGGCCACGCGCCGGGTCTCTACCGGAATCGCGTCGAGATTCGCCGCTTGCCTCCTCCGTGAAGCATCGAGACTCGCCGCATGCCTGCTCGGTGCGCACGCTCGAACCGAGAGAGCGTGGTGAGCGACGGTGGTGGTGTGACGATGCCGGATCGATACGACGCACCACCTTGGGAGGTGGCAACTTCGAACCGCGCGAAATCGATCGTGGACAGCTTCCACTCCGGCATGAAGCCGGGAACGTCGGTGTCGATCGCCAGGGACGTCTTGCCGGCGAGCCAGCCCTCGGTCGCAGTGCGGCGAAACAAGGAGATGCCCGACCCCGCGGAGAGCTCCGCGGTCCCCGCGGGGAGCGACGTCCACGTGGCCGTGCTGTTCGCGAGCTGCACGCCCTCGAGCCGCGGCATCAGCGTGAACGTCGACGCAGGCGAGGCCGTCGTGTGCCGCTTGAACGCCGAGCGCCGGTAGATGCCACCCGAGACATCGACGGACACGAACTGCGCGTCGTTTGGGGTGATCTGCGAGGCGGGTGCGGTGCGCGCCGTTGCACTCGGCTCGTCGGCGAGCACGAAGAAGCTGTTTTCGGTGAAGAGATACGTTTGTGTGCCCGTGGTCTCGCCGGTCAACAGGCCGTTGAGCGTGAGCGCGACCGCGGTGGTTGCGACGCCGTCCTGAACGAGGTTGATCGGAGGCGTCGTCGTTGGCATGGCGACGGCGATGTCTCGCCGCAGCAGCATCCGGCCGCCGCCGACGGCGAGCAGGTCATTCGTGCCTTCGGCCGCGTCGAGCGCGAACGTCCAGTTCCCCGTCTGGCTGTCGTCGGTGTCCATGCCGACACTCACGCGACCGGCCTGCACCATCGTGCCCGTCAGCGGGTGTGTGTCGAGATCGTCGATCCCGAACGAGAAGCACGGCAGGTATGTCTCACCGCTCACTTCCTCGTAGGTCGCGGCTTCGAACGCGACCTCGTAGCCGTTCGTCGCATCGCCGCAGACCGCCACGAGCTCGTAGTGCGTGTCGATGTGGAATTCGTAGCGGTCGCTGGTCAGCGTCGGCTCGAGCCAGGGACCGGCGCCGTTGCGGTAGCGAATGAAGAGCGGGGGATCGCCGAACGTGTCGACCGTCACCACGTTCGGCGGTAGTGGTGGCGCGTCCGGCTCCTGGGAATCGATGCTGCCGGCGTCGGCGAGCATCGGTGGGGTTTTCGAGCCGTCGCTGTCGCATGCGACGAGAAGGAGTGGAAAAAGGAAGACTCGTTGGGCTCTCACTTCAGAAAGACAAATTTCGAAGTGCGCTGGTTGCGTCGTGCGGTCTGTCCGCGCCTGTCACATTGCGCTAGGCATGATGTTGCCAATGCGTCAGGCTGGCACGCGGTGACGGACCTTCGCGAAGCGCATGCGACAGCGAGTCAGCGCTGGCCAGGCGTCGTCGTCGATCTCGAGCGCTTCACGTCGTTTGTGACAGCGCGGTGGCAGGAGGTCTCGCCGGACGTGCGCACCGAGCTCTTGTACCTGACGTGCGCGTGCGCGAGCGGTGATGCGGTCGCACTCGCCACATTCGAGCGTACGTACGCGTCGGTGATAAACGCGGCGCTCTCGCGCATGCAGAGCGCCGTCGACATCGACGAAGTGAAGCAGCGCGTGCGCGAGAAGTTGTTCGTCGGCGACGCCGACACGCCGCCGCGGATCGGTGAGTACACGGGCCGCGGCGAGCTCGCAGGCTGGGTGCGCGCGGTCGCGGTGCGTACCGCGCTGAACCTCCGACGTGAGGGCATGCGCGAAGCTCCCGGCTATCAGGCCGACGAAGCGGAAGGGCTCGCCGCGCTGTTGCCCGCGGCAGGATCGGATCCCGAGCTCGCGACGCTCCTCGAGCGCTATCGCTCCGACGTGGGTGCCGCGCTCGCCGAGGCGCTCGCTGCACTCCCCGACAAGCATCGCGTGATCCTGCGCTACCACTATGCCGAGCGGCTCGCGATCGATCAGATCGGCGCGATCTTCGGCGTGCACAAGACCACCGCGTTTCGCCGCCTCGAGCAGGCGCGCGCCGAGCTGGTCGAGTCCGCACGCACCGCGCTGAAGAGCCGGCTGCGTGTCGATGACGCGGGCTTGCAGAGCATCGTGCGCGTCGTGAGCAGTCAGCTCCACGTCACGCTGAGCGGGTTCTTCCGGACGCATGCATGACGTGTCTCGACGAGACGACGGCCGCGCAGCTCATCGCAGGTGACCTGCCCGCCGCGGATGCGGACGCCGTCCGCGATCACGTCGTGACGTGTCGCGACTGCGAGCAGTTCGTCGCCGAGCTCGCACGTGCGGCCGTCGATGCGAGCACGGAACCTGTGGCCACTGCATCGGCGAGTCAGCTGCCGAGCGGGACGCTCGTCGGTCGCTTCACGATCCTCGAGCGGCTCGGAGCCGGGGGCATGGGCGTGGTCTACGCCGCCTCTGACCCGGAGCTCGACCGCCGGATCGCCCTCAAGCTCTTGCGTGCGGAAGCCGGGGAGGACGGACGTCCACGCCTGTTGCGCGAGGCGCAGGCCGCCGCGCGGCTGTCCCACCCGAACGTCGTGTCGATCTTCGACCTCGGTACGTTCGAAGGTGGCGTCTACCTCGCGATGGAGCTCGTCGACGGACCGACGCTGGCTGCGTGGCTCCGGCAACCGCGTACGTGGCACGAGATCGTCGACGCCTTCATCCAGTGTGGTCGTGGGCTCGCCGCCGCGCATGCCGCAGGCGTGATCCACCGCGACTTCAAGCCAGATAACGTCATCGTCGGACGCGATGGCCGCATCCGGGTCGCCGATTTCGGGCTCGCGCGCAACGCCGGCGACGCCCCGACGCCGGGGGTCGCGGGTGACGCGCGTGCGGACGCGAAGCTCACGCAGACCGGCGCGCTGATCGGTACGCCGCGCTTCATGGCGCCGGAGCAGTTCACGGGTGCGGCGATCACGCCCGCGACGGATCAGTTCGCGTTCTGCGTCGCGCTGTTCACTGCGCTCTATGGCACGCAGCCGTTTCGCGGTGACCGCGTGACGGAGATCGCCGCGCACGTCGTCGCCGGCGAGATCACACGGCCCCTCGCGCCGCGCGGACCGTCGGCGCTCCGGCGCTCGATCGTGCGTGGGCTCGCAGGCAACCCTGTCGACCGACATCCATCGATGGACGCGCTGGTGCAGCAGCTCGAGCGTGCACGGACGCTGCGCCGCAAGCGCGCGCTCGTGGCGGGTGCGATCGCTGCAGTCGCAACGACCGTGCTCGTGGTCGAGCTCGCACGCAGCGGCGACGACGTGCCGTGTGCGACGAGCGCCGCGAAGATGACGACCGCGTGGAACCCCACGCGTGCGGCCGCCGTACGGGCCGCACTCGCGTCCGCTCCGACCGTGGTGGGTAGCGTCGAGAAGCGGCTGACGAGCTACGCGAACGCGTGGTCCGCGGCGAGTACGGCGGCATGCAAGGCGACGCACGTCGACGAGGAACAGTCTCCGGCCATGCTCGACCTCCGCGTCGCGTGCCTCGACGAGCGGCTCGCGGCGTTGAACGTGATCGTGACCGAGCTCGAACACGCCGATCGCGAGACAAGCGGTCGAGCGATCGAGGCGGCCGACGCGCTGCCGTCGCTCGCGGTGTGCGCCGATCGCAAAGCCCTCGCCGAGCGTGTCGCGCCGCCCGATCAGGCGATCGCGAGCCGAGTCGCCCAGATCGCGACGCAGCTCGCGCGGGCAACGACGCTCCAGCGCCTCGGCAAGGTCGCACCCGCGCTCGAGATCGCGAACGCCGCGTGTGCTGCCGTCGACGCGCTCCGCTACGCCCCGGTGACTGCGCGTTGCCGCTATGTCGTCGCGTCGCTCGCCGACGAGTCCGCCGGTGATCGCGCGCGCGCGATCGACTTGATGGCGGAGTCGGTGAACGCGGCCACCGCGGGCAATGACCAGGAGCGTGTCGCCGAGGCCGCGCTTGCACTCGCGCGGTTGCTTGGCGATCGCGTCGAGCGATACGACGAAGCGAACCGCTGGCTCGAGCTCGCCGAGGGTGCGAGAGCGCGACTGGTCGAGCGGAATGACATCGCCGCGCGCATCGCGTCCGTGCGCGGCGTCATGGCCGCACGGCGGGCCCGCCATGAGGACGCGCTCGCGCAGTTCGAACAGGTCCTGCGCCTCGCCGACGACCGCAGGGGGCTGCCGGCCGCGCGTGCGCACGTGTCGATCGGCCACTCGCTGCTGGCGCTCGAGCGTGCCGACGACGCGGAGCCGCACTATCGCGCCGCGCTCGCGATCACCGAGGAGCTCGCGGGCGGGCAACATCCCGAGCTCTTGCCCGTGCTCGACGGGCTCGGCAACCTGAGCTTCGCGCGCGGAGATGCTTCCGGCGCGGTCCCGTATCTCGAGCGCTCGCTCGCGATCACGCGCACGATGGTCGACCGAAGCCACCCGGCGGCGATCACGGCGCAAGCAAACCTCGGTGCGGCGCTGACGAACGCGAAGCAGCTCGACCGTGCGCTCGCAGAGCTCGAAGAGGCGCGGCTGGCGGTGAAGCCGTCGGATCGCCGCGAGCTCGCGATGGTGCTCACCAACCTGGTCCCCGTGTATCAACAGCGTGGCGACAGCGAGCGTGCACTCGCGACGGCACGAGACGCGCTCGCGGTCGAGCGCGAGGTGAAGGGTGAAGATCACCCGGAGACCGGCATCGCCTACTTCAACGTCGGCGATACCCTGCTCGCGTCAAAACGGCCGCGCGAAGCCGCCGAAGCGGTCGGCCGGGCGCTCTCGATCTGGGAGCGCACGTTACCCGCGGGCCACCCGCATCTCGCGCTCGCGCGCGAAGTGCTCGCGAAGATCAAGCGATAGCGCGGGTGGCCCGACCACTGCCTATCGGAGCGACCTAACTCGCACGTCGGTGCGGACAAAATCTGCGCGACTCGGGGTCTCGACCCTCGTCTGTACTGCTGTGAAGACGTTGTCGCGCTCGGTCAGGTTGGGTGCGCGCGCGTGGCGCTGCGCCGTCGACCCACCCGAGCAAATTGCGCCCGCCGATGCCCGACATGCGAGTGCCCACGGCAGTGTCGCGACTGCGGACGAGCTCGCGAGCATCTTTGCGTCGACGGTCGCTGCCGCGGCGTCGGCATCGACGACGGGATCGTCGTCGCCCCTGCCGCCCGATCTCGGGGCGAAGCTCGTCGTGCTCTGTCAGGCAGCGCATCAGCAGTACCCGGCGCTCGCCGTCGACGACCGCGAGCTCGTCACGGTGATCGCGGCATCCGCGCGCACTTCACCGTCGCGCTCGACGCCGGTCGAGGTGTACCTCGCGCGCTGTCGTGCAGCCGATCTCGCACTCGCGATCCTGGCGTCCCGCGGCGTCGAGCCGGCGGTCGCGGAGCTCGAGCGTGCGTATCGCCTGACGATCGATTCGACGTGTCGCCGGTTCGCGGATGGCGTGCACACGGCCGATGATCTCAAGCGAATCTTGCGCGCGAAACTGTTCGTCGCGGAGGCGGGCAGGGCGCCGAAGCTCGCGGACTACGCAGGGCAGGGGCTCCTCGAGGACTGGCTGCGCGTGACGGCGGTCCGAGTCTTTCTCGATCTCGGGAAGCGCAGACGTGATGACGACGTACCGTCGCCACGATGTGACCTCGCTCTCGATCTCGTGACGATCGAATATCGCGATGCGGTCGCGGCGGCGCTGCACGATGCTGCGAAGCAGCTCGCGCCGGGCGACCGGCATTTGCTCCGGCAGCACGTCGTCGCGGGCTTGTCGATCGATCAGCTCGGCGCGGTGCTCGGCATCGACCCGTCGGCCGCGGCAACGCGCATCACGCGCGCACGTGCGCAGATCGTCGCGTTCATACGGAGGCAGATCCCGCGCCGGCTGCCGCTCGATCCGCACGAGCTCGAGGACCTGATCGACCGTGTGTCGAGCGGGCTCGATGTCTCGATCGCACAGTTGCTCGCAACCGCGCCGGTCCCGCGATGATGGCGATCTCGACGCGCTCGCGTCCTCCGACGTGCCCCGACGAGAACGAGCTCGTGCTCCTCGCCGACGGTGGGCTCGCCGACAAGCGGCGCGCTTCGATCGATCGTCACCTCGACAGCTGCGCGACGTGCACGCTGCTGGTTGCCGAGCTCGCCGGTATGGCGGCGCCCGAACGGCCGGTGCCCATGCGGTACCAGGTGATTCGCCAGCTCGGTGCAGGCGCGATGGGTGTCGTGTGGGAAGCCGAGGACAAGCACCTCGGCCGCCGCGTCGCGCTCAAGTTCGTGCGCACGACCGACGGCAACGCGCCGACGACGCGCGAAGCACGGCGCGAGCGGCGGTCGCGCCTGTATCGCGAAGCCCGCGCGCTCGCGCAGCTACGACATCCGAACGTGGTGAGCGTCTACGACGTCGGCGAATCGGCCGACGAGCTGTTCCTCGCGCTCGAGCTCGTGATCGGCACCGACGCGCGCACGTGGCGCGCACTCCAGCCGCGCACGACCGCGGACATCCTCGGCGTCTGGCGACAGGTCGCGACCGGCTTGGCGGCCGTGCATCGCGCCTACATCGTGCATCGCGACATCAAGCCCGACAACGTGCTCGTCGCCGAGGACGGCCGCGTGTTGCTCGGTGACTTCGGCCTCGCGACGGATCGCAGCACGGCAGTGCAGACAGCAACAAATCTGATCTCGACCGGCGCGATCCTCGGTACGCCGATCTACATGGCGTACGAGCAGCTGGTCGGCGGGCCGGCCACGCACAAGAGCGATCAGTACGCGCTGTGCGCGTCGATCTGGGAAGCGCTCGCAGGAACGCGTCCGTTTGTCGGCCCGACGCTCGGCGCGATCGCGACGGCGATGCAAGCGCGGCCGGTATTGCCGCCGAACCTGCGCGCGGCGGATCACCACATCTTCAGTGTGCTCGTTCGCGGCCTCGATCCCGATCCGGAGAAGCGCTGGCCGAACATCGACGCACTCCTCGCCGCGTTCGGCGGCACGTCGCAGCCTCGCTGCACGTCGCGCGCGATCTGGTTGGCGATCGGGGCGGCGAGCGTCGCCGCGGCCGCGACGGTCGCCGTGCTCGCGTGGCGAGAGAGCTCGTCGTCATCCGCAACGGGCGTCGCGAACGCGCCGGCGACGCCTGCATGGACCACGACGCCCGATGCACGTCGCGCCGATCTGCGCACGGCAACGCCGACCGAGCGCGCGAATGAAGCAAGCGCGGCCGCGTGCCTCCAGCGCCTCGCGAGCCTGCCGTCACCGACCGTGCGCGACGAGGCGCGTTGTCACGTCGACGCTGGCGATTGCAGCACCGCGCGCACGGTGTGGCGCAAGGCGATGCCGGACGAGACCTTCGCGACCGCGTTTCCGCGCTGCCCGCGCTGATCGACGCCGCGTGATATATCGCTCGCGTGAGCGACGCGGATACCGAGCTCGCTGCTGCACTGGCAGCGCTCGCATCCGACGATGACGAGCAGGCGCTCGAGCGCCTGGTCACCTCGTGGTCGCTGTGTCGCGCCGCGCCGCTGATCGCACTCGTCGATACGCTCGCGAGTCGCATCGAGCCGCGCCAGAAGGCGCTCGGCGGCAAGACCGCCGACGATCGCTACGAGGCGTTTCGCACGACCGCGGTGACGTTGCGCCAGGCGGACCTCGCACGCCTCATCGCGCTGCTCCCACGCCTCGCGTACGGCGACGTCACCGCGGCACTCGATATTCTCCTCTATCAGTGGCGCCCGACGCCGCGCATGCGCGCGTTGCTCGAGACCGTGCGGCTGCCCGGCTACACCGATCGCCTCGAGGAGCTGCGCACCGCGCACGCGACGCCGCGCGACGAGCAGCTCTCCGCGCGAGCGCGCGCCACGATCGCCGAGCTGCACCGCTTGCTGACGACGACCGACGACGCCGGCGCCGACTTGCTCGCGCAGGTCTATGCGGATCCCGCGGCCGATGCACCGCGCCTCGTCTATGCGGACTGGGCGACCTCGCGCGGCGATCCACGCGGCGAGCTCATCACGCTGCAGTTCACGCGGCGCGATCGCACGCCCGAGGCGGCGGCCGTGCGCCGCGAGCGCGAGCTGCTCGAGCAGTACATGCAACGCTGGCTCGCGCCGATCTGGCACGCGATCCGCCCGTATTCGGTTCGCTTCGATCGCGGCTTTCTCGCGTCGGTCACCGTCGAGCCGTTCGCGGTGATCACGCCGCGCCCCGAGTGGTCGACCGTGCAGTCGCTCGAGCTCGCGTATCACGAGGAGCTGCCGATGCAGGCGTTCCCGGCGCTGCGCGAGCTCCGCAACGTGACACCGAAGCTGCTCTCGCAGATCGCGAGTGAGCCGCGCGCACTGACGCACATCGGGCTCGCGATCGAGCCCGGTCCCGCGGACGCGGTCCGCGTCGCGTTGCGCACGCCACGCTCGATGCCCGTGATCGCCGAGCTCGCACGCGGCGAGGCGTTTCCCGCGCTGTGCTCGCTGGGCGTGTGGGGTTACCCCGAGGACTGGGCCTGGATCTGGGAGACCCAGCTCGCGCGGCAACTGACGCGCATCGAGGTCACCCATGGCTTCGCCGACGCTTCGCCCTGGCTCGACGACGCGCTGCCGGCGTCGGTCCGTGAAGTTCGCATCCGCGAGCGCGCGAACGAAGCGCGGTTTCTGCGCGACGGCTCGGCGTTCCCGCGCGTCGAGGTCATTTGCCGCGAGCCGTCGAAGGACGTCCTCGCGTGGACCCACATGCTGGAGGTCGTCCGCGCGGGGAGCCTGCGCGAGGTGCGGTTCGTGCTGCCGCGGAAGCTGCAGCAGGACAACATCAACCGCCTCGAGCGAGCCGCCCGCCGATCACACCCTGCGCTGCAACGATTCACCGTCGACGTCGATCCGTTCGTCTAGCGGACTTGATACAACTCGCGCGTGGCAACGTCGAAAATCAAAGTGAAGAATCCAGTCGTCGAGATGGACGGCGACGAGATGACGCGCATCATCTGGCACTTCATCAAAGACAAGCTGATCCTTCCGTATCTCGAGATCGATCTGAAGTACTTCGACCTCGGTGTCGAGCATCGCGATGCAACGCGCGATCAAGTCACGATCGATTCTGCGAACGCGACGAAGGAACACGGCGTCGCCGTGAAGTGCGCGACGATCACGCCCGACGAGGCGCGCGTCAAAGAGTTCAACCTCAAGGAGATGTGGAAGTCGCCGAACGGCACGATCCGCAACATCCTCGGCGGCACGATCTTTCGCGAGCCGATCATCTGCAAGAACGTGCCGCGCCTCGTGCCCGGCTGGACGAAGCCGATCGTCGTCGGTCGTCACGCGTTCGGCGACCAGTACCGCGCGACGGACTTCCTCGTCCCCGGCGCCGGCACGCTGACCATGACGTTCACGCCGAAAGACGGCGGCAAGGCGATCGAGCACAAGGTCTACGACTTCACGTCGGCGGGCATCGCGCTCGGCATGTACAACCTCGACGAGTCGATCACCGGCTTCGCGCGCAGCAGCTTCAACTACGGTCTTAACCGCGGTTGGCCGGTCTACCTCTCGACGAAGAACACGATCCTCAAGAAGTACGACGGTCGCTTCAAGGACCTCTTCCAGAAGGTCTTCGACGAGGAGTTCGCCGACAAGTTCAAGGCGAAGGGCATCGTGTACGAGCACCGCCTGATCGACGACATGGTCGCGTCCGCGATGAAGTGGGAAGGCGGCTTCGTCTGGGCCTGCAAGAACTACGACGGCGACGTCCAGTCGGACTCGGTCGCGCAGGGCTTCGGCTCGCTCGGCCTCATGACGTCCGTCCTGCTCACGCCTGACGGCAAGACCGTCGAGGCGGAGGCGGCGCACGGCACGGTCACGCGCCACTACCGCGAGCACCAGAAGGGCAAGCCGACGTCGACGAACCCGATCGCGTCGATCTTCGCCTGGACGCAGGGCCTCAAGTACCGCGGCCAGTTCGACGGCACGCCCGACGTGGTGAAGTTCGCCGACTCGCTCGAGAAGGTCTGCGTCGAGACGGTCGAGTCCGGAAAGATGACCAAGGACCTCGCGGTCCTGATCGATGCGAAGGCACCGTTCCTCACGACCGAGCAGTTCCTCGACGCCCTCGACGCCAGCCTCAAGCAGAAGATGGCCAGCTGGTAGGCGACAGGCCTACTGCGACCCGCGACGAGAGCCGGCCGCCGCACGCTCCGCGGCGCTGTTGACCGCCAGGTTTCCTGCGACCGCGGGCGATCGCGTACGTCTGATCCACGTATGCGCTTCTTGTTTGTCGCGGTCGCCGGCGCCATTGGATGGCTGTGGTTCGCGGCCCGCGCCCCGGCGGACGCACCGCCGCCGCCATCGCCCCAGGTTCGCCGAGCGGATCTGACGGGCCTCGGCGCACAGGTCACGGCCGCGCGACGGAGCGCCGAGATTCCGGCGATCGAGCGCGAGGTCGAGACCGACGAGGAGACCGGCGAGCCCGACGCCGACGCGCCCGAGCTGGCCGATGTGCCCGAGCCCGAGCTCACCGAGCTCGAGGATGCGGAGCCCGATTGGGCCGACCTCGCCGAGCAAGCGCAGCTGGCGGTGTACGACCGGCCGCCACCCGCCGACGCGATCGACCTCTCCGAGCAGATCGACCATCAGGAGCTCATCCAGATCGAGGGGAGCGCGCCGATCATCGACACGACCTCGACCAGGCACTGCGGCGTAGGCGTCGAGATCGAATACACGAAAAACATCCCGCTTCCGGGACGCACGTTCGAGAACGCGGTCGGGGCGGCGATCATCGACGGCGAAGTCGTCATCTCGAGCGGCACGCCGATCGAGAACGAGTATGTCGTCGAGGATCAGCCCGCGATCGATCAGCCCGCGATCGACCTGCCCGACTAGCCGAGGAAGCCGCGCGCGATGTTCATCAGCTCGGTGTTCGCGGCGACGCTCTTGCCGAACGCTTCCTTCTCCTGCGCCGACAGCTCGAACTCGTACACCGACTCCGCGCCCTTGGCGGTCAGCTTGACCGGCACGCCGACGAACGCGCCCTTGACGCCGAACTCGCCCTGAAGCTCGACGGAGCAGGGGAGCACGCGGCCCTGGTTGCGCACGATCGCCTCGACCATGAGGCAGGTGCCTGCGCCGGGCGCGAGCCACGCGCTCGTACCGATCAGACCGGTGAGCGTGGCGCCGCCCTTCTTGGTGTTCTCGACGACCTCGTTCAGCTTCTCGGGCGAGAGGAACTTGGCGACGGGCACGTTGCCGATCATCGCGGTCGACGTGATGGGCACCATGTCCTTGTCCGTGTGTGCACCGAGGACGATCGCCTGGACGTCCTCGACGCTGACGCCTGCGGCGATCGCGAGGTACGTGCGGAAGCGTGCGCTGTCGAGCACGCCGGCCGAGCCGATCACGCGCTCGCGCGGGAAGCCGGTGACCTGCTTCGCGACGAACACCATCGCGTCGAGCGGGTTCGACACGACGATCAGGATCGCGTCGGGCGCGTGCTTCTTCACGTCACCGCAGATGCCTTTGACGATGCCGGCGTTGATGTTGATCAGCTCTTCGCGCGACTGCCCCGGCTTGCGCGGCACACCGGCGGTCATCACGACGATATCCGCGCCGGCCATCATCTCCGGCTTGTCGGTCGCGACGAATGACGTGTTGTTGAAGCCTTCCCACGCGCCGCTCTGCGTGAGATCGAGCGCGCGGCCTTCAGCCGGCCCCTGCTTGATATCGATGAGGACGAGGTCGCCCAGCTCCTTCACGACGGCCCACTGAGCGACGGCCGCACCGACGTTGCCGCCGGCGCCAACGATTGCGATCTTCGGACGCTTGATCATGTTGAACGGCGTCATACCGCCGACCGTGAATCGACCGCAACAGTGTGGCGCTGATACCGCGGCAAACCGTGGCTTCCGACGAAGAAACGCAGGGCACACTGCGTGCAACCCTGACAACGCGTGAAGCTGCTCGCGGTGGTCGCGGTGGTCGCTGGGTGTGCGTCGACGCCACGTGCGACATGTGGCGCTGACTGGA
>JALZOJ010000069.1 GCA_030857175.1 Myxococcota bacterium | reverse complement strand
GCCTTCGGCGTGACCATGATGTTCGCGGGCTTGATGTCGCGATGGATGATGCCTTGCTCGTGCGCGTGCGCGAGCCCGGACAGCACCTGGCCCATGATGTCGAGCGCGCGCGTGACCTCGAACCGTCCTTGCTCGACGAGGACCTCGTACAGGCTGCGCCCGCGCACCAGCTCCATGACCACGAAGGGCTTGTTCCCGTGCAGCCCGAAGTCGATGATGGAGACGCAGTGCGGGTGCTCCAGCTTTGCCATCATCTTGGCCTCGCGTTCGAAGCGCTCCTTGCCCTTCATCTCGTCGCGCAGCGACGCGTGCATCACCTTGACCGCGACGGGGCGGTCGAGGTTGAGCCGGATGGCGCGATAGACGATGCCCATCGCGCCGTCGGCGATCCGTTCTATGATCTGATACCGGCGATCGATCACCTGGCCGCTGAGATCGCCCACGCGACGAATCTATCAGCGCGCGATGTAGGTTGTTGACGTCATGTACCACCGCCTCGCAAGGACCGAGCACTACCGCTGGTGGAAGCCGATCGTCGAGCTCGTGTTGTTCGTCGTCGTGCTGTTCGCGCTGTGGTTCCTCGTCATGCCGGAGGTCTACGACGTCGTCGGTCGCAGCGAGGATGGCGCACCCGGGATCATCAAGCTCGGGATCACGCTCTGGTGTCTGATCCCTGCGTCGCTGCTCGCTGCGCGCATCGTCGGACGGCCGGCGCGCTCGCTGCTCTCGGTGGAGATGCGGTTTCGCGGTCGCTGGTTCGCGACGTGTTGTCTCGTCACGATCGTGTTCATCGCCGCGCAGACGATCATCGGGCTCGCGGTCTCGGCGGGGCCGGAGCGCGGCGGCTGGGTCGGCTGGGACCGGTTTCTGCCGCTCGCGCTCGCGGTCGTGCTCGTGATTCCGCTGCAGGCGAGCGCCGAGGAATTCGCGTTTCGCGGCACCCTGATGCAAGCGCTTGGCGCGTGGCTGCCATGGCCGTGGGTGTCGATCGCGATCACGGGCGTCCTGTTCGGCCTCGTGCACGCGCTGCCGCTCGAGGGCTTCGTCGCGATCACGACGTTCGGGCTCGTCGCCGGGTGGCTCACGATCCGCACGGGCGGGCTCGAGGCCGCGATCGCGCTTCACGTGCTCAACAACGTCACGTTCTTTCTCGTCGACGCTGCGACCGGCCGCGGCGATAAGTGGGTCACCGAGCTCAACAAGGACGTCACGTGGACCGCGACCGCGTTCGACGTGGTGCTGAACGTGCTCTACGGCGTCATCATCGCGATGCTGTACGCACGACGTAAGTGATCACTCGGTGCTCGCTTTCACGAGCCGCGCCTCGAGGCGCTTCCACATCCCGGTCGGCTGCACGTCCGCACAGGTCGCTGCGTTCATCGGCACGTAGTACTCGGCGCACTGGGCCATCTGCTCGTTCCAGCGATCGGCTCGGCACGCGTCGATCGCTGCGAGCAACTGGCGCTCCCAGACGCGCTGGTCGGGAACGCGCTGCTGGCGCAGCTGTGCATCGAGCCGGGTCATCATCTGCTTCGCCACCATGTCGCACCGCGCGGCACCGACCGGCTGGGGCTGCGGCTCCTTCGGAAACAGCTTGGGCACGCAGTACGCGACGCTCGTGCGGTCGTACGACTCGACCACGCACTGGCGGTCTTCGCGCGAGAGCTTCATGGCGACGCAGCGACGCTCCTCGACGGCGATCTTCGGCGCGCGCTCCTCGGGGTCGGCGTAGTTGCCGAGCTCGAGCGAGACCAGCGCTTCCGCGACGAGGTTGCACGTCGGCTCGGGCGCGACCTGCGTCGGCGAGGGCGGCACCAGCTCCGGCCGCGTGCGCTCCTCATCGGGCTGCGCGAACTGCTCGGTGTTCGCCGGCGGCGCGATCTCGCAGTCGGCGCAGCTCGTGTGCGTGTACTTGATCTTCGAGACTTCGCGATTACCACCACCACACGCGAAGACCAGCGACACCAAAAGCCAGCGCGACATTGGGTCTACATACGCAGCTTGGCGCGCGGCGATCTACTTCATCTGCTCGCGCATCGCGGTCTGCAGTCTTTCCTGCAACTTGCTCTGGAGGGCAGGGGGGAACTGCTGATTGCAAACCTGCATCGCATCCGCGCCGCCGCTCTGCATCAGGATGCATTGCTTCACCGTATCGGGCCACGCGTCCTCGACGCACGACTGACCGACCACGCGCACCATGGTCTCGAGGTACTGCGCCATCTGCGGGTTCTCCATGCCCTGCATCTGCTTCATCGCGCTCTCGATCTTCGTGGAGACCTGCTTGCAGTCCGTGCCCTTCGCCGTCATTTCGGGAAACAACCGCGGCGCGCACTGACCAGCGGTCCACTTGTCCCGCGCCTTGTCCAGGCACTCGCCTTCTTCCTTGGAGACGTAGGTCTTCTCGCAGCTCGCCTTGTACTTCGCGACGACCGGCGCGCGCTCCTCGGGCTCGGCGTAGTTGCCGAGATCGAGCGAGGCCAGCGTCTCGCTGACCATCTTGCAGTCCGCGGCAGGTGGCCGCACGCACAGGTTCGAGAGGCAGAGCAGGCCCTGATCGCACTTGTTGTCGCCGGTCCGGCAGTCGCCGCGCTCCGTCCCAGCGGCACCACGCGCGCCGCCGCCCTTCGAGCAACCAAACGCCAAGACCATCACGACCAGCGCGAATCGACCCATGTGAAGAGCATACGCACGAGCCGCGCGCTGGATCCCTCGATTCCAGGGCCAAAGGCAGGCGGATGGCCGGTGTCGGCAAGCGGGATGCATCGATGCCGTGCATGGCGATCACGCGCGAAACGATCATCGAACGTCGGCAACCTCAACTCCGCTGGGGCGCCGTGCTCGGGGGCGCAGCCCTCACACTCGGCATCTGGATCACGCTTCAGGTCCTCGGGCTGGGCATCGGCCTCGCGTCCGTCGAGACCGACGACGCGGGCACCCTCGAACGTGCGGGCATCGGCACGGGAATCTGGTCGCTCATCGCGCCGCTGATCGCGATGTTCCTCGGCGGGTTGCTCGCGGGCCGGCTCGCCGCGACGCGCGAGCGCAAGGTCGGCGCGATGCACGGCAGCGTGGTCTGGGCGATCGCACTCGCGATCGGGCTCTGGATGATGATGTCGCTCGTCAGCTCCTTCGTCGGGACCGCAACACGCGCGGCGGGCGCGGTCGCGAGCGGCGCGGCGCGCGCAGGCGCGTCGGTGAATCCCGGTGATGCGATGCAGGCGCTCGGTGTCGACGCGAACGATCTGCTCGGACCGATCAACCAGCGACTCGCACGCGAGGGCAAGCCCGCGATCACGGCGCGCGAGCTGAGTGCCACAGTGCGCGCCGTCGCGCAGAAAGGGCTCCGACAGGGCAAGCTCGATCAGCAGATCCTCGTGGAGGAGCTCGCAAGAAAGACCGACCTCACGCGTGCCGACGCGCAAGAGATCGCCTCGCAGTACGGCGACCGCTTTCAAAAGATGGCGTCAAATATCGGCGAGGACGTGAAGCACGTCGCGCTCGAGGCAGCGGACAAGACCGGCAAGGCGCTGACCATGGCGGCCATCATGATGCTGCTATCGCTCGGGGCCGCGATCGCCGGCGGTGCGGTCGGCGTGCGCCGCCGCGATGAGGACGAGAGGACGCGTCGCGCCCCACACATGCCGTCGGCCGTGACGCACACGCCGCCGCCGTACGCCCCCTAGAGGTGCTTCTGGATCTCGGCTTCGAGCTTGCTGCGGGGCATGGCGCCGACCAGCTGGCCGACGACCTTGCCGCCCTTGAAGATGAGCAGGGTGGGGATCGACTTGATGCCGTACTGCTGCGGCACGATCTGGTGATGGTCGACGTCCATCTTCGCCACCTTGAGGCGACCCTGGTACTCGTCGGCGAGCGCTTCCACGGTCGGCGCGATCTGCTTACAGGGACCACACCAAACCGCCCAGAAGTCGACCAGGGTAGGAACGTCCGCCTTGAGTACTTCGGACTCGAAGTTGGCGTCGGTGAGCTCCTTGACGTTCGCGCTAGCCATACTGAACCTCCGGTGGTCCAGATACATAACCCCGCGCGATTGGCGAGGCAACCTAGCCGAGCGGCGGCTTTTCGCGGCGTCGGGGGCGCCTGAGGTAGACTAGCCTCAGATGTCGCGCCTGTTTATCTCGGTGGAGCGCCTCGACAACTGGACGGAGGAAGGGCGGGCCGCGCTCGAAGGCGATCGCATGACGCTGACCGAGCTCGGCCGCTCGTTCTCGATGAAGCCCGCGGTCGCGTTTTCGGCGGTCAACGGGACCGACACCGATCCGAATGATCTGCTCGGCCGCGTGCGGTCCAAGGAAGCACTCGACGCGATGGGCGCGGAGCAGCTCGGCAACAGCGTCATCTACAACGACACGGCGTACGACGTCGTGGACGGATTCATCGGCGAACCGTTGCCGCCATGAACGGTGGCGCTGATCGCCTGCTGTCGGTGCCGCCGTCGCCTGCGTTCTGGGCGGCGATCGCTTGCTACACCGTGGCCGCGTCCCTGCTCCTCGCCGTGCTGGCGGGCAAGCAGAAGGTGCGGCCGATCGCGCTCGCCTTCGTCGGTGCGGCGTTCGTCGCGCACGGTGTCGACATCGGCTGGCGCGGTACGCTGCACGTCCATCCCGCGCAGTCGGTGCGCGAATCGATCGGCTTTCTCGCGTTCATCCTGACCGGCGGGTATCTGCTCGCGAGCGCGAAGTACCGGCTGACGATCGGCGGCGTCGTCGTGATGCCGGTCGCGCTGGTCATGCTCGTGATCGCGCGTCTCACACCGGCGGGGACCGAGCCCGAGGGGCTCAGCACGCTCGGCCGCATCCACATCTCGCTCGCGACGATCGGCGTCGGCGTGTTCGCGCTCGCGAGCGCGCTCTCGGCGATCTATCTCGTCGAGGAGCGCGCGCTCAAGAAGAAGAAGTTCGACGCGATCTCGTTCAAGGACGGAGGCGCACCGCTCGAGTCGCTCGACCGGCTCGCCAATCGGCTGATCTGGGTCGGGTTTCCGATCTTCACCGCGGCGCTCGTGCTCGGCGCGATCTGGGTCTCGAAGCTCGGCGAGTCGCTCGACCGTCCCGAATATCCGCTCGCCGGTGTCACGTGGCTGGCGTTCGCGGGCTTGTTGCTCGCGCGGCAGGTCTATGGCTGGCGCGGTCGCCGCGCCGCGCGGCTGACGCTCCTCGGGTTCGCGGCCGCTGTCCTGGTCCTGATGATCTATCTGCTGCGAAGGATCGTGTGAGCGAGCTGTTCGTCGTCGGGATCTCGTGGCGAACCGCTCAGGTCGCGGTCCGCGAGAAGCTGGCGTTTCGCGAGGAGGAGCTCGAAGGTGCATTGCGCACGTTGACGAAGGAGCTGCCGGTCGCCGAGGCGCTCCTGATCTCGACCTGCAATCGCGTCGAGATCTACGGCGTCGCGAAGCCGGGGCACGACGCGACCGCGCTCGTGCGGAAGTTCCTCGCCGAGAACCGCGGGCAGAAGCCGTCCGAGATCGCTCACGTGATCTACGATCACCGCGGCAACGAGGCCGTGCGGCACGTGTTCCGCGTCGCGTCTGCGCTCGATTCGCTCGTGCTCGGCGAGGCGCAGATCCTCGGGCAGCTGAAAGATTCGTACGCCATCGCGGGCAAGGCGGGCACGTCGGGGCCGGTGCTCGGGCGCTGCCTCGAGCGCGCGTTCGGCGTCGCGAAGCGCGTGCGGACCGAGACCCAGATCGCGCGGGGGGCAGCCAACGTCTCGACGGTCGCGGTCGAGCTCGCGGGCCGCGTGTTCGGCGATCTCTCGGGCAAGAGCGTGCTCGTCGTCGGCGCCGGCAAGATGTCGCGGCTCGCGGCGCGGCACCTCTCCGGGCAGGGCGCGCATCACGTCGTCGTCACGAACCGCTCGCCGGAGAAAGCGGAGGCGCTCGCGGCCGACATCGACGGCATCGCGAAGCCGTGGGAGCTGCTCCCCGACTTGCTCGCGGACGCCGACGTCGTGATCAGCTCGACCGGCGCGCGCGAGCCGATCCTGACGAAGGCGCTGTTCAAGAAGGTGACGAAGGCGCGCCGCTATCGCCAGATGATGGTGATCGACATCGCCGTGCCGCGCGATGCCGAGCCCGTGATCGGCGAGATGGAGAACGTCTTCCTCTACGACATCGACGATCTCGAGCAGGTCGTGCATCGCAACCTCGCCGAGCGTGCGAAGGCCGGCGAGCAAGCACTCAAGATCGTCGAGCACGAGGCCGGGCAGTTCGAGCACTGGCTGCGCAGCCAAAGCGTCGTGCCGACGATCCGCGCGCTGCGCGAGAAGTTCGCGAACATCGCGGATGCCGAGGTGCAGAAGGTGCTCGATCAGCTCGCGCGGAAGGAGCACACGCGCGAGCAGCATCGCGAGGTCATCCAGCGGCTCGTGCAGCTCGTCGTGAACAAGCTGCTGCACCAGCCGACGGCCGCGCTGCGCGAGGCGACCGGGGATGAAGCCAGCCTGCGCGCCGAGGTACTGTGCGAGGTGTTCGGCCTCGAACCTGCCTCCGGCGATCGCGAGTCACAGCCCGTGATGCCCGAGCAACAGGCGGAACCGGAACCAAATCGAAAGGCAGCGACGTGAACCGAGTCGTGATCGCAACGCGGGGCAGCGCTCTCGCGCTCTGGCAGGCAGAGCATACGAAGGCGCGCATTCTCGCCGTCGCGCCGGAGACCACCGTCGAATTCAACGTCATCACGACGTCGGGCGACAAGATCCTCGACGTGCCACTCGCGAAGGTCGGCGGCAAGGGACTGTTCGTCAAAGAGATCGAACAGGCGCTCGTCGACCACCAGGCCGACGTCGCCGTGCACTCGATGAAGGACGTGCCCGCCGAGCTCGCGCCCGGTCTCGAGATGGTCGCGGTGTCGTCGCGCGAGGTGCCGTGGGATGCGCTGTGTGCGCGCGAGCCGGTCACGGTCGACACGCTGAAGAAGGGAGCGCGGGTCGGCACGTCGAGCATGCGCAGGCAGTGCCAGCTGCTCGCGCGGCGCCCCGATCTCGAGATCCTCATGCTGCGCGGCAACGTGCCGACGCGGATCCGCAAGCTCGACGAGGGGCAGTTCGACGCGATCGTCCTCGCGGCCGCGGGCCTCACGCGGCTCGGCATGGCGGATCGGATCACGCAGCAGTTGCCGCTCGAGATCTCGATCCCCGCCGTCGCGCAGGGCGTGCTCGGCCTCGAGACGCGCGCCGGTGATACCGCCGTGATCGATCTCATCCGCAAGGCGATCCACGATCCGAACGAGGAGCGGCGGATCGCAGCGGAGCGCCGCTTCCTCGCGAAGATGGGCGGCAGCTGTCAGACCCCGCTCGCCGCGCACGGCACGTTCAAGGAAGGCGAGCTCGAGCTCGTCGGGATGTGTGGGATGCCCGACGGCTCGAAGATCCTCCACGCGACCGTCACGGGCCATCCGTCACAAGCGGAGCAGCTCGGCGAGCTGCTCGCGGACAAGTTGCTCGAGCAGGGCGCGGCCGACATCCTCGCGGCAACGAAGTAGTCGCACCCGAAGCGAATTCGCAGATTCGACGCAGCCGGTGGTGTTGAATTGGTGGCTCGGCTCACACAAAGTCATGATGCTGAGCCTGGAAGGCGACCAGACGAAGCGCGTTGGGAGTGAGCCCTGACGAAGATCCTGGAGCGTCACGGGATGCTACGCGTTAACGTGCTGGCGCCCATGAGCGCCATCGTCGGCATTGATCTCGGGACGTCGAACTCGGTCGTCGCGTGGGAAGACGAGCTCGGGCACGTGAACGTGCTCGCGGATCGCGACGGGGTTCGGGTCCACCCGTCGGTCGTGACGTTCCTCGACGGCAAGGTCGTCGGTGGCGTCATGGTCGGCGCGCGCGCGAAGGCGCACAAGATCGTCGACCCGAAGAACACCGTGTACTCCTTCAAGCGCCTCATGGGGCAGACGGCGAGCTCGCTCGCCGTGCGTCAGGCGCGAACGCGTGTGCCGTATCAGATCGTCGCGGGACCCGATCAGATGCCGGTCGTCGAGACCTGCGCCGGCGGCTTCACGGCCGTCGAGCTGTCGGCGATCTTGCTCGACTACCTGCGCGACGTCGCGGTCGAACGCATCGGTCGCCCCGTCGAGCACGCCGTGATCACCGTGCCCGCGAACTTCAACGACGCGCAGCGCTCGGCCACCGCGAGCGCGGGTGCGATCGCGGGGCTCGAGGTCGTGCGCGTGCTCAACGAGCCGACGGCAGCCGCGCTCGCGTACGGCAACACGCGGCGGCTGAACGAGATCATCGCGGTCTACGACTTCGGCGGCGGCACGTTCGATCTCACCGTGATGAAGCTCGAGGACCAGAACTACACGGTGCTCGGCACCGCGGGTGACTCGTTCCTCGGCGGCGACGACATCGACGAGCGCATCGTCGACCGCATGCTCTCGAACGTGCTCGCCGAGCACCGGATCGACCTGCGCGGTGATGTCGTCGCGATGATGAAGCTGCGGTTCGCAGCCGAGCAGCTCAAGATCGATCTGTCGACGCGCCCGCGCGCGCAGGTGATCATTCCGGACCTCGCGTACGACCACAAGCAACGTCCGCTCGCGTTGACGTTCGAGCTCACACACACCGATCTCGTCGGGCTGATCTCGGACCTCGTCGATCGCACCATCTCGGTGACGCGCGACGCACTCTCGGTCGCGCAGGTGAAGATGGAGCGCGTCAGCGACGTGATCCTCGTCGGTGGCTCGACGCGCATCCCGTACGTGCGCAACCGCGTCGCCGGCTTCTTCGATCGATCGGCGCGCACGGACGTCGGCCCCGAGGACGCGGTCGCGATCGGCGCCGCGCTGCAGGCCGCCGCGCTCGAGCAGCTGCTCCTGCGCGAGCCCACACGTCCGATCCACGTTCCATTCGATGCCGGCGAGCCCCGCGCGCCCGATCCGGACTTCCAGCTCCTCGAGACCGACGCGCCGCAGTTCGAGCTGCCGGACGGCGACCCGCCGCAGTTCGAGCTGCCCGATGCCGAGCCGCAGCTCGAGTGGCCGCTCGCCGACGACTCGTTCGAGCACGAGCTCGCCGAGCTCGGCGCGCTCCCCCTCGCCGCACCACCACGCCAGCGCGTGATCGACGTGACTCCGACGAGCTTCGGTGTCGGCACCCTCGGCGGTTACTGCGAGACCTTGATCTGGCGCAGCTCGCCGCTGCCGATCACGATCAAGAAGCGTTACGTCACGGTGCGTGACGATCAGGAATCGGTGCGCATTGTCGTGTGTCAGGGCGAGACGCGCCGGCTGACCGAAAACGTCGTCCTCGGTGATGTCGTGCTCGGCGAGATTCCGCGCATGCCGCGCGGCACCGTCGAGATCGAGGTCGCGTTCGCGCTCGACACGTCGGGCATGCTGCAGGTCAGCGCGCGCGATGCCGCGACCGGGCAGTCGCGCCGCGTCTCGCTCGACCTCGTCGGCCGCATGGACGAGGAAGAAGTCGCAGCCTCGCGCGACCGCGTTCAGAAACTGCGGCGCTGACCCGCCGGTTCGTGCGATCGTGGGGTGTGTGGTGGGGCGGCGACCTGGATCCGCTGACGCTTCGCCAGCAGGGCGAGCGCGATGCCACCGATGATGAGGCCGGTCGCGACCGCGAGGCGCAGCGTCACGGTCTCGTGCAAGACGAGCGCGCCCGATGCGGCGGCGAGGACGGGCACCGAGAGCTGCACGATCGCCGCGCGCACGGCGGCGAGCGAAGGCAGTGCCGCGTACCACAGCGTGTAGCCGATGCCCGATGCGATCGCGCCCGATGCGATGGCGAGCGCGATGCCGCGCGGCTCGGCGGAACCACCCGTGAACGGAATCGCGAGCAGGAGGAGCGCGGCCATCGGAACGGCGCGCAGAAAATTGTCCGCGGTGACCGCGAGCGGATTCGTCGCGCCACGACCGCGTAGCGAATAGATGCCCCAGCTCGCACCGGCGATCGCCATCAGCACGGCGCCGATCGGATCGGGTGACGCGAGTCCGGGCAGCACGAGCACGACGAGACCCGCGATCGCGATCGCGAAGCCGAGCCACTCGAAGAGGGTGGGCCGCTCGCCGCGCGCGACGCCGACGCCGATCATCGTCGCCTGCACGGTCGCGAACAGGATCAGCGCGCCGGTCGCCGTCACGAGGCGCAGGTACGCGAACGAGAACGCCGCGGCGTACGCGAACAGCGCGAACGCGCTCGCCCAGCTGCCGGCACGCTTGCCGCGCGAGAGGACGATCAAAATCAGCGCGCCAGATGCGATGCGGATCGCCGTGAAGCTCGCCGCATCGATCGAGCCCGCGCCGAGCGCCGCGCGACAGAGCAGCGAGTTCGCGGCGAAGCCGATGAGGGCCAGCAGCACGAGTCCGACGATGGCGAGTCGAGACACGTCGCGCGATGGTAACGCGTCACCGCGCGTAAAGAGCTTCGCAGGCGCGAAGTCAGGTCGCCGTCGGAGAGCTTGACGCTTCGAACACCTGGCATTGGTTCGACCGCAGCGACGGCGCTCACTTACGGAGGGCATGCCGTTCGCACGAACACATCTGCGATGACGGGACTCGTTGGACAGGTCGTGGATGACCGGTATCGGATCGAAGAAGAGATCGGCTGCGGCGCCATGGGGATGGTGTTCCGCGCACGTCACGTGCGGGTGGGCCGCGAGGCGGCGATCAAGGTCCTGCACGGGCACCTGATGCGAGATCCGATCATGGTCGAGCGCTTCGAGCGCGAAGCTGCGATCGTCGCGCGGCTGCATCACAAGAACCTCGTGAACGTGATCGACGTCGGCGAGACCGCCGACCGCCAGCGCTACATGGTGCAGGACCTCGTGCGTGGCCCGAGCCTCGGCGCGATCATCACGCATTCGTTGCTCGCGCCGAAGCGCATCGTGCACCTCACGAAGCAACTGCTCTCCGGGCTCGCGCACGCGCATGACGCGGGCCTCGTGCATCGCGATCTCAAGCCCGAGAACGTGATCGTCGAGGTCGATAACTTCGGCGTCGAGGTTCCGCGCATCGTCGACTTCGGCATCGCGCTGTTGCGCGATCAGTCGAAGCGGCTCACGAGCACCGGCACGATCCTCGGCACGCCCGCGTACATGGCACCGGAGCAGGCGCAGGGCGGGGCGCCCGATCCGCGGAGCGATCTGTTCGCACTCGGCGTGATCGTGTACGAGATGCTCGCCGGCAAGCAGCCATTCGATGGCTCGAGCGTGGAGCTCGTGATCGCGAACATGTCGATCGATCCGCCGCGCATCCAGGACCGCTCGCACATCGAGGTCGATCCGCTGCTCGAAGCGTTCGCGCGCAAGCTGATGGCGCGGCGCCTGCGCGAACGATTCGCGAGCGCACGCGCCGCGCTGATCGCGCTGGAGCTCGTCGAGCGCGATCGCGATGCCGCATCCGAGATGCTCGGCCTCGTCTACGAACGGCCGCTCGACAAGACCGTTGCGATGCTTCGCGCACGCGCGGCGACCGGGCCGATGCGTCCGATCGCCCGGTCGCGCCACTGGCCGCTGCTTGCCGGGGCGGTGTTGATCCTCGGCGCAGCGCTCGGCTGGCACGCCATGCGCCCGCATAAGGCAGAGCTGATCGAAGTACTTCGCTAAGCAGCCGCACGTTTTTTTGCGCCCCGTGTGTGCAAGGCCTACGATTTCGGTGCCGTGACACGACTCGCATACCTGGGCCCCGTGCTTTTTGTGGTCGGTTGCGCGTCGCCGATGTCGACGATGCGCGACGAGAACCGACGCCTCCAACAAACCGTCGGCGATCTTCGCGAAGATCGCCGCACGCAAGATCGAAAGATGCGCGACCTCCAGCGTCAGCTCGACGTGATTCGCGCGAAGGTCGCGACCAGCGTCATCGACGGTACGATCCCGACGCTGCCCGTCGAGGTCGCCGCACCCGCACCCGCGCCGACGTCGCGCGTCGTCGGAATGTCCGAGGACGGTTACGAGATCGTGTACGAAGGCGACGCCGCGGCCGGGAAGGTCGCGGTGCCCGAGAGCGAAGAGATCGCGCGCCGCGCGCCGGCTCGTCGCGCGCATGTCTCCGCGCCGCCTCCGCGCGTGAGTGCACGCACCGCGCGCCCGCAGACCCGCGCGCCGGAGCCCGCACCCGCGCCGCGTTCCGACGAAGCGACCGAGGAGTACAAGTCGGCCGTCGAGCTCGTGAAGGGCGGCAGCCACGCCGACGCGGTCGCCGCGCTGCGCGCATTTCTGACGAAGCATGCGCGTCACGACTTCGCGGACAACGCGCAGTACTGGCTCGGCGAGGCGCACTACGCGCAAAAGGATTATCCGCGCGCGCTGATCGAATTCCGAAACGTCATCGAGACCTACCCACGCGGAAACAAGGTGCCCGACGCGCTGTTGAAGGTGGGATACTGCTATCAGGCGCTGGGACAAGCCGAGAAGTCGCGCGCCGTGTTGGAGCAGGTCGTGAATCTCTATCCAAAGACCGAGCCCGCGAACATCGCGGCGAAGCGACTGGAGACGCCGTGAAGCGCCTGCTGTTCGTCCTCATTCCATCGACGGCGCTCGCGCAACCGAACGCCGGCATACCAAACACGTCTCCGCCGGAAGCGCCGACGACGCTCAGCCCGAGTACGCCCGGCAACCAGACGCCACAGCCCGCGCCGCAACCCGCGCCCGCGCAGCAACGTGGCGGAGGTCAGCGCGTGATCACCGTCGGTCCCGACGGCAAGGTCACGACCGACCAGGCCGAGGACGAGAAGGGCTTCTACGTCGGCGGCGGCAGCGACAGCGGCACCTACTACGACGCGCCGGTCGCCATCCACGCCGGCCCGGCACCCGAGCTCCACGTCGTGCGCCGAGGCGACACGCTCTGGGACATCTGCTTCTTCTACTTCAACGATCCGTGGCAGTGGCCAAAGATCTGGTCCTACAACAATCAGATCACGAACCCGCACTGGATCTATCCCGGTGACCTCGTACGCCTCCTCCCGCGCGGCACGTTCGTGCAGCAGCCCGGAACGCAGGATCCCGATGGTGGTAACGGGGGTAACGGCAAGCCGGGCAACACCGATCCGGTCCCGGCACCTTCGAAGCGCTCCGACGTCGGGCTCAAGACGACCGCGTTCGTCGAGAAGACAGATCTCGATCAATCGATCGTGATTGACGGTGCCGTCGACGAGAAAGAGCTCCTCTCGGTCGGCGACGAGGTCTACCTCTCGTACCCGAAGAACAAGCAGCCGCAGGTCGGCAAGAAGTACTCGGTCTACATCCCGGGTCAGCCGGTCAAAGGCTACGGCTCGTACGTGAAGCTGCTGGGCACGGTCGAAGTGCTCTCGGTCAAGGACGACAAGCGTGCGCGCGCGATCATCCGGGAAGCGAACTACGAGATCGAGCGCGGCGCGAACGTCGGCCCGCTGATCACGAAGTTCAAGAACGTGCCGCAGGTGGCGCCGAAGGTAAACGCACAAGGGCCGATCGTCGCGATGCTGCAGAACGATCAGCTGATCGGCGAGGGCGAGCTCGTGTTCATCGCGCTCGGCAAGCAATCGGGACTCGAGGTCGGCAACGGCATGTTCGTCGTGCGGCGCGGCGACGCGCTGCCCGAGAAGATGTCGAACGAGATCGGCAGCGACGATCGCCGGTTCCCGGCGCGCGCACTCGGTAGGGTCGTCATCGTCGAGGTCGGCGAACGGATCTCGATCGGCCTCGTGACGATCGCCGTGCAAGAGATGAGCGTCGGCGACCTCGTGATGATGCAGAAGAACTAGTCAGAGCGAGCGCACGTAGTGCTCGAGATCTGACTTCTGCGGCGCGGTGAGGGCGAGGCCGAGCACGGTGTTGTAGTGCTCGACGACCGCCTGCAGCGTCGCGGCGCTGCCATCGTGGAAGTACGGCGGGTGAGACCACGCGCCGCGCAGTGGCGTCGTGCGGTACATGCCGGTCTTGCTGCGCCGCGCTTCGTCGACGGACATCTGCGTTTCCGACGCCGCGTGCAGCTTCGGCGCGTCGCTGAACGACGACCCGCTGTGACAGCGGCTGCAGCTCGCATCGAACACGACCTTGCCGCGCACGGCAGCCGCCGCGTCGAAGCTGCCCGCCGGCGCCGGCGGCGGCTCGAGCGAGAACTGATACGCCCGCAGCGCGGGCAGCATCGGCGTGACGCGATCCGGATCGTGACGGATGTCGATGCCGAGATCCTTGTCGACGAAGTTACCCTGCGCGCCCATCTGCGTGACCGCGACATACGCGTTCCAGTACGAGACGGGACCTTCGCCGGTGTACGACTCGAGTGCGACGTCGCGCAGACCGTACGCCGGCGGCACCAGCACCGGATGACTCTCGCCGTCCTGATTGAACCGCGCGTCGTAGCGCCCTTTACCCCAGCTCGCGAGCATCGGCTTCGCCGTCGCGGGCGCACCGGGCGTCAGCGCGATGATCCCACCCGGATCGAGATCGCGATTCGGCCAGCCATCGAGCCGCTGCCCGATGCCAGGCGCGACGCTGTTGTCGACGGTGGAATGACAGAGCGCGCAGGTGATTCCGATCCGCGTGATCTTGCCGTTCTCGACGACGCCTTTCACGCCGACGACGGCATCGAGCCCGACGAGCGCGACCGTCGTCGCCGGATCGTCGAGGTTCGCCGACGCGAGCACATCCGCGGGCACCGCGGCCGCGTCGACCTTGAGCCCGACGGCAAGCGCCATCTTCGGCGGCAGCGTCTGCACGAGCTCGTGCAAGCGCAGCGTGTCGGTCCACAGCTGCTCGTCGCCGAACGTGTCGTGGCGGAAGATGCAGCGGCCGTCGTCGATGTCGCACGGGCCGAGGGCGACGGGCTTTGCATCGTCGCCGCACGCTGCGAGCATCAGAATCATTCCGAGCGTCGAGTCGAATCGCATGGTAACTCCTTTCCAAGATCGACTCGACTCGCGTCCGAAACGTGACGATCTGTAACGCTTCGCCTGCACCTCCTCTCTAACGCCCATGACTGAACCGGATGTCGTCAGCACTGCAGATGCCTCCGACGCGGAGGTCATCGCCGAGATCCTGGTGGGCGCCCACGCACAGTTCGCCGTGCTCGTGCGTCGTCACAATCAGCCGGTGTATCGCGCGTGCCGCGCGGTGCTCAGGAACGATCAAGACGCGGAGGACGCGGTGCAGGCCGCGTGGCTGAACGCGTTCCGCGCGCTGCAGAACTTCCGCAGCGAGTCGTCGTTCCGCACGTGGATCACGCGCATCGCGATCAACGAGGCAACGACCCGCCTGCGCAAACGCCATCTCGTTCCGACCGAGGAGCTCGCCATGCCCGACAGTCAAAGCCCGGAGCGCGAGCTCGTGACGAAGGAGCTCTCACTGCGCCTCGAACGCGAGATCGATGCGCTGCCCGAGGGGCTGCGCTCGGTGCTCGTCCTGCGCGACGTGATCGAGCTCGACACCAAGGAGACGGCCAGCTGCCTCGGCATCGAGGACGAGAACGTGCGCGTGCGGTTGCATCGCGCGCGGCAAGCGCTCGCGCAGCGCCTCGCGGAGCCCATGGAAGCGCTGCTCCCCGAGGTATGGCGGTTCGACGGTGATCGCTGTGCGAACATGCTCGCGCGCGTGATGCAGAAGATCGATCGCTGACTCGGACGCGTTCGGCGCGCGAGGGCGGCTGCTTCGTGCGCGTGGTCCGTTCGTGTTCCGCTCGTGTTCCCGCGTTAACACAGAGGGACGGAGGGACAGAGGACACTGAGAAGAGATCCTTTTTGATCCGCTCCGCCTCGAGCAGACCCAGGGTCGAGAACCTGAACCTCGCGCCTCGAACGCCGAGCGCATCCATGCGCCTCGAGCACGAACCTGGGCACGCGCACGCGGACGCGCACGGACGGGCACGGACGGCACGTGCACGCGAGGTGCGTGAGGTGGCTGACATGACGCATGAGCGCGAATGTGCTCGAGGCGCGGGGTCAGGTGATCGGCGGCGGCGGTCGCTCGAGCACGAGCGCGATCTAAAAAGATCCTCCGCTTCGTGGCCTCTGTCCCTCTGTCCCTCCGTGTTAACTCGGGAACACGACCGAACACGAGCGGAACACGAGCGCGAACCTGCTCGAGGCGCGGAGTCAGGTGATCAGCCGCGGCGGTCGCTCGAGCACGAGCGCGATCCAAATAGATCCTCCGTTTTGTGGCCTCTGTGGCCTCAGTGATCTCCGTGTTAATTCGGGAACACCAACGGACCACGAGCGGAACACGAGCGGAGCACGAGCGAACCGCACACGAGCTCGAGCGGCGCACTGCGAACGTGGAATAAATCCTCGACGTCGGGATTTGATTCGCGGCCCGATGGAGCACGCACGATTCGTGTTACCTCGCGCTGATGACGAACCCGTGGGTGTGCATCGATTGCGGTGCTCGGCAGGAGGCGAAAGGGGCGTGTCGCGCGTGTGGACACGAGGACACGCTCGACGCGCAGGACGAACGTACGCGCGACCTCATGCGCGACGTCGACATGCGGCTCTCGGACCGGCGCGAGGGGCGGCTGCGGTTTCTCGGCGTCGGCATCGGGATGGCGATCATCTTCGCGCTGTGGACCGTGCCCGGTTACTGGGGCCTGCGCGGCAAGATCTATCCGGGGCTGCCGCTGTTCGTCGACCAGTGGGCGTTCATGGCGATCATCGCGTTCGGCGTCATCAAAGGCGGCGAGAAGCTGTTCTTCAAGAAGCGCTTCCCGTACCTCCGTGACGACCTGACGATGACCTGAGGGTGGCCGCGGCACGCACCTATATAATGAAGGGCGGAAAAAGCGGAGCGGCCAAGTGGCTGCTTTTGCTCGACACGTGACGCTCGCACTTGACGTGACTCGCGTAGGTAGCTAATTGCATTCCCCCTGTGACCACGGTTGTCCTGACATCGGAAGAGCTCCCAGCTCGCCTGCGGGCACTCGGCTGGAAGTCACCGATCTATGTCCGCGGCCCGCTGCATGAGGGTCCGGCGGTCGCGATCGTCGGTGCTCGCGCTGCCACCACGGTGTCGATGGACCGGGCGCATCACATCGCACGGCACCTCGCGCAACGCGGCGTGAACATCGTCTCGGGTGGCGCGCTCGGCATCGATGGTGCCGCGCATCGCGGTGCGCTCGCCGGCGGCGGCATCACGACGGTCGTGCTCGGCAGCGGTTGCGACGTGCTCTATCCCGAGCGGCACGCGCCGCTGTTCGAGACAGCGCTCGCACGTGGCGGTGCGATCGTCAGCATGCTGAAAGACGGAACGGAGCCGCACCGCGGGACGTTCCTCTCGCGCAACCGCTTGATCGCCGCGCTCGCGGACGGCGTGATCGTGGTCGAAGCAGATGTTCGCTCGGGCTCGCTCGCGACCGCGCGTGCCGCGATCAAATCGAATCGCGTGCTCGCGGCATGGCCGGGGAGCCGAGGTTGCGACCGTCTGCTCGGGCAGGGTGCCGCGATCGTGGAGTCGATCCACGATGCGGAGCTTGTCGCACTTGGAGCTCCCCGAATGCCCACGCCCGTGATCGATCGAGACCCCGACGCTGCACGCGTTCGCGAAGCCATCGCGGCGGGTGCGAGCGGGGTCGAAGAGATCATGCGCCACACAGGTTTGCCACTCCGCGCGGTGCTGCGCGTCCTTCCCACGCTCGAGAGGTATTCGTGACCAAAAAAGCCGCCAAGAAAACTGGAGCGTCGAAGGGACCCGACAAGAAGAAGGCTGCGCCTCCCGCTGCGAAGAAGGTCGAGAACAAGGCCGACAAGAAGGCCGAGAAGGCCGAGAAGGCCGAGAAGACGGCGCCGAAGGCCGAGCCGAAAGCCGAGAAGAAGCCGGAGAAGAAGGTCGACGACAAGAAGGAGACGCAGTCCAAGGCCAAGGTGAAGGCCGCTGCTCCCGAAAATCTGAAGACCACGGGAAAGATCGCGAAGGCCCCGCCCGCGCCGAAGCTCGGCAAGAACGGCAAGCCCAAGAAGCCGAAGGACACGAAGACCATCGCGGAGCACGAGGCCGAGCTCGAGGGCGGCGACCCGGCCAAGCCGCGCAAGCCGAAGAAGGTGAAGCCGGGCTCTGCGCTCGTCGTCGTCGAGTCGCCCGCAAAGGCGAAGACGATCGGCAAGTACCTCGGCGCGGGCTACGTCGTGAAGGCGTCGGTCGGTCACGTGCGTGACCTGCCGAAGTCCAAGATCGGCGTCGACTTCGAGAACAACTTCGAGCCTGTCTACGAGGTCATCGAGGGCAAGAAGAAGGTCGTCGCGGAGATCCGCAAGGCTGCGCGCGAGAACGAGACCGTCTTCCTCGCATCCGACCCCGATCGCGAAGGCGAAGCGATCGCGTGGCACATCTCCGAGGAGATCAAAGACGTCAACACGAACATGCACCGCGTGTTGATCAACGAGATCACGAAGAAGGGCGTCGCCGCTGCGATCGCCGCTCCGCGCGCCATCGACATGAACAAGACCGACGCGCAGCAAGCGCGCCGCATCCTCGACCGCATCGTCGGCTACGAGATCAGCCCGATCCTCTGGAACAAGGTGCAGCGCGGGCTGTCGGCCGGCCGCGTGCAGTCCGTCGCCGTGCGCCTCGTCTGCGAGCGCGACGAGGAGATCAAGGCGTTCAAGCCCGAGGAGTACTGGTCCGTCGACATCACGGCCCGAGCGGGAGAGCCGCCGCCGTTCGAGGCGCGGATCTGGAAGTTCGACGGCGAGAAGGCCGAGCCGAAGACCGCCGACGAAGCAGCCGCGATCAAGGCGGAGCTCGAGGCGGGTACGGCCGCGGTGTCGAACGTCGAGCGCAAGGAGCGCCGCAAGAAGCCGCAGGCGCCCTTCATCACCTCGCGCCTCCAGCAGGACGCGGCGCGCAAGCTGCGCTACTCCGCGAAGCGCACGATGGCGCTCGCGCAGCGCCTCTATGAAGGTGTCGAGCTCGGAGACGAAGGTCCGACGGGCCTCATCACCTATATGCGTACGGACTCGACGCGTATCGGCGACGACGCGATGACCGCGCTGCGGGCATACATCGTCGAGACCTACGGCAACGAGTACCTGCCCGAGGCGCCGAACACGTACGGCAACAAGGAGCGCGCACAGGACGCCCACGAAGCGATCCGCCCCACGCAGATGGAGTGGACGCCCGAGAAGGTCGCGCAATCGATCGGCGCTCACCCGGATGCGCCGGAGCTCATCAAGCTCTACACGCTGATCTGGCAGCGCTTCGTCGCGTCGCAGATGGTGCCCGCGGTGTACGACGCGACCACGGTCGACATCGACCGCGGCCGCGCACAGGTCCGCGCCACCGGTCAGGTGATGAAGTTCGCCGGCTACACCAAGGTGTACGAGGTGGCGGAGACCGACGATGCGAAGGCCGAAGCGGCCGAGAGCGCCGACCGTCTGTTGCCGCCGCTCGAGGTCGGTGACGCGATCACGCTCGAGAGCGTGCGCCCGGAGCAGCACTTCACGCAGCCGCCGCCGCGGTTCTCCGAGGCGTCGCTCGTCAAGGAGCTCGAGGAGCGCGGCATCGGCCGTCCGTCGACGTACGCGTCGATCATGTCGACGATCGTCGATCGCGGCTACGTCGAGAAGCGCGAGGCGCGGTTCTTCCCGACCGAGCTCGGTATCCTCGTGAACGGACTGCTCGTCGAGAGCTTCCCCGAGATCGTGTCGAGTGACTTCACCGCACAGATGGAGTCGAACCTCGATCGCGTCGAGGACGGCGCCGAAGATTGGCGCAAGCTGCTCGGCACGTTCTACACGCCGTTCAAGGACGAGCTCGAGAAGGCGCGCACCGAGATGCGCGACGTCAAGCGCGAGGAAATCGCGACGGAGTGGGTCTGCGAGAAGTGCGGCAAGCCCATGGTGATCAAGTGGGGACGCAACGGCTCGTTCCTCGCGTGCTCGGGTTATCCCGAGTGCCGCACCACCATGGAGGTCGTGAAGAACCTCGATGGTACGTGGGAGAAGGTCCCGCCGCAGACGACCGATGAAGTCTGCGAGACGTGCGGCGCACCGATGACCGTGAAGCGCGGCCGGTTCGGTTCGTTCCTCGCGTGCACGAAGTACCCCGACTGCAAGACGACAAAGCCGATCTCGCTCGGCGTGAAGTGCCCGCGGCAGGGTTGCGGTGGCTTCATCGCGGAGAAGCGGTCGCGTCGCGGCAAGCCGTTCTACGGCTGCTCGAACTGGGCGAAGAAGCAGTGCGACTTCGTCGCGTGGGACAAGCCGATCCCGCAGCCGTGCCCGATCTGCAACGCGAAGTTCGTCGTCAAGAAAGAGAACAAGCGCGGCATCATGCTTCGTTGCCTCGAGTGCGACTGGAAGCAAGGCGCGGACGAGACCGAGGAAAACGCCGCCTAGCCGTGTCCGCGGAGCTATTCGCGGCGATCGCAGCCCAGCCCGATGATATCGAGCTGGTGCGAGTGTTCGCGGATTGGCTCCTGCAGCAAGGGCATCCGGCGGGCGAGTTGGTCATCGTCCAGCTCGAGCGACTGACGCACGACTCGGCGGCACTCGCAGATCGCGAGCACGATCTGTTCTGGAACCACGTGGTTCCGTACATGAAGACCGTGCTCGGCCGCGACGGTGTCACGCAGTTCGAGTGGAAGCGCGGGCTGCTTCACCGCGTGACGCTCGACCACCAGGGTGGCGAGGAGGCGCTCGACGCGACGCTGCGAAAGCTCGCGTCGGATCCGTGCGGGCGCCTCGTACGCCGCATCGAGATCAGCGCGGTGCAATTCGACGGCGCCGGCGATCTTCAGCCCGCGTTGATCGAGCTCGCGTCGCTCGCGCTGACGCGCCTCGCAGAGCTCGCGATCCGCGAGGGCATGAACCTCGGCAATCCGTGGATCGAAGGCCCGATCCACATCGGCGATCTGACGCCGATCTATCACGCGTATCCGCAGCTCCAGGTGCTCGAGATCGGCGGCAAGGAGTGCAACTTCGGCACGCTCGATCTGCCCGCACTGCGCCGGCTCGCGATCGACGACATGACGCCCGTCGATCTCGCGAGCGTCGCGGCGGCGCCGCTGCCGTCTCTCGCCGAGCTCGAGCTGTTCTTTGGCCGCTGGCGCGTCGACAACATCGACGCGGTGTTTCGCAAGCTGCTCGATCGCGCCATGCCGAGGCTCGCGACGCTCTCGATCGCCGCCGAGATTCCACAGGTCATGCAGTACCTCGTGCGCGCCGTACCCGCCGCCGCACTCTCGAAGCATGTCCGCGTGCTCGCGTTTCGCCGCGGCGCACTCGACGACGATTGCGTGCGCACGCTCGTGCAGTGGGCGCCGCGGCTGCGCACGCTCGAGCGCCTCGAGGTCGAAGGACGCGCGCTCTCGCCCGAGCATCGTCGCACGCTGGAGCAAACGTTCGGCCGGATGCTCGTACTACGATGATGAACGACGCCGAGCTGGCCGAGCTGCTGCGCTCGGTGATCGCGCGCCCCGACGATCTCGACGCGCTGCGCGTCTACGCCGACGTGCTCATCGAGCGTGGCGACCCGCGCGGCGAGCTGATCGCGGTGCAGCTCCAGCGTCGCGAGCAGGACTCGCCGGAGCTCGTGGCGCGCGAGCGCGAGCTGGCGGCCGCGCTCGATGCGACGCTCGTCGGGCAGCTCGATCAGCCGGGCGCCGCGTTCTCCTGGCAGCGTGGCTTTCTCGAGGCGATCGACTTCACGCCGACCGCCGAGCGGCGCGCACTCGCAGATACGTTGCGGCAGCTCGGCACGCTGCCGCTCGCACGCCAGCTGCGCCGCATCGTGATCCGCTTCGTCGAGCCGGGTTGGGGTGCGATGGGACCGATCACGTCGATGCTCGCGAGAGTCGCGCCGCAGCTGCGAGGGCTCCGCGAGCTCGCGTTCACCACGAGCCCGCGTGGCGAGACCGGGACCGCGCTCTTGCCCTCGCAGATCGGCGAGCTCGCGCCGGTGTGCCGTGCGATTCCGAAGCTCGAGGTGCTCGAGGTCGCCGGCGGTGAGTTCTCGACGCTCCGAGATATTCACGTGCCGTCGCTGAAGCGGCTGGTGCTCGAAGGGCCCCGGCGCGTGACTCTCCAAGTTGTCGGGCGGCTGGACCTACCGAGCCTCGAGGAGCTGGAGGTCTACGACGGTGGTTGGGAGGCGGCTGACATCGAAGAGCTGCTCGGTCGTTCGTGGCCGCTGCGATCGCTGCTGCTCGAGACGCCGGACCGTCGGGAGCTGGCGCGACTCGCGCGTTTGGTCCCGACCTCGCGACTGTTCGAACGGGTTCGGGTGTTCGAGCTTCGCGGCGCACCGCTCGACCAGCCCACGATCGATGCGCTGCTGCTTCACGCGCCACGATTGCGCCAGCTCGAGCACTTCGGGATCGAGCCGACAAGCGGGATTCGCCGCCTCGCCGACGTACTCGGCCACATCTTGGTCGCGCGGCGCCGGCGCTGATATGGTCTCCGCGATGAGCGAGATCGATGTCACCGTCGTCGGTGGCGGCATGGCAGGCAGCGAGGCTGCGTGGCAGCTCGCCGAGGCCGGGCTGAACGTCGCGCTCGTCGAGATGAAGCCGGCCGCGATGTCGCCGGCGCATCAGTCGCCGCTGCTCGGCGAGCTCGTGTGCTCTAACTCGCTGCGCAGCGACGATGCGGTCGCGCCCGCGGGCCTCCTCAAGCACGAGCTGCGCAAGTGCGGCTCGATGGTGATCGCGTGCGCCGACAAGCACCGCGTGCCGGCAGGGCAGGCGCTCGCCGTCGAGCGCTTCGGCTTCGCGCGTGCGATCACGCAGCGCCTCGCGCTGCATCCCCGTATCCGGATCGAGCGCCGCCGCCTCGACGAGTTGCCCGATGGCCCGGTGATCGTCGCGACCGGTCCACTCACCGAAGGCGCGCTCGCGCAGGTGATCAGAAGCGAGCTCGGCGGCGATCGCATGTACTTCTACGACGCGATCGCGCCGATCGTCGCGGCCGATTCGATCGACTGGGACTTCGCATTTCGCGCGTCGCGCTGGGGCAGGGACTCGGAGCCCGCCGAGCCGGTCGAAGGCGACGAGGCCGCGGGCGGCGACGTCGGCGTCGGCGACTACGTGAACTGCCCGATGAACAAGGCGCAGTACGAGGACTTCGTCGCCGCGGTCAACGCGGGTCGCAAGGTGCTGCCGCACGACTTCGAGGAGCCGCGCTACTTCGAGAGCTGCATGCCGATCGAGGTGATGGCCGAGCGTGGGCCGCAGACGCTGCGCTTCGGCCCGATGCGCCCGGTCGGCCTGCGCGATCCACGCACCGGCTACCGGCCGTGGGCGGTCGTGCAGCTGCGTCCCGAGAACCGCTACCTCACGGCGTACAACCTCGTCGGGTTCCAGACGCGCCTCGCGTACCCGGAGCAGCAGCGCGTGTTCGCGATGATCCCCGCGCTGCACCGCGCGGAGTTCCTCCGCTTCGGCTCGATCCATCGCAACACGTACATCGATGCGCCCGCGCGGCTCGGCACCAAGTTCGAGCTGCGCACGCGACCGAACATTCGGTTCGCGGGACTGCTCACCGGCGTCGAGGGCTATATCGAGTCGTGCGCGATGGGGCTCGTCGTCGCGTGGATGCTCGCGGGCGAGCTGCGCGGCCGCGCGGCGCCCGCACCACCGCCGACCACGATGCTCGGCGGGCTGTACCAGCACGTCGTCGCCCCACGCGAGCCGAACTACAAGTATGGCCCGACGAACGTGAACTACGGCCTGTTGCCGCCGCTGCCCGGCACGCGCAAGGACAACCGCAAGCAGCGGATGGCGGAGCGCGCACGCGCAGACCTCGAAGGCTGGCTCGCCGAAGTCGCGGTGCGCACCGCATAGCAATGGCGGCCGAGCTTCCAAAACCGCTCGAGCGCGAGTGGCTGTGGGCCGCGCTGCAGACACTCGTCGACACGCGCGGCGAGGAGACGTTCTTGACCGCGCCGATCCTGCTGCCGAACGACAAGTTCTTCCCCGATCGGTGGACGCCCGACGAGGCCGGCGTCGCGCGGCTCGCGGGGCGCCTGCTCGACTACGCGGGACTCGGTCACCTCGGCGTCGACGTCGAAGTGTTCACCGAGGCGACCGAGGTGCGCGAGGTCGGGCTCGACGGGCGCGCGTCTGCGACCTCACACGCCGGTGCGGCCGCGTGGTTCGCGGGCATTCGCGGCGGCATGTGCGTCTTCGGCGTGGAGAGAGACCAGCTGGAAGACGCGCTCGGTCTCGTCGGTGCGATGGCGCACGAGGTCGGTCACGCGTTCCGTCGCGTGCACCGGCTCGAGCATCGCGATCGGGACATCGAGGAGAAGCTGACCGACGTGACGACGATCTACCTCGGCTTCGGCGTGCTCACCACCGCATCGGCCGCACGCTTCATCACGAAGTCACACGACAGCCTCGGCAGCTCGTACGCGCACAAGAAGCAGGGCTACCTCGCCGCGCACGAGATGGCCTTCATGCTCGCGAGTCAGCTCTCGCTGCGCGGCTACGACGCCGCAACCGTGAAGTACTTCGCGAAGCAGCTGCCCGCGAACCAGGCGGCGGTCGTGCGAGCCGCGGTCGCAGAGACGAGCCGAGACCTCGTCGCGAATGCGATGGGCTTCGATCGCGTCCCCGATCCCGTGCCACCGCCGGCGATCGAGGCGCGGTCGTGGTGGCAGCGGCTGCTCGGCTGACATACGTTCGCGCCGTGAAGCGCCTCCTCGGGAAGTTCGCGATCGTGACCGGTGGTTCGAGCGGTATCGGTGCCGCGTGTGCAGAGGCCCTCGCGGCAGAAGGTGCGTCGGTGCTCGCATGCGCGCGGCGCTTCAGCGGCGAGCCCGCGGCGCCTCCCGCGCTCGGCCAGGTCGCGAATGCGCACCTCGACGTCACCGACGAAGTGGAGGTCAAGCAGCGGTTCGCGCAGCTACCGGAGCTCGACATCGTCGTGTGCTCGGCGGGCATCGGCACGTTCGGGCCGATCGTGAACTGCAGTGCACACGACATCCGCACGATGCTCGACGTCCACATCGTCGGCACGCTGCTGTGCGCGCGTGAAGCGATGCGGCGCATGATGCCGCGCAGGCGCGGGCACATCGTCGTGATCGGCTCCCACGTCGCGCATCGCTCGTTCACGGACTGCGGCGGCTACACGGCCGCGAAAGCTGGCCAGCTCGGCCTCGTGCGTGTGCTCGCCGAGGAAGCGCGGCCGTACGATATCCGCGTCACCGCGATCTTGCCGGGCGCGACCGACACGCCGATCTGGGACGAACGCCCGGGCTTCGATCGCACGAAGATGATGAAGCCCGAGGACGTCGCGGGCTTCCTGACCGCGATCGTGGTGCGTCCGGGGATCTCCGTCGAGGAAGTGACCGTCACGCCGCCCGCAGGCGCGCTATAAGCCGTCGCCGCAAGAGCTGCTACGCTTAGCTCGATGCCCTGGTTCTTGCCTGCACTGGCCGCGACCGCGACCTTCGCGTTCGCGCGCAAGGTCGTCGCACGCTACTGGCACGGCATGCACGCGCAGCACGCGCAGGCGGATCCGCCCGGGCTGCGTACGGTCGCGCGGTTTTCGGCGGACGGTTCCGACGACGTCATGCTCGCGCTCGCAGCAAGCCTGCAGCGCGACTTCGAGGTCGAGATCACGCGGGATGCGATCCGCGCGCAGGTCGACGAGGCGCTCGTGGATATCGTGCGTCTCGCGCGGCGCGGCGCGACCTGGACGGTCGAGCTCACGCGCGCCTGGACCGGCGTCTACCTCGGCGATCAGACCCGGCACGTGCTGCGCCGTATCGACGTCGCGCTGCGGTCATCGGCCCGCGAGATCGCCTGGTTCGCGCGCCAGGACCGCGAGCTCGTCGAGCCACACGCCACGCCGTACGACGAGCAGGCGCTCGCCGCCAAGTAACTCGCGCGCGTCAGGCGATCGAGCGATCATCGGCGCGTGGACTGGGACACCGCGCTCGCCGCGTTCTCGCAATACCTCGAGGTCGAGCGCGCGTATTCGCCGCGCACGATCGAGGTCTACCTGCGTGACGTCACGGCGCTGCGCGCGCACCTGCGCGAGAAACGGGACAAGGACGTTCCGCTCGCGCGGCTGTCGGCGATCGAGATTCGCAGCCAGCTCGCGGCGCTGTTCGGCGTGAACGGCGCGGCGACGATCGGCCGCAAGCTGTCGAGCGTGCGTGCGTTCTGTCGCTTCCTCGTCAAGCGTGGCGCGATTCCCGGGAACCCGGCCGCTGCCGTGCGCGGGCCCAAGAAGAAGCGCGGACTGCCGCGCGCGCTCGACGTCGACGATGCGTTCCGGCTCGTCGAGGCGCCGACCACCACCGGCCGCACGAGTCACCGCACGCTGTCATCTGCCGAGGAAGCCCGCCATGCGCTGCTGCGCCTGCGGGACGCCGCGTTGCTCGAGATCCTCTACGGCACCGGGCTACGCGTCTCCGAGGCATGTGGCCTCGACCTCGACGACATCGATCGCGATCGCTACAACACGCCGATGCTGCTCGTGCGGCGCGGCAAGGGAAACAAGTCGCGTCAGGTCCCCGTCGGCGGCGCTGCGGATCGCGCGCTCGCGGAATATCTCCCGGCGCGGCGCGCACTCGGCGCAGGCGATCGCGGTGCGCTGTTCGTCAACGCGGCGGGCGAGCGCCTGACGCCGCGGTCCGTGCAGCGCATGGTGAAGCGCTGGACGATCGCCGGCGGCGTGCACGCGGCCGCCACGCCGCACGGCCTGCGTCACTCGTTCGCGACGCACCTCCTCGATGAAGGCGTGGACCTCCGCGCGATCCAGGAGCTGCTCGGTCACGCGAGCCTCGCGTCGACGCAGATCTATACGAAGGTGTCTCTCGACCACCTGATGAAGGTCTACGACGAGGCCCATCCGCGCGCGAAGCGCCGTTAGCTGCGCGTTGACACAGGATCAGCTCGTGGCCACGTTGGCCGGGTGCGAACCGACGGCGTGGTGAAATCGTGATATCGCGAGGCATGCGCGCATGGATCCTGGCGTTCGCGTTGGTGGCGGCCTGCAAGGGCGGTAAGGACGGCAAGGATAAGGGGACGCCCGGGCAACCGTCCGCGAAGGGCTCGGTGCTCGCGGGACCAAAAGTCGCCGTCGCGACCGTGCTCGCGCAGGACGACAAGAAGCCGCCGTTCCTGTTGCTCGTCGACGAGGCCGGCGCCGTGAGGCTCGCCGCGGCAGCGAGCTGGGAAGACCTCGACGCGAACAAGCTCGAGATCTCGAAGAAGGCAGGGCCGCTCGGCGAGATCGACGGGTACGTCCGCGAGCGGGTCGGCCTCGGTATGGATCCGGTCGAGTCGATCGCGCAGTGGGACGAATATTCGTCGGGGCCAAACCTCGACCTTCCCTCGCTCGAAGATGACAAGCCGAGCTCGCTCGCACAGGACGATCCGCCGCCTCCCGAAGAAGAGGACAAGCCGGACGATGGCGAGGACGAGAGCGGTGGGACCGGCACGGCGATGGCGCTTGAAGAGGGGAAGATGGGGAAGAAGGACTCCGATCGCGCGGAGGGCCAGTACAAGATGAAGAAGAACGACGAGGACCCGATGCTCGCGCGCCAGCAGGCGATCGAGCAAGCGCGTAACGCGGGCGTGCTTGGCAACGGCGCAGACACGGGCATCCTCGTCGGCGGCGCAGACACGATGAGCGACGGCTTCTCGTCCTCGGGCCCGCCGCGGCTCAACGACGACGGCACGCCGGCGCGCGGCGCACACGTCACCGGCGCGGTGACCGAGGCCAGGCTCGAGCGGATGCGCGCGATGGTCCTCGTCTCGCCGGCGCTGAAGGCAACGAAGCTGATCGAGATCGTGCGCGACACGCGTGCCGCGATCGCGGTCTTGCACGCCGGCAAGATTCGCCCGCTGCGCCTCGACTTCGAGGACCGCGGGAGGTCGCGGGAACTCGATGCACCGTACTGGCTCGAAGCGCGCGTCTCGGCGAAGGGCATCGTCGTCGAGGCGGTGCCCGACAAGCCGATCGAGATCACCGAGATGAAGGAGCTCGCGGCGGCGCTCGAGCAGGCGCGCCAGACGCGCGGCGCGGACTCGGATGCCCCCGTCGACGTGCTCGTCGATCCCGACATCGACTCACAGCGGCTCATCGATCTGCTCGTCGCACTCGATACCGCGGGCGTACGCACGATCGGCATGGGCCCGATGCCGCAACCCGAGGAGCTCGCGCGCCGCGGCAAGCGCATCCCGACGGCAACGCTCGGTCAGCCGAACGCGATGGGCGATCTGGACAAGGCGCTGATCCGCAAGTTCGTGAAGTCGAGCGTGCACAAGATGGAGGCTTGCTACACGAAGGCGCTCGCGAACGATCCGTCGCTCGCGGGCACCGTGAACGTCACGTTTTTCATCCTGCCGACCGGCAAGGTCGCGTCGTCGACTGCGTCGGGTGTCGACCCCGAGCTGAGCAACTGTGTTGCCGGGGTGATCAAGGCGATCGAGTTCCCCAAACCCAAGGGCGGTGGCGGCGTGCAGGTGAACTATCCCTTCACGTTCCGCCCGTAGCGCGTGCTACGAACCGTGCGTGAAGATCCACTCCACGACGATCCTCTCGGTGCGGCGCGGTAACACCGTCGTCGTCGCCGGTGATGGTCAGGTCACGCTCGGGAACACGGTCGTCAAGGGCGGCGCGAAGAAGGTCCGCCGCCTCGGCGAAGGGCGCGCGATCGGCGGCTTCGCGGGTAGCGCGGCCGACGGCATCGCGCTGTTCGAGCGGCTCGACGAGAAGCTGCGCGAGCAACGCAGCCCGCTGCGCCGCGCGGCGGTCGAGCTCGCGAAGGAGTGGCGCACGGACCGCGCGCTGCGCCGGCTCGAAGCGATGCTCGTCGTCGCCGACAGCGAGGCCACGTTCATCTTGTCCGGATCCGGCGACGTGATCGAGCCCGACGACGGCGTCTGCGCGATCGGCTCGGGTGGCCCGTACGCGCTGTCCGCCGCACGCGCGCTCGTGCGGCACACGGAGCTCGGGCCGCGCGCGATCGTCGAGGCATCGATGGCGATCGCCGCTGACGTCTGCATCTACACGAACGCGAACCTCACGATCGAGGAGCTGACATGAAGACCGATGCGGAGATGACTCCGGCGAAGATCGTCGAGGAGCTCGATCGCTACATCGTCGGGCAGAACCCCGCGAAGCGCGCCGTCGCGGTCGCGATGCGCAATCGCTGGCGCCGACAACAAGTCGAGGGCGATCTGCGCGACGAGATCGCGCCGAAGAACATCATCATGATCGGCCCCACGGGCGTCGGTAAGACGGAGATCGCGCGTCGCCTCGCGCGCCTCGCACGCGCACCGTTCCTCAAGGTCGAGGCGAGCAAGTTCACCGAGGTCGGTTACGTCGGCCGCGACGTCGACTCGATCGTGCGTGACCTCGTCGAGGTCTCGGTCAAGCTCGTGCGCGACGAGGAAGCGAACAAGATCCGCCCGCGCGCGAAGGAGGCGGCCGAGGATCGCCTGCTCGATCTCCTGCTCCCACGCGGCAGCGGCCGTGGCTTCACCGACCGCCCCGGCGAGGTGAGCACCGCCCCCGACACCACGCGCGAGAAGCTCCGTACGATGTTGCGCGAGGGCAAGCTCGACGACCGCGAGGTCGAGGTCGACATCGCCGACGACGCGAATCCGCTGATGTCCGTGCTCGGCGGTCAGCCCGGCATCGACGAGAACGCGCTCTCCGGCCTCAAGGACATGTTCGGCGCGTTCGGTCGCAAGACCAAGCGCCAGAAGCTCAAGGTCCCGCAGGCGTGGCGCGCGCTCACCGAGCAGGAGGTCGACAAGCTGATCGATCACGACACCGCGACGCGCGAGGCCGTGCGCCGCGCCGAGAACGCCGGCATCGTGTTCATCGACGAGATCGACAAGATCGCGACGAGCCGTGACCGCCACGGCGTCGACGTCTCGCGCGAAGGCGTGCAGCGCGACCTGTTGCCGATCGTCGAGGGCTCGACCGTCACCACGAAGTACGGCCCGGTTCGCACCGATCACGTCCTGTTCATCGCGGCCGGCGCGTTCCACATGAGCAAGCCGAGCGATCTGATCCCGGAGATGCAGGGCCGTTTCCCGATCCGCGTCGAGCTCTCGCCGCTGACCGCCGAAGACTTCGTTCGCATTCTCACCGAGCCGGCGAACGCGCTCACGCGCCAGTACGCCGCGCTGCTCGCGACCGATCACATCAAGATCGAGTGGACGCCCGAGGCGATCAAGGAGCTCGCGCAGATCGCCGCCGACGTGAACAAGAAGACGAACGACATCGGTGCGCGCCGGCTGCACACGGTCCTCGAGCGCCTGCTCGACGATCTGCTCTACAACGCGCCCGATATCGGCGCGCAGACCATCCCGATCACGCCCGACTACGTCCGCGAGCGGTTGGGTGCGCTCGTCGCCGACGAGGACCTGACGCGCTACATCCTGTGACGTACGAGATCCGGACGATCCGTCTCGATCCACCGCACATCCCGCCGCGTCCATTCTTCGAGCGTGGCCGCGTCGTTGATCGTCCACACGTCGACGAGCAGGCCGGCGTCACGCGCGAGCGTCACGAACGACGGCGTCACCGAGCCGTGAAACAGGGCGAGGCCCGCGAAGCCGCGGCGCTTCGCCTCGTCGATCACGGTCATCGCATACGGCAGCGGCCGATCGTTCTCGGTGGGCGGATCGACGGTCCAGTATGCAGGTGCGTTCGGCAGCGCCTTCGCGAGCGCGGCGAGCACGTCGGGATCGAAGCCTTGCAGCGCGACGTCTCGGCGGTCGCCGATCACGCGGGCGATCGGCGGCACGGTGTCGGCGCGCGTCTTGATCTCGACGAACAGCGTGCGGCCGGCCGGCACGGTCGCGAGCACCTCGGCGAGCGTCGGTACGCCGAGCGTTGCCAGCTCCGCCGCGGTCTGGTCGACGACCTTGCGGTCGACGCCGAACGTGCGCTTCGTCGAGTCATCGTGGATGACGACGACCTCGCCATCCTTCGAGACATGGACATCGAGCTCGACGGCCTCGACGCCCAGCACCCACGCGGCGCGGAACGCCGCGAGCGTGTTCTCCGGATGATCGTGCGACGCACCGCGGTGGGCGACGATGCGTGGACGGGTCGGTGGCGTGGGCATCTGTGCGGGCGCAGGTGACGACGAGCAGCTCACGAGCGCGACGAGAACAATGGCAAGAAACCTGGTAAACCCCATCTCGTGCCTACTCAAGCCGAGCTTCTCGCGATTGCAGATCAGGTCTTTGTAAAAAATTACCGGCAACAACCGATTGTGCTCGAGCACGGGCGCGGCTGCGAGGTCTGGGACAAGAGCGGGCAGCGATTCCTCGACATGACGGCTGGCATCGCGGTGTGCGGGCTCGGCCACTGCCACCCGGCGTTCACCGCGCGCGTGGCGGAACAGCTCGGCCGGCTCGTGCACGTCTCGAACCTCTACTTCAACGAACAGCAGATCCTCGCGGCGAAGCAGATCGTCGACAAGTCGTTCGCCGATCGCGTGTTCTTCTGCAACTCGGGCGGCGAAGCGAACGAAGGCGCGCTCAAGCTCGCGCGGCGCTATCAGGCGGTGGTCGCCGAGATGCCGCATCGCACGACGATCGTGTCGACGAACGGCAGCTTTCACGGCCGCTCGATCGGCACCGTGTCGATCACGGGTCAGCCGAAGTATCGCGACGGCTTCGGACCGCTGTTCGGTCCCGTCGAGTTCATCAACTACGGCGACCTCGATGCAGCTACCAAGGCGCTGTCGGGGCTGACCGCGTGCGCGGTCATCGTCGAGCCGATCCAGGCGGAAGGCGGCATCATCGTCGCGCCGCCCGGCTATCTCGCGGGGCTGCGCCAGCTCTGCACGGAGACCGGCACGGTGCTGATCTTCGACGAAGTGCAGACCGGCGTCGGCCGCACCGGTCACTGGTTCGGGCATCAGTACGACCACGTCGTGCCAGACGTGATGACGCTCGCGAAGGGCCTCGGCGGCGGCGTGCCGATCGGCGCGCTCGCATGCAGCGAGAAGATGGCGCGCGGGCTCGCGGCGCAAGCCGGCGGCGCGGTGCCGCACGCATCCACGTTCGGCGGCAACGCGCTCGCGTGCGCGGCGGCGAACGCGATGTTCGACATCATGGAGACCGAAGGCTTGATCGAGCGCGTGCAGCAAGCGGGTCAGTACCTCGCGGCGGAGCTCGGCGAGCTTGTCGTCGAGTTTCCGGGGCACGCGATCGACGTGCGCGGTCGCGGCCTGTTGCGCGGCCTCGCCGTCAGCGGCAATCCGGTGCAAGTGGTCGGGCGTGCGCGCGAGAAGGGTGTGCTGCTCTCTGTTGCCGGCGCGAGCGTCGTGCGCTTCGCGCCGCCGTACATCGTCGAGCGCACGCAGATCGACGAAGCGGTCGGCGTGCTCCGCGAAGTCCTCAAAGAAGGCGTGGGAGCCAAGTCGTGACGCCACGCGGTTTCCTCACGCTCGCCGACGTTCCGGTCGAGCAATGGCCCGGCCTCTGGGATCGCACCGCGTTCCTCGAGGCCGAGCGCGCCGCCGGCCGCACGATGACGACCCTCGCCGGCAAGACCGTGTCGCTCGTGTTCGAGAAAGCGTCGACGCGCACGCGCGTGTCGTTCGAGGTCGCCGCGTTCGAGCTCGGCGGCAACGCGGTCGTGCTCTCGAGCGAAGGCAGTCAGATCGCGCGCGGCGAGCCAGTCTCCGACACCGCGCGGGTGCTCGCCTCGTATTCGCACGCGATCGTGGTCCGCACGTTCGGGCAGGATCGCGTCGCCGAGTTCGCGAAGTGGTCGGCTGTGCCCGTGATCAACGGCCTCTCCGATCAGCATCATCCGTGTCAGGTCGCGACGGACCTCTACACGGTGCGCCAGCACTTCGGCCGGATCGACGGCCTGCGCTACGCGTGGATCGGCGACGGCAACAACATGGCGCAGTCCTGGATCGAGGCCGCCGGCATGTTCGGCCTCGAGCTCGTGCTCGCGTGCCCCGAAGGCTACGCGCCGGATCCGCTGCTCGTCCAGGCAGCACGGTCGGCACAGAAGCAGCTCGGGCGTGGATCGATCGACCTCACGTCCGATGTCCGCGCCGCGGCAACCGGGGCCCACGTCCTGTCCACGGACGTGTGGGCATCGATGGGCCAGGAAGCCGAAGCAGCGCGCCGCAAGGCCGCGTTCAAGGACTTTCAGATCAACGGCGCGCTCCTCGGAGTGGCCGATCCGACCGGCATCGTCCTCCACTGTCTACCTGCCCATCGGGGGGAGGAGATCACGGGCGACGTCCTCGATGGTCCACGGTCGCTCGCGTGGGTCCAGGCGGCGAACCGGCTCCACATTGCGAAGGCTCTGCTCGAGCACGTCCTTGCAGCGCAACCAGCGTGATAGAATTTTCCAGTGAGTCAGGTGCCGGCCGAGATAGCCGGGATTGGTTCGACGCAGCAGAAGCTGCGCGTCAGCCCAGGCTTTGATCCCCTGAAGGCGGCCGTCGGCCCTGAGGAGTACTTCATTTTCTCGCGCATCGACGGATCGTCGACGCTGCGCGACATCCTGTTCGCGTCGGGGCTCCCGATCGAAAAGGCGGTGCAGGCCGTCACGCGGCTGCGTGCGATCGGCGCGCTGCTGTTGCCCGGCGAGGCTGCACCACCCGCGGTCAAGCCGGCGGCCGTTCCCGGCAAGCCGCAGCCGAAGACCGGCACCGCGCCGTTTCCGACGGTCTCGCGTGAGCCCGCACCCCCGAAGCGCTCGCCGAACGCGACGCCATGGGCCGACGTCATGGCCGCGCACAATCTGCAGCTGCCCGAGCCGACGAACGACGAGCTGTCCGCGCTGCAAGAAGACATCGAGCTCGACGACACCGAGCGCCGCCGCATCCTCGCGATGGCGCGCACGATCGGCGATCCGCACGCGCTCCTCGGCATTGCACCCGGCGTCGACGCGCGCACCGTCAAGCGCGCGTACTTCACGCTCTCGAAGGCCGTGCACCCGGATCGGTTCTTCGGCAAGAAGCTGGGCACGTTCGCGCAACGCACCTCGATGGTGTTCGAGGCGACCGCACGCGCGTATGCGCGACTCACCGGCTCGCCTGACAAGTCCGCGTCGGGCACGGGTAGCCACCTGACGATGCAGGCGCAACAGCAACCGCAGACGCCCCAAGCGTACGCGGCCGAGCTGTTCGATCGCGCGTGTCAGCTCGAGGTCGGCGGCGACGCGCTCGGTGCGATGAAGCTGTTCGCCGCCGCGGTTCGCGTCGATTCGCAGATTCGCTATCTGCGCCGGGCCGCGAGCTGCGCGCTCGCCGCCGAGCAGCCGCGCAGCGCCGTCGAATACGCGAAGAAGGCCAACACGCTGGCGCCGAACGATCCCTCCAGCGCGCGCCTCCTGGCGGCGGCGTTCCGGGCCGCCGGCAAGCTCACGGATGCCGAGGAAGTCCTCATCATGGCCATGGCTTTGAAGAGCGAGAACGACGTGCTGACGGCCGAGCTGCGCAATGACCTCGCCGAAGTACGTCGTTTGCTATCCCGCGTCTGACCTCGCTTTCGGGGCCGGGACGCTGGCGAATGGCCCGGAACTAGGGGGAAAATAGCGGGGCCATGGCCACTGAAAAGGTGATCGGAATCGACCTCGGCACGACGAACTCGTGCGTGGCGATTGTCGAGGACGGGACACCCTCTGTCATTCCAAACCGCGGTGGTTACAAGACAACCCCATCGATGGTCGCGATTGCCGAGAACGGCAAGCGCCTGGTCGGCCATATCGCGAAGCGCCAAGCGATCACGAACGCAGAGAACACGGTGTACGCGGCGAAGCGGCTCATCGGTCGCAAGTGGGGCTCGGCCGCAGTGCGCAGCTCGCTCGAGATCATGCCGTACCGGATCGTCGAAGGTCCGCACGATGACGTTCGCATCATGCTGCGCGACCAGGTGTTCTCGGTGCCCGAGGTCAGCGCGTACATCCTGCAAGAGATGAAGCTGATCTCCGAGGAGTACCTCGGCGAAGAAGTGCAGAAGGCCGTGATCACGGTGCCCGCGTACTTCAACGACGGTCAGCGCCAGGCGACCAAGGACGCGGGCCGCATCGCCGGTCTCGACGTCATCCGCATCATCAACGAGCCGACGGCCGCCGCACTCGCGTACGGCTTCGGTCGCAACATCGAGCGCAAGGTCGCGGTCTACGATCTCGGCGGTGGCACGTTCGATATTTCGATCCTCGAGATCGGTAACGGCGTGTTCGAGGTCATCTCGACAGCAGGCGACACGTTCCTCGGCGGCGAAGACTTCGATCGACGCATCATCGACTGGCTCGTGTTCGGCTTCGAGAAGCAGCACGGCATCGATCTGCGCAAGGACAAGATGGCGCTCCAGCGCCTCAAGGACGTCGCCGAGAAGGCGAAGTGCGAGCTGTCGTCGACGCGCGAGACCGAGATCAACCTGCCGTTCATCATCTCGACAGGCCGCAACGAAGCGCTGCACCTCCAGACGATGCTCACGCGCGACAAGCTCGAGGAGCTGACGAGCGACCTCATCGAACGCACCGTCGAGATCTGCGCGCGCACGCTCGAAGAAGCCGAGATCCAGAAGTCGCAGATCGAGGACGTGATCCTCGTCGGCGGCATGACGCGCATGCCACGCGTGCAGTCAGCGGTCGCCGAGTTCTTTGGTCTCGAGCCGTGCAAAGGCGTTCACCCCGACGAGGTCGTCGCGCTCGGCGCTGCGATCCAGGGCGCCGCGCTCACCGACGAGAAGAGCGACATCCTGCTCCTCGACGTCACGCCGCACTCGCTCGGCATCATGATCGTCGGTGGCTACTTCCATAAGCTCATCGAGCAGAACACGACGGTTCCCACGTCGGAGCAGCACGTGTTCACGACGGTCAAGGACAACCAGACCTCGGTGAAGATCCTCGTGCTGCAAGGCGAGAGTGATCGCGCTGAAGAGAACGAGCTGCTCGGCGAGTTCGTGTTGACCGGTCTGCGACGCGCGCCGCGCGGCGAGGTCGAGATCGAGGTCATGTTCCACATCAGCGCCGACGGCATCGTGTCCGTGAAGGCGCGCGATCTCGAGACCGGCCTCGAGCAATCGATCACCGTGACCGCCACCTCGGGTCTCACCGAGGACGAGATCAAGAAGATGGTCGAAGCGAACAAGGACTACATGGTCGAAGTTCGCAGCGGTCAGGAGTTCGACAAGGCTCGCCACGCGGCGGAGAAGGCGCTCGAGGAGATCGAGTCACTGTTTCCGCAGGTCACCGACATCATCGCGGGCTCCGATTTCGGCCAGGATGCGGTGAAGAAGGCGCGCGCTGTCGTCGACCGCACGCGCACGGCAATCGCGGCCAAGGATCTCACCACGCTCACCGAAGCGACGGAGGCCTTGAACCGCACGCTGAACATGTTCCGAGGCGTGGTGTCGAAGACGCGCGGATAGCACATGGCCCGAGAGGTTCCCGAGATCGACCGTCTGATCGAAGAAGGTCTGACGCTGTACGGTCAGGGCGACCTCGACGGCGCACTCTTGCGGTGGGAGAAGGCACTCGTCATCGATCCCGACAACGCGCAGGCGAACAGCTACGTCGACTACGTTCGCCAGAACTACGAGCTGCTCACCGCGGACGACAACACCGAGGCGACCTCCGGAGGTGCGCCGTTCGGTATCGCCGAAGACGAGCCCGAGTATCAGATCGAGATCCAGCCGGGCGAGATCAAGGCGGCGAACCCGACGGTCGGTCCACCGATGTTCATGGACCCGCTCGACGAGGGCTGGTTCATCGACGAAGAAACGCGCAAGCACCCCGGGCCACCGGGCATCAGCATCGAAGGGCGTCCATCCCAAGAGCTCACGATGGAGCTCGACGCCGACGAGCCGCCGGACCAGACACGCGGGCTGCCACCCGACGAAGCACCGACGCCCAGACCAAAGCGCCCGGCTTCGGCCCCGCCGTCGGTGTTGACGATGGAGGCTGACGAGCCGCCGTTAGCGCCCGTGCTGCCCGATCGGCCGCGGCCCAAGCGAGAGTCACAGGTGGGAATGGACTTCGACGACGACACGCGCGAATACGACAAGCACCGGCACAAGACGGCCCAGCCGGGTCCAGAGCTGGACTCGGGTAGCTTCACGCCCATCCCCGGCGGAACCGGCAGCGACGAGTTCGGTCCTGACGGCACGCCTGGGTTCGGGCACCCGAACGACTTCCAGACGCCGCCGGGCTTCGGCACGCAGACGACCGGCATCAAGCAGCGCGACCTCGGCTTCGTGCAGTCGACGGCAGACAAGCCCCCAAGCCCGGCAGGCAAGCCCCCAAGCCCGGCAGGCAAGCCACTATCTTCGACGGACCTCGGCCTGCCGGAGCGCCCGCGTGCGCCGGCGAAGCCATCGCAGCCGCCGGTGACGATGCCGGCGAACAGCCTCGACGAGCTGACGCTCGAGCCGTCGTTGCGACCGCCACCACCCGAAGATGCGCCGACGCTGCAGCGTCCCCCGCTCGAAGCGAATGACCTCGACGATCTCGAGCTGATCTCGTCGCTGCCGAGCCCGCGCCCCAAGCCGAGGGTCGCGCAGATCGCGATCGACACGCCGCTCTCGGGCGCCACGACGCGCGACTTTCCGCTCCAGACGCGCGCGCCTGCGTCGCCCGCGAAGGCGAAGGAGCTGCCGTCCTCCGACATCGCACCGAGCCTCGGCTCTGCCCAGACGCATGACTTCGAGGTCAAGACGCAGGAGCGCAACCGCGGGCTCGACCGCACGCAGGACATTCCGACCATGCAGCAGGCCGCGCGGCTGCCACCGGATAACCCGGTGGTGTCGGCACCGACGCGCGACCTCGGGCTTCGCGAAGCGAGCCTGCAGGCGATCGCAGCGAGCCGCAGCGGGATCGGCGAGGGCACGCGCGCGGATGTCGTGCTGCCATTCGATCCGATCAACGCGCGTGCGAGCGACATCCTCGAGGACGTCGACGAGACAGCGCCCGCCAAGGAAGCGCCCGAGGACAAGACGCGTCGCCGGATCACGACGCTGTTCGAGAAGGCGGGGCAGTGGAGCAGCGAGGGTGAGCTCGAGCGCGCCGTCGCGGCGGTCGACCTCGCGCTGTCTGAAGATCCGAACTCCGCGCTCGCGCAGAAGCTGATCCATCGCAACCGCGAGACGATGATGACAGTGTTCCAGGCGTACCTCGGAGATCTAATGCGCACGCCGCAGCTCGCGCGCCCGCTGCACGAGCTCGCGAGCGCGCCGATCTCGCCGCGCGCCGCGTTCCTCCTGTCGCGCATCGACGGCCTGCTCTCCATCGACGAGATCCTCGACGTCTGCGGCATGCCTCGGCTCGAGGCGTATCGCCACCTCTGTCAGCTCTTCCTGCGCGGCATCCTTCGCTGATGTTGGTCACGCGCGTCACCAACGCGTTCTCGTCGCGCACGCCGGTACGCGCCGCGACGCTGCGCGTGGTCGACGGGCCCGATCGCGGGATGGAGATCGATCTGCCGCCGGTCGGTGTCGTGATCGGTAGCGAGCGCACGTGCGATGTCGTGCTCACGGACTCGTTCGTGTCGCGCAGGCACTGCTCGATCGCGCCGCACCAGCACGGCTTCGCGATCACCGACCTCGGCTCGAAGAACGGCACGGTCATCGATGGCGTCGCGGTCGGCAAGGTCGTCGCACCGCCGGGCGTCGCGATCCGGATCGGCAAGACGCTCGTGCAGTGCATGCCGGCCGACGAGGTCGTCGATATTCCGCCGTCGACGAGCGAGC
>JALZOJ010000068.1 GCA_030857175.1 Myxococcota bacterium | reverse complement strand
ATCAACGAGGCGTTGCTGCTCGCCGGGTTGCGCCAGCACGAGCTGAACGCGCAATTGCAGCAAGAGATCTCCGAGCGCAAGCAGGCCGAGGAAGCGTTGCGCGAGACCGAAGAGCAGCTGGTCGCAGAGGTTTCGGCGCTCGCACGCCTGCACCAGTCGAGCGCTAACCTCTGGCGCTCACGCGGGCTCAGCGCCGGCTTGCAGGAGATGCTCGACGCGGCCATCGCGCTGCTGGGCGCGGACATGGGCAACGTGCAGATTCTGAATCCGCACAAACCGGTCCTGGAAATCATCGCGCAGCGCGGCTTCCAGCAGGACTTCCTGGACTTCTTCCGCGAAGTATCGGCCGACGCAGAATGCGCTTGTGGCCGAGCTCTGCGCGAAGGGCGGACAATCCTCATCGAGGACATCGAAACAGAGGATTCCTTCGCGCCGTACCGACAAGCCGCGGCCGCCGCTGGATATCGCGGCGTCGTGTCCACGCCGTTGGTGGGGCGTGATGGTGTGCCGCTCGGCATGTTGTCCACGCACTTCCGCCATCCGCACCGACCCTCGGAGCAGGGTTTGCGCCGGTTGGAGCTCTATGTTCGTCAATGCGCCGATTTCATCGACTGGATTCGGACGGAGCAGGCGTTGCGCCAAAGCGAAGAGCGCTTCCGCTCGCTCGTCTCCATCATCGCCGACGTGCCCTGGACCATGGATGCCGACGGCGCGTTCACCCAGCCACAACCGGCATGGGAAGCCTACACCGGCCAATCGCAGGAAGAGTATTGCGGCTTTGGCTGGATCAACGGGCTGCACCCCGACGACCGCGACGGCGTCAAGGCGCTCTGGTCCACTGCGCACGAGACACAAGCAACCCACAAATTCGATGGCCGTCTCTGGCACGGGCGGAGCGGGCAATGGCGTTACTTCAGCGCCAGGGCCACGTCGCTGTTGAATCCCGACCGCACCGTACGGGAATGGGTCGGCGCGTACACGGACATCGACGATCAAAAACAAGCCATGGAACAACTGACCGCGACGGCTCGCGACAAAGATGAGTTCCTGGCGATGCTGGGACACGAGCTTCGCAACCCGTTGGCATCGATCACGATGGCTGCGCACGTCCTTGGCATGGTCAAGAGTGAAGACTCCACGATCATCCAATCGCAGGAGATGATCGAACGGCAAGCCGACCACCTCGCGAGACTGGTCGACGATCTGCTGGACGTGTCGCGCGTTCAACAAGGCAAGGTCACGCTTCGCAAGGAAGCGGTGGATCTGCAGAAGGCGATCTCTCGTGCGGTGGATGCCTGCGAGCACCTGATCACAGGGCAAGGCCACACGATCAATCTGGACCTTCAGCGCATTCCACCACTTCATGTCGAGGCCGATCCGACGCGAGTCGATCAAGTGCTGGTCAATCTGATTGGCAATGCATCAAAATACACTTCCCCCAACGGGACGATTCACATCAAAGCCTCGCGAGAGAACGGCATGGCCGTGATCCGCGTACGCGACAGCGGCATCGGGATCGAGCCCGACATGCTGGGACGTGTGTTCGATGCATTTACCCAAGTGAACCAGTCCCTGGAACGCAGTCAGGGCGGTCTCGGACTGGGCTTGAAGCTCGTCAAGGAGCTCGTCGAAATGCACGGTGGGAGTGTCGAAGCCAGAAGCGAAGGAATGAATAGGGGCAGCGAGTTCATTGTAAGACTACCTCTCTTGGAGAAGGCGGTCCCCAGATCGATCGCCGAGGATGCCCCTGTCGTTCGGGGGAGAGCGGGCGCAAGGCGCATCCTCGTTGTCGATGATCGACGGGACAACCGCGAAGCCATGGAGGTCTTCCTGAAGTTGTCCGGACACAGGGTCGAAGTTGCAGAAGACGGATTGAGCGCCGTGGAGATGGCGCTGCAGACCCATCCCGATGTTGCGTTCGTCGATATCGGGCTGCCCAAATTGAGCGGCTACGATGTCGCGAAGAAGATCCGTCAGGGACCGACGGGCGACAGCATCGTCCTGATTGCCGTATCCGGCTACGGCCAGCCAGAAGACAAGCACAAGGCGCTCGACGCCGGCTTCGACGGACATCTCACCAAGCCCGTCAATCCTGACGCTATCTCAGAGATTCTGAATGAGCTCGATCGGTTTCATAGGAAGCACAGCTAATTAATTAGTTACTCGAACAAGCACGATCGGGTCGGGAGGCCAGGTCTCGCCAATTAGGAACGGCGTGGCAGGCGCATCACAAACGTTGTCGTGCCGTCGGCAGAGTGCGCGTCCAGCGTGCCGCCGTGCGAGAGCACGATCTGATGGGCGATGTAGAGGCCGAGGCCAAGATTCCCGGTTGCCGACTTCTCGCGCTTTCGCGCTCGGCGGAACGGCTCGAAGATGAACGGAAGTACGTCCGGGGGAATGGGGACTCCCAGGTTGCTGATCTCGACGACAGCGTCCGCTCCGTCGGCGCGTGCCTTGACGGTCACGGCCGTTCCCGGCGTGCCGTACTCGATGGCGTTCCCGGCGAGGTTGGAGAGAACTTCCGCCAGGCGATCCGCATCCCACGTGCCTGTCATGTCGCCTACAACCTCGAGCTGGATGGGTGCGTCGAACTCCTCGACGACGCTTTGGCAGATGGCACGCAGATCGGCCGGCTTCGGTTCGATCGGCATCCCGCCGCCCAGCCGCGCGCGCGTGAGGTCGAGCAACTGCATGATCATTCTGCTCATGCGGTCGCTGTTGCGGATGATGAGCGAGACCTTCTTCGCATCTTGATCGTCGAGCTGGCCGCGCGCGAGCAGGAATCCGGCGGCCATGGAGATCGAGGCGAGCGGGTTACGCAGGTCGTGCCCGAGCATGCCGATGAACATCTCCCGGAAATCCGCAACCGCGCGGAGCTTGCGCTCGCTGTCCTCTGCGCGCTGCCTGGCCAGGTCGGCCTCGACGGCCAGTTCTTGCGACCGAATGGTTGCGATGACCAGCTGTTGATTCGCTTCGCGCTGGTCGACGATGAGCGTATCGGAGTAAGCGCGTTCGCCGGTCAGATCCTTGTCCATGGCTTCGCGTTCGACCACCAGAAAGGAACCCGAGCGACGTTTCTCCGCGCGCTCGTCCCTTAGCAACGCATCTGCGCTGGTTCGCTCGTCCTCGAGGAGGCCGTCCGCTCGTCTGCGCTCGTGCTCGGCGCTGGCTCCGGCGGCGGTCGACTGCGGAGGCTGCTCGCCATCCGCGTCGTGTCGCGCGGTCTGAACGACATGGTCGGCACGTTCGCGGGCGATCCGCACGATCTCGTCCGCCGCCCCTTCGACAAGCTCGCGCTCCTTCGTGAGAGCGTCGTCGGCTTTGTCCCGTTCGATCCGTAGGCTCTCGTCGGTCTGGTCGCGTCGCGGTCGGCCGGGGTAACGCACGCCCTCGGCCGCGGAACGGGCGAGCTGCGCGAGCACTTCGATCGGCTTGCCGAGGACGGTCATGTCACGGATCGTCTCGTCGTCCAGCTCGACGGTGATGCATTGTTTTGCCATAGTCTCGCCCTCTCGAGCGCGCACGTGCTGGGCAAGCGCGCCGACCACACTCAGCTCGCGCACGATGCGCGTGACCGCCCCAGAGCGACCTCCCTGTGTAGCACGGGTCCTGCACAGAAGCTCTCTGGGCCATTCCGCGGGCAACGATGTCCTTCATCTTCGCGGCAGCGAGCTCGCGGACCTTCGCGTGCTTGGGCGTGGTCCGTTTACCTGCGTTCAGCGCCGGGCGAGCTCTTGCTAGAGTAGGGCGTGCTCTCGCCGATCGCCACGGGCGTGCTGCTCGCGCTCGGCTCCGCGATAGCCTTCGGTCTCACCACGCCAGTGATCGCATGGGCGGGTCGCGACGCGGGTCCGCTGACCACCGCCGCGCTTCTGTACACGGGCGCTGTCATCGCCGCACTTGCGATGCGGATCGGCCCGAGATCGGGCGGGTCAGCTCTCGGCCGGCGCGATCTGCCGCGGATCCTCGCCATCGCGATTGCCGGCGCGGCAGTTGCACCGGTGTGTCTCGCATGGGGGCTCGCGCGTGCCGGCGCGACCGCGGGTTCGCTCGTGCTCAACCTCGAAGCGGTGCTCACCGTCCTCCTGGCATGGATGATCTACCGCGAGCCTCTCGGCAGGCGCGTCGTCGCCGCCGTGGCCATCATGGCGATCGCTGGAATCCTTCTCGCCGTCGATGCATCCGCGCACACGAACGCAGGACTATGGGGAGCGATCGCGGTGGGTGCCGCGACACTCGGATGGGCGATCGACAACACGTTGACGCGTGCTCTCGCGGAGCGCGATCCTCTGCACGTCATTGCAGCCAAGGGCTTCCTCGGCGCGCTGATGACCGGGACCGCTGCGATCCTCTGGGGAGAGCTCACGCCCGAGCTCGCAACGGTGTCTGCGCTCGTGGCATGCGGGGCGACCGGGTACGGCGTCAGCCTGCGGTTGTATCTACTCGCGCAACGCCGGATCGGAGCAGCGCGCACTGGCTCGGTGTTCGCGCTCGCGCCGTTCGTCGGCGCGGCGATCGCATTTGCGCTCGGTGACCGTGACGCCAGTCTGCTGACAGCGCTCGCCGCCGCTGGCTTTGGAGTCGGTGTCTATCTGCACGTCTCCGAGAAGCATGGGCACCCGCACCTCCATGAACCGACGGAGCACGAGCACGCTCACCGCCACGACGACGGACACCACGACCACACTCACGACCCGCCCGTGCTCGGAGAGCACACCCACCGCCACGCTCACGCCAGGACCGAGCACGTCCACGAGCACGCCCCCGACGTTCACCACGACCACACGCACTGATGCCGCATCCCTACTATTGACCGTAGTAGGAGTCCGACCAGGCTCTGAGGGCGTGCGAACCTTCTCTAAAGCGACCAGGGTCCTCGGCGAGCTAGAGACGCGCGTCATGGAGCTGCTCTGGGAAGTGCACCCGATCTCGGTCCGCACGGCCTGTGAACGCCTCGGCAGCGCGCACGCATACACGACGATCATGACGACGATGGATCGGCTCCACAAGAAGCGCCTGCTCCGCCGCAAGAAGGACGGCAACGCGTTCCTCTACGAGCCCGCGATGGACCGACCGGAGTATCAGCGCCGCGTTGTCGAGGCTGCCCTGACGCCGCTGCTCGAACAGGGCGCAGCCCCCGTGCTCGCCGCGTTCGTCGAGGTCGCAGCGGATCTCGATGAGAAGCACCTCGCGCAGCTCGAGCGTCTGATCGCGAGCCATCGGAGGCGCAAGTGAGTCTCGGCAGCGTAGCCGGCTTCGCGTTGGTGTTCGTCGTCATCGCGTGGTCGCTCTCTGCGATCGCAAGTCTCGTCCTCCGTGGAGCTCGTGCGCGACTCCAGCGACTCGGACCGATGGCGGAGCGGCGTGCCGCGGAGGTTGCGGCGATCGTCCCCGTCTCGCTCGCGGTGATCTTCGTGGCGACACTCGTCATGCAGTCGACGCTGGGAATCGATCACTGCGAGGTCCACGACCACCATGCTCATCTCTGCGTCGTCCATGGGGCCCTTTGGATCGAGCGGACCTGGGTTGTCGTGACGCTCGCAGTTGCGGGCGCCGCGATGCTTGTTCGGCTTGTCCTTCTCGTCACGAGCTTCGTTCGCGGTGCGCGGAGCATCCGCGAGCTCCACGCGCTCAGTCGCGAGGTCGGTGACGTCCGGATCGTGGACTCGGAGCGCGCGTTCTGTTTCGTCGCCGGCGTGTCGCGCCCGTCCATCTATGTCTCGTCTCGCGCGTGGTCATCGCTCTCTGCAGCGGAGCGGTTGGCCCTCATTGCCCACGAGACCGCGCACGTTCGCCAGGGTGACCTGCGCACGAGAGCGATCATCGAGGCGTTTCTCGTGTTCGCAGCGCCGCTCGTCGCCGAACGGATCCGGACATCTTGGCTCCAGGCCAGCGAGCGGCTGTGTGACGCTCGCGCGGCCGACGTGACCGGGGAGCCGGCGAGCGTCGCGAGCGCAATGGTCTCGCTCTGCCGCCTGCACGTGTCGCGGCCCGCGTCGAGCTTCGGATTCACACCGACGGCAGACGAGCTCGCGAGCCGGGTCCACGCCGTGCTCGAAGGTGGACCGACGGGGGAACGCGCGGCGGTGCTCCTCGGCCGCAGCGCCTTGGTGACCAGCGTCCTGCTCGTCGGCGCAGCGATTGTCGCCGCCGAACCTCTTCACCACGCGTTCGAGACGCTCCTCGGATAGCGGAGGCGATCTGATGTGGAGGGATCACGTGCGCACCTGGATACTATCGATAGTAGTAGCAACGACGACGTTTGCGAGTCGCGCGGGGCTTGCGCAGCCGGCGCTGCCAGCCATCGAGGAAGCGCAACTTGTCGCCGAGCTCGAAGCAAAGGATCCGCGGCTGGCGATCGTGGCCGCGAAGGTAGAGACCTCCCGTGCAGATGTCGCGGCCGCGCGCGTGCGACCGAATCCCAGCATCTCGATCGAGCGCGAGGAGCCATTCGTCGATGGCACCGGCCTGGCCACGAACTATCTCCGGTTGTCCGTTCCGTTCGACATCTCCGGTCGTCGAGGCCGACAGGTCGCAGCCGCAGAAGCGAACGTGCGCGCGGCGAGCAGCGATGCGGCGCAATCCAAGCTCGAGGTCGTGATCTCCGGGCTACGGGCGTTCGATGACGCCGCACGTGCACGGATTCACGTGGAGATCCTGACATCCGCGCGGACGTCGCTGGTTCGCGCCGTCGAGATTGCACGGCAGCGCGGAAAAGCGGGGGACGCATCGGGCTATGAAGTCCAGCGCTTCGAGCTCGAGCTCGCCGCTCACGACGACGACCTGGCTTCGGCACAGATCGAGCTTCGCCGCGCGCGGACGCAGCTGGCCGCGCTCGTCGGACGATCCGGCGAACTCGATGCGATGACGACGCTGGAATTGCCAGAATCGGTACCCGCAGCCGAGGCGCTGGTCGCGAAGGCGATGAACCGCGGCGATCTCCGCGCGGCGAAGCTCCGAAGCGAGTCGGCCTCGGGGCGGGTCGGGGCCGCGGGTCGCGGTTGGGTGCCGACACCTACCCTGACGGCCGGCGCGATGACAGTCGATCTCGGCGACCAGACCGGAACGGGTTACGTCGTCGGGCTCGGGCTGTCGATTCCCGTGTTCGATCGAGGGCAAGGCGACCGCGCTCGTGCCGTCGCCGATCGACGGGTCGCCGACGCGGAGTCGCGTTGGCTCGAGCGCCAGATTCCAACGGCGGTACAGATCGCACGCGCGACGTTGACCGCGCGGATCGAGCAGGCGCGCCGGCTCGCCACCGGGCAGCTCGATCGTCTCGATCTGATCCTTGTCGCGGCGGAGGCGGCCTTCCGCGAGGGCAACGCGAGCGTCGTCGAGCTCCTCGATGCCCACCGGGCCGCGCGGGCCGTCCGCATCCGCGCGCTCGATCTTCGCCACCAGGTCGCGCGCGACAAGCACGACCTCGAGCTCGCACTTGGACAACGCCTATGAGGTCGGTCATGCATCACTGGAATGTGCTCCTGATTGCGTGCGCGCTTGGCTGTGGCCACGGGCACGACGAGAAAGCTGGCCACGCCCACGACGACAAGGGTGATCACGCAGCCGAGGAGGAGCTTCCCGGCCAGTCGGTCACACGATGGACCGAACGCACCGAGCTGTTCATGGAGCACAAGCCGCTGATCGTCGGCAAGGAGACCGGCTTCGCGGCGCACGTCACCGAGATGCCGACCTTCAAGGCTGTCACGGCAGGCAGCGCGACGATCACGCTCACCATGGTTGGTTCGCCACCGCTCGAAGGCTCCGTGAAGGAGCCCTCGAACCCGGGCATCTTCCGCCCGACGATCACGCCGACCAAGGCCGGAAAGTGCGAGCTCAAGATGTCGATCACCAGCCCTCAGCTCACCGACGCGTTCGTGATCGGACCGTGCGAGGTGTTCGCCACCGAGGCCGCCGCACGGCTCGCACTCAAGGAAGGACCCGAGCCGTCGGGCCGGATCACGTACCTCAAGGAGCAAGCCTGGAAGACGGAGTTCGCGACCGTGCCCGTGGCACAGCGCGACCTACAGGACGGCGTTCGCGCGACCGGCGAGATCCGACCGGTCGCGGGCAAGGAAGCCCAGATCACCGCACCGTCGGCGGGCCGTGTCTCGCTCGCGTCACCGGCGCCGCTGCTGGGGATGCCGGTCAAGAAGGACCAGGTGCTCGCGAGCATCTCGCCACGCGTGACCGGCGGAGCCGATCGTCCCACGCTCTCCGCCGATGTCAGTGCTGGTGAGGCCGAGGCCTCGGCGGCACGCATGGAGCTCGAGCGCGCGCAGCGGCTGGTCGCGGCTCAGGCGGCACCGCCGAAGGCCGTCGATGACGCAACGACGCGCCTCAAGATCGCCGAGGCGCGACTCACCGGCGCACGTGGTCGGCTCGGCCAGTTCAATGCGGGTGCGAGTGGCGCAGGTGGTGGTCGCCTGTTCCAGGTGCGAGCACCTGCCGATGGCACGCTGGTCTCGATCGACGTGGCCGCAGGGCAGGGTGTGGAAGAAGGACAGACGCTGTTCAGCGTGATCGATCTCGATCGTGTGTGGCTGGTCGCCAAGGTGTTCGAGCCCGACGTGCCGCGCGTCGAGGGCGCGCAGTCTGCGTGGTTTGCGATCGATGGGTACGAGCAGCCGTTCACCGTCGATCCATCCAACGGGAAGCTCGTCACGGTGGGCAGGGTTGTTGACCCAAAGACCCGCACCGTTCCCGTGATCTTCGAGGTCGACAACGCCGCCGGGAAGCTGCGGATTGGCAACTTCGCAAAGACCGTGATCGCGACCGGGGCGCCGCGCAACGTGCTCGCGATCCCAGACCTCGCGATCGTCGAGGATGGTAGTCGGCAGATCGCGTTCGTGATGGTCGAGGGTGAGTCGTTCGAGCGCCGGCCGTTGCGGCTCGGGATCCGAGCGAATGGGTGGACCGAGGTGCTCGAAGGCGTCACCGCCGGCGAGCGTGTGGTCACCAAGGGGGCGTACGAAGTCAAGCTCGCCTCCGCGTCAGGAGCTGTTCCCGCGCACGGCCACGCGCACTGAGAACTCCGATGGACCGCATCATCCATTGGTCGATCGCGAACCGCCTCCTGGTGGTCATCGTCTCGATCGGCGTTCTTGTCTACGGAACCGTCACCGCGCTCAGAGCGCCCGTCGATGTGTTTCCCGATCTCACGGCTCCCACGGTCACGGTCGTCACGGAGGCACACGGTCTCGCACCGCAAGAGGTCGAGACCCTGGTGACGTTTCCCATCGAGTCCGCGGTCAACGGATCGACGGGCGTACGGCGCGTGCGGTCGTCGTCTGGAATCGGCATCTCGATCGTGTGGGTCGAGTTCGATTGGGGTACGGACATCTACGTCGCCCGCCAGATCGTCAACGAGAAGCTCCAGCTGGTCGGCGCCGGAATTCCGCCGGACATCGGGCCACCGACTCTCGCGCCGATCTCCTCGATCATGGGCGAGATCCTGTTCATCGCGATCCGCAGCGACCGGCACGATCCGATGGAAGTGCGCGACACGGCGGACTGGGTTCTGCGACGGCGGTTGCTCGCATTGTCTGGAGTGGCGCAGGTCGTGCCGATCGGGGGCGGAGCTCGCCAGTATCAGGTCAAGGTCGATCCGGATCTACTACGCGCGTTCGACGTCACGCTCGAGCAGGTCGAGACAGCGCTCGAAGAATCGAACCAGAACTCGACGGGCGGCTTCCTCGTGCGTGGCGGACAGGAATCGCTGATTCGCGGCGTCGGCCGCATCACGTCCGGTGCTGACCTCGAGCAGACCGTCATCGTCGTGCGCGACGGCTCGCCGATCCTGGTCGGTCAGGTCGCCAGGGTCGAGGTCGCGCCCGGCATCAAGCGCGGTGAAGGCTCGTCGAATGCGCAGCCCGCGGTCGTACTCGCGATCCAGAAGCAACCGGGCGCGAACACGCTCGAGCTCACCGCGCGGATCGATCGCGAGCTCGATGCGATCCAGGCGACGTTGCCCGACGGGATGAAGATCGAGCGCAACAAGGTCCGGCAGGCCGACTTCATCGAGGTCGCAGTCGGCAACGTCGCGGTGTCGCTGCGTGATGGCGCGATCCTCGTCGCGATCATCCTGTTTCTGTTTCTTCTCAACCTTCGCACGACGCTCATCTCGCTCGTCTCGATTCCGATCTCGCTGCTGGTCGCAATCATCGCGATGGATGCTCTCGGCGTCACGATCAATACGATGACGCTCGGGGGGCTGACGATCGCGATCGGTGCGCTGGTCGACGATGCGATCATCGATGTCGAGAACGTGTTTCGTCGTCTCCGCGAGAATCGCGCGTTGCCCGAGCGCGAGCGTCGCGTCGCGACCGATGTGATCTACGAGGCGTCTCGCGAGATCCGCGGATCGATCGTGTTCGCGACGCTGATCGTGATGCTCGTGTTCGTGCCCCTGTTCTTCCTCTCCGGCGTCGAGGGCAGGCTCCTGCGACCTCTTGGCTTCGCATATCTGATCGCGATCTTCGCGTCGCTCGTCACCGCACTCACCGTCACGCCAGCGCTGTGCGCGTACGTGTTGCCGAGGGCGAAGTCCCTCGGACACGATGAGTCGTTCGTCGTCCGCGCGCTCAAGCGTGCGTATCGACCGCTCCTCGTCCGCTCGATAGCGCATCCCAGGATGGTCGGGATCGCGGCGATCGCGCTCCTCGCCGGTGCGATCGCGTTCGTTCCATTCTTGGGCCGAACCTTCTTGCCCGAGTTCAATGAGGGCGCCTTGACGGTTGGCGCCGTCACGTTGCCGGGAACCTCGCTGGTCGAATCCGATCGCCTCGGTCGTCGCGTCGAAGAGATCTTGATGTCGTTTCCCGAGGTCGAGTCCACGGCGCGCCGGACCGGCCGCGCCGAGCTCGACGAGCATGCGCAAGACGTTAACGCCGCAGAGATCGACGTGCGTCTCAAGGCGACGGATCGTTCGAAGGAGGAGTTTCTCGCCGAGCTCCGCGAGAAACTGACGACCGTGCCGGGCGTCGTCTGCACGATCGGCGGGCCGATCGCACATCGGATCGATCACATGCTGTCCGGGACCCGCGCGAGCATCGCGATCAAAGTCTTCGGCGACGACCTGACGCAGCTGAGGGCGACGGCCACGGCGATCGAGCAGGCGATGAAGGGCGTCGAGGGCGTGGTGGATCTGTCGCTCGAGCAGCAGGTCGACGTCCCGCAGCTCACGATCAAGTTCGACCGCGAGGCGATCGCGCGCTATGGCCTGCGTGCCGGCGCGCTCGCGGAGACGATCGAGACTGCCTACGCCGGGACGAAGGTCACGCAGGTGCTCGAGAACCAGCGCACGTACGACGTGGTCGTCCGCTATCGCGACGATACACGCGCCGATCTCGACGCGATCAAGAACACGGTCGTCGATACGCCGTCGGGCGCCAAGATTCCGCTCCGCATGCTCGCCTCGATTCGCGATGACGTCGGACCGAACACGATCTCTCGCGAGAACGTGCAGCGCAAGGTCGTCGTCTCTGCGAACACGAGTGGTCGCGACCTCGGCAGCGTGATCGCGGACATTCGCGCCGCGGTGGCTCGCGACGTCAAGCTGCCGACGGGCTACTACGTCGTCTATGCGGGCCAGTTCGAGAGCGAGCAGGCAGCCTCGCGCACGATCGGGCTTCTCGGCGGTTTCGTCATCGCCGGGATCTTCCTGCTGCTGTTCCTGTCGTTCCGTTCGACGCGCAACGCGCTGCTGATCATGGTCAACCTCCCGCTCGCGCTGATCGGCGGGGTAGTCGCGGTGTACTTCGGAAGTGGCGTGCTCAGCATCGCGTCGCTCGTCGGTTTCATCACTCTGTTTGGCATCGCGACACGCAACGGCATCATGATGGTCTCGCACTACGAGCATCTGCGGACGAACGAAGGCGCGTCGTTCGATGACGCCGTGCTGCGTGGCTCGCTCGAGCGTCTGTCGCCGGTGCTGATGACCGCGCTGTGCGCGGGACTGGCATTGATCCCGCTCGTGATCGCAGGCAACGAAACCGGAAACGAGCTGCAGGCGCCGATGGGCGTCGTGATCCTCGGAGGTCTGATCTCGGCGACAGCGCTCAACATGCTGGTCGTGCCGGCCCTCTACGCCCGGTTCGCTCGGCCGCGTCCGTCGGTACACACGTGAGCCTCACTTGAGCTCTGCAGCGTCGAATGAGAAGTCCCAGCTTGACGAGCGATGCTCGGTCGTGACGCACCGGTTCCTAGGTAGTTCCTAGCTCAAGCCGCAGCGACTCGCAGGTCGCATCGGACAATGTAACATGGCGGAAGCGCATGGGAATCGAACTCTTCCGGGGCACCAGTGATGACGAACGCTTGCTGCACTCTCAACAACTTGGGTCCCGGGGAGTTCGGTCTCGTGACGCTCAATTCCGCGGGGTCTGGCAGAGCCGTGGCAGAGCGCTCAACGCTTCGCTCGTGATTCCGGATCGCGTCGCTGATGATGAACTGCGAGAACGATGGCCAGGTCCGCTTCGACGATAAAGAAGACCGAGTAAGTAAATCGGCGGAGCAAAGCGCGGCGGACCTCGCCGTACGCGACGGGGTACATCAGCGGGAGATCGGCGATCTGCACAAAGGCGTGATCGACGGCGGCCATGAACTCTTCGCCCCGACCGTGCTCGGCGTAGTACGCGTATGCATCGGCGACATCGCGAGCGGCCGACGGCTCGACGACGAGCGCGTAGGTCATTTCGTCTTGAGGATCTCGGCGCGGACTTCGGCCCACGGACGTGCGGCCGTCGGATTATCGCGGTGCTCGCGCAGGCGCTCGTCGAGCAAATCGCGCTCGACGTCGGTTAGAGGGAGTTGCGACGCTGCCGCCGGATCACTAGCGATGCTGTCCCACAGCTCTTCGATCAGTTCGAGTCGCGTCGCAACGTCGAGCTTAAGTAGCTCGGCTCGTGATGGCATCGCCATATAGGTGAACGTACCACGCCTGATCAGCGTCACCTCGCCGGTCCTCGGCGACGCGGTCCGTTCTGTGCCACGAGCGGTTTGAGCGTCAACTGCGCGAACGCTCGTGGCAGGGAAACCGAAATCGCGAGCGAACCTCTTGAAGACAAACGGAAGCAAATGGGAATCGAACTCTTCCGGGGCACCAGTGATGACGAGCGCTTGCTGCACTCTCAACAACTTGGTACCGGTGAGCTCGGTCTCGTGACCCCCAATTCCGCGGGGTCTGACAGAGCCGTGGCACAGCGGCGAGCTGGCTAGCGGACGACCACGCCGGCGACGATCGTGTCGATGACAACGGGGCGAGCGAGGGCGAGATCGAACGCCGGTAGCTCGACGTCACCATATATGTGGCGCGCGAACGTCGTGACGGCCTCGACGACGAAGCGCGCGAGTACACGTGGATCGCGGTCGTGGTAGTGGCCGGAAGCGATCCGCCGCGAGAACAGGCGTTCAAGGCGGTCGAAGAGGTTGCGGCGGACCTTGCCGTAGAACACCGCCGCCAGCTCGGGTACGTCGCGTGCGCTGCGCTCCAGCACATCTGCGGCCTGGCGAGTCGAGAGCGTGCGATCGTACAGCTCGTCGATCACCTCCCTCAGCTCGGCAGCGGCGTCAGTCACGCGTCGGCGCGCGAGTGCAGCATCGAGGTGGGGAAGGGCGAACGTCGCGGCGATCGCCTCGTCCATGCGAAGCGCGAGCGCGCCGACCGAGGGGCTCTTCAACGGGAGGGCGCTGGCCGCCGGTTTGGGCGACCCGACACCGCGATCGAGGAGGAGTCGGAAGAGCGCCTCCTTGCTCTCGACGTAGTTGTAGAGGGTGCCCTGGGAGACGCCCGCTTCCGTCGCGACATCGGACATCTTGCTGTTCTCCAGGCCCGTGCGCCCGAACACGCGGGTCGCGGCTTCGAGGATCTGATCGAGTCGATCGGGTGGGCGTCGGCGCGGCATGTGGCGACCGCATCATACCAGAATGACTCGACCAGTCAGTTATCCGTTGACTGACTCGCGGAGTCAGTTATTCTGGCCGCATGTTCGAACGCTTGTTTCGCCGTACCTCCTGCCCGATCCCGAATCCCGCGGGACGCAGCGCGTGCCTGCGGCCAAGACACTTGGTGCCGCTCGCCGGCTTCATCGTTCCGTCGGTGGTGATCGGCTACGGGCTCGTGCTTCCCCACGCCGGGTTCTCTGGGGTCAACGAGCTATCGATCGGCTTCGCGACGACCCTGATGGGTGCGGCCGCGACCTACGTGGTCGGGGTCATGATGGCGCTGCGACGCTGATGCAGCGTCCATCCTTCATCGCACGTCAGGCAAGCCGACCGGCCGGATGGGTCGGTCGGCTCTTGCTTCGCGTGATGGCGCGCGAGACGTCGAGGTTCAATCGTCAGGTGCTCGAATCGCTCGCGCCTGCCGATGGCGAGCGCGTCCTCGAGATCGGGTTCGGCCACGGCCGCACGATCGTCTACGCCGCGGGCCTCGCGCCGACCGCCCGGTTCGCGGGCATCGACATCTCGCCCGATGCCGAGCGCGTCGCGACACGGCGGTGTCGTGACCTGATCGATGCGGGTCGTGTCGAGTTGCGAACCGGCGATGCGGCAACGTTGCCTTGGGACACCGAGAGCTTTGACGCCGCGTACTCGGTGCACACGATCTACTTCTGGCCGGAACCCGCTACGCAACTCGCCGAGGCGCGCCGGATCCTTCGACGTGGTGGCCGTCTCGTCCTCGGTTTACGCGAGCGCAGCGACGAGGCGATCGCGCGGTTCCCCACGTCGATGTATCGCTTCTACTCGAACGACGAGGTCGCCGGACTGCTCGCGGCTGCCGGATTCGCGGAGATCGAGACCCGCGACGCCACGAGCGGGGCCGACCTTCGGATCGTCACGGCTCTCGCCCTTGGCATGCGCGCGGCATCGCACGAGTAGTCCCGCCTTGACGAGCGGTCTGGGGTCTTGTATTCAAGTGAATACTTGAATGACGGACCACGGAGCCAAGCAACGCATCTACGAGCAGTTCGCGCGCATCGGTAAGGCGCTCGCCGCGCCCGGCCGCCTGGAGTTGATCGACCTCCTCGTGCAAGGCGAGCGTTCCGTCGATGCGCTCGCAAAGGTAGCGCAGATGTCGGTGGCGAACGCCTCGCAGCACCTTCAGGTGTTGCTGGCGGCGCGCCTCGTCGAGACCCGGCGCGACGCGCAACGTATCCACTATCGGCTCGCGGCTCCGTCCGTGATCGAGCTGTGGCTCGCGTTGCGGCGGACGGCCGAGAGTCAGCTCGCCGAGTTGCCGGCGGTCGCCCGCGAGTATCTCGGTGATCCGGACGCGTTCGAGCCGATCGAACGCGACGAGCTGGCTCGCCGTATCGAGGCGGGGACGGTCGTGGTGATCGACGTGCGACCGATCGAGGAGTTCGAGCAGGGCCACATTGCGGGCGCGGTTTCCGTCCCGCTCGACGCGCTGAAGTCGTGGGCGCGTGACGACGCACCGAAGCGCAAGCAGATCGTCGCGTATTGCCGTGGGCCGTATTGCGTGTACGCGCTCCAAGCGGTCGCCGAGCTCAAGAAGCGCGGTCTCCGCGCGGCGCGGTCGGAGGACGGGGTGGCGGAGTGGGGTGCTGCCGGATATCCGGTGGAGAGCGGAAGGGCCACGTGATCTTTCGGCCGTTCTATCGATTCGAGACCGGATGCGCCGCCTACGTGGTCGATCCCCATGAAGCTGACGTCGATGTGTACATCGCGTTCGCGCAGGCGAAGGAGATGAGGATCGCGTACGTGTTCGAGACTCACGTCCATGCCGATCATCGATCGGGCGGGCGCGCGCTCGCCGAGAAGTCCGGGGCGAAGTACGCGCTCCATCGCAATGCGGATGTCGGCTTCGCGTTCGAGCCCCTCGACGACAATCAGGTGATCGAGATGGGGAACACGATCATTCGTGTCTTGCACACGCCGGGTCATACGCCGGAGAGCATCGCGCTCGTCGTGAGCGACCTGCGCCGCGGACCCGAGCCGTGGTTCGTGTGCACGGGTGACACGTTGTTCGTCGGCAGCGTCGGGCGTCCGGATCTCCCGGGTCACGAGCGCGACAACGCCGCCGAGTTGCACCGAAGCCTCCACGAGAAGCTGCTCGGGCTCCCGGACGCCCTCGAAGTCTACCCGGCGCACTTCAGTGGCTCGCCGTGCGGCGCCGGTCTCAGCGGGAAGCCGAGCAGCACCATCGGGTTCGAGAAGCAGTGGAATCCGGTGCTGGGCCTCGAACGCGAGGCGTTCGTGGACGAGGTCGGCGGATCCGCTCCGGCGAAGCCGGTCGGCATGGACGAGGTCCTCCGGTTCAATCAGGGCCGCGCGTGAGTACATTGCGTGCCGAAGTTCGGTTGGGCCTCGGCGCGAATCTCGGCCAGTTCACGCTGCTCGTGGTCGTCAACGCGTTCGTCGGCGCGATGGTCGGCCTCGAGCGAACCATCCTGCCGGCGATCGCCGAGCACGACTTCCATCTCGCGGCACATGCGGCGGTGCTCTCATTCATCGTCGCGTTCGGGATCTCGAAGGCGCTGACGAACTACCTCGCGGGGCGACTGTCGGATGCGATCGGTCGGAAGCGGGTGTTGCTCGTCGGATGGGCGATCGCGATCCCGGTTCCGTTTCTCCTGATGTGGGCGCCGTCGTGGAGCTGGATCCTGTTCGCAAACGTGTTGCTCGGCATCAGCCAGGGCCTCACCTGGTCGACGACGGTCATCATGAAGATCGATCTCGCGGGTCCGGCGCGGCGCGGCTTCGCGATGGGGCTCAACGAGTTCGCCGGATACGGCGCCGTGGCGATCTCCGCGCTCACCACCGGCTACATCGCATCCGCCTACGGCTTGCGCCCGGAGCCGTTCTACCTCGGCGTTGGCTACGTCGTGATCGGGCTCGCGCTGTCGTTGGTCGTGCGGGACACGCACGCGCACGCACGCAAGGAGGCCACGGACCATCACGGCGAGGCGGGCTCGATGTCGCAACGCCAGCTGTTCGTGCGCACGTCATTCACGGATCCGAACCTGTCGTCGATCAGCCAGGCGGGGCTCGTCAACAACCTCAACGACGGGATGGCGTGGGGGTTGTTCCCGCTGTTCTACGCGGCGGCGAAGCTGTCGCTCGAACAGATCGCGTGGCTCGCGGCGATCTATCCCGCGGTCTGGGGAATCGGCCAGCTGTTCACCGGCGCACTGTCAGATCGCATCGGGCGGAAGTGGCTCATCGTCGGTGGCATGTGGACCCAGGCGATCGGCATCGCGCTGATCGCGGCCTCGGCATCGTTCGCTCCGTTCGTCTGCGGAGCCGTGTTGCTCGGGATCGGAACCGCGATGGTCTATCCGACCCTGCTCGCCGCGATCGGCGACGTCGCCCACGCGAGCTGGCGCGCATCGACCGTGGGGATCTATCGGCTCTGGCGCGACCTCGGCTACGCGATCGGCGCACTGCTCGCGGGTCTCGTCGCCGATCTCGTCAGCCTCGGTGCGGCGATCGGGTTGGTCGCGGCGGTCACGGCGGGATCGGGGCTCGTCGTCGCAGTGCGCATGTCCGAAACCCTGAAGCGAAGGGCGATCGTGTGATGGAGCGGGCACCTATGCTTGCGTGAAACGGTTCGGAACACCGCGGCATCCGTGCACTGCTTCATCCGGTGTCTGCGGCGTGTCCCCGTTGCTGCTGGACCGGGCGACCAGGCGGCACTCAACTTGGATGGGTGCGTCCGCATGTTCGAGACGTGGATGTTGGCCTTGCTCGGTGGCGTTCTGATCGGGGCCGCGAGCTCGCTGCTGCTACTGACGCACGGGCGCATCGCGGGCATCAGCGGAATCATCGGAACGGCACTCTCCGCCGACAGCGGTCGCGCGTGGCGTCTTGCGTTCCTCGGCGGTCTCGCGCTGACGGGTCTAGTGGCATCGGTTGCGGCACCCCGGGCGGTCGGTTCGCCGGCCGCGTCGATGGCCATCGTGGCCATCGCGGGCCTGATCGTCGGCTACGGAACGAGCATCGGCGGCGGTTGCACGAGCGGACACGGTGTCTGCGGACTTTCGCGGCTGTCGTCGCGTTCATTCGTGGCGGTCGCGACGTTCATGTCGACCGGCGCGCTGACCGTGTGGCTCATGAGGGCGGCGTGAGCGCGGTGGTTTGCGGCCGACGCTGCCGCGTGATGTCACTCGTGCTTGCCGGTGTTGCAGGATCGGTGTTCGGCGTCGGGCTGCTGCTCGCCGGCATGACGAATCCCGCGCGCGTCGTCGGCTTCCTCGACGTGACGGGAGCGTGGGATCCGAGTCTCGCCTTCGTGATGGGCGGCGCCGTCGCGGTCTATGCGCTCGCATTCCGATGGATCCAGAGACACCGGGCGGATCCGTGGTTCGACGTTCTGTTTCATCTGCCGTCGCGCCGCGACATCGACCGTCCGCTCGTGATCGGCGCCGCGATCTTCGGCGTCGGCTGGGGACTCGGTGGTCTGTGTCCCGGTCCAGCGGTGGTGGCGGCGTTCGCCGGTAACTCGGCGGCGCTCGTGTTCGTAACGACCATGCTGGTCGGGATGGTCCTCGGCCGGTCGTTGAAGCGTTGAGAGACGGGACGCATCTCGAGTGACGTTTCGTTTCGTTTCACACCCGCCTTCGCATGGGCGTCGGTTGCTGCAGTCGTTGGCATCGGTCGTGAAACAGCGGGAGGCGTGCTCGCTCTCACCCTCGCGCTGTCGATCCTGATCGGGATTTCGCTGGGGTTGCTCGGTGGCGGAGGTTCGATCCTCACGGTTCCCATCCTCAGCTACGTCGCGGGCATGGTTCCGAAGGCAGCGATCGCCTCGTCGCTCGTCGTCGTGGCCATCACGAGCGCGGTCGGCGTCATCCCGCACGCGCGCGCGGGCAGGGTGATGTGGCGAACCGGCGTGTTGTTTGGCGGGGCAGGGATGGTCGGAGCGTACGTCGGCGGCCGGGTGTCGCTGCTGTTCTCCGCACGCGCGTTGATGATCGCGTTCGGCGTGATGATGGTCGTGACCGCGATCGCGATGCTTCGTCGGGCGTCGCCGCGTCCGCAGACACGCGTGGCGTGCGAGACCAAGCTGGGGCCCGCACTCGTGCAAGGCTTCGTGGTCGGGACCGTCACTGGACTCCTCGGGGTTGGCGGCGGCTTCGTGATCGTGCCGGCGATGGTTCTGTTCGGTGGGCTGGCGATGGAGTACGCCGTCGGAACCTCGCTCGTCGTGATCGCGATGAACTCGGCGGCAGGCTTTGTCGGGCACATCGGAGAGGCGCAGATCGACTGGCCGATCACGCTGGCGGTGAGCGGCGTCGCGGCGGTCGGTGCGTGGCTCGGTGGTCGTCTGGTCGGGCGGATCGATCCAGCGATCCAGCGAAGGGCGTTTGGCGTCTTGATCATCGTCGTGGCGGTGGTGGTGCTCGCGAAAGAGCTCGGATGCTGACCACGTTGTCGGCTGCAACAGCGCACACTCACGATCATGCCGCGTAGCCCCCGCGCCAAAGCGAGTCCTGCGGACCTCGACCGTGCCCTGGTTGCAGATGCGATCGACGAGCTGATCGGACCGGCGTTGATCCTCGACGCGCAGCTCCGGATCCGCGTGGCGACGCGGTCGGCCTGCGACGTGCTCGGCTTCGATGCGCCCGTGGGTGCCTCCGCGTCGACCCTGCTGTGCGGCGACCGTCCGAAGCGCCCGTTTGCGGAGGCGCTTGCGGCAGGGGCTCCATTTCACGCGGTCATTCCGCGACCGCGGACCACCGAGGGGGAACAGGTTCGCGTGCGCTCGCTGCCGCTCGGCCAGGGTGAACGCACCACCGGCTGGGTGATCTACGTGTCCGCGGTGCATGGCGACGAACACGCGCCCGAGAACTTTCACGGGATGTGGTCGCGCGATCCGCGGATGAAGGAGACGTTCCGCATCATCTCCAAGGTCGCCCCCGAGGACATGACCGTGTTGATCCGGGGCGAGACGGGCACGGGAAAGGAGCTCGTGGCGCAGGCGCTTCACGCGCTCTCGGCGCGGCGTGACGGACCGTTTCGCGCGATCAACTGTGCTGCACTTCCGCCGAACCTCCTCGAGAGCGAGTTGTTCGGCCACGCACGCGGTGCGTTCACCGGCGCGGTGAAGGACACCCCCGGTCACGTTCAGCTCGCCCAAGGCGGTACGCTCTTCCTCGACGAGGTGGCAGAGCTTCCCCTCGAGCTCCAGGCCAAGCTCCTCCGCGTCGTCGAGACGCACACCGTCGTTCCCGTCGGTGGACGCGACCCGATTCCCGTCGATGTCAGGATCATCTCGGCGACGCATCGCGCGTTGCGGGCGGAAGTAGAGGCCGGGCGATTTCGTGCGGACCTGATGTTCCGGCTGCGCGTGATTCCGATCCGCTTGCCGCCCCTGCGAGAGCGACCAGGAGATGTCCTGCTGATCGGTCGGACGATCGTCGACCAGCTGAATTTACGCGGACGACGTCAGATCGAAGGCATCGCACCGACCGCGGAAGCGGCGCTCGAACGCTACGCGTGGCCGGGCAACGTCCGCGAGCTGCGAAATGTCCTCGCGTACGCGTTCGCGATCGGCGATGGTCCGGAGCTTTCGCTCGCGGACCTGCCGACGGAAGTGGCGCAGCCCGCACTCGTGCTCGCAGAGGTTCTCGTGCCCGGGACCGGTGACACGGGCGACGGTTTCGATCTGGCGCCAGAGGCACGGCGGATCCGCGACGCGCTGGTGCGCACCGGCGGAAATCGAGATCGCGCCGCGAAGCTCCTCGGGCTGTCGCGGGTCACCCTGTGGCGACGCATGCGTGAGTTACAGCTTGGCGACGAGCGGTAGCCCGAGCGTTTCACACCGTTTCATCGCGGGCGTGAATCGGTGCCTCGGGGCCTCCGCCGCTGGCACCTTCGATGCAACGCATCAAGACATGCAGGTCCGCCAACTCTTCGATCGAGAGAGCTCGACCTACTCGTATCTCGTGTTCGATCGGGGCGAGGCTGTACTGATCGACCCCGTGCGCGAACAGATCGACCGCGATCTGGAGCTGATCCGCGAGCTGGGACTGCGGCTCACTCACGTCATCGAGACGCACGTCCATGCGGATCACGTGACGGCGGCCGGGGCCATTCGCGAGCGAACCGGGGCGACGACGGCAGCCAGCGCTTCCGGTGCACCGTGCGTGGACATCCATCTCCGCCACGGGGATGTGATCCGCATCGGTGACGCGCAGCTGACCGCGTTGGCAACGCCCGGCCATACCGACGACGGGCTCGCACTGTCGGCGCCGGGGCTGGTGTTCACCGGCGATACCCTCCTGATCCGCGGATGCGGGCGCTCGGACTTTCAGAACGGCGATCCCGGTCAGCTCTACGACTCGATCACGCGCACGCTGTTCGCGCTGCCCGACGAGACGCTGATCTATCCGGCGCACGACTACCAGGGCCGCTCGGTCTCGACGATCGGTGAGGAGCGCCGCTTCAACCCGCGGATCGCAGGAAAGACGCGCGACGAGTTCATCGCGATCATGACCTCGCTCGACCTGCCTCCTCCGGCGAAGCTCGCCGAGTCGGTCCCCGCGAACCGCGCATGCGGTGGGATGGGGAAATCATGAACGCGTCGCTCTATGACCTCGCGCTGCCCACTGCGTCGCCCGTCCGCGCGATCGATCCGGTATCGGTGTCCCGCTTCGAGGGCGTTCACCTCGTCGACGTCCGCGAGCCACACGAGCTGGACGGTGAGCTTGGTCGGATTGCTGGCGTCGACCGCGTGCCGCTGGCGACCGTCGAGGCGGCGGCTGCCCGGTGGGACAAGAATGCAGACATCGTCTTGATCTGCCGGTCAGGTGGCCGGTCGAGTCGCGCCGCCGAAACACTCGTTCGACTGGGGTTTCGGCGCGTCCTCAACATGACGGGAGGAATGCTCGCGTACGCCGCAGCAGGCCTGCCGATCGAGCGTGGATAGGAGCCAATCGTGACCATGTTCGAAACCAATCGCTACTGCCTCAGCCGTCAGGTGAAGGGTCCGTTCGCCGAGGCCGTCGAGGCCACACGCGCGGCGCTATCGACCGAGGGCTTCGGTGTTCTCACCGAGATCGACGTCCAGGCGACGCTCGCCAAGAAGCTCGATGTCACGACCCGGCCATACTTGATCCTCGGTGCCTGCAATCCTGGGCTCGCGCATCGCGCCCTTCAGATCGATCCGGGCATCGGCTCGCTGCTGCCGTGCAACGTCGTGGTCGCTGAGGACGAGGAGGGCAGGGTGTCCGTGGCGGCGATCGATCCCGTGGCCATGTTCGCCGTCGTCGATAATCCAGCGCTGACTCCGATCGTCGATGACGTTCGAGCGCGGTTGCAGCGAGCGCTGGCAGCGCTCCCCGATGGCTAGCAATCTGTGCGGATTCTGGGCCGCACGCGCACCGAACGCCCTGCTAGCTTGTCTTCATCATGAACGAACCCGAAACGATCCCGCGGCTCCGCCCGCGCCGGCTGGTGCCCGTGTTGGGCACTCTCGCCGGCGCAGCGGCAGGCTTCGCGTTCTATTGGTTCTTTGGCTGCGATAGCGGTTGACCGTCGCAATCGAACCCGATGCTCACTACCGGTCTCGGTGCTGCGCTCGGGCTCGTTGCGACCGTGAGTCGCTAGCGTCGCTGGAAGAACGTGGTGTACGGCCGCTCAGTCGCGAGGCTGCCGCTGGCGCTCATGTATGCGGCGGGCGAGCGACGCGCGAGCGACGCGCGCATCACATCGGGAGCCCCTCGCGCGTGTCCGCATGAACCTACTAACGTCTTCGCAGGACGTGTAACGGTTCAGGTTCTCGGTGGACTACGATCCATGCGCCCATTCGTGCTCATGGTCTGGTTCGCCGTCGGTTGCGGCGCTCGCTCATCGCCGCCATCGGATCCCACATCCGAACCCACAGATCTTGGTGGCTGGAACTGGCAGGGGTGGACGAAGCTCAGCGAGAGCCCGTTCGCGTCGGAAGGACATCAAGCGGTCTTCGTCGATGTCTACGTCCCGGCGGAATACGTCGGAGCGTACCGCGATCGCGCGCAGCCCGCGCCTGTCGGCATGCGGGTGGCCAAGGTGCAGCACGAGAAGTCAGGCGCAGGCACAGTGACCGGCGTGACAGTGATGCGGAAGATGAGTCCCGGATACGACGCTGCGCACGGCGACTGGTTCTACGGCGTCTACGATCCGGCCGGCACCAAAGCGATCAAGCACGGTCGCATCGAGATGTGCATCGACTGTCACGACCAAGCCGCGGACCGCGACTACCTGATCGGCCTGCCGGCGCCCTGACTTCGGAGTAGCGTCGCGGCGTTCCACGTTGGAATGTTGGCGCGTGTGCAACGAGCGCCGATGCTACGCCAACGTTCGGTCGCTCGCGCGTGCGAGAGATACCAGGTCGGCGATCACGACAAGTTGGTAGGGCGCAAAGCCCACGTGCGCACCGACCCAGATTCACTGCGGCGAGCGCGAACGATGTTCCGATCGCGCGAATCACCTCATGAGGTGCATCCGTGGTCTCGGCAAGGGTACCGCGGACCCGCGTGTAACGAACCGCTCGTTGCATAGACAAGTGCTCATGTCGCAGATGCCTACGAAGTCGCAGTCCAGTGAGATCGAAGCCGCCGTGCGCCAGCGCTACGCGAATGCTGCGAAGGCGCTCGAATCCGAGCTTTGCTGCCCCACCTCCTACGATCGGCGCCTGCTCGCGGCGCTTCCGGCCGACGTGATCGAACGCGACTACGGGTGCGGCGATCCGAGCCGCCATCTGCGTCCTGGCGAGACCGTGCTCGATCTCGGTTCGGGCACTGGTAAGGTGTGCTTCCTCGCCGCGCAGATCGTCGGCTCAGGTGGACGCGTGATCGGTGTCGACATGAACGACGAGATGCTCGCGATCGCACGGCGCGCGGCGCCGGAGGTTGCAGCGAATGTGGGCTACGCAAATGTCGAGTTCAGGAAGGGCAAGATCCAGGATCTCGCCCTCGATCGAGATGCGGTCGACGCGTGGCTACGCGAGCACCCGGTGCGTTCGGAAGCGGACCTCGTCGCGCTCGAAGACGTCATGACGGAACTGCGCCATACACGCCCGCTGATCGCCGATGCGTCGATCGACGTGGTGGTGTCGAACTGCGTGCTCAACCTCGTGCGTGCCGAGGACAAAGCGCAATTATTCGGCGAGCTCCATCGCGTGCTGCGGCGAGGTGGCCGCGTCGTGATCTCCGACATCGTCAGTGACGAGGACATTCCGGAATCGCTGCGCCGCGATCCCGAGTTGTGGTCGGGATGCATCTCTGGCGCGTTCCGCGAGGACCTGTTTCTCGAAGCATTCGAGCGTGCGGGCTTCTACGGCGTGACTGTCCTCGAGCGTCAGGCGGAACCGTGGCGGACCGTCGAGGGCATCGAGTTTCGCAGCCTGACGGTCGCCGCCTACAAGGGCAAAGAGGGCGCGTGCCTCGACCAGAAGCACGCCGTGATCTATCGTGGGCCATGGAGGCAGGTGGACGACGACGATGGTCACGTCTTGCGCCGGGGCGTGCGCACGGCGGTCTGTGAGAAGACGTTCGGGATCTACGCGCGCGAACCGTATTGCGAGCACGTCGATCTGATCGAGCCACGCCTTCTGATTCCGCTCGAAGAGGCTCCGCCATTTCCTTGCGCCGACGGTCCGCTGCGTCGTCACCCCCGTGAGACCAAGGGCGAGGACTATGTGGTCACGACCGAAGCGGCGCCCGTGTGCAAGCCGGGGAGCTGCTGATGCCGGCGGTCCGCAAACGGTTGCCCATCGCCGGGCGTTTCGCGCCCGACTTCGACGGCGCGCTTGCCGAGCACGGCCAAGTCTTGCGGCGTACGACGACGACGACGCTGCAGGTCAATGTTGGCAAGCTGTGCAACCAGGCCTGCCATCACTGCCACGTCGAAGCGGGCCCGAAGCGGACCGAGATCATGCCGCGCGAGGTCGCCGTCCGCGTGATCGAGCTACTCGCGGCGAATCCGAGCGTGGCCACGCTCGATATCACCGGCGGTGCACCCGAGCTCAATCCCAGTTTTCGCTGGCTCGTCGATGAAGCGCGCCGACTCGACCGCCATGTCATCGATCGCTGCAACCTCACCGTGCTGTTCGAGCCCGCGATGGAGGATCTCGCAGCGTTCCTCGCGGATCGCGATGTCGAGATCGTTGCGAGCTTGCCCTGCTATAGCGCGCGCAACGTCGACGAGCAGCGCGGCCACGGCGTGTTCGATAAGAGCATCGCGGCGCTGCGAACGCTGAACGCGCTCGGCTATGGGCGTGGCTCTGGGCGGATGCTGAACCTGGTCTACAACCCCAACGGCACGTTCTTGCCGCCGGCGCAGGTGTCGCTCGAGGCGAAGTACAAGGACGAGCTCGCCCGTCAGTTTGGCATCGTGTTCGATCGGCTCTTCACGATCACGAACGTGCCGATCGCGCGCTATGCCGACTACCTCGATCAGCGCGGCCAGTATGACGAGTACATGAGCCTGCTCGTCGCGCACATCAATCCGCAGACCGTGCCGGGGCTCATGTGCCGCTCTCTCGTGAGCATCGGTTGGGATGGCGCGCTGTACGACTGCGACTTCAACCAGATGCTCGAGCTGCCGCTCCACGCGGCGCGAACCGTGTTCGAGCTCGACACACTGTTGCTCGAGGACCAGCCGATCGCAACCGGGTCGCACTGCTTCGCATGTACGGCCGGCAGCGGGTCGAGCTGCGGAGGGAGCCTGACGTGATCGAACCCGCGATCGGTGTCCTCGGAGGCAGTGGCTTCTACGACCTGCCCGGCGAGACCGTCGAGGTCGAGACGCCGTTCGGTCGACCGTCCGATGCGCTCACGATCGCGCAACTCGCTGGCCGGCGCGTCGTGTTCCTGCCGAGGCACGGCCGCGGGCATCGCCTGCTGCCGACCGAAGTGAACGCGCGCGCCAACCTCTACGCGCTCAAGCAGCTCGGCGCGACGCACGTGGTCTCGGTCTCGGCGATCGGGTCGCTACGCGAGGCGATCGCGCCGGGAGATGTCGTCGTACCTCGGCAGTTCATCGACCGCACCGTGGCGCGGCCGTCGACATTCTTCGGCGATGGCGTCGTCGCGCACGTGAGCCTCGCCGATCCGGTCTGCGCCACGCTCGCCGACATGCTCGTGACCGCGGCGCGTGGCGAGGCCGAGCGCGTGCATCCATCCGCGACCTATGTCTGCATCGAAGGCCCGCAGTTCGGAACGCGCGCAGAGTCCGAGCTGATGCGCGCGTGGGGAGGCGACATCGTCGGCATGACGAACCTGCCCGAGGCGCGGCTCGCGCGCGAAGCCGAGCTCTGTTACGCGACACTCGCACTGCCGACCGACTACGACTGCTGGCGCACCCGCGACGAAGTGGCGGCCACCGATGCGCTCGCGGTGCTGCGCGCCGGTGTCGACACCGCGCGGCGGATCCTGGTGCGCGCACTCGAGACGCTCGATCCATCACGTGCATGCAGCTGCCAGCGCAGCCTCGACACCGCGCTCGTCACGCCACCTGAAGCGATCGGACCCGAGGCGCGGCGCCGGCTCGCTGTGTTGCTCGCGCGCAGACTCGGAGTCGAGTGAGTCCGGCCGTGCGCAGGCTCGCGATCGGTATCGCGGTCGTCGCGGCACTGGTCGTGCTCTGGTTGCTGCTGCCGATTCGCGAGTGGGTGATCGCGTTCGTTGAATGGATCCGCGACCGCGGTCCATGGGCTGCGGCCATCTTCGGCATCACGTACGTCGTGGGGGCCGTCCTGTTGGTTCCGGGCTCGGCACTGACAATCGGCGCTGGGTTCATCTACGGCGTGGTCGGAGGATCGATCGTGGTGGTGCTCGCGAGTAACGCGTCGGCGCTGATCTCGTTCCTCGTCGCGCGACGGTTTGGTCGTCACTGGGTCGCCAAGCGCGTCGAGGGCAACAAGAAGTTCGAGGCGCTCGATCGGGCGATCAGCCGTGCCGGTTTCAAGATCACGCTGCTGGTCAGGCTCTCGCCGATCTTCCCGTACAGCCTCTTGAACTATGCGCTCGGCCTCACCGATGTGCGGCTGCGTCAGTACGTCGCTGGCACGGCGCTCGGGATGTTGCCCGGCACGTTCGTGGCGGTGTATGCGGGCTCGCTTCTCACGAGTGCAGCCGACATCGGCAAGCTGCCATCAGGCGCGTGGTCGCGCGTCTTTTACTTCGGCGGATTCGCGGTCGCGGTCGCGGCACTCGTGGCCACGACACTGGTCGCGCGCAACGCTCTGCGGCGCGAGTTGCAGAAGGCACGGGCATGAGTGTCGCCTTTCGCGAGCTGATCGACGACGAGTACGATCGCGCCCTCGTTCGCAGCGTCCATCCGCCTGAGTGGGCGAATCCCGAGCCACGTGGCCGTTACAACCTCGTCGTGATCGGCGGTGGCACGGCCGGTCTGGTCTCGGCAGTCGGGGCCGCGTCGCTCGGCGCACGCGTCGCGCTGATCGAGCGCCATCTGCTGGGCGGCGACTGCCTCAATGTCGGCTGCGTACCTTCGAAAGCGCTGCTCCGGGCTGCCCGTGCGGCGCACGACGCGCGAACGGCGGCCGAGTACGGCGTGCACGCCAGCTCGATCGTGGTCGACTTTGCCGCGGCGATGTCACGAATGCGGCAGTTGCGCGCCGCGATCGCGCCGCACGACTCGGCTTCGCGGCTCGCCGGCATGGGCGTCGACGTGTTCCTTGGTGCCGCAAGGTTTGTCGAGCGTGACATCGTCGAAGTATCCGGCCAACCGTTGCGGTTCGCACGGGCGGTGATCGCGACCGGTGCGCGAGCGGCGGTGCCGCCGATCCCCGGGCTCGAAGACGCGGGCTATCTGACGAACGAGACCGTATTTACGCTCATCGAGCGTCCGCGGAGACTCGTCGTGATCGGCGGCGGGCCCATCGGCTGCGAGCTCGCACAAGCGTTCCGCCGCCTCGGCAGTGAGGTCACCGTCCTCGATCGCGCTGATCGGCTGCTTCCCAAGGACGACCCAGACGCTGCCGAGGTCATCCGTGCGCGGTTTGTCGCAGAAGGCATCGACCTCCAGCTCGGCGTGAAGATCGTGCGCGTCGAACGCGACCGCACGGTGATCATCGATCGCGGGCGCGGTGAAGAACGAATTTCCAGCGACCACATCCTGATCGCGACCGGCCGTGTCCCGAATCTCGACGGCCTCGGCCTCGATACGGCAGGAGTAGCGGTAACCGACCACGGCATCACCGTCGATGATCGACTGCGCACGTCGAATCGCCACGTGTTCGCCGCGGGCGATGTCGCGTCGCGGTTTCAGTTCACGCACGCCGCCGATGCGATGGCGCGGATCGTCATCCAGAACGCGCTGTTCTTCGGTCGCAAGCGAGTTTCGGCGCTCACGATCCCATGGTGCACGTACACCGATCCCGAGGTCGCGCACGTCGGGATCTCGGCCGAAGATGCTGGCAAGCGCGACGACGTGACGACGTTCACGATCCCGCTCGCCGAGGTCGATCGCGCAGTGATCGACGGCGCGACCGAGGGCTTCGCGCGCGTGCATGCCGACCGCAAGGGCCGAATCCTCGGCGCCACGCTGGTGTCGCGTCACGCGGGCGAATCGATCGGCGAGCTCGCGCTTGCGATCACGAGCAGACTGCGCCTCGGCAGACTCGCGTCGACGATCCATCCCTATCCGACGCAAGCCGAGGTGGTTCGCAAGCTCGGCGATGCATACCAGCGGATGCGTCTGACACCGCGCGTTCGCAGCGTGTTCGGCGTCATCCTCGGGATGCGACGCTGATGAGCGCACGGATCCCGATCGTCGTGTTTGCAAAACCGCCTACTGCCGGCGCCGTGAAGACGCGGCTCGCGGAGCCCGAGCGTGCTGCGGCACTCGCACGAGCATTTCTGCTCGACACGTTCGCCGCGCTGCGTAGCATCCCGTGGGCGGAGCCGATCCTCGCAACCACCGGAGAAATCGAACCGAGGCTTCGCGACGAGCTCGGCCTTCCCGTGTGGCTGCAGGGCAACGGTGATCTGGGCGCACGAATCGAGCGCGTACTCGGTCGTGCCTTACTGACCGCACCAGCCGCCATCGCGATCGGCGGGGACACGCCGGGGCTGCCTCTCGACCTACTGGAGCGAGCGCGCGCGGCGCTCGAGACTGCGGATGCTGCGATCGGCCCGACGGAAGACGGCGGCTTCTACTTGTTGGGGCTGCGCAGATGTCGTGATGGATTGCTCGCGGACTTGCCGTGGAGCCGAGCGGATACGTTCCGCGCGACGCTTGATCGGCTCCAGTGCCACGCGTTTACGCCGGCCGTGCTGGAGCCGTGGTTCGACGTCGATCGACCCGCCGATCTCGTGCGGCTGCGGGCTCTCCTCGAAGCTCGCGTGCTGAGGGCGCCGGCGACTCGGCAGGTGATCAACAAGCAAACGATCTCGGTCGTCATGCCGGTGCTCGACGAGGAGCAACGGATCGGCGCCGCGCTCTCTCAACTCGGGGCGATCCAGGGCCTCCACGAGGTCATCGTCGCCGACGGTGGGAGTACGGATCGCACCGTCGAGATCGCACGCTCACACCGCGTCCGGATCGTGACTGCTGCGCGAGGGCGGGGCACGCAGCTCAATGCCGGTGCTGCCGCGGCGACGGGTGACGTCCTGTTGTTTCTGCACGCGGACACTTCGCTTCCGCTCGATGCCATCGATCACGTGGCGCAGGCGCTTCGCGACGCGCGCGTTCTCGCGGGGGCCTTTCGCACGTGGACGGTCGCTGACGAGCCGCGCCCATGGTACGCGCCGCTGCTCCACCTCGCCGATGTTCGCTCGCGCGTGACGCGTTATCCGTACGGCGATCAGGCGATGTTCGTACGCACGAGCGCGTTCCGCGAGGTCGGCGGATTCCCCGACGTACCGCTCATGGAGGATCTCGAGCTGTCCTGCCGGCTCGCGCGTCTCGGTCGCATCCATCGTTGTCGCGCGTCGGTGCGCGTATCAGGCCGCCGCTTCGTGGCGCGTCCGATCGCGTACGCGGCGATGATGAACCTGTTTCCGCTGCTTCACCGCGCCGGAGTCTCGCCGCAGACGCTCGCTCGCTTCTACGGGCACGTGCGCTGACGCCGACGAAGAAGTCGCACTCGCGTTCCATTGTGGAATCGCCGACCTGGACGCGTCAAGGGCACGCGCGCTGCAGTGAATCGCGTCGAGGAACAAAGGAGCGATGATATGAGAAGGACACATTCCACGATCGGGCTGATCGCGCTGTCGATTGGCCTTCATGCTGGAGCTGCGCTGGCAGACGATCCGCGCAAGCCCGACACGGCGCGCCCGGGCGCACAGGCCCCCGCGGCAAAGTCGGTTACCCGAGGAGAGCTCGACAAAGCGATCTCGAACTGGCCGGCCAAGCCCAAGGCGGTGGCCTACCAGATGATCAAGAAGTACGGCTTGCCTCAGGACCTCACGTCGTTCGCGATCGTCTGGCACAACAACGGTCCCTGGAAACGAACGACGATCTTCAAGGATGAGCTCGTCCACAACTTTCCAAAGCCACACACCGATCTGCTCGAGCAAGTGATCGACGCGCGGATTCCAGCCGACAAGCTGGACGAGCTCGGAAACTATGACGGCAGCGTGCAGTTCAATCGGACCGCGGGCGAGCTGTCAGCGCGCTGTGACATGGAGGAAATGAACTTCCTCGCGCTCAATCTCGCGAACGACATCGCGACGGGAAAGACGTCTGCCGCGAAGGCGCGTGTCAGCTACGGGAAGAACGTGGTGCAGTTCATGACGGGCGATCAGCCTCCGGCGTACACGAAGGGACTCACGTTCGAGCCCGCGAAGGTGGCGGCGGCCGATGCCGACAAGGTCACGATGCCCGGGGCGCCACAACCGGCGACCGCGGCAGCGAACCCATCCGCCGTCGGTGACGCGCAAATCATCGCGGCATTGACCACGGTCAATACCAACGAAGTGGGGCTCATGCACTTCGTGTTGATGACCACGAAGGATCCCAAGATCCAGGAATTCGCGCAGACGCTCAAGAAGCATCACGCGGAGGGGCTGATGAAATCCATGCAACTCGGTCCCAAGACAAAAGTCACGCCGATCGACAACGGTCCGGTCGTCGAGATGAAGCAGAACGCCGCCGAAGGGATGGCAAAGCTCGCGCAGCTCGACGGCGCCGCGTTCGACAAGGCGTTCGTGGCACTCGTCATCGAAGGTCACACGAAGACGCTCGACGCGATCGACAACAAGCTGATGCCTCGCGCGAGTCACGAGGCAGTCCGTACGGCACTGACGGAGACCCGTAAGAGCGTCTCTCATCACCTCGAGCTCGCCAAAGCGCTGTCCTCGAAGGATCGCGTCAGCACCCGATAGCTCACTTGCTCGGGATGCGTCGCGCGAATGGCAATCGCAGCGACGCCCGCGCACCGAGCGCGCGGCGGTCGCGTTGATGCGGCAGTCCGATGGCGATCGAATCCTGCGGGACGTCGACGACCCGTAGCCCGTGCAGACGATCCCAGAGCGACAGGAGCGTGCCGAAATTCGAGTGCAGCTCGCGCGGCCGGCGCGAGTGATGGATGCCGTGGATCCGCGGGGTGATGATGAGACCTCCGAGGACACGCTCGAACCGCGTCGGCAAGCGCAGGTTACTGTGGTGAAACTGGACGAACAGCGCGACCAAGGTCTCCCACACGAGCAGGGGCCCGAGTGCCACGCCGAGCAGCGCGACCTGAGCGGCGCGAAATGGCAGCGAGAGCACGAGCTCGCCGGGGTGGAAGCGCAATGCGGTCGAAGCATCGAGATCGAGATCCGCGTGATGCGCGGCGTGGAAGCGCCACAGCAGTGGAACGCGATGGTTCAGCCAGTGCCAATGCCACAAGGTGTAGTCGAGCAGCACGACCGCCAATGGTGATGCGACCCACTCCGGGATCTCGAGCCATCGCAACAGCCCGACCTCGCGCTCCGCCGACCACCGAACGGTACGCACCACGACACCGTTATAGAGCAGTGCGAGTGCGCCGAATCCCACCGCTCCAACAACGAGGTTGATGACAAGCCGGCGGTTCGCCGGATTCGTCGGCCGGCGCAGTGGTCGTCGCCGCTCGGCGATCGTGAGCGTCACGAATGAGGCGAGCAGTAACGCGAAGCGAAGCGCCGTGCGCATCAATCACCTTGCTGTCTGTCGAGCGTGCGAACCACCATGGCGATCCATCTCCACTTAGCGAATCTTCTTGCCCTCACCTTGGCGGTAGCGGATGCGGGCATCGTCGTTGAGCTCCGTGTCGTGCTGGACGCGAGGCGAGGAGCCTTTGGGTGCGCGACCGATCGCCATCAGCGCGTGACGCCAGCCAAGCTTCACGTCCGCCCACCGATGTGACGGCGCTTTGTATCCATAGGCTCGAAACTCTCCCGGTTCGACCTTGCCCTTCGCGGCGACGTACTCGGCGAACGTAGCCGTCCACTGATCGAACGCCCGCATGAATTCGACCTCGGCGACCATGTGCTCGGCTTGCATCTCGCTGTAGTGCGCGTCCTCCCCGACATACGCATGACGCCAGAGCGCGTCGGGCACCTCGATGCCGCCGTACCGGCATTGCCACACCAGGGGGGCGTAGGAACGTCGGTCGTCCTTCATCGCCTTGTCGGGATCGAAGTATTCCTTGTGACGCAAGATCCGCGGGCGATCGTCTTCACCGATCTCGGCGCCGCCGCCATCGCCATACGAGAAGAACGCGGCCGTTCGTCCCTCGAGATGGTTGCGAGTGAGACGCTCCCAATCATCGGTCTTCTCGAGCTCCATCGCGAGCTCGGGATTCTTGTGGTCGATCAAGGCTTCGCGTGGATTACCGCCGTTCGCGCATACGAGACGATCGAACATCAACTTCAAGTTGCTCGACGGTGCGTACCAATTGACGGGGCCGATGATCGCCCACGCATCCGCGAGATCGAGCCGCGCGTACATGTCGAGGTCCCACATGAGGTCGGGCTCGGTGCTGTTGCTCGGCTCGTAGCAGTTGCACGGCCACACGCAGAGCGCCATCGACGTCGACACGCATGCGTTGCAACTCTGAATGCGCGCGCGTCCGTACACATTGCCGAGATCCTCGATATCGATCTCCCACTCGGCTGGTAGTCGGTCGGCCATCCGCAGCATCAGCGTGCGGGCCTTCGAGTCGACACCGGGACAGTTGTACTGACGGCGGTTGGAGCCCGCGATCACGAGCACGCGAAAAGGCCGTTCGGCCGTGGGACGCTTGCCGTTGCTGTCGTCAGGCTTCATGACGAACGATTCGATGCGAACAGCACGCCAGCGGAATCACGCTGATGTGCGCACCGGAAAACCGGGGCGTAGGCGCACAGACGATCAATTGTGAGCTCCGCGCGTCCTCGGCCAGACGGCCTCGGACGCCTCCGCTCAATTCACGAGCGATGGTCGGTGCCGCGCGTTGCGAGCCGAGCTGTTACCAACGAGACGATCGCTGGTGTGACGTACGACAGCGCGACCTTGAGGAAGAAGTGAGGGCAGATCGGCTCATCCGCGAGGTGATCGCCGTGGTTGATCAGGACGAGGGTCGAACCAACGACGACCGCGATCGCGACAGCTCGAACGATGTGACCCCGCATCGGTCCCCGCAGCGAGCTTCATGTTCCGCGCCACCGTGAGGTGTGCGGAAGCTCGAACGAAACCGTGCGGCGACCATTCCAAGTTGGAAGGTCGACACTCCAGAATGGAAGGCGCCAATTAGGAATGATCGGCACTTCGACGGGCGTACGCGGTGCATCACGAGTGTCCTCGTGAATCGTGCGACGCTGATGACCAAGCCACCGAGCATGCACCACGACGCAGCACTCGTCGCGAAACTTCGGGCGGGGGACGAAGCCGCATTCGTTCGAGTCGTCGGCGACCTGACCCCAGGGCTCACGCGGCTCGTGCGAGGCGCGTTACGCGATCGCGCGCTCGTCGACGAAGTGATCCAAGAGACCTGGCTCGCCGTGATCAATGGTCTGGATGCGTTCGAGGAGCGCGCGTCGTTCAGGACCTGGGTCTCGAGGATCGCACTCAACCGAGCGCGGACAATCGCGACCCGCGCCGCTCGGACCGTTCCACTCAGCTCGCTAGAGCGGGACGACCAGTCCGTGGATCACGATCGGTTCGGGGCAGATGGCATGTGGGCTCAGCCGCCCACGCCTTGGATCGAGGAGGATCCGGAGACTCTCCTCGCACGCAAGGAAGTCATGGCCCTACTCGATGCGGCACTCGACGACCTTCCCGAGCGGCAGCGCGAGGTTGTCGTGCTCCGCGATGTCCTCGGTTGGTCGTCCGAGGAAGTGTGTAACGCTTTGGCGCTCGAGGAGACCAATCAGCGGGTACTGCTGCACCGAGGCCGCGCACGGCTGCGGGCCCTCCTCGAAGAAATGCTGAAAGCGAACGGCGCAACATCATGATGTCCTGCCGCGAAGTGACCGAGCTGGCTAGCCAGCATGTCGATCGCGATCTGCCGATCGCGAAGCGGATGGCCATTCGCATGCACGTCATGATGTGCGCGCACTGTCGCCGGTTTATACGCCAGCTGCGTGCCACGCTCGAGCTCTTGCGAACGCTCGGCGACCCGCGCGAGCCCGCTGCCGTAGATGATGCGCTGCTCGCCGCGTTCCGTGCGCGCCGACGCTAGAAGTTCGACTCGGCCGAAATCCCCCACCGTTTGAGCTTGCGCCACAGGGTGTTCGTCCCGATTCCGAGTGCGCGCGCGGTCGCCACGCGGCTGCCTCGGTTACGTTCCAGCACGACAAGCGTGTAGCGCCGTTCGAGCTCGTGGAGCGACATCGTGTCGTCGATCAGGGCAGCGACCGGGTTGCGGCGCCCGCTCGCGAACACCGCGGGCAGGTGTTCGGGCTGGAGCTTCGCGGACGGACCCGCGAGCACGATCGCGTGCTCGATCGCGTTCTCGAGCTCCCGCACGTTTCCCGGCCAGTCATGCAGCGTCAAGAGATTGGCGACCTCAGGCGACAACGTCTTCGGTTTCGTCGCATGCGCAGCGCAGATCGCGTCGATGAAGTGACGTGCGAGCGGCAACACGTCGTCCCGTCGCGCGCGGAGCGGCGGCACTTCGATCCGGATGACGTCGAGCCGATAATAGAGGTCTTGCCGAAATCGGTTGTCCGCAACCATCTCGGCGACGTGGCGATTGGTCGCGGCAACCACGCGCACGTCGACGGGCAGCGACGCGGTCGCGCCCACCGGTCGGACTTCGCGCTCCTGCAACACACGCAAGAGCTTGGCCTGAGTGGCCAAGCTCATCTCCCCGATCTCATCGAGAAACAGGGTGCCGCCACGGGCGGCAACGAACAGACCCTTCTTGTCGCTGGTCGCACCTGTGAACGCCCCCCGCACGTGCCCGAACAGCTCGCTCTCGAGCAACGACTCGGGAAGCGCAGCGCAGTTGATCGCGACGAGCTCGCCGCGCGATCGCGGCGATCCGTCGTGAAGCATGCGTGCGATGCGTTCTTTGCCCGTACCGCTCTCGCCGGTGATCAGAACCGTCGTGTCAGCCTGCGTGACCTTCGCGACGAGGTCGAGTACGCGGCGCATCTCGCGGCTGCGCGCGACGAAGTCACCAGAATCCGCACCGCGGAGATCGAGGAGCTCGCGCTCGCTGCGCTCGAGGCGCCGTGCCGTTCGGCGTAGCTCCTCGTCTCGCTCTTCGAGCTCGCGCACGATCGAGCGCGCGTCGTAATCGCTCGCGATTCGGCTCCCTTCCTCACCCCACTCGCGTCGGGTCTTGCCGATCACCCGGCACGTCGGGTGCCCCATCGCGACGCAGTCCTGCTCGACGACGAACGTCTCCGTGCCCATGACCGCGGTCGCGAAGCCAGATGCGTACCCCGCGAGCGTCCAGCATACGGGCATCGCTGGTGCTTCGCTGACGCGCAGGTGCTGTGCTGCCTCGTACGAATTGCGCCACTCGACTTCCAGGTAGAAGTGGCCCGCCGCGCGATCGAGCTCGAGCGTCTTCACCGTCGGTGCAACCTTGCCCTGATGACCTTGCAAGGCAGGGCAGGTGAGCCACCAGTCAGCGTCGCTCGCCGACTCGAACAGCTCGCGTGTCGTCATCGCATCGCGATAGCCGTTCGCGAATCCGAACCGTCGGAGAATCCCACGCGCGGACTCGACGCCAACTGCGTCGAACAGCTCCTTGCGGAGATTTCCGAATGCGTCGGCATTCCACAGCAACATCCTGTGATCCCGAAATCCGAGGCGCCCGTCATCGGGTGCAAAGTCGAGAAGCTCGACCAACCGCAGATCACGTGCCCGCATCATGAAGGATCGTCTCGTTCCAAGATGGAACGTTACACGGCGATTTACCGGCGGACGTGAGCGATGATGTCCTTGAGATCCTGCGCTGATAGCTCGTCGGGCTCGAAGAACGGCATTGGCCCGGGAGTCGAGTCGCTCGGGTCGGCCATTCCCGACGGTGGCGGTCCCGACGTACGGACCTGCTGTGCGATCCGGCCCGCCGTCAGCGCCTTGAACGTCACCTTCGCTGGCGCGGTGACCATGCCGACGCGAAGTCCGCCGCTATGGCATTGCGCGCAGAACGTCGCGTACTTCGCCGCCCCGGCCGTGGCGTCTCCGCCGGCATACGCGGATTCGTACGCTGCTTCGTTGGCGAGCACCTCGGGTGCAAGAGCGTTCGGTGTGGTCACACCCGCGTTCGAGATCGAGACGAGATACGCTTCGAGCTTCTGCCACCGCTCATCGTCTTCGGTGAGTGGCGTACCGGCCATCCATCCACCGACGCACGCGTTCGCGGCGGCGAGCAGGTTCGGAGCATCGCCGCCCTTGAAGCTCGCGCGAAACGCGATGTCCTTGAAGCTCGCACCCGAGCGGCCGACGGAACCGTCCGCCGAATGGCACGTGGCGCAACGCGCCTCGTTGTCGGGATCACCGAGCGCAGCCGACGCGGTGCCCGAGTAGAAGTCGATTCCGTCCTCCTCAGAATCGCTGCCGCATCCGATAGCGAACCATAACGCGAATACACTGACGAGCATGAGTCGAGACATGAGTGCTCCTTGCTTGATCGAATCCAACGCGCATGCGCGCGCGGACCTGGCCCAGGTTGCACCAAGCGTTCCATCCTCGATTCAAGCCATGGGAACGCGCAGGAGCGCGCTCGACAGACTCTCAGCGTTCCAAGATCGAACGCGTGAATTCCAATGTGGAACGTATTCGCGGCGGACCTTGGTGGGCCCGCCCTTCGTCATTCTCGGCACGTTCGCTGCGCAGGTATGCGTTGACGCCTCGGGCTGTTTGGTAAGGCTCTACGCGTGACCACAGGTCTTGCTTCACGTCGATTCGTGCACGGAATGGCGTTGAAGCCCCACGTCGACGCTGGCCTCATCGCGGTGATTTCGTGTGGTGGTGTGACCTGGGCGGACCCTACCCGAGACCCTATCGCAGCCCTGATCACACTGAGGATCTGCGACTCGACCATACTACAACGGCACCGCGACTCCGGTGTGCTCCTGGATCAGACGCGCTAGCGTCGGCCGAAGCTGCTCGCCCGTCTTGGGGGCCAGCCACGCGGCCGGCCCGGCGGGGTCGAAGTGCCACGCCGTCGACACCGCGGCCATCCAGATCTGACGGGCGGCACGATGGCTGTTGATGACAATGCGCGTGCCGTCGCGCAGATCGAGGCGGAGGACGCCATCGCTCACCGACACCTCGACGTCGTCGGGATCGATGTCGGCAAAGGCATCCTCGAGAGCGGTCAGCTCCTCGCGCGCGACGCGATCGAAGTCGGCCTCGTCCATGCGCCGATGGAACGTTTCGAGACCGCCATGCGACTTGAGCATCCCCATCATTTCTCCCAGTCAAGCGAGGGCCAGACCCTGCGACCCTCGACACAGATCGAAGAGACCATGCGTGGCTCCAGGGTCATCCTTCGCCCACGCTGCGGAGAAAGCTCGTGCTCGGGCTTGAGGTCACGAACTCGATAGAAGACCAAGTAGCCGTCTTCGATTCCCTCGAAGCTCATGCCACCGAAACCAACGCGAGCGACGCCGGCGGTGTCGTCAGAGAACACGATCTGGTCGGTTGGGAGAGGCACCTTCTTGCCATCCGAGAATATGACGAACGTCCCCGGGGGCCCGTTCTGGAGGATGGGGAGCTTCGGGACGAAGTCCGGTTCGCGGTGCATCTTCGTCTCGGCGATGAACTCGATCAGCAGTGGAAACTCTTTCATAAACCTCGCATCAAGACGTGCGCGTCTTCAGGCTGTCGACGGCATGGACCGGAGCAAGCTCACCCTTCATCAGATGGGCGATCGCGCTGTACACTTGGCGCTGACTCTCGAGCATGCTCTTGCCAGCGAATGCAGCCGACGTGACCTCGATCGTGAAGTGACCACCACCGCCTGTCACTTCGGCGCGCGAGTCGGGAATCTGCCGCTCGATCGCCTCGCGTAGAGCATCGATAACAGAGCCTTGAAAATTGGTTGGATGGGACGACATGTTGCCTCTCGGGTCAGTACCGCGGAACCGATGGATCGACGAGGTCAGACCACGCGTCGATACCGCCGTTCAAGTTGAAGACATTCCGGAAGCCGTCGCCGAGCAGTTGCTGACCGGCCTCCTGGCTGCGGATTCCGTGATGACAGTGCAAGGCGATCGGCGTGTTGCGGTCAAGCCCGGACAGGTAGCTTTGGCCGACCGCATCGAGGGCGCGCGCAGCCGCAATCCTGGCGATCGCGCGCTCGTTCTCGGGTCGGACGTCGAACAGGGTGATCTCGCCCCGATCGAGCATCGTCTTGAGCTCACCGGCGCTGAGCTGCTTCACGATCGCGGGCGCGTTCGGGTTGTCGATCTTGAATCCATTGTTCGGTCCGTCGATGAAGTTGATGCTCACGCCGTTGGCGCGGCGTGCGCTCGACGGGTCGAGCAGTAGCGTCAATCCGTGGTGATCAACTTCGATGTCCCCCGGCTCTCGGGGTCCGAAGAACAACTCGTGGTGGAATCGGCTGTCGATCTGGAGGTGCAGGAGATCTTGACCTGCCTCGGCGACGGCCTTTTCGAACACCTTGGTCGCCGCCGCGCTGATGCTGATGCTGGGCGCTGGCGGCACTGAGACTTCGGCCCC
>JALZOJ010000110.1 GCA_030857175.1 Myxococcota bacterium | reverse complement strand
GCCACCACCGCCGCCACGACGACCGCCACGACCACCGCCGCCGCCACCGCCGCCACCACGGCGACCACCTCCACCCTCACCGTTCTCGCGCCGTTCATTCTGCGCGCGCTCCCGCGGGCTGATCGACGGCGGGCGCACGTTCATCGGCACGCGCGACTCGTACGGGTGACCGTCGACGACAGGAATCTCCTGCCGCACGAGCTTCTCGATGTTGCGGAGGTCCGTGCGCTCGTCGACCTCGCAGAACGTCATCGCCATGCCGCTCGCGCCCGCGCGTGCCGTGCGGCCGATGCGGTGCACGTACGTCTCGGGAACCTCGGGCACGTCGAAGTTGACCACGTGTGTGACGTCGTCGATGTCGATACCGCGCGCCGCGATGTCGGTCGCGACGAGCACGCGGGTCTTGCCCGCCTTGAATCCCGCGAGGGCGCGCTCGCGAGCATTCTGCGACTTGTTGCCGTGGATCGCCTCGGCGTGAACGCCGGACTTCTCGAGGTGCTCGGCGATGCGGTTCGCGCCGTGCTTCGTGCGCGAGAACACGAGCACGCGGCGCATCGACGAATCGCGCAAGACCTCGACGAGCAGCGCGCGCTTGTCGGACTTCTCGACGAAGAAGACCTCTTGATCGACCTTCTCGGCCGTCGTTGCCGGCGGCACGACCGCGACGGTCTCCGGGTTCTTGAGGATGTGGTTCGCGAGGTCTTGCGCCTCGCGCGGCATCGTCGCCGAGAAGAACAGCGTCTGGCGCTGGCGCGGCAGGAGCGCGATGACCTTGCGGACGTCGTGGATGAAGCCCATGTCGAGCATGCGGTCGGCTTCGTCGAGCACGAAGACCTCGAGCGGCCCGAGGTCGACGAGCTTCTGGTTCGCGAGGTCGAGCAAGCGGCCCGGCGTCGCGACGAGGATGTCCATGCCCTCGCGGAGTGCGCGCTTCTGCGCGTCCATCCCGACGCCACCGAAGATGACGAAGTTCTTGAGCGGCAGGTTCCGCCCGTAGGTCGTGAAGCTCTCGGCGATCTGCGCGGCGAGCTCGCGCGTCGGGGTGAGCACGAGGCAGCGAATGGGACGCGCGCGCATCGTGCGCGGCGCACCGGCCGCGAGTCGCTGCAGGATCGGCAGCGCGAACGCTGCGGTCTTGCCCGTGCCGGTCTGTGCGAGACCCAGGAGGTCCTTGCCCGCGAGCACGTGCGGGATCGCTTTCATCTGGATCGGAGTCGGCTCGGTATATCCCTCGGCCGCGACCGCGTTGGCGATCGGGTCGATCAAACCGAGCTGGGTGAACAACATCGCGCCGAAATAGCACGAGGGCGCTCGATAAGGAGCGCCCCTGCGTGAAATCGCTGAATGATGACGACTACTTCTTCAGCTGCTTTTCCAGAGAGGTCTTCACCTTCGCATCGAAGCCTTCGCCGTCCTTCATGTTCTTCTTGAGGTACTCGTCACGCTGCTTCGACAGCTCGGCAATTTCCTTCTGGGCCGCCGCGCGCTCCTCGACGCGCTTCTCGACCTCGCGCTTCAGCTCGGCCTTGTCCATGCCCTGCATGTCCGAGGGCAGCGACTCCGTCGGCACGCTCTCGAAGCTCATCGTGCCCGTCGCGATGCCGCCGACCAGGTCGTCGTCGGCGCGGCCCGCGCCCTTCGTGCCCGGCTTCGACGCGTAGTAACCCGCGCGGTCCGCCTTCGCCGGTGCAGGCGCCGCGTCCGCCGCCGCCATCTTCGCGCGGTGCCGGCCACGTGCGCCTTCGTCGCCGACGATGATCGTCGTCGAGTCGATCTTCGTGGAGAGCTCGGCGAGCTTGTCGTCGTACGGCGTCGCCATCTGCTGCACGCCGCCGTCCTGCACGATCGACGAGAACTCGCCGTTCGAGAGCGAGGCGATCTGCTGGAACGCCTGCGCCGTGTTGTGGTCGGTGCCGCAGCGAATCGTGTTGATCGTGATGCCCTTCCTCGAGGCTTCCTTCGCGAGCTTGTCGAACGACGGGACGTCGCCGCGCGTCGCGGGCGGGGCATCACCGACGAGGAACACCAGCTTCTTCGCACCCGGGCGCCACTGCATCTTGTGGAGCGTGTCGTCGAGCGCCGCGTCGACGTTCTCCGGCGTATCGCCGCCGCCCGACGCTTGATACGTCGAGAGCTCGGTGAACACCGAGTCGAGGTCGGTCGTCAGCATGTACGGGCGCGTGACGTAGTCGTCGCCGATATCGCGATACGCGACGAGACCGATGCGAATGTTCGCGTTCGGATCCGTCTTGCGGATGTGCGTCGCGATCGACCACACGGTGCGCTTCGCGCCGTCGAGCAAGCCACCCATCGAGCCGGTCGTATCGACCGCGAACACGACGTCGATCTGCGAGGACTCCTTGCTGTTCACGACCTCGACCGCGTACGGGCTCGAGATCGGCGCATCGGCCGAAGGTCCACCCTGCGTGAGCAGCGCGGCGGTGACGATCGTGGCGGCGGCAACAGTCGGGATTCCGTAGCTGGCGAGGCGCTGGCGGGTGATCATGGGTTCTTCACACGCACGACCCCGCTGGCGCGATCTGTACAAGTCGCTGAAAGTTCGACCCAATGTTGGGCCAAACCCGGTGTCTGGGCGCTAATCGACGGGCTTTTGCCCGGTTACGACGACGGTGGCCTGCCGCTTCACGTCCAGCGGCCGGCAGGAGCGGCCCCCGCACAGCCACATCCGCAGGCGAATTTTGACGACCTGCTCCCCGGTCGCGGTCGTCTTGAGGGGCACCGCGAACCGTGGCGCATCGGCCTCGGGGTCGACCGCATCGGGCCGGCCGAGCCGCGGTTTGCGGGTCGACAGGACGGAGCTCGCCGCGATCGTCACGTCGACGATCACCGGCGCGTCCTTCGAGATCACGAACCCGCGATCCACGGCGATCGCGATCGGCAGCGTCCCCGGTTCGCCGAGGACAACCTCGATCTTTTCGGGGACGCGGACGTCCCAGCCCTGCGCGTGCGCCGCTGTCGCCAGCAGCATCAGCACGAGCAGCGCCCGCATCACAGGATCTGTGTTGCGAGCTCGGCGAGGGGCGAGCGCTCGCCCTTGGTCAGGATCACGTGGCTCGCGATCGCTTCTTCCTTGAAGCGCTCGGCGACCGTCGTGAGGCCGTTGTTCGACGAGTCGAGGTACGGGTGATCGATCTGATACGGGTCACCGGTCAGGATGATCTTGGTCCCCTCGCCGGCGCGCGTGATGATCGTCTTAACCTCGTGCGGCGTGAGGTTCTGCGCCTCGTCGACGATCATGAAGACATTCGGCAGCGAGCGACCGCGGATGTACGTGAGTGGCTCGATCTCGACGAACCCGAGATCGACGAGCTCCGCGTAGCTGCGGCCGTTGTTCTTGTCGTTCTTGTTGAGGCCGAGCAACAGCTCGAGGTTGTCGTAGATCGGCTGCATCCACGGATTCAGCTTCTCTTCGATGTCGCCGGGCAGATAGCCGATGTCGCGGCCGAGCGGAAAGATCGGCCGGCTGACGAGCAGCTTCGAGTAGATCTGATCCTCGGTGACCTTCTGCAGACCGGCCGCGATGGCGAGCAGCGTCTTGCCGGTGCCCGCTTTACCGACGAGCGTGACGAGCTTGATGTCGTCGTTGAGCAACATGTCGAGCGCGAAGTGCTGCTCCTTGTTGCGCGGCTTGATGCCCCACACGCCATCGCGCAGCTTCTTGACCGGCTGCGCCTTGCCGGTGGTCTTGTCCCACCGCGCGAGCGCCGACTTGCCGCCGGCCTCATCCTTGAGCGTCAGGTACTCGTTCGCGTGCAGGCCCGGCGCATCGACGACGACGTTGCCGTCCGCGTAGAACTGCTCGACGGTCCCCGACGGGACGAGCAGCTCGCGGTTGCCGTTGTAGAGCTCGTCGATCGAGATCCGCTCCGGCTCGAAGTCGACCGTCTGCAGCCCAAGCGCGTCGCCACGGACGCGCATGTTGACGTCCTTGGTGACGAGGACCGTGTGCTGCGTCTTGTCTTCGTCGCGAACCTCGATCGCGGTCTCGATGATCCGCTGATCCATCGACCGCGAGTCCATGGCCGGGTTCTTGACCGGGTTCTTCGGTAGAGCGACGCGAACGGTGCCGCCGTTCGAGAGCTTCTGCGCCTTCGACAGCCCGCCTTCACGATCGCTGCGGTGTTCATCGAGGAGGCGCGCGACTTGCCGCGCATTGCGGCCGAGCTCGGACTGATCCTTCTTGAAGGTGTCGACTTCCTCGATCACGTAGATCGGAATGACGACATTGTTATCGGCGAACGCGTAGATCGCGCGGGCGTCGTGGAGCAGGACGTTCGTGTCCAGGACGTAATTCTTGACGGCCACGGACGGACCTTACATCAGAACGTACCGCCCAACACGAGTCCGGCCGACGATGATGTGGCCGCCGGCGTGACCGTGACGCCTCGCTCTTTGGGCGCAGTGACATAGAGGATCACGCCCGCGGCGGCGAGCGCGACCCCGGCGATCGCGACCCCGGTGGCGATATCCGCTCGCGTACCGGCATCCTCGATCTCGGCGAGGCCCCGCGGGGAGCAGAAGTTGCCGAATTCGGTGCTCTCGCACTCGCCGCTGGCAAACGCGTCGTCGTACTGCGACTTCGCGGACAGCGCGAGGACGCCGCTGCCGGCCAAGGCGAGGCCACCGGCGACGCCGAGGCTGATCGCGAGCAAGACGCGCGGGCGGCGGGCGCTCTTCATGGGCTGCGGCTGGGGGACGGTGCCGCGATACGGCACGGCATCGACAAGCGCGGGCACGGCGACCGTCGTGGTCTTCCCCGCGAGCGCGGTGACCTCGGTCGTGAACACTTGCTTGTCGGGTGCGCTGACGGAGACGAACAGCGTGCCTGGATCCACGCGCTCGACGATCTCGGGCTGCGGCGCGGTATCGAAGCTGCCGACGCGCACCGTGAGCCCCGGCCGCGACGATTCCGACACCCGGATCACCAGCGTCGCGAGCTTCGCGACGGCGGCCCCGGCGCGGGCGTGCGCGAACTTCGCGCGTGAATCGCCCGTGCGGTCGAAGTCGCGCGCCGCTTCCTCGAACAGCAGCCAGCCGCTGCGCACCTTGCCCTGCTTCTCGAGGCAATCGCCGAGGTTCAGCTTGGTGCCCGGCGCCGCGTCGAGCGCGAGGCTCTTCTGGAAGCGGTCGCACGCGTCGGCCCACTTCTGCTGCTTCGCGAGCTCGCGACCTTCCTCGAACATTTTCGCGGCTTCGGTCGAGGGCTGCGCTGACGCCGAGGCCGTCAGCCCGAGGAGCACGATGACGGCGCGTTTCAGTGCTGACACGACATCGGGTCCTTCTCGCAGTCCTTCTTGTCGGTCTTCTCGGGTGGCGGCTTCTTCTCCGGCGGCGGCTCGTCGTCGAGATCGACGTCGTTATTCTTGCACGCGTTGATGATCCACTTCCGCTTCCCCTTGTCGACCTTCAAGAGGAACGCGCGCGCCCGGGCGCTCTGCACCTTGCACGCGGCGAGCACGCAGCGAACGTCGTCGCTGTTCGACGGGAACGACTTCGCGCAGCGCGTGACGATGTCGCGATAGTTGCCGGCGTCCCACGCCGCTTCGATCTCGCTCTTCTTCGGCTTCTTCGGCTCCGGTTTCTTCACGGGCTTCACCTCCGGCGGCGACGGCACGGGCACCGGCTCGGGCTCGGCGGCATCGATCTCGATCACCGGAACGACCTCGGTTGCATCGACGGGTGGCTCGACGACCGGCTCGACGACCGGCTGCACCTCGGCGGCATCGATCACGACGACGGGCGCGACGGGCGGTGCGACGACCGCCGCATCCGCAGTCACTTCATCGCTGCCGCCCCGGCTCCGCATCACGAACCACATGGTCAGCGAGCCGACGATCGCGGCGATCGCGATCACGGAAATGAGCTGCCAGCCGACGCCCTTCGCGGGCGCCTCGTCATCGTCGGGCAACCGATCGCCCGCGACGGCGCGCGGATACGCGGGCTGCTCGCGATTCGCGCCCGACCCGGTCGTCGGGATGTACGGCTGCGGACCCGACCCGGGAATCCGTGGGTTCGTTCCGGATCCCATGCCGGCGATCGTCTGTGCAGCGGGTGCCGTCAGCACGGGTTGCGCGTACGGCACGACGGGCTGCGCGCCGAGCGATGCGGCCGACGGCGACGGGCGTGGCGGCGGCGGGCTCGCGTCGCTCAGCGTCGTGATCATCGATCCGACCTTTGGATGCTTGCCCGTCGGCAGCTGATCCTGATCGGCACGCGAGATCCCGATGAACGGCGTCGGCAGATTGTGATCGTCGTCGACCTGCGCGATCGGCTTCTCGAGATCGAGCTTCGGAACATCGTCGAGTGAGAGATCGTTGTCGGCGCCGACCGGGATCGCGAGCTCGCCGGGAATTGGCTCGCTCGTCACCGTGACGCCTTCGGGCACCTCCATCGCCTCCATCTCGACCCACGGCTCCGGCCGCTGGCCGAACATGTCGCGCAGAAACCGCGCGAGCGCCGACGCGGAGATCATCGTCGCGTTACGGCTCGCAAAGTCTTCGAGCGCCTCGATCAGCTCGTCGGCGGTCTGAAAGCGCGCGTTCGGATCCTTCGCGAGCAAGCGCAGCGTGATCGCGTCGAGCTCTGCTGGAACGCCGGGCTTGCGCGACGAGGGCGCGGGCGGCGGCTCGTTGACGATCGCGGACATGTTCTCGAAGTCGCTCGTTCGCTTGTAGAGCCGCTCGGTCGTCAGCATCTCCCACATGACGATGCCGAGCGCGAACAGATCGCTGCGCCGATCGATCGACGACGACCCGCGCGCTTGTTCGGGCGACAGGTAGCTGATCTTGCCCTTCACCGTCCCCGACCGCGTCTCGTTCGCGCGGTCCGATGCCTTCGCGACGCCGAAGTCGACGACCTTGACGTTGCCCTCGTAGCTCACCATCAAGTTCGACGGCGAGACATCGCGGTGCACGATGTTGAGCGGCCGGCCGTCGATGCCGATGCGATCGTGCGCGTGGTGCAGCCCCGCCGCCGCACCCGCGACGATCGTCAGCACCGACGCCACGGGAAGGTCTCGGTGCAGCGCACGCGCGCGCTGCATGATCTGGCGCACCGTCTCGCCGTGGACGTACTCCATCGTGAAGAAGTACGAGTCCCCGAGCTTGCCGATGTCGTAGACCTGCGCGATGTGCGGGTGCTGGAGCTGCGCGGCGAGCTTGGCCTCGTCGAGGAACATCCGCACGAACGAGACGTCGCTCGCGCGGTTACGCAGGATCCGCTTGAGGACGCAGTAGCGCTCGACGCCGGTCGCCGACACACCACGCGCGAGAAAGATCTCCGCCATGCCTCCTGTCGCGAGTCGCGCGAGGATTTGGTAGTTGTTCGCGGTCTGCCCGACCTCGGCGACGACCTCTCCCACAGCAGCCTCGATTGTACCCAAAGACCGGGCGAGATCCGTCGTACGCTCACCCCATGCAAAGCCGCTTGGGCACCTTCCTGCTCGGTCTCGCCGTCGCTGCCCCGCTCTCGATGGCGCTCGCACAGGGCACGAAACAGCCGTCCAAGGACGGCAAGTTTGGCAAGTATTCGCACCCGAACCTCATGGCCGCAGACAAGCTGTGCGCCCAGGCATTCGCGAAGCTCGAGGCCGCGCAGGTCGCGAACGAATACGACCTCGGTGGCCACGCGAAGAAGGCGAAGGACTTGATCAAGCAGGCGCAGGACGAGATCAAGCTCGCGACCGTCGCCGCGACGAAGAAGTAGTTAGCTCGCTTTTTTCGACTTCGCCGCGAGCGTCTCGGCCCACGTCACGACGCGATTGCGACCGGTGTGCTTCGCCTGGTAGAGCGCGAGGTCGGCGCGTTCGATCAGCGTCGCGCGATCGCGGCCGTCCTCGGGGAACGCCGAGACACCGATCGATTCGGTGATCGACAGCGGGCCCTTCTCGGTATCGACGACGATCTTCGAGATCTCGATGCGAAGGCGCTCGGCGACGGCCTTCGCCTGCACGAGGTCGACGTTGTCGAGGATGATCGCGAACTCCTCGCCGCCGTAGCGCGCCGGGATGTCGATCTTGCGGGGCACTTCCTGCAGCACGCGCGCGACGCGGCGCAGGACCTCGTCGCCGACCGGGTGACCGTAGTTGTCGTTGACCTTCTTGAAGTGGTCGACGTCGCAGAGCAGCAGCGCCACCCGATGGTTGTGGCGCAACGCGCGCTGGAGCAGGTCTTCGAAGCGCTCCTGGAACGAGCGGTGGTTGGTGAGACCGGTGAGACCGTCGGTCGTCGCCATCGTCTCCATCTTGCGATAGAGGAAACCGTTCTCGAGCGAGACCGCGACTTGGTTCGCGATCACCGCGAGCATCTCGCGCACGTCCTTGCCGAACCGCTTCTCCGCGCGCGCGACGAGCGTGAGCGTGCCGATCGGCTCGTCGGCGCAGAGCAGCGGCAGGATCAGGAGCGACTTCGCTTCGTCGAGCTTTACCTTGCGCGTGTAGATCGGCGCAGAGACCTCGCGAAGCTCGCCGCCCGCGGGCAGGTAGTGGCGGTTCTTCACGACCATCGCGGCGAGGCCCGCGTTGTCCTTGAACTCGAGGTCGCGCAGCTGCTCGGGATCGAACAGACCCTCGCCGTTCGCACGCACGCGGGTCGCGGTGATCTTGTGACTGCGGCGCGTCTTGTCGTAGAGCGCGATCGCGGCGGCGTCGTAGTCGACGATCGCGGCGCATGCATCGAACGCGGTCTCCATCACCTGCTCGGGCGTGAGCGCGCGGCCGAGCATCGCGGTCGCTTGGTAGAACCGCTCGTGCTCGTACTTCGCACGCTCGACGGCGCGGAACACCTGCTCCGACTGCACGACGCGCAGCACCTGCGCTGATGCCTCGACGAGCAGGTCGCGATCGGCTTCCGTGAACGCGACGTCGCGATCGGCGGCGAGGATGCCGCGGAGGTGCGCGCCTTCGATGATCGGCACGGCGACGAGCGCGGTGCCGACGCGCGGGCTGTCGTAGTACGGCAGCTGGCCGGGCTTCGTCGCGCCGCACAGGATCGGCTGGCGATCGCGCAGCACGGCGCCGAGGATGCCGGTGGTCGCGAGCCGCGGGTTCTCGATGATGTCGTCCGCGTCGGAGACGACCTCCTTGAGCTTGATGCGCTCGCCGTCGTCGTCGAGCCAAAGCAGCGCGACCGTACGCGCGCCGAGCGAACGCTTGAGCGTCGCGAGCACCCACGATGCCGAGTCGCCGATCATGCCGACGCCGCCGATCGCGAGCAGGCGCTCTTCCTCATCACGTGTGCGCGGCGCACGCGACGACGGGCCAAGCGACGCGGCGATCAAGCGATAGTCGCGCGCCGAGTCGCGCAGCGCGGCGAGCTCTTCGTCGAGGCGAGCGGCGCGACGGCGGCGATAGCGTGCGGTGAGGCCGCGCAGCAGCATCATGTGTGCGAGCGCGGCGCCCGCGATGCATGCGACGTGAATCGCGGCGGTGATGATCGATACGTCGGTCAGGCCGAAGCGCAGGAGCAGCGCGACCTCGAGCAGCAGCGCTGCACCGACGGTGGCGATCGCGCCCGGCCGCGCGAGCACGGTCATCGCGAACGCGACGAGACCGTAGAGCAGTGGGTACGCGGGCGAGTCGAGCTTGCCGGTCACGGCGATCAGCACGTGCACGCCGGCGACGAGCGAGAGCGCGAGCTCGAGATCCGCGAGGTCGGTCGCCGCACCGAGCCAGAACGATGCGCGTTGTGCGCGCGCCGACGGCATCACGAACTGCACGCGGCGAATCACGCTGATCGCGACGAGCGCGGTCACCGCGACCGCGACCATCGTCATCGGTAGTGAGGGCGACGTCGCGAGGATGCCCGCGCCATCGGCGCCGCCGACCGCGACCACCGCGCACGCGATCGTGCCCGCGACCGCGCCGACCGAGACCTTCGCCGCACGACGGAGGCCGCGGCGCGACAGCTTGATCCAGCGCGCACCCGGACGCAGCTTCGTCGTACCGCTCGGCTCGCGCTTCATTTCTGCGCCCTTGGCGAGACGCGAAGCACGATCTCGTCGGGATAGACCATGCCGAGGTCCACGCGTGCGCGATCTTCGATCGCACCGACCGTCGACTGCAGCGCATCGATGTCGCGTGCGAGGTCCGCGTTGAGGGCGCGCAGCGCGCGGGCCTCGACCGCGAGCTCGTCGAGCTGGCGCTCGAGCTTCACCGTGCGTGGGTCACGTCGCATGACCTGACCGGGCACGTACGCGATGCCGACGCAGACAATCGCCGCCAGAACGATTCGGGTGGTCCATCGCCTCGAAGCGGGCGCAACGTAGGTATCTGCTGCGACTTTCGACACGTAGCTCGACGGTACGGATCGCCAGCCACGGGGCAACTTTTGGCCTGGCGCTGACCTGAGATCTTTGTCCTGGAATTCCGCCGCTGTGTGTGTACGCTGCCGGCCCACATGATGGGGACACGCTTGGTCTGCATTCAGGCTGCGCTTTTGACCGCGTGCGGCGGCAGTAGCGGCAACAAAGACATCGAGTGCGGGGTCGGAACGAGTGGCTCACTGAGCGCGGGCACATCGGTGACCGTCAGCGGCTCGACCGCGAAGGACCTCAAGAACGCGGCGATCACCGCGACCGCGAAGACCACGGTGCCCGCGGCCGAGGTCTCGATCGAGTGCGCGACTGACATCGTGCCCGCTGGCTTCATCGCGCTCGGACCCGCGGTGAAGTTCGGTGCCGAGGGCACGTGGTCGGATCGGCCGTTCGAGCTGACGCTGCCGTACAAGGCAGCGCGGTTGCCGAAAAACGCCGAACGCCGGCACGTGCGCATCGTCGCGAAGCGCGAAGGACAGGAGCCGTACTTCCCCGCGGTCTCGAACCGCGTGCTCGACGACGAAGACGATTACGCGTCGACCGCGACGTTCCGCGCCGGCGAGCTCACGACGTATCAAGTCGTCGCGAGCACGACCGCGGGCCAGAAGGAGACGCAGGACTTCCAGTGGCGCGCGATGGTCGGCATCTCGATGGGCGGTAACGCCGCGATGTCGATCGCGCTGCGCCACCCCGACAAGTTCGACATCGTCGCCGACCTCGTCGGCGAGCCCGGCCCGTCGATGGTCTACACGCTCGGCATGGTGCGCGACTTCGTGTTCGGTGGCTTCTGCACCGCCGACGACCAGGCCGCCGGCCGCGGCAACATCGGGACGCTGTGCCCGAAGGCGTCGACGCGGCAGGACCAGTTCGAGATCGCGTCGGACTTCGATCACATGCTCTACCAGGCGGGCGATGGCGTCGGCCTGACGCTTCGCCGCAGCCTCTACATGAAGGGCGTGCGCGACATGTCGCGCGCACTCGGCAACCCGGCGATGTACCGCCCCGATCATCCGTACGCGCCGCCCGGCGTCGACCCGGCGTTCCTCGCGACGCCCGCAGCGACGCGCTGCGCGAACCCGATCGTGCTGCGCGACTTCTACGACAAGGAATTCAACCCGACGGGTGCGAGCCGCGTGATCACGTTCTGCGACGGCGGCGATTCGACGGCGATGGGCCTCGGCGTGTTCGATCCGAACGAGCCGCAGCTCGATCCGGTCGAGATCACGCTCGCGGTCGATCTCAACAGCAACAACAAGCGCGACGCGGGCGAGCCCGTGATCGCGAACTCGATGGAGCCGTTCGCGGACCTCGGCGTCGACGGCAAGGCGAGCAAGGACGAGCCCGGCTACAACGCGGCGACGAACCCCGACCCGTCGCGCGATGACTATCACTACCTGCGCAATCCGCTCGGCAAGGAAGGCAACGGCGACTTCGACCAGGGCGAGCAGTACGACGACTTCGGTCTCGACGGCGTCTCCGGCACCTGTCAGATCGGCCAGAACCCGCCGGGCGGCATCCAGGGCTGCTACGACTTCGGCGAGGGCAACGGCAAGTGGGATCTCTCGCCGAACGTCGCGCGCTGGTACGAAAGCGACCTGATGCTTCGGCTCTCGAAGCTCACCGATGCGCAGCGCAATCACATGTCGCTGTGGTTCGACGCCGGCATCCGCGACTTCCTCAACGCCTCGGTCTCGGCGAACGCGGCGATCGGCGGAACGATGGCCACGTATCCGCAGCTGCCGTTCGGCGTCTACGACGGGTTCGGCATCTTCGTCGGTGCCACCACCGACACCGCCTACGACTTCACCGAGATTCCGTGGGCGGACCTGCCGAAGAACGGCTACCTCCGCTACGGCAATCCCGATGCATCGATGTCCGAGATCATGAACGGCGACGGCCGGCACGTCGGCTCGGCGCAGCAGATCATCAATCGCGCGACCACCGCGTTCGCCTGGCTCAACCAGCGCTGGCCCGAGGGGGACAGGACCGACACGCTCGCGCTCGGCGTCTTCAAGCGCGCCGAGGTCCACACGTCCCCGACGACGGGACGCCCGAGCCCGTACGCCGTGTTCTTACCGCCGGGCTACGAAGACAGCCCGAACGCGCGTTATCCGGTCGTCTACTTCCTGCACGGCTACGGTCAGGAGCC
>JALZOJ010000109.1 GCA_030857175.1 Myxococcota bacterium | reverse complement strand
CGATCGATCTGATCCTCGACGGTGCGCCGCGTCTCCTTGTACTCGGAGCGATAGGTGTCCGCGATCACGCGCGTGGTGACGAACGCCGCGACCGAGATCGGGACGAGCGCCGCGAGCGCGAGCGTGAGCGTGAACCGGCCGCGCAGCTTCATGGCTTGCCTCGCGACTTCGTCGGCTCGCCGAACAGATGGACCTCGGCGAAGCACGGACGACCGCTCGGATCGAACACGAGGCCGCGCACGTCGCTGCGGTGCCAGAGCTTCACCGCGCGGAACATCAGCGGCACGATCGGCAGCTGCGTCGTGAACTGCTTCTGCGCGGCCGCGGCATCGATGCTGCCGTTCGCGAGCTGCTGCATCGCCCAGTTGTCGCCGCCGGCCGCGAACGCCGCAGCCCACCAGAGCCACGCGTACGTGACCGGCGCGGCGATCTGGCCGATCCAGAGGTCGGTGGCGCCCTTCGCGATGCGATCGCGAAACACGTGTGCGGGCTCGGCCTTGACCGTCGACGAGATGCCGAGCTTGTCGAGCGCGCGCACGACGCGCTCCGCGATCTCGCGATCGTCGGGCCGCGTATCCTCGACGAGGATCTCGAGCTTGAGCTGCGCGAGCTTGTCGGGTCCGAGCGACTTCACGCGCTTTGCCGCTTCTGCGAGCGCGGCCTGTGCGGCGGGCAGGTCTCCGTTGCGCGTTGCCTGCGACGGCGCACCGCCTCCCGCCTCGGCGGGCACCGGCTCGCGTGTCGGGACCACGCGCTCGCCCGACGTCACCGCCTTGAGCGCCTCGCGTGCGAGCGCGAGATCGACGGCGCGGCGAAACGAGCGCTCGCCCGTGACGTCTGCATGCGCCTTTCCAAAGCCGACGTAGACGAGCAACGCCGCGGGGCTCTCGACGTCCTCGGCGCGAAACTTCGGCTGCGCGCCCGCGAACGCGCCCGTGCCGCGAGCCGAGACCTGCGTCGCGCCGGTCTCGAACCGCCGCGCCTCGCCATCGGCGGTGTCGTACCAGCCGAGCACGAGCGCATCGAGGTATGGGCGGCCCGCGAAGTGATCGTCAAAGGCCTTCAGGCGCAGCCGCTTCTTCGCGCGATCGAAGGCCTCGATCTCGAACGGCCCGGAGCCGACGACCTTCTCGGCCGACGGCGCCTTGCCCGCCTTGGTCACCGCCGTCAGCGGCAGGGCGAGCAGCGTCGAGAGATCCGGCACCGGCGCGCGCAGCGTGATCTCGATGGTCTCCGCATTCGGCGCGGTGAGCGCTGCGATCGGCGCGAGCGACCAGCGCGCCGACGTCGCGCGGACGCGATCGAGCGACGCGACGACATCGGCCGCCGTCAGCGCACTGCCGTCGTGAAACCGCACGCCTTTGCGGATCGCGATCGTGACCTTCATCTTGTCGACATCCGGCAGCGCCACTGCGAGGTGCGGCGTGATCACGCCCTGCGGACCGACGCGATACAGCGTGTCGAACACGAGGTCGACCACGGTGATATCCGCGTGTGTCTGCACCTGCGTCGGATCGAACGTGATCGGCGCGCCGAGCAGCGTTGCCTCGACGGTGCCGCCGTAGCGAGGCCGCGTCTCGGCGTGCGCGACCCCGCCGAGCAGCGCGAGCGCCAGCAGCGCCTTCAATTGAGCCTCCACAGATCGACGCGCGTCGAGCCGGCGAGCCGCACGGCGACGATCACCGTCGACTGCGCGACCGCGATGCCGACGACACCGCCGTTGAAGTTCTTCTTGAACAGCGGCTTCTTCTCGTCGCCACCGAGCGCGTGCACCTTCACACCGTCGGCATCACCGGGCGCGACGTAGCCGGAGACGATCACCTCGGGCGTGCCATCGCGATCGACGTCTGCGAGCTCGAATGCCGTGCCGCTGTGGCCGTACTCGTACGACCCCGCCGGCAGACACGCGCCACCCGGCACGCACTTCTTGACCTCGACGGCGAGCTTGCCACCGAGCGCGAGCTGCGCGCGAAGCTCGAGCGGCACGCCCGCGCGATCCGTCAGTCCCTGGCGACAGCGCACGCCGTGCAGGTCACCCGTGAAGTAGTTGCGCCCCGGCACGAGCTGCATGCGTTCGCCCGCACACGCGAGGAAGCCCGCTCCGCCCGGTTGCGCGACCAGCTTGCCCTTCGCGAGCGTGACGCGCAGCTCGGTCGTCCACACCGACGAGCTCGCGACGAGGACGTTGGCTTGGCTGCCGGCCATGGGTGCTTGGCTGCCGGCCATGGGGCCCTCGACGGCCGCCGTGCCGACGACGTCGCGTGGTGCCGGCACCGCGCGCTCGCCGGAGAACGCGACGCGCCCGATCTCCGCCGGCTTGCCCTTGAGCGAGATCGCGACGACCTCGCGCGACGTCACCGCGTAGAGCTCGCTCCTCGCGTCACCGTCGAGGTCGGCCGCGACGAGCGCGACGAGCGGCGCGCCGACATCGATCGATCCGATGCGGATCGCCTTCCACGTCACCGCGAGCGGCGTCGGTGGCGTGAGCTTCGGCGCGCGTGCCGCGGCCATCTCGTCGAGCCGGTGATTCACGATCGCCGGCAAGCGCGAGAGGTAGTCATCGGGCGCGGCCGCAGCGGTCGCGACAGTCGACAGCGCGACGACAGCAGCCGCGCGGAGCATCAATCCTGGTACTCGCTGTCGGAGAGATTGCTCTCCGTCACCTCGCTGTCGAGCGGCGCGTACTCCGTCGGCTCGGTGCCCTTGATGTAGATCTCGGTCATCATCGAGCCCTTCTCGGCACCCTCGGGTGCGAGCTTGCCCATGTACTCCTGGCTCGACTTGTTGATCTTCGCCTCGACGATGCCGGCCGGCCGCGCGAACGCCTTTGCCGGCTGGTTCATCGTCTTCATGAGCTCGACGAACACCGGCACTGCCGTCGTGCCGCCGGTCTCCTTGCCCATCGGTTGCGGCTCGTCGTAGCCGATCCACACGCCGACGACGTATTCGGGCGTGAACGCGACGAACCACACGTCCTTCGCTTCGTTCGACGTGCCGGTCTTGCCGGCGATCGGAATCTTCAGCGCGTTCGCGAGGTGGCCCGTTCCCGAGGTCACCACCGAGCGCATCATGTCGGTCACGACGTACGCGACCTTCTCGTCGACGACGCGCTCGCCGGCCGGTGCGGCCGTCGCCTTGCCGTTGATCGCCTCGACGAACTGCGGCTTGGCGTGGATGCCGCCCGCGGCGTAGGTCGTGATCGCGTTCGTCATCTCGAGCGGCGTGACTTCACCGGACCCGAGCGCGATCGACGTCTCGGCCGGTAGATCGCTCTCGATGCCGAGCTTGTGTGCGTACGCGACGATCGCCTGCGGGGTCGTGTCGACGGCGACCTTGATCGACACCGTGTTGATCGAGCGCGCGAGCGCGTTGCGCAGCAGCACGAAGCCGTCGGTCTTGCCGTCGTAGTTCTTCGGCTTCCACGCCTTCCCGACTTGCTCGAAGTGCTGCAGCGTATCGGGCACGCGCGTTCCCGCCGTGAACTTGCCGGCCTCGATGCCCGCACCGAACACGAACGGCTTGAACGAGCTGCCCGGCTGACGCTTCGCATCGGTCGCGCGGTTGAGGCCGTACCTCTTCGACTGATAACCGCCGACGAGCGCGCGCACCTTGCGCGACTTCACTTCGATCACGACGACCGCGCCTTCGGGGCCCGGCGCGAACGCGACGCGCTTCTCGGCGTGCTTGATCTTCGCCTCGCCGGCCGCGACCGCGACCTCGACGACGTCGCCGATCTTGAACCGCTCGTTCGGCTTCTTCTGATCGGGATTGAAGCGCGCGTCGATGTCGTCACCGAGGACGATCGCCGCCTTGTAGTTGCCGAGATCGACGACGAGCTCGTTATCCGTGTCGTGCACCGCGGTGACAACGGCCGCGTACGTCTCCTTCGCCTTCAGCTTGCCGGGGAATGACTTCGCGAGCTTCGCGATCTCTGCGTCGACGGCGTCGGGCTTCACGTTCCGCTGCGGCCGGCCGACCTTGTGGCGCTTGTCGACGGCACGCAGGCCGTTCTGCAGCGCGCGCTGCGCGTTCGCCTGCATCCCCGGATCGAGCGTCGTGCGAACGGTGCCGCCCATGCGGTCGAGCTCGTCTTCCTTCTTGCCCCGCTTCTTCAGATCATCGATGAGCTCGCCGCGCACGCGCGCGATCCACTCGGGCGCCGTGTCCATCAGCGGGAACGGATCCTCGACGACCGCGATCGGCGCGTCCATCCACTTCTGCGCGTCCGCGGGCTGCAGCTTCTTCATGGCGACGAGCTGGTTCAGCACGTAGATCTGGCGCGCCTTCGCGGCGGCCTGGTTCTTCTTGCGATTCGGTGCGAGCTCCTCGGGCCGCTGCGGCAACGCCGCGAGCAGCGCCGCTTCACCGACGGAGATGTTCGCCACGTCCTTGCCGAAGTAGAACCGCGCTGCTTCCTGGATGCCGTACCGGTTGTTTCCGAAATAGATCTGGTTCAGGTACAGCGTCATGATCTCTTGCTTCGTCAGCGACTTCTCGAGCCGACGCGCGATGATGATCTCCTGGATCTTCCGCTTGAACGTCTTCTCCGGCGTGAGCAGGAAGGTCTTCACGACCTGCTGCGTGATCGTCGATGCGCCGTGCCGCTTGCCCGAACGGACGTTCGTGAGGAACGCGCGGAACATGCCCCAGTAGTCGACGCCCGCGTGCTGCCAGAACCGGTTGTCCTCGGCGGCGACGAACGAATCGACGACGTGCGCCGGTAGCTTGTCGTACGCGACGAACGTGCGGCGCTCGATCTTCTTGTCGGGGCCGAAGACCTCGCCAATGCGGCGGTCGTTCGCGTCGAGGACGGCGATCACCTGCTTCGGCTTGTAGTCGCTGAGCGTCTTGTAGTCAGGCAGCGACGGATCGCGGCCGTACATCCAGAACACGAACGCGACCGTCGCGACGAGGAGCGCGGTGCAGGCGAAGCCGACGATGAACGTCCACTTCAAGATCGTGAGCCACAGCGGGCGCCGCTTCTTGGGCTTGCCTGGCTTGCCGGGCTTGCCTTTGCGCGGATGCGCGGTGGGCGTGGCGGGTTGTTGGGGCGACCACATCCTAATCGTCGCTCCAGGGGGCATGTAGATGTTGGGTCTGCAAGGCGAAGACCGCTGCTAAGTCCAGCGGCAGATGGATATTCCCCCGACTGCGTCCCTGATGCCACATCGTGGACCGTGTCTCGAAAGACACGTGGGTGCGAGGGTTTAGGAGAAGGCCCGTTCGAGGACCGAAAGCGCGCCGCGCGCCGACAGCGCGAACCACCGCGCGCGGAGCGATCGTCGGCGATCGTCCTCGAGATCTCCGACGGTGCCGAGCGCTGCGCGGCGACGCTGCGCGATCGTTCGCATGGCCAACGCGACGGTGACGGAGAGGTTGAAGCTCTCGGTGAAGCCCTGCATCGGCACGCCGAGCGAGCCATCGCAGGCGGCGACGGCCGATGCGGTGAGGCCGGCGTGCTCGTTGCCGAACGCGACCGCGATCGGCGTGGTGACGTCGACGTCGTCGATCGAGTGCGTCGCGCCCGGTAGCGTCGCGTAGACCCGAAAGCCGCGCGCATGGAGCGCCGCGATCGTGTCCTCCGCGCGAGGCGAGCGGTGCAGGTCGATCCACTTGTGCGCGCCGCGCGTGACGCCCTTCGCCGCCGAGAACCGCTGCTCCGGCTCGACGACGTGCAGCTCCTGAAGCCCGATCGCTTCCGTGGTCCGGATCGTCGCGGCGGCGTTGTGAGGATCGTAGGTGTCCTCGACGATCGTGATGACCGACCCGAGCCGCGCCGCGAGCACAGTATCGATCCGAGCGATACGCTCGGCCGTCAGCATCGGCTCCAGGACGCGACAAATCGCATCGGAGCCGTGACGCTCGATCAGGCGCTGAATTGCGTCGGACACGGCAGGCAAGATACCGTGCGTTCGTGCCGATGTCGGGGGACGGTGCACCTGCGCGATTCGTTGGAGATCGCTATCACCTCGTGCGCGAGCTGGGGCGCGGCGGCATGGGCGTCGTCTATCTCGGGCGCGATCTGCGGCTCGACATGGACGTCGCGATCAAGTTTCGCGCGGTCTCGCACAGCGACGCGACGCTCTGGATCAAGCGCGAGTTCCGCGCGGTGGCCTCCCTGCGCCATCCGAACCTCTGCGAGCTCTACGAGCTGGTCGCGCACGAGCGCTCCTGTTACTTCACGATGGAGTACCTGCCGGGCCTCGACCCACGGCGCTGGGTCGAAGCAGCGCACATCTCGTTGCCGGTGCTCACCAACGAGAAGACCCGCACGGTGCCGCCGCTGCACGAGGCGAACACCGAGTGGACCGAGCCGCCGGTCTCCGAGGCGACGACGGCGGTGCTGCGCGCGGTGCCGAACGTCGACATGGCGCGCGTGCGGCAAACGATCGCGCAGCTCGCAGAAGGCCTCGCGTTCCTGCACGCCTCGGGCGTGATCCACCGCGACGTCAAGCCGTCGAACGCGATCGTCGTCGACGGTCTGGTGAAGCTGCTCGACTTCGGGCTCGCGCTCGAACGACGCCGGCAAGATGACGACCTCGCGCGAGAGAACCGCGTGGTCGGCACGGCCGCGTATCTCGCGCCCGAGTACCTCGCGCGGCTGCACGTCTCGCCCGCGCTCGACGTCTACGCGCTCGGTGTGCTCGCGTTCGAGCTGATCTCGGGCGCGCCTCCATACGGCGGCACGATGCACGTGCTGTCGCGGCTCGGCAAGAAGACCTTGGTGCCGAGGCTGTCGACGTTCAACGCGCAGGTCCCGCCGGAGCTCGACGCGCTCGTCGAGCTCATGCTCTCGGCGGATCCCGAGGACCGCCCCACCGCGCTCGAGATCGCGACGACGCTCACCGGCGCGATGTCACAGCCGCGCGTGTCGCGACGCGCGATGCGGTTCATCGGTCGCGACCGCGAGCTCGCCGCGCTCGCAGCGACGATCGCAGACCCGACAGAGCGAGCGCGCCTCGTGCTGGTCACCGGGCCGTCGGGCGTCGGCAAATCGACGCTGATCGAGGAGACGGTCACACGCTCGAAGCAGAGCGACACGCTGATCTGGCGAACGCGCTGTCACGAGCGCGAGCGAATTCCGTATCGCGCGTTCGATCTCATCATCGACGACCTCGCGACGGAGCTCGCCGAAGATCCGCGCCGTGCCCGAGACATCACCCACGGCGCCGCACTCGCACGCGTGTTCCCCGTGCTCGCGCCGCTGATCGATCCCGCGACCGATGCGCCGGCGGCAGCCGACTTGCGCGTCGAGCGCGAGCGCGCGCTCCTCGCGATGACGCAGCTATTCCGCGACCTCTTGCGAACGCCGCGCGGCGTGATCGTGATCGATGATCTGCAGTGGGCCGACGAGGACAGCCTCGAGCTGCTCGCACTCCTCGTCGAGCAGATCGAGCGACCGCTCACGATCATCGGATCCTGGACGACGCAGACCTCGATCTCGTCGCACGCGGTCACGCTCCTCGAGCGACTCGGTCCGCGCGCGATGCGGATCGACGTCCAGACGATGTCGGCCGACGAGCTCGCGCAGGTGATCGCCGACCTCGCACCATCAGCGCCGGCGCTGCGGCTCGCCGCCGCCGCGAAGCTCGCCGACGGTAGCCCCTACCTCGCCGAGCTGATCGGCCGCGAGCTCGGTGAAGCCGACGTCGCGGATCCGCACGACGCGGAAGCACGCCGCCTCGGACGCCTGCATCACGCCGAGCGCGCCGTCGCCGAGATCGCCGCGCTCGCCGGCGGCACCGCGAGCTTCGAGCAGCTGCGTGCCCTCTCTGCGCTGCCGTCGGAGCGCCTTCAGTCCGCGCTGCGCGGGCTCGAGCACGCGCGCATCGTGCGCGCGACGCCGTCGACGGCGGGCGATCCGGTCTACGTCTTCTATCACCAGCGCCTGCGCGAGGTCGCGACCGAAGCGATGGACGCGCCGACGCGACAGCGCCATCACGCGAAGTTCGTCGAGTGGTACGAGCGCGCCGGCGGCGATCCGGGCCAGCTCGCTTATCACTCGCAGCTCGCGGGCGATCATCGCGCGGCGGCGAACTACGCGCTCGCCGCCGCCGAGGCCGCGCGCCACCAGCTCGCGTGGAACATCGCCGACATCTGGTACAGCAAAGCGCTCGAGCTCGGGACCGCCGATGCACGCACTGCTCGCGCCGGGCGCGCCGAGATGCGCTTCCTCGGCGGCAAGCTCGCGCTCGCGGCCGAGGACTTCCTGCTCCTCGCGGCGGAGACCGACGACGATCACTGGCGCGTTCGCGCGGCCGAGGCGCACCTCAAGCTCGGCGAGATCGAGCGCGCGTTCGATGTCCTCGACGGCGTGCTCGAGCGTCGCGGCCAGTCGCGTGCGAGCTCGCGAGCCGCGTCGGTCGCACGCGCGCTCGGCGTGACCGCGCGCTGGATCCTGCCGTCGAAGCCGCAGCCCGTCGACAGCGTGCTGGTCTCCGCCTACCGCGTGCTCGCGAGCTTCCTGTCGACGCCGCATCCGATCGAAGCGCTCGAGTACGTGCTTCGTGGCGTCGCGCTCGCGGAGCGTGCCGGCGATCGCGCTGCACATGGTCAGGGCATGGCGATCCTCGGTGCGTACCTCGCGGCTGGCTCACTCGGCCGGTTCGGCGATCGCGCGCTCGCACGTGCACGCCGGCTCTCGGACACACCGTACTCGACGATGGTCGCCGCCGGCGCGACCGGCATCTTGTCGACGCTGCGTGGCGACTGGGTCGGCATGCGCAGGTCGCACGAAGAAGGCGATCGCGTGTGCAAGCGGCTCGGCCTCGAGCGCACGTGGGAAGCCTCGTTTCTCAAGAGCTACTGGGCGCTCGGCGAGGTCTACGCCGGCGAGCCCGCGCACGCGATCGCGATCCTCGACGATCTCGCGAGCTTCGCCGACGATCACTTCTCGCGCGCGATGCTCGGCTCGTGGCTCGGGCGTGCGCTCGTCGTCGCCGGCGATCTGCCGCGCGCCGACGAGCTGCAGCGCGAGCTCGAGCGGACGCCGGCTGCGCAGCGAGGCATGGCCGCGATCTATCGCACCGTGTTCGCAGCCGAGCTCGCACTCGCGCAGCACGACTGGACGCGCGCGCAGCAACTCGGCCACGCACTCGCCGCCGACGCGCGCACGCAGTGGGTCTCGGTGATGCCCGCGATCTCGGCGATGACAGACGTCATCCTCGCGACCTCCGCCCTCGGCCTCTCGCAGGCGCCCGACGCGCGGACGATCGCGAAGCGTCTGCATCGCCGCGGCAAGCACTCGTTCTACGCGGCGACCGCACTGCGCTTGTGGTCGCAAGCCGAGCAGCAGCTCGGCAACAACACGAAGAGTCGCGCTCTCCTCGAGACCGCGCGCACCGTCGCGCGCGAACGCGGTGGTCGAGTCGACCAGCTCGCGATCGCCGCGCTCGGTGGCGAACGGATCGAGGCGGGTGCGCTGGCGGCGGCGGTGGAGTGGAGTACAGCAGGAGCAGTCAGGTGCCATCGGTAGTCATCATTGGCGGTGGAGTCGGAGGACTCACCGTCGCGCACGAGCTCATCGAGCGCGGGTTCACGGTCGACATCTACGAGGCGCGCGCGGCGTGGGGCGGCAAGTCCCGCTCGCAGCCGGTGCCGGGCTCAGCGACGGGCTCGCGCCGCGAGCTACCCGGCGAGCACGGCTTCCGATTCTACCCGCGGTTCTACAAGCACGTGATCGACACGATGAGCCGCATCCCGTCGGGCGGCGCCTCCGTCGTCGAGCGCCTCCGTCCAACGACGGAGTCCGCGATCGCGCTCGTCGATCGCGCGACGTGGTACCGCTTCTTCCGCCGCCGCGTCTCGCGTCCGTTCGAGGTCATCGAAGCGCTCGAGCTGTTCTTCCAGGAGCTCGACTTCGACAACCGCGACATCGGCCTGTTCACCGCAAAGATCCTCCAGTTCCTCACGTCGTGCGACGAGCGACGCATGAGCGAATACGAGACCGTCTCGTGGTGGGATTTCCTCGACGGCGATCGCTACTCCGACAACTTCCAGCGCCAGCTGCGCGCCGTGCCGCGCACGATGGTCGCGATGGATCCGCGCCGCGGTTCCGCGCGCACGGTCGGCACCGTCTCGATGCAGCTCATCATGGACTACGCCGACACCGGCGTGACGAACGACCGCACGATGGGCGGACCGACGAGCGAGATGTGGTTCGATCCATGGATCGACCTCCTCCACTCGCTCGGCGTGCACTTCCACCAGAGCGCCCTGGCCACCGCGATCCACGTCGGCGGCGGCGCGATCACCGGCATCGAGATCGCCGGTATTGGCACCGTGACAGCAGACCACTACGTGCTCGCGGTTCCGATCGACACCGCGATCGGCCTCGTCAATCCCGCGATGGCCGCGCTCGATCCCGCGCTCGCAAATCTCGCGGCGGCGAACGCCGACGACCTCGTCTCGTGGATGACCGGCATCCAGTACTTCCTCTACGAGGACGTCCCGCTCGTGCGCGGTCACACGTTCTATCCAGACTCGCCGTGGGCGCTCACCACCATCTCGCAGCCGCAGTTCTGGCGCGACCTCGGTCTGTTCCGGACGCGCTACGGCAATGGTGAGGTCGGTGGCCTGATCTCCGTTGACATCTCGGACTGGGACACGCCCGGCAACTTCATCAACAAGACGGCGAAGCAGTGCACCGCCGACGAGGTTGCCAAGGAAGTCTGGGCGCAGCTCAAGGCCGGCCTCAACGGCTTCTCCCCCGACGAAGCCGTCCTCACCGACGACATGCTGCACTCGTGGCACCTCGACGACGACATCGACTATTCGGGCGGTGCGCCGGTCAATCACTCGCGCCTCCTCGTCCACCCGCCGGGCTCCTGGGCGCTCAGGCCCGAGGCCGCATCGCGGATCCCGAACCTCGCGCTCGCGGCCGACTACGTGCGCACGAACACGGACCTCGCATCGATGGAGGGCGCATGCGAAGCGGGCCGCCGCGCCGCGAACGTCATCCTCGATCGCACCAACTCCGCCACCTCGCGCGCGCAGATCTGGCCGCTCACCGAGCCCGCCACCTTCGCGCGCGCGAAGAAGTTCGACAAGTGGCTCCACGACGCCGGCCGCGGTCACGCGTTCGACATCCTCGGGATCAAGAACGCCGCACGCGCCGCGCAGTTCCTCTACCGCCTCGAGTCGATCACGGGCTGGGCGAAGCTCGACGACTGGCTCGACGGACGCATCCGCGTCACGCGCACGTTCCGCAGCGTCCTCGAGTTCATCGGCTTCGGCTAACCGCGCCGGCTCTGCGCGACGCGATGAATCTCCGCGCGCACGTCGGGCGCGCCCGCCAGCAGCGTATCGAGCTTGTCGCGCGTCAGCGTCAAGAACCAGCACGGCGTGATCGTCCGGACGGTCGCGCTGCGCCGGATGTTGTGCAGCAGCGCGAGCTCGCCGAAGAACTCGCCGTCCGACAGGGTCGCGACGACATCGTCCTCGACGATCACCGCCGCCCGACCGCGCGCGACGATGTACAGCTTGTCGCCGACGCTGCCCTTCTCGAACACGGTCGTCTCCGAGGGCACGCGTTCGAGCACGACACTCTGCGCGATCGACGCGAGCAATGATGCGGGCGCGCGCGCGAGCAAGGGAATGTCGCGGAGCCACGCTTCGTCGACACGCGCGGTCCCCTGATCGGTGACCTGCACGCCGCTCTGCTTGCGCCACATCGTCGCGTAGCTGCCGCCCTTCGCGACGAGCTCGTCGTGGCTCCCCTCTTCCGCGACGCGGCCGTTCGCGAGCACGATGATGCGGTCCATCTCGCGCGCGATCGCAAGGCGGTGCGTGACGCTGACGATCGTGCGCCCCTGCAGCTTCTTGAGCGTCTGCCCGATCGCCTCCTCTGCATCGGGATCGAGCGCGGATGTCGCCTCGTCGAGAATCAGCAACGACGGGTCTCGCACGAGCGCGCGCGCGATCGCGATGCGCTGCCGCTCACCACCCGACAACCGCCCGCCCGCCTCGCCGATCCGCGTGTCGTAGCCGCCGGCGTTGCTGGCGATGGCGCCGTGCACCTCCGCCGCGCGGGCCGCGGTCTCGATCTCCTCGCGTGTCGCGTCCACTTTGCCGATGCGAATGTTCTCGGCGATCGTGTCGTCGACGAGCAGCGCCTCCTGAAACACGACGCCGATCTCCTTGTGCAGCGACGCCAGGGACAGCTCGCGCAGATCGAAGTTGCCGATCGTCACGATGCCGAGCTCGGGATCATAGAGCCGCATGAGCAAGCGCAGCACCGTGCTCTTCCCACTGCCGCTGCCGCCGACGATCGCGACTCTGCTCCCCGCGCTGATCGTGAGATCGAGATCGATCAGCGACGGTGGCTCTCCCGGATACCCGAACGTCACGTTGTGAAACGCGATGTCCGCCGCGGCGTGCGGCAGCTTGAACGCGTCCGGCTTGTCCACGACCTCGGGCTTCTCGCCGAGCAGCTCCTCGAGGCGCTGGATGCCCGCGCTCGCGCCGATCAGGCTCGGCACCACCTTCTTCGCGAGGTCGTACGCCTGCTTCGACACGGCCGC
>JALZOJ010000010.1 GCA_030857175.1 Myxococcota bacterium | reverse complement strand
GTCTTCACGGATGACGTGCTCGTCATCGGTGAGGGCGCGATCGTCGAGGCCGAGGTCGACGTCGGTGAAGTGATCATCCAGGGCACGGTGATCGGCAACATCAAGGCGAAGCGCTCGATCGAGATTCATGCGCCTGGCCGCGTGAAGGGTGACCTCCACACGCCGAGCCTGCAGATCGACAAGGGCGTCGTGTTCGAAGGTCGTTCGTTCATGGAAGGCGCGACCAAGCCCGTCGCGCAGGCGCAGCCGAAGCCCGCGCCGCCAACTCCCGTCAAGTAGTCTGTTTGTAACGGGCGCGCGTTTCGCATCATCCGGGGGGATGAAGGCGAAACGCACGATCATCACGATCGCGGCGCTCGTGATCGGGTTCATCGGGCTCGCGAGTGGCGTGCTCTCGGCTGCCACCGAGCCGATCGATCACGCCATCTTGCAGGCGTTCCGTACGGAGGTTTCGGATCCTGCAGGCCCGTTGTGGCTGGAGCGCACGGTCTTGAACTTATCGGCACTCGGGTCCGCGGCGGTGACCACGCTGCTCGTGAGCGTCGCTGCGCTGTTCCTGATGCTCGACAAGCGGCCACGTCAGGCGCTCCTCTTGATCGGCGCGACCTCGATCGCGGCGCTCGGCATGACCGGGCTCAAGCTCCTGATCGGCCGCGAGCGCCCGACCATCGTCGAACATATTGAAGTGGTCGGCGGGCTCTCGTTCCCGAGCGGCCACACGTTGCTCGCCGCAGTTCTATATCCGACGCTCGGGATGCTGATCGCGAGCAACTTGCGGCAGCGCCACCTGAAGGCCTTCGTGTTCGGCGTCGCGGCGCTGCTCGCGTTAGTCGTCGGTTTAACGCGGGTCTACCTCGGCGTGCACTACCCGTCGGACGTCCTCGGGGGCTGGCTGCTCGGGCTCGCGTTCGCGGTCGCCGCCGGCGTCGTGATCCAGGCGCTCAAGAAGAAGCGCATCGTCGAGCGCCCGCTCGGTGAGACGGCGGGCGACGAGGTGGGTCCCATTCCGTAGCTGCGATACGATATCGCGGAGTGATCGGGGAGACGCTAGGCCACTACCGCATCCTCTCGACGATCGGGAAGGGAGGGATGGGTGTCGTCTACCTCGCGGAGCACACGCTCATCGGGAGGCAGGCGGCGGTGAAGCTACTCCTGCCCGAGATGACGCGCGACGCGGAGCTCGTTGATCGCTTCTTCAACGAAGCGAGGGCCGCCGCGAAGGCGCGCCATCAGGGCCTCGTCGAGGTGTTCGACTTCGGCTACGCGGATGACGGCAGCGCGTACATCGTGATGGAGGTGCTCTCCGGCGAGTCGCTCGCGGCGCGGCTGGAGCGTCAGAAGCGCTTCGCGACCGAGCTCGCGCTCTCGATCACGCGGCAGGTCGCGAGCGCGTTGCAGGCGGCGCACGAACAAGGCGTCGTGCATCGCGATCTCAAGCCCGAGAACATTCACTTGATCCCAGATCCGAGCGCGCCCGCGGGCACGCGCATCAAGGTGCTCGACTTCGGCATCGCAAAGCTCACGCGCGACGAAGTGCGAAACTCGGTGAAGACGCGCACAGGCGTCGTGATCGGCACGCCGCGCTACATGTCGCCCGAGCAGTGCAAGAGCGCGAGCAACGTCGACGCGCGCACGGACATCTACGCGCTCGGTTGCATCTTCTACGAGATGCTCGTCGGCAAGCCGCCGTTCGAGTACGACAACTGGGGCGAGCTCGTCGCCGCGCACATTCACGAAGCCGCGCCGCCTCCGCGCACCCGCGTGCCCGAGATCTCCGCGGATGTCGACCACATCGTGATGCGCGCGATCGCGAAGGATCCGGTGAAGCGCTACCAGTCGATGACCGACCTCTCGCAGGCAATCGACTTGCTGTGGCCCGCGGCGAACAGCCTCGTGTTCACGCCGATCCCCGGCAGCCTCAAGACGATCACCGACGAGACGACGGTCGCGAGTCCTGCGCCGACGATTCGCACGCGCTCGCCGCAGCGCCGCTTCATGTCCTTCGTGATCGGCGCGGTCGTGCTCGGCGGTGTCACTGCAGTCGTCGTCGCGCAGCGGATCAAGGACGAGCCCGACCAGGTCGCGTCGACGGTCGTCGCGTTCGACGCACCACTCGCACCGGACGCCGCGCTCGATGCTGTGCAAGCAGCCGCGATGGACGCGGCGCCTGCGAAGGTGCGCATCGCGATCGACTCGGTTCCACGCGGCGCGCGCGTCTCGACCGTCGAGGGCGTCGGGCTCGGCGTCACGCCACTCGAGCGCGACTTCAATCGAATCGACGGGCAGCTCGAGGTCGTGTTGCGGCTCGCGGGCTTCAAGGACACGACGCTGAAGCTCGCGACGACCGCCGATGCGAAGCAGCTGGTGACGCTGCAGAAGGTGAAGCCCGTCAGCACCGTCCGCCGCGGATCGAGCGAGGGCTCGTCGGGCCCGACCATGCTCGACCCCTATGGTGATCGCAAATGAGAGCCGCGCTCGCCATCGTCATCGCACTGACGGCATCGGCCGCGGCCGACAACAACAACGTCGACAAAGGGCGCGGACACTTCAAGCAAGGCAAGGAATTTCAAAATTCCGGCGCGTTCGAGCGCGCCGCCGAGGAATACAAGCTCGCGTATGCGGCGGACCCGCGGCCCGAGATGCTGTTCAACATCGCGCAGGCGTATCGCCTCGCGAAGCTGAAGGAGCAAGCGCTCGACTACTTCAAGCAGTACCTCGACAAGCAGCCGAACGGCGCGGGCGCCGACGAGGCGCGCAAGCACGTCGTCACGCTGACGAAGGAGATCGACGAGACCCACGCGGCGAAGCAAGCGCCGCCGCCGACGGTGTTGCCGCCGCCGACAGAGCTCGCGCCAGTGCCGCGCGAGGAACCGCGCGACGAACATGCGGGTCGCACGCTGCGGATCGTCGGCCTCAGCACCGCGGCGGTCGGTGTCGTCGCGATCGGCTTCGGCGTGAAGCTCGGGCTCGATGCGCGCTCGGCCGCCGACGACATCTCGGGTCACACGGGTCCGTGGACCGAGAAGGACGAAGATCGCTTCGATGCCGGCGAGCGCGCGAATCGCAACATGAAGATCGCGTACGCGATCGGTGGTGCGCTCGTCGTCGGCGGCGGTGTCATGTACTTCTTCGGGCGCCGCGCCGCGGCTGCGCCCGTGGTCACAGATCAGAGTGCGAGCCTCGTCGTCACGGGGGACTTCTAGTGCGCGCCGCGCTGCTCCTCGTTCTCGCGGGTTGCTTCAGCCCCGATCCGCCGGCGAACCAGAAGTGCACGGACTGGTGCCCGCCCCCCGAGTCGTGCATCGCGAACACGTGCCAGATCGATCTCGGCGAGCTCGCGCCGAACTACGCATTCGTGACGACGACGACGCTCGTCCTCAGCACCGTGGCCGCACTCGATCAGACGTGCACCAAGTACGCGATGGACAACGAGCTACCCGGCGACTTCTTCGCATGGGTTTCGACGAGCACGACGAGCATGCGCCAGCGCTTCGCGGGCAATCCGGCGCGCGGCTGGATGCGCCCCGACGGCAAGCCGTTCGCCGATCGCCTCGACGACATCTTCGCCGGCAAGACCTATTACCCGCTCCGCATCGCGGCCGACGGCTCCGATGTTGGCGACGCGACCGTCGCGACCGGCACGCGCGCGGACGGGCTGGCCGGAGATACCTGCAACGACCTCGCGCCGCCGATGCCGGGCCCCATCACGAACGGCAAGGCGGACGCGGGCGCCGAGTCATGGACGGCGCTGGGTGCTGCCGATTGCGGGCAGCAGCTCCACGTCTACTGCTTCGGCAAGGACCGCACGAACGCGGTCACCGTGACGCCACCGACGACCGGGCAGAAGCGCGCGTTCGTAACGAAGAATCAGTACTCGCAACGGACGGTCGCCGATGCCGACCAGATCTGCAACCTCGAAGCAGGTGGTGGCCGGTTCGCGGCGATGCTCGCGACGAGCGCGCGGTCGGTCAAGGATCGCTTCGCCGGATCGACGGGACCGTGGTTCCGCCCCGACGGCGTGCTCGTGACGGAGGACATGTCAGCGCTCCTCGCGCCGCTCGAGCTCGCGCCCGATCGCACGCGCGTCCGCGAGCGGGTGTGGTTCGGTGCGTCCGCACTCGACGCACGCGCGACACCCGCACGGAGCTGCAGCGATTGGATGTCGGCGAGCGGAACCGCCGGAACCGGGCAGTCCGAGCGCAGCGCGGGCGCGGCGCCGTTCGACCTCACGAGCACGGATTGTGGAATGTCGACGGAGCACCACTACTACTGCGCCGAGCTCTGACTACGAGAGGATGAAGCCGCGGCCCGTCGGGCGCTCTTCGGCGACGGCGCGCGGGCGCTTGGCGGCCTTCATACGCGCGGCCTTGACCTTCGCCGCTGCGGCGACGCGCTCCTTGCGTGCGGTCTCGACGGTGGTGATCGCGGCCTTGCGATCCGCGGTCTCCTTCGCGTTGTTGAGGCCGTCGACGGCGGCGTAGAGCTTCGTGGCGGCCTCGGCGAGCGTCTTCTCCATCTTCTCGACGTCAGGCGCGGCCTTCTCGTTCAGGAACGGATTGCGCGTCGTCTTCGCGAGGCGGCCGTCGAGGTCGGTGCGCGCCGTGCGGAGCGTCGCGACGTTCGAGACCAGCGCGGCGTCGACCGCGGGAGCGTCCTTCTTCGCGACCGCGGCCTTGTGCGCGGCGACCAGCTTCACGATCGCGGCATCCAGCTTCTTGTCCGCCCCCTCGATCTCCTTGTTCACCGAGTCCCAGGTGTCGGCCTTGACCGGGGCCGGCTTGGAGTCTTTGGGCGCCGGCTGCGTGGGCGGGTTCGGCTGCTGAGCGAGCGCTGGCGCTACGGCAGTTCCGAGCATCGCGCCTGAAAACACGACGGTGCGGAAGATTCGGTTTGCGAGATCTGCATGCTTGGACACAGCTACCTCCGAGGAGGAGACATTAGCGAAAAATCGCGGCGCATTGTCGCAGCACGCGCTCGAAACCACGGGCATCCCACGGTTGACACTCGATACGCCGCCGACTATAAGCACCGCGCGTCAACCCGCTGGATTTCTCGGGATTTATGGACAAAACGACGATCCTTTCCATCGCGTCTGGGCACCCGCTGATCGACATCGATGCAACGGCGATCGTTCAGTTCGCGCTGTTCCTTGTCCTGATGTTCGTCGCGAACAAATTGATGTTCCAGCCGTACCTCGCGCTGCGCGAGCGCCGCAAGGCGGGCATCGAAGGTGCGCGCGCCGAAGCCGAGCGCATGACCGCGCAGGCGGACGCCAAGCTCGCCGACTACGAGAAGCAGCTCGCCGTCGCGCGCAATCGCGCGAACGAAGAGGGCCGCAAGGTTCGCGCGGAGGCGGTCACGCACGAGCGCGAGAGCACCGAGACCACACGCGCCACCACGCAGAAGTCGATCGACGAGGCGCAGACCAAGATGCGCACCGAGACAGAGGCCGCGCGCGCACAGCTCATGCCGCAAGCGGACGTGCTCGCGAAGCAGATCGCATCGAAGTTGCTCGGCCGGGAGGTCGCGTGATGAGAAAGCTCCTCTACACACTGCTCGTCACCACGGTGCTGTTCCTCGCCGCATTTGCGACGGGGTTCTTCGCGATCGGCCTGGCGATGGCGCAGACGCCCACGCCGGAGGCCGGTCAGGCCGGCGATACGTCGGGCATCGATCCACACGTCTCGACGCCGACCGCGCCCGATCCGCATGCGGGCGCACATCACCACGATCCGTCGGAAGACTTCCGCTTCCTCGGTCCGCCCTTCGGACACAACAAGCTCGACGTCAAGGGCGGCAAGTACGGCGACGGCGTGATGCACGACAAGCACGGCAACGTGATCCCCGGTGAAGAGGAGCCGATGTCGGCGCCGTTCATCTACATGGTGCTGAACTTCGCGCTGCTGCTGGTGATCCTCATGAAGTACGGCGGCCCCGCGGCGCGGAACGCAGCCGCCGAGCGTCACGATCAGATCAAGACCGCGCTCGACGAGGCGGCGAAGCTGCGCAAGCAGGCCGCCGACAAGCTCGCCGAGTACGAGTCGCGCCTGAAGGACGCCGACAGCGAGATCAAGAAGCTCGTCGACGGCATGCGCGCGGATGCGGAAGCCGACAAGGCGCGCATCCTCGGCAACGCCGAGCGCCAGGCCGCGCAGATGAAGAAGGATGCCGAGCAGCGCATCGCCGCGGAGATCGAATACGCGCGCGCCGCGCTGACCAAGGAAGTCACCTACGCCGCCACCAAGGCGACGGAGGACCTCCTCAAGAAGAAGATGGTGCCGAGCGATCAGCAGAAGCTGATCAGCTCGTTCATCACCGACATCCAGTCGAACCGGGAGGCACGCTGATGGTGACCGGTAGCCTGTCGCGTCGTTACGCGAAAGCGGTCATGGACCTCGGCCAGGCGTCGGGAATCCTCGACCAGATGGCCGCGGATCTTCGCTCGCTCGCCAAGGCGATGAAGGACTCCGAGGAGCTGCAGACCGTGCTGACGAATCCCGCGATTCGCCGCGCCGATCGCCGCAGGGTCCTCGACGGCTTGCTCCAGCGCATCGGCGCGCAGACTCACACGAAGAACCTCGTGTACTTGCTCCTCGACAGCGAACGCCTCAGCTCGGTGCCGGGCATCTCGCGCGAGGTCGACACGCTGATCCAAACGAAGAGCGGGCGCATCTCGGCGGAGATCGTCTCCGCGTCGCCGCTCGATGCAGCGCAGGTTCATCAGATCACCGCTGCGCTCGAGAAGCTCTCGGGCAAGAAGGTCGACGTCACCAAGAAGGAGGATCCCAACCTCCTCGGCGGCGTCGTGGCCAAGGTCGGCGACGTCGTCTACGACGGCAGCCTCCGCACACAACTTCATTCGATTCGCGAAGAGCTCACCAAGTAGGAAATGACCATGGACATTCGCGCTGCAGAAATCTCGGACATCATCCGCAAGCAGATCGAGAACTACGACAAGAAGGTCTCGGTCACGGAGACGGGCACCGTGCTGACGGCCGGCGACGGCATCGCGCGCGTGTACGGCCTCTCCGGCGCCATGGCCGGTGAGCTCCTCGAGTTCGAGGGCGCCGGTGGCGAGAAGGTCAACGGCATGGTGCTGAACCTCGAGGAGGACAACGTCGGCGTTGCGCTCCTCGGCAAGTTCGAGTCCGTGCGCGAAGGCGACATCGTTCGCCGCACTCAGAAGATCGTCGAAGTTCCCGTCGGTGAAGAGCTGCTCGGTCGCGTCGTCAACGCGATCGGCGTGCCCGTCGACGGCGGCAAGCCGATCACCGGCGCCAAGCGCCGCCAGGTCGAGATCAAGGCGCCCGGCATCATCTCCCGCAAGTCGGTGCACGAGCCGATGCAGACGGGCATGAAGGCGATCGACTCGATGATCCCGATCGGCCGCGGTCAGCGCGAGCTCATCATCGGCGACCGCGGTACCGGCAAGACGGCGATCGCGGTCGACACGATCATCAACCAGAAGGGGCAGAACATGTTCTGCTTCTACGTCGCCATCGGTCAGAAGCAGTCGACCGTGGCGACCGTCGTCGACCGCCTCACGAAGGCTGGCGCGATGGAGTACACGACCGTCGTGCTCGCCGGCGCGTCGGAGCCCGCACCGCTGCAGTTCATCGCGCCATACACCGGCGTCACGATGGCCGAGTACTTCCGCGACTCCGGCCGCCACGCCCTCATCGTTTACGATGATCTCTCGAAGCAGGCCGTCGCGTATCGCCAGCTCTCGCTGCTGCTCCGCCGCCCGCCGGGTCGCGAAGCGTATCCAGGCGACGTCTTCTACATTCACTCGCGCCTCCTGGAGCGCGCCGCGAAGCTCTCCGACAAGGAAGGCGGCGGCTCGCTGACGGCCCTGCCGATCATCGAGACGCAAGCAGGCGACGTCTCGGCGTACATCCCGACGAACGTCATCTCGATCACCGACGGCCAGATCTTCCTCGAGGCCGACCTGTTCTACTCGGGCGTCCGCCCGGCGGTGAACGTCGGCATCTCGGTCTCGCGCGTCGGTGGCTCGGCGCAGACCAAGGCGATGAAGAAGATCGCCGGTCGCCTTCGCCTCGAGCTCGCGTCGTATCGCGAGAAGGCCGCGTTCGCGCAGTTCGGCTCGGACCTCGACAAGGCAACGCTCGCGCAGCTCAACCGCGGCGAGCGCATGGTCGAGCTCCTCAAGCAGGGCCAGTTCCAGCCGATGCCGATCGAAGAGCAAGTCGTCGTCATCTACGCCGGCACGAACGGCTTCGTCGACAACTACCCGGTCGCGGTGCTCAACCGCTACGAGCGCGAGCTGATGTCGTTCATGAAGTCGCGCAAGCAGCCCCTGCTCGACGAGCTCAAGGCCTCGGGCAAGATGGAAGGCGACGGCGAGAAGCAGCTGCGCGATGCCCTCACGGAGTTCGCGAAGCAGTTCTCCGTGGAGGAGAAAAAGTAAGTGCCGAGCCTCAAGGCAATCCGAACGCGGATTACCTCCGTCAAGAACACGCGCAAGATCACCCGCGCGATGAAGCTCGTCTCGACGGCGAAGCTTCGCCGCGCGCAGGACGCGCTGATCGCGGCGCGGCCGTACACGCAGGCGATCACGCAGGTCGTCGCGCAGCTCTCGTCGGTCGCGGGCGCGGACTCGCACAAGCTGTTCGAGGAGCGTCCGCTGCAGAAGGCGGCGATCGTCGTCGTCACGAGCGATCGTGGCCAGGCCGGCGCGTTCAACGCGAACGTTGTCAAGGCGGTCGAGCGCTACGCGGCGAACGAGCTGTCGGGCGCGAGTGAAGTCTCGCTGCGGATCATCGGCAGGAAGGGTAACCAGTACTTCGCCCGCCGCCGCACGACGATCACGAGCTTCGACCCGTCACCGACCGGCGCGACCGCGCTGGAGACGGCACGCGAGACGGCGAACCGCGTGATCGACGACTTCACGGCCGGCAAGGTCGACCGCGTTTTCGTCGTCTACAACGAGTTCAAGAGCGCGATCTCGCAGACCGTCAAGGTGAAGCAGATCCTGCCGGTCGTTCCTGAAAAGGAAGCGGAGCCCGCGGCCGACGGCAAGCAGGCCGATGTCGACTTCATCTACGAGCCGAACAAGCAGGTCCTCCTGGATCGCCTCGTTCCGCTCTACGTGCAGATCCAGCTCTATCGCGCCGCGCTCGAGTCGATCGCCGCCGAGTTTGCGGCCCGTATGACCGCGATGGAAAACGCGACCAAGAACGCTGGCGAGATGATCGCCAAGCTCACGCTCGTCTACAACCGCGCCCGTCAGGCGTCGATCACCAAGGAGCTGCTCGAGATCATCGGCGGCGCCGAGGCTCTAAAGGGCTAAACGATTATGGCAACGACAGACTTCTCTCCCAACAGCATGGGTCGCGTGGTTCAGGTCATCGGTCCCGTCGTCGACGTGGCCTTCGACTCCGCCGAGCTGCCCGAGATCAACACCGCGCTGCTCCTCACCAACGCTTCGATCGACAAGCGCGAGGACAACCTCGTCGTCGAAGTCGCGCAGCACCTCGGCGAGCACATGGTTCGCTGCGTTGCGATGGACACCACGGACGGTCTCGTTCGCGGTCAGTCGGTGAAGAACACGAGCCAGCCGATCCGCATGCCGGTCGGCGCCGAAGTGCTCGGCCGCATCCTGAACGTCATCGGTCTGCCCGTCGACGAAGCGGGTCCGGTCAACGCGAAGAAGTACCTGCCGATTCACCGCTCGGCGCCGAAGTTCACCGACCAGTCGACGAGCGTCGAGATGTTCGAGACCGGCATCAAGGTCATCGACCTCCTCGCTCCGTATCGTAAGGGCGGCAAGATCGGTCTGTTCGGTGGTGCCGGCGTCGGCAAGACCGTTCTGATCATGGAGCTGATCAACAACGTCGCGAAGAAGTCGGGAAGCTACTCGGTGTTCGCCGGCGTCGGCGAGCGCACGCGCGAAGGCAACGACCTCTATCACGAGCTCAAGGAAGCCACGCTGTTCGACGGCTCCACGGTGCTCTCGAAGACCGCGCTCGTGTACGGCCAGATGAACGAGCCGCCGGGCGCCCGCCAACGCGTCGCGCTCTCGGCGCTGACCGTCGCGGAGTACTTCCGCGATGTCGAGAAGCAGAACCTCCTGCTGTTCGTCGACAACATCTTCCGCTTCACGCAGGCGGGCTCGGAGGTCAGCGCTTTGCTCGGCCGCATCCCGAGCGCCGTCGGTTATCAGCCGACGCTGTCGACGGAGATGGGCGGTCTCCAGGAGCGCATCACCTCGACGAAGGACGGGTCGATCACCTCGGTGCAGGCCATCTACGTGCCCGCCGACGACTTGACCGACCCGGCGCCCGCGACCGCGTTCGCCCACCTCGACGCGACCACGGTGCTCAACCGCGCGATCACGGAGAAGGGCATCTACCCGGCCGTCGATCCACTCGACTCGACGTCAACGATTCTCTCGGCCGCGATCGTCGGCGACGAGCACTACAACACCGCACGCGCGGTGCAGAAGGTTCTGCAGAAGTACAAAGACCTGCAGGACATCATCGCCATTCTCGGCATGGACGAGCTGTCGGAAGACGACAAGCAGATCGTCTCGCGCGCACGCAAGATGGAGAAGTTCATGGGGCAGCCGTTCCACGTCGCCGAGACGTTCACCGGCATCAAGGGCATCTACTGCACGAAGGACGACACCGTGCGGAGCTTCCGCGAGATCCTCGAAGGCAAGTGCGATGACCTGCCCGAGCAGGCCTTCGAAATGACCGGCACCATCGACGACGTTCGTACGAAGGCCGCCGAGCTGGCCAAGAGGCACTAATGGCGGACCTGCCGAAGATCCTCGCCGTGAACTTGGTGACGCCGCGTGGCGTCGTCGCGCACACGGATGCGGACAGCGTGCAGGCTCCCGGCGAGCTCGGCGAGTTCGAGCTGCTGCCGGGACACGTGCCGATGCTGACGGCGCTCCGTGCGGGCGTCTTGACGATCGGTACGAAGGCCCGCGCGCGGTACGCGGTCTCGACGGGCTACTTGCGCGTCGATCCGACCGGCGCCGTCGAGATCCTCGTCGAGCAAGCGCAGCCGTCGAAGGACGTCGACGCGGACGCGGCGAAGAAGGACCTCGCCGCTGCCGAAGCCGAGCTCTCGAAGTGGGGCGACAAGCCGCACGACGGCGACTACACGAATCTGCAGCACCGCGTCGGTTGGGCGAAGGCCCGCATCGACACTGTCGCGCACTGATGCAGCTGGCGACGGATCGCCTGATCCTTCGCGAGCTCGCCGAGTCGGACGCGCAGCGTCTGTTCGAGATCGAGTCCGCGCCGGACTTCGGCCGCTATCTCGAGCGCTACTCGCAGAGCGTCGAGGAGGCCGCGGAATACCTGCGCGGCTCCGTCGCCGCCACGCAGCTGGTCCCGCGGCTCGTCTACGACTTTGCCGTCGTGCGCGAGGACGTGATGATCGGTCGCGCGGGCATGAAGCGCGGCGAGACGGAACCGCGCATGGCGATGCTCTGGTACGCGATCGATCCGGCGCACCAGGGTCACGGCTATGCGACCGAGGCCGCGCATGCCGTGCTGCGCTTCGCGTTCGAAGAGCTCGAGCTCCATCGCGTGTGGGCCGATGCGGATCCTCGCAACGCCGCGTCGGTGCGCGTGATGGAACGGCTCGGCATGCGACGAGAAGCGCATCACCTCGAGAACATCTGCATTCGCGGTGAGTGGTGTGGCTCGGTGATCTGCGCCATGCTGAAACGCGAATGGCCAACCTGACGCCGCGTACCTGGTACCTCCTCGGTGCCGGCCTCATGCTCTCGTCGGTGACGATGGCGATCGTGTCGTTCGGCTCGATGATGAACACGATCGAGGGCATGCACCGGATCGTCGTGCCCGCTACCGCCACGATCACGTTGCCGCCCGGTACCTCGACGCTGTACGCGGAGCAGCGCTCCGTCGTCGATGGCAAGACGTACGAAGTCGACGGCGAGTTTCGCTATCGCTGCGGCATCGACGAGAAGACGCGAAAGGTCACGTTCGGCAAGGCGACCGGGAAGGTCACGTATTCGATCGGCGATTACGCGGGACACAACGCGTGGGACATTGACGTCGTCGAGGCGGGTGACTACGTACTTGTCTGCGAATCGGACAAGCCGTTCGTGATGGCGCTCGGGCGCGGCATCGGCTCGGCGATCGTCGTCGCGGTGGTCGGGCTCGTGCCGTTCACGATCGGGCTCGCGGGCATCGTGGCCGTGTACTTGAAGCGACGGAAACAACTTCGCGCGGGGGTGTAATGGCGGCAGATCTCGAGAGCTGGATGTCCCAGCTCGCAGACAAGCTTCGCGAGGACGTGAGCGTCGAGATCGCTGCCGGCGACAAGCTCGTCGGGAACGTGATCGAGCTGCTGATCACGATCGACGGCGCGCACTGCGAGATCATCGCCGTGCGATCGAAGCGCAAGCACGCGCACGTCGCGGTGCTCGCGGAGCGCCAGGACGCGGCGAGGCGGCTCGGCGAGCTGCTCGGCTTCGCGTACCGCGCGATCAGTCGGTTCCGGAATGCGGAGCGCAAGCTCGTGCACCGCATCGAGCGCTGCACGAAGAGCCTCGTCGCCGGCTGGACGAAGCAGATGGACGCGTTTCCTGCCGAGCCGCTCGCGCGCATGGGCGAGGCATTCCCGGATGCGCGCGCGATGTGCGGGCGCGGCTATCACGTCCACGTGCCCGGCGAAGACGACGCGCACGAGAAGCATCGCTACGATCCGCTCTACGCGGTCAGCGTGCCCGCGGGCGAGCGGCGTCGTGCGCTCGTGTACAAGCCGCAGACGCGGCAGTTCGTCGCGCCCGCGGCGCTCGCGAAGCTATTGCCGCCGGCCGCCGTCGCGGCGGGCGTCCACGTCGCGGACGAGCGCGAGACGATGGGCGACATCGCGCTCGAGGCGACGGGCGAGGTGTGCTGCGAGCTGCCCGAGTTCCTGCACGTGTTGCCGGATCTCGGCAGCTGCGTGCCGGACTGCGGCTCGTTCGACATGCCCGATTGCGACATCGGCGGGTGCGATCTGTGAGCTATTTCGGTCGCACAGGGGCGCTCCTCGCGATCCGCGCGTATCGGCGCTGGGTCTCCGGACGCGGCCCGATGCGCAAGGTGTGCTGCACGTTCGCGTCGACGGAGTCATGCTCGGCGTACGGGCTGCGCGCGACGCGCGACCTCGCGCGCTCGTTGCCCGAGGCCATGCGGCTCGTACGAGCTCGGGTGCGCGCGTGTCGAGGCTCGTCGATCTATCGGTTCGAGACCGGCCTCGGGTGGGAGCGCGATCACGAACACGCACCCGCGGCACTCGCACGGACGCTCCTCGCGCGCGGCGAACGGTCCGATACGATCGCGCAGGTGATCGCGGCGCGGATGGCGATCGCGAAGTGGCGCGGCGAGCGCGACGCGTTTCGCCCGGTGCGCGCGCCACATCCGATTCCGGTGCGAGCGGGCGACGCTGCGATCCGGCATCATCGCCAGACGACGCGTCGGGTGGCTGCGCTCGTGCTCGTCGCATTCGTGTTGCTGTTCGTCTCGCTGGTCGCGATCGTGCCGCTCGCGCTCGGCGCCGTCGCGATCGCGAACGCGCGCACGTCGGCTCGCCGGCTCGAGCAACAACGCGTCGCCTCGACTTTCTTAAGACCGGCGGTCTCGCCTATGCTGGTTGGATGACGAAGTACATCGCAGTGGTGCTCGCGCTGGCGGCGGGCTGTGGCAAGAAAGCGGACGAGACCAAGGCGGAGACGAAACCAGCGGAGCCTGCGGGGCCGCCCGCCGGTTACGTCGCGCACGCGAACATTCCAGAGCTGTTCATCCAGCTCCCACCGGATGCGAAGCCCGTCGACAACAAGTTCGGCTCCGGTTGGTTCGAGAACGCGGACAAGAGCTTCGCGATCACCTACAAGCCCGCGGACCATGCCGACATGGCCAAGATGAAGGCCACGATCGGCGAGCTCGTCGGCAAGTGGGTCAAGGAAGAGCAGACCGCGGACGGCTACGTGCTCTCGTTCCAGAACAAGGACGACGGGCTCTACGGTCTACAGATGGCTCGCAAGGTCGGCAGCTCGCTATACAAGTGCACGACGGGCACGGCCAAGGACGAGGCGGCCGTCGAGGCCGTCATCAAGGCCTGCAACAGCTTGCGCACCAAATAATGCGACGCCGTGCCGCAGCCGGCGCGCCGACTGCGTGCATCTCAGCATCATGGACGTCTTGGTATTGGGTGCACGCGGCGGGCTCGGCCGGCTGGTCGCGAGCGAGCTCGGGCTGCGCGGTCATCGGATCCTGACGGTCTCTCGCGACCAGGCGCGCGACGCGACGGCGCTCGCGGCAACGGGCGCACAGGCGATCGTCAACTGCGCGGGCGCCAGCGTCGCGCTCGGGTTCGGTCACGGCTGGCGCGGCTATCGTGCGGTCGATACGCCGATCGGCCTGGCCGCCGCCCGTGCTGCGCGCCAGCTCGACGTGCGGCTCGTCTATGTCGGCGTGCATCACTCGGCCGCGTTCGCGAAGTGCTGGTACATCGACGCGCACGAGCAGGTCGCGCGTGCGATGCGCGACATCGACGGCGTCGTCGTGCGGCCGACCGGATTCTTCTCGGCGTTCGCATCGCTGATGCCGCTCGCGCGGCGGGGCATGCTGCTCGATATCGGCGACGGCAAGATCCTCACGAATCCGATCGACGAGCACGACCTCGCGGCGATCGTCGCGGAGTCGATCGTCGGCGACGGTCCACGCGACATCGCGTGTGGTGGGCCGCAGGTGATGTCACGTCGCTCGATCTTCGAGCTCGTCGCCGCGGCCGCAGGCGCGCCCAACGTGAAGGTCCGCGGCATGCCGGTGTGGCTCGCGCGCATGGGCTCGGCGGCGCTGTGCGCGGTGCATCCGCGGATGGGCCAGTTCGCGCGGTTCGCGACGCTCCTCGCGCAGCACGACATGATCGGCCCCGCGCTCGGGACGATGACGCTCGAGCGGTATTTCCAGGCGCCGCGCCCCGTCGAGGCTGTTAGTCTCAGAGCGTGAAGCGGACGGCTGGCTGGTCGCACGGCATCTTGATCGCGATGCTCGGCATCGTGTTCGTGGTGATGGGCCTGATGCAGGCACTGATGCTGCCGATGCGCGGCGTCATGAACTGGGCGATCACCGCCGCGGGTGTCCTCGGCTTCGTGGGCGGCGCCGTCGTCGCGCTGAGCGCGAGGCTAGATCGCTCGGTGCCCGCGAACGAGAAGCGAATCCCGAGCGCTCGCGTCTATCGCGGCCCTGGGCGGTCGGCGCGGCGCTGAACGCGACGGCGCGCGAATTCTTCGAGGTCGGCGAACGTGCCGGTGAACATGTCGAGATCGACGGGACCCTCGATGCCGGGCACGCGCCCATTGTCGGTGTGCTGCCAGAACGTCCACTTCGACCACGGCGAGGGCACCGTCGGGCAGCCGCGCGTGTAGTGCGCGATCCACAGCGCCTGCGACGACAGGTCGGCGTTCTTCGTCTTGTCGCGCCAGAACTCGGGACCGGTGTAGACGATCGGCTCGACGCCGAGCTTGTCGCGTACGCGCGCGATCCACGTCTGGATGCCCGCGACGAGCTCGGCTGGGGACTTGCCGCCGTTGTTCTCGACGTCGATCACCGGCGGCAGCTCGCCCGGATCTCTCGCGATCGCGGCGATCATCATGTCGGCCTGCGCGATCGCGTCCTGGTCGGCGCGAAAATATTGATACGCGCCGCGCATCACGCCGGCCCGCTTCGCACCCGCCCAGTTCTTCGCGAACCGATCGTCGGGGTGATCGAGGCCATCGCTCGTGCGAATGAACGCGTAGCGAATGCCGGCGCGGCGCACGCGCTTCCACGAGATGTCGTTCTGGTAATACGAGACGTCGATGCCGGGGACGGTGGGGCCGGTCTCGCAGACCGGCGCGCGTGCGCCCTCGTCTCCGCCCGGCCACAGGATGAACCCGAGCCCGACGGCGGCGATCGCTAGGAGCGCGACGACGGGGATACGGAGCTGCTTGCGCCTCGGCACCTGGATCCAACTCGCATCGCGAGGGACCTATTCTAACGCCAACACACGCGCGCCCCGCAGGGTCCGTACCAATAGGGGTGCACGTAGGTAGGTTGAACGACGGTGGTTTGTGCCGTCGGTGCCGGCACGACGACGGTGATGACCATCGGCGCCTGCGGGCGGGCGAGCAGAAAACCGAGCCCGGCGACGAGCGCGAGGGCAATCGTGATGACCGAGATGCGTGCGAGGTGGAGCGTCATGGCGAGAAGCTCCCAGCAGCGGACCGCTCGGTCGAGCCCAAGTCCTCACGCTTACAGAGCTCTTACGACGTCGGCTAGCGTGGCCGGCCGAGATACGTGCGCGCGAACACGACGAAGCTGAGCGCGGCGACGAAGCCCGCGCCGAGGCCGGTCATCACGAGCAACTGATCGCGATAGCCCGGCCAGTACAGGAGATATGCGACGGTCGCGAAGCCATCGAGGAGCAGCATCGAGATGCTACCGAACAGGCCGATGCGCACGAGCAGGCGGCCGCGCTTCTCGAAGTTGAAACCAAGCGAGCCAACGAGCATGAGCGCGGTCGGGAGCGAGCAGATGACGATCGCCTGAAGATCCTTATCGCCGTTCTTGATGAGGTCGAACACGTAGAGCGGGCCGCCGAGCCACGCGTAGACCGTGACGAACCGCCAGGCGATCAGCATCCAACCGAGCACGCCGGCATCCTAGTACAGTCCGGGCGCGCGGAGGCACGATGACCACGACGGATCCCTGGAGCGTACTCACCCCGAAGCAAGCGGAAGTCGCGCGGCGTTTCATCGAGGACCGCGGCCAGGAGCGCGCGCACCTCGTCGTCTACCTCTCGGGCGCGCATGCGTACGGCTTTCCATCGCCCGACAGCGATCTCGATCTCAAGTGCGTGCACATCGCGCCGACCTCCGACCTCGTCGGGCTCTCGCCGATCGAAGACCCGAGCGATCGCATCGAGGTCGTCGAAGGCGTCGAGCTCGACTACGGCTCCAACGAGCTCGCCCCCGTCCTGCGCGGCGCGATCAAAGGCAACGGCAACTTCCTCGAGCGCATCCTCGGCGACCTCGCGCTCGGCGGAGATCCGAAGCTCCACGCCACCGTGCGCCCGCTCGTGAAGGGGCTGCTCTCGCGTCGCGTGTCGAAGCACTACGGCGGCTTCGCAGCGAGCCAGCTGAAGCTGTTCGATCAGAAGCCGTCCGCCAAGCGCGCACTCTACGTGCTGCGCACCGCCGCCACCGGCCGCCACATCCTCGCGCACGGCGAGGTCGTCACCGACGTCGCACGACTCGGCGAATTCGTGCCGCCCGAGATCGACGAGCTGCTCGCGATCAAGCGCACCGGCGAGAAGCAGGAGCTCGATGCCGCGCACGCGCAGGCTTGGCGCACGCGGCTCGTCGCCGCGATCGATGCCGTCGATGCCGCGTGGCCGACCTCGATCCTCCCCGAGCACCCGCCCCTCGAGGCCGTCGCCGCGGTCGAGGGCTGGCTCCGCGAGGTGCGGCGACAGTTCTGGTAGCTGGCGCCCTGGGGGCGCAAAGTATGCGCGCGCCCGCTCATTGTCGGTTGCTCGGCGCTCGGTTATCCACCCAGGGTGAGAGCACGCACGGTGTCGATTGTCGCCATCGTGCTGGCCGTGACGGTCGGCGTCGCGATCGGGCTCGGCGTGTTCACGTTCGTCTACGCGCGCGGCGCGTCGTACCTGGGGAACGATCCGGCGTCGTGCGCGAACTGTCACGTGATGGATGCGCACTACGCCGCGTGGCAGAAGGCGAGCCATCACCACGTCGCGGGTTGCAACGATTGTCATGCGCCACCGAGTGGACCTGCGAAGTACTGGGTCAAGGCGGTCAACGGCTACTACCACTCGTACGCGTTCACGACCGGTGACTTCGTCGAGCCGCTGCGCATCACGGAACGCAATCGCCGCGTGACCGAGGCGCAGTGCCGGCACTGCCACGCCGAGCTGGTGCAGACCATGGGTCACGTCGCGGACATCTCGTGCATTCGCTGCCACGAGTCCGTCGGACATCGCGTTGGAGATTGAATGAAGACCAAATACGTCATCGTCGGTGCAACCGTGGCAGGCGCGCTGGCGGCGACCGCCGTGGCCGCGCTGCTCGTCAACATCTCCAACCGAAAGCACGAGGCAACGAACCCGTACTTCCGCGTCGTCGCGCTCGACGAGCAGACGATCGATGCGAGCGTGTGGGGCAAGAACTTCCCGGGCCAGTACGACGGCTATCGCCGCACCGTCGACCAGGTGCGCACGCGCTATGGCGGAAGCGAGGCCGTCCAGCGAACACCGAGTGCTGCCGACCCGCGATCGATCGTCGCGCAGTCACGCCTCGAAGAGGACCCGCGGCTCGTCACGATCTGGGAGGGCTACGCGTTCTCGAAGGACTTCCGCGAGGAACGCGGCCACGCGTACATGCTGTCGGATCAAGAGCTGACGCAGCGCCAGGTGGTGGCGAAGCAGCCTGGTGCGTGTCTGCACTGTCACGCATCGATCTACAACGCGTACAAGCAGGCGGGCGGCGGCGATCTGACGGCGGGCTTCGAGAAGGTGAACCAGATGCCGTACGCCGACGCGCGCCAGCTCGTCGCGCATCCGATCTCGTGTATCGATTGCCACGATCCGAAGACGATGGAGCTGCGGATCACGCGGCCGGGGTTCATCGAGGGGATTCGCGCCCTCAAGGCGAAGGAAGGCATCGCGGGCTACGACGTCAATCGCGATGCGTCGCACCAGGAGATGCGGTCGTTCATCTGCGGGCAATGCCACGTCGAGTACTACTTCAAAGGTCCCGAGAAGCGGCTGACGTATCCGTGGCTCGGTGGTCTCAACATCGACGCGATCTACGCGTACTACACGGAGGTCGGTCACTCCGACTGGACGCATCCGCGAGCGGGCACGAAGTTGCTCAAGGCCCAACATCCCGAGTTCGAGATGTACAACCAGGGCGTGCACGCCAGGTCCGGCGTCGCCTGCGCCGATTGCCACATGCCGTACATGCGCGTCGGCGCGGCGAAGATCAGCGACCACCACGTGCGCAGTCCGCTCCTCAACATCAACCGCGCTTGCCAGCCTTGTCACAAGTTCGGAGAGGACGAGCTGCGCGCCCGCGTTCACGTCGATCAGGACCGTACGTACGCGCTGCGCAATCGCGCGATGGATGCGGTCGTCGCGCTGATCGAGGAGCTCGCCGCAGCGAAGACGGCCGGCAAGACCGACGACGAGCTCGCGCCCGCTCGCGAGCTACATCGTCAGGCGCAGTTCTATCTCGACTTCATCGAGGCCGAGAACAGCATGGGCTTCCACGCGCCGGGTGAAGCGGCGCGGATCCTCGCGACATCGATCGACCTCGCGCGCCAAGGCCAGCTCGCGCTCCGCCCCGGGGCGAGCGCGGCTCTCACCCGCTGACGATCACCATGAGGATGGAGTACTTCGTCTTCGCGGCATCCTGGTAGAGGGCGGTCAGGCTCACGAGCGCTTCGCTGAGCTCCTTGACCTCCACGGTCTGGCGCTTCGAGACCTTCTCGCGCAGGTACGCGGTGTCGTCATCCACACCCGGGTCGTCGCCGTAGCCGCCGTGCACTTGCTTACCGGCGAGCGACTTGAACTTGTCGCTGACCTGCGTGGAGGGGAGGGCGGCGAGGGCCTTCGCGATCTCGGCGACGCGTTCGGGCGAGAGCAGCTTCGCCTTCGCAGCGCCCGGGAGCTTCTCGCCGCTGCGCGCGAGGACCGCGTCACCGAGGAGTGCGTTCTTGCCTTCGCCGAGAATGACGTCGAGCGCGTGCCACGTGTTCCCGAGATCGAGGAGACCGGGAATCTCGCTCTCGTGGCGTGCGTCCACGAGGTCGGTGACGACCTCGGGATCGTCTTGGATCATCGCGAGGCGTTTCGGCGAGAGCGAGCAGAGAATCGCGTCCATTGGGCTACTTCTTATACGAGAACCGGGCCGTGACGGTAGCCTTTGGTCCGACACCGATCTTCACATTCATGGTCTTGCTGCCGAGCGTGGGGTGCCACGCCTCGAGGGTGTACGTACCGGCGGCCAGGCCCTTGATCTGGAAGGAGCCGTCTTCACCGGTGACCGCAAAGTATGGGTGGTCCATCACGACCGCGTACGCGTGCATCCAGGGATGCACGTCGCAGACGACATCGATGACGTCGCCGGCTTTCGGCGTCGAGTCGAGGGCAAGCTCGGGCTCACCCTTCGGGTGGGGCTTGTTCCACAGCGCCTTGCCGGCGACGGTGCCGCGCACGTTGTGAAACGTACCGTCGCTGTTGCGGACGCCGAGCTTCTGACCGGCGATGACGCCGACGACGCGCGGCGTGTACATGCAGTCTTTTTGATCGAGCGCGACGGGTGTGGCGGGTGCAGCGTGTTTGCCGCCGCTGCCGTTCTTGACGCGAACGAAAACGTCCTTGAGGCGGCCCTTCGTGACGACGACATCTTCGGAGAGCTTGTCGACCTTCGCGCAGACCGGGTCGGTATCGCGCACGAGCTTGGGGCGGTCGGGTGCCTCACCCTCAAAGATCACGGTGCCTTTGACCGTGCCCTTGCTGTCGGCGTAGGCGGCGGAGCTGAGAACAAGCAGGATCAGGACTGCGCGCATGGACCTCGGACGGTCTAACACGTTTGATATTCGAACGCCCCGACCTGTGTGACTTCCAGCAGTTGTATGCTCCAGAGGGTGAAGCTCGGTGCCATGGACGCCGTGCCGCCCGGGGTGCGGTATCGCGTCGAAGATGTGATGCGTCTCGTGCCGGCCGATGGTGCGCCGCTCGAGGGCGTCGCCATGGAGCGGCTCGACCGACTGCTCGCGGAGGGCGAGCCGTGGCTCGGGGCGGATCCGGAGCTGCAGGGCGTCGGGATGTGGATGCTCGAGGACCGGCAGTCCGTCGAGCTGCGGCGGCGCGGCTGCGTCTGGCTCACGATGTTTCCGTCGGTCGAGACGGCGAAGCGCGTCGCGGCGGTCGCGCTCGATCCGGCGACGCCCGCGCCCGTGCGCGATCAGGCGATCTGGACGCTCGGCTATCGGCAGCTGCGCGCGATGCACCCCACGACGAAGTGGCCGACCGAAGCGATCCAGATCGCCGACGAAGCGCTGATCAGGATCGCGCACGCGGCGACGACCGACGGCAAGATCAGCAGCGAACAGTTGCCGCAAGCGCTGCGGCACGTGCAGGACGCGGGATCCGCGGCGGTGTTCGCGCGATCACCGGGACTTTGGGGCGAGGCACTCGAGTGCTTCGCGACGCCGCCGCTCGGCCGCGTGCTCGCGGTGTCGATGGACGACGTCGCGCCACAACATCGCGTGCGCGTGCTGCGGCTGACGGCCGCGACGCTCGGCGAGGAGGTGGTGCCGATGCTGCTCTCGCGCGCGGGACAGGCGAGCATCGACGAGAAGCTCGAGATCTTGTTCCTCGCGATCGCATGCGGCGGCGAGGCGCACCTCGGCCGGCTCGAGGACGCGATCCGCGGGATGAAGTTCATCGATCTGTTGCGCAAGCGCGCGCGGTGGCACCTCGCGAATCGCTGGATCATCCCGACGGTGCGCGGGCTGCGCGTCGCGCGCTCGACCGCCACGATGACCGCGGCCGACCGGGAAGCGAAGTGCGGGCAAGCGGCCGATGACCTCGCGGCGCTGACGAAGTTCGCGCGCCATCCCGAGGCGTACATCTACACGATGTGGGGCTGGCTCGTTCGCGTCGTGCGCGATCCGGTTCGCGCGCGCGAGCTCGTGATGGCGCATCCCGAGTCGCAGCGGCTCGTGCGCGACCTGTACCTCGAGGACCTCGCGCGTCGCGGTCGCGTGAAGCAGCTCGCCGCGGCGGCGCAATCCCTCGCGGGCGCGGACTTCGGCGCGCTCCAGCTCGCGATCTGGGGCCGGCCGCTCGCGGCACTGGAGCTCGCCGCGACCGCGCGCCAGCACACGCCCGAGCTCGCTGCCGCACGCGCGCTCGCGTGTTATCGCGCGGGGCGAGCTGACCTGACCGAGCGCATCCTCGTCGAGGATCTGCCGCCGCCCGAGATCACGGGCGACGAGCTCGGTGCGTTTCCGGGCCCCCACGAGAAGTGGCTCCTCGAGCGCGCGCCGTCATCGCGCCTCGCGGTCACCGCCCTCGCGAGTGGACGCGACGCGATCGTGCGGCTCGCGAAGCCTGCACCACACGACGCCGAGCCCGACACGCCATCGATCGATGCGATCAACGTGCTCGTGCGCCGGCTCGGTCGCGGCCTCGCGGGCTCGACGGTGTATCTCGCCGGCGAGTTCAAGCATATGAACAAGGACGCGATCGCGGCCGCGCTCGTGAAAGCGGGCGCGCGCCTCGTCGGTGGGCCGTTCCCCGGCACGGACTATTACGTGCACGGCGACTGGTGCCTCGTGCAGACGATCGCGCAGCTCGAGCGGCAAGGCACGCGGCGCATTCGGCGTGGTGAAGTGGAGGGCGTGTGATCGCCGCGCTCCGCAAGCCACATCGCATCGCGGTCCTCGCGCCAGATCTCTCCGTCGAGGGCAGCGACGCGCCGTACGAAGCAGAAGCCGCGCTGCTCTTGTGGTCCGCGCTGATCGAGGTGCTGCAGCGTCATCCGGTCCTCGCCGTCTACGACGCCGAGTCGACGCCGCTGTTCCCGCAGGACGGTCACTTCGTGCCGCTACACGCGGTTGTCGGCGCGACGCCGGCAGATGCGTTTTATGCGACCACGCGCCGCGACGAGCTGATCTGGCTCGAGCTCGCGATGCCGAAGACGAACGTCGTGAAGCTTCACGCGCTCGGTCGCGATGGCAAGCGCGAGTCGTTCGACGCGCTCGGCCGCAACGTCGGCGAGCAGATCCAGCAAGTGCTCGGTGCGTGGCTCACGGCGCGCCAGCTGCCCCCATTGCCGAAACGCTTCGAGGCCGTGACCTCCGAGGAGCTGCTCGCTGCGCTGCGCGTGTTCGGACCGACGCTCGTCGAGCAAGCGCGGCTCTGGACCGCACCGGCCTCGACGCAGCTCGCGGTGATCGACGACACCGACGAGGCGCCAGCCGAGCCCACGGTCGAGAGCGAGCCGGTGCGGCCAAAGCGCCGCCTCGCACGGCCGGTCGCGAATCGCCTCGCGCAGGTGCTGCGCGTGCCGGCGCTGCGTCTCCTCGAGCTCGCGCTACACGACGATCTCTCGGAGCTCATCCTGGCGCTCGACGCGGATCATCCGCAGGCGCTGTTCGCGAAATATCTCACCGCGCGCGCGCAGCGCAAAGACTTCGCGCTGCTGCGCCGGGTGATCGCGGCGGCGCCGTGCTGGGCGCGTCCGCTGGGCGAGCTCGTCGACGATGACGAGCAAGAGGACGTTCTCGAGCCGACCACGCTCGAGACCGTCGCGGCCGCGGGCATCGCGGCGATGTGTCGCCCGGCGCAGCTCGACATCATCGAGCGCGTCGCCGACCACCTGCTCGACGACGGTCGCCCCGACGAAGCGCTGCGCCTGATGGAGCGCGCGATGGCGCTGCACCATCACGAATCGCGCGCGCATATCTCGCTCCTCGATCTGCATCGCGCGACCGACCGCGTCGGCACGTGGCTCGCGCAAGCCCATCGCTCCGGCCGCGTGCATGGCTGCCCGATGGATCGCGCGCTGCCATGGTACCCGGATCAGATCCAGGTCGACCTGCTGGTCTCCGACGCGCTGATGAACTGCGGCCGGCTCGACGAGGCGACCGCGCTGCGCGCGAACCGGCTCGAAGGCCGCGAGGGCACGTGGCCACGTCACGCACGCATCCTCGAGACGTGGCGCAAGGATCCGCGCTTCGTCGCGTGGTGCTACGCGCGCGAGGGTTTCTTTCGTGGGGATCCCGCACGTGCGGTCGAGGGCTTCGGGCGCATCGAGCCCGATGACTCGCTCGATCTCGCGATCTTCCTCGAGAGCTTGGTCTCGATGGGCCGCGAGGAGGACGTCCTCCTCGCGTGGGCACAGTTCGGCCTCGGGCGCGGCTTCGACGGTCCGTGCGCGCGGCTCTCCGCGGCGCGCTGCTTGATGGTCGCCGGAGAGTGGCGGCGCGGGCTCGAGGAGCTCTGGCGCGTGCAGCTCACCGAGCCGGGCCGCGACGATCTCTCGGCGGTCGCGCGCTGCGGGCTCTTGATGTCGGTGATGCCGATCGAGATCGCCGAGACCGCGCTCGCGGAGCGGATGGCCGTCGGTGCGAGCACGCTCGCGAGGCGGATGGCGCGTGACGTCGCCGACTTCGTGCCCGCGGCGGCGAAGAGCTCGATCGTGCTGCGCGCGCTCGGCAAGCTCTCGGTGGTCGACATCGATCCGAACACGCTGGCGAAGTTTCCGATCGACGACGCATCACGCAACGCGATCGATGCCGTGTTCGCGCAGCTCACGGCCGAGGGCGACCCGCTCGCGACGAGCGACCGCCTGATCAACCGCTGGTTCGATGCGGTGTTCGAGCGCTCGTCGCGCGAGGACGACTCCGCGACGCTCGCCGCGGCAGGCGCATACGCCGCCGCACAGGCGCTCGCTCGCTACCTCGCGATGACCACGCGCGCACCGACGCCGATCGCAGGTGCGCTGCGCACCGTCGCCGGGGAAGCGCTCGCGCTGATCGCGAGGCATCGCCACGCGCTCACCGATCGCGCGGTGCAAGCGCTGCTCGGTGCGATCGAGCCGGTGCTCCGTCGCGCCGATCGCTGGATCGGCACCGCGTGGCTCGCGACCGTCGAGCGCTGCTGCGGGATCGACGAGCGCGCGGCCGGCGACTTGCCCGACTTCGTCCGCGAGTACGCGATGGTGACCGCGCGCATCCTCGGTCCCGAGGAAGCGGCCGTGCTCTCGGCCTCGGTCGCGCGGCTGCATCGCGAACGACCCGACGGCTGGGATGCTGCCGTTGGTGCGCAAGCCGCACGCCTCGCGTTGCACACGGGCTATGCGGGCGTCGACGAGTGGGCCGATGCGACGGTCGCGCAGCTCGCGACGCGCACGATCGATAGCGACGATGCGGTCGACGCGCTGCACACGGCCGCGTATCTCGGCGAAGGCGTCAGTGCGATCCCGAGCGTGCACCTCGCGCGCGTGCTGCTCGCCGCGGGCCGCGCGCCCGCCGGTCTGAACGCGCTCTGCGCGGGGCTCGCCGTCGCCGGCGCCGAGTGGCGCGATCGCGAGCTCGCGACGCTCGCCGAGCAATGGAAGTCCGCCGGTCCCGGCGTGCCGATGGAGTTCGACAAGGTCGCGGCCGGCATGTTCGAGGCGCTGCAGAAAGGCGATGCCGCGCGAGCGGAGAAGCTCGGCCGCTGGGCAGTCGCGCTCGATCCCGCGAACGGCGAGGCACATCGCAACCTCGGGCTCGCGCTCGCGCAGCAGGGCAAGCTCGCCGATGCGCTCCACCACCTCGTGCGCGGCACGCCCGAGCAAGCGACGCAGATCCTCGCGGGCGTGCTCTATCAGAGCGGCAAGCTCGCCGAGGCGATGACCGTCCTCGACTACGCGTCGCGCTGGTACGTGCGCGCCGACCAGTGGCTCACGTACGGCGGTATCGCGTACGCGGCGATGGACAACCCGCGCACGGTCAAGGCCTACGCGCTCGCCTACCAGCTCGATCGCGACGCCTTCGATGCGACGCAGCTCAATGCGTACGCCGGCGTGCTGGACGAGGTCGGCGACTACAAGACGTGCCAGGCGATCGCGAACCATCTCATGCGCGCCGCCGGCGAAGATCTCCTGTGGAAGACGAGCGCGTGGAACCACCTCGCATGCGCGTCGATCGGGCTCGGTCGGTTCGAGACCGCCGTCGAGTACGCACAACAGGCCGTCGAGAAGAACCCGCTCGCCGACAACACGGCCGGCTTCGCCGCGACGCTCGAGCGCGCGCGCACGAAGACGAAGACCACACCTCCCGCACCGTCGCTGCCGGTCAAGCCGCGCGAGCCTGTCTTCGCCCTCCTCGAGGCGGGCGACTTCGCGACGGCCGCCGCGCTCGCCGATCCCAAGTCGAGCTGGCGCACGCGCCGCGCCGCGCTGAACGCGAGCCGGTTCCGCTTCTCATCCGAGAACGAGCTCGAGGTCACGCCCCGCGCGCGCGCCGCGGCGCAGGCGATCCTCGCGGACACGGTGGGGCTCGTCGAGCTCGAGGCCGTGCTCGCGCGCCTGATCGCGCTCGAGATCCGCGAGCAAGCGTACTTCGCGCGCGATCCGCTGCCGCGCCTCGGCGATCGAATGACCCGCGACGCCTTCTATCGCGAGTTCCGCGCGCGTGGCGGTGTCGTGCTCGGCGAGGACGAACCGCCGCCGCAGAAGTTCGTCGATGTCGTGGTCGTGCCCGGCACCAAGGTCGCGCGCGCGAGTGACTACGTCGCGCTGCTGCGCGACCTCGCGCAGCTCACGCCGCGCGAGGCGCTCGCGCAGTTCGATCTCGACGATGCCGGCTACATCGAGGTCTCGAAGGCGTGGGGCGCCGCGATCGACAAGGACCCGGCGATCTGCCGCGTGATCGCAGCGGGCCTCGCGAAGCGTTAACCCGCGATCGCGTTCAGGCGCTCGGCGAGGAACGCGACTCGTTCGGACGTGGCCTCGGCGGCCGTCGGTGCCGCGACGATCACCGTCGGCTCACCGTGGAGTACGCGCACGCCGGTCAGCTCCGTCGCGAGCGCGTCGAGCGCGTCGCGCGTGACGAGCTTCGCCAGCGGCGGTGCGACGACGAACATCCACCCGAGCACCTGATTGCTCGCGCCGACCGGCATGAAACGGCGATCGTGGCCCTGCGGATCGCAGTAACCCCACTCCGCGTGCGCGAGCGCTGCGAGCCGCGCGAAGATCGGGACCAGATCGATCCCATCGCGTTCGACGAGCGCGAGCTCCGCGCGGTTGAAGTTTGGCGACGCCCAGCGTCCACGCTTGCGCTGGAGCTCCACACGGTCGCCGCCCTGCGAGCTGACGAGCGTGATGCCGTCGGTCTTCGCGTTGTTCGCCCAGGTCGAGATGCGTGCGACGGGATCGTCGCCGAGTGGGCGCACCGACTTGCCTGAACCGACGATGATGCCGTCGTAGCGCTGGCCGGCATCGGCGAGCAACTGCCAGACGTCGCCGGCGAGCGCGGCGTCGAGGAGCGGCCGCCCGTGGAGCTGGATCGCGAGGACGGGCGAGGTCTCGACAGGGCGCGGTGGCTGCCAGCTCGCGACGACCGGCGTGGTGAACCACTCGAGCGCGGGTTGCACGCGCGCATGAACCGCCGGATCGAGCTTGTGGGCGTCCACGATCGTCACGTGCGTCGTCGCGGGCAACACACCGAGCAGCTCGTTCAGGCTCGCGGGCACGTACCACGAGCTCGTGTCGAAGCACTCGATCGTGCACGCCTCGAACGGCGCGCGGAGCGTCGCGCGCCAGGGTTTCGACTCGATCTCGAGTGTCCGCACGGCGGACGGTCGCGCGATGATCGCCGCGATCATCTCTGCGAGCCCTGCGCTCCCCAAGAGCCGGAGCGTCTCGACGCGATCGAGCACGGGCGCCGAGGGCAACCAGGCCGCGTCGTCCGCGCCGCACCAGATCTGGAGCTCGCGCAGGTTCGGCAGCGCGCGGCAGCTCGCGAGCGTGGCCGTCATCTCGGGTCCCTGGACGCTCGTACCGAGTGATGTGATGTTCGGCCACACGCGCCCGCCGCCGACGAACGCGAGCGCCGCATCGCCCCACGTCGAGACCGAGCGCAGGGCCGGCAACGCGTCGAGGAGCTCGAACAGCGCCTCCGGCGTCGCGCTGGATTCGACGTGCCGCACGATGCGCGACGCGGGATCCGCGGCGAGCAAGCGGAGGTCCTTCGCGTCGAGCGATCCGCCCGCGAAGAACCCGCGCTCGAACACGTGCGAGCGGGTGCTGAACAGCGTGCCGAGCCGGCCCGCCCACGAGCGGCCGTGCTCGTGGAGCAGCGCCTTCTCGCGCGTGCTCGGCTCTTCGCCGGCACCGCGTGCGAGCTGCAGCGTGATGAATTCGCCGCGCACGTCACCGCGCTCGCTGAGCCAGTCCGCGTAGACGGCGCGCGGTGCGTCGTCGTCGGGCGCGGCGTAGATCGCGGAGAGCAGCTCGGCGCCGCGCTGTTCGTCGTTCGCAGCGCTCGCGACGACGTGAGCGAAGTGCGCCGTGATCTGCGCGAGTGCCGGCTCGTCGGGGATCGGCGGCAGCGGGCGCTTCTCGATCGCGGCGATCGTCTTCGCGATGCCGGCCGCGAGGTAGCGGTGACGAACCGCGGCGTCGCGCAGCGCATCCAGCCCACGCCGGTCGCCGAGCTTGCCGAGCTTCTCGAACATCAGCTCGTACAGCGCCATCGACGCGTTACTGTTGTACGGCGGATCGACGATCGCCCGCACGAGCGCGGCGGCGAGCCGTGGATCCTCCGGCCACTTGTCGAGGAGATCGAGCAGCGGTCGCGCGGGCCGCCACTGCTTCGGCCACAGCGCCGCGAGCAGGCGCGGCAGCTCCGTCGGCTGCGGCTTCTTCGCGATCGCGCGCCAGTGGTCATCGCGCTCGGTCACCGACTTGCCGGGAATCGGGGCGATGTTCGCGATCTGCTGCGAGACGACGTCGATCGCGTCCGCGATCCGCGGATGTCGCGCGCCCCGCCAGGCGACGAGCAGTGCGCTCAGCGCCTGCGCGGGCTCATTCTTCTGAAGCGCCTCGACCGCGGTCTCGAGTGACACGCGCGCACGATAGCCGAGGTGTGGCGATTCGCACGGGGATGATCCGGCGGGGCGTGAAGTATCGGTCTATGCCGACCTGGCGAGCTGCGCCTGCGCGTCGGTGAGGTGGCACACGGCGAAGCGCGGCGTGACGATGCTGCGATCGCGGCGGCTCATCTCGGCGCTGCGCGCGCGATCCTCGACGACGTGGTGCTGAAAGTGCGCGGGCACATCGGTATGCGCGAAGTTGTTGCGGAAGCACACGATGGCGCCCGGTGCTGCGGTGCGCACGATCTCGGCGAACAGCTCGTCGATCGCGCGGGGTGTCATCCACTCGCAGATATTGGACAGCGCGAAGCCGTCGATGCTGCGCGATGGGCAGCGACGCAGGTGTGTGGTGTAGCTGCCGTCGACGAAGGCGAGGCCGCCGAGGTTCGCGCGCAGGCGTTCGAACGTGCCGACCGCGAGATATGGCGGCAGGCCTTCCGGCTGCTCGCGCGGGTAGCGACCGAGGAACACCTGGTGCAGGAAATAGTTGTTCGCGACCGGCAACTCGGTGACCGCGTGCTCGAACACGCGCGCGAAGTAGGCGGCCGGATCGAGCGACTGGTCGTGGTGGAAGCCGGCCGGCGTGTACGCGAGCCTGAACAGATGCCGATTCCCGAGCACGCGCAGCAGCGTGCGCCAGCGCCGGGTATTCCATTCGCGCGCGTAGTACTCGCGCTGGGCCGCGAGCGTCGGCTGCGCGAGCAGCTCCTCGATGCGGCGCCGCGGGTGCACGAACACGCGCGTCGCGAGCGCGATCAGCCGCGTCAGCCGCTCCGTCATGCCGCTGCGTTCGACCCCTGCACCGATCGCGTGGGAGCGCCGATCCCACGAGGCCCGAGCCGCCGCGCTCAGCTCGTGGCGGACCCGGCGATAGAGTGCACGCCGCGCGGCACGCGACCCGGGCGCATGGCCGAGGAACATGATCGCGTCGTCGGGATCGAGGTGCCGGACGATGGCAGCCTTGAGCTCGCCGAGGTCGTTCTGCGTCGAGTTGAGATCGACGGCCGTGACATGTCGCGCGCCGCCCGCGAGTAGCGACAGCGCCGTGCAGCCGGCCGAGCCGACGATCACGTACCGGCGATCGGGATGCGGTGCGAATGCCTCGATCTCGAGGAGAGGATCCTCCCAGACCCGCGCGAAGTAGAGCGGCTGCCGAACGGCGTCACGAAGCGACTCGCGGTGCATCAGTCCACATCGTAGCTGGGGCCCGCGCCGCGACGACTGCAGTGTCCGCTCGACTGCAGCAACGGACGGCACAAAACGGGAGGTGGGGCAATTCGCGTCCCGATGAATCCTGCGGGTCACAGGCGAGCGCGTCTCGTCGCTGCAAGCGTGCGAGGCCTCACGCGTGCGTGCGCGGCACGTCGCTTGAAATATCGGCTGTCGTCGGACTGGGGATGCTCCCGGCATTTCTCGGCCGGCAAGGGGTACGCATCGGACCGTGTCCGTACCGGTCGAGCACGGTCCGTGCGTCCCCCGCTAGACCGACGTCAGACCGCCGTCGACGACGAGCGTCGAGCCCGTCGTGAACGAGGAGGCATCGGAGAGGAGATACACGGCGGCGCCGGCGATCTCCTTGGGCTGCGCGTAACGCGCGAGCGGCGTGCGATTGACGACGTGATCGCGCAGCATCGGATTACCGACGATCGCGGATGCGAACTTGGTCTCGACGAGACCAGGCGCGATCGCGTTCACGCGCAACTGCGAGCTACCGAGCTCGAACGCGAGCGTCTGGGTCATGCTGATGACGGCGGCCTTCGTCGCACCGTAGATGCCTTGCATCGGCGCGGCGCGCGTGCCGGCGACGCTCGCGATGTTGACGATCGAGCCCGCGCCGCCACGCGTGCGTGCGTGCTTGACGAACGCGCGTGCGCAGTAGAGGTAGCCGCGAACGTTGACCTCGAGCGTCTTGTCGATCGCGGAGTCCGGCGTATCGATGAGCGGGCCGAAGTAGGGGTTCGTCGCAGCGTTGTTGACGAGCCCGTCGACGCGGCCAAACCGCTCGACCGCTTTTGCCATCATCGCGTCGACTTCCTCGGCCTTGCCCGTGTGACACGCGATCGCGATCGCGCGCTCGGCGGGCAAGCTCGCGACCACCTTGTCGAGGTCCGCCTGCTTGCGCGATGCGAGCGCGACCTTCGCACCACCGTCGATGCACGCACGTGCGATGGCCTCTCCGATACCACGACTCGCCCCCGTGACGACGATGACTAATCCCTGCAGCATGGCGCGAACCGTACGGTGGTAGGGTCGAGGGGTGCAACGGTTGGCGGCGCTCTTGGTCGTGGTGCTCGCGGGTCGCGTCGCGCACGCCGACCTCAAGCGTGACGTCGAGAAGCTCGTCCACACCAACATCAAGGCGGTCGCGGCCGACAAGCTCGATGCCTTCGATCGCACCGTGAGCGGCGGCCGCGTGCTCGTGCTGCCGAGCGGCAAGTCCGCGGTCGAGGGCAAGAGCCTCGTCGTCGAGATCTACGGCCCCAATGCGAAGAAGGTCGCGCACAAGGTCGAGAACCTCCACGTCGTCGTCGACGCCGCGAAGAAGATGGCGTGGTTTCACGGCGCGATCGCGGCCACGTTCGTCGTCGACAAGAAGAAGGTCGCGCTGCCGATGCGCATCAGCGGCATCGTGGCCGATGAAGGCGAACCGGTCGGCTGGAAGATCCAGGCCCTGATGTACGCGCGAAGCATGCCCGACAAGGAGCTGTTCGCGCACGCCGCGGAAGCGACCCGCGCGGCACCGAAGACCTCGGGCGAGTCGACGGCGACCAAGGTCGTCGCCAGCTGGTTCGCAGAGGGCGCATCGATCTCGAACGACCGCTCGAAGAACGTCGCGGTCGCCGTCAACGGCACGGGCGCGGTCGAGATCGGAACCGGCGCGTTTGCGGTCAAGCTCGTGAAGGCGTGGGAGAGCCTGAAGCTCTGGGCAACAAGCGTCGAGGCGACGCTGTTCGCGAACAACGAGCTCGCGTTCGTGCGCGCCGACGTGATGATGCCCGTCGACAAGCAGGCGGTGAAGGTCGTGCTCGGCGTGATCCTCGCGAAGGAGAACAACGCCTGGCGCTGGGTCTCGATCAGCTTCACCCCGGGCGAATCGTGATCTCGACCCCGGCGAGGCGCTCGCGCACCTCCGCGAGCTGATCCGCATCGACACGCTGCTTCGCGACGATCTCGAGCGTGTGCAGCGACGGCCACTCGCCGCGGATGTCGAGTTGGTCCTCGTCGACGGTGACACGCAGCCGGCGCACGCGTGGGTGCCCGGCCTCGACGACGCTCGTTCGCAAGAGCTCGAGCTCCTCGAGCGCCGGTAGCGCCTCGAGCATCAGGCCATAGCAGATCGTGACGCAGTCGTGCCGCACGCCGCGGATCTGCGCCACACACGTGTCGCCGAGGGACTCGCAGATCGGAATGACGTACCAAGTGTCGACGTTGAGCCAGCGTGTGAACCGCGCCATCGGTGCGTGCAGCGCGTGCTGCATGACCTCCTTGTCGGGCGGCGTTCGCACGTGCTGGATCGCGTGGCGGAAGACGATCTCGTCGACCCAGCCGTCGCGCCAGACATACGCGAACTGATCGCGCCAGCGGTTGCCGAGCGTGGAGAGCGGACCGAACAGCTCGACGCCGCGCGTCTTCTCGAGCGACGAGATCTTGCGCTCGTCGGGCGTCGGGGCGGTACGCAGGGCGGCGAGCTCCCCGCGCGGATCGCCGCGGTCGAGGAGCCAGTCGGTGTAGACGGCGAGGGCGTCGCGATCGCCGGCAAGGGCCTCGGCGACGAGTGCGGGCTCTTCGGCGACGACGAGATCGTCGACGAACGGCGTCGCGCGAATCCACCGGTCGTCGAGAAGCTCGGCGATCCGCGCGTAGTAGGCGATCAGCGCGGCGCGTTGGTCGTGCAGCTCGCGCCGGGCATCACCGAAGGTCGAGCGCTCGACGATCTCGCTGCCGTTGCGCTTGAGCGTGATCTCTTCGTGATTGCGTACGAACCGCGACCATAGTCGTTTGTTCTTCACTCCGGCTTATCGTCGTCGGGGAGTGGGACGCGTTTGTGTGCGAGCGTCTTGCGTACGAGCGCCCAGACCGCGCCGGCGTCCGTCGTCACGTCGTCCCAGCGCCCGGGGAAGCGGCCGCAGAACGAGGTCTTGAGGATCTCGGGGAGCGCGCGCTTGCCGTCGTCGCCGAACAGCGGGTGCTCGAGATAGACGCAGGCCTCGTCGGTGGCACGCACGGACAGGGTGCCGGGCAGGTCATTGGCGTTCCGGATCTCGTGCGCGACGTCGATGATGATCTCGAGGTTCGCGCGAGAGACCTGCGGGTGGCGCTTCGCGAGGATCTCGAGCTCTGCGGCCGGCGGCGGGTAGCTCATCTGGAGCGGTGCGAAGCGGTCGAGCTGCGCGGCGTCGATGCCGAACGTGCCCGAGAACTCGCGGCCGCGGTTCACGGCGGCGATGAACTGCACGTTGTCGGGAATCGGCACGAACGTGTTCTCGATCGGATGGAACACGCGGCGCGTCGCATCGAGCGCGGGCATCAGCGCGTTGCGCGCGGATTCCTGGCAGCGGTTGAGCTCGTCGAGGAACACGAGGTACTTGCGATCGGAGTGCTCGGCCGCTTCTTCGATCGCGATCAGGATGTCGGTCTTCACGAAGTCGGTGACGGGCGCGCCGGACGCGGACGCGCGCACCTGGATGCTGACGAAGAAGTCACTCGCCTCGACGACGGCGCCGCAGTTGAAGAACACGAACACCATGCCGAGGCTGTCGGCGATCGAGCGCGCGAGGACGGTCTTGCCGCAGCCCTGCGGGCCGTCGAGCAAGATGTTGAGGCCGCTCTCGAGGAGGACTTGCAGCTTCTTGCTGACGATCGGATCGAGCCACACGCCTTCGATGCGGAACGGCGCGCGGCCGACGTATTCGACCTCGATGCGCCCACGGTCCTCGCGGTCGGGCTTGTGGACCGTGACGACCCGCACGAGGCACGGGATGCCCGGCACGACGCGCTCGTCGTTCGTCAGCACGACCTTCGGCGCGCGACGACCGTCGAGGTGCGTCGCGCGCAGCCGGAACGTGGACTGTTCCGCCGTGTTCGGCCAGAACGTCGCTTCGACCGTGCGGCCGGGCGTCAGCTCTTCGAGGTTCCACTTGTTGGGCATCGGCGTCCTTCGTTGTACATCATGCCGTGGACGGTCGCGTTAGCTCGCGCCCAGCGCACGGCGCGTCAGGTCCGCGATCATGCGGCCGAACCGCGCGACCGCGATGTCGAGCTGATCGTCATCGAGGACCACGTAGTGCGGGAAGCATTCTTCCTCGAGCGCGCGCACCGCGACCTGCGCGCAGACAATGCCCTTGCGCCGCGACAGCGTTGTCACGAGCCCGCGCAGCGCGGCGACCGAGCACGAGGTCGGCAGGCCGTCGCTGATCATCACGAGCACCTTCGCGCGCTTTCGCGACGTCATCGCGACGTTCGCCGCGTGGAACAGCCCGGCCGCGTCGTTGTTGCCGCCGTCGGCGCGCAGGCCGGTGACGCCGCAGTCACGCGCGTCGCCCGCGTCGTAGATCACGCTGTCGGTGAAGCCGAAGAACCGTGCCTCGACGCCCGGCAGCGTGCGCACGGCCTCGGTGATCAAGACGCCGAAGCGCCGCGCACGCTCGATGTTGTCTCCCGCGGTCATCGAGCTCGAGCAATCGATCAGCGTGCCGAGGAACAGGTCCGTGCGCCGCACCGGCGTGCGCGCGATCAGGATGCGCGGATCGTTGCGCGTGACGAGTGCACGCAACCGCGCGCGATCGAGCGTGTGACCCTGGATGCGTGCGTTCGCCCGCTCCCAGCGCAAGCCGAGATCGTCGAGGTGCGAGCGCAGCCGCGCCGAGTGGCGCGCGATCGTCGTCGCGATCCGGTTGTGCGTCTCGGGAACGCCGCGCACGCGATGCACGGCGTGGATCTTTTCGAAGTGCTCGTCGGGGTTGACGTTGAGCTGCAGCCGGTCGAGCTTGCCGGTCGGTCCGCCGGCCTTGCCTTGCTTCGGGTCGAGGATGCGCTCGACCTCGCGCTGCAAGATGTCGTCGTCGAGGCCTGCCCCGAGCACGTCGCGATCGCGCTCGCCATCCTTGAGGTCCTCGGGCCCGCCGAACACGCGCGAGACCCCGACGGCGCCGCCGAACAACGCGGCGAGCTTCTTCGTGAGCTCCCAGAGTCCGGCCATGTCGAGCTTGCGCAGATCCTTGCCGCACAGCGCGAGCGCCGCCGCGATGCGCGGATCCTGGTGACGATTTCCGAGGCCCAGTCGCAGCGCGCGCGCGAAGCGAGCGAGAGGATGCCCGATGCGATCGAGCTCCGCGAGCATGGTGCCGCGGCGCACGCGGACGGAGCCCTCGTCGAACGCGACCTCGAGCGGCGTCGCGATCAACGCCTCGGCCGCCGAGCCCCGCAGGTATGTGAGCAGGAACGTGACCTCGATCTCCTGCGCTGCGTGCTGGAATGCGTACGCGCCGAGGCGCTTCAACCGATCGCCGTAGCTCGGATCGATGCCGCGCAGGTTGCGCTCGAGGTGCTCGTCGGCGACGAGGTTGAGCAAGCGGCCGAGCCCGGCGTCGTGCGCTTGGTGCCAGATCGCCTTCGAAGCTTTGTCGCCGTGATAGACGTGGTGGCCGAGCTCGTGAAGCACGAGTCCCTCGACGATGTCGCGGCCGTACATCTCGCCACGCAGCATCGCGAGTGGCGACACGTAGAGCTTCGTCTGATCGAGGTACGTGTAACCGAAGTCCTTCTCGTCGCTCGTCATGTGGATGCGGAACAGCTTGCCGGTGAGCTCGACGCCACGCCGCACGCCCCACGCGAACACGCTCGCGACGTCGCGCAGTCGCGCATTCGCATCGATCTCGCTGACGACGAACGGCGCCGACGCGCGCCGCGCATAACCGGTCGAGCCTTCCTCGAGGATGCGCGTGAACAGCGGCGTGGTGACCTCGACGGGCAACGCGTGACGCAGCTGATCGTGTAGTACGTGCCACATGCGGCGCTCGCCGCACGCCGCATCGCCGCCGATCAGCGAGGCGTCGACGATCGCGTGCGCGATACGCTCGAGCGTCGGTGCATCCTTGATCGCGGCGAGGAACTTGATGCCTTCGTCGGTCTTGTCGTCGCAGACTTCCTCGATGAGGATCGGCAGGCCGCGAAAGTTCTCGTACTCCTTGATCAGCCGGCGCGCGACATCGCGGCGCAGCATCAGCGGGCGGTTCTGGTCGGCCTCGAGAAAGCGCACGAGCGCGTCGCCGATCTGCGGCAACACGTCCCACGACTCGATCAGCGCGCGAACCGCCGGCTGGTACGCGTGGTGGTGCGGCGAATCTGCGAGTGCGATCGCGCACCGATCTTCGCCCGCGAGCTCGACGAGCTTTTCCCAATCGCGGCGCCGGAACCACGCGTCGCTCCGCGTGCGCGCCGCGCCGAGCGCGCGGTCGAGCAGGTCGTCACCGCGCTTGATGAGGCTCATGCACAGGTGAAACTGCCACTCGGGTGCGAGCGCGGTGCCGCCGGCGAGCGCACGTGCATTCGCGAGTGCGGGCTCGCTGTCCCACAGCTCGATGCTCGTCAGGATCGGCACCGGCGCCGCGAGCGAGGCGATGCGCGGCAACAAGCCGGCGAGGAGCAGCTGGCCGGGCTCGCCGAGGAGCAGGAGCTGCAGCGCGGCCTCCTGCACGACGGTGCGGCGCGTGTGCTCGCAGTACTCGAGGAGCTTCTCCGGGTCCGTACACCGCCGAACTTCGTCGAGGAGCTCGGGTGACGGCGCCGAGCGTTCGACCTTCGGCGGCTCCGGCATGCCATCGAGGCGCGCGATGCGCACCAAGAACTCGCGGGTGAGCACGTCGGCGTCGGCCGCGCGATCGAGGACGATCGTCTTCACGAGCGATGCGTGCACGACCTTCGCCTCGACGAGCGCGACCAGGATGCGGCCCGCATGCACGCCGGCGTAACCATCGACGCGGTTCGCGCAGTACAGCGCGAGCGGCTCGTCGGCGAGCTTTCGGAACCGCTCGGGATCGCGGTAGCGGAGGAACACGAGGACCTCGGCGATGCCGGCCCACAGCCACCTCCCCGCGAGCTCGCCCGGCAGCGCGTCGGCGAGCTCGAGCGCGTCCACGACTGTGGGCAGCTTCTCGAGCCAGCGCGCGAGCGCGAAGTTGTGTGCCTCCCACCGGAACAGGCGCGCGTGCAGGAACGGCGATGCGTCGCCTTCCGCGCGGCGAAAGATCTCGCCGAGGAGACAGTCGAGCTCGTTCTCGAACGCACGCGTCGTGCTTGCAAAGCGCTCGAGCTCGCGCGCGACGTCCTTCATCGGATCCGCGCAGCCGAGCAGCGCCGCGCAGATCATGGGGCTCACGATCGTGGCCCGCTTCGCGACCGCCTCGCACAGACCGGTGACCGACGCCGCGAGCGCGGGCTCGAGTGCGACGTCGAGTCCGCCTTCGGCGCACGTCGCGATCTTCAGCTTCTCGCGCTCGTCGAGCGCACGCATGGGACGCACGGACGGCAGCGCGGCGCGCAGCTCCTGCACCGGCAGCGCACCGACCTTCTTGCCCCACGCGCCGATGATCGGGTGATCGCGCTCGGCGAATGCGGCGGCGATCGCGAGCTCGCGGTCGCGCGGCAGCGGATCCGGACCGTCGAGGAGAGCGACGAACCGCGTCGCCGGCTCGTCCGCGAGTGCACGCCCGACCGCGCCGATCTGCTTCGCATCGACTGCGCGCGCGAGCACCATGGCGATCGTCGGGCCGCGATCGGTGGGATCGCCGAGCAACGCCGTGAAGATCGCAGCGAGCGCGGTGCGATCGAGACGGCTCGCTATCGTGCGGCATACAGCAGCGAGCCGCGGATCGTCGGCGGCGAAGTCACGCGCGATCATCGCGAGGAATACGGCCTCGCGATGGCGGCGCGGGATCGTGTCGATGAACTGCTCGAGCCGCTTGCCGTGCAAGGCGAGCAGCGTGATCGCGACGAGCGCGATGTAGCGATCGATCCGCAGCGCCTCGATGCGCGCGAGCCACGCGAGCTCGAGCGCTTTCGAGTCGACCGGCAGCCGGCAGATCTCGTCCCAACCGCGATCACTCGCGAGCAGCGACTCGATGATCGCCGGCTCACCGAACGCCTTGACGAGCAGCTTGAGACGCGCGCCCGAATAGAGACCGACGACCGCCGTCGCGAGCGCGAGGTCTTCACGCACGTGGGGCAGCGCGAGCAAGCGAATGACTTGTGACACCAGGAGCCGCACCGGCCACTTGAACCGCAGCAGGCCAGCGGCTGCCGCTTCCGCATGGGCCGGCGGGAACCCCGGCCGCGCGAGCACGCGTGGCTCGAGCGCGCAGCACGCACCGACCAACATCGTCGACGTGCGCTGCGCGGTCAGCGCGACGAGCGACGCCGCGGCCCGCCGCGTGAGTGTGCCCGGCTTCTTCGTGACGACCGCTTCCATCACGGTGTCGAGCGCCCGCGCCGCCCACCGCGCCGGATGGTTGGGATCGCGAATGCGGTCGGCATCATCGACGCCCGCGCCTGCGATCGCGCTGAACGCCTGATCGACGACGTCGACACCACGCAGAGGTCCGCCTTCCCCGAGGAACGCCTCGACATCTTCGGCGGTCCGTCCGTGCTCTGCCTCGAAGAACGCGCGGACGTCACACGACGGCTGCGATGCGATCACGTGCACGAGCTCGATGTCGTCGATGCGCGTGCGCGCGTGCAGATCGAACGCGAGCGGCAGCGGATGATCCGGCCAACGCGCGTTGCCGACGAGATCCGCGCACGCTGGATCGGCGCGCAGGTACGCGAGCATCGCGGTCGCGCCGTGCGGCGTATCCGGAATCGCTGCGCGCCTCACGTCGGCGTCCGCGTGAAACAACGCGTGCACCCAGCGCCACGGCGCATCACGCGCGGTGTCGATCAGCGCGAGTCTCGCGAAGTCACGGGTTGCCGCATCGCCGAGCGCCGCGACGAGCATGCGAACGCCGGGCACGCCGCGCGCCCCACGCAGCGCCGAGAGCGCGACGCCGCGCATCGCGGGATCCGCATCCAGGCACGACCTGAATACGACGCCGAGCCACGGTGCTCGTCGCGCGAGTGGCCACTGCGCGAACGCCACGACGTCGTCGGGGCTCGCCGTTCCGTCGACAAGGCGACGGCCGATCGCGAGATCGTGGATGGGTGGCTCGCTACTCATCGCTTACTCTCTAGTATCCGAAAATAGATCACGGACGTCGCGGCACCTCCGCACGCATCCACGCTCGGTGCTCGTCCGACTCGAAAGTGACCGCGCGTGCTGTTGCCGCACACGCGATGCGTCTGAGTCAGAGAGACCGTGCGGGTTGCACTCGTTACGAAGTCGACAACCGTCCGGTCCCGAGCGTGATTCCACCGGGGTTGCAATCCGATGGCGCTGCGGGTGGTGTGGTGCCGATGTCGATGGCGCGAGACGTGTTGGCGATCCGAAGGTGCCGCTGGCGGAAAGCGCAGCACCGGATCACGCGCTCAGCTGCTCCCGCCAGAGGAGCCGTCGCGCGAGCGCGTCGTCATGACATCGTGCTTCGTAACGGGGCGCGAAAGGCCGCGACGCCCGTTGGAAACTTCAGATGTTGGTGGATGACGTCATGGGAACCCCGAGAGCCGCACAAGCTAAAGGCTGCGTTGCGATCGCGCAAGGACGAATTTCGGCGCGACAAAATGAACGTTCCAGCGAGGGTTGACGCGCCGCATTAGTCCGGCCATAAAATGAATGACGATTCATTCAGGAGCTGTGATGTCGAGCCAGAACTACTACAAGGCCAACCTTCGGGACCTCCAGTTCCTCCTGTTCGAGCAGTTCAAGCTCGACGACCTCCTGACGAAGGAACCGTTCGCGAACTGGGGCAAAGACGAGGTCACCGCCGTCCTCGAAGAAGCCTACGCGTGGGTGCAGAAGTACTACGGCCCGCTCAACCGGACCGGTGACGACGAAGGTTGTCGCCTCGACAACGGCCAGGTCCGCGTGCCGCGCGGCTTCAAGGAGACGTGGAAAGCGCTCTTCGAGTCCGGCTGGCGTACGCTCGCCGTCGAGGAAAAGCACGGCGGTCAGGCGGGCCCGTTCACGCTCGCCATGATGGTCGAAGAGTTCATGTGCGGCTCGAACACGTCGTTCAACATGTACCCGGCGCTCACCCAGGGCGCGGCCGACGTCATCCTCGCGTTCGGCACCGAAGAAGAGATCAAGACCTACGTGCCGAACATGTTCAACGGCACGTGGGCCGGCACGATGTGCCTCACCGAGCCGCACGCCGGCTCGGACGTCGGCAGCTCGTCGACCACTGCCGTGAAGCGCCCCGATGGCACGTACAGCATCAAGGGCACCAAGATCTTCATCAGCGGCGGCGACCAGGACATGACGCCGAACATCATCCACATGGTCCTCGCGCGCACGCCCGAGGCGCCCCCGGGCACCAAAGGCCTCTCGCTGTTCATCGTCCCCAAGATCCGCCCCGACGGCACGCCGAACGACGTCACCGTCGCCGGCATCGAGCACAAGATGGGCATCCGTGCGTCGTCGACGGCACAGCTCGTGTTCGGCGACAACGACAACTGCATCGGCGAGCTCATCGGCGAGACCGAGAACAAGGGCATGTCGCAGATGTTCCACCTGATGAACTACGCGCGTATCGGCGTGGGCCTTCAGGGACTCTCGCTTGCCGGCAGCGCGTACCTGAACGCGCTCGAGTATGCGAAGGATCGCAAGCAGGGCTCATCGATCAAGCAGTGGAAAGACGCGACCGCGCCGCGCGTGCCGATCATCGAGCACCCCGACGTCAAGCGCATGCTGCTCGACATGAAGTCGCGCGTCGAAGGCATCCGCGCACTCGCGGTGAAGCTGACGATGCACATCGATCGTCAGACCGCGCTGCAAAAGACCGGCGGCGACGCGACGCAGATCGAGTACCACCAAGGTCAGGTCGACTTGCTCGTGCCGCTGCTCAAGGCGTACGGCAGCGATCAAGCGTTCTCGATCTGCGCGACCGCGATCCAGGTCTACGGCGGCGCCGGCTACCTCAAGGACTGGCCCGTCGAGCAGTACTGCCGCGACTCGAAGATCTTCTCGATCTACGAGGGCACGAACCACATCCAGGCGATGGACCTCGTCGGCCGCAAGCTCATGCAGCGCGGCGGTGCGAACGTGCAGGCGTTCTCGAAGGACGTTGGAACCTTCGTCGCTGCGAACAAGGACCACGCGGTCCTCAAGGACTCCGTCGCGGTGCTCGGCCAGGCGATGGAAGCGATGACCGCGAGCGGCGGCAAGTTCATGCAGTGGTTCGGCGGCGGCAAGATGGAGATGGTGCCGACGGTCGCGAACCGCTTCCTCGAGATGATGTCGGAGACCGTCGTCGGCTGGCTGCTCCTCGAGCAGGCCGTGATCGCCGACGCTGCGCTCGCGAAGCTCTCGGCCGATCATCACGACCGCGCGTTCTACGAGGGCAAGCTGTACGCCGCGAAGTACTTCGCGCTCAACGTGCTGCCGGGCGTCGCGTTCAAGGCGAGCCTGATCGCGAAGGAAGATCGCAGCGTGCTCGATATCTCGACCGCGTCCTTCGCCTAGTGGGTGCAAACAGAACGGGTCTAAGATCGCGGCGAATGGCACTCGTCGCGATCGCCACATGTCTCCTCATCGTGGGCTGCACCGGCAGCACCACCAACCATCCAGTGCCGCCGACGACGGGGCAGCAGCGAGGAATCGCGACGCCGCCGGCCCTGACGTTCTCGTCGCCGGCCGCGAAATACAACGAGCCATCGCAGCCACATCCATCGAGCGAACTCGGTGACACGATCCTCGCGAAGGTGCATGAGCTCGCCGTGCGCGCAGGTCGCTCGAGCCCGACCACAGACGAGAATCTGTTCATCGCCGCAACGGCCCTCGCGAGCGTAGTGCCGGAAGACGGCCTCCTGACGTTCCCTCTCGTCCAGTTCGCCTTTCAGTCAAACGGGGTCATCGAGCCATCGCCGCACCTCCTCGTCATGTGGGGTGAGCTCGGCGACCCGCGCGGCGTCGCGAACACATTCCAGCCCCGGCTCGAACAGATCCTTCGCCAGGAAAACATCTCGCGTGTGGGCGTCGGGGCTGTCGTACGAGGCGGGGGCGACTATGGAGTCGTCGTGCTGGGACTCTTGATGTCCCGGGCTCGCATGTCGCCAATTCCGCGCGCGATGGCCGTCGATGATGTCGTGAAGCTCGAGTTTACCGTCGAGCGTGGTTTGAAGCTGCCGAAGGTTTGGTTCGCCAACCCGAACGGTTTGGTCGAAAAGGCCCACGTGCACTCGAGTGGGGACACGTTCTTCGCGAGCATCGCGTGCGGCGGCATGACCGGTAAGATGCAGGTCGAGATCGTGGAGAGCGGCGAGGTCCTCGCGAGGTTTCCGCTCTGGTGCGGCGTCGACCCGCCACGCACGTTCAAGATCGTTCCGCGGGAAAACGACGTGCCGAACGAGCCTGCCGACGCGGAGCGCAAGATCTTCGAGGCAGTGAATCGCGAACGTACGAAACTCGGCCGACCGGCGTTGGTGTGGGATGCAGGGGTCGCGAAGATCGCGCGCGAACACTCACTGGACATGCAACGCAGGAATGTCGTCGATAGCCGCCTTGATGGGGTCACGGTCTCTCAGCGCGTGCGCGCGATTCACGTCGACCTCATCACGACCGCGAACGTCGCGCGCGTATACGGGGTCACCGAGGCATTCGAGGGCTTGCTCAACTCTCCGAGCACGCGTGCCCCGCTCATCTCTCCTGAGGCGACGCAGATCGGCATCGGGATCGTGTACGGGAAAGAGCTCGCGGGCCGGCGCGAGCTCTACATCACTCAAATCGTCGCCGTTCGGTCGTCGGAAGACTCGGACTAGGTGGGCTCTTGGCCCGCCATCGTCGCCAGCGAGAACGAAGAGTGTCCGGTTGTCCGGTAAAAGGGGACCGGCCACATTTCCCGGACAATGAAAGCCGGTCCGGACAACCTCGCTCGGGAGAGCGCCCACGTCGCTGTGGACAGCCGCCGCTCGTGTGACCTGCGCGGCCCGTTGGGCGCGCAGTGCAACTTCGCGCAGCTCACACTTCGCGAGTCACGATGTCTCCACGTAGCCAGTCGACTGCGCCTGCCCACAGCGCTTTGCCCCGCACGATCGACCGTGGACGCTTCAGATCAAAATTTGTTTTGAGACAGATCGCGGCGTGCTCGGAGGGCTGAAGCTCAGGCCACAGCGATCGTGGAGCTCACCGGCCTCGCTCGAACGCGTGCCGGTCATGAACGAAAAAAAATGTTGATCCGGAACATCCACGGTCGATCGTGCGGGGCAAAGCGCTGGGGGCAGGCGCAGTCGACAGGCTGCGTGGAGACATCGTGACTCGCGAAGTGTGAGCTGCGCGAAGTGGCGCTGCGCGCTCAGCGCGTCGCGCAGGTCACACGAGCGGCGGCTGTCCACAGCGACGTGGGCGTCTCCCGGACGCCGTTGTCCGGACCGCCGGTCGCAGGTTCGCGCTGCGCAACCAGTAAAATATCGGCGAAATGCGTTGCAATGTTCAACAACTGGCGGAAGCACCGGGAGGACGAGGCGAGTCTCGAGGCGCGTGCGTGGAAGGTCGATCCGTTCTCGACGGGCGCGCTGTTCGCGGGTTGGAAGGAGCGCGAGGGAGAACCACTGCTGTGGAAGACGCCGGTGACGTACGAGCCGCTCGTCGTGTATCTGCCGACCACGTGGCTCTTGAAGAAGGGCTGGCTGCGAGGCGGTGGACGGTTCTCGGTGTACCAGGTGCCGAGCGAGCGACCGGCTGCAGCGTCGCGCTCACGTGCGAGCGTTCAGTAGCTCGCGAACAAGATGCCGGCGTTGCCCGCGGCGCCGATCCAGTAGCCGTCGCCGAGCTCGAGATCGTAGATGCGCTCGATCACGCGCGAGAGTCGCTGGCGGCCCATGTAGCGCACGCCCTCCGCGACATCGAAGATGTGGAGGATGTGATCGTGCGGCTCGAGTGCGGCGAAGTACAGCTGGCCATCGCGCGCCTGCGAGCGCGCCTCGCGGACGGTGCCGGGGCCGGTGAAGAAGGCCTCGCTCTCGGGCGCCGCGTCGGTGAGCTTCAGCGACCAGATGCCCGAGCTCGTGCCCGCGACGAGGCGCGGACCCAGCTGCGCGAGCGAGTCGATGATGAGCCGCTGATCGGCTCGCGTGTCGAGCCGCAGCTCCTGACCGTCGACGATGCGCGGCTTCGCGAGATCCGAGAGGTCGAACGTCCACAGGCCCATCGGGCCTTGCGTGACGTAGAGACGCTTGTCTGCGAGCACCACCCCGCGCAGCCAGCCGACGCCGGTGCGCAGCCGATGCTGGAGCGCGAGCGGCCGCAGCTGCTTCGCAGAGACGTCGAACACCGAGATCGCGTGATCGTTGACGAGCACGAGGACATCGCCGTTCGTGACGACGCGCCGGTTGTTCGCGTGCGTGAGCGCGGGATGCATCGCGATGTGGCGCGGTAGCTTCGGATCGCTGACGTCGATCGCGTGCACGCCGTTGAGAAAGTCCGCGGCGTAGAGCGTGTCGCCCGCGAGCGTGAAGTCGACGAGCTCGCAGCCCGGCATCGCGAGTAGGTGAATGATCGGTGACGTGCGCGGGTCCGCGATGTCGACGACGGCGAGGCCGCCGCCGTGCACGCCGACGAACAAGAAGTTGTCCTTGCGTGCGAGGCAGCGGCAGTCGCGGCGCCCACCGATCGCGACCTCGCGCATCGTGATCGGCTGACATGGCTTGTAGTCGTAGGCGATCGCGGCGCCCGAGGTGCCGGTCACCGTCGTGATCCGGTGCCGCGCCTTCAGCTCCTCATCCTGCAGAGCCCTCGGATCCACCGTCTCCGAACGTACCACTGTAGAGTTCGAGGATGCGCACGTTGATGGGAGTCGCGGTGACGGCGTGGTCGGTCACCGTGTACGCACAGCCGAAGGATCTCGCTGTTCCTGCGCCTGAAGTGCGAACGCCGGCGAAGAAGGTCGCATTGCCCGCCGTGCCGAGCTTCGCGCTGCCGGCCGAGGAGCCGGGTTTCGTGTCGGTACAGACGCTGCGCGTCGCCGGCAAGAAGCGGCTCGACACCGAGGTGAAGGTGAAGGGCTACATCACGTGGGTGTACGACTGCGTCACTGCGAATGCGAGACGCGGTGAGTCGCGCGCGCGGACGCAGAAGCGGATCGACGACGACCCGACGCTGTGCGAGCGCCGGAAGTTCTATCTCGGTGACGTGAAGAACGAACCGGAGCCGCGCAGTCTGTGGGTGGTCGACGTGCCTCGTCCGCCCAACAAGCTCGAGCGCGAGCGGCTGCCGAAGGAGGAGATCGCGAGCTGGCCGGCGGTCCCCAAGTTCAAGCTTGGCGACTACGTCGTCGTGACCGGGAAGTTCGCGCGCTCGTCGCCGCACAGCGAGCGCAACTCCGACGGGCTCGTTGTCTTCCGCACGCTCGAGCCGGCGAACAAGCCGTCACGTGCAAAGGCCGCGAACGTCGCGCCACCCGTGCGTCCGACGATCGCAACGCCGCAGACGAAGCAGCTCATCGCACCGCCAAAGGATGGCGCGTCACGCGAACGCTCGGTCAAGGCATCCAACGCCGCCACGGCCGCATATGGCCTGCGCAAATACGACGAGGCGATCGCGGGATACAAGCAGTCGATCGCGGAGTGGCACGGCAATCACATCGCGCATTACGGGCTCGCCGGCTCGTACATCGGTCAGCGCGACTGGTCGAAAGCGCGTGACGCGATGAAGACCGCGCACGAGCTCGAGCCATACGTGGCGATGTACGCGATGGTCTACGCGTACACGCTCTACGAGTCTGCGATCGCGGACGCGCGCGCCGCACAGGCAAAGAAGCAGAACGTGTCGCCCGAGGCCGTCGACTTCGACGCATCCGTCGTGAACCACGACAAAGCGCTCGCGCACATGACCTACGCGATTCAACTCGATCCCAAACTCTGGCGCGCTCACTACTACATCGGCCGCATTCACCGCGATCGTGGCGAGGCACGCTGGGCGGCAGAGTCGCTCGTCGCGGCGCTGACGAGCGGCCCGACCGATCCTGGACCGTGGATAGCGCTGAGCGAGCTCTACCGCACCTGGCAGTACATCGACGAATCGATCGCGGTCACGAAGGCGGGCCTGACGTTCGTCGTGGGCGTAGCCGCCGCGGATCTCTGGTACATGCTCGGCATGGGCTACGACGAGAAGCGCAAGTACGCCGACTCGATCGTCGCCTTCACGAAAGCGCTCGACGCGAACCCCGACAACACGAAGGCGTTGTTCCAGCGCGGCCAGGCGTACTACCGCAAGCGCGAGCTCTCCAAAGCCAAGCTCGACCTCGAGGCGTTCGTCGGACTCGCGACGACGCCCAACCTCGACTTCCCGAAGCAACAGGCGAACAAGATGTTGATGGACATCGCGGCGAACAAATGAAGTACCTCGTCCTCGTCATCCTCGTCGCGTGCGGCAGCTCCTCGCCGAAGAAGCACGAGGCGCCGCATCAGCATCACGGCGGCATGCCGCATCGCTTCGAGAATGCGGACCAGTGGGCGAAGGTCTTCGACGATCCGAAGCGCGACTCGTGGCAACAGCCCGATCGCGTGATCACCGCGCTCGAGCTCGGCCCCGCGATGACGGTCGCCGACATCGGCGCGGGCACCGGCTACTTCGCGGTGAAGATCGCGCCGCTCGTGAAGGAAGTGATCGCGACCGATGTCGAGCACGACATGGTCCGCTACATCGAGGACCGCGCCACGCGCGAAGGGATCAAGAACATCCGTGCGCGCCACACGCCGCCGGACGATCCGCTGATCACGAAGGTCGATCGCGTGCTCGTCGTGGACGTCTGGCATCACCTCGGTGATCGCAGGGCGTATGCGAAGAAGCTCGCGACCGCGCTGAACCCGGGTGGCTTCGTCGCGGTCGTCGACTTCAAGCTCGACGCGACGATGGGCCCGCCGAAGCAGCATCGCCTCGCGCCCGAGGAGATCATCGCGGATCTCGCCGCGGCCGGGCTCGATGCGAAGGTCGCGCTCGAGCTCACCGAGCAGTACGTCGTAATCGCGCGGAAGACGCAGTAGGATATCGGTGCTGTGGTGGGCATTGTTGTCGGGATCGATCTCGGAACGACGAACAGTGCGATCGGGATCCTGGAGGGAGAGCGGGTCCGTCTCCTACCGAACCCACTCGGCGACGTGCTGACACCGTCGGCGGTTGCACTCGATCCACAGACTCGAAGGCTGGTCGTCGGTCGCACCGCGAAGGATCTGATCGCCGCTTCGCCGAAGTCAGGTGCGACGCGTTTCAAGACGGACATGGGCACGGATCGCAAATACGCGGTCGGCGACAGGGCGCTGAGCGTCGTCGATCTGTCGGCTCATGTTCTGGACGTGCTGCGCGCCGATGCGGAACGCGAGCTGAAGACGATCGTGAACCGCTGCGTCGTCACGGTGCCCGCCCACTTCGACGACGCGCAACGTCACGCGACACGCCAGGCGGCAGAGCAAGCCGGCTTCGTGGTCGAGCGCATCATCAACGAACCGACCGCGGCGGCGATCGCGTTCGGCATGCACCGGAGGAACGATGAAACCCTATTCGCGGTGGTCGATCTAGGCGGCGGCACGTTCGATGTCTGCGTGATGGAGCTGTTCGAGGGCATCTTGCAGGTACGCGGAGTCGCGGGAGAGAGCCGTCTCGGCGGCGAGGACTTCACGGCCGCCCTCGCGGACCACATCGCCGAACGCGCGGGGATTCGGGTCCCGAACTTCGGAACCGCCGGCTGGTCGCTGCTCTACAAGCGGGCCGAGCTCGCGAAGCGCGCGCTCACCCGCTGGCCGAGTACCGAGGTCTCGCTGGCCGGTGAGGTGACGGGCGGCGAGCCGCGCGATGTGGTGGTCACGGCCGACGACGCCGATCGGATCTGGCAGCCGTTCGTCGACCGATTGCGTGCGCCGATTCGCGCCGCACTGCAAGGTGCCGGGGTCACGCGCGAGCAGATCGCCGACGTGATCCTCGTTGGCGGTGCGACGCGCATGCCGTGCGTGCGCCGCGCCGTCGTGGAGCTCTTCGGACGCGAGCCGCTCGCGCACGGCGATCCGGATCTACTTGTCGCGCATGGTGCTGCGATCCAGGCGGGTATGATCGATGGTAACGCCGCTGTTCAGGACATGGTGGTCACGGACGTGGCATCGCACAGCCTGGGTATCGCGGTGAGTCGGCGGATCGGTAGTCGCGACATCGGCGGCTACTTCAGTCCGATCATTCATCGCAACACCGCAATTCCCACCACGCAGGCCGATTCGTTCTCCACGGTCCATGACGACCAAACCGGCGTGGACCTCGCTGTCTACGAGGGCGATGGCCGGCGCGTCGAGGAGAACCGCAAGATCGGGCAGCTCGCCATCACCAAGATCCCGAAGGGCCCCGCACCCAAGTCGTTCACGGTGCGCTTCACCTATGACGTCAACGGAATGCTCGAAGTCGAAGCCGAAGTCGAGGAGACGGGCGCCAAGGCCAGCGCGGTGTTCAAGCGCGACGGTGGAACGCTCACCGAGGCCCAGCTCGAGGATGCGCGGCGCCGTCTACGCGCCGTGCGTGCGGATCCGATGGATCGCCCACGGTATCGGGACCTGTATGCGCGCGCGAAGCTATTGTGGCGCGAGCTCGATCATCGCAAGCGCGACATACTCGACGCGTTGATTGCTCAGTTCGAGGGCGCGATGCAAGGACGCGATCCGAGCAGCCTCGAACGTGCGTACACCGCCCTGTTGCAACACTGCGAGACGTTGGATCGTGGCGAGCGCTGGTGAACCACCGGCGCTGCCGGAGACCGACGATCCGTACGAGCTTCTGAACGTGTCACGAGACGCCGACGAGGCGGCAGTGAAGAAGGCATACGCACGGCTCGTGCGCGTGTACCGACCTGACAAATCACCGCGCGAGTTTCAACGCGTGCACGCCGCGTTCGAGATCGTACGCGCGCGCGGTGAATCAAGGCTTCCGGTCTTGCCGCCGGTCGTTCACGTCGAGGTGAAGCCGCGTGTGGACGACCAACAGGTCGCGACGCAGCTCTCGGCGCGCATCGCCGAAGCGGGGGAGTCGCTCGAGCGGCGATGGAAGGTGCTCGATGACCTCCTCGCGGAGCGCGTACCCCTCGACCTCGTATTCGCGCGCGAGGAACTGCGTGACGCTGCGGTCCGACATCACTCGCTCACGTGGTCGCGGCTCGCGGAGTCATCGTCGGACCTCGCTGCGGTACAAGCCGCATGGGAGGGGATCTGGAGCTACGCGTTCGTCCACGATCGTCACCGCGCGGCAGCGTTGTTGGACGACGAGCGGTTGCGCCGCGATGCGGGCGACCATCTACACATCGCCATGTCATGTGTCGATCGGCTCGCCGCGCTCAGCTGGTTGCATTCGTTCGACGAGCGCCGGCTTGCGAGGCTGTTGCGCGAGGCGTGCCCGATTTCGGCGCCCTGGCTCAGCCACGAGCTCGATGCGATCGAGCTGGACTTCGTTGCTGCGCGTGCGCTCAGGGACCGTGACTGGCCGGAGCCACTTCATCTGTTCGTGAGACTCGCGGTCGCGCGTCGCATCTACGACCAAGACCGTCGCGCCCAGCTCGCCCGCCAGCTGCGCGAGTCGATGACCGCGGATCTCGAGTCCACGTGGGTCACCTTCGAGAAGCTCGCGAAAGAGACTTCGCTACAACCGTTCTACGAGGTCATCTACGAAGCGTTGCCGGTGGAGTACATCCGGCTCGACGGGATGGAGAAGGAGCGGTTCGAACGATTGACCGCTGTCCTCGAGGAAGCGGGTGCTTCGCCGCTGACGTGGAAGATCCGCGGTGGCGTTGCCGCAGGAGCCGCGGCGCTCGGCGTGTTGGGCTGGGTTCCGAGCGCGATATTTCTCGGCGGCGCGGTTACGTTCGGCCTCGCGACCGAGACCATGCGCTATCGCCGCCAGATCCGGTCTCGCATCGCGAAGGCGATCCTCGACGTACCGGTGACCTCGTCGGTCGTACATCGATGGATATTGCTCAATGGCAAGCTGGCAGGCCGGCTCACGCGCTACACGCCGGGCATCGACAACGACGTGGCGCTCCGCATGTTCTCGATGCTCGTCGCGTATGCAGACGTCGCGACGTAGGGCTACGCGAGGGGCTGTAGATCGGGCTCGGACTGATCGGGCTGCAGATTGCCGAACCGAACATCGTCGCCGGCGGGGATGCAGAAGATGTGGGCCTGCACGTTCGCCTCTTTCACCGCGCGGCGCACGAGCTCGAGCGCCTGCGTCGCAGTGGAGTTCTCGAGTAAGAACATTCCTGCCGGAAGCCGCAGCGGCTGACCCTTGATGCGGCCCTTCACGACCTGCACGAAGCCGAGATCCTCCATCACGGTCTCGAAGCGCGTGGTGGCACTCGAATCACGCAGCTCCACGCTCACGAAAGTTCTGCCCATCGCGTAAGGATAGCGCATTCGCCTCAGAAGCCGAGAAAACGGCACGCTGGGCGAGTGAAGCTGGTATGTTGGGCGATGATCGATGCCCCAATGACCGAGAAACTGGAGCGTCGACAGCACGACCGCGTGACACCCAAGGGCACCGTCGTGCTCGTGGTGGACGGCGAGCGGCAGCAGGGCCGGGTCTCCAATGTCGGCATCAGCGGGATGCTCGCGATGACGGACACCGTGATGCCCGAGGCGTTCGTCGGCCGTCAGGTCGACATGGAGCTGCGGCTCGACGGTCGGCTCGCGAATTGGTTCCAGCTCAGCGGCAAGATCGTTCGCATCACGGGCGAGAGTGTCGCGGTGACGTTCGATTCGGTGCCCCCGATCTTCGCGAGCATGATCGACGAGGTCTCGACGGCGTCCCACGCGGACCGCCGCGTGCTGTCGATGGTGCTGATCGACGCGACCACGCAGCGTCGCCGGCGGATCGCGGAAGGGTTTCGCGCGGCGGGCTGCCAGGTGATCGACGTCGCGACCGCGCTCGAAGCGATCGTGCGCCTCGGCGAAGCGAGCTTCGAGCCCGAGCTCATCGCGATCGCGGACTCGGTTCCGGGACAGGTCTCGCAGGATCTCCGCGACTTCGTGGAGCGCGAGCACCCGCGGGCGAAGCTCGTCACGATCGGGGACGAGGTCGTCGATCCGGGCGGGCTCATTCACTGGCTGTCATCGGCGGATCCGCAGTCGGATCTCGCCGCGCGCGTCCGTCACGTACTCAGTCGGCCCAGGCGCAAGTAAGGCGCGGGCGGGCCTTCGCGGCGCGCGCGCACGAGCAGCGCGACGCCGATCGCGCACGTGGCGATGCAGCACCACTGCGCCGGCGTCAGCGACGCGTACAACGGGTTGTCGGACTCGCGACGCAGCATGTCGAGGAAGAAGCGCGGCACCGCATACGCGATCGCGATGAAGCCGACATAGAAGCCGGTGCGGCGCGGCGTGCGAAGGAGCCAGAACGAGACCGGCAACAGGACGAGCGCATAGAGCGCGAATTCGTAGAGGCCGAGGTCGTGATGCGGCCCCATCCGCGGAATGTCGACGGCGAGCGCGAAGTCCGTCGCGACGCCAATGTGATCGTGCGCGGTCGCACAACCCGCGCGGCCGAACGTCATCAGCACGACGACGCCGATCGCCGCTGCTTCTGCATAACGCAGCCGGCGGCCCTTCTCTTTGCGCGCCCAGACGAGGAATCCGACGGCACCGCCGAGAATGCCGCCGTACGACGAGATCCCGGCGAACGGATAGATGAAGAGCCACACCGCGTCGGGCTGGTCGTACCAACCCGGTTGATAGAAGAAGAGGTCGACGTAGTGCGCGCCGAGCAGGCCGCCGATGCCGCAGTACAGCCACATCCGCCGCGTGCGGTCCGCCGGTAGACCGAGCTTGAGCCCGTGACGCGCGACGGCAGCGGTGCCGAAGTACATTCCGAGCACTGCGAGCACGCCGAACGCGGTGATGGGGCCGAGCGTCGGCAGATCGATGTAGGGCAGCACCGCGCCATGCAACCTCGAGGAGACGAGCTGCATTCCCGAGGATGCAGCTTTATGGCCCACCTGCGCGCGCTGGAGCCGTGTCATCGTAGCGGCGTGCGATGGCTCGCCGCTGTTCTCGTCGCTGCGTGCGGCGCTCGACCAGCGCCACCGGCACCGGCGCCGGCGAAGGTGGCCGTTGTCGCGCCACCGGCGCCCGCGCCGATCACGTGCGGTGACGCCGGCGTGATCTTGCGCGGCAAGGTCGAGGACGATCGCGACGCGGGACCGATGAAGGAGGAGGCGATCGCGAAGGCGTGCTTGCACGACAAGTGGCCGGCCGAGGTGCTCGACTGCGTCGGCAGCACGCCGAACGCGAAGACCTGTCTCGACAAGCTCGCGTCCGCGCAACGCAAGGCGTATCGCGAGCGCATCGCGCGCTGGAACGACGCATTTCCCGAGGAAGTGCTCGACGACGAGACGCTGGAGAACCTCGTCGATTTCGTCGACTGCGCGAATGCCGTCGGTGACCCGTCGCAGTACGCGCCCGTGCTGACGCTCGAGGGCGAGGATCGCGAGCTCGCCATCACGATGCGTCGAACGCGGCTGCTCGTGCTCTGCGAGGACTGGTCGACGGATGCGCGGCGTTGCTTTCAAGACGTCAAGCAACCCGAGCGCTGCCGCACACTGCTGGAGCCCGACCAGAAGCGGGACGTGATCGATCGCATCGCCGAGGTCGACGCCGTGATGGCGAAGGTCGCGGCGACCAAACCGCCCACGTGCAAGAAGCTCGTCGAGGTCCACTACGCGGATGCGCGGTGGAAAGGAAAGCTCGAGGCGCTTCCGCCCGCCGACAAAAAGAAGGTCATCGCGGAGTCCCGCACGGCGATGGTCAAGGCGTGCACCGACGAGCGCTGGAGCGGGACCCTGCGAAGCTGCATCGCGGCCGACGGCGGCGGCGCGTGCTTCGCGAAGGCCGGCAGCTGGGGTGTTCCGCCGAGCGCGATTGCCGTGAAGACCGGCATCCCCGACTGCGACGCGTACGGCGACGCGCTCCGCGCGCTCACCACGTGCAACCAGATTCCGAGGCAGGCGGTGCAAGCAATGCTGGACGCCTACCAGCAGATGGCGCCGAGCTACGCGAACTCGAGCGCCGCGGAGCGTACGGCAGCAGCCAAAATTTGCTCGCAAGCAGATTCAGCGATTCGTCAGTCAGCACGTAGTCTTGGATGCACGATTTGAGCACTGGGCACTGACGGAGCCAGCTGATCGAGTTGCCATCGCGGTGGAGGGTCGCGAGATCACGGGCGTGTCACATGGCGCCAATGTTGCGGTTGTTCACGCCATGCGGACACACGCGGCAACTCGACTGGCCATCATGGCGCTCCTCGCGGGCGCAGGATGCAGCGGCGAAGACTTCAAGGTTACCCCCATCTACAACCACGCGAACGGTCGCGTCGTCGTCCAGATGAACCGGTCGCTGGAATCAGGCGAGACGCTCTTCGTGCAAGCGCGCCGCGGCAACTTCGGCGTCCTCGATTGCACGAAGCTGTCGAAGGAGATCACGCCGGTCGAAGATGCGAGCGGTGAGAGCATCGACGGGCCGCTGGTCGACCCGACGCTGACGAAGCCGTTCTACGGTCCAGAGTGGGGCCAGGGCAACCCGACGCCCGCGATGCTCGCGTCGCTCGCGAACGGCACGGACTCGATCATCGACCTCTGCATCATGAACGGCGACAAGGTCGTCTCGCAGATCGAGCGCGACCTCTTCCAGGCGTGGGACCAGGCCCGCAAGCAGGGCATCGGCGGCAAGGCCGACGACCCGAGCGGTCAAGTTCGCATCAACAGCGCGCAGGAGTACGGCGTCCGCTGCGTCGCCGAGATGGGCGAGATTCCGTTCTTCGAGAAGCTCGGCGAGGACGAGTACTCGACGTACGACTGCCTCGAGTCGACCCCGATCCCGATGACGGTCACCGCGGCCAACGGCACGATCAAGGCGCCGATGGAAGGCACCGAGCCCAAGTGCGACGCGCCGCAGTTCATCTACGACCTCTGCGAAGCCGGTCCGCGCGTCGCGTCGCGCACGAACGATCAGGGCACGCGCTGGGTGCTGCTCTGCCGCAAGAGCATCGGTGGCTTCTCGTCGGACCAGTACAACGACATCGCGATGATCGGGCACAACCCGTTCACCGGTAAGACCTGCTTCTTCCAGAACGCTCTCTATCAGAAGAAGGACGGCGGCAAGATTCCGCACCCCGCCGACAAGGAGAAGTCGTCGAACCTCTGGAGTGGCGTGCACGGTGGTGAAGGCTCGGGCATCCAGTGCGCGAACTGCCACGACGCGGACGCGTACGTCCACACGCCCTGGATCGATGGCGCGAAGGATCAAGCGGGTCGCCCCGTGATCCCGAAGATGGGCATCGACCCCGACCTCGCGCTCGGCGCGCTCGACACGCCGTACGCGATCGTCAACCTCAAGGGTCAGGGCTGGAAGATGCCCAAGCAGATCGTCTCGACCGAGGCGAACGCGTGCCTCAAGTGTCACCGCATGGGCGACGGTCGCTGGAGCGACAACTGGCTCTCGCGCCTCGACGGCACCGACACGTCGTGGAAGAACATCACGACCGACAAGTACAATCTGCCCGAGCACAAGTACTGGATGCCGACCGACGTGCTGTTCACGACGGACGCGCAGTTCACCGCCAGCGAGTTCGGCAAGGCGCTCGACTTCATCCAGGGCTGCGCGACGAACCCGTCGGGCGCAGGCTGCGTGTGGCGCGACATCCCGACCACGCTCGGTAGCGGCGAAGGCGGCGGCAAGCTCCGCAACCCGGTGTCGCTGCCGGACCCCGAGCTCGCGAAGCAGGCGACGACGATCCTCGGCATGAACAAGGCCGCGCCGACGCAGGTCTGCGCCGAGTGCCACGCACCGAACCAGACCACGCTGCGCGAGTGGCAGACCGCCACGACGAAGGCGCTCGACACGTGCCTCAAGGATTCGGACTCGGGCATCGCACGCGAAGTGAAGAAGACCGGCATTTCAGTGGACAAAGACGAGTTCAAGGTCATCGGCGAGTACCAGGTTGCCGCGGGCGCCTCGATCTCCGTCGTGATGGCCGGCACCTCCGGCGACGGCGACCTCTACGTGAAGCGCAACGCGGAAGTGACGGAGAACGTCTACGACTGCCGCCCGTTCACGCGCGAAAACAACGAGTCGTGCTTGCCCGGTCAGTTCAACGCGAACGGCCCGGCGAAGTTCTCCGTCGGTGTGCGTGGCTTTGCGAGCAGCAAGGTCAACGTCACCATCACGTACAAGGAGCCGAGCCCCGACGCGACGCCTGCGAAGGATGTCGTGAAGTGCATGAAGCTCGAGCCGGATCGCGCGGACTCGCCGTTCTCGCCGAACAAGCTCGGCATCTACTCGGCGGCCGCGCACCTCGGCTTCTTCCAGGATCTCTTCAAGGCCGCGTACCCGGCCGACGCCAGTGGCAACAACGAGGACACGTGGGCGCTCGAGTACGGCAAGTTCAAGAACCGCGTCTCGATGCCGAAGGGCAACCACCCGCGCTTCTCGCAAGCCGAGCTCGACATCGTCGCGGAGTGGTTCGCACGTGGCCTGCCGCGCCTCACCGATCACATCGCGCCGGATACCGGCCCGACGTCCTGTACGCCTTCGATCAACGCGGCTGTCGGCACGCACGTGACCGCGATGGCGACGCAGGGCTGGGGCGCCGTGAACAAGACGGCCGGCATGAACATGTACGGCTGCTCGACGAGCGACCCGCGTGGTTGCCTCACCGACAAGCCCGCAGCGCAGAGCAAGCCGTACGGCACGGGCTGGGCGAAGGCCGGCAACCTGCGCGTGCTCCGCGAGCTCTCGTTCAACACCTTCTACTGGATGCGCAGCTCGCCCGATGGCCGCTTCGTCGCGAACGGCGCGACGGGTGGTGATGGCGCGATGGTGTCTGACCTCCAGACCGGTAAGGACATCAACGTCGACGCCGCGTACGACCCCGGCTTCTTCCCCGACGGCCGCGGCTGGATGTTCCAGGGCACGCCGATCGGCACGGGCTTCTGCGCGACGTCGCTCCTGCAGTCGAACCCCGACAAGATCGACTTCAGCGAAGCTGCCTGCAACGCCATCTCCGGCATCCCGCTCTACCAGCATATGGGGCAGGGCCTCGGCGGCGGCGACTACTTCACCGTCAACGGTCAGTTCACCTCGGATAACCCGAGCGGCACGGTCACTCGCGACCCGAGCGCGGGCTTCGCGAACACCGCGAAGATGAAGCTGACGCCGATGGTGTTCAACGGCACGCACTACACGGCGAAGCCGCAGATCACGACGAACAGCCCGTACGAGGGTGACATCGTCCTCTCGCCGTCGACGCGCCTCGCGGTCAGCCGCTTTGGCAACGAGCAGGGTCAGCTCGGCTACGTCCTCCGCCGCGTCAACGCGGTCTCGAACGGCCCGTCGTACGACGTGACGACCACCGAGATCGCCCGCTACTGCACGCAGGGTGCGAAGCCGTCGATCAGCTTCGACGAGAAGTTCATGGTCACGCACCACTACGTCGGTCCGAACGACTTCGCGGAGTACGGCTACACGTCGGCGACCGACCCGGCATTCAAGGCGATGATCGACAAGGGCACCGCGAACATCATCCTCGTGAACTTGGTCACAGGCGTCCGCACCCGTGTCACCACGATGAAGGCCGGCCAGTACGCATTGTTCCCGCACTTCCGGTCGGATGGCTGGTTCTACTTCCTCGTGCGCGACCAGGGCAGCGACAAGGAGTACGTGGTCGCGAGCGACGCGGCACTCACCCTATAATGTGCCGTGCGCCGGCTGTGTCTCCTCGGATTTCTGATCGCCTGCGGAGGCGAGTCTGACAAGACAGCCGATTGTGATCTGAGCGAGCAGGAAAGCGCCGCGACGATCCAGGATCGAAAGATCGTGGGAGTCGCGGCGCCCTACGTTCCGGACCTCGGGCTCGCCGCGCGCGATGCCGAGCTCGAGTCCTCGATCGCGGCGCGCCGCGCGGCGGCGTGGAGCATCGTCGAGAAGGTGCTGCAGCCGGTGCCGCTCGCCGAGCCGAAGCTGTCGGCGAATTTCCCGTCGCAGCCGGCGATTCCCGCCTGGCACACTTGGTACGCGGCCGACGACTTCGAGCGCGTGTTCAAGAAGCTGTATCGCGATCTCGGTCCGAGCGGCCGCATGGCGCGCGCGCCCATCGACGCCGATGCGGGTTTCGCGTGGAATGCGACGGCGGTCGACGAGGTGTGGCCGGAGCAGCAGTACCTCGACTACCTCGCTGCGATCGATACCGCCGAGGAAGCCGCGGGCGCGGGTGGTGCGAAGCGTGTGGGCTATTCGCCGGGCGCGATGGGCCACCTGCTCGAGAGCTACGTGAAGCTGCACGAGTGCCGGCTGAACGCGCCGCCCGATCCCTATGCGAGCGACGTGATGCGCGATCCGGTCGCGGTCAAGCAGACCGAGCGCGCCGCGATCGCGAAGTGCGGCTTCATGCAGCTCGGTCCCTACCAGGCGGGTGCGGGCAAGGTGAAGGTCACGATGACCGGCACCGGCGATGCGGATCTCTACGTGCGCCGCGGCACCGCGCCGACCGTCGACGACTTCGATTGCCGCGCGCGCGGCGGCGACAGCGACGAGACGTGCACCGTCGACGGTGGTGGGCCGGTCTACGTCGCGGTGTTCGGCGCGGCGGCAGGCGATGTCGCCGTCGATGTCGAATACATGCAGACGGATGTGCGGGACCCGACCTGCCTCGCGGGCGAGATGCCGCGCTCGAGCGTGCTCGTCAAGGCCGACTGGCGCCGCTACCTCACGGGCGAGCTCTTGCCCGCGTACGACACCGGCGCCGCGCGCATGAAGTCGCGGCTCGGCGGCGAAGCGACGTGGGTCTCCGACGGTGTCGCCGATCCACAGCCCTCCTCGATCTACACGGTCACGCTGCCCACGAACGGCCAGCGCTTCCGCATGCCGGCGCTCCACATCATGACAAAGGAGCTCGATCACTGGATGTGGATCACGCTGTGGTGGTCACCGAGCCCCGACAGCGACTTCGGCGCCGATCGTCCCGCTTCGATCGCGGGGCTCGCCGGTCCATGGAGGAACTACAAGATGTGCGTCGTCACGAGCTACGTCGAGCGCGACGCCGATCCGCGGGGCGCGCAAGCAGGCTCGCTCGGCGATGCGATCGCGGCGGTGCACGGCGGTGTCGGCGCGCCGTCGTGGTGCTCGAACCCGTACCTCGAGGCCGGCGCGCACAACGCGGGCACGAACTGCATCGGCTGCCACCAGCACGGCGGCACCGAGCTGGAGATCCAGAAGATCCTCGACGAGCAGCCGCACTACGGCTCGACGCGCGTGCGCAACAACTTCTTCACGGACTATCTGTGGGCGGTGAAGGGCGGCCTCGGCGAGGATCTGTCCTCGATGGTGCAGGCCGAGATCGACTTCTGGGCCGCGACGGACTGAGCTACTCGGCTTCGGCGGCGGGCGGCGGCGTGGTCTTCAGCGCCTGCGGCATCACATCGACGAGCTTCGCGAGCTGCTCGTCGTCGAGCAGCGTCGCTTCCTCGCCGGTCTTTGCATTCGGCAGCGCGATGAAGCCCGCGCACACGACGCGCTTCTGGGCGTGGTCGTAGATCCAGCCGCGCGCGATCGGCTTGCCCGGTGCGGGCGCGCCCTTGATCTTCTTCATGCCCTTCGTCGGCTTCGGCATCGGAGCGACCTCGATCAGGAGGTCCTTCGTCGTCAGGCGCGGTGCGCTCACGTCCGAGCCCTCGACGATCTTCTCGACGAGCAAGTGGCTCCGCGCGATCGTCTCGGGGCTCATCTTCGGCAGGCCGTCCTCCGCGTGCGTGACGTAGAGCGGGAACGGTGCCATCACCTTCGTCTCGAGCTGGCCGTCGACGAGCACGGTGTCGCTGACATCGATCTTCCAGGTCGGCGACTGCTCGACCACTTCGTCGAGCGCCTGGCACTGCGTGTTCTTGGGGTTCGCGGCGATCGCGATCGGATCGACGCTCGTGATCGCGGGCGCCCACGCAGCGTCGTTCGCCATCAGCTCGTCGAGCACCTTCTGCGTGCGCTCGAGCGCGGCGGTGTAGTCCGTGGAGGGGGGCGTGTAGAGGGGATAGCTCGGCGTGTACGAGTAGTCGTAGCTGCTCTCGCGGTTGCAGCTCTCGGCGCGGAGCGCGAACCAGATGATGAGACAGATCACCGTGATCACCGCGCTACCGACCCGCTTGGCGTTGTCATCCATGTGCCACCCGCGCGCGGGTGTACCAGGTGTGCGCGTTCGCGCGGCAGAAATCTTATGACGGGGACGAGCCCCGCATTTGCAGCGGCTCCGGACATGAACTTGAGATCACTTCCGCACGTCGGTTCCGCCACTCGCGAGGTGGCGCCATGGATCGAGGGGTTTGCGCGAGTGGGGTTCGCGGCGAAGGGCGTGCTGTACATGACGATCAGCGCGCTCGCTGCGGGTGCCGCGCTCGGCATGGGTGGCAAGTCAGATCCTGATTCGCACAAGGCCTTGAAGACGGTGTTCGAGGCGCCGTTCGGACGGCTCCTCGTCGCGGTCGTCGCGCTCGGGCTCGTCGGTTATGCGGCGTGGCGCATCATCGAGGGCGTCACGAATCCGCAGAATCGCCACGGCGCCAAGGGCATCGCGATGCGCTTGGGCTCGGTCGTGCGCGGCGTCATCCACCTGGGGCTCGCCTTCGCGGCCGGCATGCTCGCGATCTACCAACACAGCGCCGGGGGCGGTGGTGGCGGTCGGATTCGCGAGTGGGTCGGCAAGGCGATGAGCGTGCCGGGCGGCGTCTACGCCCTGTATGCGGTCGCAGCAGGCTTGGCCGGTTACGGCGCGTACCAGCTCTACAAGGCGGTTCGCTCGAAGCTCTCGAAGCAGCTGCAGCTCGGTCGCTGTAGCCACGGTCTGCGGCGCGTCCTCGTCGGCGTGAGCCGGTTCGGCATCGCCGCACGCGGCATCGTTTTCGGTACGGTCGCGGTCCTCATCTACCGCGCGGCGCGCGACCTCAACCCGCGCGAGGCGGGTGGGCTTGGCGACTCGATGAGCCAGCTGCTCGTGAGCTTCGGCCGCTGGCCGTACCTCGCGATCGCGCTCGGGGTCGGCGCGTACGGCGTCTACGAGCTGATCAACGCGAAGTACCGCCGTATCGAGGTCTGACACGGCGCGTCCGTTATGACGGGCCGCTTCTTTGTCGCGTCTTCGGGTGCAGCAAATTGCTGCACCCGATCATGTGCATTGGGTTCGTGCAGCCTTCAGTTTCCGCACATTCGGCTGCGCTGTAGCGACTTTCGCGGGATTCTCAACTCGCTAGCCGTTCCGTAGGCTCGTCATGTTGGGAGAATCTGGCTTCGGCCGCTATGAGCTTGTCGAGCGGTTGGCCGTTCGCGCAACGAGCGAGCTCTTCGTCGTGAAGGTGTCGGGCGAGCACGGCTTTCGCCGCGACATCGTCCTGAAGCGCCTGCGCGATGACTCTCAGGCACAGACGTTCATCGACGACGCGAAGCTCTCGGCGAAGCTCTCGCACGCCAAGATCGTGCAGACCCTCGAGCTCGGCAGCATCGAGGACGTTCCATACGTCGCGATGGAGTACGTCGACGGCGTGGACCTGCTCGGCCTGTTGCGCGAGCTCGCGCGAACGCGGCGCTCGCTCGACCCGGCACTCGCCGCGTGGATCGCGCAGGAGCTCCTCGATGCGCTCGACTACACGCATACGTTTGCCGACGAGCTCGGTCGGCTGCAGATCGTGCACGGCCGCCTCTCGCCGTCGAAGGTCCTGCTCGGCGACAGCGGCGAGGTGAAGCTGTGCGACTTCGGCGTCGCGCGGCGGTTCGATCTCGCGCACAGCGGCGGGCACGACTTCGGTCACCTCTCGCCCGAGCAGGTGATGGAGCAAGCCGTCGATCCTCGCAGCGACGTGTTCGGCGTCGGCGTGCTGCTCGCGGAGATGCTCATGCGCAAGCGGCTGTTCGCCGCGCACAACGAGTTCGACGTCCTGCTGATGGTGCGCGACGTTCGCATCTCGCGGCTCGAGCTCGGCGGTGTCGACCACGAGCTCGTCGCGATCGTGCAGAAGGCGCTCGAGAAGAAGCCTGAAGAGCGCTGGCAGAGCGCCGCGGCGTTTCGCGATGCGCTCGATGCGTGGCTGTTCGCGAAGCGCGCGGCGGGCATGAACCAGCAGCTCGCAGCGCTCGTCGGCGAGGTGCGCGTTGCGGTCGACGAATGGCGACGCGCGGGCTCGCTCGCGACCCCCGAGCTCGACGATCTGCCCGATTCGACCGGGCCCGATTCGATCGGCCCGGTCGCGACGTCGTGGGCGCGTGGCTCGATCTCGCCGCCGAGCGTGCGGATCGTCGCGATCCCGCCGAAGCAAGCGAAGGATCCCGAGCGCACTGCCGCACGCGGTACCGCGCAGCCCGAGACCAAGCCGGACGCGCCGGCGACGCCGACCAGCGCCGAGCCAGCCGCTGCACCCGCACCACCCGCCGCGTCCCCTGTGATGGCACGCGGGACCGAGGCCGTGCCGCTGCCGAAACCGATCAAGCCGGACTTCCCCACCGATCCGATTCCGTCGCTGCCGCAGCGCACGCGCGGGTCGCGCGCCGCCGACGTGAAGCGCGAGGCGACCCCGAAGCCCGAGGCGGCCCCGAAGCCGATCGCGAAGGCCGACTCGCAGCGCAGCTCGGCACACCCGCGCCTGGTCGCGCGCGGTGCGGTCAAGCCGATCGGCATCGGGCTGCAAGACCTCCTCCCCGAGCGCACGCCCGCCGAACAGCGGCAGAAGGCGCAGCTCCTCACGCAGGAACAGCTCGCGAAGGCCGGCCAGCCGCCGCCGCCGAAGCTCGCGCAGCTCGAGCGCGCACCCGACGACGGCGGCGACTTCGAGCGCACGACGCCGCTGCGCGTGCTGTTCCACCTGATGCGCGCGCGAGCGACCGGGCTCCTCGCGGTCACGCTCGGCAGCGTCCGCAAGGATGTCTACGTGCGTGATGGCCAGCTCGCGGGCGTGTGGTCGAACGATGCGAGCGATCTGTTCGGCAACTATCTCGTCGCGCAGAAGGTGCTCTCCGACGGCGAGCTCGCGATGGCGCTCGCGACGATGTCGTATTACGGCGGAAAGATCGGCGACACGCTCGTCGGGCTCGGCCTCGTCGATCGCATGGAGGTCTTTCGCCAGCTCACGCGTCACGCGCGCACGAAGGTCGTCGACATCTGCACGTGGAACGCGGGCCGCTACGCCTGGTACGCCGGCAAAGAGGACCCGCGCGAATCGTTCCCGCTCGAGGCCGAAGCGTTCTCGATGCTCGGCGAGGCAGCGCTCGCACTGCGCGCGGACGTGATCGACCCGTGGCTCGCGAAACATCGCGATGCGCGCCTCGTCGCGGTCAAGACCCAGCGCATCGCACCCGACGTCTTCGTCGTACCGAGTGCGAACGAGGTGTTCGCGTGGATCGACGGTGCACGCACGCTCGGCGGCATCGTCGATACGCACGCCGATCGGGCGCGCACCGCTCGCATTCTGTATCTGTTTCTCGCCTGTGACCTCGTGCGTCTCGGCTGACGCTCCCGCATCGATTCCGCGCGTTTCGCTGCCACTCCGGAGGGCGATCGCGAAGCCGCCGCGCGAAGATGTTTCGCGATGAGCGTGGAGCTGGAGCTGACTCTCCTGCAGCAGCCCGACGAGGAGCACGGATACATCGCCGGCTTCGTCGTCACCGACCAGATGATCGTTGCCCTCGGAGGCGTCTCGAATCGAGCGCCGACCGTCCTCGCGTCATCCAACGCGCGCGCTTTCCAGGCGCGAAAGACCCCGAAGAAGCTTGGCCTCCGCGACGTCATCGCCGTCGCAGACTCGGTCTGGGCGTGCGGCGAGTACGGCCAGCTCGCGGTCTCGCGAGATCACGGCCAGAAGTGGACCAAGCTCGACACGCACACCGACGGCTGCCTGTTCTCGCTCGCGCTCGCCTCCGACGGTGCGCTCTGGGTCGTGGGTGATGGTGGCTACGCCGCACGGATCCTCGGCGAAACCGTTCGCCGCATCGACATGGGCACGCAGACTCGCTTCACGGCCGTCTACACCGTGCGCGACGAGGTCGTGATCCTCGGCGCCGATGGCCAGCTCCGCCGCGTGCGCGACAACAAGCCCACCGTCGTTCCGTGCGGTGCGACGAAGGCGTTGACCGGACTCGCCGTGACGCCGAAGAACACGTGGATCGTCGTCGGTGACGGTGGATTCTGCGCCCGCTCTCCCGACGGTCAGTGGTACTCGCGTGCGCACGTCGGTACGGACGCGGATCTCGAAGCGATCGGCATGACCGCGGACGGCACGATCGCCGCAGTCGGCGCGCGCGGAACGATCGTGACCTCGAAGGACGACGGCCGCACGTGGCAGGCGATCGCCAACGAGCTCGGTGGCGCGCACCTGTGGTCCGTCGAGCGCTTCGGGCCGGGCTTGCTCATCGGTGGTGACGGCGGACTCGTCGTGAAGCTCGCGCCGCCTGGTGATTCGACGTGGGCCGAGCGCGGCGACGTGTTCTCCGGTGGGAAGCAGCTCGACGAGGTGTTTGCGGCCGGGCCGGTCGGGTTCATCGAGAATGGGCTGTCGGCGTATCTGACCGCGATCGCGGCGGACTCCGAGGACGACGAGGACGACGAGGATGACGAGGATGACGAGGATGACGAGGACTCCGAGGACGACGCGGAAGAAGTCAGCGACGACGATGACGATGACGAAGACGACGACGACGATGATGACGATGACGATGATGATGACGACGATGATGACGACGACGATGATGACGACGACGAAGAAGTAGGCGACGACGAGGACGACGAGGACGACGAGGACGACGAGGACGACGAGGACGACGAGGACGACGGCCCCGATCGCATCAGCGCGAAGTCAGCTCGTCGTGCGGGCACTGCGCCCAAGAAGAGCGCTGCGCCCAAGAAAGCCGCCGCCGAAGAGGACGATGACGGCGAGGATGATGAAGACGACGAGGACGAGGACGAGGACGAGGATGACGGCGATGGCGATGGCGACGCAGACGGCGTCGAGGTTGCCGCCGACGACGCGAAGGATCACGTCATCAGTGCGAAGTCCGCCCGCCGCGTGCGCGGTGCGGACGACGAGGATGACGAGGATGACGAGGATGACGAGGACGAGGATGACGACGACGACGAGGATGACGACGACGCGGACGAGGTGAGTGACAACGACGATGACGACGACGATGACGACGACGATGACGACGACGAGTCGAGCAACGAGCCGAGCGACGAAGAAGCGTTCCGCCTGCTAGCGGTCGCGGGGACGCCGAAAGACTTCCGCGACATCTACGGCGTGCCATTCCCGACCGAGGCCGCAAAGTTCTTCGAGAAGGTCGCCGGCTGCGACCCGTGGAGCACGTTCGACGAGTTTCGCCTCGACAACGATCTGCGGCCCGACGTCGGCGAGCACAACCTGTTCGAGCTGATGATCCGTCGCAACCAGCACGCGTACCTCGGGACGGATCTCGTGGAGGCGTTTGCGGGCGTGTTCGGAATCGGCTCGCAGGGCAACGGCGACACCTATCACCACGAGCTCTACGAGTGGGACGGGCCGCGGCAGGTGCTGCACTTCGATCACGAGACGCACTCGTTCTCGGGCGTGTTTGCAGACTCGCTCGACAGCCTCGTGTACCTGGCGTCGATCGTGCGAGCCGGGGACGCGAAGAGGATCTCGAAGAAGGCGTATCGCAGCGGCATCAAGAAGCTGCGCGGGAAAGTCGCGCCGACGTGGCACTTCTCGATCGACGAGAAGGACGACGAGTTCGTCGCGCTCGATGCGAAGCGGCGCGATAGCGAGTTCTTCTTCTATCGCTCGCGATGGATCTGCGCGCTGCTCAAGAACGACGGCGTCACGGACATCGACGATCTGCCGGAGCTGTTCAACGCGGACTTCAATCAGACGGTGCCCGAGGACCAGCTGAGCGCGCGGTTCGAGGCCTGCGAGAAGTTCATCCCGACGGCGCTCTATGCGATGTGGCGCGCGTACTTGTTCGACGAGCTCGAGCTCGATCGATATCTGGTCGTCGGCCGCAAGCACGCGGCGCGGCTCGTGCGCGATGCCGCGCGGCTGATCGACGAGCTGCGCGACGGGCGCAACGAGCTCGGCACCATTCGCGACTGGCGCGCGAACCTCGCCGCCTTCCGCGCACTCGATCTCGATCCGCGTCGCGCGGAAGCGCGCAAGGCGGAGGAGGCCGTGCGCGAGCAGCAGGCGGCCGTGCGCAAGGATGAGGTCTCGCGCGAGCTCGCGACCGCGGAGCCTTCACGATGGGGAGACCTCGCGTGGCGCTGGCTCGGCGACGGCGTCGCGCATCGCGCGCTCTTGCAGCGGCTCGAGGAGACGCAAGGCACGCAGCTCGTTGCACTGGACGAGCTCCGAGACCTTCGCGACGACGAACGCGAGGTCGCGCTGCCGCAGCTCGCGCGAGAGCTGTCGTCCGAGCTCGAGGCCGTGCTTGTCGGCAGCCTCGTGCGTGACGACAAGCTCGAGGGCGTGCTCGTGAGGCCGGCGGTCGTCGCAGCCGACGATGGCGATGAAGACGATGACGATGACGACGAGGACGAGGACGACGAGAGCTCGCCCGGCTGGGACGCGATCGACAGCGCGCTCCATCCAATCTACGGCGACACCAAGCCGATGCACTACGGTACCGCGCTGCCGTACATGCTCGGTGGCAACGATCCGATCCACGGCATCTCCGCATATCCGCGCCTCGATCCGCTGCCGCACTGGCACTTCGTCACGTACGGCTTCACGGATTTGTTCCACAAAGAGACCGACGATCCCGACGAGAGCGGGTTTGGCTTCGAGCTGACGATGCGTCTCGTGCGCAAGCCGGACGACGACACGCCGCCGATGTGGGCGCTCAACTTTCTGCAGAACCTCGGGCGCTACGTGTTCGGGACCGGCAATCGCTTCGCGTCGGGGCACAAGATGGGGCTCAACGGCCCGATCGCGCTCGACAACGACACCAAGATCACGGCGATCTGCTTCGCCGAGGATCCCGAGCTTGGCGAATTCTCGTCGGAGTACGGCAGCGCGCGGTTCGTGCAGATCGTCGGCATCACCGACGACGAGTACAAGCTGATCCAGGAGTGGTCGACGACCGGGCTCGTCGAGATTCTGCAGAAGCGGCTGCCCTACCTCGTCACGGACCTCGCACGTGACAGCGTGCTCGCGGACCCAGCGACGGCAGCCGAGGTCGAGCAACGCGTCGCGCAGGAAGGATCCTCCGAGGACCTGACGTTCGCGGGCGAGCTGAAGATCGACGTCGACGATGGCCGCGTACGCCTCGAGCTCGGGGCGCTGTATGCGGCCGCGCTCCCTCGCGCGATGCGCGGACGCATCCGACACGGCCGGCCGTACGAGCTGCGCGGCCGCGGCTCGTCGATCAACCTCCGGCCCGGCGCGGTGGCGCGCTACCTGTTCGAACGCGATCTGATGGGCGTGATGACGGTCGAGCTGGAGGGCGGCGACGCCGACAACGGGGATCTGGTCCTCGAGATCACGCAGGAGCTCGCGCGCGAGATCGAAGCGAAGCTGCGCACGACGCTCGCAGGCACGTACCACTTCGACGCGTGGCCTGCGCTCGAGATCGTCGTGACGCCGAGCTTCATTCGCGGCCAGGACGGCACCGCGCTCGAGGTCCGCGGCGTCGACGATCACGACGAGGCGAAGCGGATGCTCGAGGCCGAGAACCAGCGCCTCGCGGCCGAGAGCGACGACGATGATGACGACGACGATGACGATGACGATGACGATGACGATGACGATGACGATGACGACGATGACGATTGGGATGACGAGAGCGGCGAGATCCCAGATCCCGACCGCGCACGCGCCGCACTCGGGATGACCGAGCGCGCGCTGCGCCTCGCGCCCGACGACGATCAGGTCCAATTCGCGCACGCGAACCTCCTGGTCGATGCAGATCGAGCAGGCGTCGAAGGGAAGATCGAAGAGATGCTCACGTGGCTGCCGCGGTTCGCCCCGTCGGTGCGGCTCACGACAGCCGTGCGCCTCGGCGACCTCGAGCATGCGCGGTTCGGCGAGGCGGTCGACGTCGCGCTCGGCGGCCCGATGCCGAGCAAGGTGATGGCGAGCTCGTCGACGCCGGTCGGCGGCGCGGCCGCGCTCGTGTCGTATGGCAACGTCGCGACCGAGCTGTTCACCGAGCTCGCGACGCACGTGCTGGAGCAGTGCCCCGATCGGATGGCGAAGCTCGTCCCGGTCCTGCCACCGGACGTGAATCTGATGGCCGACCTCGCGCACAAGGCGATCGCGGCGCATCCCGCCGCGGCGCTCGTGCTCTACGAGCGCCTGCTGTCGCTGCCGTTCCCCGACGCGGGCGACGAGCGCACGAACTACCTGCGCGCGATGAACAACGCGTGCATTCAGGCGCACACCGCGAAGGCCTTTGACACGGCCGTGCGCATCGCCGACCGCGCGCAGCCGGTCGCGCACGAGAATCCGTACATCTATCACTCCGCCGCGTGCGCCTACGCCGCCGTCGGCGACTACACGAAGGCGTTCGAGCAAGTGAAGCTCGCCGTGCAGCACGACTACGATCACATCAGCAAGGTCGAGATCGACGGCGATCTCGGCCAGCTGCTCGAGTGGCCCGAGTTCAAGGCCTTGTTCCGCGAGTGGCACGCCCGCCAGGAGGGCAACTGAACATGGCGCTCCACGTCCAAGGCCACGAGGCCCGGCAAGGTAAGACTGCGTTCGCGTTCTTCGTGCTGCGGTTCGCGCGTCCGGTCGATCGCAACGCGATCGTCGCCACGCTCCGCCAATGCGCACCGCTCATTCCGGGTGGCGCGGCCGCGATCGAGGAGCTCCCCGCCGAGCTGGACGATCAGATGCAGATCATCGGGATCCCGTGGCTGCCGCCGGAGCCGGGCAGCGCGGTCATGGAGCAACGTCGCCTGATCGAGGCCATCGGCGCCGCGGGCGTCGACGCGGTGTGGTTCTTCCAGACCGGCACGAGCCTGCCGAGCGACGAGGACGACGACGACGAGGACGAGGACGAGGACGAGGACGCTGAGACAGCCAGCGACGAGGATGATGACGACGAGGACGACGAGGACGACGAGGACGACGAGGACGACGAGGACGACGAGGATGGCAAGCTGAAAGCGAGCGCAGCCGCGGACGACAAGGACGACGACGAGGACGACGAGGAAGAGGACGACGAGGACGAGGACGACGAAGAAGACGCCGACGAGGCGATCGACGAAGAGGACGAAGAGGACGACGACGACGACGACGAGGACGACGACGACGAGGACGACGACGAAGAGGGCGACGACGACGACGAGGACGACGAGGACGAGCCCGACGACGACGGTCCGTCCGCGGCGCCCGTACCGACGCGCGGGGTCGCGTCATCACGTTCACGCACGACGACGGATGGTTGGGGTGATGACCTCCTCGATGTCGGTGACGTCACGGATCGACAGCAGATCAACGTGCACGAGGTCGGGGGTGACCCCGACGACCCGGCGCCCGCCAGCGAGGACAACGCGGTCGCGGCCGCAGCAGACGACGGTGCCGACGACCAGGCCGAGCTCGATGACGACGACGATGACGACGACGATGACGACGATGACGACGACAGCGACAGCTGGACCCACGGTGCGCCGCCGCAGCTGGCGAAGGTCGAGTTCCCGGTCGACGGCTATCCGGCGATCATCGACGAGCTCGACTGGGAGGACTTCGGCATCGCGTTCAAGCTGGCCGGTCCGGCGCTGGGCGGCGAAGCGACGGTCCTGAACTGTTTCCACATGCTATGGCTGGTGCCGTACGGCGGCCGCTATCGCAATGCGGCGGTGACGATCGATCGCAAGCGCCACTCGGCGCATCTGTGGGTCGATCGATTCTCCGCGCCGACCGACGACGAGGAGCAGGTCCGCCACGTGTTGTGGGTGGTGAGCAAGCTGCACGAAGTGCTGCCGGTGCTGCACGCACGCTTCGCGGGCGCGACGATGGAGCAAAAGTACGGCGGCCTCATGGGCGACACCGGCGAGCCGTTCGTGCTCGGCGGCAATCCGCTGTTCGCGGTGCACAAGCAGGGCGGTGAGGCCGGCGTCGATGCGTGGCTCGCGAACCAGTCGGCGTGGTCGAACGAGGAGCTCGCGCAGATGCTGCGTGAGCTCGCGGTGGAGATCATCCACGCGGACGTGGAAGACGACCACGACCACGACCATGATCACGACGATGACGGCGAGGCCGAGGACGACGACGAGGATAGCGCCAAGCAGAGCGGGTCGGACGTCGATGCGGAGGTCGATGCGATCTTCGACGCGGCGGGCATGACGTCGTCGGCCGACGAGGACGAAGACAAGGACGAGGACGAGGACGAGGACGAGGAAGCCGAGGGCGAGGACGCGGTTGCGGCCGCGGGAGACAAGGACGAGGACGAGGACGAGGATGAGGACGACGAGGATGAGGATGAGGACGAAGACGACGAAGACGAAGTAGACGACGCCGAAGAAGACGAAGAAGACGACGAAGAAGACGACGAAGACGAAGCAGACGGCGAAGACGACAAAGACCACGGTCGCTACATCGCAACGTACGCGGGCGAGATCCTCGCGGCACGCGCACGCGCGGGCTTGCTCGATCCCCGCGTCGCCGACGCGTTACGTCCGGTGCTGATGCAGCCGGAGAAGTACGAGCACCGGCGGAAGGCCGTCGTCGACATCCTCGGCGCGCTGCGCGATCGCGCGAGCGTGCCCGCGATGATCAAGATCCTCGAGGACAACCCGATCAAGAGCTCGCTCGACTCGATCGCCAAGGAAGACTTCCTGTCGCAAACGGCGACCGCGCTCGGCGAGATCGCGGACCCCGCAGCGATCCCTGCGCTCGCGAAGCTCGTCGCCGCGCCCGGCGATCACAACGACAAGCCGCGACCGGCGGCGGCCGAGGCACTCGCGTCGTGCCTGGCCTCGGCGCCGGAGCCGCGCGACGTCGACGACAGCGTGCTCGGCGCGATGCTCGACACGATCCGTGAACGTAACGACGGCGAGATCAACGCCGAGCTGCACTTCGCCTATGGGCGCATCGCGCGGCAGCTGGCGCCGGCGCGCCGTGACGTCGCCCGTCGCAAGCTCCAGGAAACCGAGACCGCACGCGACGACGCGACGGCCTCGCTCGCCCGCGACGCCGCCCTCGCGATGGCGACCGGCGACTCGCCCGACGGCGCAACCGCCGGCAAGCTGCGCGCGAGCCTGCGCAAGGGCCTCACGAGCCTCGACTACGATCACGACTACACCGTCCGGAACATCCGCATCGCGCTGCGCGTCGCCGAGTCGATGCCCGAGCTCGTCGACGCGCACGACCTCGTCTGGCTGACGCGCTTCGCGGAGCACGACCTTCGCGCGCGCACGCACGCCTTGCTCGAACGCATCCGCAAGCCGATGCCCGCCGCGGCGATCTATGACCGCCGCACGGCACGCGCGCTCGACGACAGCGAGCTCGTTCGCCTGATCCGCGAGGTCCACGTCGTCGGCAAGGCGGCGTTGATCGCAGAAGCGGGTCGCCGCAGCCTCGACGATGCGCGCCCGGCGATCATTCACGCGGCCAGCGAGGTCGTCGCGCGTGCGCCAGAAGGCGGGCAGAACCTGCTCGATCCCGACTCGCACCTCCTCGAGGCCGCCGTCCACGCACTGCGCGACGAGCTCGACGACGAGACCGTCGCGCTGTTCGATCGCATGCTGCGCCACTCGAACTACCACGTGAAGTGGGAGCTCCTGCAAAACCCGCCAACCGATGACCGCCTGCTCGGCGGCATGTTCTTCGTGCTCGCCCAGCAGTGGGGCTGGCAGGAGAAGACGGCGAAGGAATGGTTGCGTCAGTTCGCCGGCACGCCCGCCTACGAGGAAGCGCGCAAGCACGCCGGCGCACCCGTGCTTGCCGAAGACGACCCCGACGACGACGACGATGACGACGACGACGATGACGACGATGACGATGACGACGACGACGACGACGACGACGACGTGAACTGATTACATCGCGGAGCCCGAGCCGGAGCCGGCCGGTGCGGCCGAGCCCGCCGGTGCGGCCGAGCCCGCCGGTGCGGCCGAGCCCGCGGCGCTGCCGGCAGGCGGCAGCTTCAGCGCGTCGTTGACCAGGGTCTGCGCGGTATCGATCGCCTGCTGCGTGGCGGCGTCGACGAGGAGACCGAGCTCGGCCTCGAGCTTCGTCGAGACGTCCGTGAACAACGCGGCGGGCTTCGTCTTGAAGTCCTCGATGAACATGCGGCCCTTGTCGAACACGACCCTCGCGCTTTCGCACATCTCCTTCATCTTGTCGCCGCCGCCCGAGAGCTTGGCCATCGCGCAGGCACCGATCATGAGATCGGCCATGTCGCTGAGCTGCGTGGCGAGCGGGGTGAGCGCGTTCTGGATCGTATCCTTCACGTTCAACGCGAGCGGCTCGATCGCGGCGCGCAGCTCGGTCGAGACCTGCGTGCGGACGTCTTCGATCCTGCGGACCGTCGACGGATCGGAGAGGATCTTGTCGAGCTCGCCCTTGAGGTTTCCGAGGCGCGTCGAGGCCACGCCGAGGTGGCCCTTGAGCTCGCGCAGCTTCTTGACCGCATCGTTGAGGGTGGCGACGACGGTGTCGGCGACCTTGAGCTTCGCGGATTTTTCGGCGAGCGCCTTCCACTGCGGAAGCTGGCGGAAGCCGTCCATCAGCTCGACGGGCGCAGCGACGATCTCGACCTGGTCGAGGAGCTTCGCGAACTCGTCGAGGCGTGTTTGCTCGGCCTGCACCGCGGCGACCTTCTCGGGCGTCACGACAGCAATGCACTTGCCATCCTGCACGACGTTGCCGGCCGGGCAGCTCGCCGGCATGGGCAACTCGACGACCTTGGCGGAGCCCGAGCCACCGCCGCCTTCATCGTTCTTCTTGCCGCCACAAGCTGCGAGCGACGCCACCACGAGCACTACGAGGATCCTGCGCATGGGGCGAACGTAATACGTCGCCGTGCCATAGTCGAACCGCAGCATGCAACTCGACCCGGAGCGCGACTACACCGTCGAGATCGCGCTCGACGATCCGGACGACCCGGTGTCCATCGCGGCGCGGCTCGCGCGCGACCTCGGGGTGCCCGCGGCCGAGCTGCCGCCCCTCGAGCTCCGCAAGCGCTCCATCGATGCGCGGCGCGGGCGCATCCGGTTTCACCTCGTCGTCGGCACCGTGCGCGACGAGTCCGTCGGTGGCCCGCCGGTTCGCGAGGTGACGGGCGAGCCCGTGATCGTCGTCGGTGCGGGGCCGGCCGGGCTGTTCTGCGCGTACGAGCTCGCGCGCCACGGCGTACCGGCCATCGTGCTCGATCGCGGGAAGCCGGTGCAGGCGCGGCGGCGGGACCTCAAGGGCCTCACGCAGCACGGACGCGTCGATACCGACAGCAACTACTGCTACGGGGAGGGCGGGGCAGGGACGTACTCCGACGGCAAGCTCTACACGCGCTCGCACAAGCGCGGTGACGTTCGCGATGTCATCGAGATCCTCGCGCTGCACGGCGCGCCGTCGCAGATCCTCGTCGATGCGCGGCCGCACATCGGCTCGAACAAGCTGCCCAAGGTGATCACCGCGATGCGCGAGTCACTCGAGCGCGTCGGCAGCCGCGTACAGTTCGGCGCACGCGTCGTCGAGATCGTGACCCGCGACGGTCGCGCGATCGGCGTCCGTCTCGCCGACGGTGGCGAGCTGCTCGGGCGCGCCGTCGTCGTCGCGACCGGGCACTCCGCGCGCGACATGCACGAGGTCGCGACCCGCGCGGGTGTCGTGCTCGAGGCGAAGCCGTTCGCGATGGGCGTTCGCATCGAGCACCCGCAGCCGCTGATCGATCGCATCCAGTACGGCCGCGCCGCGGGACACGCGAAGCTGCCGGCCGCGCCATATCGGCTCGCGTACACGCCGAGCGATGGGCGCGGCGCGTTCTCGTTCTGCATGTGCCCGGGCGGCTGGATCGTGCCGGCGGCGACCGAGCCGGACGGCGTTGTCGTGAACGGCATGAGCCTGTCGCGGCGCGACTCGCCGTATGCGAACTCGGGCCTCGTCGTTTCCATCGAGCTTGCCGATCTCGATCGGCTCGGCCTCTCCGGCGTCGAGCTGCAGCGTCGCCTCGAGCAAGCAGCCGCGCGTGCCGGCGGTGGTGCGCTGCGTGCGCCCGCAACGCGCGCGACCGACTTCGTCAAGAAGCGCGGCTCGACGACGGTGCCCGCGACGAGCTACGAGCCCGGCCTCGCCGCGGGCGACATCTCGGAAGTCCTCGACAGCATCGGTGTGCCGATCGCCGCGCGCCTGCGCGAGAGCCTGACCATCTTCGATCAGCAGATGCGCGGCTACTTGACCGAGGAGGCGGTGCTCGTCGGCGTCGAGTCGCGCACGTCCTCGCCGGTGCGCATGCCGCGCGACAAGGAGACCCTCGAGTCGCCGCAGCTCGCGCGGCTGTATCCGTGCGCGGAAGGCGCGGGCTATGCGGGTGGCATCGTGTCGGCTGCGCTCGACGGCATTCGTGTCGCGCGCGCGATCGCTGCACGTTCTTGAACCCGAGTACGATGCCCTCGTGAGCAGATGGCGCCGCATGGCCACCACCCAACTCTGGGTGGTCCTGCCGCCGATGCTCGCTCTCGCGTATGCCGTCGCGGTTGTCGCAGCCGCATGGAGAGCACCCGAGAAGGGCTTCCTCGCGTTCACGGGGCAGCGCATCGTCCATGTCGAGTCCGATGGGCCAGCCGCGCGCGCGGGCCTCACGCCCGGCGATCGCATCGTGGCCGTCGACGGTGTGCCGGTCACGAGCACGCTCGACTACTCGTTCCGCGTGCTACGTCGCCAGCCCGGCGACACCGTCGTGTTCGGCGTCGATCGCGGACCGACGCACATCGACGTGCCCGTGCAGCTCGAGGCCTCGCCGCCACCGTGGGCCGCACTCGTCGCCACGCTGCTCGCGGCCGCGCTCATCGTGCTCGGGCTGATCGCGCGCATCGGTCGCCCAGATGACCCCGCCGCGCGCCGCTTCTATCGCACGAGCTGCATCTACGCGATCGTCTACGTCGGCGCGATGTCGTGGGCGCGCCTGATGCCACATCCCGTCCTCGGCATCACGTTCTTGCTCGCACTGTTCACCGCGCCGGCGATCGCGCTCGACCTCGCGATCGACTTTCCACAGCGCAACACCATCAGCCCGGGCGCCCGACGCTGGCGACGCATCGCCTACACGATCATGTTCATCCTCGGCGCGATCTGCGCGGCGGCGATCGTCGTCGCGGCGAACGACTATCGCGAAGGCGCCGGCGATCGCGCCCTCTACTGGATCGTCGGCTGTGTCGCGACGCAGATGGCGCTCATCGTCCTTCACGCGAGCATCGCGCTCGCGTTCCAGCTGCGAGAAGTCCGCCGCGCGCATGGCCCCGCACGCGCGCAGCTCCGTTGGCTCCTGTTCGGTCAGGTGATGTCCGCGCTGCCCGCGATCGCGAGCATTCCGTTCGCACTCGCCGATCTCGAGCTGTTCTTGCTCGTCTGGTACCGCCCGTTCGTCGTCGCGATCGCCATCATCTGGGCGATCGCCTATGGCTTCGCGGTCCTGCGCGTGCGGCTCGCCGACGTCGACGCATTGATCCGTAGCTCCGCCGGATACGCCGTCGCGACCGGCGCCTCCCTCACCATCCTCGTCGCGGTCGTCCTCGCGACCGGCTGGCTCACCGGCCAGATCGTCGGCGGCCTCGTCGCCGTCGTCCTGTTCGGCCCGATCCGCGCGAGCGTCAACCGCTGGCTCGATCGCCGCTTCTTTCGCGATCGCGGCCACTACGTCGAAGCACTCCGCAAGGTCGGCGAGAGCCTCGCGCTCCTGCGCGCGCCCGACGCCCTCGCGAAGGAAGCCGTCCTGCAAGTCACCGACGCCGTGCGCGCCGAACGCGGTGCGCTCTACCTCCGCGATGGTGCCCGCTGGACGGTCGCGTCTGCCGTCGGCGAAGCCTTCGGCGACGAGCCCGTCGCGCCCGAAGACGGCATCTCGATCCGCGTCGCGACCGTCAACGCGAACGACCCGGTCGCGATCCTCGTCCTCGGCCCGCGGCGCTCCGGCGATCTCTACTCCTCGCAGGACAAGGACCTCCTCGGCGCGCTCGCATCACAGCTCGGCATCGCGCTCGCCAACGCCCGCGCGTTCGGCACCATCACCGAGCTCTCGACGACGCTCGAGTCCCAGAACGTCGAGATCCGCGGGCTGCGCGATCGCCTCGAGGACGAGAACCGCTTCCTGCGCGCCCGCGTCCTTGCCGCACTCGATGGCGCCACGCTCGTCGGGGAATCGCGCGCGATCCGCGAGCTCACGAAGACGATCGACCGTGTCGCGCGCAGCGACGCGAACGTCCTCGTCCTCGGCGAGAGCGGCACCGGCAAAGGCCTCGTCGCACGCACCCTCCACGCCGCATCACCGCGCTCCGCCGGCCCCTTCCTCCAGGTCGACTGCGGCGCGATCGCCGCGGGCGTCTTCGAGAGCGAGCTGTTCGGTCACGAGCGCGGCGCCTTCACCGGCGCAGCCCGCATGCGCCGCGGGCCCGTCGAGCTCGCCGACGGTGGCACCCTCTTCCTCGACGAGGTCGGCGAGCTTCCGCTCGAGCTCCAGCCCAAGCTCCTGCGCGTCCTCGAGGACCGCTCCTTCCTCCGCGTCGGCGGCACGCAGCCAGTCTCCGTCGACGTTCGCATCATCGCCGCCACACATCGCGACCTCGACGACATGGTCTCGAAGGGCCAGCTCCGCGAGGACCTCTACTTCCGCCTGCGTGTCGTCGAGCTCGTCGTCCCGCCGCTCCGCCAGCGTCGCGGCGATCTCCCGGCGCTCTGCGAATCGCTGTTGCCGCGCGCCGCCAAGCGCTGCGGCCGGAACACGCTCCCACTCTCCGCCGACGCGCTCGCACGAATGGCCGCATACGGCTGGCCCGGCAACGTGCGCGAGCTCGAGAACGTCCTCGAGCGCGCTCTCGTCCTCTGCGAAGGCAGCGAGGTCACCGCTGCGGATCTCGAGCTCCCCGATCGCCCGGCGCCGCCCGAGATCATCGTAGAGTCGAGCGAGGCGCCGCACGACGAGGTGATGGAGACGATCGAGCGTAAGCGCCTGACAGCCGCGCTGCGCGCTGCCGGCGGCAATCAGTCGCACGCGGCGAAGACGCTCGGCATGCCCCGCACCACGTTCATCAACAAGCTTCGCCGCCACGGCCTGCTCTAGCGTCGCGGTCATGCGACCGCGCGCGCGCGGGGCGCACTTGCGACATCGCTCTTGCGACCTCGCTCGCTGCGACCTCACTGCGCAGTGCGGCTCGCGCTCTGGCGCGGCGCACGGCGACCCCGCGGCTCGCGGTTAGGACCACCCTCCCGATCGATCACGCCACACCGGTGGTAGTTGCAGCGGGCTCTACGCTCGCGCGGAGTCGCCGTGCCGCCGCGCCGACGCGCGAGCCGCGCTGCGCGAGTCGCAGCGTCGTGAGTCGCCTCGCCTCCTGAGGCTCTCGCGTAAATGTTGCGACCCATTTCTCGCGTAAATGGTGCGACCCATTTTTCGCGTAAATGGTGCGACCCATTTCGCGACAGCGAGGCGCGACAACCGAGCGCCCAGCGCGGCGCGAGCGACGGCAAGAGCGCGACTGTGTCGCGACTCGCGCAGCGCGACCGCGCGCGCAGCGCGGCGGCACGTGCGATTCGCGCGAGCGTAAAGCCCGCAGCAACTACCACCGGTGTCGGTGATCGATCGGGAGGATGGTCCTAACCGCGAGCCGCGAGTCGTACGTGCGCCGCGCGGAGCGCGCGCGTCGCAGTGCGTGAGGAAGCGCAGTGGAGCGCTCCGTCGGCGCGAGAGCGCGAGTGGAGCGCTCTGTCAACGCGAGCACGTCGGCGCGAGCGCAACCTCAGAACGATTGGTCGAACGTCGCCGTCACGACCTCGAGCTGCGTGCACGGCTGCCCCTGCGCCGCCATCTCGACCTTGGCATCCGGGCACTCGTCCTCACCGGCGCTCGGCGGGAACGGCAGCGCATCGACGCGGCGCTGCTCGATGCGGATCGTCGTCTTCGTGATCGTCATCTTCGTGTCGGTCACGCTGCCGTCGCACGATCCCTGGACCTCGAACGCGAACGCGCTGTGCGTCGTCCAGCCGGCCGAGTCGCTGCCTTCTTCAAACCCGAACGATCCGATGTGGATCGTGTCCTTGTCGTTCGCTTCGGTCTTGCAGGTCGCGAGGTCGACGCAGCCGTTCACGTTGACGAAGGTCTGACCGAGGAAGTTCTCGTTCTTCACGTAGAACAGCGGCTCGTGCATGGCCGCGACCGAGGCACCCTCGGCGGCACACGACGTTCGGTTCTCCGTCCAGGTGTCGACCTTGAAGATGCCTTCGAACGAAGTGCCGCCACCATCACCGCCACCGCAACCGATCAGAAGAGACAGTCCAAGCAAAGTGATGCGCATGGGCTCATGGTAATCGCATCGCGGCGGCAAACGGTGGAAACGACCGTGAGACGACTCACGTCGCTGCGGGCGTGACGCGCCGAATACCTTCGCGCACACCGACACGCGGCTGCCAACCGAGGATCGACTGGGCGCGGTCGCTCTCGTAGTGCAGGCGCGACATGGCCGACTTCAGCCGGTAGACCGCGATCGGGGACTGGCGGCCGAGCGCGCCGAGCGGTAGCTCGGAGAGCTTGCCGAGCGCGAACGCGACGAGACGCGGGACGCGGAGGACGCTCTTGCCGCCGCCTGCGAGGCCGAGGACATCGTCCTGGCTGAGGTGCTCGGGGTCGATGATCTGGATGATCTCGCCGCCGACGAGTGCGCGATCGACGGCGGCCGTGATCGCGTCGACGACATCGTCGATGTAGACGAGCGGAAGCTCGATCTTGCCGTCGCCGAGCACGAGCCAGCGACCGCCGGCGTTGCGTGCGACCGCGCCGTTGATCAGCGGGATGCCGCCGCCGAAGATCTGGCCGGGCCGCAAGATGACCGCGGGGAGGCCGGTCTTGGTTGCGGCGACCACGAGTTGCTCGGCCTCGAGCTTCGCGCGCGTGTACGCGCCGCGCTTGTCGGGCCGCGGCTCGACGGCCGTGTCCTCGTTGACGGGCCCGTTCTTGTCGGAGCCCGCCCAGTCGACGACCGACATCGACGAGATGTGCACGAGCTGCTTCACGCCGTGCTTCTTGCACGCGTCGATGATGTTCTGCGTTCCGTCGACGGTGCCGGCCTTGTGCTCGGGCCACCCGCCCTTCATCACTGCGCCGCAGTGGATGACGATCTCGGCGCCCTTCACGGCACGCTCGACCGCCGCGCGATCGGCGAGGTCGCCGAGCGCGTGCTCGATCCCCGATTCCTGCGTCGCCGGCGCGCGCCGCTGGAACACGCGGACGCGATGCCCGGCCTCGCGGAGGCGCTGGACCGTCGCGCGGCCGAGGAAGCCCGTCGCACCGGTGACCAGGAACGGCACCTGGTCGGAGAGCTCGAGCTGCGGCTCGGTCTTCTGCGGCTCGGTCTTCTGCGTGACGATCTCGTCGATCGTGTGCGACAGGGTGGCGACGCGGGCGGCCCACGTCTCGGTCGTCATCGCGGCGGTGCGCGATGCGCGTGCCTCGATCGAGTTGCTCGCGAGCGCGCGCTCGATCGCCGTGACCCACTCGTCGGGTGTGGACGCGATCTGCACGAGCTCTGGATAACGCCGGACCTCCGGCACGTCGGTCGAGACCACGGGCAGCCCTGCCGAGAGGTACTCCCTCATCTTCAGCGGATTCACGAACCGCATCCGATCGTCGATCTTGTACGGAATGATGCCGACGTCGAAGCCTTTACAGTACGCGGGCAGCTCGTCGTGCTTCTTCTGCCCGAGCAGGTGCACGTTCGGCAGACCGTCGAGGATCGAGACGTCGGTCAGGACCTGGCCGATCAGCACGATCTGCCACTCGGGCCGCGCCCGTGCGACCGACGCCAGCAAGTCGTAGTCGACCCAGTCGCGCAGCGTTCCGTAGAAGCCGATGCGCGGTCCGGGGATCGCGGCGAGATCTGCGGGCAGCTGCGTCGACGGCTCGAGCGCGCGGGCGAACAGCGCGTGGTCCACGCCGTGCGGCGAGACGTACGTCCGTGCGCAGCGCTCGCGCTTCGCCGCGCCGAGTGCGTCGTTGATCGCGAACGTGACGTCGACGCGGCCGAGGAGGTTCTCCTCCGCGGCTACGGTCTGCGCGCGATCGAGGTACGAGAACATCGACCACTCGTCCACGCAGTAATAGACGGCGAGCTCCTCGCCGAGCGTGCCGACGTAGTCACCCGTGCCGGGGAGAAACGTCCACAAGTGAAACCTGTCGATCTCGAGCTTCCTGCGCAGCATCCGCAGCGTCGCGCGCAGCACCTGGCGGTTGATCGCCCGCGCGCCCGGGTTGTGCGGCAACGGGAGCACGAGCGGCGAGAACACCCATAGATCGTTCTCGACGTTCACCGGCCCCTTCGTGAACTCGCCGAGCTTGCGCTTGATCTTGCCGAGGTCACGCGCCGAGCCGAGCTGTGGCTTGCGAGTCGCGAGCGAGTTCAGCCACAACACGCGCCGCGTCTTCGCGAGCTCGCGCAGGACGTGGTGGTTCGAGGTGGGATCCTCGTGCCAGTCCTTGGCGAAGGCGATGATCGGCGTGGGCACTGTCGCCGACGATAGGGTTTCAACCGGTGCGCGGTCAATCGCGTGCTGGTGCGTCACACGTGCGCTTTCGCTCGTCGTTGGCGACGAGGATACTGAGTCATCGGACACGGTCTTCGCGATGGTGCAAACCGCGCGCTATGCTGGCCGGCGATGCGGCTCGCGATCGTGCTCGTGCTCGCCGCCGCGTGTCGGTCGGACAAGCCGCCCGATCCCGGCCCCGACTTGATGATCGTCGGTGAGTCGACACGCGTTCGCCTCGAGGACCCATTCCCGGCCACCACGCCGTGGTTCGACGGCCGCGAGGTCACGCTCGTCGGTGCGAAGGGCGAGACGCTCGGGATCCAGGTCCTCCAGCGTCATCCGCAGCCGGTCACGCTCGAGCTCGCTGGCGCGAAGGGCTTCGAGGTGCGGTCGTTTCGCGTGACGCGCCCGTCGACGGCGCTGTTCGGTGGCAGTCGCGGCAAGGGGACGTACGCCGACGAGCTGATCGCATCGGCGCGCCCCGCGACATCGCCGGCGTACTTCGAGATCGTCGTCGACGCCGCGGCGACGGGCACGCTCGTCGTCGGTGACCGCCGCATCCCGGTGAAGCTCGCCGTCGCCGACGTGACCCTCCCGCCGCTGCCGCGCACGGTGTGGGCCTACGAGGATCCGCGCGAGCTCGCGTGGCACGCGGGCGCACCTCCTGACGGCGCGCGGGTCACCCAGCCGAGCGAGGCGGAGCGCGCGTGCATCGCGATGTTCCGCGCACACGGCGTCTTGCTCGCACCGGACCTCCCGCTCTCCGCGTGGCCCGTCTATCAACCGCTCCTCGACGGCTTCCCGCACATCCCGGCGGCGATCAGCGACGATCCCGCGAAGGTCGGCGAGGACGTGCGTGGCTGGATCGAAGCCACGCGCGGCACCGGCGCCATCCCGTTCGCGATCCCGATCGACGAGCCGCGGACCCCGGCCGCGCGCGCCAACGTCAAGGCCCTCGCCGCGGCCGTGCGCGCCGCGGGCGGCGGTCCGACGACGTTTCGCTATGCCGTCACCGACGCACCGCGGGCCGAGTACGGCGACCTCGTCGATCTCTACATCTCGTGGAACGCGGCGCACCTCACCGGCGATACCCACCCACGCTGGACATACAACGGCGCGCCACCGTACGCGGGCGCGGTCACGCTCGACGCGCTCACGCCGGGCACGCGGACCTGGGGCTGGATCGCGCACCGCTACAACATCCCGGTCTGGTACGTGTGGGACGCGCTCTACTGGCACGACCGACACAACCGCAAGGGCGCGCCGCTTCCCGGCCGCGCCCTCGACGTCACCAAGGATCCGGTCAGCTTCGACGACGGCGAAGACCGCGGCAACCTCGACGGCGTCCTCGCGCTGCCCGGCTGCACTCGCACGCTCCGCCTCGCCGCGCTCCGCCGCGGGCTCCAGGATCGCCAGCTGCTCGAGCTCGCCGCGAAGTGTGCACCCGCCGAGACGGCACAGCTCGCCGCCGAGCTCGTCCCGCGCGCACTCGGCGACGCCAAGGGCAAGTCACCCTCGTGGCCGACCGACGAAGGCGCGTGGGAGCAGGCGCGCCGTCACTTGCTCGAGCTCGCCGCCTGTCCGTGATCAGTTCTCACGGTCACGTCACGGGCCACTCCGGTACGGCGTGCTTAGATGCGCCCTGATGAAGAAGCGCGTCGTAGTGATCGGAGCGGGCCTATGTGGCTCGCTCGTGAGCACGTTGCTCCGGAACGATTTCCACGTGACCGTGGTCGAGCAGGGCAAGAAGAAGAAGCCGTTGTTCGACGATGTCGATTGCGATACCGGCGAGCTCAACACGTCGATCAACCGCGCCGAAGGTCTCGGTGGCACGACCAACTACTGGCACAACGCGCTGATCGAGCTCGACGACAAAGATCTCGCGAAGGCCGGCATCGAGCCGCGCGGCTTCGCGAGCTATTACCAGCAGGCCTGGAAGTTCTTCCTCTCGAGCAAGGAGCTCGAGGAGTGCAACCGCGTCCGCGACGCTAACGCCGCGAGCCTTGCAGGCGGCACATCGACGATCGGCCACATGGTGCTGCCGCAGACCCGGCACAACGTGTGGAACCTCGCGAACGAGAAGAACCGGGGTGAGAAGATCGAAGTCGTCTATGGCCACGCGAAGAAGATCGTCCCCGGCGGCGTCGAGGTCGACGGCCGCACGATCGCCGCCGATCACGTCGTCGCGTGCGGCGGTGGTCTCGGCACACCGGTCCTCCTCGCGAGCTCGCTCGGCCAGGCCGACGGCTTCGTCCCTGGTTATCACGATCACCCGATGGCCTACGTCGCGAAGGTGAAGCTGCGCGACGGCAGCCGCCTGAAAAAAGTCTCGAGCACCGCCACGCTCTCGGCCGACGTCCGCGCGGGCATCGTCTACGACACCGCCGACCTCAAGACCGTCATCTACCTGCGCCCCGCCGTCGACATGCGCCTCGGCTCGATCATGGGCCCCGCTCGCTACATCCTCTCCGACCTCCGCAACGATCCGTTCTCGCCGAAGAAGATCATGATGCTCCTCGGCAACCTCGAGGCCGTGCGCGAGGCGATCTTGTTCAAGACGCGGCTCGGGTTCCGCGGCAACTACTACTCGGTCCTGATCCTCGGCGAGCAAACCCCACTCCAGACTCGCGGCATCCAGATGAAGCGAGGCAAGCGGCCCTCCCTCAACTGGCACGTCACCCCCGACGAGCTTCGCTCTTACGAGGCGAGCCTCGACAAGTTCTTTGCCGAGTTCGGCGACGACATCGTCGAGCGCAAGGTCGTCCCCACCGCGAGCTGGGAGTTCCGCAACGCTGCGCACCACTCGGGCACCGCGACCTCGTTCGTGCCGATGCCAGGCGACACCGGCAAGGCCTTCTTCAACGTGACCGGCCTCCCCAACGCGTACGTCTGTGACGGCTCGCTGCTGCGCGCGGCCGGCATCGCGAACAGCGGCCTCACACTCGTGGCGCTCGCCTACCGCCTCGCCGAGATCCTGCGCGCCGAGGCGTGAGCTACTGCACGAGGACGGTACCGGCGACCTTGTTCGCGCCGATCTGATCGATGGCGCGGCGCAGGTCGCGCGTCGTCGACACGCGAGCCCGCAGCGCGAGCACCACGGCGTCGGCCGCGTCGGCCATGAGATTGACGTCTGCCGAGCCAAGCACCGGTGGCGCATCGACGACGATGTGGTCGTAGCCACCGAGCCGCAGGCGCTCGACGGCGATCGCGAACGCAGGACCGTCGAGGAGCTGTGTCTTCTCGATGCGAGGATTGACCGCGCCCACGTGCAGCCAGAGCTGCGGGATCTCGATCAGGCTCCACGGCATCATCGGTTGATGACGGTGCGCCGCGAGCTGCTCCGCGAAGCACCACGGCGGCACGAACTTGAAGATGCCCGCGAGCTGCGGGCGACGCAGGTGCGTCTCGATCAGCAAGACCTTCGCGCGGCCGCACTCGGCGAGCGCGAGGGCGAGGTTGACAGCCGTCTGCGTCTTACCTTCGCCGGCCTGCGGGCTCGACACGATCACGCAGTGCGGGCGACCGACTTCCATCAAGTGGTGACGGAGCACGCGGAACGACGCCGAGCGCTCGCTATCCGGATCGATCACGAGCTCGAGGCGCCGGTCGAGCGTCTCGTCGGGGAGGTGGTGCTGTGTCAGCCCGATCTCCGGCGGCGGTCCGAGCGACGCTGCGAGCGAGCCCTTGGGCTGTGCCGCCATCGACACCGTCTGCTTGTTCCCGCCGAACAGCACGGCTGCCGTCTCCGGCTTGAGGGTCTGCAGCGGGTTGTCGACGCGCGTCTGGTTCGGATCGTCGACGAGATGAGCATCAACGGGGATCATCGGCTGCGTGTGCATTGGCAGCGGCGCGCCGCGACGTTCCGCAGACACCGGCGGTGGCTGGGAGTCACCGAATCGGCCTGGACGTTTGGGCGTGCTCACCGCTTCCTCTTCTTCTGTCGAGCGGTCGCCGTCGGGATGACGGCGAGGACTGCGATCCCGAGCTGATCGAGGTCCGCTCGACGATACAACCGGTCGTCGATGACTGCGAGGCCCACCGCGAGCGCGAGGCCGAGCGTGAGAAACAGGGCCATGCCGGCAATGAGGAAGATGGTCTTGCCCGGACCCGACGGCTTGACCGGCTTGAACGCGGGGTCGATCGGCGCGAGGCGGCCACCGGCTTCGGCGGCCTTCTGGCTCGCGTCGATCTGCGCGCGGAACACACTCTCCGCGAGCGACTCGACGCGCTCGCGCTGCTCGGCCACATCGCGCCGCAGCTCGGCGTGCTCGGTCTCGAGCTTGACGATCCAGTTCGTGCTCGCGTCGACGGACGGTGTTGAGGGCGCGCCTTCCTTCTTGTTCTGCAGCGCCTGGATCTGGCGCTCGACGTCCTGTAGCTCCTGCTTCATCTTCTCGCGCTTCTCGGGCGTCGCCGGCGACATCGTCACATCCGCGGGGACGTTCGCCTGTGCCTGACGCAGCCGCTGCTGCGCCGCGGTGACCCGCTCTTGCGCGCTGATCACCGACGGGTGCTTCGGCGTGTACTTCGAGCTCGCGTCCTCGAACGCGCGCTTCGCGGCGGCGACCTCGCGCTCCGCCTCGTCGACGACGCGCTCGGCCGCGATCTTCTCGGGTGTGGCCGGCGCGATGATCTTCACCGGCGCGTCGGCCGGCGCATCGAGCGCGGCCTGGATGCGTTGCTTCTGGCGCTCGAGCGAATACAGCTTGGTGTTGCCGCCCGTCGGGGTCGTGGGCTTCTTGATCGAGCGGATCGACGCGCCCTCCGCATTCGCCTGGATGGAGTCCTGCGCGAACTCGGGATGCTTGACGAGGAACTCGGCCAGCCCTTGCTCCGCCGTGCGCAATTCTTTCTGCGCTTCCGTCTTCTGCGTCGTCGCGAAGTCGACCGTGGCCTTTGCCTGTTCGTTGCGCAGCGCCTCGTCCTTCTCCTGCAGCATCTTCGTCAGCTTCTCGGTGACCGCCTTCGCGCGCGCCGGTTCGCTATCGGTGTAGACGATGCGGAACACGTTGCCACCGCGCACCTCGAGCTTCACGTCCTGGCGCAGCTTGTCGATCGCGACGTCCTTGTCGGACTCCTTCGGGTACGGATTGAGCGCCGGATCCGTGACGATCTGCGCGAGCTGCGCGCGCGCGAGCAAGAGCTCGCGGTACTTGTCGCCGATGTTGCGCTGCGAGACTTCCTCGCGCGTCGGCGTCATCAGCTGCGACTGGATCCGTTCCTGATAGAACAGCGTCGCCCACGATTGGTACTTCTTCTTCTTCAGCATCGCGAACGAGAGCGACAGCGCCCCGCCGACGACCGCGAAGATCGCGACGAGCCACCAGTAGCGCATCGTCTTGCGTCCGAGGTCCGCAAGCCGTTGCACCTGATCGCGAGGAGTTACCTGTGAGATCGCCATCGGAGGAACGATGGTACACGAGCGCGTAACGCGCCACGTGCACCCAGTGAACCGACGTGGTCACCCGGAAATCCGGGTACATGGCCCAGGACGGGCAATCCGAGGCGCGACACATCGTCGGTATCGTGGACGCGCGAATCGAACGCTCCGATGAACACAGCGGAACCGATGAGCGCACCGATTCCGACGACAACCGCGACGATGATGAGCACGAACGCGCTCTGTTCTGGACGCTCGGGTCGGCGCTCTTCGACGACGGAGAGCGTCGTGTCGAGGCCGGCACGTGTCGTGCGGTCCGCGAACAGCTCCGGGCTCGCCGCGATCGCCGCGAGCTCCTTCTGGACGTGCCTGCGCTCCGCCGCGAGCGCCGTGAGGTCGACCTGCAGCGCGGACGACAGACCGGCCCGACCATCACGCCGCGCGAGCGCGTCCGCGGTCCCCTTGACCGTGATCGCGTGTTCGATGGCGAGCAGGCGGACGGTCATGGTTTCGCGCATGAGCTTCACTTCGCGTGCCAGCCCATCGCCAATTTTCTGACGCTGTTCCTCGTGGCTCTCGATCACGATGCTCGCGATATCGTGTGCGATGTCGAAGGCGAGGTCCGGATCACCTTCGAGCACGGTGATGCCGATGCGCGCCGACTTTTGCGCGTTCGCATCCCCTTCGTCCCAGTACAAGAACGAGTTCTTCCAGATCTCGATCTCGAGCTGATCGCGTAGCTCGGTCACCGCGTACTGATCGCCGAACTTCTTGCGGAGCCGGTGCAGATTGCGCTTCTCGATCAGCTTGATCAGCTTCGCGTCGGGCATCAGCACCGTGGACACGTAGCTCTTGAGCTCGCCGAACGGGATGCTGCGGTTGCTCTGGGCCATCTGGCCTTCGGTCAACGCGAGCACGACGTCCGCTTCGTAGATGCGTGGCTTCGTCGCGATCTTGTACGTCACCGCCGCGGTGATCAGCGCCGCGAGCACCAGCACCGGAATCGGATGCACGCCGGTTCGCCGCCGGATCCGCTGCAGCTCGGTGATCATGCCGATCCGGGTCGGTTCTTCCGACTCGAACCAGCCATCACCGATCTTCGGCCGCTTCACGGTCCTCCGACGCTAGCACCGGCGGCCTCAGACAGCACCTGATGGAGCGCCGCTGCCGATGCGTCCCAACCACCACGCGCACCGAGGTCCGCGACCTTGGTGGGGTCATAGGATGTCGCGAGAGCGTGCGCGAGCGCCACGGCGAGCGATTTCGGGTCACGCGGTGGGACGAGCTGGCCGAGCGTGTCGGTGGTGATGAGGTCGGGGATGCCACCGACGTTCGTCGCGACGACGCGCCGGCCGCACGCGAGGGCCTCGAGCACGACGTTCGGTGTGCCTTCCGCGTGGCTCGGCAGCACCAGCACGTCGCACGCGGCCATCCATGTCGGAATCGATGCGAGTGGCTGCGGTCCGACGAGCTTCACGCGATCGTCCACTAGTTGCGAGAGCTCGGCTTGGGCCGGCCCACCGCCGATGACAACAAGGCTCGCTTTGCCTGTTGGAACGTCTTTCCACGCCGCCGCGAGATCGAGCACACCCTTCTCGACCTTGAGGTTGCCGACGTAGAGCGCGAGCGGGCCGTCCCCCAGCCCGAGCTCCTTGCGCGCCGCTGCGCGATCGCGCGGATGAAACAGCGACGCGTCGACGCCGTTCATCACGATCGCGATCTTGTCGCGCGGCACGCCGAGCGCGGCCACTTCGTCGGCGAGCGCGCGGCTCACGGCGACGATCTTCGATGCTTGCGGCAGCGCCCACGCCGAGAGCCGGCGCGGCCCTGGAATCTTCGCGATGATGTTGATGTCGCTGCCGTGCAGCTTCACGACGCACGGCAGGCCGAGCAAGCGTGCCGCGATCACCGCGGCGAAGCCATCGGGATACGCCCACGAGCCGAGGACGACGTCGAACTTGCCGCGCAGTCCGCGTAGCGCGGGCGCGATCGACGCCGCGTACAGCGGGCCCCACGTCGCGTGCGCGAGGCGCGGCACGAACAGCGTCCGCGGATGCGAGACCTCGATGCCTTCGATCACCTCGCGATACGGAACTTGCGCGAGCTTGCCCGCGCTCGACCACTTCGAGAGCAGACCGGCGCCCGGAAACCACGGCACGGTCGCCATGACTTCGAGATGGCAGCGCTTCGCGAGTGCCGCGAACTGTTGCCGATTGAACGGCGCCGAGAGTGGCTCGACGGCGTTCGGGAAGATCTTCGTGATCGCGAGGACGCGCAACGTCAGAGGTTGAACACCTTGTCCATGCGGAGCAGCTTGAAGATGGCGAGCGGCTGATCGCGTGCACCGGTGATGGCCACGGCACCGCCCGCGGAACGTACGCCCTTGTAGAGCTTCACCAGCGCGGCGACGCCGCTGCTATCGATGAGGTCGAGCGCCGCCAGGTCGACAGACACTTTCGTCGGCCTCGAGGCCACGATCTTGTCGATCTCTTCGGCGAGCGCAGGTGCGCTGTTGATATCGAGCGAGCCGCGAATGGTGAGCTTCGTCTCGTTGGTGGTCTTTTGGACCTCGAATGGCGTCGGCACGTCAGCTCCTTCCGGCGGTCGCGGCTCGCGGCTCGTCCAGGCGTTTACAGAGACGCCACTTGTTCGGCGGCCCGGGTTCGTACGTTACTTCGTCGAGCATCGTCTTCGCGATGTGGATCCCCATCCCGCCTTCGGGAAGGGTCTCGTCGGTCAGCTCGTCCGGCACCGGCGCCACGGCGTCGATGTCGAACGGCGTCCCGGTATCGCGAATCTCGATGACGAGCTCCTCGTCGCTGGCAGCGATCGAGATCTCGATCGTCCCGCCGCCTTTGCGGCGATACGCATGAATCGCGACGTTGTTGAAGATCTCCATGAAGGCACTCACCACGGCGGTATCGAACGGATGTCGAACATCGTCGACGAGCGGGTCGTTCGGATCGCGCGGCGTCGTGCCCGAAACCAAGCGCGCCGCCTCTGCGACCGCGCGAACGGCGATCCCGCGATACCGCAACGTGCCGGGCACGCTGAGTCGAATCGTGGGAGCCATTTCGTGCAGCTTAACAAATCGCGACGCGGCAAACAGTGTGCGCAAACACCACAGCACGAAGCTCACCGTTTCTTCACCTTCACCATCGGCCGGCGCCTATCGCGCGCGTGTTACGCTGCTCTCCGTGTTGCGTAGTGTTCGAATCGCCAAGCGTGCGATCGACGTTGCCGGTTCGGCCTTGGGCCTCCTCATGACCGCACCGTTGATGCCGTTCATCGCCGCGGCGATCTATCTCGAGTCACCAGGCCCGGTCCTGTTCCGCCAGCGCCGCGCCGGTTCCCTCAAGACCGTCCACACCGAAAACGGCGTCAAGCACCTGCAGTTCGACGAGTTCGACATGCACAAGTTCCGGACGATGATCCCGGATGCCGAGGCCAACACCGGCGTCGTTGTCGCGGGTGCAGACGATCCGCGCATCACGAGGGTCGGCAAGTTCCTCCGCAAGTCGCGGCTCGACGAGCTCCCCCAGTTCTGGGACGTGCTGCGCGGCAAGATGTCGCTCGTCGGCCCGCGCCCGGAGCGTCCCGAGCTGCTGCAAAACCTCTCGTACGCGATCCCGCTGTTCGAGGAGCGCATGCGTGACGTGAAGCCAGGCATCACGGGCCTCGCGCAAATCTCACTCGGCTACACGGGCTCGATCCCCGAGGGCTCGGAGATCGCCAAGCTCGCCGCGACGCTGCAGAACCCGTGGCAGCTCGAGGAGACCAAGGGCTCGCTCGCCGACGACATGCGGATCAAGCTGCTCTACGACCTCGCGTACACCGCGTCGCTCGAGCGCTTCGACACGTTCCTGCGCACCGAGCTCGGCATCATCTTCAAGACGCCGCTCGTGATGCTGAAGATGACGCAGGGCCGCTAGGCCTACAGATAGTAGTGGAGCTGCAGGAACCCGAGCAGGTCGCTGCGCTCGAGCGTCACGAGCGCCGCCTCCGCGCGCAGCAGCACCGCGACCTCGTAGTGCGCCCGCGGAAACCACGTGAAGCGCAGATCGAGCGCGGCCCGCTCCTGTCCGAGGAGCAGTGCATCGGGGTCGAAGTAGTGTGCGGCGCTGCCGAGCCCCCACCGTTTGCCCGGCCGGTATGCGATCGAGGCGTAGCCGGCGAGCTGCCCGACGCGATCGCGCGGCGTCGTCGCGAGCCCGACGTCGAGCTCGGCGGCGAACAGCAGATCCGGATCTTCGAGCCAGTGCTTCCACGTGCCGCCGAACCACGAGCGCGTGCCGTCGTCGTCGCGGCGCGCATCGAGCTGCAGCGAGAAGCTCGACGCATCGCGGGTTCGCTCCGCGTGTAGCGCGAGGCCCCAGCCGTGCCGGCCGACGACCGGATGCAGCGCGATCGGCGTGAGCACCGACGTGTGGAGATCCCAGCGATCGCCCGCGATGCCGGCCGCGACCTGGTAGCTCTCCTCGAAGGTGTGACGCCCGGTGTAGCGGCGCACGTACGCGGTGTGATCGGGCAAGCGCAGCCCGAACACCGGGAACATGCGGCCTGCGCGCACGTACCACGCGCGGGACTCGGGCTGATACATGGCGTAGTGCTCGCGGCTGCCGAAGCGGTCGGCGATCGGTGCGGCCTCGCGGATCTGACCGAGGATACCGCCGGTCGCGTTGATCGAGACACCGCCGATCGCCACTCGCGCGTAGAGGTCGGCCTGCATCGGGAACACGGCAGCCTCGGTGCCGCCGCGCACACGCTTCGCGAGCGAGGCGACGCGGAAGTCGCCGCCGAGCTCGAGCATGTCGGGCAGGTCGAACGCGCCATGCGCGAACCGCCCGTCGCCGCCGCCGGAGATCGTGCTGCCGGCCTCGTCGCGACCGTAGTCGTTGATGAGACCACCACCGCCCGGCGCGAAGTGACACTCGGTGCAGCGACTCGCGCCCGTCGAGAACTGGAAGTCGGGATACGCGTCTGCGGATCCGCCGAGCGCCAGCACGACGATGGTGCAGGCGATCAGTCGCACGGCGCGCCTCGCTGCATCCACGACTCGACGAGCACGATCTCGTCCTCGACGAGTGGCCGGTTCGGCGGCATTCCCGTCGGGCCCTCGCGACGGAGCAGGATCGAGAGGAAGCTCGCGCGCGGGTCTGCGCTGTTGACGTAGCCCGTCGGCGGCGCGGCGTCACCGCACGCGCGACCGGTGAGCGTCGCGAATGCCGTGTCGCGATCGTAGAGCTCGACCGAGCCGCTCGCGGCAAGCTCGGAGTGACACGCGCTCGTCGTGCAACTCGGCGCGATGACCGCCTCGTAGATGTAGCTCCAGCGATCCGGCGGCTCCGTCTCGCATCCGGCGAGTATCGCGATGACGGCGAGGGTTCTCATTTGTGCGCGTCGCTCGCGTTGCCGATGTAGACGAGGCGCCCTCCGGCATCACCCACGAGGTACCCGGCATACGCACTCGCGAGCGTGCCGACGATCACCAGCCCGCCGAGCAGTTGTTGCCGGCGCTGCAACACGAACGCGCCACCGCAGAGCACGAGGTTCGCCGCGGCGACGTAGACGAACCAGTAGCCACGCGCTTCGTGCGTCGCGAGGGCCTCCTCGCTCGCGTAGCCCTCGACCTTCGCGGCGTCGTCGAGGCCGGTCTGCAGCGCCGCGAGGCCGCCGACGGCCATCGCGCCTTGCAGCACGACGGCGATCAGCCACGTGCGTGGCGAGAACCAGCCGCGGCGAATGCCGAACCAGATCAGCGACGCGATCATCGGCATCAGGATGCAAAGCGCGATCGGGACGTGCACCAGCTTCGGGTGCAACGGGAGAGTCTGGGTCCAGTAGTCATTCATCGGGATGTCCTTTAGGGAAGGAGGATCCGGCCGGGCGCGCCGTTCGCGCCTTGCTCGGTGTGGCAGCCGTTGCAGTCGCCCGACATCTGCGGCGTCGACATCTGGTTGATGGCGCCGTTGGGCGTGATCACGCGGGCGGTGAACGGCAGTGCGACGCCGGCCATGCGCGAGCTCGAGAAGAAGTTGCCCTTCGCGCGCACGGCCATCGTGAGCGCGACCGCGCCGTTCGCGTCGATGATCTCGACGCGCGTTCCTGCGGGCACGATCGAGAAGCAGCGGTCTTTCTCGTGCAGCGTCGGGAACGCGGTGCCCATGAAGAAGTACGCGCGCTCCTCCTCGCGCTGCAGGTGGCACGCGCGGCATGGCAAGCCCGGGTTCATGTTGGGACTGCCGTCGTCCCAATCGAGCGGCCAGTATTGATTTGAGGTGCAGATCGTCTCGGCGATGCCGGCGTCGGGTCCGCCCCCGGTGCCCATGCAGCTGCCCTGTGGCATGCCCGCATCGATCCAGGCGGCGAACGCGTCGATCTGCATCGCGCTCGGTCGCGGCAGGCCCGACGGCGGCATCGGCCGGCTGCTGTCGCGCATGCGCGCGAGTGCACGCGTCGCGATCGAAGTTCCCGCGAACGCAGGCGCCATCGCCGCGAGGTCTGCGCGATCCGCGAGCGCGAACGGTGCGCCACCGCGCGGCGGATCGCTGTGGCAACCCGAGCAGAACGCGAGCGTCTCCGCCACCTCGCATGGAAACTCGCCGCTCGCGACGCTCCCTCCGTCTCCACCCGAGGACCCGATCTCGGGCGTGCTCGCGTAGTAACAAGCGCCGAGCAGGAGGAGCGCCGCGTGTTTCACGCTACTTGCCTCCGAGCTTGCGGTACAGCGAGAGGCCGTCGGCCTTGAGCTCGTAGCTCGGCGCCATCTTCGAGTGACAGGTCTTGCACTCGAGACCGGCGTGCTTGGACTTCGTCTCCTTGACGAACTTCTTCATCGCGTCCTTCGCGGCGCCAACCCCGCCGGTCGTGCACGCGCTCTTGACGAGCTCGGTTTCGAAGTTGCCGCGCTTGCATGCGTCACCCGCCTCGGACGACGTGGCGAGGGCGATCAGCGCGACGTTGAGAAATGCGATCGAGAGGAAGAGCTTCATGTGGGTGCTCATACGGTCCGGATCCGCCTCACACGAGTGACGATGGCTTTCAGCGCTCGCGGCTCGCCGACGTGATTCGAGAAAATGGCAAACGTTTCGACCTCGTAATCGCGTCGTGAGCAGCCGTCGATGCCGTCGCGCGCGGCGAGCCTGCGACCGATCTCGGCGATGACCTCGCGGGTGACCGCCACGTCAGTTGTCTCCGCCGTGCGGCTTGCAGAAGCTCGTCGTCGTGCCGTGCTCTTCTTCGATCTCGCACTCGAGGCCCGCGGGACAATCGGCGTCGACCGCGCACGTCATCCCGGGCGGCGGCGTGCCACCGCCGGAGCCGGAGCCGCTGCCGCTGCCGGAGCCGGAGCCACTGCCGCTGCCGGAGCCGCTGCCGCTGCCGCCATCACCGCCGTGCGGTTTGCAGAACGTCGTCGTCGTGCCGTGCTCTTCCTCGATCTCGCACTCGAGGCCGGCCGGGCAATCGGCATCGACCGCGCAGTCCATCTCGATCACGGTGCCGTTGGCCGTCGTGGACCCGTCGTCGTCGCCGCTGGTCGCGCAGGCGACGATGCTAAGAGAAACGATGAACGAATGAAGGATGCGTCGTGTGTTCGTCATGAAGACGAGGTAGCCCTCGCCTTCGAGTCGCGTCAGTTTCGCTCGCTTTCGCTGCTCCGTTCTTCGTGACGCGATTCCGTTTGGCGAACGGTATTCCGAGGACATAATCGCGCCATGGCCACGGAGCTCGAAGTCGGAGCGACCGAGATCGCCCGGGCGTTTTACGCAGGCCGCTACGGCGAGATCGTCGCAGCGAGCTACGACGTCCAGGCCGACATCGCGCCTGCCGACGTGGCCTTCGTCGTCGGTGCGCTCGCATTTCTCGGCCGCATCGACGACGCGAGCGCGTGTCTCGAGATCGCCGGTAGCAGCGACCCGCGGACGATCGCGGCGGCGCGGTTCTTCCTCGGCGTCGCGTTCGCGCGGGCCGGCGAGTTCGATCGCTCGGCCCCGAACCTCGTCGTGCACGGCTTTCGCTCGCGGCACCACGCCGACCCGTGGGTCCGCGCCTTCGCGTTTCAGGGCCTCGCTTGCCAGTGCTACTTCACGGGCCGGTTTCCGGGCGCCGCACGTCACGCGCTTCGCGCGCTGCATGCCGCACACGAAGCAAAGTCGGTTTACGTCGCCATGCTCGCGACCGACATGCGCGGCCACTCGCTCGTCCAGCAAGGCCAGCTCCAGCGCGGCATCGCGATGCTCGAGCAAGCAAACCAGCAAGCGAGCCGGCTCGGTCTCGCGAACAACGCGTTTGCCGTCGAGGCATCGATCGCACAGTACAGCGCGCGGTTCGTGCCGACGGCACAAGCGCTCGAGCACCTCGAAGTGTTGCTGCGGCGGCGCGCGCACGACTCCTATTCGCAGCGTGCGCTGTCGATCGAGGTCGCCGTGCAGCGCGCGCTCCGCGGTCATCGGACCGCCGCGATGGACGCGCTCGAGGTTGCGGAGCGCGACGCGCTGCGCGGCGATACGCGGCGCGGAAAGATCAGCAGCCTCCTCGCACGGCTGTGGGTCACGCGCTGGCAAGATGGCCCTGCTGCATGCGCCGCGCTCGTCGAGCAGGCGCGCGAGCTCGTCGAGCCGCGTGACGTCGCGTATCGCGCGGAGCTGCTCGGCTTCGAGATCCTCGTGGCACGGCAGCGCGGAGAGCTCGCCGCGGAGCAGCGCGCCCTCCACGAGGTGCGCACGCTCTATCAGCGCACGCACCACGTCGCCGCAAAGGCAGTGCTCGGCCAATACGAGCCCGATCGGCGCGCGACCCCGTTCGACGAGGACGCGGTGACGCCGATCCTCCGCGCCGTCGCGCAGCGCGATGCGACGGCACTCTCGCGCATCATCTCGCTCGGGCTCGTCGGCGTGATCCCCGAGCTCCTCGGCCTCGCGCCCGGACGGCGTATCATCCTCCTACCGTCCGAGGACCTGCTCCTCCTCGAGGATCACGGCGACGTGATCGTTCGGGAGCGTCCGCCGCGCTGGTGTCCGCACCTCCTCCGCATCCTCTCCAGCGGCGCTGCAAGCAAGGAGCGCATCGTCGCCGGCATGTGGGGCCTCCGCGCGTACCACCCCGAGCTGCACGATCCGCCGGTGCGCACCACCATTCATCGCCTGCGCTCGTTCCTCCAGCCGCACGCCGAGTGGATCGAGAACGTCGAGAGCGGATACCGCACGGCGGTGCCCGTCCACCTCGTCACGGCATGCGAGCCCATCGCCGACGCACCGCCGCTCTGGGACGAAGGCGAGATCCCGATGCCTGACTCGCCGCTCGCGCGCGGCTCCACGCCGAGGCTCGCGCCGCCGGACCGGGGGCACGGTCTCGATGACACGGCCCACTTGATCTATCGCCAGCTCGGCGAGATCGAGCACGCAACCGTTCCTCAGCTCTCACGGATCCTCGCACTGTCTCCGAGCACCGTGCTGCGCGCCCTACGCACGCTCGTCGAGACCGCGCAGGTCGAGCGGCTCGGGTTCGCACGCGCGACGCGATACCGGGTTCGCGAGTGACGACGCAGTTAACCTCGTGACAGTGCTCGCGTTGAACGGAATCGCGTCACTGCGTAAGGCGGTGACATTCGCCGACGGACCCTCACTGTCATATGAAGCACTTCATGCGAACGCATCTGCCAGTCGCCATCTCGCTGCTCGTCGCCTGCGCGGGTGACGGTGCGGAGCAGCCGACCTCGATCGCGGTCTCCGGATCGTTCGCCGGCAACTACAACGTCCCGATCGCGACCGCGCTCGATGCCGCGGCGACGTTTCACGTCGACGAGGTCGACTGGACCGTGGTCGGCTCTACGGTCACGCTGGACTACGATCTCCCGGTGGGGCTCGTCGGCGGCGATCTCGACGTCACGCTCACCGGCGAGATCGATCACGCGACGCAGACCGTCGCACTGTCGGGCCCGGCCGGCACCGGCACGTGTACTGCCTCCGCGAGCATCATCTCGTGTCGCGAGGTGTTCACGAACCTCGGCGCTCTCCCGATCAGCATCGCCGTCGTCGAGGCGTACGCAGCTCGCGAATATCCGGGTCCCGTCGAGGACCGCGTCCGCGTCGCCCGGATGTTTGCATCGGAGCCGATCGGTATCGTCGCGTTCGACTTGAACGCGCCGGTCATCGACGATGACGACGACTGAGCGTCGAGTCACGGACGGCGTGTGAACAGATACGCCCACGCGATCAGCACGAGCTGGAGCGGCAGTCGTGCCCAGAGGGCCCACGTCGGAACATCCCTGGTCCCGAGTGGCAGCTCGTTGATGGCCATGTTGACGTTCGCGGGAAGCACCGCGACGAGCAACGCGATGATGCCCCACGCCGCCCACCGCCGCGTCTTCGGATGGATCAGGCCGAGCCCACCGGCGATCTCGGCGACGCCCGAGAGGTAGACGAGCGCGAGCTTGGCGGGGAGCACCTCCGGCATCATCGCCAGATACGTCGCTGGCGAGACGAAGTGCATCACGCCCGCGCCGACCATGAGCACGGTCAGCAGCCACCGCAGGATCGTCAGACGGTCAGGCCCTTCTTGTAGGCCAGCAGCTCTTTCTGCGTCTTCAATAAGAGCTGGTTCGTCTCGAGGAGCTCCTTGGTCCGGGCACGGACCTGGTTCGCCAGGCGCTCGCGCTCGCGGGCCTCGGTCTCGAGCATCTCCTGGTACTTCACCTGGACCACGGCCTCGTCGGTGACGTTGCGCTGGATCTCGAGGGCGCCGACGTGATTGCCATGCTCGTCGGTGATCGGGACCGCCGACAGGATGAACCGCAGTTTCTGGGCCTCCTCACCCGCGATCGAGCCGGAGATCTCGTCGAGGCGCACATGTCGGCCGTCGGACCAGCACTGCTGGGCAATGCACTCGGTCTTGCAGATGTTCAGCTCGAGGACGTCGTAGCAGTGCTTGCCCTTGAGGCCGCGGGCGACCTGGCGGGGCAGGAGGGCGAAGAAGGCGCGGTTGAAGTCCACGATCCGACGCTCCGTGTCGACGACAAAGTAGCTGTCGACGATCGCGTTCGCGACTCGCTTGAACTCTGCGAGAAACTGCTGGAGCGCCGGTACCGGCTCGGCCACGGCCGAATGGTAGCAGTTGCGGCTGGGGTGTCATAATCTCCAATCGGATGGCCGGGGGCCGAAATGAGTGACGCCATGGGTGATGGCGCGGAAGAGGCTGCGAGCGTTCCGCAGATCGGAGCGGTGCGTCGCGGCAGCAGCCTGTCCGTCAAGCTCATCCTTCGCACGACGCTCTTGATCGTCGTGACCGTCGTCGGGTCCGGCGTGTTGAACATCTTCAACATCCGGCGCGTGTTCGACGACGCGACCGAGCGGCAGCAGGAGCTGTTCTCGCGCGGACGCGAAGCGCTCGGCGAGTTCGGCACGCCGCTGTTCGGTCGCGCGATCCAGCAGCTGCTCGTCGATCGCGGCCGCGACGCCGACATCTTGTCGGTCGTGAAGGAGACGGTCGCGCAGGACACCAAGGACCAGGAGGGCCGCAAGGACTACGGGCTCAAGCTCGCGTTCGTCCTCGACCTCCGGCAAGGCGTCGTCGTGCACTGCTTCGAGGAAGCGAAGCTCGAGTGCGTGCAAGGCGGCTCGCAGCCGCTCGGGCCGGCGCTCGGCGTGCTCACGACGAAGGTGTGGGGTGAAGCGCTCGAGGCGTGGAAGAAGTCGGCCGCGTCGAACGGGCCGGCGATCGTGAAGTTCGACCTCTCGCACGAGGGCGCGCTGTATCGCGTGTTCGCGTCCCCGCTCTACATCAATGCCGAGCCATCGGCGGCCGGCGCGATCGCAGCGGAGCCGCCCGACGGCCGCATCGGTTACGTCGTGCTCGGCTACGACCTCGCGCCGATCGCTTGGTTCGCGCAGAGTGCCGAGAAGCAGAAGGACGAGGCGTCGACGCGCGCGGCGCTCTACACCGGCGCCGTCGGTGCGCTGTTCGCGCTCATCGGCACCGTGCTCGCGATTCTCCAGGGCCTGTCGATCACGCGGCCGCTCAAGCAGCTCGCGTGGCGCGCCGACCAGATCGCGCGCGGCGATCTCGAGACCCGCGTCGACGTCAGCAGCACCGACGAGATCGGCTTCCTCGGCGAGAACTTCAACTTCATGGCGGACCAGATCGCGATCCTCCTCCAGCAAACCGCGGAGAAGGCGCGCATCGAGCAAGAGCTCGAGGTCGCGAGAGCGATCCAGGAGACGCTCGTGCCGACGAGCGAGCCGGTCGATGTCGGCCCGCTCAAGTTCGCCGGCTACTATCAGCCCGCGGCGCAGACCGGCGGCGACTGGTGGACGTGGAGCCAGGTCGGCGAGGGGCGCTACTTGCTGGTGATCGGCGACGTGACCGGCCACGGCGTCCCGTCCGCGATGATCACCGCGGCGGCAAAGGCGGCGTGCGACGTCGCGCGCCACATCGACGGACCGAGCATGACGGTGTCGCGCCTCCTCGAGATCATGAACCACGCGATCTACGAGAGTGCGCAGCGGCGGTTCGTGATGACGTGCTTCGCGTCGATCGTCGACACCAAGGCGCGCACGATCACGTACGCGAACGCCGGCCACAACTTCCCGTACCTGTTCCGCGCGAACGAAGGCAAAGGCGAGTTCGGCTCGCTGATGATCCGCGGCAATCGCCTCGGCGATGATCGCACCTCGCGCTACGAAGCGAAGACGACCGACCTCGTCCCCGGTGACGTCATCATCTGGTACACGGACGGCATCGTCGAGTGCGAGAACGAAGCCGGCGAAGAGTATGGCGAGAAACGGTTCCGCGCGTCGGTGCGCAAGGCGGCGGCACTCGATGCCGGCGAGATGCGCGACGCGATCGTCGGTGACGCGACGACTTTCTTCTCCGAAGCACCCCGCAAAGACGACATCACCATGATCGTCGGGAGGATCCATTGAGGCTGCTCCCTGTCTTCGCTGCTGCGATCGTGATCGCAGCCCCCGCGTCTTCTGCTTTCGGCGCCGTCGAAGATGACCTGCGCGACGGCGATCGCTTCTTCGAGAACGGAGAGTGGTCGAAGGCCGCCTCCGCGTTCGATCGTGCGATCGGCAAGTCACCAGGTCAGGTCAGCGCGCAGGCGTACGGCAAGCGCGCCGCGATCTTCATCATCCTCAAGGACTGGAAGGGCGGGCTCGCGTTCATCGCCCGCGCGAAGCAGCGCCTGCCGAACGCGGCCGAGATCCTCGAGCAAGAAGCGCTGATGCTCTGGGAGACCGACCGCAAGGAAGAGGCGGTCGCCGTCGCCGAGAAGGTTGTCGCGCAACGCCCGCAGGCGTTCACGAATCAGAAGCTGATCGGCGAGTGGTACCAGACGCGCGATCCGCAGAAGACGATCACCGCGTACGAGGGCTACCTCGCGAATCGCCCGAGTGACCTCGAGCAAGGCGACGTGCTGCCGCGCCTGCAGCTCGGCTTCGCGTATCTCGCGGGCGCGCGCGACTTGCTCGCGACCGGCGACGAGTCCGCGGCGCAACAGGGCTACGCGAAGGCGGCCGCGCAGTTCGAGACCGTGCAGCGCAAGCTCGGCAAGCGGCCTCACGCGCAGGTCAACTCAGACAACGGCCTGTGCGCCGCGTACACCGGCATGAACCGGTTCGATCAGGCCGTGACCGTGTGCGAGCGCATCGTCGGCGACACACGGCGCATCGATGCGATGGGCTCGGCGTGGTTCAACCTCGGTACCGCGTACCTCGCACGCAAGCAGACGAAGAAGGCGCGCACCGCGGCGCAGGAGTTCATCAAGGTCCGCAAGGGCGAGGCGCGCGGCTTCCGGCTGCTCGGCGACACGTACTTCGCGGATCGCGTGTGGGCCAAGGCGCTCGAGGAGTATCTGCGCGCCGAGAAGCTGCTGCGTCCGAACCAGCAGAACGAGCAGGCGGCGCTCTCGATCCGCCTCGGCAAGACGTATCGCCGGCTGCCGGGCGCGAACCCGACGGCGAGCCTCGCGCTCGCGATCGACAAGCTCTCGGGCGCGCTCGCCGCGAACCCGACGAACGCCGAGCTCGCGATCGAGCTGGGCGGCGCGTACCTCGAGGCCAAGCAGGATGCGAAGGCGAGCGCGCTCACCGACAAGCTCCTCGCCGACGAAAGAGCACCGGCCGATCAGCGCGCGCAGCTGATGCTGATCTCCGGCAAGGCGCAGTTCAATCAACGCAAGCTGCGCGAGGCGCGCCAGAAGTTCGAGTCGGCGCAGCAGCTCCGCAAAGACGACATCACGATCCAGCGCGCGCTCGTGCTCACGATCAACGAGCAGGCCTTCGAGGCGAACAAGGACCCGAAGCTCTCGCAGGCGCTGCTCGAGCAAGCGCTCGCCGTCGACCCGCAGTCGCCGGTCACGTTGACGAACGTCGCGGTGCTCGCGATCGATCGCGGCGATTGCGATGCCGCGCGCCAGCTGCTCGTCAAGCTCGACGGAGTTCGCGGTCACGACGAGGTCGTGCGGACGCGGCTCCTCGCGCGGTCGTATCTGTGCGCGAAGCCCGACGTCAAGAGAGCGGCCGAGGCCTACGCCGTCGCGGAGAAGGAAGCGCGCAAGGCGAACGCCGCGCTCTCGCTCGCCGAGATCTACACGGAGTGGGCACCGCTGACCTGGGATACCGATCTCGCGGGCGCGATCGAGAAGCTCGAGTTCGCGGTGCAGACGTCGGGTCAAGATCCGGCCGTCGGCGCCGCCGCAAAGCGCAACCTCGCCCTCGCGCTCTACCGCCGCGGCTGGAAGCTGATGCGCGAAGGCAAGGCGACGGATGCGGTCGGCGACTTCGATCGCGCCGCGCGTGACCCGAGCGTGCTGAAGGGCACCGAGTCGCTCGCGCTCGACTTCTCGTCGGCGCTCGCACTCCTCGACGCCGGCAGGACCGCCGAATCCGCGAAGCTGTTCAAGCAGCTCGCGTCGAAGGGCAACCAGGCCGCGTACCTCAAGGCGCCGTACAGCAAGGTCGGCTCGCAGTTCTTCGCCGCGTACGCGACGTACCGCAACGGCTCGCTCGCCGGCCGCCAGCAAGCGATCGCCGAGCTCGGCAAGCTCGAGGGCGAAGGCGGCGCATTCGGCGAGAAGGTCCGCGAGGTGCTCGGTGCCGCGTGGGAGTCGGTTGCCGTCGAGCAGTACCGCACGGGCAACGCCGGCGCGGCCGCCAAGTCGCTGACGAGCGCCGACAAGTACGCCAACACCGAGACCAAGAGGCGCCTCGTGCTCGATCGCATCGCGCTCTCGCTCAGCAAGGGCTCGGCGCCCGCGCTCGAAGCGCTGAACGGCGCGCCGCCCGAGGCGTACGTCAACCTCGGCATCGTCTACGACCTGCTCGGTCGACCCAAGGACGCCTACGATGCGTGGCAACGCGCACGCGCGAAGGGCGTCCAAGCTCGCGATCTCCAGAAATGGATCGACGCGAAGAAGAGGATCTACGGGTTCTGATGCGCACCATCCTCATCCTCATCCTCCTCGCGACCCCCGCGCTCGCGCAGCCCAAGAAGATCACCGTCGCGATCTACGCACCGAGCGTCGAGTTCGGCGGCTCCACGGCACGCGTCACGTACGTGCAAGGTCTCGCGAAAGCGATCGAGCAAAACACCGGCATGCAGGTCGAGGCGCAGTCGTACGCGAACCTCGCCGCGCTCAAGAAAGACAACGTCGACTTCGCGATCGTCGACGGTCCCTGCTACTCGGCGAACCTCGGCTGGAAGCTCCTCGCCACGGCGTCGATGGGCGGCGGCACTGCGCGCGCGTACGCGCTGTTCGCGAGCGACGCGAAGGACATGCAGGGCCTGAAGGGCAAGAAGCTCGCGTTCATCGCCGCCGGTTGCAACGACGCGGGCTTCGTCGACAACGCGATGCTCGACTCCGAGATCGATCCTGGCTTCTTCGGCGCGCGTGTCGGCAAGCCCGACCTGACCGCCGCGATCGCCGAGGTCGCGCAGACCAAGACCGCGCAGGCCGTGTTCGCGCCCGTCGGCTCGGTCAAAGGCCTCGCGAAGCTGTTCGACACGGGCGCCGTCCCGAACCCCGCGTTCGTCGAGGTAGCAACCAAGCTCCCGCAGGCCACGATCGACAAGGTCGCCGCCGCGGTGATCGGCTACGGCGGTGGGGGCGCGATCGCGGCCTGGGTGCGCCCGTCGCGCGACATCTACACGAGCTTCGCCGGCCGCCTCGGCCGCGTCGTCAAGACGCCGATCTTCGCGAACGCGGAGCCCGCGCGCATCGATGCGAAGGACGTGCTGATCGAGCCGCCGACGCTCAAGGACTACGCGCTCGTCGGCGTGCGCCACCACTTCGTGCGCGCGCCCGGCGAACGCATGGAATAGCGACGGGTCGTTGCGCGGCGTCGGCCGCACGTGCGCAGCGATCGCTCACGTCGTCGACGCGCGAACGCTCACGACTACTCGCCGGGCGAGGCAACCTGGCGCGTCGCACTCGACAGCGCGTGGCGATGAGGAGATCGCGAGCACGCGTGCGGCCGCGGCGGTGGGTGGGGCCCCGTCGCGCGGCGCCCGAGTGGCCTCGGTGCCGGCCTGATTGCACCGGCGAAGCTCTTACGCGCTCGGAACCCCACCCACACGCCTTCGGCGCACGCGTTGGCGTGATCTCAGACCCATCGCCTCGCTCTCGAGGACGACGCGCTCGTCGGCGTGCACCAGTCGCGTGTGTTCGCTCACATGCACGCAGCGACCGCAGCGATCGTTCACGTCGTCGACGCTGAACGCTGGACGAGATCACGACCACGCGCGCGGCCGCGGCGGTGCCGCAGGAAGGTCGTGTTCGCGAGCGCGACCGAGCCCGCCGGCCCGGCCCGCGCGCGTGACTAGCGGATCGTGACTGGCGCTGGGTCCGCGTGTCGTGGTGGCACCGCGCTCGTGCCCGCGTTGCCAGCGAGGCAGCGACGGCGCGGCGCGCGTCGAGCTTCGAGTGATTTGGCGTGCGGCGCGGGCCTTGCTCGATGCGAGGACGATGAACCGCAAGCTCTCAGGCGTCGCGATCGCAGCACTGCTCGTTGGCACCGCCCTGCTCGTCCGTCGCGGCGTGCGACGCGAACCCGAAGACCCGGTGCGTGCAGCTGAGCGTCAGATGCAAGAGTTCGGCTTCAAAGGCTATCCGCGCTACATGGCCCAGCACCACCGATGCCCGACCCGACTGGCAGATGTCGCGTCGCTGCTCGGCGGGGCGTCGACGACAGATCCGTGGGGGACCGCGTACCAGTTTCGATGCGGCGGCCACACGTTGGGCTTTCCCATGCGCTCTGCCGGAGCCGACCGGCGCTTCGACACGGACGACGACCTGTATCTCGACCGGATGTTCTTCGTGTTCGACATGCAACGAGCCACGCTCACGTGCTCCTCGGACACCCAGCGGTGCGAGTAGTGCGTCTCGCGTCCCGTCCTCGGTCCGTCGCCCGCTCCGCCGTCACTGCGTGAACGTCCGATCGAGATCGAGCTCGAGTGCAGCCGCCAGCGGCGCGCCTGGCTTGACGACGATCGGCGGGCGCGCGGTCGGGGGCAGTGGCGGTGCGGCCTTCTCCGTCGACGTCGCGAGGTTGATGATCGCCCCGACGGCCGCGAGCCCGACGAGTGATGTACCGACGAGGATCTGGGCACCAGCCGCGGCGCCCTGACCCGCGCCACACGCGGCGCCGTCGCCGCCGGGGCAGCCGTCTCCACCTGCGGTCGCGGCGATCGCGACACCGGCGAGCGCGACGGCGCCGTTCGCGATGTATGCGCCTTGCTTCGCGGAGGGGCTGCGCCCGAAGTAACAACCACCGAGCAACGAGAGGCCGACCAGAATCGCAGCGCCAAGTTTGTGTTTCATGCTCTCTCCAAAGCTGCATGTGAAGCGCCAATGGTCGGACCATTGAGATCTGAATTAAAGCAGCATGTTCGGGAGCAACTGGCGACTCGCGATGCCAGTCAGGGAACTACCAGAGCGACCGGTTGCCGACAGCGAATGCGGCTCGTCCTGCTCGCTCCTATCGGATCGTGACCGGCGAGATGCGCCAGATGTTCTTCGCATACTCGCGTATCGAACGGTCCGACGAGAACTTGCCGGCGCGCGCCGTGTTCAAGATCGACGAGCGCAGCCACGCCTTCGGTGTGCACCACGCGGCCGAGACGCGCGCTTGCGCGTCGCAATAGGCGCGGAAGTCGGCGAGCACGAGGAACGGATCGCGGTGCACGAGATCGTCGACGATCGGCATGAACAGGCCGCGATCGCCGGGCGAAAACATGCCGCTCGCGAGCAGCTCGATCACGCGCGAGAGCTCGGGGTCGTTCGCGATCTCTTCTTGCGGGCGATAGCTGCCGCGCTTCTTCGCGGTGACTTCCTCGGCGGTCATGCCGAACAAGAAGAAGTGATCCTCGCCGACGCATTCGCGGATCTCGACGTTCGCGCCGTCGAGCGTGCCGATCGTCAGCGCGCCGTTGAGTGTGAACTTCATGTTGCCGGTGCCGGAGGCCTCCATGCCGGCGGTCGAGATTTGCTCGCTGAGATCGGCGGCCGGGTAGATGCGCTGCGCGGTCTTGACGTTGAAGTCGGGCACGAACACGAGGCGTAGGCGATCGCGCGCGCGCGGGTCCTCGGCGATCGCCTCGGCGATGCCGTGGGCAAGTCGAATGATCAGCTTCGCGCGGTGATACGCCGGTGCGGCCTTACCGGCGAGCAAGACCGTGCGCGGCGCGCCGTCGTCGATGCCGCGGCGGATGCGGTCCCACAGCGCGATCACGTGCAGGAGGTTGAGGTGCTGGCGCTTGTACTCGTGGATGCGCTTGCAGTGCGCGTCGAACATCGACGCCGGATCCGCGGTGAGGCTGTGCGTCGCGTGGAGCCAGGTCGCGAGCTCCTGCTTGTTCGCGCGCTTGACGGCGAGCCAGCGGTCTTGAAACGCGGCGTCGTCGGCGTGCTTTTCGAGGTCGCGCAGCCGGTCGAGGTCCTTGATCCAGCTCTCGCCGATCGCGTCGGTGATGAGGTCGGCGAGGCGCGGGTTCGAAAGCGCGACGAACCGGCGCGGCGTCACGCCGTTCGTGACGTTCGTGAACCGCTCGGGCCAGAGCTCGGCGAAGTCGCGCAGCACCGTCTCGGTGAGGAGGCGCGAGTGCAGCTCGGCGACGCCGTTGATGTGGTGGCTCGCGACGGTCGCGAGGTGCGCCATGCGAACCCACTTGTCGCCGTCTTCCCCGATCAGTGACATCCGGCGAAGCCGCGCGTCGTCGTTCGGGAACCGCACGCGAACCTCGTCGAGGAAGCGGCGATTGATCTCGTAGATGATCTCGACGTGGCGCGGCAGCAGGCGCTGCATCAACGTCAGCGGCCAGACCTCGAGCGCCTCGGGCAGCAGCGTGTGGTTCGTGTACGCGATCGAGCGGCGCACTTGATCCCACGCCTCGTCCCAGCCGAGGTTGTGCACGTCCATGAGCAGGCGCATCAGCTCGGGGACGGCGAGGGCAGGGTGCGTGTCGTTGAGCTGCACCGCGAACGTGTCGGCGAACTGACGGATCGGCGCGCGCGAGGTGAGCAGGCGAATGCAGTCTTGCAGCGCGCACGAGACAAAGAAGTACTGCTGCTCGAGGCGGAGCTGCTTGCCGGCCGGGCTCGAGTCGTTCGGATAGAGGACCTTCGTCAGGTTCTCGCTGCGGATCTTCGCGTCGACGGCGAGCCAGTACTCGCCGACCTGAAACGCGTCGAGGTTGAATTCCTCGTCGGCGACGGCGGACCACAGGCGCAGGAAGTTCGTCGTCTGCGTCGCGTAGCCCGCGACCGGCACGTCGTACGGGATGCCCTTGACGATGCGCTCCGGTACCCAGCGCGCACCATGACGGCCGCGCTCGTCGGTGACGTGCTCCGTGTGCCCACCGAACCCGACGGGATGCTCGATCTCGAAGCGGCGCACTTCCCACGGATTGCCCTTACGCAGCCAGCGATCGGTGCGCTCGACCTGCCAGCCGTCGCGAATATCTTGATCGAAGATGCCGAACTCGTAGCGCAGGCCGTGACCCACCGCGGGGAGGTCGCACGTCGCGAGCGAGTCCATGTAGCAAGCGGCGAGGCGCCCGAGGCCACCGTTGCCGAGACCGGGCTCTTCCTCGTGCTCGATCAGCTCGTCGAGCGAGACGCCGAGCTCTTGCAGTGCGACGCGCGACGCGGTGTGCAGGCCCAGTGCCAGCAAGTTCGAGCCGAGCTGCGGGCCGATCAGGTACTCGGCGGAGAGATAGATCACCGCGCGGTTCTGGTGCTCGAGGTATTGCCGCGCCGAGCTCACCCAGCGATGCAGCAAGCGATCGCGCACGGCGAACGAGAGTGCGAGGTAGAGGTCGTTCGTCGTCGCGACCGCTGGAAACTTCGCGAGCTCGAAGTACAGCTTGCGAATGACATCCTGCCGCAACGTCTTCGCGTCGTCGCTTGGACGCGACTCGTCTGCACCCTCGATCATGCGGCGAAGGTATAACGTCGGCGTATGGGCTTCTACCTGCGGTGCGCGATCGCGAAGGTCGATGACGTCGCGCTCGCGACCAAGATCGGCGCGACCGCGGCAGAAGTCTTTCCGCCCTTCGTTCGCTCGCAGCGCTTCGAGCAGCCGTTCGCCGGCGTGATCATCGGTTACGACCCGGTCGCGACCCACGAGCGGCTCGTCGACAACTTCGCGGCGCACGGCTACGCCGACGAGGAAGCCGCGACCGAGGACGCCGAGGGCGCGATCTGGAACCACATGGGCGAGCTGTCGCTCGCGTACCCCGACGTTCCGTTCGCGTACATCGACGTCGACTGCTTCGGCGGCACCTGCATGTTCGACGGCTTCATCGTCAAGGACGGCCTACGCACGCACGTCGAGAAAACGTCGTCGAGCGCGCACCAGCGGCTGTTCGAGCACATGGGCGTCGATGATCCGCAGTGGCACTTCGCGCCGTTCACGCGAGGGTTCATGGAGTCCGGCGTCGCGTCGGATTTCTCGCGCTTGCCGATGACGTATTCGGTCCACGCGCGCTGGGACGAGCCGTTCCGTCTCGCGGCGATGCGCGCCTCGATGCTGCCGCCACCGTGGCGCGTCACGATCCACACGGAGCAGGGCTGCGTCGTCGTGCACGGCGACCAGTTCTACGCGTCGCTGCATCCGGTCGAGGATCACGTCGAGATGCGCGGCAAGTCGTTCGTCGAGCTGACGCTGACGCACACGCTCGCGCACGAGCTCACGAACGACGACGTCGCGCTCGAGCTCAAGGATCCCGACGGCAAGCCGCTATAGCCCGCGCATCGGGCCACGATCGAATCGCGCGGCCTTGTCGTCGCGAGCTGCCCTGCGTCTCGCGGCGTTCGTTCGCAGGTGTTCCGCGCGTGTTCGTGCGTGCGTGTTCCGTTCGTGCTCCAGATTTTTAACACGGAGGGACTGAGGCAGAACAAAGGCCACAGATCGGAGATCCTTTTCGGGGGCACCGGTGCTTCGCCCGGTCGAGCGGCGAGAACGCGTAGACAGCGGCGAACGAACGCGGTCGAGGCGCGGAGCGACATGCTCTCGACCCTGGGTTCACTCGAGGGTTTTATAGATCTCCGATCTGTGGCCTTTGCTCTTTCTCTGTCCCTCTGTGTTGAACTCTGGAACACGTGCGGAGCACCCGCGCACGAACACGCGCGGAACACCCGCGGAACGACACGCGCAGACCACCCGCGAACCGGAACATGCGCGGACCACCCGCGGACCGGCGGACGCAGATCGCTACTTCGTGAGGACGAGGTAGGCGAGCACGCCGATCGCGGCGAGCAGGATCGCGATCAACACGAACACGAGCGCGTTCGACTTCGGCTGCTCGCCCGAGAAGGATCGCGTCGGGCTGGTCGCACCGTTCTGCTGCGCGCCAAATCCGAAGCTGTTCGACGGCACCATGTTCGGTCCCGTGCGCATCGAGCCCGGCGGGCGGCTGCCCGGCCCGAGCGACGGATTGCTCGGTGGCTTGCTCGGGGCCTTGCTCTTGCCGCTCGCTGCGGCAGCGGCGAACGCGGCGCTCGCGGGCTGCGTGCTCGACTTCTGGATCGAGGGCAGCGAAGGAACGGACGGCTTGCTGCCGCTCGAGAGGTTCGGCTGCGACGCGCGCGAGCGGACCTTTCTTCCGTTTTGGCCTTCGCCGTTATGGCCGAGGTCGCGCATGGCGCCGTTGATCTTGTCGGGCTCGGCGAGCTTGCGCTGGTTCGAGAGGAACGCGAAGTACGAGTCCGGCATGTCGTCGAAGTCCATGACGAGATCGCACTCGTCACAGCGGCACGTGGGCGGCTCGTGCGGCGGCGGGCCCATGTCCGTCGCCTCGACGAGCAGGACCTTCTCTTCGTCGCACTCGGGACAGAAGTACGGGACGTAGAAGCTCTTCACCACGCCGGAGCCGGTGAAGTTATTGACGAGGTTGATCTGCGCGACGATCGACGGCGAGCACTCGACGAGCACCGAGCGTGTGCCGTTGCTCTCGAGCTTGCTGAGCCAGTTCACCCAGTCGCGGACGCCGCACGAGTTGATGCGCTCGATCTCGCCGAGGTCGATCACGGCCGTTCCCGTCGGGATCTTGTCGACGAGATCGCCGAGCTCGTTATCCTCGTCGATGACGCCGCCGAGCTTTACGTAGCTCACGTCACCGCGGTGCTGGACCGACGCCTGGAACTTGCCGCTCATCGCATTGCCGCCGAGTAATGACGGTAGTCCTGATTACACCACACCCGCATAAGCTGCCGCTCGCGCAACTCTACTTTCTCGACGTTATTGATCCAAGACGACCTGCCCGTTTTGCCGGCCAAGGCCATGTAGGGATGTGTCGGCGGTCACGGGACGGGAGCGGTCAGGATGTCTCTCAACTGCTGATAGTCGTCGGAGAGATAGAAGCGAACGAGGTCCGGTCCGCCGAGCACCGACCCGAGGGCGACGGTCGCGTCGTGGGACGGTAGGTTCTCGCCGGATAGGCGGGCGACCATCCAGATCGCGGCGGCAAAGTCGTCCGCGGCCAGGAGGCCGGCGCGCTTCGCGAGCGCGAGCATGCCGTCGACCCAACCGCCGGGATCGAGGTCGCGCGTGCCCGCGTGTTGCTCGAGCACGTGTATCTGCTCCTCGTTCGCGGCGTTGACGAGGTCGCCTGCGAAGCCGTTGAGCTCGCCGCCATCCGGCGAGATCATCGTGCGAAGGAGCATGCCGAGCTCGCGTCGCTGGCGTGCACCGAGCTGGAGGAGCGCCGCGTAGCCGCCGCGGATCGCCTCGTGCGCATAGCCGAGGAGGAAGCGCAGCGCGGCTTCGGACTCGCGGAGCAACACGCGATCGATCACGATCAAGCGGCGCGGGAACGCGGTGACGGCGGCAAAGCCCGGGACCTTCTCGCTGACAAAGATCTCCGCCTCGGTCTGATACATCGCGCCGATCTGCGCGGCGAGATCGAGCAGGCGCTGATCGCCGGCGGCCTGCGCCGGCATCATGTTCTGGCCGAGCGACGGCAGCGGCACGACGGAGGACAGCTCCTCCGCGAACGCGGCGAACACTGCTCCCATCGGCTCGCGCGCGGCCGTCGTGAGCAAGTAGCGCGCGCGATGCTCGACGGGCAGCGTGCGCCGGTACGGCGAGTGCTGGCGGACGGCGCGCAAGCGCTGCGACGTCACGCGATCGGATTCCTCGGCGAAGCCGAGCAGGTCGAGCGCGGTGAGCACGCGCGACGCGCGATCGATATCGCCGAGCCGGTTGTAGAACGATGCGAGCAAGCGATATGCGGGCGCGTGGTGGATGTCGCGCTCGAGGACCTTGCGGAGCTCGCTGATCGCGCGCTGCGGATCGTCGACGGCGTAGATCTCGGCGAGCGCCACGCGATCGCTCGCGCTGTCGGCCTCGACGTTCAAGATGCCGCGGTACGCCTCGATCGCCGCGGGGCGATCGCCGGAGGCGAGCAGGATTCTCGCGAGCCCGCGCTGGAGCGGCACCGCTGCCACGGGTCCACCGGCCGCCATCGCGGAGTGCGCGGCCTCGATCAGGAGTGTCTCGGCCTGGCGTTGATCGCCCGAGTCCGCGGCGCGGCGCGCGAGCACGAGCGCGGGCGGTGCGTAGCCGGGGTCGTAGTCGATCGCGCGGCGGTACTGCGGCGCGGCGCTGCGCTGATCCCCCGCAGCGTCGAGGATGCGGCCCTTGTAGTAGTAGTAGCGCGCGAGTGCGGCGGCTTCGAGGCGCTGGCCCGGTGCGGTCGCGAGCTCGATCACGCGATCGATCGCGGCGCGCGCATCCTGGTGGCGCGAGAGCAAGAAGTACTGCTGCGCGAGCATGTAGTACGCGTCCTGGTGCGCGGGCTCGCTCTTGATCACGTCGCGGAGGACGCTGATCGCGCGCGGCGGATCCATCTCGCCGTCGGCGTGGATCTCCGCACGTCGCATCCGCGCGGCCAGGCGATCCTCCGGTGATGCGGTGCTCGCGCCGATGAACCGCTCGATCGCGACGACGGCTTCGCTCCAGTGGCGCTGGTCGGCGTGGAAGTCGACGATCGCCGACAGGATCGTGAAGTCGCCGGGCGCCAGATCGAGCGCTTGCTTGTAGAGGTCGGCGGCGCCGTCGAGATCGCCGGCGCGCTCCATGAAACCGGCGCGGCCGATGTGTACGCGCGCGAGCAACGGGTTCGCGTCGTCACGCTTCTTGTAGAGCTTGTCGAGCTCGCGATACGTCGTCTCGAAGTCCCAGACGTCGGGGGTGCTACGTGCGAGCGCGCTCAGATCGTCGAGCGCGGGCGTGTTCGTCGGCTTGATCTCGAGCGCGACGATGAAGCTCTCGGCCGCGCCGCGTGGATCGCCGGTCTGGCGAGCGACGACGCCGCGCTTGCGATAGAAGTCGCTGCGCTGCGCCGGGTCACCGTCGCGGATGGCCTTCTGGGCGAGCGAGTTCGCGATCGTCTGCGCGCGCTCCCAATCACCCTGATCGAAGAAGTGATCGAACAGCGACTGGTTTGCGGGCAAGCAGTCCGCGTCGATCTCGAGCGCGCTCTCGTAGTAGTGGATCGCGCGCTCGCTGTCGCCGAGCTGCTTCTCGTAGATGCGGCCGATCTGCGCGAACACGCCAGCGCGCTCCTTGTCGTCGGTCCACAGCTTGACCTCGAGCTCGAGCGTCTCGATCACGCGCGGCCACTCCTCGCGGCGGCGATAGAGATCGCGCAGACCGTGCACGGCCGGCAGACACGCGGACGACGTCTTGATCGCAGCCTCGTAGTAGCGGATCGCCTCGGCCTCGCGGCCGAACTTCGCCTCCATCACCGAGCCGCAGCGGAAGTAGAGCAGGGCCTTCGTCGTGCGATCGTTCGTGACCTTGATCTGCCTGCGCGTGACCTCGATGAACTCTGCCCACTGCTCGGTCGACTCGTAGATGCGGCCGAGCGCGTCGAGGGCCTCGCGGTTGTCGGGATCGACCTCGAGGACCTTCTTGTAGCCGCTCGTCGCGAGGGCGACGTTGTTCGCGCCTTCCTCGGAGACCTGCGCGATGCGCTTCAGGATCTCGAGTGACTCGTCACCGCGCGCGCTGTCGAGGCGCATCTTCAAGACCTCGACGAGGCCTGAGCGATCTTGCGTGTCCTCGTAGAACCGTTCGAGCGATGCGGCCGCGATCGAGTCCGACGGATCGAGTGCGAAGAGCTTCTTGTTGAGCCGCATCGACGACCGCAGATCCTGGTGCTTCGCTGACAGCGCGGCCGCGGCGCGCAGTGCCTCGGCCTTGCGCGCGGGCTCCTTCTGCGTTTCGGCGCGCTTCTCCCACCCTTCGATCAGCGCCTGGAAGTCGTTGCGCCGCGTGCACAGGTCGTGGAGGACCTTCACCGCTTCCTGTGGTTGCGAGTCGACCTCGACGACCTTCTTGTACGACTCGATCGCGTCGTCGATGCGACCGAGGAAGTTGAGCTGCACGTTGCCGCGCCGCGAGTACAGATCACCGAGCCGGTACGCGCGCGACTTGCCGCTCTCGACGTGATTGATCGCGTCGCTGTAGAGCTGCATCGCGACCGGCCAGCGCTCGGCCTTGTAGCAGACACGCTCCATCGCGGTGAACACGTCGCGGCTCGTCGGATCCGAGTTGAATGCGGCCGCGTATGCGGCGAGCGCGCCATCGACATCGCCGCGGTTGCCGCGCAGCTGCGCCACGCGCGAGTAGAGTGCGCCGCGCTTCACCGGATCGGGCTCGCCTTCGGCGCGACCGTCGAGGATACGCGCCAGCTCGCGATCGCGGCCGTTCTGTTCGTAGAGGACCTCGAGCGCGGCGAGCGCCGCCGGTTGATGCGACACGCGCTCGAGCACGGCTTCGTAGGCCGTGATCGCGTCGGCCGAGCGCTGCAGCTTCTGCGCGCGCAGGTCCGCGAGCTCGAGGAGAACGCCGACCTGGCGATCGACGTTCGACGGCGGGATCGTCGGCAGCTCGCGCTCGAGCACCACCGCGACCTCGGCCCAGCGCTCCGCCGTGCGCAGCAGCCGCAGCAGATCCTGCTGGCGTTGATCGTCGAGCTGCGCGGACTGCGCGACCAGCAGCATGCGGATCGCGGCGTCGAGATCCCCGAGCTCCTTCTCGTACAGCGTGGCGAGCTCCGCGGCACGCGAGGCCTTCTCCGCGGGCGACGCGGCGGACTCCAGCTGTCGGCGGCGCACCTCGGCGAGCTCGGACCATTCGGCGATGTGACCGAGTGCCTCGGCGAGCACCTCGAGGTTCTCCGGTGTGGCGGGCGCAGCGCGATACGCGCGCGCGAGCTCGTCCCACAGGCCCAAGCGGCGCGCGGGTGCCTCGATCCCGTCGAGCGCCTCGGGCATCGCGGGGTCGGTCTCGAGCACGTCGAGGTATGCGGCGACCACGGCCGCAGGCTCGCGATCGAGCTCGGTCAACATCGTCGCGATCTCGAGCTGCAGCTGGACGCGCCGCTGATCCGGCGGATCGTGCGCGAGCTCGGCGCGCACGATCGCGAGCGCGTCGTCGAGGTGGCCGGCCTGACGCTGCACGCGCGCTTGCTCGCGAAGCGCCTGCGGGTGATGGCCTTCGGCTGCTTTGTCCAGCGCTGCCATCGCCGCCGCCCGATCGCCGCGATGCTCCTCGCCGCGCGCGATGTCCATCCAGATCTCGGCGCGCTTGCCCGGCGCGGAGACGATGTCGGCCGCCTTGCGTCGCAGCTCGAGTGCGCGTGCCCACAGCGCATCGCGCTCGCACAGCTTCGCGAGCGCGAGCATCGCGTCGGCATCGTCGGGCCGATCGGCGATCATCTGCTCGAGGACAGCGCGTGCGGTGGTCGCATCGCCGAGGTGCTCGTCGAGCAACTCGGCATGCTCGCGTGCCGCCGCCGCGCGCGCTTCGGGCGAGACCAGGCTCGTCGCGAGCTCGGAGAGCACGCGTGCGAGCTGATCGAAGCGCTTGTCCGCGCGATACACGGCCGCGAGCGCCGCGCGACAGAACGGATCCTCGGGCGCGAGATCGGCGGCGCGGCGCAACGACTCCTCCGCCTCGACGAAGTCACCGCGCACGAGATCGACGACGCCACGCGCACTCCACAGCGCCGCCGCGCACTTCTGATCCGGCTCGGAGCGCGCCCACGTCGCGTACGCCTCGGCGAGCGAATCGCGATCGTCGGTCGCACCACCGCGATGCAGGCGCACGTAGTGATCGCGCGTCGTCGGGAGCGTGGTCTCGTCGGCGCTGCGGTGCCAGAGCTGGATCGCCTTCGCCGGCTCGCCCCGGCGCTCGGCGATCGCGGCGGCCCAGCGCACGAAGAACCCGCCGCGCGCCTCGAAGCGAGCCATCGTCGACGAGCTCGGGCGCGCGAGATCGATCACGTCGAGCCAACGCTCGGCGACGTGGCTCTCCGACGCATCCGCAACCGCGCGCGCGAGATCGCCGACCGCCGGATCCTGCAATACCGCCGCGATCTCGAGCGCGCGCCACGCGTGCGTCGCGGCGACCTCGCTGCACTCGCTGTCGGCGAGCCGGCGGTGTGCGGCGAGCGCGGTCGCTCGATCGGGCGGCGTCGGGCCGAACGCGGACCAGCCCGCACGCAAGAGCGCGACGCGGCGTGCGGCGCCCGGCATCTGCGCCGTCGGCTCGTCGGCGAGCGTGCCCCACAGCGTCGCGGCCTCGAGGTGCTGGCCGTCGCGCTCGAGCTCGCTCGCCACTGCGTGACGCGTCGCGAGTGCTTCGAGCGCGCCGCCCGGCAAGGTCGCGATCAGGTCCGCGCGCTTGTCGAGGAGCTCGAAGCGGCGAGGGTCGTCGATCACCGTCGCCGCGTCGATCGCGACGTCGAAGCAGCGCAGCCACCCGAGCGGATTATCGTCGGCGCCCGGGAAGTGCTCGAGCTTGTCCCATGCGGTCGCGAGCGCGAGCGCGGCGTCGCCCGCGCGATCCAGGATCAGCGCGGCGGTGGCCGCATGCTCCTCGGGCGGACTGCCGGGGCCGAGCTTGCTACGCGTCAGGTCGATCACGCGAGACCAGTTCGCCGTCGAGGCGTGCGCGAGCAGTGCGAGCTCGGTGACGTGCGTGCGCCAGGTCGGCGGCAACTCCCCGGCGAGCAGGCGATCGCAGATCGCGATCGTTCGATCCATCCGGCCGTGCCTCCAGAGCCACGCTTCCGCGAGCTCGATGGCAAGTGCCGGAAAATTCCGCAGCCGGTCCTCGACGGCCGCGAGATCCTCGGGGCTGCCGTTCGCGAGTGATGCGGCGAGCCGCAGCCGGGGCACGAGGGGGTGCGCTTCGGCGAGCTCGAGAAACCGCAGCGCCTCGTCGGGCTGATCGAGCGCGTCCCAGCTCGCAAGCGCGGTCCGGACATTGAGGTCTGCGAGCTTCGCATCCGTGCCGCTACCACCGAGCAATGCTTCGGCTTCCGTCGCGACGAGCGCGAGCATCGCCTCGACGAGCTCGCCCGCATCCGGCGCCTGCACGCCATGCGTGTCCTCGCCGATGATGATCTCACCGCTCTGCGTTTGATACGCGTCCGTCTTCGCCGGTGCCGGCGCCACGGGTGCAGGCGCACTCGTGGCACGAGGAATCGGCGGCGGCCGGGTCGACGGCCGTCGGATCGGAGGCGGTTCCGCCATGCGACTGCCGATCGTAGCTGGATTAGGAGCTGTGAGCGAATCCTCGCGGCCCTGCTTCAAAAACGATTCGATTTGGCCCGGAGGCGACGTGTTACCTTCCCCCCGAATGAGGGAGGGCCGCCGCGCGATCTGCGTGTGCCACGACGGAGTTCGCCCCGTCGTCGAGGCGGCCCTGACCGGTGTGGGTCTCGCCGTCGAGCACCTGCTCCAAGTACCCGCCGACGCGGCAGGCGCTGCCCTCGTGATCGTCGACCGCGCCGCCCGCCAGGCCGCCGGGGATGCCCTGACCTCGGTAGGCGCCCCGGTCGTGGTCATCGGGGACGACCTCGATGACGACGGCCTCATCACCATGATGCTCGAAGCGCCGGTCAGCCACCTGGTCGGCGACCCCGAGGACCCGGACCTGGGCATCACGTCGCTCAAGCTCGCGACGGGCGACCTGTTCGGGATCGAGAAGTATGTCGCCGGCCCGGTCGGCGAGCGGCTCGTCACCGACGACCTCGGCAAGCGGCACGCGATGGGTGAGGTCGTCTCGTTTGCCGAGTCCGTGCGTGCGCGCCGCTCCACGGTCCACCGCCTGAGCTCGGTGGTCGACGAGCTGATCATGAACGCGCTGCGCGAAGGTGGGCCCGCACTGCTACGATGGGCCGCCGACGATCACACGATCGCGATCTCGGTCGGCGATGGCCAGGGCTCGCTCCGCCAGCGCGACGTGATCGATCACGTGCGCCGCGCGCGTCGCGATAGCGGCCGGCCCGAACCGGCGAGTGAAGGCGGTGCCGGGCTCGGCCTCTACCTCGTGCTCGCGAATGTCGCGTCACTTGTCGTCAACATCGCGCCCGGTCGCAGGACCGAGGTCGTGTGTCTGTTCGATCTGTCGCGACACAGCCGGCCGTCGATCGCGCGCGTGCGGTCGCTGCACGTCTTTAGCGCCGCCTGATCACGCGCGGGCGACGACGGCTCGCTGCGGCTATGCGTTAGTCTCTGGTCATAGGCTTTCCTATGGACGCGTCGCCCCTCACCCCCGGCCTGCACGTCACTTGAGCACCAAGCGTACCACCGCCGCCGTCGTCGGAACGCGTGCCGCCGCGTTCACGTCAGCCGCGCTGATCGCACACCAAGTCGCGGGGAAAGCCGCGCGCGACGCGCTGTTCTTGACGAGCTTCTCGGCGAGCTCGCTGCCGGCGGTGATGGCCGTCGGTGCTTTCTTATCGCTGGTGACGGCGCTGTGGTTGTCGCGATTGCTCACGCGGTACTCGCCTGCCGTGATCCTGCCGATCCTGTTTGCTTCGAGCATGTGCGGGCTCGTGATCGAGTGGGCGATCGGGCTGGTGTCGCCGCCGGCGATGGCCGTCGCGGTGTACCTGCACACCGTGATGTTCGGGCCGCTGTTGATCTCGGCATTCTGGTCGCTGATCAACGAGCGCTTCGATCCGCATAGCGCTCGCCGCGCCGTCGGGCCGATCGCGCTCGGCGGTACCGTCGGAGGTGTCCTCGGCGCGCTCGTCGCGTGGCGAGCGGCGACACTCGTAGAGCTTTCAACCCTCGTGCTGTTGCTGGCGAGTATGCAGGGGGCCTGTTTGATCGGCACGGTCATGCTCCGCACCCGCGTGCCCCGGCGTGCGGTCGGAGCGAACCCGCCCGCGGCCGAGTCCGCGCAACTCGTGGGCGTCTCGGCGATCACGTTGCTTCGGCGCGAGCCGTACCTTCGCAACCTCGCGCTGCTCGTCGCGCTCGGCGCCGCTATGTCGGGGTTGCTGGACTTTCTGTTCAGCCGACAAGCCGAGGTCAATTTCGCCAAGGGACCCGAGCTGCTGACGTTCTTCTCGGTGTTCTGGCTCGGAGTCGCCGTGCTCTCGCTGCTGATCCAGCTCACGCTCGGGCAGCGCGCGCTCGGCAAGTTCGGGATCGCCGCGAACGTCGCGATCCTGCCCGCGGTGATCATCACGGGCGGCGTCGTCGGGCTCCTAATACCTGGTTTCGTCACCACATCAGTCCTCCGCGGCGCGGAAGCGGTGCAGCGCAACACGTTGTACCGCTCGGCGTACGAGCTGCTCTACACGCCGCTGTCGGAAGCGCACAAGCGCACGATCAAGGCGCAGATCGATATCGGGTTCGATCGCATCGGCACGATCGCCGCCGCGGGGCTGGTCATCTTGGTCCTTGCGGTGTCCGCGTCCGGGGCCCCGACTTACCTGCTCGGCGCAGCGGTCGTGCTCGCGGTGTTGTCGCTGCCGGTGGTGCACAAGCTGCACGCGGGCTACGTCACTGCGCTCGAGCACGGACTCCGTGACGGCGCGACGAAGCTGGCGCTGCCATCGCTCGAAGGCACTTCGAAGGAGCAGAGCCTCGAAGATCGCGAGCGCGACGCGTTGATCGAGCGCGTCGAGTTGTTGCGCCCGCGCCACGACACGCCCGAAGTAGGCGCCGTCGTCCGTCCCGAAGGCGCGGGCCCGGCGTGGACCTCGCTGCACCATCCGCAGGCGTTGCTCGACGGCCGGAAGCTCCTCGGCGCTGATGTCGACGCCATCGCACGCGAGCTCCAGGCGATGCACCTCGAGACCACGTCCCTGGTGACGGGCTACTTGATCGTGCTGCTGGCTCATAGCCAGCTGCACGCTCATGCACTCGAGGCCCTGTGCCGCGCCGCGCCGGTCGCTACCGGGCAGCTGATCGATGCACTACTCGACCCGGCGATGGACTTCGTCGTGAGGCGGCGAATTCCATCGGCGCTCGCGAGCTGCGCGTCACAGCGCGCTGCCGATGGCCTCCTCCTCGGGCTCGCCGACGAGCGATTCGAAGTGCGCTATGCGTGCGGGCGCGCGTTGGCGAAGATCTCCGACGCGAATCCGGGCGTCCTGATCTCGCGGGAGAAGATCGTGCAGGCGATCTTGATCGAGGTCGATCGCGAGGCTCCCGTGGCACCGGAGTTCGAAGCGGATCCGAATGACATCGAAGAGGCGAGTGCACACGTCGACGACGTGCTCGCGCGAGATCGCACCGATCGGACGCTCGAGCACGTGTTCACCGTCCTCGGGCTGCACCTCGAGCGCGAACCGATGCGGATGGCGTATCGCGCGCTCCGTCATCCCGACGTCCGCCACCGCGGCACCGCGCTCGAATATCTGCAGACGATCATGCCGAAGGATCTCCGTGATGCCGTGTGGCCGCTCGTCGGCGCGCTCGCTCCCCTCCCTGCGGCGCGCAGTGCACGCGAGATCCTCGCGGACCTGCTGCAGGCAACCGTGGTTCAGTCCAAGCAGGGTGGGCGCGACTAACGAGCTTCGTCATCCGTGCGTGGCGGCCGTCCCGAAGCGGGCAGGGTCACCACGAACCGGCGGCCCGGCACCGGCGCCGCGTCCTCGATCAGGAACGTGCCTTCGTGAAGCTCGACCAGGTGGCCGACGATCGCGGATCCGTCGAAGATCGGTCGCGCGAGCAGTGCTTCCGTGCCCTCCGCGGTGTTGGTGATCGCGAGCTCGACGTTGGAGCCCGTGTTGCGCAGCGAGACGGTGACGACCCCTTCGGTCGGCGTGGACGCCACGGCATGTTTCACGAGCCGGTGCGCGACCTGCCGCAGCCGCTCGGGGTCTGCCGACATCGGCGCGACGTCATCGTCGACTGCCGCGAACAGCGTCACCTGCTTGTCGATGGCCGCGGGCCGATGGGCCTCGACCACCGCTTCGACGATCCGTCGAAGATCTACGACGACGAGGTCGAGCGTGAGCGTCTTGCTCGTCATCCGGCTAACGTCGAGCATGTCCTCGATCAGCTCGAGCTGGGCGAGCGCGCTCCGTTCGATGGTTTCGAGCGCCCGGACGCGTTGTGCCTCGCGGATGGAGCCATCACGCAGCATCCGGATCCATCCGAGCATGGTGTTGAGCGGAGGACGCAGCTCCTCGCCGAGCGTCGCGAGGAACTGCCCCTGCGAGCCTACGTACTCCGCTTCGCGGCGCGCGACGTCTCGGGCACGGAGGCGGTGGTGGTTCACGAAGACCGAGATCTTCGCACGCAGGACCGCGCCGTCGAGGGATCGCGGGATCACGTCGACGACTCCGCTCGCGTACGCCTGCTCGGCGCTGGCGGCGTCCTGCGGGCCGGCGGTGAGCAGCACGATCGGAACGCTCCGAATGCGCTCGTTCGTGGTGATGCTCGTCGCGGTCGCGATGCCATCGAGATGCGACGACAGTACGCACGCCGCGAAGTCATGCGTGGCGAGCACGCGGAGAGCCTCGGCGCCGGACCCGACCTGCACCACCTCACGATCCGCCGCTGCCAGCAGCGAAGCTACCGTATGTGTGTCATCCAGGACGAGGACCTTCGCACCGCCCGCGTCCTCGGCAGTCAAGAGCATGGCGCAACCTAGCGTGTTGCCGCAGCGATTGCCCAACTCTTCGTCAGCAAAGGGGTTAGAGTCACCCATGCCCGTGCCCGAGGCCGAGACCGCCGTACAGGATGCAGAGGCCCTCCTCACGACGGGCGCGCTGCAGAGCGCGATCTTCAACAGCGCGAACTTCTCTAGTATCGCCACCGACGCCAAGGGCGTCATCCAGATCTTCAACGTCGGCGCGGAACGAATGCTCGGCTTCAGCGCGGACGAGGTGATGAATCGGATCACGCCTGCGGACATCTCCGATCCGCTGGAGCTCATCGCGCGCGCCAAGGCACTCAGCGTGGAGCTCGGAACGTCGATCACGCCGGGCTTCGATGCGCTCGTGTTCAAAGCCTCGCGCGGGATCGAAGACATCTACGAGCTGACTTACATCCGCAAGGACAAGACGCGGTTGCCCGCCGTGGTGTCTGTGACGGCGCTGCGCGACGCGCAGGGCGCCATCATCGGCTATCTCTTGATCGGCACCGACAACACGGCGCGCAAGCAAGCAGAGGAAGCGCTCGTCAAAGCAGGCGCGTTGCAGAACGCGATCTTCAACAGCGCGAACTTCTCGAGCATCGCGACAGACGCCAAGGGCGTCATCCAGATCTTCAACGTCGGCGCGGAGCGAATGCTCGGCTTCAGCGCGGACGAGGTGATGAATCGGATCACGCCTGCGGACATCTCCGATCCGCTGGAGCTCATCGCGCGCGCCAAGGCACTCAGCGTGGAGCTCGGAACGTCGATCACGCCGGGCTTCGATGCGCTCGTGTTCAAAGCCTCGCGCGGGATCGAAGACATCTACGAGCTGACTTACATCCGCAAGGACAAGACGCGGTTGCCCGCCGTGGTGTCTGTGACGGCGCTGCGCGACGCGCAGGACGCCATCATCGGCTATCTCTTGATCGGCACCGACAACACGGCGCGCAAGCAAGCAGAGGAAGCGCTCGTCAAGGCAGGTGCGTTGCAGAACGCGATCTTCAACAGCGCGAACTTCTCGAGCATCGCGACAGATGCCAAGGGCGTCATCCAGATCTTCAACGTCGGGGCCGAGCGGATGCTGGGTTACGCCGCCGTCGACGTGATGAACAAGATCACGCCGGCAGACATCTCCGATCCACAGGAAGTGATCAGCCGAGCCAAGGCACTCAGCCTCGAGCTCGGCACGCCGATCGCCCCAGGCTTCGAGGCGCTCGTGTTCAAGGCGTCACGCGGCATCGAGGACATCTACGAGCTCACGTACATCCGCAAGGACGGCACCCGGTTCCCGGCGGTGGTCTCGGTCACCGCGTTGCGCGACGCGCCGGGAGCGATCATCGGTTATCTTCTGATCGGTACGGACAACACCGCGCGGCAGCAAGTCGAAGAGGAGCGCGCCAAGCTCGATCAGCGCCTGCGCGATCACCACTTCTATACGCGCTCGTTGATCGAGTCGAACATCGACGCGATCATGACGACCGACGCGCGCGGCATCGTCACGGACGTCAACAAGCAGACCGAAGCGCTCACCGGGTGCACACGCGACGAGCTCATCGGGGCGCCGTTCAAGGACTGCTTTACCGATCCGGCGCGCGCCGAGGCTGGCATCAATCAGGTCCTCAGCGAAGGCAAGATCACGAACTACGAGCTGACCGCGCGAGCGAGAGATGGTCACCTCACCGTCGTCTCGTACAACGCGACAACGTTTCACGATCGGAATCGCAGGTTGCAGGGCGTGTTCACCGCGGCACGCGACGTGACCGAGCTCAAGCGCTTCGAGCAGACCCTGCAGCAAAAGAACGTCGAGCTCGAAGACGCGAGCCGCATGAAGTCCGAGTTCCTCGCCAACATGTCCCACGAGCTGCGCACGCCGCTCAATGCGATCATCGGGTTCTCGGAGGTTCTCAAGGACGGCATGTTGGGCGAGCTCACCGCCCAGCAGCAGCGGTTCATCGGCGACATCTTCAGCAGCGGGACTCATCTCCTATCGCTCATCAACGACATCCTCGACCTCTCGAAGGTCGAGGCGGGCAAGATGTTGCTCGACCTCGAGTCGGTCCAGGTGTCGTCGCTGTTCACGAACAGCCTCTCGATCATTCGCGAAAAGGCCGCCGCCCGTGGGATCCGGCTCAAGATCGAGGACGCCGACGCGGGTGGATCGATCCACGCCGATGCGCGCAAGGTGAAGCAGATCGTCTACAACCTCCTCTCGAATGCCGTGCGCTTCAGCAACGAAGGCGGCACGGTCACGCTGTTCGCGGCTCGCGTGCCGCGCGCCGAGGTGGGTCAGCTATCATCGGGCTTCGCGGCGGGGCGGGCCCTGTCGTTGGCCGACAGCAGCTTCGCGGAGTTTCTCCAGTTCAGCGTCGCCGACGAGGGGATCGGGATTTCTGCCGAAGGGCTCGAGCAACTGTTCCGACCGTTCAGCCAGATCGACAGTAGCCTTGCTCGCAAGTTCGAGGGCACTGGTCTTGGCCTCGCCATGGTCAAGCTTCTCGCCGAGCTCCACGGCGGGGCGGTTGCCGTCGAGAGCACGGTAGGGGCGGGCTCGCGGTTCACGGTGTGGCTACCGATCCGATCCGAAGAAGAGATCGTGAGCACGGCGCCGTTACCGAAATCGCCGCCGATCCATACGCAGCCGGGTGCTCCGACCGCATTGATCGTCGAGGATGACCTGAAGTCCGCCGAGCTGATTCGCGTGCAGCTCGAAGCTCACGGGTTCAACGTGCTCCACGCCGTCTCCGCCGAGGCCGCGCTGCAGCTCGTCAGCACACAACCGCTGCAATTGATCACGCTCGATATCATGCTTCCCAATATGGATGGCTGGGACTTCCTCGCGCGGATCAAGACAATGCCCGAGGTGGGTCGAATTCCGGTCGTCATCATCTCGATCGTTGCGGACCGCAACAAGGGCGTCGCCCTCGGCGCGGCGGCCGTGCTCGAGAAGCCAATGTCGCGCCAGCAGCTCTACGATTCGTTGGTCGGCCTGAGGCTGTTTCCGGTCGCACACGGCGGTGCCCTCAAGGTGCTGGTCGTCGACGACGATCCGAAGGCAGTCGAGCTGATCGCGGTGAGGTTCGAGGGCATGGCGAGCGAAATTCTTCGGGCGTATGGGGGCGCCGAGGGGATCGCGATCGCGACGGCAGAGCTGCCCGATTTGATCGTCCTCGATTTGATGATGGCCGACGTCAACGGCTTCGATGTCGTCGAGGCGCTCCGCCGCAATCCTGACACCACAAAAACGCCGATCCTCGTCATGACCGCTCACCAGCTCACCGCGGAGGTCCGCGCCAAGCTCGTGGTTGGTGAGACGACCGTCGTCGAGAAGGTCGAGCTCGATAGTGATCGCTTCCTCGCTGAAGTCGGTCGCGCGATGCTCGGCCGAGGACCGGTGGTTCGCCGTGGCTAAAGTCTTGGTCATCGAGGACAACCCGGCGAACATGACGCTGGCAACGTTCCTGCTGCAGTCTGCAGATCACACCGTGCTCGCCGCGATCGACGCAGAGTCGGGGCTGACGATGGCGCGCGAAGAGCAGCCCGACTTGATCCTCATGGATATCCAGCTGCCCGGGATGGACGGGCTCGCGGCGACGAAGCTGCTCAAGGAGGACGCGGCGACGTCCTCGATTCCAGTCATCGCGCTCACATCGCTGGCGATGAAGGGAGACGAGGAGCGCATCCGTGCCGCCGGATGCGACGGATACATCGCCAAACCGATGCGCTACAAAGAGTTCCTCGCCGCGATCACAGAGCAGCTGGCGGCGCGCCCGTAGCAAGCGCCAATTCAATCGCGCAGGCTGGCACCGCTCGAGCGCGCGCGCTCGGCGTCGTCGCCTAGACGCGTCGCACGAACGCGCCGACCAAGACGAGCAGCGTGCCGCCGCCAAGGAGCGCGAGGCCGGGCATCGGATCGGGCTGGCGCAACGCCGCGAACAGCGCCGGCACGACGAGAAAGATCGTCCACCAGCCGAGCAGCCAGACGAGCTTGGCGCGCGTGATCGCGCCGTGCGAGATCGGCAGCGCCTGTGACAGTCGCGCGAGCTCGATCGGCGGCCGATAAAGGCGACCCGCGAGCGCGACGCCATAGAGTGCACCGCCGGCGATCGTCGCGGTGAGCCACGGCATCGGATCGTCGGGCTTCGCGATACCGACGATGCCGAGGACGAGGAAGGCGAGCGCGCCGAGCGCGAACGCCATCGGGAAGCGGCGGCGAATCAGCCGCGCGTCCTTCGCGTAGACGAGCGCGCCGCCTTTGCCCGCGAGCTTCGCGAGCCCGCGCTCGATCGCGGTCGGCGGGCGAATCTCGAGGGTCGCGAGGCGCTGGCGATCGAGCGCCGAGACGTCGCGCAAGATCGTGCCCATCATCCGCGGTGCGGAGCTGCGCGTCGCGAGCAGCGCGGCGATGCTGACGCCCGCGATCGCGGCCAGCACGATGGGCGTGGGGATGTCGCTGTCGCGTGCGGTGAGCCAGCGGTAGCCCATGATCACGCCGACGAAGATGAACGTCGACGCGAAGCCGGGCACCGCACCGAGCGCGGCCGTCGACGGTGCGCCGGGGGCTTGCGTGATCCCGGCGGCGGCGCGTGCGCGCTGGATGCGGTCGTCGCGCTGGCCGATCGCGACGAGTTGCGCGGCCCAGATCGCAACGGCCGGGATCAGGCCGGCGGCGGCGGTGCCGAGCGCGGCGGCCATCGCGACGTGCCGCAGGTAGAGCTCCGTCGAGAGCGTCGCGATCGGAATGGCGCCGATGGCGACTGCGATCGTCGTGCTCGCCGCGGCGCGCACGCAGCGCAGGAGTGCGGCGTCGAACAGCGATGCGCCCTCGATCGGCAGCTGCGCGAGCAGCGACGCATCCTGTCGCCAGTAGATGTGGAATGGCACGCGCATGAACGCGAGCGCGAACGCGACGAGCGTGACCGCGAACCACGCGTTCGAGCCCGCGTACGGGCTGACGTCCTGACGCCACGCGACCCAGCCCGCGATCACGCCGCCCGCGATCAATGCGAGCACGAACGACGACGTGAGGAACGATCGTGCACGAGACTCCGCCAGCCCTTGCCAGCGGATCAGCTCGCGCGAGTTCACGTCGGACCTTCGTCGGCGATCAGCGAGACGTAGAAATCCTCGACGGCAGACGGGCCCTGCGAGAGGAGCTTGCCGACATCATCACCGCGCTTGTCGGCGACGAGCTTGCCCTTGTCCATGAGCAAGATGCGGTCGCACATGCGCTCGGCGACACCCAAGAGATGCGTCGACATCAGGATCGCCGCGCCGCGATCCGCGACGGCGCGCAGCGTGGTGCGTGCGGAGCGCGAGGCGTGCGGGTCGAGTCCGTTGAGCGTCTCGTCGAGGAGCGCGAGCTCGATCGGCCCGACGAGCGCGGCCGCGAGCCCGACGCGCTGGCGCATGCCGAACGACAGCTCGCGGCACGGGCGCTGCGCGATCTTCGAGAGTCCGAGATCGGCGAGGACCTTGTCGGCGGCGGCTTGATCGACTCCACGCGCTTGCGCGACGAAGCCGACGTGCTCCGCGACCGTGAAGAACTCGTAGAGGGCGGGCGGTTGATCGGCGAACCCGACCTTCTTGCGGGCGCTGCGCGGGGCGGATGCGAGGTCTTCGCCGGCGACCTTGATCGTGCCCGCGCTCGGCAGCACGGCGCCTGCCATCGCGGCGAGGGTCGTCGACTTGCCCGCGCCGTTCGGTCCGAGGAGGAGTGCGATCTCGCCGCCGTGCAGCTCGAACGACATGCCGTCGACGGCGGCGCGCTTGCCGTAGTGGATCGACAACGCGTCGACGGCGGCGATCACGGCCACGTGTACACCACGACGTAGAGCAGCTTTGCTTGGCCTTTGGCCGGCACGATCATGCGCATCGAGATCTGTTGGGGACCTTCTTTAGCCGCAACCGGCGCCGAGCGGTAGGCCAACGTCCAGTTCTGTCCACGATACAGGTGCTCGCGGACCACGACCTCGACCGGCCCCCCGCGCGTGTTGTCGACCGAGATCACGAAGTCCTCGACGAGCCGCTTGTGCTGCTCGTCGTAGGTGTACTCGCGGCGCTCGCGGTGGCCGCTCACGCCCTCGGCGGTGCCGACGGCGACGGTGTCGACCTCGGCGACGCGGGTCGACGCATCGAACAGGCGGGCCTCGCCGAGCACGGCGAGCGTGCCGTCGAGCTTGCGCTCGAGCAGGCGCACCGGACCGCCCGGCAGACCAAGCGCGGCCTTGACGTCGCGCGAGACCTCGAAGCTCTCGGTGATGCGCGTCGAGGCGACGCCGGCGCCGAGGGCGATGTCGCGCACCGGCGACGCGCTCGCGCGATCGAGGTCGGTGCCGATCGGATCGTAGACGAGCACCGAGCGCATCGGGCGCGGGCGCGAGTCGGGCAACAGCTCGACACGCGTCTCGCCGTCGACGAGATCGACGCGGCCGACATCGCGCGGGCTCGCGGCCGGCGTGGTCGGCGGCTCCGAGCCGCCGTACGTGCTCGTGAGCAGCTCGGCCGCGCGGCGGATCGAGGGGCCGAGCTCTGCGTCGATCACGCGCACCATGACGTTCGGCATCGCGATGCCCATCGCGTTGCGGATCGCGAGCGCGCCGCGGATGACCACGTGATCGCGCGTGCGCGTCGTCGTCATCGTGTAGGCGGCTTCCCAGGTCAGGCGCTCGGTGACGTAGGCGAGGTGGATCGCGAACCGGCCCGCGCGCGCGGCGCCGATCACGAGCTCGACCTCTTTCACCGTCGCCGGTGGCTCGGGCGTTTCCTCGACCTCTCCATCGACGAGCTCCTCGGCCTCCTCTTCGGGCGGCTTGGGCTTCGCCTTCGGGGGCGGATCGCCCGGCACGTGCAGCTCGCGGATCGTGAAGCGATCGCGCTCGACGACGACGATGTCGTCGGCGCTCACGCCGGCGGCGATCTTCACGCGCACCGTCGCGTAGCCGGCGGGCGGCACCTCGAATTCGACGCGCTGCCGCACCAGCGCGTGATCTCGATACAGCACGACCTCACCGCTTGGGGGTGCTGAATTCGACGGGCCATCCGAGTGCGGTTTGGGGCCACACGCGATCAGCGCGACGAGGAGAACGACTCTCACCACGTATAGAGGAGCGTGTACGTGACGGTCTCTTTGCCCTTCGGCGGCACCTTCACGCGGTACTCGAGCGTTTGCGGCCCGGCGCGGACGCTCTTCTTGTCCTCGCTCTCGATCTTCCACACGGGCCAGCGCCACGCGAACTCGCGGATCACCACGTCGGTGGCTTGCTTGCCCTTGTTCTCGACGCGCACCTCGATCTTCTCGACGATCGTGTGTGCGCGCTCGTCGACGTTGCACGTCACCGCTTTGCGCTCGCCGGTGATCTCGGTGTCGGCGGTCAGCTTGATGCGCGCGACGCCGGCCATCGAGCGCAGCGTGTCCTCGCTGAGCACCTCGAGCTGCTCGCCCTTGCGCCGGAACAACCGCACGCGGCCATCGGGCAGCGTGGTGCTCGCCGGCAGATCGAGCTCGATCGCGACCTCGGAGCGACCGATCCCCATGCCGACGCCGTTGTTGTACGTGCAGTCCTGATTCACTTCTTCTTGATGGCTCGGCGAGAGATCGGTCGTCGCCTCGTACGTGATCACGGGCCGCACCTTCGCAGCCTTGCGCGACGGCGTGAGCTCGACTTGCACCGCGTCGCCGGCCGCGAGCTTGATCGGCGATTGCATCGCGAAGCGCAGCGGCGTGGGTGGCGCGCGCAGCGCGGCCGTCGCGGTCGCGGTCGACAGCGCACCGCCGCCGCTGACGAGCGTGACCTCCGCGCGTTCGAACGTCGCGCCGGTGTTGTTGCGGATCGTGGCCCATGCAGCGAAGTCGAGGGCCTTGCCCGCGTCGTCGAGGACGCCGAGATAGTCGGCGTTCCACGTGATGCCATCCGCGCGATACGTGAGCTCGACGGTGTGCTTGCCCGGCTTCTTCGTGGCGATGCGCCACACGAGGCTCGGCTTGTCGGAGCTCCCGCTCGGCGTGCGCACGTCGAGCACGTAGCCATCGCGCCGCATGATCGAGAGCCGGCGCTGATCGCCGGTTCCGATCTCGACGACGAGCGATTGTTCGTCGACGGCGCGCAACACGCCGACGACATCACCCTTGGTCGTGACGACGGTGACGGTCTCGCCGATCCGGCGCGTCAACATCTCGAGTGGTGACGTCACGCCCGGCACGTAGCGCTGCTCGGTGATCGTGACGCCGGGCTCGGTCAGATCGCGTAGCTGCACGGACGCGGGCTCGATCGTCGACGCGATGCCGGTCAAGCGGACCTCGCCATTCGCGGCGACATCGACCTCGCGCTGCTCCGTGATCATCGCGCCGGCGAGCGGAACGAAGCCGCCGTATGTCATGCCGCCGAACGCCGCGCTCGTCGGCGCGGCGCCCCACACGGTGATCTTCGTCTGCGCGCCCGGCCCGGACCACGCGTGGTGTGCAAGGCCGAATACGATCCCGAGAACGCAGACGGCGCCCGACACCCGAGCCAGCTGGCGAGCCATACGCAAGTACGATGGCACTTCAGCCGACGAGGTTCCATCGCTCAAATGGGTGTTCGGGCGAGGACCTGGTGTATCGTTTGGCCGTGGTCGCGACCTACCCGGGAACGGTGTCGCCATTGCGGGGCCTCGATCCCTACGGCGAGGCGGAACGCGATGTCTGGCAGGGGCATGAGAACGAGCGCGATGCGCTCGCGAAGCTCGTCACGCAAGACGGGTTTCGTGCGGGACTCTTGTTCGGCGAGCCCGGGGTCGGCAAGACCTCACTCGTCCGCGCCGGCTTGATCCCGTACCTGCGCGACCACGGCATCGTGGCGCTCGCGTGCGAGGACCTGTCGCAGCCGGGCGCGAGCTTCGCGGCCGGGCTCTCGGCGTTTGGCATCGAGCAGAACGCCGGCGAGAACCCGACGCAGTTCATCACCCGCGCCGTCGCAAACGCGGTCGCGGGCCAGCAGTTCGTGTTCATCGTCGACGACGTCGACATGCTCTGCATGGACGAGCGCGCGACGATGGAGATCTCGGATCTATTCACGCGCGTGATCAGCCGCTCCGCGGGCAAGGCGCGCTTCTTGTTCGTCTGTGCGAGCGAGCGTCTGCACGTCCTCGGCAACATCGAGCGCCGCACGGGCTCGCTGTTTCCACCGTCGACGCGCTACGAGCTGACGCGCCTCCAGCCGAAAGAGGCGAGCACGATCTTCGATCGCATCCTCTCGTTCTCGGGCGTGGCCGCGGATCCCGCGCTCGCCGAGGCGATCGTGACGGGAATCGGCGGCGGTGGGCCGGTGCTGCCGGCGGATCTACAGCTCGCCGGGATCGCGATGCGCGACCTGCGCATCTCGTCGGCGCCCGCGCTGCAGAAGCTCGGCGGTCCGTCGGAGCTCGAGGAAGCGTGGCTGATGGAAGCGTGCCGCGCGACGGGCAACGAGCGTTCGGCGCTGCGTCTGCTCTCGGAGCTCGCGGATGGTCCGCCGCGTCCGCATCCGGTCGAGCAGATCATCCGCCGGATCAACCTCGACGCGACGTACGCGCAGCACGCGCTTAGCGTGCTCGAGCAGCGCGGCGTGATCACGCGCGGCGACCAGAGCGGCATGACCTGGATGCTGCGCCACGAGGTGCTCACGCATCGCGTGCGCGAGCTCACCGCGCCGGCACGCGCAGCTGCGCGGCGCGCGTTCGATCTGCTCGGCTCGAAGACGCGCAATCGCTCGCGCCTCAAGATCAGCGAGCTGATCGCGCTGCGGCACGAGGGCATCGCGCCGGCGTCGGCCGCGGAGATCGACGTCATCGCGCGCTCGAAGCGCTACTACCTGACGATCATCGCCGGCATCGCGGCGGTGCCGCTCGTCGTCATCATCATCATCTGGATCTCGCTGAAGGGGCGCGTGTACTTCGACCTCACGCCGCGCGCCGGCGGCGATCACATCGTCGTGCGAAGCGGGCGTGCGGGGCTGTCGAGCTTCTTCTGGCTGCCCGGCGGCTGGGGCGAGGAGGTCGCCGACACGGGCCTCACGCGCGCGATGGTCGCGCCCGAGCAGTGGAAGAAGATCGGCGGCCACGATCTCGGCGATGGCAAGGACGACTGGGCGGTCAGGTGGCGCACGCTGATGGCGCCGCAGCTCGCCGGCCTCGTCGATTACGCGAACGGCAACGACGCCGCGCTCGAGCCGCTCAAGAAGGCGGCGAAGGATCCCGAGGATCTCGCGGAGCTGCTCTCCGCGCTGCGGCCGATCGCGCGCGGGACGCCGGCCGAGGTCGCGATGATCGAAGCGGCGCTCGGCACGGGCTCGTCACCCGCGGTGCAGCGTGCGGCCGTCGCGGCGGCGGGTGCTGCGGCGCAGCGGCGCCAGGACGTCTACGCCGAGACGCTGACGCAGGCGTTGATCTCGCCGGACCCGGAGCTCCGTCGTATCGCGATCTCCTCGGTGCGCCCGCTCGGCGAACGCGGTCGCACGCTGTTCGATGCCGCGCTCGGCCGCAATCCAGATGCGGCAGCGCGCCGCGAATTGCTCGTCGAGGTTTCGGCGGCAGCGACCGAGGAAGAATCGGTCGCGTCCGTCGCCAACGCGGCGGTGCTCGCACTCTCCGACGCAGAAGCACCGGCGGCGCTGCGCGATCGCGCGAAGGCGCAGCTGCGCGGCGCGATGGTCAAGGACGCGACGGTGACCGCGACCGCGCTCACGACGCTGATCGCGCAGGACAAGGCGCCACACGATGCGCGCGTGTTCGCGATCGAGATGGTCCGCGATCTCGATCCGCTTCCGAAGATCCCGACGCTCGTCGACGCGACGCGCGCGGCGTTTGCTTCGAAGTCGACCGCGGTGCGTGCGGCCGCGCTGCCGCTGTACGCCAAGGCCGACCCCGTACGTGCGGGCGGTGATCTCGCGACGATGCTCGAGGATACGAAGCTCGACAAGCCGTTGCGCGTTGCCGCCGCGCTCGCGTGGGGCGAAGTCGCGCCGACGAACGCGGCCGCCGCGGCGATGGCGCTCGACAAGATGATCAAGGATGACGACAACGACATCCGCGCCGCTGCGGCAGAAGCCGCGGGCAAGGCGGGGCGCATGTATCAAGAGCGCCTCGTCAAGATGGCGAAGAACGAGAACTACGTCGTGCGCATCGGCGCCGCGCGCGGCCTCGCGAACAGCGCGGTCAGCGCGAACGTCGGCGTCGCGATCAGCGGCATCGCGCAGCTGTGGAAAGAGAAGGGCCGGCCGCGGCGCGAAGCAGCGAAGGTCTACGCCGAGCTGGCGAAGAAGAAGCCCGGCGCGGTGCTCGAATATCTCAAGTTCGCGGCGCGCACGACGGAGGACCCGTCGTTGCACCCGATTGGCGTCGAGGGCCTGTGCAACGCGTCGCTCGCGGGCAACGCGAATGCGCGCGGCCTGCTCGCGGGCTCGACGGAGGATCCGTCGCAAGACGTTCGCCGCCTCGTGATGGCGTGCGTCGCGGACGGACCCGATCCGGCGAAGAACGGCGTCGTGATCGCGGCGAAGCTCGTGCGCGATCCGAACGGCGAGATTCGCGCCGATGCCGCGCGCGTCCTCGCGCTCGCCGCGGCGAAGGGCGGCAAGGTCACCGACAACATCGCGGCCGCACTCGTGCAGCTCCTCGATGATCCGGACCGCGACGTCCGCGTGATCGCCGTGCGCGCGATCAGCGGGCTCGGTGCAGACGCGCCGAAGGCGGCGCAGGCCACGATGGCGAAGATGTTCGAGCGCGCCGACGAAGCCGAGAAGCTCCAGCTCCTCCGCACGGCGCGCCAGATCGGGGCGGCTGACTTGATCGGCATCGCCGTCGCGGATGCGTCGCCGATCGTACGCGTCGAGGCGGTCGATGCGGCGCTCGCGTCGGGCATGCGCGCGGGGCAGACGCTCTCGGCCGCACTCGCCGACTCCGATCCGACGGTGCGCAAGGCTGCGCTCGAGCGACTCGCCGCGCAGAAGGACAAGCTCGAGCCCGCGGTGCTCAACCGCACGCTCGCGCTCGCGGTGCGAGATCCGAACCCCGAGCTCTCGCAGCTCGCGCTGACGACGATCGCGCGGGTCTCGCAAAAGGAAGAGGTCGTACAGCGCCTCAAGCGCTCGCTCGCATCACGTGCGGAGCGCGAGCGCGCGCAGGCGGCCGCCGCTGCGATCGGGCTCGTCGATCGCGATGCGGCGCTGACGGTGCAGCTGCTCGAGCCGCTGCTCGGCGATCCGTCGCACGACGTGCGCGTCGCGATGCTGCCCGCGCTCGCGGCCGCGTACGCGAAGACGAACGAGCCCGAGAAGCTCGCCGGCATCCTGCGCGATTGCGAGACGCAGTCGATGCGGCGCATCGTCGTCGCGGCTGCATTCGTCACGCTCTCGAAGACGGATGCGGGCCGCGCAGCCTCGGAAGCCACGCTGACGAAGGTCTCGAAGGATGGGCCGCCGATGGCGCGCGCGATCGCGAAGCTGACCGTCGGCCTCATCACGCAGCGCGCGGACGGCATGGCATTCCTGCAAGAGCTCGTTCCGTAGGATGCGCTGCGCCCTGCTGCTGCTCGCCGGCTGCTGGACGGGCTCCGCATCGACGACGGCGCCGGCGACGAACCAGACCGACGAGCCGACCGTCCCGAGCGCGTTCGAGATCACGATGGAGCGCACGGCCTGCTTCGGCACGTGCCCGATCTACAAGGTCTCGATCGATGGCGACGGCCGCGTGCGCTGGCACGGCGAGCAGTACGTCGTCGCGATCGGCGAGCGTCGCGCGACCGTCCCGCCGAAACGGATCGCCGAGATCCGCCGCATGCTCGACACCGTGCAGTTCTGGAAGCGCGACGCGCGTGGAGACCTCGCCGACCCGCAGCCCGAGTGCGTGCGCACGGGCAACTCGACCTCGTGCTCGCTCTCGAAAAACATCACGATCTGCAGCGACACGTCGTCGGCCATCATCACGGTCCGGGCGAACCGGACGGAGAAGCACACGGTCACGAACGACCACTGTGACGAATCCCCGCTCGAAGAGCTCGAGGCGATGATCGACGACATCGCGCGGACGAGTGCCTGGATCGGCGAGCGCGTCCTCACGCACTGAACGGCAGCGTCGTGCATGAAAGGGGCTCCGAGCCCCTTAAATGCACAAGTTGCGCAATAAAGGGACTCGGAGCCCATTTCGATCGATTACGCTCGAAGGGTGGGGTCGTCGCGCTGTTTGCTGTTGCTGCTTGCCGCATGCGCGAATGCCGGCGAGGCGGTGCCGGCGGACAGCTCGGACACGCAGAACCCGGACGGCCGGCTCGCCGATCGCTGCGGTACCGGCGAGCTCGCGACCGCGATCGCCACCAACGGGCAGGTCACGTGCACGCCGATCGCGGCCGCCACCGGCAAGGCCGTCGACGACAACTGCAGCGTGTATCTGGGCTGGCGCGACGGCTGCGACGGCTGCACGACCGACCCGGCGAAGTGGGGCTTCGTCGGTGGCGACCGGTGCACGAGCGGTCTCGGTGCCGGCAACACGTGCACGACACAGACGCTCGGCGGCACGCAGGTCCGCCTGTTCGCGGTCGACCCCGACGGAGACGTCGACGGCAACGACAAGCTGTACGGCAGTCTGCACTGCACCACACCGCCGGCATCGAGTGGCGCGATCGCGCCGTGTCCGGCCGGCGAGTTCGTGGTCGGCACGAACGGCGCCAGCACGCGATGCGCGCCGATCGCGAGCGTCGTCGCCGCGTACGTGAAGGAGCAGTGCTCGCTCTACCTCGGATGGCAGGACAACTGCGACGGCTGCGTGACGACGCCCGCGAAGTGGGGAAAGGCCGGCGACGCCGGCTGCATGAACGGCCAGGGCGGGGACAATACGTGCAGCGAGGCGATGCTCGTCGATCAATCAGTCAACCTGTTCGGTCTCAACCCCGACGGTGACGTCGACGGCAACGACAAGCTGCACGCCGGCCTGCGTTGCGGCGCGGCGCCATCCGCGATGTCGTCGTCGATGACGATGTGCCCGGCGGGTCAGTTCGTCGTCGGGACCGCGACCGACGGCTCGTTCCTGTGCGAGAGCCCCGCGCCCGCGATCACGAACTACTTCGCGGAGCGCTGCTCGCTGTTCTTCGGCTGGGCCGACAACTGCAACGGCTGCACGACGCCGCCGACGAAGTGGGGCACCGCGAAGGTCGGCACGTGCGCGAACGGCATCGGCATCGACAACACCTGCACGACGTTCACGCTCGGCGAGGCCACGGTCGCGATGTTCGGCCTCTCGCCCGATGGCGACGTGGACGGCAACGACGCGCTCTACGTCGGATTCCATTGCCGATGAGCGGGACCGTCAGCCCACTCGTCACCGCTTCTCGCTGGGGACAGATCGAGGTCGACAAGGAGACGTTTCGCGACGCGAAGCTGTCACCCGACGGCGCCGCGGAGTGGGACTGGCGCGCGAGCGACACGCACCACGTACCCGGGATCCAGATCGCGGACGTCGCGGAGCTCGTGCACCTCGGCAGCACGATCGTGATCCTGTCGCGCGGCTTCGAGCTCGTGTTGCAAGTCCCGCAGGCGACGCTCGACTGGCTCGCCGAGCGCAACATCACGTACGAGGTGCTCGAATCCGGCCTCGCGATCGCGCGCTACAACGAGCTCGCGAGCATGAACGAGAACGTCGGCGCCCTCATCCACAGCACCTGCTAGCCGGCGGTCTGCAACCCGGCGGCGATGCCGTTGATCGTCGTGAACACGATGCGTGTCAGCCGATCGGTGTCCGCGTCGCCGGCGCGGCGCCGCTTCTGCGCTTCGATCTGCACGTGCGAGAGGATGTCGAGGTACGCGTTGCGGCGCGCGACCGAGGCCGCGAGGTACGGACGCGTCGAGATCGCGGTCTCGTGCCCGACGATGTCGCGGATCGCCTTCACCGTTCGCGCGTGCTCGTCGGCGATCAGGTCGAACAGCGTCTGCGCGTCGGGGTCGGCGAGGCGGGCGTACTCGCGCGCGACGTCGATGTCGGAGCGCACCAGGGACAGCTCGGCGTTGTCGATCAAGCGGCGTAGGAAGCGTGAGCGATCGATGAACGCGCGCAGCCCGTCGGTGCCGAGCTCGGTCGCGAGGACCTCGACCGCCGTGCCGACGCCGAACCAGCCCGGGATGCCGTGCCGGCTCTGCGTCCACGAGAACACCCACGGGATCGCGCGCAGCGAGTCGAGCGAGATGCCGGATTTGCGCGAGGCGGGTCGCGAGCCGAGCGGCAGGTGGGCGACGTCCTCGATCGGTGTGGCCGCGATCGCGTACCGCACGAGGCGATCTTCGTCGGCGGTGAGCGCGAGATACGTGCGTCGAGCGGCATCCGCGGCGCGGTCGAACAGCACCTCGTCGGACTTCGTATCGGAGTCGACGCGCGGCATCGTCTGCGTGCCCGCGCGCTCCGAGGTCGCCGCCGCGAAGACCGCACCGAGCGCGAGCTCGAGATCGCGCTCGGCGATCTCGGGATTTGCGTAGCGCGCCGTCACCGTCTCGCCTTGCTCCGTGACGCGCAGGCGACCGCGCACCGCGGAGGCGGGTTGCGCGCGGATCGCTTCACTCGCGGGACCGCCACCGCGGCCGAGTGCGCCGCCGCGGCCGTGGAACAGCGTCAAGAGGACGTCGTGTTTGGCCGCGACATCGACGAGCTCGAGCTGCGCGCGGCGGAGCGCGACCGCCGATGCGACGAAGCCGACCTGCTTGCCCGAGTCCGAGTAGCCGATCATCACTTCGAGCTCGTTGCCGATCTCCATGCGGATCGTGGGTTCGGAGAGCAGGTCGTTCGCGATCGTGCCGGCGCGCTCGAGATCCTCGAGCTGTTCGAGCAGCGGCACGGGGCGCAGCTCTCCCGGCGCGAGCCCCGCGGCGCGCGCGAGGAATGCGACCTCCATCAGGTCGGAGACCTCGCGCGTGAACGAGATGACGTAGCGCTCGCACGCGTGCGGCCCGAGCTCGCGACGCGCGCGGCCCGCGACCTCGAAGCTCGCGAGTGCTTCCTGCGCATCGGGCGAGCAATCCCACGGATCGCGCAGCGGCGTGATCGGCTGCGAGAGCGCCTCGCCGAGGACGCGCCGGCGGCCCGCTTCGTCGAGGGTCAGGTAGCCCGGCTTGCCACCGCGTGCGAGGACTTCATCGACGACCTTGTCGTGCACGTTCGAGTGCTGGCGGAGATCGAGCGACGCGAGATGAAAGCCGAACACTTCGGCGCGCCGGATCGCATCGTGTAGATCCTGATCCGCGATCGCCGAGAAACCCGCCGAGCGCAGGCCGCGATCGAGCAGGTCGAGATCGTCGATGTACTCGTCCGCGTCGACGTACGCCTCGTCGCGATGGTCGACGGTCGCGCGCAGGCGCGCCTGCACGTACCACAGCTTCTCGCGCCACGGCTCGTGTACGGTTCGCGGGCGGGCGCGCGCGGCCACTTCCGGCAGGCGATCGCGATCGCGCGCGAGCGATGTGCGCAGCTCCTCGACCGGCCCGCGCGCGCGCAGCTCCGAGACCGAGAGCGAGCGACCGAGGACAACGACGTCGTCGAGGTAGCGGTTCAAGACCAGCGTGCGATGCCGCGCGAGCGTCGCGCGCGTGATCTGCGCCGTCACGTTCGGATTGCCGTCGCGATCGCCACCGACCCACGTGCCCCAGCGAAAGAACGGCGGCACGCGCCACGTGGCGCCGAACCGCGAGCGGATGCGGTCCTCGATCGTCCGATAGATCCGCGGCGTGACGTCGAGCAGCGAGCGGCGGAACACGTCGAGCGCGTTCTCGACCTCGTCGAGCGGCGTGGGCCGGCGCGCGCGCGAGTCCTCGGTCGCCTGCAGCGCGAGGACTTCGGCCGCGACCGCCGCCTCGCTGCGCGTGCGGCCCGCGGTCTCGACGTCGTCGAGCAGCGCGTGCAAGCGTGCGAGGTGATCGAGTGAGGAGCGCCGGCGCGCCTCCGTCGGGTGCGCGGTGATCACCGGCATCACGAGCGCGCGATCGAACCACGCGCGCATGTCGTCCTCGGTCGCGCCGCTGTCGATCAAGCCATCGATCGCGGCGGCCAGGCCATCCGGCTGATGATCGCCGCGCGTACGCAGCGTGCGCAGACGCTGCCGCTCCTCGGCGGTGTTCGCGAGGTGGCACCACAGCGCGTACGGCCGCGCGACGTCCTCGAGCGCTTCGTTCGACAACGCCTCGACGCGCTCGCGAAACGCCGCACGCGAGACCTTGCCTTCGCGCAGCTGCGTCGCTTGCAGACCGAGCGTGCGGCAGAGCTCGAGCGCCGCGCGCCCGCCGAGCGTCATCACCGCGGACCACAGCGCGTTCGAGAGCCGAGCGATGTCGCGGTCGAGAAACGCAGGATCGTGCACGTTCGCGGTGTACTGCAAAAGTGTCGGGCGCTCCACTGGCGGCGCGGTTAGTACGAAGTGATGAGAGCTTTGCTGCTGCTGGGGCTCGCTGCATGCAGTGCGGCCGATGCCGCGCCATGGGCGCGCGCCCCGGAGCTCTTCGCACCGCGAACGCAGTTTCGCCTGCCGTGCTGGTCCTCGATGCCGTTCGTCGAGACGACGCGCGTCGGCGACCTCACGTGCCACGTCGATAAGACGCAGACCGTCGACAGCTTTCCCGCCGCACGCGTCGTCTGCGACCGCGTTCGCGAGACGACCGATCCGATCGCGCGCCCGATGCTCGAGGGCTGGCACATCAGCGATCCTGGGAGCGGGACGTATTGGCTCGGCTTCGGACGCGATCGAGATCGCCCGCTGTTGCCGACGTTCGGCTGGCAGCAGGAGCAAGTGTTTTCGCGCGCCGTCCTCGAGGTGCTGCGCAAGGACGGCCCCGAATATCCCGATCGCCCGGCGCCGCGCGTGTGGGACGCCTGGCAGAACGACGACTACGAGATCGCGCACGTCACGCACGCGAACGGTGCGAGCTGGTGCACCTCGACGTTCGACGACTCGTGGACACGCTGGGAGGTCTGCTACGCCGACGGCGTGATCACCGGCGCCAGCGTCGCCGTGCTCTCGCACCACCGCGATCCGCGCTGCAGGAAGGACGATCCGATCTGCATGCAGCGCGACCCGCGCGTCGTGATCGACGAGCCGCCGAATTCATGGACGATGCACACGCGCTGCGGCGACGCGCCGCGCCTCTACATGGAGTGAGACCACTTCTTGTAGACCTCGATCGCTTCGAACATCTCGTCGGCGAGCTTCGACACCTTCGGCGCGATCACGAGCTTCATCACGTCGGACTTCTGCGCCTTCGCCGTCTCGGCCTCGATGTGCTTCACGTAAGCGGCGCGCTCGCGCGGTGCACCGACGAGCATCGCGGTGTACCCGGCGCGGATGGTCTTGCCGATCGTCTGGTCGTCCTTCGGCATGTCCTTGTTGAAGTGCACGGCGTCGGCGGGTATCGCGCGCAGGACCTCGGCGTGCGTCGGCGCGAACGGCGCGTACTCCGCTCTCCACGGCTTGGTCGTTGCTTTCCCGGCGAGCGTGAAGCCGATCGTGACGTCGATCAGCGCGGGCGCCTCGGCGCGCAGGCGCTGTGCGAGGTAGAGCACGGTCAAGACGGCTTCGGGGTCATCGCCGCGCCGTTCGAGCAGCGCGTTCCCGAGTCGCATCGTATGCAGCGGGCGCGGATCCTCCATCGTGCGGCCGCCGCGCCAGGGCAGGCCGCCGCTCGCCTTGCGCCACGCGATCGCATCCTCGAGCGCCAGCTCGGGGACGTCGTCGCCGGTGACGCGGTCGAGCGCCTTCGTCAGCAGCACGCCGTCGGCCGAGGCCACCGTCGGCGCCGCGAGCTTCTCGACGTCGGCCCAGCGATCCGGCGCTTCCGCTTTACTGCACGCGAACAGCAAGAACGCACAGACGACGAAGGTCTTCACGCCTGGAGCCTGACACGAACCATCGCTATTCGCGATAGACCGTCCAGCGCCGCACGCCGACCGGCGCGGAAAGCGCCTTCGACGTGTACTCGAGCGTCTCGACCTGCGCGTTCGCCTCGCGCAGGAGGTCCGCGACGCCGGGCGCGTTGTACGTCACGTCGCTCATCGCGATCTGATAGCCCTCGGCCAACGCCTGCAGCTTCGCGGCGACATTGACCGTGCCGCCGAAGAAGTCGGCGTTCGCGTTGAGGCGCACCGCGATGCACGGCCCGGTGTTGAGCGAGATGCGCACGCGGATCGGCGTATCGGTGCGCTTCGGGTGAAACGTGGCGTGGATCTGGTGCGACGCGCGCACTGCATCGACGGGATCGACGAACGTCGCCATCACTGCATCGCCGATCGTCTTCACGACCGCGCCGCGGTTCTTCGCCACGAGCGCGAACACCTCGTCGAAGTGCTTCTTGATCTCGACGAACGCCGCCGGATCACCGCGCGATGCGTAGAACGCCGTCGAGCCGACGACGTCGGTGAAGAGCAGCGTCTGCTCGCCGACGCCCAGCCGCACGTCCGCGCCGATGTATTCCTCGGAGAACAGATCGCGGAAGTCCTGAAACGAGAGCAAGTGCGCGGCACGCAGCGCGTGATCGCTCCACTTCGCCTCCTGCACGGTGAACATGTGCTCCTGGGTATCGTCGTTCGTGAGCGCGAGCTTCGCGTCGGGCGCGGCCTTGATGACGGTGTCTTTCGGGTGCGGCGCCCAGGGCACGGTGTGGTCGCCGGTCTGGTCGACATCGAGGAACCAACCGCCTACGCGATCGCGCCACACCGTGTAGCGACCGGGCTTGAGGTTCGGCATCAGCTCGACGTTGCCGCCTGGTGGGACGGCCCACTGCACGCGGATGTGATCCTTCTTCGCCGGCTCCGCGCTGCAATAGACCTGATCGGGCACGTCGCGAATCGACGGGTGCACGCGGAACGTCACCTCGACCGATTCTTGCGAGTCGGTGGTGAAGTCGACCTGGCACGCACCGCAGTGCGACATCGCTTTTAGCGAGCACAGCATTGGATGTTCGTCGCGCACGCCGCGGCAGTGCGGGCACACGGTGTCCCACGACAGCGCGAGCAGGCCTTGTCGCGTTGCATGCAGCGCGACGCGCAGCACGTCGTCCTCGGGGAGGTTCCACACGCGCGCGCGCTCGCGCACCTGGATGCGATGCAGATCCGCGTCGTCGCCGGTTCGGATGTACTTGATCAGCGTGTCGACGGCAACGCGCGACAGACCGCGCTCGACGAGCTGCGCATGCGCGGCGCGTAGACGCTGCTCCGCGGAGTCGGTGAGCTGCGGCGGAGGGAGCTGCATCACGTCGGGACGCAGGTGATGGAGCTGCTGCGCGAGCGCGGGCAACACGCGGCGATACGCCTTCTCGATCGACGGAAAGCCGAGCCGCAGCGCCGCGCTGCCGAGCGTGTTGCGCGCGATGGCGCCGAAGTAGAGGTAGACGCGCGTGCCGGTCTCGATCGGCTCGAGCCGATGGATCGCGAACATCACCTTCATGAAGCCGCGCTCGTAGATGCGCGTGCACGTGAGCCACTGGTTCGCGACCCAGTTCCACGGGACTTCGATCCACTCGTGGCGCACGCCGCCGGGCTTCGAGCTACCGAAGCGTTTGCCGTCGCGCTCCTCGAACATCATCTCGGCGGTGCCGAGCGCGCGGTTCATGCGCGAGGTGTCTGCGATCCACGGCCAGAGATCTTCGGGCGTGCCCGGCAGATCGAAGGTCCACAACCGCTCGATGCGCTTCTCGTTCGCCCACTGCGCGGGGAATGGATGCAGCTCGAGAAGCTGCTTGACGCTCAGCGGTTCGGTCCCCACGCGGAACCGCAGTATGCCATGGTCGCCACAATGCAGACGACGCACTATCGGTCTTGTCCGCTGTGCGAAGCGACGTGTGGTGTCGCCGTCACCGTCGAAGGCGATCGCGTCATCTCCGTGCGCGGCGACGACGACGACCCGTTCAGCCGCGGCTACATCTGCCCGAAGGGCACCGCGCTCGCCGACCTGCACGACGATCCGGATCGCTTGAAGCGGCCCGTCGTGCGCGATGGCGAGAGCTGGCGCGAAGTCGGTTGGGACGAGGCGTTCGATCTCGTCGCGTCGAAGCTCGGCGAGGTGCGTGCGAAGTACGGCAAGGATGCGATCGCCGTCTATCAAGGCAATCCGACCGCGCACAACCTCGGGCTCCTGACCTACGGGCAGCTGCTCCTCCGTACGCTCGGCACGAAGAGCGCGTACTCCGCGACGTCGCTCGATCAACTGCCGCACATGCTCGCGGCGCTGCTGATGTTCGGCAACCAGCTGCTGATGCCGGTGCCCGACATCGACCGATGCGACCTGTTCATCTGCCTCGGCGCGAATCCGCTCGCGTCGAACGGGTCGATCATGACCGCGCCCGACGTGAAGTCGAGGCTCAAGGCGATCCGCGATCGCGGCGGCCGCGTCGTCGTGCTCGATCCGCGGCGCACCGAGACGGCGGAGAAGGCCGACCAGCACCTCTTTATCCGGCCGGGCACCGACGCCGCGCTCTTGCTCGCGATGATCAACGTGCTGTTCGTCGAGAACCTCGCGCAGCTCGGCCGCCTGCAAGCGAACGGGCTCGACGAGGTGCGCCGCGTCTCGATCCAGTGGACGCCGGAGCGCGCCGCCGCGATCACCGGCGTGTCGGCTACGGACATTCGCGAGCTCGCACGCGCGCTCGCGACGACGAAGCGCGCCGTCCTCTACGGCCGCATCGGCGTGTGCACGCAGGTGTTCGGCGGGCTCTCCGCGTGGCTCTGCTACGCGATCAACGCGCTGACCGGTCACCTCGACGAGGTCGGCGGCCTCATGTTCACGACGCCCGCGGTCGATCCGCTGCCGCTCGCCGCGATGCTCGGCTTCGACGGCGGCTTCGATCGATATCGCAGCCGCGTCTCGCAGAAGCCGGAGTTCGGCGGCGAGCTGCCGGTCAGCGTGCTCGCCGAGGAGATCGAGACGCCCGGCGACGGCCAGGTGCGCGCGCTGATCACGAGCGCGGGCAATCCGGTGCTGTCGGCACCCGGCGGTCCGCGCCTCGAGAAGGCCTTCGCGAACCTCGACTTCATGGTCTCGATCGATCCGTACATCAACGAGACCACGCGCCTCGCGCACGTCATCCTCCCGCCGACGTCGCCGCTCGAGCGCTCGCACTACGACGCGGCGCTCAACGCATTCGCCGTGCGCAACGTCGCGAAGTATTCGCCGGCGCTGTTCGAGCGCGCGGCCGACACGCGTCATGACTGGGAGATCTGCCTGGCACTGTGGACGCGCCTCGGAACGCCGCGCTTTCTCGGTCCGGCCTCCTGGCTCGTGCAGCGTCTGCTTGGCAAGCTCGGACCTGAGCCGATCATCGATCTCGCGCTGCGCACGGGGCCGCATCGGCTGTCACTCGCGAAGCTGCGCAAGGCGCCACACGGGCTCGACCTCGGTCCGCTCGAGCCGCGCCTCCCGAAGCGGCTCGCGACGAAGGACAAGAAAGTCGACCTCGCGCCGATGCCGTATCTGAATGATCTCGATCGGCTCGAGCAGCTCGCGGCGCCGACGCCAATGGCCGGCAGCCGAGCCAATGACCTCATCCTGATCGGCCGGCGTCATCTGCGCAGCAACAACTCGTGGATGCACAACAGCGAGCGGCTCGTGAAGGGCCCGCCGCGCTGCACGCTGATGATCCACCCCGACGACGCCACGTCGCGCAACCTTGCCGATGGCGGCCGCGCGAAGATCTCGACGGCGAAGGGCGCGATCGAGCTGCTCGTCGAGGTCACCGCCGACATCATGCCGGGCGTCGTCTCGATCCCGCACGGCTGGGGCCATGGTCGGCGCGGCGTGAAGCTGCGCGTCGCGAGCGAGCACGCAGGCGAGAGCGTCAACGACATCCTCGATCCCGCACAGATCGACGAGCTCTCGGGCACGAGTGCGCTCACCGGCCAGCGTGTCGAGGTCAGTCGCGCATGAGGCCGTTCGACAAGATCGGCGAGGCGAAGCTGCGCGCCGTGCTCGCCGACTTCTACGACCGCGTGTTCGCGGACGTGATGATCGGCTTCATGTTCCAGGGCAAGGACAAGCGTCACCTCGTCGATCGCGAATACGAGATGGCGGCGCGCATGCTCGGCGCGTCGGACGTCACGTACACCGGGCGGCCGATGCGCACGGCGCACGGCGCACACACGATCTTCGGCGGGCACTTCGAGCGCAGGCTGCAGATCCTTCGCGAGGCGATGGCGGATCACGACGTCGATCCTGAAGTGCGGCAGGTCTGGATCGATCACACGCTCGCGCTGCGCGATCAGATCACGCGCGACAAGGGCTCCGAGTGCAAGGACACGGGCGAGGCTGGGAAGCTCGTAGTTCCCGTCGTGAAGGATCCCGACGCGCCGATCAAGCTCGGCCGCAAGTAGTCAGGGCGCGACGACGCGGACGTTGCCGCCGTCGGCGCACACCATCTCGTTCGCGTTGCGCCACACGCAGCGGTAATCGATCGACGCCGTCGAATCGCGAACCTCCTTGCGCTTCGGCTCCCACACCACGGTCCCCGATTCGGTCGCGATCACGACGCGGCCCTCGTCGCTCACCCACAGGCTGCCGGCCTGCACGGTGTCGAGGTCGATGCGCTTCGTCGAGAGCTCCATCGAGCGAACCCGCTCCTCCGTCGACCACGCGAGGAAGTCGCCCGCGGGTGAGAGCTCGACCATGCCTTCGTATTTGCCCTCCTCCGGGCAGGCCTTCGAGAGCACGCGGAACGGCTTGGTCAGCGACACGTCGAGCACACACGTCGGGATCGTCGGCGGCTGCGAGACGACGATGCGCAGCGAGCTCGTCCGGCTCGACACGGCACGCACGCCACTGAAGCCGTCGGTGCCCGCGATCTTCTTCGGCTTGCCGCCGGCGACTGGCATCGCGAACAGGGAGTACTTGCCCTCGTCGTCGATGCGGCCGTCGTAGCCGCGGAACAGCAGCGTGCCATCGGCCGTGATCATCGGATCGTACGCGGCGGGCAGGGCGACTTTCCTGCCGAGCTTGTCACCCGCGACGAGGTGCAACGGATCGCCGACGTTGAACGCACCGAGTGTCCCGTCGGTGCTCGACGCGACCTGACCGAACCGGTGCGCACCGAGCGGGAAGTCGCGGAGCACGGCACGTGCGCGGACGAGATCGCTCATCACCGCTTCACTCGCGGGGTCTTCGAGGTCCGAGAGTGCGGGCAGCTCGAGGTCGGTCTCGACCTTCTTGGAATCGATCTCGACGACGCGGAACGCCATGTGCCCTTCGACCGGGACGAGCAGCGCGCGCTTCCGATCGGCAGAGAGCGCGCCGATCGACAGGTCGGGCCCCTTGTACGCGGGCGTCGCCGGCGTAGCGGGCTCGGTGACCATCGCATCCGCGACGGGCTCGGAGGCATCGAGCGGTGGCGGCGTCACGGTGAGCGCATCTTGCGCGACGACCGCGGCAGGCTTCGCCGGCGGCGTCTCCTTCGACGCACGACACTTGAAGCGCACGAACAGGCCGATCCCGACGGCGACCAACAACATCAGCAAGAACGTTCGACCACCGCTGCTTCGCGCCACGCCAGAGCGTTACACGCGCCCTTTGCAGGTGCTACGGGGAGGTGGCGGGTGCTCAACCAGGGCATGCCGGCGCCCTGAATTGCAGCTACGCTGAGCTGGTGCGAGCGCTGCTTCTCATGCTGTTGACCGCGTGCTGGAGCACGAGCCAGTCGGCGCCACCGGCGCCGCCACCGTCGTCACCGGAGCCCGTCGCATCGAGCTCGTCATTTCGCCCGCGGCCGTCGAGCAACGGGTGCCAGCGCACCATCGACGGGATGTCCGACAAGCTGCGCCCCGAATTCGCGAAGAGCGGCATTCCAGAGCCCACGATCGAGGAGTTGATCCAGGCGGCGATCGAGAGCTGCCGCGCGATGGAGTGGTCGACCGAGCTGCTCGCCTGTTACGAAGCGGTTGCAGACGCGAACGAGCTCAACGCCTGCCAGAAGCTGATGACGACCGAGCAGAGCGACGACGTCTCGCGCCGCATGATGGATGTCGTCTCGCGGATGAGTCAGCAGCAGCCGTATCAACAGGCGCCGTAGTCAGTCTCGTGTAGCCTCCGGGCATGGTGCTTGTTGGTGCGCTCGGGCTGGTGCTCGCGGTGGTCGTCGTGCGCGAGCTCGCGCGCTGGCTCGTGCAACGCCGACCCCACCCGCTGCGCGCGATGTTCGACCTGGTGACGCCGGGCTCGCTCGGCCGGCGCGTCGCCACGATCGCGGCGGGACTCGGCGCGACATATCTCGCGATCGTCGCGCTCGGGCTCGGCTACGCCGCGGGGTACGGCAAGCCGATCGGGACCGGCTACTTGCGGGTCGCGGAGCTGATCGAAGGCGGCGCCTCGGTCGGCAAGCTCCGCGCCGGCGATCGCATCGAGGCGCTCGACGGCGAGCCGATCCGGATCGGACATTCGCTCACCGACCGCATCAACGCGAAGGCAGGCGCACCGGTCGACGTGCACATCCGGCGCGACGGCGAAGCTCTGGTGGTTCGCATCGAACCGCGCCAGGCCGAGGTTCGAGGCGCGACACAGTGGTTGATCGGGATCCGCCTGGCGTCAGAGACCGAGCGCACGACCGAGGGCGCGCTCGGCCTCGCGCTCGCGTTCCCGTGGGAGCACGCCAAGAGCGTCGCCCGCGGGATCGCCGGCGCGTTCGAGGACCGGGCCGAGGTCGCGAGCGTCGTTCGCATCGTCGAGGTGATGACCGTGACGAACGAGCCTGCAGGCGTGCGCGTGTTGATGGCAGCGCTGATCTGGTCCGGACATCTCTTGCTGCTCGCGCTGCTCGTCGATCTGATCCGACTCGTGCTCGTGATTCGCGATAGGCTGCGCGCATGAAGACCTGGTGGCTCTGCCTTCTCGCCGCGTGCGGCGGTAGCGACGACAAGGGTCCGCGACCGGTGACGTTCGGCGACGCGCGGCCGGTCGACATCAAGGTGCCGTCGAACTTCGACGACAGCCTCGACTACCCGCTCATCATCGGCCTGCACGGCTACGGCTCGAACGCGTTCACGCACACGGCGTACTTCGGGCTGAACAAGCTCGTGAACGACGGGCAGGCGATCATGATCGCGCCCGACGGCACCGTGGATGCGGGCGGCAAGCCGTTCTGGAACGCGGATGCCGCGTGCTGTGACTTCGGCGGCAAGAACCCCGACGACGTCGGCTACATCGGCAAGCTGATCGACGACATCATCGACTCGTATCCGATCGACAAGTCGCGGGTGTTCGTGATCGGGCACTCGAACGGCGGCTACATGGCGTACCGCATGGCGTGCGAGCGGCCCGACGTGATCACCGCGATCGCGGGGCTCGCCGGTGCCGCATCATCGACGCCCGCGAGCTGCACGCCCGCGCGCAGCGTCAACATCCTGCACATGCACGGCACCGCCGACGCGACCGTGCCGTACACGGGCACGACCGGCGCCGAGGGCAGCATCCTCCAGTGGGCGGGCAAGGACGGCTGCGGCACGACGCTCTCGCCCGGCGCGACCTACGACCTCGACAACGTCGCAGCCGGCAGCGAGACGCAAGCGCTCACGGCGGGTTGCCCGTCGGGTGTTGCCGTCGAGCTGTGGAAGATGGAAGGCGTCGGTCACATCCCGAACTTCAGCGCGGGCTTCACGCCGACCATGTGGACGTGGCTGAAAGATCACCCTCGAAAGTGACCATTGGCCCCGCGGCCATGGCGTGATATCGATCGAGAACGATGTGGTACCTGGGCTCCGTCCCTCACCAGCCTGACGTTCGGTCGACAACTTTCGGCGACTAGAAGTTGTTCCCGCGTTTTCTGCAGGCAGTGAGGTTTTCATGGACACCCAGCTCAAGTTGCTCCGCCCGGACGCTCCGACCGCGCTCGAGCCCATCAAACATCTGAAGGCGAACGTCGATCCGTCGACGCTCTTCCATCGCCAGCTCCTCGACGGCGCGTTCTGGCAGCGCATCCCCGCGTACCGGTTGGTCGACGAGGCCACGTTCCTCGACCACACGTGGCAGGCGAAGAACACGATCACCAATCCGCAGAAGTTACTCTCCGCGGTGCAGCACCTCGTGCCGCAGAGCTTCTACGAAGATGTCGCCGAAGGTTTCCACCACGCGCCGATGTCGATCCGCGTGTCGCCGTATCTGCTGTCGCTGATCGACTGGTCCGACGCGTACAACGATCCGCTGCGCCGCCAGTTCGTGCCGGTCGCATCACGCCTGTTGCCGGACCACCCGAAGCTGACGATGGATTCGCTGCACGAGCAAGCGGACGCGCCGGTCGCCGGGCTCACGCACCGGTATCCCGACAAGGCGCTGTTCCTCGCGCTCGACACCTGTCCGGTCTACTGCCGCTTCTGCACGCGCAGCTACGCGGTTGGCGTCGACACCGACGAGGTCGAGAAGGTCTCGCTGAAGGCGACGGAAGATCGCTGGGAGCGCGCGTTCAAGTACATCTCCGAGCGGCCCGAGCTCGAGGACATCGTCGTCTCGGGCGGTGACTCGTATCAGCTCAAGGCACGGCAGATCACGCTGATCGGCAATCGCCTGCTCGAGCTGCCGAACATCCGCCGCATCCGGTTCGCGACCAAGGGTCCGGCCGTGATGCCGATGAAGCTGATCACGGATCACGAATGGGTCGACGCGCTGACGGCCGTTGTCGAGCGCGGCCGCAAGCTGCACAAGGAGGTCGTCCTCCACACGCACTTCAACCACCCGAACGAGATCACCGCGATCACCAAGCGCGCGCTCGACGCCATGTTCGAGCGCGGCATCATCACGCGCAACCAGTGCGTGCTCCAGCGCGGCGTCAACGACGGCATCGCGACGATGCAGCTCCTGGTGAAGCGCCTCGGCTTCTGCCAGGTCCAGCCGTACTACGTGTACGTGCACGACCTCGTGAAGGGCGTCGAGGATCTCCGCACCACGCTGCAAACGGCACTCGATATCGAAAAGGCGGTGCGCGGCGTCACGGCCGGCTTCCAGACGCCGACGTTCGTCGTCGATGCGCCCGGCGGCGGCGGCAAACGCGTCGCACACAGCTTCGAGCACTACGATCGCGAGACCGGCATCTCGGTGTTCGCGGCGCCGTCCGTGAAGCCCGGCTTCTTCCTCTACTTCGATCCGGTCGACACGCTCTCGCCGCAGGTCCAGGCACGCTGGAAGGATCCGGTCGAGCAGCAGAAGATGGTCGACGACGCGGTGATGAAGGCGCGCGAGGCGCAGGTCGCGACCTCGGGCGCGTCGAGCGTCCGCTAGCACGATCGCGCAAGTTTTGGCGTAGCGGCGCCGGGAGTAAAAATAGCAGGTTGGAACTGCACGCAGTTACGCGTGGCGCGGCCGTTGCGTAACGTGGACGGCAATGGGGAAAGAACTGCGTCCAGTACCGAAGGGTCTCGCCGCGGCGGTGGCGAAGGCGAGCAAGCACATCGACAAGCGCTACGTGTACGGCCTGCCGCACTACGGGCTGAACGTGAAGATGAAGCTCCAGCTCGTGAAGCTCGGCGACATGGACGTGTTCGACGAGCACGACATCGACGTCGACGAAAATCCGCAGTGGCTGCCGTTCGCGACCTTCAAGGACGAACCGCAGTTCCTCGCGATCGGAACGCAGGCGCCGTACCCCGTGTCGATGTGGGAGCACGAGAACGGCAAGTTCTACACGGTGTGGGAGACGTTCGACGAGCTCGTCTCGAAGGTGATCGACAAGAAGGACAAGACGCCGTTCGAGAAGCTCGAGAAGCAGCTCGAGAAGATCAGCGACCTCGTCGAGAAGGACGCGTACGCCGACGCGCTCGGGCTGCTCGAACCGATCATGGCGCAGTTCCCGAAGATGCCGCCGGACCGCAGCTTCGAGGACGATGCGCTCGCACGCGCGCACAACCTGCACGGCCTGGCGCTGAAGGGCGTGAAGCGTTTCGATGATGCGCGCGCCGCGTTTCATGCAGCGGTGGCGGCGGGCGATACGTACGCCGAGCTCAACATCCTCGACCTCCTCGAGGACGAGAAGCAGCCGAAGGACCTGATCGCGTACGGCCTGAAGGCGCGCGAGGATCGCTACTTCGACGACTACTGCCGCGTGTGGCTCGCGCGGTATCTCGGCTTCGCGTACCTCGACCTCGGCGATCGTGCGAAGGCGGAGGAAGAGCTGCGCCGCATCGTCGACGGCTACGCGATCAGCGATCCCGAGAAGGTGACAACGGCGCGCGAGGGCCTCGAGAAGTACATCGCCGACAAGCGGCCCGGCGCGGCGACGGCAACGGAGTTTCTCGCGTGGTTCAAGCCGCGCACGTACGAGGTCACGCCGGCGCAGGCGAAAGAAAACCGTGTCTGGTGGAACGCGCTCCCCGAGGGCATGCGCGCGAAGCTGCAAGAAGAGGTCAACAAAGAAGGCGACGACAGCGACGAGACGGTCGCGCGCTGCATGGACGTCGAGAGCCTCCACCTGGACGAGGACGACGGCTTGTTCGACGACGCGATGCTGCCGCTGTTCCTGAAGCTCGAGCGCGGCGAACGACTCGCGTTCTACGGCGATCCCGACTCGATCGAGATCTTGCGGAAGCTGCCGAAGGTCGAGCGGCTCACGATCAATAACGACGTCATCAAGAACTACGAGTGGCCGTCGCGCGCCAACCGCGATCTGTGGAAAGCAGCGGAGGCAGCGGACCGCAAAGGCATCGAGAAGGCGCTCGCGGCCGGTGCGTCGCTCGACTCGCGTGGCGATCACGGCAAGTCGGCGCTGAACATGGTCGCCATGAAGCACGACTACAAGCTCCTCGAGTGGCTGATCTCCAAGGGCGCCGACCCGTGGGCGGGCACGAACGGCGATGCGCGTGACATCTTCTACTTCTGCGGTGGCGACGAAGCGGAGAAGCTCGAGAAGCACGCGGTGAAGTGCGGGATCCCGCACCCCGAGAACGATCCGTTTCGCGAGCTCGACAACGAGCGGATGCCGAACGGCGCGACGTTCGCAGAGCCCGATGTCCTGAGCGATCTCCGGCTCGACAAAGGCGAGTCGCTCGCGAGCAAGTGGCCCGCCGAGGTCAAGGTGGTCATGGAGTCGCCGAAGAAGAGCAACAAGCTCTACGACATGACGACGCTCGGCTACGACACGCCGCTCGTCTCGGAGCGCATCGCGGAGGTGCTCCGCGGCGTGCCGGACGTCGAGCTCCTGCCGGTCACGATCGTCGACCACGCGAAGAAGGTGCGCCCCGAGAAGTACTACCTCTTGAACGCGCTCGCGAAGCACTGCCTCGTGATCGAGAAGTGCTTCCCGCAGTGGAACCACCTCGATCCGGACTCGGCCTCACACGTCGCGGCACTCGTGATCGATCCCGTGCGGACCGACGGCGCGCAGATGTTTCGCCCCGACATCCTCAACAGCCGGCCGACGATCCTCACGAAGGAGCTGGCCGAGAAGCTGAAAGACTTCAGCGGCGTACGGATTCGCTACTTGCCGCGTTAACCTCGCTGCATGCGCAGCGTCCTCGTGTTGTTGCTGGTGGCGGGTTGTCCGAAGGCGCCAGAACCAAAGTGCCCGCAACAACCAGCGCCCGTTGTGGGAACGGCGCCGGCACCGGTCACGTCGTCGAAGGTACCGGAGCTCGACGACCCGGCGGTGATCTCGCAGAGCCGCGCGTTCCTCGACGCGCACGACAGAGCCGACCTCGCGGCGTTCCAGGCGCTCGCGAGCAGCACGTTCGTGAAGTTCCAGCGCTCGCGGTTCTACGACATGAAGGTCTACGCGACGGAGCTACCGACACGCCTGAGCCGCAAGATGCCGGCGGCTTCGCGCGAGTGCCGCGACGAGAAGGTCTATCGAACGCCGGCGAGCGCGGTCTATTTTAGCTCGTGCGTCGTGCGGGTGGCCGCGTACGGCGAGATGCCGATGACGACCGCAGAAGGCTGGGAGACGATCGTCTGGGCCCCCGAGGGCGATCAATGGAAGGTCGCGCACTGGCAGTGGCAGCGTGCGGGGCTCGAAGCGGAGCGCGAGGACTGGAACGACATCTTTCGCGTGTCGACCAGCTTCAAGCGTACGGCGAATCAGTTCCTGATCGACATCACGAGGGGACGTCGTCCGGGCACCGCGCTCGACGTCGCGACGGGGCAGGGACGCAACGCGCTGTATCTCGCGTCGCAGAAGTGGCGCACGACCGGCATCGACATCTCCGACGAGGGCCTGCGGATGGCGAAGGAAGCGGCCACGGCACAGAAGGTCAAGGTCGAGCTCCTGCAGGAGGACCTCGACAAGTACGACTTCGGGACGGGCAAGTGGGATCTCGTGACGCTGATCTACATGTCGGCGACGCCGGAGCTCATCGAGAAGGTGAAGAAGAGCGTGCGGCGCGGCGGGCTCGTCGTCGTCGAGTTCTTCGCGCGCGAGGCGACGAAGGGCACGGGCATCGGCGGCTACGAAGCCGGCCAGCTCGCGAAGCAGTTCGCGGGCTGGAAGATCTTGAGGGATGAAGTCGTCGACGACGTCGCCGACTGGGGTCTGCGCCAGACGAAGCTCGTGCGCTTCGCCGCCGAGAAGCCGTAGCTCAGCGCACGCCGACGGCGCGTTTCACGCAGTCGAGCTCGGCGGTGTCGCCGCTCATTGCTTCGTCGCATGCGCGGATCGTCGCGGACGGATCGTTCGCCGCCGCCGCGACGACGTTGATACACGCCTGCTCGTTGGTATCGCCATCCATCGCAGCGTCGCAGGCTTCGATCGCCGGCGCGATCGCGTAGCGCGCGCGAAGGACCGACTTCAAGCAGGTGAGCTCGTTCGCGTCACCGTCCATCACGTTGTCACATGCGACCAGCGCAGCCGATGGGTCGGAGTGACCGGTCGCCGCCGCGGCGACGCAGGCGAGCTCGTTGGTATCGCCGTCCATCACGTTATCGCAGGTGGCGATCACGCCCGCGGGGTCGTAGGCAAACGCACGCATCTGGTCGAGGCACGCCATCTCGTTGGTCTGCCCATCGAAGACGTCGCCACACGCCTTGATGACGTGCGGCTGCGCCGCCCAGTTCGGCCGCGGCGGCGGTCCGGGTACCGGCGTTGGTCCCGGCGTCGGAGTCGGTGTGGGCTGTCCCGTGTAGTTGCCGCTGCAGCTCGAGGTCCACTGCCGGGGTCGTGTATCGACCGAGCACTTGATCCAGTCGCGGTCCTGATACAGCGCGCTGAACTGGAGGACGCCGCCGTCATAGGCGTCCAGCCGGAGGCGCTTCAAGTCGGCGACAAAGACCTTCGCCTTGCCCCAGTACACCTCTTGCACCCAGTACTGCCACGCGGGGGTGCCGCGCTCGAGCTTCTCGACGGCGATCCAGGACGCGCGCGAAGGGTTCACGCCGTTGAACACGCGGACGTCGCCGTCGCGCAACATGCCGCGGACCTCGACGTGCGCGAGCACGATCGTCTTCTCTCGTGGGACGAACGAGTCCGCATGCAGCGTGCCCGCGAACAGGACCAGCGAGAGCAAACCGAGTGATCGCATGGGCCGAAGCTAGCAGACGCAGTAAGCTGGATGGGATGAGTGACGGAGTGGAGCGGTTACGAAAGCATGTCGTCGAGCGGGCGTTACACGGGCCGGGCAAGGCAAGCGGCGATGTGCGCCGCGCCGCGTACGACGACCGCGAAGCGGGGCCGCTGGTCGCGAAGGTCGCGGCGAATGCGTGGAAAGTGACCGACGAGGACGTCGCGGCCGCGAAACAAGCGGGGCTCTCGGAGGACGAGATCTTCGAGCTCGTCGTGTGCGCGGCGCTCGGTCAGTCGACGCGCCAGCTCGATGCGGCGCTCGCGGCGCTCGCCAACGCGGAGGACGCATGAGGCTCGCGAAGCTCGACAGCGGTCACACGCTCGCGAACAAGGCGCTGTTCGCGATGATCAAGGTGATGTCGAAGCACCCGGCGGCCGACGTCGTGAAGACGATGCGGTACCGGCCGGAGTTTTTCGGCGGGCAGATGAGCCCGGTGTTCCAGGAAGTGATGCGCGGGCCATCGGAGTGGTCGGTCGCGGATCGCGAGTTGATGGCGACGTACGTCTCGAAGACGAACGAGTGCGAGTTTTGAACGAAGGCCCACGGCGCGGTCGCGTCGAAGGTGATGGGTGGTGACGGTCCCGTCGCGGCAGTGTTGACGGATCTCGCGACGGCGCCGATTCCCGAGCCGCTCAAGAAGACGCTGGCCTTCTTGAAGAAGGTCACGCGCGAGCACGAGCAAGTCACGGCGGCGGACGTGAAGGTGCTGCTCGCGGCAGGTGTGTCGAAGCAGCAAGTGAAAGACGCGCTGAACGTCGCGTGGTGCTTCAACGTGATCACGCGGCTCGCGGATACGTTCCAGTTCGAGGTCGGGCCGCGCGCGGCGTTCGACGTCGGCGCGAAGATGCTGCTGACGCGTGGCTACCGCTGAATCAGATCACGGCGAACGTCTGGTGATTGATCGCGACGAGCCGGCCGTCTTCGCCCCACAGCTCGCGCGTCTCGAAGAAATAGCCGTCCTGGCAGACCGGCACGGTCCCGCGGTAGAGCAGGGGCGCGTCGGGGTTGAGACCGTCGAGACCGGCGACGACCTCGAGCGTGAACGTGATCGTCGCGCACGGGCGCGTCGGCGGAAACTTCGTGAACGCGGCGGGCCACCACACGTCGATCATCGAGGCGATGTAGCCGACGTCGCGGAGCCCACACGGGATCTTGGGCCGGACCCATCCGACCGCACGTGCGGGTGCGCCACTGCCGAACGGCAAGCCCTCGACGACGGTGTACTCGAAGTTGTGCGTGAACTCGGGCGCGCCCTCGTGCAGCGGCGTTGGCGCGAGCGACTTCCACGGCGGCGCTTCGGGCGGCGCGAGGTCACGCCACGCGAGTGGGCCGGCGCCGGGGCGTGTGGCCGCGAGGATCGCGACGGCGTGCGCGCGCGTCTCGTTACCCTGCACGAGTGCGGCGCGCGCGGCGGAGAGGTTGTTGCCGGTGCGAAGCACCTCGACGGTGATCTCCGCGGCGCCGGTCTCGACGGGCGCGGGTAGCTCGGCCGTGACCGAGCGGACCTTGCGCGACGGGTCAGCGATGCGCTGCTCGATCGCGCGAATGAGCGCGCCGATCGTGAACCCGCCGAAGGCACCGCGGCCTTGTTGCCAGCCGGCCGGGACGTCGAGGCGAAACGCGTCGCCCTGTCGCTGCGGAACACAGAGATCGGTCAGCGACGCGGCCATGACCGATGTCTACCATCACATCAGTCGATCGGAATCACCACGATGCGACCGTTGTGCTCGCCGACCGTGAACCGGCGCATCGGTGTGGGAGCGGAACCGCCGAAGCCTCGGCGCTCCTCGGCCATCATGCGCGCGAGCATCTTCTCGCGCGTGCCCATGAGCCAGAGGAACGGCGCGAGGAGCAGGAGCTGGTACGCGCCCGTGAGCCCCCAGAGCACGAAGCCGACCGCGACGACGCGCGCGACGATGACCGACACATCGGTCGCGCGGACGTAGCTCATGCGCTTCGACAGCGCGGCGCGCAGGATCCGACCGCCGTCCATCGGCAGCGCGGGGATCAGGTTGAAGCCCGCGATGACGAGGTTGATCCAACCGACGAGCGAGACGAGCTGCGAGCCGAAGAGCGCGCCGAGGCCAAGGCCCAGACCACCGAGGACGAGCGAGACGGCGGGCCCGGCGGCTGCGATCTTGAGCTCGGTGTTTGCGGTGGTCGGAAAGTTCGTCATCTTCGCGGCGCCGCCGAGGAAGCTGAGCTCGATCCCCGAGACGTTCACGTGCAGCCTGCGCGCGACGACGGCGTGACCGAGCTCGTGCAAGAGCACGGAGCCGAATGCGAGGCCGACGACCATCACGCCCACGAGCCCGCCGTACGCCACGAACACGAGGCCGAGCAGGATCAGGAAGCTGAGATTGATCTCGATCGGAAAGCCCAGAAGCTTTCCGATCCGCCACGACTTGAACATGGGCTCAACGTGGCCACATCGCGGGCGTTGTCAATTCAGGGCGATACGCAGCTTCCTGCCAGTTCGGGGAGGCTTGGGTCGTCGCCGGGCGCCGCCGAAAGGGTATAACCCCGCGCGATGACCGCCCAGTACACGTACGTGATGAAGGATCTGCGCAAGCTCGTTCCACCGAAGCGCGAGATCCTCAAAGGCATCTGGTTGTCGTTCTACCCGGGCGCGAAGATCGGCGTGCTCGGCAACAACGGCGCCGGCAAGAGCACGCTCTTGCGGATCATGGCGGGCGAGGACAAGGACTTCCTCGGTGAAGCGTGGCCAGCGCCGGGCCTGCGCATCGGCTACCTGCCGCAGGAGCCGCAGCTCGACGAGAACAAGACCGTCAAGGAAAACGTCGACGAAGGCGTCGCCGAGACGCGCGCGCTGCTCCAGAAGTTCGAGGAGGTTTCGATCAAGCTCGGGGAGGACATGCCCGAGGCAAAGATGAACAAGCTCCTCGAGGAGCAGGCGCGGCTCCAGGACGCGATCGAAGCGGCGAACGCGTGGGAGCTCGACCACATGGTCGACATGGCGATGGACGCGCTGCGCTGCCCGCCGGGCGATGCGGACGTCTCGAAGATCTCCGGTGGCGAGCGGCGCCGCGTCGCGCTCTGCCGCCTCTTGCTCAGCAAGCCCGACATGCTGCTGCTCGACGAGCCCACGAACCACCTCGATGCCGAGAGCGTCGCGTGGCTCGAGCGCATGCTCGAGGAGTTCAAAGGCACCGTCGTCGCGATCACGCACGATCGCTACTTCCTCGACAACGTCGCGAAGTGGATCCTCGAGCTCGATCGCGGCGAGGGCCATCCGTTCGAGGGCAACTACTCCGGCTGGCTCGAGCTCAAGGCCAAGCGCATGCGCGACGAGGATCGGCAGCAGGACGCACGGTCCAAGGCGCTCGCGCGCGAGCTCGAGTGGGTGCGGTCGTCGCCGAAGGCTCGCCAGGCGAAGAGCAAGGCACGCCTCGCGCGCTACGACGAGATGGTGGCGGAGGCGCAGCGTGAAGCGCGTGATCCGTCGCTCGAGATCATCATCCCGCCCGGCCAGCGCCTCGGCTCCGAGGTCGTCTCGTTCGAGGGCGTCTCGAAGTCGTTCGGCGATCGCCTGCTGATCGACAACCTGACGTTCAAGCTGCCGCGCGGCGGCATCGTCGGCGTGATCGGTCCGAACGGCGCCGGCAAGACGACGCTGTTCCGCATGATCATGGGCGTCGAGAAGCCCGACAAGGGAACGATCAAGATCGGCGACACGGTGCAGCTCGGCTACGTCGACCAGAGTCGCGACTCGCTCGACGCGAACAAGACGATCTTCGACGAGATCGCCGAAGGCGCGGAGACGCTGACGCTCGGCGAACAAGCGATCCATGCGCGCGCGTACGTCTCGAGCTTCAACTTCAAGGGCCAGGACCAGCAGAAGAGGGTCGGAATCCTGTCGGGTGGCGAGCGCAACCGCGTCCACCTCGCGAAGATGATCAAGCGCTCGGGCAACGTGCTCTTGCTCGACGAGCCGTCGAACGATCTCGATGTCGACACGCTGCGCGCACTCGAGGACGGCCTCGAGAAGTTCCCGGGCTGCGCGGTCGTGATCAGCCACGATCGCTGGTTCCTCGATCGCATCGCGACGCACATCCTCGCGTTCGAGGGCGACTCGCACGCCGAGTGGTTCGAAGGAAACTTCCAGGACTACGAAGCCGACCGCAAGCGCCGCCTCGGCACCGACGCGGAGCAGCCGCATCGCATCAAGTACAAGCCGATCCGGACCTAGACGCGGCGCGCACGCAGCGCCGGTGACAACGTGCCGGCGATCGCGTTCTCGAGCGCATCGGCGAGCTCGGCCGCGGTGGTCCAGCGATCCTTGGCCGATGGGGCCAAGCCGATCGAGAGCGCGATGTCGACGTCGGGGTGAAGGTGTGGGGCGAGCAGGGTCGGCCGAGTCGGGCGCGTGTGGACGACCCGATACAGCGTCTCGGCCACGTCCTTGGCCGCAAACGGCGGGTGTCCGGTGAACGCCCGGTACGCGATCGCCGCGAGGGCGTAGAGATCCGTGCGGTGATCGACGGTGTCTCCACGCGCCTGCTCGGGCGCCATGTACGACGGTGTTCCGACGATGTGGCCGGCGGTGAGCGTTCCGGTATCGTCGCGCGCGCGAGCGACGCCGAAGTCGAGCACCTTCCACGTACCGCGATCGAAGAACACGTTCTGCGGCTTGAGATCGCGATGGACGATGCCCGCAGCCGCGGCCGCGGAGATGCCGATGCCGACCTGCTTGACCAGGTCGATGACCTCGGCGGGCGGCAGCGTTCGCCGCTCACGCAGGATGTCGGCCAAGGTCGCGCCCTCGAGCCGCTCCATCACCAAATAAGGCAACGGATGCTCGCCGATCTCGATCACGCGCACGACGTGAGCGGACTCGACGGTGGCCGCGGTGCGAAGCTCGCGCATGAACCGCATCACGTGGTTCGGGTTGGCGAGCGATGCCTGGGCCAGCATCTTGATCGCGACCGCTGCGCCGGACCGTTCATCGACCGCCGCATAGACCTCGCCCATCGCGCCGCGTCCCAGGATGTCACCGAGCTTGTAGGAGCCGATCGTCTGCTCGGAGAACCGGCCGCGATCGACGCGCATCGCGCGTTGAAGCTCGTCGCGCGCCTCGAGCAAGAGCGCCTCGCGATGAGCCGCGAGTCGCACCGCCTGCTCGAGCTCGCCGACGGCGAGGAGCGCCGTGCGTCGAGACATCCGCGCGGTGACGATCGTCATCAGCATCACCAGCTGCACGAGGAGCTGCACGATGATCTGCTGCGTCAAGCTCAGCGCGGGACTGATGATCCCGAGGTCGCGTTCGCCCGACATCACGACGCCGGCCATGACGGCGTGCAAGGCGGCGCAGATGACGTAGGCAGCGAGCGCGATGCGGCCGGATTTGCTGAGGCCGAGAAAGTACAGGCCGAGCACGGCTGCCATCGGCGCCGGCGAGAACACACCGAAGAACAGGACCGCGGCGTTGACGCAGATCGCAGGAACGAACCATCCCAGTGCGGTCCGGGGCTGCCGAAAGCGCACCGGATCCTGCGTCTGATACAGCATGAACACCATCGCGCCGATCCCGATCGCGATCGTTGCGATCGTGATCTTTCGCGCGAGCGGATCGCCGCCGGGAATCACCAGGACGCACGCGATCGCCGCGAGCGCGAACACGATGATGAGCCCACTGAACCAGCGCGTGCGGAGGATCTCGTCGCGTTCGAGTGCTTCGAGCGGCGACACCGCGGACGTCGCGGACGTCGCAGTGGTGGGCTTGGTGGCAGGCGGTGGCGAGCCGCCCATCTTGAGCACCGCGGTTTCCTCCTCGGGGCCACTCGCCATTCGCCCCAGGATAAGCTAGGCGAGCGGCGTGCACACGAAGATGCAGCGGCGAGAGAGCGCGTCGAGGCGCCGCTGATCGTAGCCGCCGTACATCGCGACGACATCGAAGTCCGCCTGGCTCACGAGCAGCGAGAGCTCGCTCGGGTAGTAGACGTGGACGTCCTGCCGATCGGTACCGCTCTCGTTGCCGTTCGTGACCTGGAGATCCAGGCTCCGGATCTGCGCGGCCGGATCGTACGAACGTCGCGCGTTGATCGTGACCTTCGCGTCGTCGGGCAGCGTGTAGTCGATCTGCAGATCCTCGGCGACGAGGCGCTCGGGCGTCGGCAGGAACGTGTCGATCACGAGGCGGCCGTTCGGTGCGAGGTGCTTGCGCGCGCAACGCAGGCACGCGAGCGCGTCCTCGAGCGTGAGGAGCAGATTGAGACCGTTGAACGCGACCACGACGAGGTCGAAGTCGTCGCGGCCGAGATCGAACTGGCGCATGTCGCCGACGATCCAGTCGATGTCGACGCCGGCGCCGCGCGCGTTGCGCTTGCCTTGATCGATCATCGACTGCGAGTTGTCGATGCCGCTGACCCGCGCGCCCTTGACGGCGAGCGGGATCGCGATGCGTCCGGTCCCACACGCGAGCTCGAGCACCGACTTCGCCGACGACGCCATCTTGATCCAGAACAAGAGGTCGTCGTGGCGGGACGCGTGGCACGCGTCGTAGTGCTCTCCGTCGTTGAGAAACGAGCGCGGCGGCGTCGACACCACCTACTGGATATCACGGACGCGGTGACGGTGGCTTCGGGTCGTCCTTGCGTGCGCCGTGATGATGGTGGTGCGGGCGCAGCTTGATCTCCGCGACGAGCGGCCGGTGATCGCTCGCGCGGCGTGCGAGATCCGTGTCGCAGCGGGTGAGTCGGAGGAAGTCGACATCGCCGCGCACGAAGATCGCGTCGAGCGCGCGGACCGGTCCCCACGCGGGGAACGTGAGCGGACGGCGCTCGATGCCGCGAAAGCCCGACGGCGATAGCAGCGTGCCGAGCCCGCCGTAGACGTCATTGAGATCGCCGCCGACGACGACCGGCGTGTCGTGATGGAGGTGCGCGAACGGGTGACTGTCGAGGAACTTCTGCAGCTGGATCTTGCGCTCGTAGCCGGCGAGCCCGAGGTGCATGTTGAAGACGTGCACCGTGCGATCGACGTCGTCGTGCCGCACGCGCAGCACCGAGTGCAGTGCGCTGCGCGGCTTCTTCCACTTGTGCGTGAGGTCGATGTTCGACGACTCGATGATCGGATAACGCGAGAGGACGGCGTTGCCATACTGGCCGCCGCCGCGCACCTCGACGTTCGGGAACCAGATGCGGTGCGGCAGGCCGAGCTCGTCGCCGAGCAGGTCGCACTGCTTGTCCTTCTTCGAGCGGGTGACGCCGGAGTCGACCTCCTGGAGCATCAGCACGTCGACATCGAGCTTGCGAATCACGTCGATGACGCGCGTCGGATCGTACTTGCGATCGACGCCGCCGATGCACTTGTGGATGTTGTAGCTGAGGACGCGCAATCTCATGCGGGCCTCCACTGCGCGACGACCACTGTCTCGTCATCGGCGAGCGGATGGCCCGCGCGATGCGCGCCGACACCGGCTTGAATGACGTCGTGCACGGCTTGTGGTGAGAGGCGATTGCGGTCGAGCTTCTTGAGGAGATGCTGCAGGCGCCTGTCGCCGAACGGCTTGCCACCGGGATCCTGCGCTTCGATCACACCATCGGTATACCAAACCACGAGATCGCCGGCCTCTAAAGGACGCTGAAGGACCTTGGGCGAGAACGGCACGCCCACCCCGAGCAGATTGCCGCGCCCCACGAGAGCGTGCAGCTCGAGCCCGCGGACCAGATACGGCGCCGTATGCCCACACGACACGTATGAGATCGTTCTCGCGGTGGGGTCGAGGATCGAAGCGAAGCACGTCATCGCCAGCTCGCCGCCGCCGACCCGCCGGACGGCCGCATCGAGCGCGTGGACGAGCGCGGAGAGATCGAGCTCCGCGCCCGCGCGGCGCACGACCACGTCGCACGCGCCGACGGCCGCGGCGGTCACCATCGCCGAGGCGACGCCGTGACCCGTGACGTCGCCGATCGTGACGAGCACGCGATCTCCGTCGAGCGGATGCATCGACCAGAAGTCACCGGCGCAGCGGGTCGCAGGCTGCCACGAACCGATCACCGTCACGCCGCCATGCACGTGGGGCGCCTTGCTCGGCAAGAGCTCGCCTTGCACGGTGGCGGCGAGCGCGACCTCGCGTGCGAGTGCGGCGCGATCGGCCGCACGCTTCGCCATCCGCGCGTGAAGCATCGCCTCGGCGAGCCGCTCGGCGACACGGTCGACGAACGCGAGCGCGCGGCCGCGCAGGCGAGGGCCCGAGCGCGGGATCAGGATCAGCGCGAGGATCTCGTCGGTCGAGCGCACCGCGACGATCGCACGCGCTTTGTTGTGCTCGAACAGCCGCTCGGCCACCTCGCGGAGATCCGCGGGCACGATGTCGAGATCGTCGTGGAACAGCGGGCGGCGATACCCCGCGAGCCAGCTCATCAGAAGCGGATCGGGCGCGAGATCGTCGGCGATGCGGCCGTCGACGACCGGCCTCGATGGCCGCAGTGTCTCGGGAAACATCGAGGCCGCGACCGTGGCCGGCGCGGTCAGCGTGGTCCAGCCCCAGTCCTCCTCGGCGGCGATCAGGACCTGCGCGCGGACGCCGACACCGAGATCGACGACATCGATCGCGAGCTGTGCGATCGGCTTCGGATCCGTCATCGCACGCGAGCGCGTGACGAACTGCGCGATCAAGCGCTCGAGCGGGCCGCCTTCACGCGCGCCGCGATCGATCAGCGCGAACGTCGTGATCGTGTTGCGCACGCCGACGAAACACAGCGCGAGGATCACGGTGGCGCCCCACCACGGTGCGTTCGGAATCTGCGCGAGGCAGACCCAGCCGAGCACCATCGCCCCGGCAAAGTGCAGCACGAGGCGCGGCGCGGTCGTATCGACGGCGCGCACGCGCAACAAGTCCTCGACGACGAGTGCGCGCACGACGAGCAAGCTGCCCACCCCCGACAACAGCCAGCCGAGTGGGAACACGCCGATGCCGTACGCGAGCCCGACGTCGATCAGGCCCGCATAGGTCACCGTGTTCGCAAGCAACGCGGCGCGGAGCTGGCGGCGCTCGTCGGACGCCTTGCCAAACACTGCCGCATTCGTGAGCAACACGAAGCCGCCGATCGAGAGCACGACGGTGTGCAGCAGCGCGAGCCACGCCCACGGCCCGGCCTTCGGGTACCAGAACCCTGACAGCCACTGCACGCCATCGATCGTGGCAGACGACGTGGTTCCAACCACGACCCACACGAACGCGCTCGCGATCAGCGTCCACACGAGCCAGCGGTACCTGCGATGCTTTCGCACCAGCGCGAACTGGAACCCGGCACCGGTCGCCGCCGCGAGCGGGATCGTGCACGCGCCGACCCGGAACATCTGCTCGGCAACTTCCGGCGACTTGATCGACGGTGACAGCATCATCGCGATGCCGTACGGCAACAGCGACACGAAGTGCGCGAGCAAGTAGCCGCGCAGCACGGGCGCACCGCGCATCACCGCGGTGTACGCGATCACGATCAACATTGCCGTCGGCGCGAGCGCGAACGGCAACGACAGAAGGTGAGCCTCGTAGCTCGTGCTCGACCACAGCTGCATGAGCGCCTCGACTGTATCTCGTGTACGATTCGCACGTGGCGGATCGCCAGAATCCATCGGGTCGGAGAGGGCTCCCGCTGCCCGCGCCCCCGGAGGAACCGCGTCGGGCCCGCTCCCCGAGCCGAGGTCAGACCGCGGGCGCCGACATCACGGGCGACCTCCCGCGACTGCCCGAGGTCGAGATCCACGAGGAAGCGAGCGAGGCACGAGTCGATCCGCGCACGCTCGCGCCGAACCGCAACACGCTCTCGGGTGCACGCGCCGGCCAGTACACGAACGCGAACATCGTGACGCGCTCCCACCGCGTGACGGCACCAGAGAAGCCGAAGCCATCGCCAAAGCCATCACCAAAGCCATCACCGATGGTCCCGGCCGGCCCGGCGCAGCGCGCGTACGCGCAGCACGATCCCCGTCCACCCGCGCGCACCGCAGGCCCACGCGTCGCGACCGCGCAGCACTCCTCCCTGATCGGCGGCCGCTACCAGATCGCGGCGCGCATCGGTCAGGGCGGGATGGGCAAGGTCTACAAGGTCACGCACGTGCACCTCTCACGCACGTTCGCGCTCAAGATCATCTCGAACCAGGTCGCCGAGACCGACGAAGCGCGCGAGCTCTTCTACCGCGAGGCGCGGTTCGCCTCCGCGATGGCGCACCCGTCGATCACCTCCGTTGTCGACTTCGGCGAGGACGAGAAGGTCGGCATGTTCATGGTCATGGAGTTCGTCGACGGCGAACCCCTGAACCGCATCCTGTTTCGCGAGAAGCGCGTCGCGATCCGCAAGGCCTGCGAGATCGTCCTCCAGGTCGCGGAGGCCCTCCACTACATCCATCGGCAGAACGTCGTCCACTGCGACATCAAGACCGAGAACATCCTCATCTGCGAGGAGGATCACGAGGGCAAGCGCACCAAGATGGTCGCGAAGCTCCTCGATTTCGGCCTCGCGCGCTCGCTCACCGCGAGCCGCGCCTCGACCTCGCTCTCGGGCACGCCTCACTACGTCGCCCCCGAGCGCATTCGCGGCGAGCCCGCCTCGCCGGCGAGCGATGTCTACGGCGTGGGCATCTTGTTGTACGAGCTGATCACCGGCGCGGTGCCCTGGGACGGCCCGGTGCAGAAGATCCTCGCCGGTCACCTCGACGAAGTACCGAAGCTCCCCTCCCTGATCGTCGACGGACTCGACCCTGCGCTCGAGCGCTGCATCATGCACGCGCTCGAGAAGAAGCCGGTCAACCGGCACAAGGACATGGGCGCGTTCATCTACGAGCTGCGCGCCGTGATGGACATGCTCGGCTTCGGTCGCCGCGCCCGTGCGGCGGGTCCGGCAAAGCGCGTCGTGATCGAGCAGCGACCGCCCGAGACGAATCGACGCGACGAGCTCGCGCGCATCGCGTTCGATTCGTGCCGACTGCCCCTCGCTCTGCTCCGTCCGGACGGTGTCATCGAGGTCGCGAATCCCGCATTCGCGAAGTTCGTGATGGGCGTCTCCGTCGAGGTCGAGAACCTGCCGGTGCGATCGACGCCGCTCGCCACCGCGTGGCAAACGGCCGAGCAAGACCTCGCGCGTACGCTCGCAGGGAATCCAGTGCGCCGCATCATCGAGATCGATGTCGCCGAAGGCGAGCTGCGCCGTCTGCTGCTGTGGCTCGACGCCGTCTCGAGCGAGCACGTCGTGCTCGGTGTGCAACCGTTGGAACTGTAGCGCGCTGCGCTCGCAGCGCGTTGCGTCCAGCGCGCTGCGTCCAGCGCGCTCTGCGCTCAGCGCGCCTTCTCGCGCGTGCTCGCTCCGCGCTCACGCACTGCAGAACGCGAACACGCGCGCTAACGCGCCGCAAGTGCGGGGCCTCTCGCTCCAGGGCCCACCACCGACGAGACACTTCACATCCTTGCCCTGACCAGAACCCACCCACCCTCAAACAAGCACCTGTGGTTTTATGGAGCTTCGAAGCCCCGCACCCTTGCGGCGCTGCGCGCGCGTTGACGCGTTCTGCGTGCGTTCGCGCGTTCGCCAACCCGCGTGCTCGGCGCGCGTGGTCGGCGCGCGTGCTCGGCGCGCGTCGCACGTGAGTCGGCGCGAGCGCGCGTGTTCGCGTTCTGCGGAGCGCAGCGCGACGAGGAGCGCCGACGTAAGGGCAGAAGCGCGCTGCACAGAAGCGCGCTGCACAGAAGCGCGCTGACGCAAGCGGCGCGCTGACGCAAGGGCACAGAAGCGCGTTGACGCAAGCGGCGCGATTCACAACGCAACAACATTCGGCTACGTTCCGCGCATGAAGCTCAGCCGTTTCGTCGTCGGGCTCGCCTTGTTATGGGCGATCCCGTTCGCGGCCGCACAGCCGGCAGATCCGAAGGTCGTGTTCGAGCGCTACACGCTGCCGAACGGGCTCGAGGTGATCCTCTCGCCCGACAAGAACGTCCCGCTCGTCGCGGTGAGCGTTTGGTACCACGTCGGGTCGGGCTACGAGGTCTACGGGAAGAGCGGGTTCGCGCACCTGTTCGAGCACATGGTGTTTCAGGGCAGCAAGCACGTCGGCGATGACAAGCACTTCACCGTCCTGAAGACGATCGGGTCGGAGAACGTCAACGGCACCACGAACATGGATCGCACGAACTACTACGAGGTCGTGCCGAGCAATCAGCTCGAGACCGCGCTGTGGCTCGAGAGCGATCGCATGGGGTATCTGCTCGAGAAGCTCACCGCCAAGAGCCTCGCGAATCAGATCGATGTCGTGCGCAACGAGCGGCGGCAGCGCTACGACAACGTGCCCTACGGCAAGACGCGGTTCGCGATGCTCGCGGCGCTCTATCCCGAAGGCCATCCGTATCGCTACATGACGATCGGCAAGCACGAGGACCTCGAGGCGGCGTCCGTCGAGGACGTGAAGAACTTCTTCAAGACGTGGTACGTGCCCGCGAACGCGACGCTCACGCTGACCGGGGACTTCGAGGTGCCGGCGGCGAAGAAGCTCGTCGAGAAGTGGTTCTCCACGTATCCGAAGAGCGCGAAGCCGAAGGTCGTGCCGGTGCCGGCGCCGGCGATCAAGTCGAGCGAGACGACCGTCGAGGATGAGTTCGCGAAGCAGCGCCAGATCGTGTTCGCGTGGCACTCGCCCGCGAACTACGGCGAGGGCGACGCGGAGCTCGACATCGCGGCGAACGCGCTCACGCGCGAGGGACCGGGACGGTTGTACAAGGCGCTCGTCTACGATCGCCCGCTCGCCGTTAGCGTGAGCTCGTTCCAGAACGGCGCGCAGTTCTCGGGCAGCTTTCAGGTCTCCGTGAACCTGCGCCCCGAGGCGAATCTCGACGAGGTGAAGAAGATCGTCGCGGCCGAGGTCGCGCGCCTGGGCAAAGAGGTGCTGACCGAGAAGGAGATCGCGCGCGTCGTCACGGCGAACGAGTCCGGTGCGATCCGCAGCCTCGAGAGTCTGCTCGGGCGCGGTGAACAGCTGCAGGCCTACAACCACTACCTCGGCGACCCCGGCAAGCTGACGTACGACCTCGATCGCTTCCGCACCACCAACGCGGAGAAGATCCGCGCGACGGTCGCGAAGTATCTGCTCCCCGATCGGATGGTCACTGTCATCACGAACCCCGTGACGAAGGGAGGTGCGAAATGAAGCGCCTCGCACTGCTCGTCCTCGTCGCCTGTGGCGGCGGTGGACCGAAGACCACACAGCCCGCACCGACGACGCCGACCGGTCCCGATCCGGTCGCGCAGCAACCCGCGCCACCAGTGGCCAAGCCAGAAGGTCCGATGCAACCGACGATCAAGGTCGTTCAGCCTGCGGCGCCGCAGGAGCTCGCGTTCCCCGAGGAGAACTTCCGCGCGGACCAACCGAAGCCCGGTGCGCCGCGCCCGTTCCGCTTGCCGAAGGTGAAGCCGTTCACGCTCGCGAACGGCATCAAGGTGTTTCTCGTCGAGCAGCACACGCTGCCGATCGTGTCGATGGACCTCAACTTCGACGGCGGCGCGCTGGTCGATCCGAAGGGCAAGGAAGGCCTCGCCAGCGTGTGCATGAGCATGCTGACGGAAGGCACGCAGAAGCTCGACAAGATCCAGTACGCCGAGGCGCTGGCGGATGTCGCGTCGAACATCAACGCGTACGCGGCCGATGACTCCGTCGGTCTCGCGATGTCGAGCCTGACGAAGCACATGGACACGACGTTCGCGCTGTTCGTCGAGACGCTGCAGTCGCCCGGCTTTCGCGCGACGGACTTCGATCGCATGGTCAAGCGGCGCATCGAGGGCGTGAAGCAATCGAAGGGCAATCCCGCGTCGGTCGCGGGTCGCGTCACCGGCGGCGTGCTCTACGGGCTCGAGCACCCGAGCGGCACCATCACGACGGAGGCCTCGCTCGCGGCGATCACACTCGACGACTGCAAGCAGTTCGCGACGACGTGGCTCAAGCCCGGCACCGCGCGCCTGTTCGTCGTCGGTGATCTCACCGAAGCGCAGGTTCGCAAGTACTTCGACAAGGGCGCGCTCGCATCGTGGAAAGGCAAGGCAGGCAAGCTGCCCGCGCTGCCGAACCCGGCGACGATGAACGGCCGCATCTTCTTCGTGCACGTGCCGGGCGCCGCGCAGTCGCAGGTGATGTTCCTGCAGTTCGGTCCGAAGCGAACGGCGCCGGATTACTTCGCGAACACGATGGTCGCGTCGGTGTTCGGCGGCAGCTTCTCGAGCCGCATCAACATGAATCTGCGCGAGGGCAAAGGCTACTCGTACGGCGCGCGCGGCGGCTTCGGCTACTCGAAGCAGTACGGGACGTTCAACGCGGCCGCGTCGGTGCGCACCGACAGCACGTATCAAACGCTGCTCGAGATCGATCGCGAGATCAAAGATCTCCAGGCGGGCAAGACGCCGATCAAGCTCGACGAGCTCGATCGCGAGAAGCAGGGCGCGATTCTCGGGCTTCCGGGTCGGTTTGCTACCGCACAGGCCGCGCTCGGTCAGTACCGAGGGCTCGTCTACTTCGGCCTACCGCTCGACTACTACAACGCGTACGTCGCGAAGGTAGGACAGGTCAACGAAGCACAGGTGAAGGCCGCTGCGGCGAAACACCTAAAGCCTGCCAACGCCGTTTACATCGTCGTCGGTGATGGCGATGCCAAGATGATCGTTCGTGATCCTGGGACGAACAAAGACGTGCCTTACATGAAGGATGGGAAACAGCTCACACTACGTGAAGCGCTGAGCGATCTCGCACAGCGCGGTGATGTAGGCACGGGTGGTTTCATCGAGCTCGATACAGACGGGCGCCCACTCCGCTAGCCCAGCGATACCCAAAGCACTTTCTCGGTTCCCACGGGACCTGGTGGTATCGTGGTGATTGCTTATGAACGGTTTGCAATCGCCTAGGGAGCGGCGAGATGAACGTGGCTTCACGATCATCGAGCTCATGATCGTGGTCGCGATCATCGCGGTCCTCGCCGTCGTCGTGGTTCCGCTGTTCACGAGCGAAGGAAAAAAGGTCAAGTCGAAGACGGAAGTCGGCGCGATGGTCGCCGAGCTCGCGTCCAAGCAAGAGCGCTACAAGAACGAGAGCAACGTGTACCTCGCCGTCGCGGAATGCCCGACGCCCGCGAGCCAGAACGCGAAGCCAGTGACCGCGTGTCAGACCGCCGGATCGCCGTGGGTCACGCTCGGCGTCGTGCCGACGGAACAAAACCTGCGCTGCAGCTACGAGGTCTACCAAGGCGATAGCGCCACCGCACCGACGGCGCCCGCCGGCGCGACCGTGGTCATCCCGGCAGCGTACGTCGCGACGAGCTGGTACATGATTCACGCGCGCTGCGACATCGACGGCGATGGCGTCCTCGCTCACTACGTGACCTCGAGCTTCGACGCGGCGTTGCAGATCACGCGCGAGGGCGAGTGATGCGTAGAAAATCTCAACGCGGCTTCACGCTGATCGAGATGATGACCGTCGTCGCGATCGTCGCGATCCTTGCCGCGATCGTCGTTGGCGTCAGCAGCAAGACCTACGGCTCGAACGCGACCGTGATGTCCGAGCAGCTCGTGCAGACGCTGAACTTCGCGCGCACGCGCGCACTGTCGACTCGCAAGATCCATCGCGTCGAGGTTCACTTCGAGCTCAGCCCCGTCGAGATCTGGGTGTGGCAGTCGAGCAGGACGGGCATGAACCGCGGGAACATCACGCTTTTGGCACCCGACGCTCCGAAGTTCGTCGAGCGCACGATCATGCCGAAGAACGTCTCGCTGTTCGACGCGGTCACCGGTGCGCAAGCAGCCGGCGGCTACACGCCGGGCACGCAGAAGACGACCCAGTTCGATATCGATTTCTTGCCGAACGGCTCGGCCGACGTTGCCGGCAACGTGGGCTCGACCGATCCGGCGACCCTCTACATCACCGATGGCACGAATGCGCGGCAGCACCGCGTGCTCGTTTACTCCGCGACGGGGAGCTCATATGCGCGCAAAACTTGGTAGTTCGATCGTGCTCGCAATGCTCGCGCTGACCCTCGGGGTCCAGCGCGCAGACGCGCAGGTCAGTGACGAGGCCAACTGCGGGACCTCGCTTCCAGCATGCAGCGCACTCCGCCTCAGCTGTTGCACGCGCGACTTCGCGTCGACATCGACGGCGAGGACGATCTTCATCCCGATGGATCGCTGCCACCAGCCGTACACGAACGCGTCCGGTACCGGTGCGGACGTCGGAGATGCCGCGCCGCTGTGGTGCTCGAACAGCCCGAGCTTCAACACGAACGCGCAGAACTACGCCTACGGTCTCGTCTACCGCTTGATGCAGAACAAGGTGCCGGTGCACTGGATCGTCAATCCGACGAAAGCACCGTCGACGAACGGCATCACGGCGACGAGCATCGCGGCGCAGACCAAGGACGTCGACTTCTGGATCACGACGGCGACGGGCGTCGTGCCCGGTCCAGCCGCAGCGCTGACCGGCACCGGCACACACGTCCGCCGGCTCGCGGTCACGAACATCGGCACGCCATCGCTGACCTACAGCACGGCCACGCCGGCCGCGACCGGTACGTACTCGCGCGACCAGTTCCCGGTCCGCGCCAGCGCGTTCGTGATCGCACCCGAGGATCGCGTGAAGTTCGACAACTTCATGAAGAGCTCGGCCGGTCGCACGACGTGCGGCTCGGGCAACGACTGCTACGACTTCATCAACAACAACGGCGTCTTTCTCTACGAGGTTCTGCCGGGTGCGAAGTTCGTGTGGCAGGACTACACGCAGCCGCTCGTCAGCGGCAAATACGTCGAGAACGCGAACACGCTGCCGGTCGCGCTCCGCATCGACTACCAGCCGCCGAAGGTCGCGGTGATTCCAGGTACGACGATGCTGAGTGCGGTCCTCGCGAACGCGAACCTCGACGACATCGAGACCACGGCCAGCTGCAAGGCGGGCACGTTCACGGTCGCCAACAAGATCGGTTGCCAGCTCACCGAGGCCGACGTCGTGCTCAGCAACCGGCTGGTCTCGTCGAGCTTCAACAACGCGTGGGTCGATCTCAGCAGCCCCGCGAGCTGCAGCAACTTCATGACGAAGTTGCAGACGTTCGCGACGTCCGTCGTCAGCACGACGAACGGCGGCAACATCATCATGTTCGGTGACTCGATCGACGTCGCCGAGCAATGCGCGACCTCGAGGGGCGCCTTGCTCGGACGCGTCGGCACGGGCCTCACGATGCATGGCTCGAGTGTCAACGACAGCGACGGCAGCCCGTACATCATTCGGTATCCGTCGAACGTGCTCGCGCAGTACGGCGACCTGCCGCTGAACTTCGCCTCCGGTAGCGTCAAGGCGTGGGACCGCGTCGGCGGCGGCAACGATCTCTACAACACGCTGTACACGAGCGGCACGGGCGGCAACACGCTCCGCCGGCTGATGACCCAGGAAGTGTCCGGTGGCACGTTCTGCTCGAACCATCGCGACACCGGCGCGGTCGGCGCGGTCTCGGCGGCCGGCTGCGATAGCACCGCGAACAACACGAGCCCGGGCGACTTCCGCGATGCGTTCGCGTACGGCCGCTACCTCAACAACAGGCGCCACGGCATCATCTTCTACAGCCCGGGTCAGAACCCGAACACGAACCCGACCAAGTCGCACATGAAGCTGATCCTCGGGACGATGATCGCCGTCCCGCCGTTCCTCGTCGATCAGGTGTTCACGAACATCGAGGTCACGCGCAGCTCGCCGATCGTCGCGGCGATCGGCGGCACGCCGTCAATCGTACAGGGCACGTACGAGTATCACTACAAGACGGACGGCACCGATCAGTTCCCGGTGCCGCGCACGATCCCGACGGTGTTCACCCCCGATGACGTCGCGAACTTTTCGTTCCCGGCGCTGATCGGTCACCTGCGTGGCGTCGCCACGGCCTCGGTCGATGTCACGCCAACGGATCTCGGCGTCGGTACGAGCACGATGAACGCCTCGACGGGTGAAGGCTCCGCCGCCACCGATACGTTCCCGCCGGTCGTCTACGCGGGTTGCGCACCGCCGTACGACGGCACGTGCCGTGGCGTCTGGACCACCACGACCACGGGTGCCACGCCTGCGTTCCAGCAGGTCAATGAAGGCAACACCGCGGTGTCTGCGCTGATGCTGCCCGAGGCCACGTTCGCCGCGACGAACGTGTACACGGGCCGCACGTATCGCGCCGACTTCGTGCGCAAGATCCTCAAGGGCTACGACAACGGCGTCGGCTTCGTCCCGCAGCTCGGCGGCATCGACCGCTCGACCGTCGCCGTGATCGGTCCGGGAGCCTCGGTTGGCGGCGGACGCGCGACGATCGCGTACGTCGGTGGCACCGACGGCATGGTCCACGCGATCTGTGCGAGCGACGGCGGCGCGGGCTGCACGCGCGTCGGCATGGAGCTCTGGGCGTATATCCCGCGCACGAACCTCCCGCAGCTTCGCTACAACCAGGCGCGCGTCGACGGCTCGGCGCGCGTGCTCGACGTCAAGCTGACGACGGGCTCGAAGACGGTGCTCCTGATCCAGGCGGGTCTCGATCCGACGGTGTCGGGCTCCACACCCGCGATCTACGCGCTCGATGTCACGGATCCGCAGAACCCGGCGCTGCTCTGGGAGTACGCGACGTGGGACTCGGCAGGAACCGGCGCGCCGTCGACACTGAGCGCACGCCCGGTGAATGGTCTTGGCGTGGGCCTCTCGCTCGCGGCGGGGCAGGCCACGATCGCCGCGGCCACGAAGAACATCGTGATCGCGCAGACGAACAACGGCGGCACCGGCAACAACGGCAACTACGTCATCGCACTCGACATCCAGACCGGCACCAAGATCTGGGATCGCTTCAATGCGTATCCGAGCACCACGATCTCGGCAGGCGTCATCAATCGCGGCGCCGCGCCGACGATCAACATCCCGGCGAGCGCGATCCCGCCGGGCGCGGTCCCGGTCGACAAGACGTTCGCCGGCAGGAACGGCTTCATGACGGACATCGTGATCGCGGACCTCTACGGCAACCTGTGGCTGCTCAACCCGGCCAACGGCACGTCGCGCACGCTGAGCGCCACCAGTGTCGAGATTCCGCTGTTCCAGTTCGCGACCGACTACCACCCGCTGACGAAGCCGGCGATCTACACGGAGGGCGGCGTCGCGTACGCCGCGTTCACGACCGGCGGTTACCACGACTACACGAACGCGGCGCAGTGGGGCTTCAACACGCCGACGCAGTACCTGATGGCGGTGAACCTCAACTCGATCTCGGGGACGACGCCGCTGATCGATACGACGTCGCCCATCGCCGATATCCCGGTCAAGCAGACGATCACCGGCTCGTACGGCTTCTCGCAGGTGCGCGTCGTCGACGAGGCGATCTACGCGACCACCGACACGACGAACATCAACCTGGCGACGTTCGGGACCGGCACCGGCACGGGTCGCGTGCTCGGCTACAACGTCGTGGCGAACGCGGCGATCACGAACATCGCGAACACGCAGATGGGCGCGAGCACCATCGCAAATGACGGCAACGATCTGTTCGTGGCGTCGGGCAGCAAGCGCCAGCAGCTGATGAACATGAGCACCGGTCTCGAGCTGGACTCGACAGGCACGCCTGGCGAACGCACGACCGCTCCGGCTCAGGTCACCTCCGTTGCGCGTAAGCTCTGGCTCAGGACCGAGTGATGAAGCGTCGGAAGAGAGTCCAGGCTGGCTTCACCATGATCGAGGTGATGATCGCGGTATTGCTCACCGCGATCGCGGTCATCGGTATCGTCGGGCTCTATCGCGTGCAGACCCGCAGCGCGGGCTACTCGCGATACGCGACGGAAGCTTCGGTGCTCGCCGCCGACAAGTTGGAGCAGCTGCGGACCGTCACGATGGTCGCCGGCACGGGCTCGCAGGCCAATCTCGACTCGCGCGGCAAGCCCGGCGGCATCTTCAATCGGTCCTGGGCGATTACATCCGTGGTCACGGGAACGACCACGCAGTGGAAGCTCGAGGTCACGGTCGGCTGGGACGACGATGGCCAGCCGCGCACGGTGACGCTTCACTCGTTGAGGAATCCATGACGACCAAGCGGCGCAAGCAAGCGGGCTTCACGCTCATCGAGCTCATGGTCTCGATGACCTTGTTCTCGTTCGCGATCGCAGGCGTGCTCGCGATCGCGGTCTCGATGGCACAAGGCTACCGAGAGCAGCGGCAGGTCGTGCAGACCGAGTCCACCGCGCGCGGTGCGCTCGAGTTCATCGCCGATGCGGTGCGAATGACGAGCCCAGCGGTTCAGAACGCGGATCTCACCGCGACCACCGCAACGCCCGCCGCCGGCGAGCCGCACATCGTTGTCGGTGATATCGAGGACACCGAGAGTCAGAACGACATCACGACGGGCAAGTGCAAGACCGGCGCGATTCGCATCTACGACAGCGCCACGGGCCCCGACACGCTCGAGATCGTGCATGCCTCCGGCGGCGCCGTCACGAGCGTCGGCTCCGGCGGCTTCACCGCAGGCACTGCCTCGCTGCCACTCACCGATATCACCGCGGTCGCGGTCGGCGACCACCTCCTCGTGACGAACGGGACCCGCGGTCACGTCGTCCGCGTCACCACGCTCACCGCAGGCATCGCGCCTGCGGGCACGGCCACCGTCGCGACGGGCGCGTGCATCGTCGTCACCGCCACGGCCTACGCACAGGGCGAGCTCGTCATTCGCGTGCTCAAGGCGCGCTTCTACGTCGGCACGTTCGACAGCATCACGCCCGTCCTCATCATGGATCCCGACGGTGACGGTATCGCCGCCGCCCCCGAGCCACTCGCGGACTACGTCGAGGACTTCCAGGTCGCCGTCGGAGTCGACGAGCTCGCGGACAACTCGATCGATCCGACCACCGAGTGGGGCTTCTCGATGGGCGGCCCGACGTCGTTCACGCTCGGGAGAGACGTGCGCGCACTCCGCATCACGCTGGTCGCTCGCGCGGCGACCTCGCTGCCCGGAACCGCCGCCACGTATCGCCGGCCCGAGGTCGAGAACAATCCGCAGGCAGCTTCGCTCGACACGTTCCGCCGTCGCGTCCTCACCACCACCGTCGACGTTCGCAACCTGTTGGGGTCGCCATGAATCGCATCACTCGGCGCTCGCGACAGCGCGGTAGCGCCATGCTCGTCACGATGATCATCATCGCGGCGCTGCTCGCCGGCGCCGCGGTGCTCGCCTCTCTACAAGTAAACTCGAATCGCTCGACCGAGCTCACACGTAACGGCCTGGCGGCGCTCTACTGCGCGGAGCACGGCCTCACCGCCGCGCGCCAGTACGCCATTGCGGGCTACGGCGGGTGGCAGGCCGCGCTCGCCGCCAACTGCGCGGACTCCGACTGCACCACGCTCGTCGAGCCGACATTCCTCGCACCGGGTGTCTTCAGCCACGACGTCGACGGCGGTCCCGCCTCCATCGATTTCCGCGTCTACATTCGCGACAACGACGACGAGACCACCGGCGGGCAGCTCTACAACGCAGACGCCGACGACACCATCTTCGTCGTTTCACGGTGCACGAAGTACCCCGACACCCCCAAACAGGTCGAAGAGCTGATCAAGTACACGCCGGCAATGAACCCTTACTGTGCGCAAGAGGCCGGCGCGAACAGTCGCAACAACGATAACGACTGCAACTAGTGGCACTCGCCCAACGCCCGCGCGAAACTGCCGGGCGATGCGCGCCGTCTCCTGCCTACTCTTTATCGTGCTGGCCGCTGTCACGCTGACTGGCTGCCCGACGCCGAGCTACGACTTTCCCTACGACCGCGAACCTGACCCGCGGGCCAAGGAGCTCACGCTCGGCGTCAGCGACGTGGTCGCGATCAACGTCTGGGAGCAGAAGGAGCTCAACACCGAGCAGACCATCCGCCCCGACGGCACCATCACCATGCCGCTCATTGGCGACCTCCGCGCCGGTGGCGAGACCCCCTCCTCCCTCCAGCAGCAGATCAAGAAGCGGCTCGGCGAGTTCATCAAGCTCCCCGCCGGAGGCACCGAGGTCACCGTCGCCGTCAAAGCATGGCGCAGCTACAAGTTCCGCATCGCCGGCGAGGTGCAGAAGGAGGGCGTCTACACCTCGGACAACTACGTGACCGTCGCCGATGCTCTCGCGATGGCTGGCGGCGTCACTCGCTTCGCGAAGCGCGATGACATCGTCCTCATCCGCATTGACGGCAAGACGCGGACGCAGAAGAAGATTCCGATGAGCTACGACCTGCTCGCGTCGGGCAAGCGGCCTGAGATGAATATCTGGGTGCTGCCGGGCGATCAGATCTACGTGCCGTAGAGCGCGCGCCTTCCGAGCCGCCTTCCGCGCGCCGCCTTTCGGGCGCCGCCTTCCGCACGCCGCCTTCCGCACGCCGCCTTCCGCACGCCGCTTCCCGCTTCCCGCTTCCCGCTTCCCGCACCGCTTGCCGCTTGCCGCCTCCGCACGCCGCTCGCCGCTTGCCGCCTTCCGCGCGCCGCTCAGCAGCTTGCCGCTTTGCCTTGCCGCCTGCCGCTTGCCGCTTGCCGCTTGCCGCTTGCCGCTTGCCGCTTGCCGCTTGCCGCTTGCCGCTTGCCGCTTGCCGCTTGCCGCCTCCGCACGCCGCTCGCCGCTTGCCGCCTTCACATGCCGATTTCCGCACGCCGCCTTCCGCTCTCCTCTCGCCGCCTTCCGCCGCCGCCTTCCGCCGCCGCCTTCCGCTTGCCGCCTTCCGCACGCCGCCTTCCGCCGCCGCCTTCCGCACGCCGCCTTCCGCGCGCCGCCTTCCGCGCGCCGCCTTCCGCACGCCGCCTCCGCGGCCGCGTTGGGGTGCCGTAAATCAAGAACGTCAGGCGGCTTCGCGATGCGGCTGGTTGCGTCGTTTGATTCCGGCAGTAAACCGGACACGCACTTCGATCGCCCCGACGTCTGCCCGGTTCAACAGGTCGCATCGTGCGTCAGCGACCGCGCGCCCCGGAGCATCGCGATTGCGTTCGAGACGCTTCGCCCCGCGCGCAGCCGTCCGCACCCCTGGCCGCGTTGGGGTGCCGTAAATCAAGATCAACGTCTTCTTCGCGATGCGGAGCTGGTCCCGTCGTTTGATTCCGGCAGTAGACCGGACACGCACTTCGATTGCCCGACGTCTGCCCAGTTCGACAGTTCGCATCGTGCGTCAGCGACCGCGCGCCCCGGAGCATCGCGATTGCGTTCGAGACGCTTCGCCCCCGCGCGCAGCCGTCCGCACCCCCGGCCGCGTTGGGGTGCCGTAAATCAAGATCAACGTCTTCTTCGCGATGCGGAGCTGGTCCCGTCGTTTGATTCCGGCACTAGACCGGACACGCACTTCGATTGCCCGACGTCTGCCCAGTTCGACAGTTCGCATCGTGCGTCAGCGACCGCGCCCCGCACCACGGCGCGATTGCGTTCGAGACGCTCCGCCCGGCGCGCCTCGCCGCTGACATCCTGCTGCGCTCTTCGCGATCGCGAGCGCGTGCCCTCGCTCGCGCTCTGCTGCCATCTCGTCGGCGCCCGCGCCATCGCGCTCGCTCTCCTCGCCCTGGTCGCGCGACGAAGTCCGATGCGTTCGTCGCTGCCGCGCTCGCGCAGCTTGCGCCGCTTCTCGACCGGGCCAGCTCTCCGACCTTCTCGACATTCGGCGTGCATCTCCATCGTCTCTCCTTCGCCGCGGTGCCCTACGCACCACTGCGGCCGGGCTTTCGCGCTGCGCCGCGCTTGCGCATGGCCGCGCCGAGCGCCGCGACGGCGGTGCCCGCGCGGGCCACCACCCCACAGCACGGCGTCGCACAAGAACTCGCACGCTCGTGTGGGCGCTCGTCACTGGCCACGCGCACGCGGCGCTTGGCGCGAGAGAGCCCGGCCGCGTGGTGCGTCGCGGGCCCTGTCGGCGAAAGGAGATGTCACGATGTTCGATGCACTGGAAATGTCTCTGAAGGTCTTGGAGAGGCTCGCACCGGTCGAGGTGCGCATTCGGCGCAAGAGCGCCTCACTCGCGAAGCAGCTCGCGAACGCGTCGGAGAGCGTCGCGCTGAACCTGGGCGAGGGCCGGTCGCGGCGCGATGGCGACCAGCGGCGCCACTACGAGATGGCCGCTGGTAGCGCGAGCGAGGTCACCGTCGCGCTCCGCATCGCGCTCGCGAAGCAGTACGTCAGCGCCGAGGACGTCGCGCCCGTCGACGAAGCGCTCGATCGCGTTCGCGCCATGCTCTATCGGCTCACGCGCTGACAGCCGTGCCGCCCGTCGGCCACGGGTTGGCTGCGGGACGGTCGCGCGTTGTCCACGGTTCGGTCCCGCAGCGACGAGCCAGAGCGAGGCGGGTCGCCAACTCCCCTCGCGACTATCGATTGACCGATGAAGAGGATCGCTCCTGTTTCCGGTCGTGTCCTCGACCTGGTTCGAGTCGCCGTTTCGTGTCTTCGTGTCTTCGTGTTTCAACATCTGGCGCAGGTCATGTCCGTGCGAATCAACGCGCGCGAAGCGCGGCCCGAAACGTTCGTCTCCGCGTCTCCGCGTCTCTGCGTCCAAAATAATCGGGCGCACGCATGCGCTTCGCGCGAGCGAACCGCGCGAAGCGTCTCGACTGGGTCAGCGCGCTGGGATCCAGACGGCCGCGCCCTCGACCACCTTCACGATCAGCGTCGGGGCCTTGGTGAACGCACCGGCGAGCTCCGCACGATAGAGCGCGAGCGGACCGCTCGGCGGCGGGACCGCGACGTCGTCGATCGGCGCCTCGTCCCCGGAGCGCTGCTCGGGCTCGTCGGTCGGCTCGGCAGCCGCGTCGGCGGGGTTGTCCTTCTTCTTGGCCTTCTTCTTGGACTTCGACTTTGATTTCTTGTCGGGCCCACGATCTCGGTTACCGAGGAGGAGGGCGTAGGAGCCATCCGGTGCGATCGAGGCGGCGGTGTAGCCCTTCCAGCACTTGTACTGGCCGCCCACGGTCGACGTGAGACACGCGGCGGAGCCGTCTTGAACGAGGAGCCACTTGGCGTCGAGCGAAAACTCGACGGGGATGCCGGCCTTGAACGCCTTACGGCGAGCGCCTTGCCCATCGAGGGCGAAGGTCATCAGCATGTCGGCGGGCTTGGTGGTCTTGACGGAGTCGTGGACGACGTCGGTGTAGACGCCCGTGGCACGCGTGCCGTCGGGTGCGGGGAGGAAGCCGCGCAGCGGGGCTTCGGGGGCGACCTTGGTCTTCTGCTTGATGTTGCCGGGCGGCGAGGACCAGACGCCGGCGCTGTCGGCCCAGACGAGCTTGCGCTCCTTGCCCGCGCCGACGAGGCGGGCGCCCGTTGGTGGCGCCTCGATCTGGGTGACCTTGGTGGTCTGGAGCTGGACGATGACGGACTTGTCGGGGCTCGCCGTGCTGCGGCAGATGACGCACGCGCCATCGTTGGCGAGCTGCGCGGGCCCGTCTGCGCACGGGAGCTCGGTGAGTGTCTTGGCGTTACCGTCGAGCGGCATCCACGACCACTTGCCACCGAGGTCGACGAGGAGGACCGAGCCCGTCGCATCGGTGCGCATCGCGCGGACGGCGGTCTTCGTGGGGAGCGGCGCGAGCTCGACCTCGTTCTTGCCACGCGCGTCGGACTTGTAGAGCGCGGTGCCGCGCGCGTAGATGACCGAGGACGTGGTGAGGCGCTCGTCGTCACCGGGGGCCGCGAGCACGGGCGTCGCGAGCAGCGTGGTGATGACGAGTATGCGGCGCATGGTGTTACGGGACGAGGCGCGCGGCGCTGCCCGCGTCCTCGAGCGAGGTGACGAAGCGGCCCTTGCCGGTGATCTCGAGGAGCTTCACGGCACCGAAGCGCGGGAAGTGAACTTCGAGCGATTTGACGCCATCGGCGTTCTCGGCGTCGCGCTCGAATGCGGGCTTGGTGAGCGGCTTGCCGTCGATGAAGACCTCGGAGAGGAATTCGATCGGCGCGATCCAGTGAGCACCGTCGCGCTGGATCTTGTCGCGCATCGAGCCTGAGAAGTTGTCCGAGCGGCGGACGACGAAGTCCCAGTCGCGCTTGCCGAGCGCGGCGGCGACATCGAGATCGAAGCGCGCTTGCGGGAAGATGAGGACGATCGCGCCGTCGACTTCCTTGGTCGTGATGGGCGGGCCCTTCGGCTCTTCCTTGACCGGCGCGGGTGGCGGCGGGGGAGCAGCGGGCTTTGCGGCGGCGGCGGCGCCGGCGGGCTTCGCGGCGGTGTCGCCGTTCGGCTTCTTCGCGGGAGCGAGGGGCGCGGACGGTGCGCCGGGGATCATCGAGAAGCGCTCGACGGCGGCGAGCTGCGCCTCGAGGAGCATCGACTTGCGCTGGTCCCACGTGCCGTCGGCCTCGAGGACATCGACGACAAGGAGGTCGCCGCGACGCTCGAACGAGACGCCGGTGAGGCCGGCGAGGATCTGCTGCTCGTCGAGCTCTTCGAGTCGCTTCTCGTAAGCGAGGATCTTGGTCTCGAATTCTTTTTGCGAGAGCGGCGTCGCGCGACGCTTGCCGTCGACATCGACCTGCGGATCGAGCGCCCACGGGAGGAGCGCGATGCCACGCAGATCGCGAGCGGAGCGCGCGACGAGGACGGCGTCGCCCCAGCTTCCGAGGACGAACAGCCGGCCGAGTCGGATGGGCAGGGTCTGCGCCATCTTGATCAGCGCTTCCTTCGCGGGGCGAAGGTCGGACTTGATCAGTGGATCGCTCTGCGGATCCTCGCGCGGCGTGACCGCCTGATCGTCGAGCATCATCAGCCGGCGCTCGCCGCGACGGCGGAATGGCATCGACGGCGAGAGCTCCATCTCGGCGCGCGGATCGAGCCGGTCGACATCGAGGAGCTGCTTGGCCTCGAGCGCCTCTTGGCCGCCGAGCCCCTCGACCAAGACCTTCTGATCGATTGCCGCAGAAGCCTGGAAGATCAGGTCGGTAACGAGGCTATCGAGCTGCAGTGACATGCGTCCATGGGTTTTATAGGTAGCCGCTTCGCTGGCGCAAGAGCCACTCGAGACCGAGGAGCCCGACGACGAGTAAGAGGAGCCCTGGGCGGCTCCACAGCTCGACGTCGGTCCGGCGGTCGACACGCACGATCCGGGGCGCATCGAACGTGAGGCCCCTCGGGAGCGTGTCTACAGGGCCCAGTGCCTGCCCCCGCGTGCCGTGCGCGATAGCCTCGAGCGCGGCGGGGTCGCCGGTGGGCCGGTCGAGCTCGTTGCCGCCCTCGCGAACGAGGAAGATGTCCGTCGCGTCCACGGTGCGGCCGGCGATCGTGGCGCGCCCCTCCACGCGGTAGACGCCGGGCGCGAGCCCACCGAGCTCGTAGATGGCGGTGCCGTCCTCGCCGACCGTGAGCTTCGTGGCCTGCGTCTGCTCTGCGCGCGCGGGGTCGGCACCGCGGCGCACCACGAGCGCGATGTTGCCGTTCGGCAGTGGCTGGTAGTCGCGACCGAGGAGACGAACGGTCACGCGCACCGGCGCGCCGGGTACGTATTCGACGGCGTCACTGTCGACGTGCAGGTTGCGCAGGTCCGGGTCCTGGATCAGCCAGCGCATCGCGTTCTCCCAGAACTTGGTGTACTGGCGGCCGTTGTCACCGGCGCGCGCGGCCGCGACGAAGCCCCAGCGCCACACCGTGTCGGTCGTGACCGCGAGCGAGCGGCCCTTGCCGTAGTCGCCGGCGACGATGACGGGCATCGGCTTGCCGCCCTTGGTCTTCAGCTTCGGATGATGCGCGAGCACGGTCGCGTCGGGCTTTGCGGCCTTCACGATGTTGACGCCCTCGAGCTGCGGCAGTGCTTTCCACACGGCGGCGTTGTCGTCGGCGGAGTAGCGCAGCGAGGTCACCGGATGCACGGAGCCCGCATCGGTGAGCGCCGGCGAGAACTTCTGCGTGTCGAGGATCGGGCCGGCGTCGAACGGACCGTAGAGCTCGACGGGCAGCGCGGCCGCGACCGGCGTGCCGTAGTAACCGCCCGACGAGAACGATGCCGCACCGCCGAGCATCGCGAGCCCACCACCGCCTTCGACGTAGCTGCGGATGTTCTCGAGATAGTCGCCGATGCCATACGGCATGTACTCGAAGTCCTGGAGCAGGATGAGATCGAACGACGGCAGCTGATTCTCGAACAGCTCGCGCGTCGGGAACGGGATCAGCGACATCTCGTCGTTCGGCACGAGCGAGATGTCATCTTGCGTGCGTAGGATGAAGAACGAGATGAGGTCGACGTTCGGGTTGCTCTTCAGCATCTGCCGCAGCGAGCGCACGTCCCACGACGGCTGACCGGCGACTTGCAGCACGCGGATCTTGTCGCGGATGACACGCACCACGAAGCTGCGCGTGTTGTTCTCCGTCACCGCTTCGCCCGGGGCGACCGGCACCGCGATCTCGTAGACGTAGCGACCGACGCGCGGCGGTGTGACCTCGAACGTGACGGTGACGTCCTGCGTTCCGCCCGGCAGATCGACGAGCTTCTGGCGCAGCGGCTGGCCGTCCGTCGAGAGCGTGACCGGCACCTGCCGCGCGGGGAGGCCGGTCGTGCGGATCACGGCGTCGATGCGCACGACGGTGCGAACGAACGCGAACTCGTCGGCCATCACCTTCGCGACCGCGAGATCTTTGAGGCCTTCGCGCGCGGCCCACACGGTGTGGACGCGCGTGTCGAGGTTCTTCAGGAAGTCACGCACGGCGCCTTCACCGGCGTCCTCCGCGAAGCCGCCCGTCGACGCACCGTCGGAGATCAACACGACGCCCGCGAGGTCACGCCCTTCGTAGCGATTTCGGATGTGGTCGAGCGCCTTGCGCACGAGCGTGGACTTGCCGGTCGCGTGGACCGACGAGAGGCCCTGCAGCGACGTCGCGCCGAGCGTCTCGCTGAACGTGTAGAAGTCGAGCTTGTGATCGACGCCCCATGCGTCGAGCGTCTCCTTGGAATTCGCGAGCAGCGATCGTACGCGCTCGATGCGCGTCGGCCCATCGGCCTGCTCGCGCAGCGCCATCGATCGCGAATCGTCGACGAGGATCGCGATCCGGTTCGGCTCGCGCGCGACCTGCCGAAGCTCGACCGCCGGCTGGAGAAACACGACGAGCGCGCCGACCGCGGCCGCGGTACGCAGACCGATCAGCGTCGCGCGACGCCACGCCGATGCACCGCGACTCGCGCGCCACGACAGCGCGACGATCGCGATCACCGCCACGCCGCCGAGGGCCATGCCGATGCGCCCCCACGGCGACAGCATCACCCAGCGGTACTCGTTGAAGTCGGTCGCACTCGGCGCGGCGAGCCGCACGGTCAAGTTGACGAGCGCCTCGGCCGCGAGCGCACCGCCCGACAGAAACGCGGCGACGCCGAGCAACGCGCCGAGTCCGCCGTAGCCGCGCCGCACGACGACGACCGTCGCGAGCCCGAGCACGACCGCGAGCGCCGCGAGCACGTAGCGCGCGTATTCGCTGAAGAGGACGATGTTCACTTCGAACCCTTCGCGGGCGGCGTCGATGCGCCGTCGTCGGGCTTCCACCGCCGGCGCTTCATGATGAACGGGACGTGAACTTGATCGGCCTTGTAGTCGAGACAGAGCGCGTACATCGCGAGGTTCACGCCCATGCGATACGCGAGCTCGCGCTGGCGCTCGCCGCCGGGCTCGCACGTGAAGTCGTGGTTGCCGAAGTCATCGCGCGCCCACGCGCCGCCGAGATCGTTCGCGACATACGCGCAGACGATGCGCTTGTCGTGCTCGACCGCTTCCATCGCCGGCGCGATCGCGAGGCGGCCGAGCGGCCGGTCGAGCAGGTAGAACGACTTGTAGATGACGTGATCCGCGGGCGTGATCTGGAGGCCCGCGGCCGGCGGCGGGAACAGCGCCTTGATCAGCTTGCGAACCGAGCCATCGAACGCGCCGTCGGTCGAGCCTTCGGCCGAATCGATCAGCAGGAAGCCGCCGAACGTCAGGAACCGACGTAGCGACTCGATGCCGGTCGTGCTCGGCAGCTCGATCTCGCGTTGACCGGCGAGATAGAGGAACGGTGTCGCGTGGAGGTTCTCGCTCGCCGGCGTGACGATCGCGGGCTCGAGCTCGACGTCGATCGACGTGCGCTTCTGGATCTCCCAGCCGAGGCGGCGCAGCGCGGTCGGGCGCGGATTCCACGACGTGCCGGCGCCGAGCTGCAGCTGCCCGAACCGGAACTTGGATCCGCCGCCGATCGCGGACGCGCGCCGTGACGCGAGCGTGGCAGCGGCGGCAGCGAGGCCTCCGGCGAGGAGCCCGCGTCGGGTGAGCGACATCGACTTAACCTACCGCCGCCGAGCGGCCGCGGCTACGACTTACAAACCCTTGTAGCAAGGTCCGCCGCAGGCATCGTCCTTCAACCGGATGTGGACGTCCCAGGCCTTCACGCGGACCGAGCGCTGGACCTGGATGAGCGGGTTCTTGCTGTGGAAAATGGCGTCCTCGTCGTCGGAGCCGTAGCTCTTCTTCATCTTCGGCTTGCCCCACTTTTTCTCGAACGCGGCGAACGTCGTCTGCTGGTCGGGGCCGTCGGCGATCTCGAAGTTCACGCTATCCACCTTGCCCTTGCCCTTGCTGTAGAGGAGGAAGACCGAGAGGTGGTCGCGATCGTATTCGGTCGGCGGGAAGTAGACGTGGTGGAGCTTCTCGTCGGGCTTCATCTTGTCGCCGTAGGTCGCCTTGACGTCCTCGAGCGACGCGCCCCATGGCGCCTTCGGGAAGATCGCGAGGCCCACCTTGTCGGGCCCGAGTAGCTCCTCGAGTGGCAGGTACTCGGCGAGCTCGATGTCCGAGCTGTCGGCGCGGCCGCGTGTGTGTGTCGAGGGTGAGAACCAGAACGTGTTCTCACCGATCACGCCCTTTGCGACGATGCCCGGTCCCCACGCCTCGGCGACGAGCTTCTCGAGGTTCGCAAACGACGTGCTCTTCACCTTGATGCGAACGAGCCGATTGAATTCGTACTCGGGTGTGAGCTCGAGTGCCTGCTCGGCGTCGACGAGGTCGGGCGCCGCGGCCTTCACCTCGGCCTCGCTCATGCCCCACTTGAGATTTGCGACCTTTCCGAACATGCCGATCGTCTTGCCGAACGCCGCCGCGGTGGTCTCCGCCTTCTTCTTCGGCGGCTCCGGCGTCGGCTCGACGACGGTCTTCGTCGAGGGATCCGGAGCCTTGTCCTTCGCCTTGTCCTCACCCTTGCTACACGCCACGAGCAGGACCGCCACCGCGATGGTTCGTTTCATGCCCGGCATGTTAGCGTGGCCGTGATGCGGGCCCTCGTCGCGTGCGCGGTTTTGCTGCCGTCATTCGCCTTCGCCGAGGAGAAGGCCGGCTTCTCGCACCACAAGCAGTTCCAGCTCTCGGCGCGGCTCGCGTTCGGCCTCCGCGGCATCGCGACCTACGACGAAGATTACTGCGGCGACACCGACACGAGCCGGCCATCGGGTCTCGCGCGCGTCTGCACCGGTCGCTCGCCGCAGGCGATCGATTTCGAATTCGGCTACGGCATCAAGCGCAAGATCGATCTGATCGCCGAGCTGCGCATCGGCATCGAGCAGGATTTCGGCGCCACGCCCGGCAGCGACGACGGCCCGCGCCCGCTGCACTTCTCGCCCGGCGCGCGGTTCTTCTTCAGCGACTCGCGCGTGAAGTTCTTCACGACCGCGCAGCTCGTGATCGACTTCGCGGGTTACGAGGACACCGCCGGCAAGTCGCTCGGCACCGACTTCGGCGTGCGCAACATGACGGGCCTCTGGATCGATCTCGCGCGGTCGTACGGCTTCTACGTGTTCGGCGGCGAGACGGCCACGGTCGCGCGCTGGCTGCGCTTCGAGCTCGAGGTCGGCGTCGGCTTTCAAGGCCGATACCCGTAGCGGGGCTCGAGCACCTTCGCACCATGAGCTTCGCCGACCACTTCTCGACGATCGCCGCGCGCTACGCCGCGTATCGCCCGACGTATCCGAGCGCGCTCGTCGACGAGCTCGCCGCACGCTGCACGCCGGGCACGGCGTGGGACGTCGGGTGCGGGAACGGTCAGCTCTCCGTCGCGCTCGCCGAGCGCTTCGCGCGCGTGATCGCGACCGACCCATCGCAGGCGCAGATCGACGCGGCGCCCGCGCATCCGCGCGTCGAATACGCGTGCTCGCCCGCGGAGCAGAGCGGCCTCGCCGACGCGAGCGCGGATCTGATCGTCGCGGCGCAAGCGGCGCACTGGTTCGACTGGCCGCGGTTCGTCGTCGAGGCCGGCCGCATCGCGAAGCCCGGCGCGCTGATCGCGCTCGTCAGCTACGGCATCGTGATCGTCGGCGGCGATGTAGACCGCGAGATCGAACACTACTACCGCAACATCGTCGGTCCTTACTGGCCGCCGGGCCGCGAGCACGTCGAGAACGGCTATCGCGATCTCGCGATGCCTTGGCCCGCGGTCGACGCGCCCGCGATCGACATGCGCGCCGCGTGGACGCGCGAGGAATTGCTCGGATACGTCTCGACGTGGTCGGCGACGGTGAAGCTCGTCGAGTCCGTCGGGCCGGCGCCGCTGCAAGCGCTGCACGATGCGCTCGCACGCATGTGGCCCGACGAGGAGCGCCGCGAGATTCGCTGGCCGCTCGCGCTGCGGTTCGCGCGGTGCTAATCGATCCCGAGTAGCTCGACGTCGAACACGAGCATCCCGGCCGGCCTGCCGGGCGCGCCCTTGTACGCGAGCTCCTCGGGGATCCAGAACCGGACCTTGTCGCCGACGACCATCACTTGCAGTCCGTCGGTCCAGCCTGCGATCACCGACCGCAACGGGAACCGCGCCGGCTGACCACGCTTGAGCGACGAGTCGAACAGCTTGCCGTCGGTCGTCCAGCCCGTGTACTGCACGACGACCGTGTCGCCGGCGGTCGGCCTCTTGCGACCGCTGCCGGTGACGAGCCGCTTGTAGAACACGCCCGCGGGGGTCCGCTTCGCATCGCGCGGTGCCATGCCGACATCGTCGGGTGCGGCATACGGATTCTGCTTCGCGACGACAGGCGGACCGTCGACGAGCTTCGCGTCCGCGCACAGCCGATACGTGCGAGCCGTGCGCGGCTTCGGGACCTCGTCGAGGCGAAACATCGTGATGTGCGCGTCGAAGCACGCCATGCCGTTCTCGGGCGGATTTACCGAAATCTCTTCCGCAGCGATCGCGGCCTCGCGCCCGCCGACCGTCGAGAGTGGTGTGCCACGCGGGATCGTGTGCTGCATGTTGCCGATGCCTTGGCCACCACCTCCGCTGCCAACGCCGGAGCCGAGCGCCGTGTACGAGACGACGTTCTTCGCCGGCGCGGCGACGACGAGCTCGATGCAGCGCGTGGTCCACTTGAGGTTCGACATGGCGCCGCGCTTCACCGGCTTCGATGCGCGCCACGGGTGACGGACGGTGATGTCGTCGTCGCCGAGCTTCACCGTGCCCGTGTTCTCGAGCCTCCACGTCACGCCGCTCGGCGGCTTCGGATCCTCGACGCGCGTGCGTGGATACGTGAAGCCAACGGACGCGTGCGGAATCGGTAGGCCTACGAGATCGCCGCGCGCGGAGATCACGTACGAGCCGCTCGACGTCGGCATCGCAGGCACGCCGGGCTGGACGCGCGCGCTCGTGCCATTCGGATAGGTGATCGCGAACGGCTTCACGAGCACCGGCGCGAGGTCGGCGCGCTTGACGAACATGCGGAGGCCGGAGATGCGCCCGTCGACGACGGCACGGCGAAACGCGCAGGTGTCGGGCTGCACGAAGTCGATCTCGACGAAGTCGCGCATCGCCGCCGACACGATCTTGACCGGAATCGCGCGGCCCACGTTGTCGCGCCGCGCGCCGAGCGACGAGAACCGCGCCATCACGCCGCCCTCCCATGGCTCGAGGTGGATCGCGGCGTCCTCCCAGATCATCGCGTCGCCGGCGAGCTCGGTCGAGTCACGGCCCGCGATATCGAGCTCGTCGTCGGCGTGTGCAACGCCGGCCACGAGCGCGAGTGCGACGAGCAGCTTCATATCAATGCGTGATCAGTGTGGAATGATCTCGTCGAGGACGAGCACGGCCTTCGCGACCATCTTCGGTTTTTCGCCCTCGGCGCCGGGCTCGAACACCGGCGCCTCGATCACGAACCAGACGAACTTGTCGGGCGTGACGAGGTCCGCACCCTTGATCTTGCCGACCTCGATCCACCAGTTCTTCATGTCCCAGCGCTCGCCATCGCGCGCACGCGGCTTCGCTTGCACGAGGTAGTGCGCGGCCGGCTTCACGACCAGCTTACCCCTGTCGCCGGAGACCTCGAGCTTCAGATCGTCGACGTGAAGTGGCGACCACTTCTTCAGCTGATCGAGCGCGGGCGTGCCCTTGAGCGGGAACACCGCGAGGATCAAGTCCTGACCACCGGGCCACTGCGGCGGCAACTTGTAGATCGTCGACTTCTCCGGACGATTCGGGTCGCCACACAGCGCCACCTCGGTGCCGACCGGAACATCGAACACGCCGAACACACCGGCGCCGATCGAGTCACCATCGAACTGGTAGGTCTCGCGCTGGCCCTTGACCTCGTACATCAGCTGGTACTCCTCGCGATCGACGAGCGTCGCGATCACCTTTTCCTTGCGCGTCACGATTCCGAAGTCGACGACGCCGTGCTTGCCGAGCGCGGGGTCGGGCTTCTTGACGTCGATCGGCACGCGGCACCACGCCATCATCGTCGAGTACGCGCGCGTGGCGCTGTACCTCGGATTGTTGAGCGGGCGCAGCGGCGGCTGCGTCGTCGGTGGGGGCGTGATCGGTGCCGCCGCGGGCTCGACCTTCGTCGCACTCAGCGCTTCTTTCGACGCCTCGGTCTTCGGCTTCGGTTTTGGTAAGGCGGCGGTCTTCGCCATGGCGTCGGCCGGCGTCTCGACCGCGATCGCCGCATCGGGCGGAGTCGGTGTGGTGACCGGCGCGGCGTCGGCGGGCGCCGGCGCGACGATCGCGGTCGGCCGCGGCGGCGGGGCGTCGTCATCGGGACCGCGCACCGCTTGCCACGTGATCACCGTCGCCGCCACCGCGAGCACCGCGGCTCCACCGACGATCACGGGCGTCCGCGAAGATCGCTCGGCAGGCTTCGGCTTCAGCGCGTCGATCAGCTCGCGCATCGACGGAAAGCGCTCCTTCGCGCCGAGCGACATCGCGCGCACGAGCGCCGTCGCGATCGGCTTGGGCAGTGACGGCGGAGACGTGACACCCGCGCGGATCGCGTCGAGCCGGATCGCCGCGATGATCGGGAAGGGGCGGGTGCCGGTCAGCAGCTCCCACGCCATCACCGCCCATGCGAATTGATCGACGCGCGCGTCGAGGACGTCGCCGGTGAGCTGCTCGGGCGCGAGATACGCGGGTGTACCGACGATCGCGCCGGTCGCGGTCATCAAGGGGTCGCCGGTCACCGTCGACGCGTGGACATCGACGGGGATGTCGACGCGCGCGAGCCCGAAGTCCGTGACGACGGGCCGGCCACTGTGCGTGACGAGCACGTTCTCCGGCTTGATGTCGCGATGGATCAAGCCCGACGCGTGCGCGGCCGCGATGCCTTCGGCGGCGCCGAGCAGCACGTCGAGCATCTCGTCGCGCGTGCGTGCAGCGGCGGTCGCCCACTGGCGGAGCGTGGTGCCGTCGATGAGCTCCATCGCGACCCAGACTTCTTCGCCCTCGGTGCCGACGTCGTAGCAGTGGCACACGTTCGGGTGCGAGAGCCGCGCGAGGCTCTGCGCTTCACGCACGAGCCGCGTGCGGAGCTGCGTATCGGCGCCGGTGTTTCGCACGACCTTGATCGCGACGGGCCGCGCGAGCTGCGGATCCCACGCGCGATAGACGATGCCCATGCCGCCCTGGCCGAGGACGTTCTCGAGGCGATAGCGGCCGAAGTTCGTGCTCGGCGTGTCGTTCTTCGCGAGCGATGACAGCGCAGAGCGACAGCCGACGCAGTCGTCGATGTGCGTCTCGACGCTCGCCAGCGAATCATCCGACAACCGACCCGCAGCGAATTCGAGCAAGTGCTCGGCAGGCGGGCAGCTGGTCATATGCCTTTCGCCTTGTCGCGCATCATCCGCGAGATCGAGAGCTCGATGTCGCTATCGAGGAAGCGCAACAGGCTGTCGACGTCGTCGCGATCGATGCCGAGCGCTGCGATCAGCCGCTTGCGCGTGGCCTTGCCGAGCTCGGCGCGCGCGTCGGCAAGCCAGCGCGCGCAGGTGGCGCGATGCGCGCGATAGAGCCGCGCGAGATCGTCGATCGTCAGCTCGTCGAGGATGTGTTGCCGCAAGAGATTCCGCTGCCGCACTTCAAGCGCGGCGAACGCGTCGTGGATCGCGCGCTTCAGCTCGGCGACGTACTTCTCCCGCATGTGCTGCTGCTCGGGGTTCGCGGTCGAATCCGGCATGTGATCGAGGAGCAGCTCGTCGAGCACGTCCTCGCGAGCCGCCTTGGTCTTGCGCAAGAGCGAGAGCGCCTTGCGCGTCGTGGTCACGCGCAGCCACGCGGCGAGCTCGCCACGCCCCATGTAGTCCGCGATCTTGGGCGCGCCCTCACCGACGAGCAGGTCGGTCCGCACCGTCTGCCGCACTTCGTCCTTCTGGGCGGCGGGCAAGCGCAGGCGGCGCAGCGCCTGATCCACGTGCGGCACGAGCTTGTCCTCGAACACGCGCAGCGCGACCGGGTTCTGCTCGGCGAGCGCGATCGCGAGGTACACGTCGCTATCGTTCTCCGGCAAGCCCTCGTCTTCGGGCGCGCGGCCGGCGACATGTTTCGCGATCACCTCGGGCGTGAGCGTGATCTCGGGCCACGCAGCGTGACCGGCGGCGAGGATGCGCGCAGCGAGATCGTCTGACACGCCGCCATCCTAGTAGGACTGCCAAAGCGCCGCCACGAGCATTTGCTACAGTGATGACCCCATGGCGTACCGGCTGCTGGCACTCGACCTCGACGGGACGCTCCTCCGTACCGATCACTCCGTAGATCCGAGGGACATCGCGGCCATCCGCGAGCTGCAAGCCGCCGGGGTCACGGTCACGATCGCGACCGGCCGCCTCCACACCGGCGCGATCGCCGCCGCCCAGGCCTGCTCGATCGAGGGCACCATCGCGTGCGTCGAGGGCAGCCACCTGATCGAGCTCGCCACCAACACCACGGTCGTTCACCACGCGATGACCGACGACTACTCGAAGATCATGCGCGACGCGATCACCGAGCACCGCCTCGCCGGCTTCGTGTTCGACGCTGCGGGGATCCACCACGATCACGCCGGCGCGCCGTACGCGAAGTACGTGAGCACGTGGTCGCCGAACGTGCGCGTCGTCGAGGAGCACCTCGCGTGGCAGACCATGCCGCTCGCCGCCGTCGCGATCGGGGACGCCGATGCGGTCGCGGCCGCGCACCTCGCGCTGCGCGCGCATTCGGAGCACCTGTTCTCCGTCAGCTTCGCGGTCAACATGTGCCCGGGCAAACACGCCGTCCTCGTGCGCGCGGCCGGACCCACCAAGGGCACCGCACTGGCCGAGCTCTGCCGCATCGTCGGCTGCTCGCTCGACGAGGCCGTCGCCGTCGGAGATTGGGTCAACGACATCCCGATGTTCGAGGTCGCGGGGCGCTCGTTTGCGATGGGCAGCTCGCCCGAGGCTGTACGTGCGAAAGCTACCGATACGCTGGAGACCCCCGCCGGGGCCGGCGGGGGCATCGCAGAAGCGATCCGTCGCGCCTGGGGATGAAATACCATGGTCGGAAGTGGCCGACCGCCCTCGCAAGAAGAAGCGCAAGTTCGGAAAGAACGACGGCGTCTTCGCGCTCAGCAAGCAGTTCTTGCTGACGCCGATCGCGAACGGCGAATTGGCGAAGGGCTCGGGCGCGGAGCGCGGCGCGATGCTGGTCGAGCCTGCGTGGGACGGCCATCGCGTACTCGCGACGCGCAAGGATGATCGCGTCAGGATCGCTGCGCTCGATTTTCGCGACTGGACGCAGACGTTCCCCGATGCGTCGCGCGCGCTCGCGAAGCTGAACGTCTCGAGCGTCGCGCTCGACGGTGTGGTCGTGCACATGGGGGACACCGGCGCGCCGTCGTTCGAGGCGCTGCGCACACGCGTCGCGAAGGGTGCGGCGGTGCTGGGCGCGGTCCTGATCTGCTGGGACCTCTTGCAGCTCGACGGTGAGGATCTCCGAGCACTGCCGCTCGCCGAGCGTCGCAAGCGGCTGGCGGCGCTGCTCGCGGATGCTCCGCCTGCGCTGCTCGCATCGCAGTCGCTCGACGGCGAGCTCGCGAGGGTGCTCCAAGCCGCGGGCCAGCTCGGGCTGCGCGGCGTCGTCGCGCGCAAGCTGCACGACGGCTACGACGGCGCGTGGCACGCGTACTCGACGTCGACGGAGCCGCTCGACTGGCGGCGCCACCTCTCGCCACCGCCGCCGCTCTCGAACGCGGACAAGGTGCTGTTCCCGCGCGACGGGATCCCGAAGAAAGAGATCATCGCGTATTACCGAGACGTCGCGCCGGTGATGCTGCGCTACTTGCTCGACCGGCCGGTCGTGATCCAGCGCTGGCCCGACGGCATCGACGAGTTCGACTGGTATCAGCACCGCGTGCCGCCCAAGGCGCCCGACTACCTGCGCGCCGCGTGGGTCGACGGCGTGCGGCGCTGCGTGATCGAGAACGGCGACGCGCTGCTCTGGATGGCGAACCAGGCGGGGCTCACCTATCACGGCTTCGGCTCGCGGCTGTCGTCGCTCGAGCAGCCGGACTGGGCGATGATCGATCTCGATCCCGGCGATGCCACGAACTGGTGGGAGGATACGATCGAGATCGCGCTCGCCGTGCGCCGCACGCTCGAGCTGCTCGAGCTGCCGAGCGTGGTCAAGACCAGCGGAAACCGCGGCATCCACATCCTGATCCCGATCGGCCCGGGACACACGTTCGCGCAGGTCGACGAGCTTGGCGCGCGGATCGCGGACCTCCTGATCCGCCTCATGCCCGACAAGATCACCATCGAGAACGAGAAGGAGAAGCGGAAGGGCCGCCTCCTGTTCGACGTGAAGCAGTTCATGGCGAAGACGCTCGTCTCGCCCTATTCGTTACGCGCGAGCGATGCCGCACCCGTCTCCACGCCGATCACGTGGGACGAGGTGACCCCGAAGCTGAACGCAAAAACGTTCAACTTGCGAACGCTGCGCCAGCGGCTCGACGCGCGCGGCGACCTTGCAGAGCCGCTGCTGAATGGCAGCGCACTGCTCGCGCCCGCACTCGCGAAGCTACGCGGTCAGTAGCTATACTGGCGCAGCTTGAGTTGGGACGCGCTGCTCGACGTCATCTTCCGGTGGGCTCACCTGATCGCCGGGATCATGTGGATCGGCAACTCGATGCTGTGGAACTGGATCGATCGCAACCTCGAGAAGGCGCAGGTCACCGGCCGCCTCTCGCAGGGCAAGATCTTCATGGTTCACAGCGGCGCCTTCTACGAGATGGAGAAGAAGCTGCTCGAGCCCGGCGAGCTGCCGGCGAACCTCTACTGGTTCAAGTGGCAGAACGGCATCACGTGGATGACGGGCATCGCGCTGCTCGTCGTCGTGTACTTCATGAACGGCGCCGCGTTCTTGATCGATCCGGCCGTCGCGGCGATCGAGCCGTCGGTCGCGATCTCGATCTCGGTTGGCTCGCTGTTCTGCGCGTGGATCATCTACGACGCGCTGTGGAAGACGTTCGGCGAGCGCAACCCGCGGGTCGCGACGGTGCTCTCCGTCGTGATGCTGTTCGCCTCGATCTTCGCGTTCGCGCAGGTGTTCAGCGGCCGCGCCGCGTACATGCAGACGGGCGTGATGATCGGGACGCTGATGACCGGCAACGTCTGGATGGTCATCATGCCGTCGCAGAGGGAGCTGATCGACGCGACGAAGTCAGGCCGCGAGCAGGACCCGATCTACTCGCTGCGCGCGAAGCAACGCAGCATCCACAACAACTACTTCACGTTCCCGCTGCTGTTCATCATGATCTCGAACCACTTCCCGGGCGCGACGACGCACCCGCTGAACTGGGTGATCTTGATCGCGGTGATGGTCGGCGGCGCCGGGGTGCGCCACTTCATGAACACGCGCTATCGCGGGGAAGGGCGGCAGCTGCCGCTCGCCGCGTGGCTCGCGCCCGGTCTCGGCGCGGCCGGCATCGCGACCGCGGGGCTGCTCGTGATCCCGCGGCTCGTCGAGAAACCGCTGCCGCGGGTCGACAAGCCCGTCTCGTACGCGCGCGCCGAGCAGATCATCCAGAAGCGCTGCTTGTCGTGTCACAGCAAGGCACCCAGCGACCCGACGTGGCCGAATGCACCCGCGGGCGTGATGTTCGATCTGCCGCTGCAGATCGAGATCATGGCGCCGCGGATCTACGAGCGCGCCGTGAAGCAGCAGGACATGCCGCTCAACAACAAGACGATGATCACGCCCGACGAGCGCGCCGAGCTCGGTAACTGGATCGAGCACGGCGCGAACATCAACTAGTCGCAGAGCTGCGCGAACCGGACAACGTCGCCGCCATCGCAACCCGCTAGCCGGGACGCGGACAGCGGCACAACGCCTCGCGGACCAGGTTCGCGTCCCACGTGGACCGCGCGTGCGGACGCGGGACAAGATCAACTGAGGGTTGCGCGTTCACGAAGATCCCGTAGCTTTGGCGCGGGTGACGTATGGGAAACGATGCACTTGGCGATCGGTGCAAGCAATTCGAGCTTGCTGAAGCAGGGCGCCGCGCGGAGCGCGGGCTGCCTCTCCTCGCACGGCTGGACGGCCGCGCGTTTCACACGTTCACGCGTGACCTGAAGCGTCCGTACGACCACGGCATGTCGGTCTCGATGATCGAGACCGCGCGTTACCTCGTGCAGGAGATGCAGGCACTCGTCGGCTACACGCAGAGCGACGAGATCACGCTCGCCTGGTACGAGCCGGCGGACTCGACGTCGGACTACATGTTCGACGGGCGGTTCCAGAAGATCGCGTCCGTGCTCGCGGGCATGGCATCGGCGCGGTTCGCGAAGCTCGTCGCGCAGCACCTGCCACAGAAGGCGGACGAGACGCCGCACTTCGATTGCCGTGTCTGGCAGGTCCCGACCATCGAGGATGCCGCCGACGTTCTCGTGTGGCGCGAGGACGATGCAACGAAGAACAGCATCTCGATGGCCGCCTGCGCTCACTACTCGGACCGCGAGCTCGACGGCAAGGCCTCGAACGTCAAGCAGGAGATGCTGCTCCAGAAGGGCGTCGACTGGGATGCGTTCCCCGCGTTCTTCAAGCGCGGCACGTATCTCGGGCGGCGCACGTTCGACAAGACGCTAACGGAAGCGGAGCGCGCGCGCATTCCGGAGGCGCACCGCCCGCCCGTCGACGCGACGTTCAAGCGCACGCAGGTCGTCGACCTCGACCTGCCGCGCGTGCGGAGCATCGGCAACCTGAATGCGGTGCTCTTCGAACGCGCGGACCCGATCGCGCGGTCCTAGCCAACGGCGCCGGCCTTGCGCATGCGCATCATCAGCTCGCCGACCTGCGAGATCAGCGTCGTGATGGTAGGCAGCGTGTCGTCGACCTTGCGCACGATCTCGAGCTCGCCGATCGAATCGAGCAGGCCGCCGCCGAGCAAGTCGGCGATCGCGTAGCCGCCCGACGAATCGATCTGCTGCGGATTTCCGAGCGAGGCGACGAGCGAGATGTTGTCGCGCACGATGCGGAGCTGACGCTTCGCCTCGTCGAGGTGACCGCGCGCGCGGCGGAGGTGCCAGTACTTGATCGGCTTGCCCGCGAGCGCACGCGGACTGTACCCGCCCCACTTCGCCGCGCTTGCAACCTCGTCGGCACAGCCCTTGAGCGCCTGCTTGCCCGCTTCTGCGGCGCGATACAGCGCGTTCAAGTGCATGCCTCGATGTTATCCTGAGCGCGTGAAGAGGGCGTTCGTGGCCGCGTGCATCGTCACGGGAGCACAGCCTGCGTGGGCTGATTCCGAAGCCTCACAGCTGTTCGAGCAAGGCCGCGTTCAGAAAGAGCAGGGCGACCTCGTCGCCGCGTGCAAGCTGTTCGCAGAGAGCTACGACCTCGAGCGCGCCGCGGGGACCGCGCTGAACCTCGCCGAGTGCGAGGAGGCCGCTGGCAACTGGGAGCACGCGCTCGAGCTCTACGAGGCAGCGGCGAAGGTCTTCGAGCAGAACGGGCGCGCCGAGAGTGCGCGGTTCGCGCGCGAGCGTGCCGAGAAGCTGCGCGTGGCGCGTGCGCCCAAGCCGGTCGAGGCGCCGGCCGCGCCACCACCCGAAGCGAAGTCGAACAGGCTCGCGCTCGGCATCGGCATCGGCGGTGTGACGGTGAGCGCGATCGGCGTTGTCGGTTGGATCCTGGCGCAGCGAGAGATCGACGTGTTCACCAGCTCGGAGGTCACCGGGACCACACTTCCGCCCACCACGACGAACGTGACCCACGAGGACTGCGGAGACGTCCTCTTTCTCAACTCGGAGCTGCAGCAGAAGTTCGAGAACGCGTGTGACGCGAGGGATCGCCAAGCGTGGCTCGGGCCGGTGGTGCTGATCAGCGGATCCGTCGGGATCGTCGCGATCGCGTATTACCTCTGGACGAAGCCGAAGCGCTCCAAGTCCATCGCGATCACACCGACGGCGTCGGGCGGCGTGATGGCGACGTTCGAGTGGTAAGCTGCGGCGCCGATGCCAGCTCTCGTCGTGCGTTCGCGCCGCGTGGTGACCCCGACCGGCACAGGGCCGAGCACGCTGCACATCAGCGGCGGCAAGATCGAGCGGATCTCGGACTGGGATGACGTGCCCGCGGGCGCGAAGCTCGTCGATGCTGGCGAGCACGTCGTGATGCCCGGCATCGTCGACACGCACGTGCACCTCAACGAGCCGGGCCGCACCGAGTGGGAAGGCTTCGCGACCGCGACGCGCGCGGCGGCGGTCGGCGGCGTCACCACGCTCGTCGACATGCCGCTCAACTCGATCCCGCCGACGACATCACGCGAGGCGTTCGCGACAAAGCGCGATGCGGCGAGAGGGCAGTGCGCTGTCGATGTCGGGTTCTGGGGCGGCGTGGTGCCGGGCAATGCGAGCGAGCTCGCCGGCATGGTCACCGACGGTGTGCGCGGCTTCAAGTGCTTCCTCGTCGACTCGGGCGTCGAGGAGTTCGGCTGGGTCGGCGAGCGCGAGCTGTTGCCGGCGATGCAGATTTTGTCCGGGCTGAGGGTGCCGCTCCTCGTGCACGCGGAGGTCGCGGGGCCGATCGATGTCGCGACCGCGCAGCTCGCGGCCGAAGACCCGCGCCGCTACGCGACGTATCTCGCCTCGCGGCCGCCGGGCGCCGAGGAGCAGGCGATCGCGATGGTCACCGGGCTCTGCAAGCAGACGCGCGCACGCACGCACATCGTGCATCACTCCGCGGCGAGCGCGCTGCCGCTGTTGCGCGCGGCGCGCACGCAAGGTCTGCCGCTCTCGGCCGAGACCTGCCCGCACTACCTTCACTTCACCGCGGAGCAGATTCCCGACGGTGCCACGCCGTTCAAGTGCGCGCCGCCGATCCGCGAGGCCGCGAATCGCGAGCTGCTGTGGCAAGCGCTCGCCGAAGGCATCCTCGACATGGTCGCGTCGGATCACTCGCCGTGCTCGCCGGCGCTCAAGGCGATGGAGGTCGGCGACTTCGTGCAGGCGTGGGGCGGCGTCGCCGGTCTGCAGCTCGCGCTGCCCGTGATCTGGACCGAAGCGTCGGCGCGCGGGCACGAGCTCGCCGACGTCGTGCGCTGGATGTGCGAAGCGCCGGCCGCGCTCGCGGGCTTCACCGGCAAGAAGGGCGCGCTCGTCGCCGGCGCGGACGCCGACTTCATCGTGTTCGACGAGACCGCGGTGTTCGCCGTGAGCCCGGAGCTGATCGAGCACCGTCACAAGGTGACGCCGTACGCCGGCGAGTCTTTGCGCGGCGTCGTGCTCGCGACGTACGTGCGTGGTGAATGTGTTGCGGCGCGCGGCAAGGTCGTCGCGAGCGATCTGGGAGCATTGCTATGAGCGAAACGTTCCGAGACCTGCCCGACCTCGCATCCGAGACCGTCGGCGGCGCCGCGATCCTCACCAACGACGAGTTCTTCGCGGAGAAAGAGAACCTCCTCCGCGCGCACGATGCGGTCTGGAAAGAGCACGAGTACACCGATCGCGGGAAGTGGATGGACGGCTGGGAGTCGCGCCGTCGCCGTGATGGCGGCACGCACGACTGGTGCATCGTTCGCCTCGGCTTGCCCGGCGTGATCCGCGGCGTGGTCGTCGACACCGCGTTCTTCCGCGGCAACTTCCCCGAGTCGTGTGCGCTGTACGCGACGATGATCGACGACCCGCTCGATCTCGCTGCGCTGCAGAACGCGACCTGGACCGAGGTCGTCTCGCGCTCGCCGCTGCGCGGTGACAGCAAGAACGCGTTCGCCGTCGACGATGGCCATCGTTACACGCATGTGCGCCTCGACATCTATCCCGACGGTGGCGTCGCGCGCTTGCGCGTCCACGGCGACGTCGTGCCGAACTGGCCGCGCCTGCGCTCGCTCGGCGGAACCGTCGATCTCGCCGCGCTCGAGCACGGCGCGGTCGTCGAGACCTGCAGCGACATGTTCTTCGGCTCGCGCAACAACCTCATCAAGCCCGGCCCGTCGATGTCGATGGCCGACGGCTGGGAGACGCGCCGTCGCCGCGGCCCGGGCAACGACTGGGCGATCGTGCGGCTCGCAGCAGCGGGCACGATCGAGCGCGTCGAGATCGACACCAGCCACTTCAAGGGCAACGCGCCCGGACGCATCGCGCTCGAGGGCGTGCACGCACCCGGCAAGCCGGCGAGCGAGCTCGAGGGCTGGCATCTCCTCCTCGAATCGAAGGCCGAGCCGCACCGTCGTCACATCTTCGATCACGAGCTGCGCCGCATCGGCCAGGTCACGCACGTGCGCGTCTCGGTGTTCCCGTGCGGCGGCATCGCGCGGTTCCGCGCGTGGGGCGGCCTGTCGCCCGAGGTGCCGAAGGGACTGACCGCGCTCAACGCGACGACATCAGAGGATGCGAAGGCCGCGTTTAAAAAGTGTTGCGGCTCGACGAAGTGGGCCGACCAGATGACCGCGATGCGGCCGTTCGAGGACGTCCCCGCGGTGATGCGCATCGGCGAGCGGATCTGGTGGTCGCTCGGCGAAGCGGATCATCGCGAAGCGTTCGCGGCGCATCTCAAGATCGGGCATCAAGCGCCGCCTAAATCAGATGGCTCCGACGATCCCGAGACCACGGGCCGGTGGTCGCGCGACGAACAGAAGAGCACGACGAGCGCGTCGTCGACGACGCTGTCGGATCTCGCCGCCGCGAACGTCGCGTACGAGCGCAAGCACGGCTTCATCTTCATCGTCTGCGCGACCGGTCGCAGCGCCGAAGCGATGCTCGAGGATCTGCAGAGGCGCCTCCCGCGATCGGCGAGCGACGAGCTGCGCACCGCCGCCGAGGAGCAAGCCAAGATCACGCGCCTTCGCCTCACGAAGCTCATGGGAGAGCTCGGATGATCACGACCCACGTCCTCGACACCGCCGTTGGCCGCCCCGGCCGCAACATCAAGATCAATCTCGAGCGCGCGAGCGACATGGGCTGGCTAGAAATCGGTCAGGGCCACACCGACGACGACGGACGCTTGCGCACGCTCACGCGGCCCGGCCCCGTGGAGCCCGGCACGTACCGCATTCGGTTCGAGACCGGCGCGTACTGCGAGGCGAACAGCCAGAGCTGCTTCTTCCCCGTCGTCGAGATCCAGTTCACCGTCGTCGACGGCGACCAGCATTATCACGTCCCGTTATTGCTCTCACCGTACGGGTACTCGACGTACCGCGGCAGCTGACGTACAACGCCGGCCATGCCGGTCCGTACGAGCCTCCCCGAGAAGAAGCTGAACAAGGCCCTCGAACGCGTCAACAAGGCGCAGCTGCGCGTCCAATCGCGCTACCCGGGCGATAGCGGCGCGCGCCAGCCCGTGCACACGGTCTACGGCGGTGCGCACCTGTTCGCCGCCGAGACGGCGAAGAAGCTCGGCGAGCTCGCGCTGCGTTCACTCGAGACCTACGCGCCCGATCCGGCGACGTTCGCCGAAGCGATCGGCATCGACGGCAGCAACGCACCCAAGGTTTACGAGCGCGTGCTCGAGAAGCTGCGCCGCGAGCCCGTCGAAGACTTCCGCATCGACTTCGAGGACGGCTACGGCAACCGTCCCGACGAAGAAGAGGACGGTCACGCCGCGTCGGCGGCGCATCAAGTCGCGGCCGGCCTCGCGGGTGGCACGTTGCCGCCGTTCATCGGCATTCGCATCAAGCCGCTCACGCGCGAGCTCGCGGGGCGCTCGCTCCGCACGCTCGACGTGTTCTTGACCGAGCTCCTCGACAAGACGAACGGGCACCTGCCGGCGAACTTCGTCGTCACGCTGCCGAAGATCCAGAGCCCGACCGACGTCGCGGTCCTCGTCGACACGTTCGACATCCTCGAGGATCGCCTCTCGCTCGAGGCGGGCTCGCTCAAGGTCGAGTTCATGGTCGAGACCACGCAATCGATCTTCAGCCCCGGCGGTCGCTCGATCTTGCCGCGTCTGCACCGCGCCGCCGCGGGCCGCCTCACCGGCGCGCACTTCGGAACGTACGACTACACCGCGAACTGCGACATCACCGCCGCACACCAGCGCATGCGTCACCCTGCGTGCGATTTCGCGAAGCACGTCATGAAGGTCTCGTTCGCCGGCACGGGCGTCATGCTCTCCGACGGCGCGACGAACATCATGCCGGTCGCTCCGCATCGCGGCAAAGACCTCAACGCCGAGCAGAAGCGCGAGAACCGCGCGGCCGTGTTCTCCGCGTGGCGTCTGCACGCCGACGATCTGCGCCACTCGCTCGTCAACGGCTTCTACCAGGGCTGGGACCTCCACCCAGGGCAGTTGCCGACGCGCTACGGCGCGGTCTACGCGTTCTTCCTCGACGGCTTCACCGCCGCGTCGGAGCGCCTGAAGAACTTCGTCGACAAGGCCGCGCAAGCGACGCTCGTCGGTGACGTGTTCGACGACGCCGCGACAGGGCAGGGCCTGCTCAACTACTTCTTGCGCGGCATCGCGTGTGGCGCGGTCACCGAGGAAGAAGCGCAGGCAACCGGCCTCACGCTCGACGAGATCCGCAGCAGGTCGTTCGTGAAGATCATGGCGGCGCGCCGCGGCGCTACCGCGTGAAGCGCTTCCCGACCATCAACATCACGCTGTAGACGTTGAAGTCGGCGGTCTCGCCGATCACCTGGCGCGAGAGTCGGCCGTCGAGCGAGAGCAGCAGCTTGCCGACGCTGCCCTCGAGCGACGCGCTCGCGAATGGCGAGATGCCGAAGTGCACCTCGCCGCCGCTCTTCTCGAACGTCCACAACCCGATGCCGCCGCCGATCGTCGTGCGCATCGACCCCACCTGCGCGCCGAGATACGTGCCCAACGGCATCGCGATGCCCCAGTGCCCGCCCGCGTCCCACATATCGAGGCCGATGCGCGCGCCGAACAGCGGCTCGTTCTCGTCGGGATCGCCGCTGTCGAAGCGGTGCTCGGCACGCAACGCCCATCCGGGCTCGTTCGAGGCCACCGACGTGCCGAGGCCAAACGCGGCGAACCGCTGACCTTCGGCGTACGCGGTGCTCGTGAGGAACAAGAGCGCGATCAGCCAACGCATGCGTGATCAACGCGCCCGCCGCTCGCTACTTACGGCGCTTACTTCGGGAACATGCCGAGCGCATCGAGCGTCGCGCGCAGGCGCGTGTCGCGTGCGGCGCGCGCGTCATCGAGCTTCTTCGCCTTGCTCTCCATCCACGCCGCGTACGGCAGCAGCTTGCCGTCCTTCTCGATCCAGCCGATCTGCCACACGAGCCATCCGCCCTTGCCGTGCTCGATCGGTCCGCTGCCGGTCTTGCCGTGCAGCACCGCGCTGTCGGTCTTCGCGAGCACCGTGATCTCGGCGAGGACCGCGTGCGCTTTCTCGGAGACCGCGAGCTTCTTGTTCGCGAGCGCGTCGACGAACGCGAGTTGCTGCGCCGCGCTGATGCGAATCCCGCCACTCAGCCAGAACTTGTCGAGCCCGCCGGAGATGTCCTGGTTTCCGTAGTCGAGCTTCGCGAGGCCGGCCTTCATCTTTTCTTCGCCGATCTGCAGCGCGAGCGTGCGGAAGTACGGCACCGCCGAGACCGCGATGCCCGTGCGCAGCGTGTGCGGCTTGCGCCAGACATCGAGGTACTTCTTCTCGTCGGGGACACGCGCCTTGTCCCACGTCATCTGCGCGTCGGCACCGTCGAGCACGCCGGCATCGACGGCGATCAGCGCGCTCGGAACCTTGAACGTCGAGTACGGACGGCGCGGCTTCGCGCAGCGCGCGCGATTGCTCTCGTGCACCTTGCCCGCAGCGTCGCGATACATGAAGCAGCCGTCGGCCCAGTCGGCGGGACTCTTCGCGGAGGCCGACGCGCATGCGCCGACGAACAACAAAGCCAGGAGACGCATGGCCGCGAAACGTATCAGCGGCGCGGTTTATTGCGCGGCGGGACCGTGTAGCCCGCATAGATGCCGAGCTGCCAGCGCGCATGATCGTCGGCGCCGATCTGCCAGCGGTACCCGATGCGCGCGTCCGCACCGACCTGCACGCCGTGGACGTCGACGCCGAGCTTCGCGAGCGCGAATGGCGCCCACAAGCCGAACCCGGTGTCGTCGTCGACCTGGTCGACGAGCACCGCATCGAAGCCGAAGCCCAGCGTTGCGCGCATCGGGAACAGCTTCGCACCTGCGACGATACCGAACGGGAGCGAGAACCCCCAGTTGTCGTCGCCGGAGCCCCACACCTCGAAGCCGGGCATGAATCCAAAGAAGCCGCCGCTCTTGCCCGGATCGAAGAATGGAAAAAGTTCGTAGTCGAGCCGCGCGCTCCACCCGCTCCGGCCGCCTCGCTGGCCTGCCCACCCCACCACGAGGTCGATGCCGAGCGCAGAGGGCGGATGTTGATGACGATGTTCCGACGTGCGTGTCGACTCCACACTCACCGCCTTCACTTGCGCGCGTGCCGCACCACACAAAACCAACACGACGGCCAGCGCTCGCAGCATCGACACCCCAACGTGCGCGCGAAGCGCCCCTTACACGAAGGGTTCCCGTTGAAGTTTCTGCTCATTCGCGTACCGTGATGAACGGTGGGCGAGCTGCAGGAACTTCACTGCGCGTGTGGGGCGACACGCCAGGCACCGATCGGACTCTCGATCGTCAGCTGCGTGCAATGCGGTCGCGCGATGGCGCCGGCGACGGTCACGACCTACGCCCCGCCGCCATCGCGCACGATCGTCGCGACCGCCACGCTCGCGAGTCAGCTGCTCGGCACGCTCGCATTCGCGCTCGGGCTCGTCTGGATCATCGCGCTGCGCGTGACCGATGCGGCGATCATCTCGATCATGATCGCGGGCGCGATCGCCGTGTTCGCCGGCGGCAACGCGCATCGCGGCAACGTGACCGCGCTCGCCTTGTGCGCGCTGTTCGACATCGCGGTCGCCGTCGCCACGCTCGCGCACCTGCCGATCGCTCGTGCATTCACGTGGCCGCCGCTCGCGCGTTTCCACGTGGAGGAGCACCTGGCGCTCGGCTTGTTCTTCGCCGGCATCGTCGCGGCGCTGGCAGCCATCACCTGCATCGCAGCCCTGCCGCAGGCCCGCCGGTTCGCGGCCTGGCGCGGCGAGCAGATCTTGCTCGCCGCCCGCGTGGTAAGGGGCTAGTTGCGCGAGGTTGCCGCGAGTCGGTTGCGAGCCGACGCGGTCTCATGTAGACAGTCTCCTGCACGGAGGATGTAGCTCAGTTGGTAGAGCGCCAGGTTGTGGTCCTGGATGTCGCGGGTTCAAGCCCCGTCTTCCTCCCCCTTTAGAGACCCGCTTCGCAGACGTGCTTGTGTCTGCACGGACCCGGGCAAGACGCTGCGCGATCCAGGCGCCGCGGACTTGGCGGCGGCACAGCAGTTGCCGTAACACCCTCTCCATGAAGACACTCGTAATCGCATTCGCACTCGCCGCCGCATTCACGACCGCCGCCTGCAAGAAGGACAAGGACAAGGCCGAAGGTGGCGGTGGTGGCACCACGACCTCGGCGCCGAAGGTGGACGTCAGCCCCGAGATGCAGGCGTTCATGGCCGGCATCAAGGGCAAGAGCACCGACGTCGAGGCCGCGATCAAGGCACATGGCGTCGACGGTCTCGATCACAAGGACATGACGATGTACGACCTGTCCTCGCCGAAGGTCACCGCGACGAACAAGAACGGCGACAAGACCTGCTACACGTTCGACGCGAAGGCCGGCATGACCACGCGCACGTACGACGTGTGCTGGACCGGTGGGAAGATCAGCGAAGTCGCCGATAAGGGAATGCGCTGAGAGGCAACTACTCGGCGAGCGCGGGGTAGCGGTAGTCGTCGCCTTCGCGCTGCTCCTCGCTCGTGATCGGGCATACGCCGCGTACGGCGTCGAGGCCCGCGCTCGTGATGTAGTTGTTGCTGAGGTCGAGCTGCGTCAGGTGCTTGAACGCATCGGCGTGCGTCGCGACGAGCTGCGCGCCGGCGTCCGTCATCATGCCGTGCGCGAGGCTGAGCGCTTTGATGCGCGACAGCACCTTCGACGGCGCGAGCGCCGCGACGATGTCGTCGGTGAACTCGGCGTTCTTGAGACCGAGGTACGAAAGCTTCGGGACGTTGTCACCGGCGAGCAGCGTCTCGAGGTCCTTCGTGGTCGCGTCGCCGCCGTAGTTGTTGCTGCCGAACCAGAGCTCGATCGACTCCGCGGCCGGCAGCTTGCCAGAAGCGAACGAGCGCGCGCAGTGCGCGCTGAGGCCGCCGGTCACGATCTCGAGCGTGCGCAAGCGCGGCAGATCGAACGTGCCGATCGTGTCCGCGCCGTTCGCCGACGCCCCACCGAGGTTGAGCTGGATGCGCAGGTGCTCGAGGCGCGGCACCGCCTTCCACAGCTCGCTCGCGTCGCCGAGCCCCGCCCACGAGTTCTCGTAGTCGTAGCCGTTATCGACGCCGCCGGGGCCCGCTTGCTGGAACTCGCCGAGCCGGAGCGTGCGCAGCGCGGGTGCGCCGTACTGCGCGATCGCCTTGACGACGTCGCTGAAGTACATGCCGTCGTCGAGCATGTTCATCGTGACCGTGAGCTCCTCGAGGAGCAGCGCGGACGGATGCTGGAGCAGCGCGGCGACGACCTTGTCGGCGGTGCACTCGTCGGCGTCTTCGTCGATGTCCCCGGCCGAGTGAGTCTCGTAACCGATCTTCGCCGACTTGATGAAGCCGTGGTGCCACGTGAACGCGTCCTGCGAGTCGTGATCGAACGTCTTCTTGAAGCGCACGAGTGGGCCGAGCAGCGCCTCTTCATGCTTGGCGATGTAGTCGTCGATGTTCGCGCCGCGCTGCGAGAGCACGATCAGCTCGCCGCGCGGATCGCCGGTCGACTGCAAGAGGTCCGCATAGACCATGCGGAGGTCGCCATCGTTCGGCGTTTCGATCAGCTTCGCTTCGAGCTCTTCGCGCTTCCCCATGCGCGAAATCTACTACTGCGCCGAGCGCAGGTAATCGAGCAAGCGCGGTTTGATCGCGCGCATCGCACGTGCGCGGTGCGAGAGGTCACCCTTGGTCCCGACGCCGAGCTCGGCGAACGTCTGTCCCAAATCCGGAAACAGAAACAGCGGGTCGTAGCCGAACCCGCCCGTGCCGCGTGGCGCGTCGAGGATGATGCCTTCGCAGACGCCGTCGGCGGTGATGATCTCGTCGCCGAGCGGGCCGCTGACGTCGGCGAGCGCCAGCGATGCGCGAAATCGCGCCGTGCGTTGCGCGGCCGGAACGCCTGCGAGCGCGGCGAGCAGCTTCGTGTTGTTCGCGGCATCGCCGGCGTGGCCGGTGACGCCCGCGTAGCGCGCGCTGTAGACGCCGGGCGCGCCGCCGAGCGCATCGACCTCCAGGCCGCTGTCATCCGCGAGCGCGGGGAGCTTCGTCACCGCCGAGACCTCGCGTGCCTTCTTCGCGGCGTTGCCGACGAACGTGTCGGCATCCTCGACGACATCGGGAATCTCGCGGCCGATGCGGCGCGCGGCTTCGTCGACATCGATCACGTCGACGTCGGGCAACAGCTGGCGCAGCTCCACGAGCTTGCCCTTGTTGCGCGTGGCAAAGACGAGCGGTCTCGTCATTGCTTGACGATCGCGCGCTGTGCGGCGGCGAGCTGCTTGATGCCCGCGGTCGCGAGATCGAGCATCGCGTCGAGCTGCTTGCGATCGAACGTGCCCTTCTCGGCCGTGCCTTGCACTTCGATCAGCGTGCCGTCCTCGCTACCGACGACGTTCATGTCGACCTCGGCCTTCGAGTCCTCGAGGTACGGCAGATCGAGCACGACCTCGCCGCCGACGATGCCGACGCTCACCGCAGCGACGGGCGGCTTGAGCGCGCCCGTCTTCTCGAGGCCGAGCTTCTGGATCGCGAGCGCCACCGCGATCCACGCGCCGGTGATCGACGTGACGCGCGTGCCGCCATCGGCGCACAACACGTCGCAGTCGACCGCGATCGTGCGCTCGCCGAGCTTGCCGAGATCGACCGCCGCGCGCAGCGAGCGCCCGATCAGCCGCTGGATCTCTTTGCCGCGTCCTCCCGGATCGCGCTTGCTGCGCGTGTGCGTCGCGCGCGGCAGCATCGCGTACTCCGCCGTCAGCCAGCCCTTGCCCTTGCCGGCCATCCAGGCGGGCACGCCTTGCTCGACGCTCGCGGCGCACAGCACCCACGTATCGCCGAGCTTCACGAGCGCGGAGCCCTCGGCGTGCTTCTGGTAATTCGGAATGATCTCCAGCGGACGGAGCTGATCGGGACGACGGCCATCGGCGCGCGGCATGATGGCCGGCACCCTACCTCAACGCGGCGGCACGCGCCGCCTCTGCTACGATGAGCCGCCTATGGCCGACGACCGCCGGCGCGACGCTCCCGAGGAGCCGACCACCGGACAGCGCGTGCATCGCGACGTCGCCGGCTTCGGGACCGACTCGACGATCAGCGCACCGGCCGCGACGCCCGAGCTGATCGCGACGGGCCTCGCGCAGCTCGCGGCCGAGAGGTTCGACCCGCTCGGCGCGACGCTCGATCTGCCGGCGAGCGATCAGGTCGCGACCGCCGGCCACCTCGATCCGGGCCAGCTCATCGGTCGGTTCGTGATCCGCTCGCGCCTCGGCGAAGGCGGCATGGGCATCGTGCTCGCCGGGCACGACGCCGACCTCGGCCGCCCCGTCGCGATCAAGGTCGTCAAGGACTCCGCCGATCACCCCGCCTACCGCGCGCGCCTGTTGCGCGAGGCGCAGGTGATGGCGCGGCTCGAGCACCCGAACGTCGTGCGCGTCTACGAGGTCGGCACCGATCGCGGCCGGCTGTTCGTCGCGATGGAGCTCATCGACGGCGTCACGCTCACGACGTGGCTCGCGGTGCAGCGCCGCCCGTGGCGCGAGATCCTCGCGATGTTTCGCCAGGTCGGCGCGGGCCTCGCGGCGGTTCACCGCGCCGGCCTCGTGCATCGCGACTTCAAGCCCGACAACGCGCTCGTCGATCGCGACGGTCGTGCGCGCGTCGCGGACTTCGGCCTCGCCCGCCTCGATCCCGATCGCACGACGGTCTCGCCCGAGCTCGCGGCCTCGCTCACGCGCACGGGCATGATGGTCGGCACGCCGGCCTACATGGCCCCGGAGCAACACTTCGGCGGCGACGTCGACGCGCGCGCGGATCAGTACAGCTTCTGCGTCGCGCTGCGCGAGGCGCTGATCGGATCGCGTCCGAGCAAGATCGAGGAGGCGCACTGGGGCGAGGTCCCGCGTGGCGTGCGCGTCGCGATCAACCGCGGCGCAGCGATCGAGGTCGGCGAGCGCTTCGCTTCGATGGACGAGCTATTGGATGCGCTCGCGCGTGGTGCGGGCCGGCGCACGGTCTACCTGGCTGCGGCCACTGGCGTCGTGCTCGTCGGCGCGGTCATCGGCGCGGTGGTGGTGACCAACACGTCGTCGTCGCCGTCCTCGGCGCCCGCGCAACATGTGGTCGCGATCGATGCGAGCGCGCCGGCGAAGGTCGCCGTCGTCGATCCGTCGCCGCCTCCACGGCCGATCGCCGAACCGCTGCCTGTCATCGAGAAACCGGCCGCGACCAAGGTGCGGTCCAGCGCGCCGACCGCCGGCAGCACCGTCGTCACGCCGATGACGCCCGTGAAAGAAACCAAGGAAGCGAAGAGGCACAACCTCGAGGGTGCGAACCCCGCGCACGAGATGCCTGCAGCGCATCGCGCGGCCGTGCGTAGCGCGCTGCGCGACTTCGGATTCCTCGGGGTCACGCTCGTCGGCGACGATCGCGACGCCGACATCCGCGAGCTCGAAGCCAAGCTCGCCGACACCACCGAAGATCTGCAGCGCGGCATGCTTGTCTACGGCATGGCGCTCGCGGAGCGCGCGCAGGACAACTGCAACGCCGCGATGAAGCACTTCAGCGAGGCACGCAAGCTCGTCATCCCTGCGACAAAGGATCCGGGGAACAAGAAGCGGCACGACCTCGGCTTCTTGTTCTTCGGGCGTATTCGCGTCGGCGAGATGTGGTGCGAGCTGATGGCCGGCCGCGCGCTCGGCGTCAGCGAGAAGCTGCAGAACGCGCTGGTCAGCATGTGGGCCGCGGGCGAGCCCGAGCGTGCCGAAGTCTTGTTCGCGTGGGGCATCGCCGAGTACGAGACCGGCGAGGTCGATCACGGCAAGCAGCTCCTGCGCCTGGCCGCCGAGAAGAATGCGAAGCTGCGCGCCGCGATCGAGACCTACGGGCGCAGCGTCGGACTCTCGTCTAGTGCTCCTTGATCAGGCGCTTTGCGGCATCGCGCACAGAATACGGATACGCGGTCTGCAACGACGCGAGCTTGAGCTCGTGCTTCGGCAGCATGCGCAGCACGCGCAGGACCTGATCGGTGCCGAGCCGCGGATTGCCGAGCAGCGCGCGGCGCACCTCGGGGATCTGAAGCCAGCTGCCGTTGTTCACGATGATCTCGAGCATCACGCGCGGCAGCGTCCCCATCCGCGCGATGCGCGCGACCTCGGGCGGTGTCAGGCGTGGATTGCGCAGCAGCGCCTCCCACACGTTCTTGTTGTAGAAGCGTTCGAGGAGGATGCGCTCCTGCGGATCGCTGCTCGAGGCGGTCTTGATCTGCTGTGCGAGCGTCAAGCCACGCAGTCGCTCGTGCAGGTTGAGCGCGTGCTTGCGCTTGACCGGATCGGCCTGCTCTTCCTCGCTGAGGTCGGCCGGCTTCGCCTGTTCTGCTTTGTCACCGTCGTCGTTGGCGGCGGGCGGCGCATCTTCGACCGCCGGGTCGAACCCGAGGTCGAGGGGCGGCGGTGGTGGCGGCTCGCTCCACGTCGTCATGAGCTTCGTCAGGTGATCGCGAAGTGCGGGCGTGAACCCGATGAGCTCGAGGCCGGCGCCGGTCTTCGGATCGACGTACACCACGCGCGCCGCGAGCTCGATCTCCTCGGCCGGGCCGCGCACGACGAGCGTGCAGTCCGCGTTCAGCTCGAGCGCGCAACGCGGCACGAACACGCCGCCCGCGGACAGATCGCGCGAGAGCTTCGGGTCATCCGCCAGCTCGATGACGACCGTTGGTCGCTCCACGCCTTATTGTACGCCGCGGCGGCTCAGCGCGGTGACAACGTCAGCGCCTCGGCCACCTTCGCGGCCGGCGTGCCCGCCGCCTGGTGCAGATAGGTATAGGCCGCCTGGCGGCAGCGATCGTCGACGGTCTTGGCGCACAGGATGCGAACGCGCAGCCAGAGCGCGGCGTGATAGGTCTCCTTGTACTGCGTGCCCGCGAAGCGGCGGACGTACTGGTCGAGCGTCGAGAGCGCGTCGCCGTTGCGGCCGAGCTTGAGGTGCTGCTGCGCCGCGATGCTGTACATCGCCAACGCCGCCTTCTCGCCCTTCTCGTCGACCGTGATCTTTCGATAGAGCGCGATCGTCTCCGTCGGCTTGACTCCGAGGTCGAGCGGCGCGAGCACGGCCTGCGATCGCACGAGCGCGTGCAGATCCATCGACGCGCTCCCCGCGCCCGGACCGCCGCTCGCTTGCTGCCGCGTCACTTCCGGACCGCCGAGCTTCTTGCCCGCCGAGCCGTTGTTCGCCGAGCCGTTGTTCGCATTCACCGCCGGAAGCTTCGCGTCGGGCACCGTCTGTGTGCGATCGCGCAGCACGCCGGGCGTGTTCGTATCGATCTCGATCTGATCGTCCTGCTTCTCCGGCGCACCGATCGTCGCGCCGTCGACGGTCTCGCTGCCGCGATGCTTGCCGTTCGCGATCGCGACCTGCACCGACTTCTCCGGCAGGTCGGCGAGTGCGATCACGCCGCGCTTCGTCGTCCACGCCTGGCCCGCGGCCACGCGCACTTCCTGCTGATGACGTTCGACCTTCACGACACCTTCGGTCACGCGCACGTCGACATCGCCGGTGCCGTCGCCGTAGTCGACGCTGAACCGCGTGCCGACCACGATCACGCGCGTATCACCCGCCGCGACGACGAGCGGCGCGCGGTTGCCACGCTTGCCGACCAGAAGCTCGACCTTGCCGCGCTTCATCGTGATCAGCACCCCGCCGTCCGGCCGCGTCACCGTGAAGTCCGTCAGCAGATCGCTCTCGATGCGCGCGTCACCGATGTCGAGCATCGAGCGCTCGCCCGTCGTGTTCACGCGCACCGGCTCCGCCGCCACGACCGTGCGCGAGCCATCGCCGCGCAGCTGCCAGCCGGCGAAGCCAAAACCGATCGCGACCACCGCGGTCACCGCGAGGGCCATCGCCCAGCCAAAACGTGGTGCACGCAAGGGCGACGACGCGCCGCTCGCCGCCGCATCGGCCGCGCCCGCGACGATCCGTCGCTCGATGTTTGTCAGCCGCTCGTCGTCGAGCGGCTCGACCGGGATGCGTCCCTTGAGCCCCGTGAGCTTCATGGCGCACCTTTCTCGTCGGAACCGCTAGGTCCGAACGCGATGACATCTGCGGTCGGTTGGAGGAATTCGCTGAGGACCGGATCTTTCGCGGCCGCGGCCTCGATCGACTTCCGTGCGCGCCACACGCGCAGCTTCGTCGCGGTCACCGTCGAACCGACGAGCTCCGCCGTCTCGCTGATCGTGCGCCCGTCGATCTCGTGCAGCGTGAACGCGAGCCGCGCCGCGGGCGACAGCGCATCGAGCACGTCGTACAAGCGCTTCACACCATCGCGCGCGAGCTGACGCCGCGCACCGGGCCCATCGCTGCTGACGGTCTCGCCGCCGATCGCCGCGTCGTCTTCATCGAGCACGTCCGTCTGAACACGCCGCCCTTTTTGCGACAGATACCGATACGCGACGCGCACCGCGACCCGATCGATCCACGTCGCGAGGCTCGCTTCGGCGCGCCATCCGCGCAGCGACTGGAACACCTGGAGGAACGCATCTTGGAGAAGGTCGTCCATGTCGCGATTGCCGCCGAGCACGCGGAACAAGCACGCGTGCACGCGGCTCCGGTGGCGGCGAAACAGCTCGCGCGTGGCCGCCGGCTCGCCGGTGAGGCACCGGTCGACCAGCAAGACATCTTCGACGTAGAGCGCGGCGGTCACCTGTTCCTGCATTAGATGGTGCACGAGCAACGCGCGGCGGTTACAGACCCCTTCGAAAATCTACAACCCTACGAAATCACAGCCGGCGTCTCGTCGTCCGTCGCCGCCGCTTGGGCCGCGGGGGCGCCGCGGCGCCGAGCTCCACGAGCGGGCCGGGACACTCGGTCCGGAGCCGGCAGCCCTCACACGCAGCGCCGCGCCACACGTGGTCGTAGAGGCGCTGTACCTCGTCGAGCATCGGCGCGTCGCTCGTCACGATGCCGAGCTCGAAGTTGCGGCGTCCGCTGCCCCTTGCACCGAGTCCGGCGCCCGTCCAGTTCGCGCTGCCGAGATAGAGCAGCTCGCCATCGATGACGACCACCTTCATGTGCACGCGCGGACAGCGCCGCAGCGCGAGGCCGGCATCGTTGTCGTCACGGCTATTCGCGCCGAGCAGACGCGGATGGTTCGCGAGCTCCTCGCGGAACGGCCGCGATGGCAGCTCTGCGTGCAACAGGCGCAGCTCGACGCCGCGCGCCGAGAGCTCGTCGAGGATCGACAGCACGGACACGTACGCCCTTCGCTTCATCGAGCGCCGCTGCCCCGGGCGCGCGCGTCCGTCCTCGATCATCAGCTCCTTCACGTTCGCGGTCGCGATCCACACGCTCGTGTGTGCGCTGCGAACGGCGTCGATCACGCGGTCGTAGTGTCCGCGTCCGCTCACGAGCTCGAGCGGCACCGCGCGCACCGGCGCGACGAGGTCCATCGCTTCGGGCGAATCGTCGTTCGCCGAGCTCGCGGTGGGCGCGCGGGTCGCAGCGCGCGTCGATGCGCGTCGTCGCGGCTTCTCGAGCGCCGCCATCTCGCCGGCGACGCGCTGGAGCGACGCGATGTCGATGCCGGTCTCGCGCATGCCGCGCGCCGATCCCTTTCGTCGGCGCGCGTCGTCGGTCAAAACGTTCCGCCGAGTGGTGGTGTCGCGACGCAGTGTCCGCCGTCGACGACGAGCGTGTGCCCGGTGACGTAGGCGGCGGCGGGCGAGCGCAGGAAGACAGCGGCGGCCGCGATCTCGTCGACGAAGCCGAACCGCCCGGCCGGGATCGCCGCGGTGATCTTCGATGCCATGTCGCCGGGCGCGAGGCGGCGCATGCCTTCGGTGTCGCCGATCGGGCCGGGCGCGATGCCGCAGACGCGAATGCCGAAGCGACCCCACTCGACCGCGAGGTTCTTCGTGATCGCGTCGATGCCGGCCTTCGCAGCGGACGCGTGAATCTGCAGTGGCGTGCCGTGGTAGTGCAGCGTCGCGCTGATGTTCAGGATGAAGCCGTTGCCGGCCTTCTGAAGCAGCTCGAACGCGGCGCGCGACATGTTGAAGGTGCCGTTGAGATCGATGTCGATCACGGTGCGGAACCCATTCGGCGACAGTCCGGCCGCGGGCGCGAGAAAGTTGCCGGCCGCGCCGTTCACGACGGTGTCGACCTTGCCGAACTTGTCGGCGGTCGCGGCAACGGCGTTGGCGATGGTGTCCGGCTGACGGACATCGGCGGCGATGCCGAGGATGGTTCGTCCGGTCTCGGCGCTGATCTCGGCCGCGGCCTTGTCGAGGACTTCTTGCTTGCGGCTGATGATGCAGACATCGGCGCCGAGCTTGGCGTAGGCGGTCGCGATGCCACGGCAGATGCCGGTGCCACCACCGGTGACGATCGCCACGTGCCCCTGGAGGGCGTCGGTCCGGAATACGTCGAGAGGACTGGCCATTGGCGGATGATGCCCAGCCTCGAAAAAATCCGAAACCGCCGGCGACCGCGGATGTCTCAGCTCTCGAACACGACGGCGCTGCTTTCGAGATGAAGGCGCGCCGATGGTTCGCGCGATACGGCCAATGATCGGTCGTGCGCGTGCGGACCGCGTTCGCTTAGTGGAGGTCTGTCATGCGTTCCAACTTTTGGGCGCGATGGGCGACGTGCGCCCTCGCCATCACCGTCTGTATGCCCCTCGCGCTCGCGGGTGGTCGGAAGTCCGTCGCGGAGTGCACGTCGTTCGACCAGAACGACAAGGACGACGACAAGGTCGAGTTCTCGATCCACAACGCCTGCTCGATGCCGGTCGACTGCTCCATCAAGTGGCGCGTCGTCTGTGCCCCGGATGCGAAGTCCCGTAAGGCAACGCATCCGAAGTCGTTAAAGCTGCAGGTCACCAACGGCAGCACGACCGCTGCGGAAGCCTCGGCCTCGGTCTGCGGTGACGACTCGTGGACGATCGACTCGATCCACTGGTCCTGCGAACCCAACAAGGACTGAATGATTCCTGCGAGTTGCCCCTGCGACTCGCACCGTTGTGCATATACAGCACCACGTTAGATCCTCGCGTCGGGTCCTGCGTCTGTAATCACCAGAGCCGCCGAACGAGAAAAGCCCAGCCCGAGTACGGCACGAAGTCAGTGCCAAAGCCTCGATCTGCCAGGCCTCGTTCCGTTCGTCGCTCGATGTTTACACACGTAGTATAAGGACCCAGACCATGGTGGACCGCCAGGACATCGACGCGCTGCTGATCGGCAGCCTTTACGGGGAGCTAAGCTCCACCGAAGAGGCGCGGCTGACGGCACACCTCGAGTCCCATCCGTCGGACCGAACCGCGCTCGCGAATCTTACGCACGCACGGAGTGTCGTTCGCGAGAGCCTTATCCTTCATCTCCAGTTCGAGCCGCCGCAGTCGATCTCCGCGCTCCTCATGCAGGAGGCTGCGCGCCGCGCGCCCAAGTCGCGTGAAGAGGCGAGCTGGTTCCAGCGCTTCATGCGCTCGTTCATGACGCATCCCGCGATGGCCGCGGCCGCGATGCTCGTCCTGATCGTGGGCGTCGCCGGCACCGTGTACATGCGGAAGGGCGATCACTTCGCCAATCAGACCGCACCCGATCGCAGCGCGGACCTCGCGCCGACGACCGAGCAGCAACCAGCCGCCGCACCCGAGAGGGGCGTGGCCGATAACGAATTCGCAGGCTCCGGCCAGGCCGCACCGGGCGACAACTACCGCGTCGACCTCGCCGACGAATCGCTGAGGCGGCAAGGCGAGGACACGGTCGTCGGCGGCGCCGACAAGGATCGCAAGCGCGCCGAGGGCGCCCTCGACTCGCAGAAGAACAAGAGCGGCGACACGCTCGCCTTCGAGACATCCGATCGGCGCGATCAAGCGAAGCTGGCGAAGGAAGACGCCAACACCGGCTTCGGCGCACCGAACGCAACACCGCCCGCGAAGACGCCGGTCGCGAAGACCACGACGAAGCCTGCCAAGCCGTCATCGCCGCGCCTCGATGTCCAGACGCCGAGCCAGGCGCCCAAGGACTTCGATTCGTCGGGCTCGAAGCCCACCGACTCGGTCGCCACCGGTGCCGGTACGTCGAGCGCCCCGCGCGCCGCGGACCCGAAGCCGGGCAACGCGCCGGCGCCTCCGCCTCCGCCACCTGCCGTGACGGTCGCTACCGAGGAAAAGCAGGAGAAGGCGGACCCGAACGTCGCGTGGGCCAAGGAGCAGCACGCCAAGGTCATCGCGGCCGTGCGCGCCGGCAAGTGCGAGACCGCTGCAAGCATCGCGGTCGGCATCGCGAACCGCGTGCCCGCCTACTACACGACGAACGTCGAGAACGACCGCACGATCAAGCCGTGCATGCAGTACATCACCGCGCAGCGCGAAAAGGAGGCCGAGCGCGTACAGCGCGCGAAGTCCACGCAGCGCCGCGCGGCGGATGAAGCGCCCGCGCCGTCGAAGAAGTAGTCGACGCCCGCGCGGCGAGTCGACGCCGCGCTCACGCGCGAAGCCAGCGCAGCAGCGCGGGATGTGATGCGCAGAGCTCGTCGTCGGCCGGCGCCGCGAGCAGCGCACGCGACTTGCTCGCCCAGAACAGCAGCGGTCCGACACCGCTGCGATGCAGGCGCAAGAGGCCGGCGGCGGCCTTCGCCGTGTACACGCCGTCGAGTCGCGGGCCCACGAGCGTGCGTGTCGCTTCGTCGCCGCGCTCGGTGATGCGGCCGTAGCCCTGACCGATCTCCTTGCCGTCGATGACGAGGCGGGAGAGGAGCTCGCGCCGGCTGGTCGCGACGCGTGGGCCGCCGAGGCGTTCGATGCGCGCGAGCGTGCGGTATGCGAGATCAGCGATCAGCGAGGGAGACGTGACGGGCCACGGCGTCACGCGTACGCCGTGCACGATCGGGACGGGCCATCGCCACACGCCGATCGCGTGCGCGAGCGAGAGACCTGCGACGAGACCGGAGATCGTGCAGGTGCTACCGACGCCAAGGACGATCCGCTTGGGTGCGGGCGCGCGACCTTCGTCGATCTGCGTCGCGAGCTCGAGTGCGCCGGACAGCGCGCCCATCGTGCCGGTCGGCGTCGCGCCGCCGGGCGGCATCACGATCGCATCGCGTTCGCGACGCGCGATGCGCAGCGCGGCGAACGGCATGAGCGCCAACGGCACGCGCACGATCGGAACGCCGCTCGCGATCAGCGCGACGCAGTTCTCGACCGCCCACTCGCTTGTCGGTTGCGGAAACAAGATCACGCCCGCTTCGAGCCCCGCGGTCGGCGCGTGCACGACGGTGGCGATCGCGTGATTCGATCCGTACGCGCCGATCGCCCAGATCCGTTTCGCGCCGCGCTCGCGCGCGTGGCCGAACCACATCTCGAGCGTCCGGATCTTGTTGCCGCCGTAGAGCGCGTTCGACGCGCCCTCGTCCTTGACCCAGAGCGTGCGGCCATCAAGCTCGATCGTCGCGATCGGCGTCGGCCACTCGCCGAGCGAGAACGCCGGGATGCGGGCAGCGAGTCGCGGCAGGTACTGCGCGAGCGCCAGCACGCGTGTGACTCAGTGCTTCTCGGGCACGTATTCAGGCGGGAGTTGCCCACCGTCGCCGAACAGAAATGCCTCGCATTGCTCCTTGAGCACGTCGTGTGCCTTCTTCTGCGTCAGGTCGAGCCGATACTCGTTCACGATTTTTTTCGAGTGCTCGATCCACTGCCGCCACGCCTCGGCCGACACGGTGTCGTAGATGCGTTGCCCGAGCGCATCTTGAAAGGGCTTGTACGGGAGAGCAGGCAGGGTCTCCCCGAGCTTGGCGCACTTCACGGTCCGACTCATCGCGGGGATAGGAGCGCGTTTCGTCGTCGGCGGCAAGCGCGGGGGGGTTGGTCGAGCCACGTTCGCCGGGCCGCGGGCAACCTCCCGTTGCGAGCCGGGGTCATACCGCCGAAGGATTCGATGCGAACCGACCTGTCGGCCATCCGCCCATTCTTTTGCCCGAGGAGATGGCTCACGACCGTCTCACGCCGCATCGTGCTATCAAGGAATTAGGCACCCATGGAAAATTCGATCTGGGACCTGATGGGCCACGGTGGTGGCGCGATGTGGGTCGTCGTGGCGTTCTCGGTGGTCGCCCTGGCCGTTGGTATCGAGCGCGCGATCGCGCAGTGGAAGTTCGTGGCCCGCGCCCGGACGCTCGCCGAGACCGTGACCCGGTGTCTGGCCCGCGGTGCGGTCGAGGAGAGCCGGTCCGCCTGCGAGCGGTCGCCCTCTCCGATCGCGGACGTGTTCCTCGTGGGCTACGAGAGGCTCGGCCGCGCCAAGCCCGAGCACGTCGCGACCGCCGTGAACCGCGAGCGCTTGCGCGTGAACCAGGACCTCAAGTCGCGCCTCTGGATGCTCGGCACCGTCGGTGCGACCGCGCCGTTCGTCGGTCTGTTCGGCACCGTCGTCGGCATCATCGAGGCAATGGGTGGCTTCAAGGGCGACGACACCGTCAAGTTCAACATGGTGTCCGGCCCGATCTCCGAGGCGCTCATCGTCACGGCCGCCGGTATTCTCGTCGCCGTCCAGGCAGTCATCCTGTTCAACTTCTTCAGCCAGCGGGCGAACCGCATCGCGACCGAGCTGAAGCTCTTGACCGACGAGTTCCTCGAGCTCCTGCTCGAGGCGCCGGGTGACCAGCAGCCCTCGCGCCGCACGAAGCGGGACAGCGAGAGCCCCGACGCGAAGCTCGAATCCACCGATCGCAAGGAAACCAAGCGCACGAAGGGTGGCGACGATGGCGATCGGGAAGCAGCCTGATCTCGCTTCTGGGGATGTCGACGAGGAGGGAAACGACTCCATCTTCGCCGAGATCAACATCACCCCGCTCACCGACGTCTTCCTGGTGATGGTGATCATCTTCATGGTGAGCGCGCTCGCCGTGCAGGTCGAACGCCAGCAAGAGAAGAAGGAAGAGAAGCAGCGCCAGAACGAAGAAGAGGTCTCGAAGAAGTCCGGCATCAAGATCAACCTGCCGTCGGGCCAGGCCCAGGAGATCGATCCGGCGAAGGCCTCACTCATCCTCGAGATTCCCATCTCGGGTGACATCGTGGTCGGCGGCAAGGCGATGCCGGACGGCACCGTCGACAACATCTTCCGCGCCGCGTTCGCGCGCGACAAGAATACGCAGGTCGTGCTCAAGGCCGACAAGGGCGTGCAGCACGGCCGCGTCGTGAACCTCATGGAGCGCGCGAAGCAAGCAGGCCTCACGCGTCTCGCGATCGGTACCGCCGGCGGCGGATAACACCGCGACCGCGCGGCCGCCATCACGTGGCCTCCTCGAGGATCTGGACGACATCATCGGCATCGATGCGCCGGCTAAACGGCAGCAGCGACGGATGCTCGTCCGGCGTCGAGCGCATCGTGTCGACGCACAAGATCACGCGCGCGTTCGCGGCGCGATAGAGCGCGAGCTTGTCGGCGAGGTAGTCGGCGGTCGAGAAGCCGACGACCTCGACGAGCCAGCGCACGCCCGCGAAGTCGATCGAGAGGTCCGGGAACAGGACGTGCTCGTCGACGGCGAGCGGCGCGGGCTCGCGATCGACGAGGTGGCCGCGCAGCGCGAGATCTTTCGCGAGCCGGTCGGCGGGTGATGGCTTGAGCCGCGAGGTGAACGGCGGCAGCAAGGCCGGTGGGACGACGCGCCGCGTGTGCGGACCACTCTCGTAGTCGCGGTGGATGTCGAGCTCGAACCGTGGGTGATCGGCGAGCAGCGGTACGAGGGCACCGAGCGCGCGACCGTAGACCGTGGTGGTGTGGAACAGCGCGAGTGGACCGGCGATGCGCAGGAGCAGGGCGCCATCCGGTTCTCGCGCGACCTGCGTGATGAGACCGCAGCGCGCCGCGAGCCGGACGAGGCCGTGCGCGTTGTCCCAGACGCGGAGCTCGATCATGCGCGCGCGGCGCATCTCGCGCTGGATGCGATCGACGTTCGCGAACGCCGCGAGCATGCGCGGGTCTGGACGGGCAGTCGGCAGGACGACCGGACGTTCGCGCGCGAGGTCAGCCCACAGCAGCGACTCGACATCCTCGTCGGCGAGGCCGAGCGTGGCCGCCGCCGCTGCGATGCGTGCGGCGCGGGCCGGCGGCTCGAGCGCCGGATGGCCGAGCACGGTCGCGCGAAGCCGCCGCGCGATGCGCGAG
>JALZOJ010000108.1 GCA_030857175.1 Myxococcota bacterium | reverse complement strand
CCGTCCTCGCCACCGACGAGCGGCGACGGCAGGCCTTCGGTCCACTTGTTCACGCCGACGACGATCTGCTCTCCACGCTCGATGCGGCCCATGCGCAGCGCCATCGAGCGCACGAGCTCCTTCTTGCAGTAGCCGCTCTCGATCGCACCGCGAATGCCGCCGATCTTCTCGATCGCGGCGAGCTCCGCGCGCGCCGCGACACACAGCTGCTCGACCTTCGCGGCGACGACCGGCGAGCCCGCGAACAGATCGCCGTATTCGAGCAGGTCCGTCTCGTACGCGAGGATCTGCTGCAGCCGGATCGACCACTGCTGATCCCACGGCCGCGGCAACGACAGCGCTTCGTTCCACGTCGGCAACTGCAGCGCGCGACACCGCGCATCCTTCGAGAGCGTCACGCCGAGCGCTTCGATCAAGATGCGCCACGCGTTGTTCTCGGGCTGCTGCTCCGTCAAGCCGAGCGAGTTCACCTGAACGCCGTAGCGAAACTGGCGGAGCTTCGGATCGGTCACGCCGTAGCGGACGCGACACGCCTCGTCCCACAGCTCGACGAACGCGCGCATCTTGCACATCTCTTCGACGAACCGCATGCCGGCATTCACGAAGAACGACACGCGGCCGACGCACTGCGCGAAGGCCTGCGCGTCGACGCGCCCGCGTGCCTTCACGCGATCGAGTACGCCAAGCGCATCGGCGAGCGCGAACGACAGCTCCTGCACCGGTGTCGCGCCCGCCTCCTGCAGGTGATAGCTGCAGATGTTCGACGGGTTCCAGTGCGGCAGGTGCGCGACGCAGTACTCGTACGTCTCCGCGATCAGATCGAGCGACGGCTCCGGCGGAAAGATGTACGTCCCGCGCGCGAGGTACTCCTTCACGATGTCGTTCTGCGTCGTGCCGCGCAGACCTGCCTCGGGCACACCGCGCTCGCGCGCCACGCCGATGTACAGCGCGAGCAGCCACATCGCGGTGCCGTTGATCGTCATCGACGTGTTCATCCGCTCGATCGGAATGCCGTCGAACAGCGCGTGCATGTCGTCGAGCGAAGCGATCGGCACGCCGACTTTTCCGACCTCGGGACGCGCGAGCGGGTGGTCGGAGTCGTATCCGCACTGTGTCGGCAGATCGAACGCGATCGACAGCCCGGTCTGCCCGGCGGCCAGGTTCTTGCGATAGAGCTCGTTCGACGCACGCGCGCTCGAGTGACCGGCGTAGGTTCGGAAGATCCACGGCGAGTCGGCCATGCGCGAACGCTACTGGGCGACGTCCCGGACGTCTACTGTGCGACGTAGGTGACGCTGCAGAGAAGGAGCAGGCCGATGCGACACGCTGCCATCATTGCCGATGCCGTGGCCCTCGGCTAGCCTGCTGCCATGCGTACGCTGCTGTTCACGGCGCTTCTCTCGCTGTCTGTGCTTGGCTGCTCGAAAGAGGAGAACAAGACGCAACACGTGAAGCTCAGCGCGACGGTGCCCGACGTCACCATCGACGAGCTGTCCGCGAAGCTCGCGAACGGCGAGTGCCAGGCCGTCGACGCGAACGGCGACGCTACGCGCAAGAAGCTCGGCGTGATTCCCGGCGCCGTGTTGCTGACGGACTCCGAGACGTTCTCGACGAACGAGCTCCCGAAGGACAAGTCGAAGACGCTCGTCTTCTACTGCGCGAACACGCACTGCAGTGCGTCCGAAGAAGCCGCCGCCCGCGCACTCACCGCCGGCTACAAGAACGTGAAGATCCTCTCCGAGGGCATCGCGGGCTGGGTCGCCGCCGGCAAGCAGACGCAGAAGATCTGAGCTGCGCGCGAGACGGCCGCGCCAAGAATCGATCCGGAAATCGGTTTTCGGTTCCGGTTCCGCTTGGCGTAGCGGAACCGGAAGTCGAATTTCAGGATGTGCGAGGCGAGCACGCATCCGCTGCGACCTGCCGCAGGCGTGGTGCGACCTTCTCCCCAGGCCAGGAGAAGACGGCACGCGTGTTAGACGCCATCGACCTCCACTCGCGTAGTGCTGGAGAAGGAGGCTTCGATGAAAACGCTCACCGTCTGCGGTGCACTCTTGCTTGGACTGGCCGCGCCCTCGCAGGCGCAGCCGATCGCCACCGAACGGCTCGAGGCGACGATGGTCACCGGCGCAGAGACGCGCGGTATGCCGATGGGCCAGGAGCGCCTGCGCGTGACGATCGACGGTCAGCACGCGACGACGACGCTGACCCAGGTCTACGAGAACGCGGCCAGCACCGTGATCGAAGGCCAGTATCGCCTGCGGCCCGGCTCGGGGAGCCACGTCGAGGGGTTCGCGTACTGGAACGGCGAGCAGAAGATCGTCGGTGAAGTGTTCGAGCGTCAGACCGCGCGTCGGGTCTACGAGAACGTGACGGCGCTGCGGCGCGACCCCGGGCTCCTCGAGGAGGATGGTGAGGGTCGGTTCGCGTTCCGGGTGTTTCCGATCAATCCGGGCGAAAAGAAGCGCATCGAGCTGCGCTGGACGAAGTGGCTCGAGCGTCGCGGTCAGACCGTTCGCTATCGCGCGCCGATCTCGCGGTCCGATGCCGACGTCGTCGTCGAGCTCGTCGGGCCCGTGAAGAACGTCCGCTCGGGAACGCACCGGCTGAACGTCGAGAAGATCGAAGGTGGCGTGCGGCTGCGCACCGATCGCGGCCGCAGCGGCAGCGAGCTCGCGATCGACTACGACATCGACGAGCCCGACTGGACGCCGAGCGCCTTCGCGCATGCCCCTGGAAAGGAGGACGGTTGGTTCGCGCTCTCACTCGCTGCGCCGAACGTGCCGGCGAGCGCGGTCGCGGCGAAGGACGTCACGATCGTGATCGACCGCTCGGGCAGCATGGTCGGCGAGCCACTCGTGCACGCGAAGGCCGCGGCGGTGAACATGATCCGGCTGCTCGACAGCCGCGATCGCGTGAACGTGATCTCGTTCTCCGACGAGGTCGACCCGCTGTTCAAAGCGCCGCAGATGCTCGACGCCGACACGCGCGCTCGTGCGATCCGGTTCGTCGAGAAGCTGAACGACGGCGGCGGCACGGACATCGCGCTCGCGCTCTCGACCGCGATCGCGTCGCAAGAGACGAGGAGCGAGCGGCCGCGCGTCGTCATGTTCATGACCGACGGACAGTCCGACGTCGACAAGGCCGTGAAGGCCGCGAACACCGACACCGGTGACATTCGACTGTTCACGATGGGGCTCGGGAAGGACGTCAACAAGCCGCTGCTCTCGCGGATCGCGGCGCAGAAGCGCGGCCGCTTCGTCTACATCGAGAAGACCTCGGCGATCGAGACCGAGGTCGCCCGGCTCGCGGTGAGCATCTCCAAGCCGCTCCTCGTCGGCGTCTCGATCGACGTCGAGGGCGTGCACTCGACCCGGCTCTATCCGCGCTCGATCCCGGACCTGTTCGCCGAGGACGAGCTGCTCGTCATGGGACGCCTGCGCGGGACCGGCACGGTGAAGTTCAGGATCCGCGGCAAGCTCGCCGGCAAGGCGGTCGAGTTCACGCGCAGCATCGATCTCGCGAAGGCACCCGCACGTCGGTGGGTCGGATCGATGTGGGCGCAAGCACGCGTCGATCACATCCTCGAGGAGATCTCGCTCGGCGCGACGAAGGCCGAGCTGATCGAGGAAGCGACGAACCTCGCGCTCGCCTACAACTTCGTGACGCCGTACACCGCGTTCCTCGCGATTCCCGAGAGCGAGCTCGGCGCGATGGCCGGCACCGTTGCCGCGGCGCGCGAGCGCAAGAAGAAGATCATGGCGGACAACCCCGACGTCGCGGCGCTCGACGACGCGAGCGCTTATGGCGGCGGTGGCGAGGCGGTCTCCATCGCGGCGCGAGCGCCGACGATCGATCCGTCGTCGACGAAACAGGGCATCACGATGGACCAGAACTACACGCAGAACATGCCCGTGCGAGGGCGGACGTTCGAGTCGGCGCTGGACGCCGCGGCCGGTACGCAGCGGGATTCGATGGGTCGCAGCAGGCCGTCGAGTCGGCGCCACGGCTGCGCCGGATGCGCGAGTAGCAATGACGGTGGCGCCTTCGTGCTGTTGTTCGTCGGGCTCGCGCTGCTGTTGCGCCGTTTACCCAAGCGTCGCGCGTAGCCCGTCGACGAGCTTGGTCTCCGCGACGACGCCGAGCGCGTCGCGGAGCCGGTCGACGCGCGCACGCGACTTGAGGATCTCGCCCGCGCGCGCGGGCGCATGTTCGATCTGCGAGCTGCCTCCACACAGTGCGACGATGGCGCGCGCGAGCTCGAGCACCGTGATCTCGCCGCCGGTGCCGACGTTCGCGACGGTGCGGCTGTTGCCATCACCGAGCGCCGCGACGATCGCGCGCACGACGTCGCCGACGTACACGAAGTCTCGCGTCTGCGAGCCATCGCCGAAGATCGTCAGCGGGCGGCCGGCCTTCGCCCGATCCGCGAAGATCGAGATCACGCCGGAGTACGGCGACGACGGATCCTGACGCGGACCGTAGACGTTGAAGAAGCGGAGCGCCGTCGTCGGGACGCCGTGGACCGCGGCGTAGTAGTCGAGCGCGAATTCGGAGGCGAGCTTGTCGATGCCGTACGGCGAGAGCGGCTGTCGCGGTGCGTCCTCGCCGACGGGCATCTCGGTGACATCGCCGTAGACCGCCGCGGACGACGCGAACACGACCTTCTTGATGCCGTGTGCGCGCGCGTACTCCATGACGTGGAGCGTGCCGCCGTAGTTGACCTGCATGTCGACGAGCGGGTTCGCGACCGAGTGCACGACCGAGACCTGCGCGGCGAGGTGGACGATGCGCTCGATCGCTCCGTGCTTCGCCGTGAACGGCGCGAGCGCGGGAAAGATGCCGTGCGAGATATCGCAGGGCACGATCTCGAGAAGCGGTGAGGTTGCCCAGCGGGAAAGGTTGGAACGCTTTCCCGTCCGGAAGTCATCGAGGACGACGACGCGGTGACCTGACTCGATCAAGCGATCGACCGTGTGCGAGCCGATGAAGCCAGCACCGCCGGTAACGACGACGTTCATACCCCGCACTGTAGCGGCCACAGGTACCGTTCGGTAGACGTGCGAGCGATCATTCCCTGAACGCGATGCGCCAGAGCTTCCCGAGGATGACGTCGAGCGCGACCTTGTTGTCGCCGCCTTCGGGGACGATCAGGTCCGCCCAGCGCTTGCTCGGCTCGACGTGCTCGAGGTGCATCGGCCGCACCGTCGCGTAGTACTGGTCGCGCACCGACTGGAACGTGCGGCCGCGCTGCTCGAGGTCGCGCCGGATGCGGCGGATCAGGCGGATGTCCGCGTCGGTGTCGACGAAGATCTTGATATCGAGCTGCTCGCGAAGCGCGGCCTCGGTAAACACGAGGATGCCCTCGACGATGATCACGCGCGCCGGCTCGAGGTGCCGCGTCTCCTTGCAGCGCGTGTGCGTCGCGAAGTCGTAGATCGGAACGTCGACGGCGCGGCCGGCGCGTAGGTCGCGCAGGTGTGCCGCGAGCAGGGTCGACTCGAGCGAGGCCGGGTGATCGTAGTTCGTCTTCGCGCGTTCCTCGGCCGCGATATGCGCCTGATCGCGATAGTAAGCGTCGTGCTCGATCGTGATGCAGCGCCCGTTCGGCATCGCCGCTGCGAGCTTGTGCGCGACGGTGGTCTTGCCGGAGCCGCTGCCACCTGCGATGCCGACGACGAGCGGACGTTCCATCGGCGCGGTGTGTACTACGGAACCGCGGAGGAAAGCATCCCGATGATGAACGGGCTGAGCTTGCCTTTGATCTTCATCGTCGTCTTGTCACGCGCGACCTCGACCACGCCGGCGCGCTTTGCATCCGCACTCGCGAACACGGGGTCGACCTCGGCCTTCGCCTTCTCGACAAGCTTCAGCGCGGTGGTCTCGTTCTTCGTATCGACGTCGAACGCAAACGACGTCCAGCCGTCGTCGTGGATGTCCATCCACGCAACGGCATCGCTGCCGTTCGGAAGCGTGTCGTTCGGCCACGGCATGTTGCCGCTGCCGTCGATGACGCCGCCCGCGGTTCGATCCGCCGGCAGCTTCGCGGCGAGCTCCTTCAGGTGCTTCGTGCCGCCCGCGCCGTTCTTGACGAGTGCGTGCACCTGCGCGGCGGCGAGGTCCTCGCGCACCGAGATGTAGACCGTCTGATCGTCGAGGAAGTCGATCCAGCCCACGCGGCGCAGCTGCAGCATCGTCTTGCCGTCGGGCATGTCGAGCTTGACCATGTCGTCGGCGAGACAGCTCTCGACGTCAGCGCGCTTCCACCGCCCGCCGATCACGAGCGTGCCGCGCTCGGCATCCTTGAGCGACTGCGTCCCGAACACGACCCACTCGGAGCCGGTCAGGATCGGCTTCATGCACGGCGCGACCGCGAGCAGCGCCTTGACCTGCACGTGATTCGCGAGCTTCTCGAGGAGCGCATCGAAGCCGGAGTCCGCGCGCAGCTCGTTGACGTTCACGCTGAACACGAAGCGCGTGTCAGAGGGAACGCGCGTCATCGCGTGCGCGATCTGCTTGCGCGTGACCTCGTGCGAACGCGCCTCCCCCGTCGCGGAGAGCTCGGTCACCTTCTTGGGCGGCTCCTCGACCTTCGCGCCGGTCGAGCCCGGATTCGTCGCGCCCCACGGATCGTTCTCGACGGGGAGCAGCGTGGCGTCCGGCACCGTCGTCGATGCCGCACGGACCGGCTTGTCTTCGCCCGCGAGCCGCCACCACGCGACGCCGCCAGCGGCGAGCGCGACGCAGATCCCGCCCGCCACGAACGGCCAGCGCTTCTTCGGCGGCGGTGGAGCCGGCGCAGGCGGTGCGTCCGCAGGCGCCCACGCGAGCGGCGTCTTGCCACGATCCGTCTCCTGTTGCCGCTGCGCGAACCAGCTTTTTTGCGCGGTGACGGTCGGGTTCGTCGCGAGATCGCCGCCGCCATCGCGATGTTCAGCCGGCTTCATGCGCGCCGTCGATCCGGGCGATGGCGTCGCTGTGTCGCCCATTGCCACGTGCACGGCGTCGCGGAAGGCCGCCGCCGACGGCGGGCGATTCTGCGCACGCGTCGACAGCGCACGGCGGATCTCGATATCCAGGTCCGGCGGAACGTGCGGTGCGATCTCGACGAGCGGCCGCGGTGACAAGCGCGCCTCGGGATCCGCCAGGTCGGTCCATGGCAGGACGCCTGCGATCATTGCGTAGAGCGTCACTGCCAGCTCGTAAATGTCAGTCGGAACACCGGCCGATTGACCGAAGAACCGCTCGGGCGCCATATACGCGGGCGTTCCGCGCACGCCGCCTTCCATCGTCGTCGTCGAAGACGGCGCCGCAACATCCTTCGCGATGCCGAGGTCGAGGAGCACAGCGTGCTCGCCTGCAACCACGAACACGTTCTCCGGCTTGAGATCGCGGTGCACCAAGTTCTGCGCGTGCAGCGCGCCTACGGCCTCGCAGAGCTCGTCGAACAGGGCGATCGCAGGACCGAGCGCGAGGGGCCCGCGTGCGAGCACGCTCGCGAGGGTCTCGCCGTCGAGATGTTCCATCGCGAGGAACGGCCGGCGGTCTGGTAACTCGCCAACGCCCAGCACTTTCACGACGGCTGGATGCGAGATGCCTTGGAGGGCGCGCGCCTCTACAAGGAACTGCGAGCGCACACGCTCACTGCCTGCGAGCTCTTCGTGCAGCACCTTGAGCGCGACTCGTCGCGGTCCCCATGTGGCGTCGTACACGATTCCGGAGCCGCCACGACCTAGAACCGCCGAGATACGGAACTCGCCGAGCGCTGACGGCACAGTTTCAACCACGGGATCCATCGCAGACAGGCCTCACCTATAGCGCACTTCGTCACGGCCCACGTGTTGCTATTTTCTTTGAGCAATAGCCACCCGGAAGGGGTCCTTATGATTCGACTAGGCATTGCAGAAGATCACACCATCGTTCGCTGGGCGCTTCGCGAAGCGCTCGGTAAAGCAGACGACATCGAAGTTGTTGGAGAAGCGGGCACCGCTGCGCAGACCCTGGAGATGATCCAGACCGCGCGTCCGGACGTCCTCCTCCTCGACATCACCCTCCCCGACCGTTCGGGGTTCGATGTTCTGAACGAGATGCGCCTCAAGGATACGGCGCCGCTCGTCGTCGTACTGACGTGGCACACGGAGCCGAGCTACGCGGCCCGCGCCATCGCGGCCGGAGCACACGGCTACGTGAACAAGTCGGTCGAGCCCGAACAGCTCATGGCTGCGATCCGCGCCGTGAGCCGTGGCGAGCAGGTCATTCCGCCCGGCGTCGAGGCTCTCCTCGCCAGCGGCGATGGCCACCCGGCGAGCGCGCTCACAGCGCGCGAGCAGCAGGTCATGGAGATGCTGTCGCGCGGCATGACGAACCGCGAGATTGCGGAGCACCTGGCGATCAGCATCAAGACCGTCGATACCCATCGCGGTCACGTGCTGAAGAAGCTCGGTCTGCGCAACAACTCCGAGCTCACGCGCTTCGCCGTCAAGCACGGCTACGTGTCGCTCTGATCGAAAGCTAAACGACGACCGCATCGACGCGAAGTCGATGCATGTCGATGCGCTCTGGTCGCGGCCATCGCATCGATGCATCGAGACCGTCGATGCGGTCGTCGGAGTTACTTACGCGCGGGTTGAACCCACGCCTTCTTACCGTCACTGCGAGTCACGACAGCGCGGACGTAACCGTTCGCGGGTAGCGCGCGCCGAGCAAGCTTCCCATTCACGCGAACGATCAGCTTGCCGTTCTCGATGAAGTCGATCGAGTGATCGACGCCATCGACTTCGACCACGAGCTCGTCCCCTTCGACACCAGCCCGCGTCAGCGTGACGCCCGTCGACGAATAGAAGCGCCCGCGCGCGAGTGCGTCGAGGATCGCCTGCGGGTCCCGGCGCGCGCGCACGACGACCCACGCGCCACCTGCCGGGTACTTGCCGGGTGCGTTGTAGTCGTGCGCGTCGTCGCTGGCGACGCCCCACATCGTGTGTCCCCTCGCGAGCACGGCGTCCCAGAGCGCTTCGGTCGAGAGGTTATTTTGATCGCCGGCGTTCCACTTCTCGAACTGCGTGTTCCAGATCTCGACGAGTGGAACGCCGCGGCGCGCGACCTCGGCCATGACGTCGGCGGTCATCCCCCAGTACCAGGTCGGGTGGTTGAGCTGGATGACGCCGCCGAGCTGCTTCTGCGCATCGATCGCGGCCTGGTACTTCTCGACGCGCTCGTCGTTCTGGCGGTTCGCCCACTCGAGCTTGCCCTCGAAGCGTTGCGTCGGACCGAGCAAGTTCACGTGAATGCGGCAGCGGCCGCTCGCATCGCCGGCCGGGATGCAGCCGGTCGGGTTGTACGTCAGCTCGATGCCCGCGAGCACGATGAGCCCGCTCGCCGGATTCTTCACGGCGGGACTGCCGGCGGTGTTGCTCGCCCCGTCGATCTCGCTGATGCGGTTGTGATCGGTGATCGCGATGAAGTCGTAGCCGCGCGTCTCGTAGTACGCGATCACCTCGGGGATCGGCGTCGTGCTGTCGCCGGACGGCTTCGCGTGCACGTGTGTGGTGCCGCGCAGCCAGAGCTCCGGGCTAACCGCGACGGGTGCTGCATCGACGGGCGCTGCATCGGGCTCGACGACCGCGTCGGGCTCGACGACGGAGACGGGACCGACCGGCGGTGAGGTGGGCCCGCGCGGAGGCGGCTGATCGGGTGCGGCGCATCCCGCGATCGTCAGCACGGCGACGAGCGTCCTCACTGTCACAACGTATTACGGCGTGCGTGCATCGTCGAGTGCGGCGGCGCCGGCGGGCGTCACGTTCGTCGTGATCCCCCACTCGCGTTTGTTCCATTGCTTTCGCAGGCCGAGGAACAAGCCGAGGTTGTCGGTCAGCATGCGCCGCTCGACGGGGCGCGACGCCGCGAGATCCTTCTTCTCCTCGGGATCCGCGACCATGTCGCCGACGATCGGGACACCGGTGACACCGACGCGCATCTTCCAGCGGCCGATGCGCATCGCGTGCGCGTACTCGTACATCGACGTGTACGACGGCGTCGCCCAGCCGCGGCCGATACCCTGCGCCGTCTCGACGAGCGAGCGCCCTTGTACGCCGTCGACGACGGGCGCGCCCACGGCATCGAGCATCGTGGGGAGGATGTCGACGCCTTCGGCGCCTTCGTCGACGACCGTGCCGCCGGGGAACCGTGCCGGATCGTGGACGAGCAGCGGCACGCGGATCAGCGAGTCACGCAGCGAGCCGCCGTGACCGCAGCGCTTGTCCTCGAAGAACTCCTCTCCGTGATCGGCGGTGATCACGAGCATCGTCTGATCCCAGATGCCCCACGCCTTCAGCCGCTCGATGAAGCGGCCGAGCTCTCGGTCCTGATAGCTGATCGCGGAGTCGTAGATCGCGCGCAGTCGCTCGATGTCTTCCTTCGGCGGAATGATCGAGCAGCCCATCGAGCCCGGCTTGAAGCCGAGGTCCTTCGCGGTGCCGAAGTCCTTGAACGGGCCGTTGTACGGACCCGGCGAGTAGATGTCGATCCACGGCTTGCGCGCGATCCACGGGCCGTGCGTGTCGATCGTGCCGAAGAACAGGTACGTCGGATCCGCACGGCGCTTGTCGAGCTGGCCAAGCGCAGCGTCGACGATCTGCGCGCCGTAGATGACGCCGTTGATCACGCCCTTCTCGCGCATCATGTTGCGGAACTCCTTGAAGCCGCGCGCGTAGCCGCCATCGGCGGTGACGAAGCCGTTACCGGTCACCGCCGTCGTGTACATGCCCGCCTTCGTCAGCTCGCCGGCGATCGTGGGGAACTTGATGTCGATCTTGTACGAGCCGCCCACGCCCGCCATGCGGACGTTGTGCACGGCGGGGTAGACGCCGGTCCACACGCTCGAGTGGCTGGTCTGCGACTCGTTCCCTTGCACGTAGTACTGGCGAAACACCGCGCTCGATTTCGCGAGCTCGTCGAAGTTCGGGGTCTGTGCGCGCGCGCCGGGCGTGAAGATCGGGATCTTGTCCGCGCGCAGCGCATCCATCACCCAGAGCACGATGTAGCGCGGGGCTTCCGCTTTTGGCCGCAGCGTCGGCGCTGGGCCATGCACGGTGATGCGGGGCGCGGTGATCGTCGCGCTCGGGCACTCACGCGTCGTGAGCGCCAAGGCGACGACCTTGCCCGCCATCGACGACAGATCGATGCGATTCGTATCCGCGGCGATCAGGCCGCCCACAAATGCGCCGTCGCTGCCGCGTCCGCGGACCTCGATCTTGCAGGCGCCCGTCGTCTGCGCGACGAAGTGCCCACCATCGGGCACCGTCAGGTACCACACCAGCGACGCGTCCTTCGCGAGCGTGACCGTGCTCGCCTCGGGGGCGAACGTCGCCGACGTGCGCGGATCATCGGGCGGCTTGCCACCGGCGTTGAGCGTCAGCCAGCTCACCGCGATCGTGCCCTTCGCGCCCGTGGTCTCGAAGACGAGCAGGTTCTCGCCGTCGCCGAGGCGGCCTGCCTCGACGGGAACCGCGATCGTCTGCCAGCCATCCTCGAGCTTGATGCGATCGCCGTTCTTGCGACCGTTGATCTTGATCTGCAGCTTCTGATCTTTCGCGGCATGCACGCGCATCGCGAGCTGACCGACCCACTTCGCATGTTCGCTCGAGAGCGGAATCTCGAGCGAGGCCACGCGATCTGCGACCGCCGCGCGCTCGCCGCCGCGAATGTGACCGACATGCCAGCGCGCGACCGGCAAGCCGAAGCGCATGTACCGCGCGAAGCCGACGTCGCTGCCATCGAGCACGGGCGCGCCGCCGGTGAACCGATGCGCCGCATGCCGGTTATCGACGAACGAAAATGCATCGTGCTCGACGCGGCCCGGCGAGCCGGCATCCGCCGGTGGTCCCGCCGCGTCGGCCGCCACCGCCGCGTCTGGCGGCGCTTGCACGATGACGGGCGGCTTCCGCTCGCTCGAGGACTTTTTCGCGAGCATCGCGCTCACGCCGAAGCCGATCCCGAAGATCGCGGCGGCGCCAAGGAGCACGAACAAGACGATGTTGCGCGTTCTCACCCGCCTGCTGGCGTAGCACGACGCGCGATCGCGATCGACTATTCGAGCCCGAACCGCTTCATCGCCTGCTTGCTCGCGTCGAGCAGGTTCGTGACGCGCTCCAGATACTCCGCACACAGCTCGATCGCGGGCCGCTTGTCGAGGCCCTCGAAGTAAAAGTCCTCGGGCCGCGGCTTCACGGACATCATCTTCGCGAGCGTCATCGCTTCGCGAATCGGCGGATGGCCCGAGCCGCGCGCCAGGCGGGAGATGTAGATGGGCGGCGTCTGCGTCTTGGCCTGCAGCTCCGCCTGCACGGGATGCACGATCAACTCGCGCGCGCTCATCGCGAACCACGCGCTGAACCCGCGCCGCCGCTCGCTCGCGTCCGTGGCGGACGTTCGCGCCAGCCACGCAACCGACTGGCTCATGCCGCGCGCCGCAGACATGAACTCGGTCGCGGCGTCCGCGAACTCCGTCACGGTCGTGCACGCGGACATTTTTCCCAACGCGGCGTGCGCCTGCATCGCCTGCTCGGCGGCGATCTGCAGGGGATTCGCGAGGTCGCGGCGCGTACTCACGTACCCATGTTCCGTCGACGAATCACCGCTGTCTGTGACCTCACGCATCGCTAA
>JALZOJ010000151.1 GCA_030857175.1 Myxococcota bacterium | reverse complement strand
GGTCCGCATCGATCTGACGCTGCCGAGTGGTTCGGTGATCGTCCTGACCGGCACGGTCGAGCAGCACGTCACGGATCCGCAGCGCGGTAGCGGCGTCGAGCTCAAGCTCGCGCCGATTCCCGCCGGATCGATCTGGATGATCGAGAGCGCGCTCGCCGCGGAGGCCGGCAAGCGGCGCTCACAATCTCCCGTGAACGTCGGCATACCCACGCCGCTGCCGCCCACGCAGTCTGGACCGGTCGCGGCGATCGGCGCCGGCGAAGACCTCGCCGCGGCAGAGACCGACCTCATCCGCGCGCTCGTCGCGGAAGCGGACTCGCTCAAGAAGCTGAACCCATTCCTCGTGCTCGGCATCGGTTACGAAGCGAACGACAACGACGTGCGCGCCGCGTTCGGCGAACTGACGAAGCGTTATCACCCGGATCGATTCGCGCGCTACGAGTCGACGGAGCTGCGCAACGTCGCCGCCGAGATCTTCATCCTGATTCGCGACGCGTATCGTCGCGTCTGCGACGCCGCCACACGCGGCCAGGTGCTGGCGTCACTCGGCCGTCCGTCGGGCGCGCCGCGCGCCATTCCCACACCGGCGGCGATGCGCGCCACGCCGCCGCAAGGCTCGCCGCGCGTCGGCTCGGCGAAGATTCCGTCGGCTGCGATTCCGCCGCTCCCACGCCCCGGCGGGCGCACCACACCGATGCCACAGCAGGCGCAGCCGACGTCGGTGCCGACAACGCGCCTCAACGAGGCGACGACGAAGAAGCCCGAGCCGCTGCCCGCGCGCACCGACGGCAACGACAACCCGACGAAGAAGCCCGAGCCGCTGCCGTCGGAGAAACGCCCGGCGGGCACGTCGCCGCCGCCGGCTCCCGTGGCACACGTCGAGTCGGCGGAGCATGGCGCGCTCGAGGAGATGCTCGATAGCGGCCGCTACGACGAAGCGCTGTCCGCGTATCGCATCCTCGCGAAGAAGCATCCGAACGATCGCACGCTGCGTGCGGGCATCGAGCTATGTGAAGGACTGTCCGCGCTCGCGCAGCGCGATCGCCTCGAGGCCGCACAACGCTTCGAAGCAGCACTCGAGATCGATCCTTCGAACGAACGCGCGGCACGCGAGCTTGCCGAGATGCGGAGACTCGCAACCAACGAACGCAAGGGCCTGCTGTCTCGGCTGATGGGAAAGAAGGAATAGCGATGTCGCGGATCATCGGCATCGATCTCGGAACGACCAACTCCTGCGTCGCCATCCTCGACGACAAAGGCGTACCCCGCACGGTCGTCGCGGCCGACGGCGAGCGCACGATTCCGTCGTGGGTGAGCTGGGCGCAGAACGGCCAGATCACCGTCGGCACGCGCGCGCGCCGGCAGGCGGTGACGAACGCAGCGTCGACGGTGTACGGCACGAAGCGGTTGATCGGCCGCAAGGTCAACGCCGAGGACGTCTCGTGGTTCGCGCGGCTCGCGCCGTTTCGCATCGTCGCCGCGCCGAACGGAGACGCGTGGGTGCGCGTGCACGGCCAGCCGGTGTCGCCGCAGGAAGTCGCGGCCCACGTGCTCCGCGCCGTGCGCAAGGTCGCCGAGGAAGCGATCGGCGAGCCCGTCACGCGCGCGGTCGTCACCGTGCCCGCCTACTTCGACGAAGCGCAGCGCCAAGCCACGCGCGACGCCGGTCAGATCGCCGGTATCGACGTCATTCGCATCCTCAACGAACCGACCGCCGCGGCGCTCGCGTACGGCGCGCATCGCGTGCGCGAAGGCCGGCGCATGATCGCGGTGTTCGATCTCGGCGGCGGCACGTTCGACATCTCGGTGATGTCGGTCGACAACGGCATCTTCGAGGTGCTCTCGACGGGCGGCGACAGTGCGCTCGGCGGTGAGGACTGGGACCGCCGCGTGCAAGAGCGCATCGTCGACGAAGTCTTCGATCAGTACCGGGTCGATCTCACGTCGATCCCGATCGCGATGTCCCGCATGCGCGAAGCCGTCGAGACCGCGAAGAAGGCGCTCTCGGTCGATCGCGACACCACGATCCAGCTGCCGTTCCTCGCGAACGATCAGCACGGCGCGCCGATCAACTACGAGCGTGTCCTCACACGCGAGCTGTTCGATGATCTGACGAAGGACTTGCTCGAGCGCCTCGAACCGCCGGTCACGCGCGCGCTGCTCGACGCGGGCCTCGCACCCGGCGACCTCGAGGAAGTCCTGCTCGTGGGCGGCATGACGCGCTGGCCCGCGGTGCAGGACTTCGTCGAGCGCAAGTTCGGCAGGAAGCCCTCGAAGGGTGCGAACCCCGACGAGGTCGTCGCGCTCGGCGCCGCCGCGTATGCGGGCATCCTCGCCGGCGAGTCCGACGAAGCGCAGCTCCTCGACGTCACGCCGCACGACATCGGCATCCGCGTCGGCGACTCCGGGTTTGCGACCGTCTTGCCGCGCAACTCGATGCTGCCGGTGCGCGCGCGCCGGATGTTCGCGACGACCTCCGACAACCAGAAGTTCGTCTCGATCGAGCTCTACCAGGGCGAGTCGCAAGACCTCTCGAAGAACCGCAAGCTCGGCAAGGTCACGCTCGACGATCTGCCGCCCGGCCCCGCCGGCTCGGTGCGCGTCGAGCTCGTGATCACCGTCGACGTCGAGGCGCTGCTCTCGGTGACGGCGCGCGAGATTCGCACCGGCCGCGAGGCGAGCGTGACGATCCGTCCGTCGGGCGGCCTCTCGCAGCGCGAGATCGTCGAGATCATCAACCGCCGCCGCGTCGAGCACTCCGGGGCCGGCACGCTGCCGCAGCTCGAGGGCGGCGCCATGCGCGTCACCACACGCGAGTACGCGATCGCGCGACCCGACGACGATCCCGACGAGAAGCCATGACGGTCGACCCCGCAGTCCTCAGAGTCGCGGACGCGGTCGGCGCGCTGATCGAGAACTGGGGCTTCAAGCGCAACATGGGCCGGATGTGGACGGTGCTCTACCTCGAGGACCATCCGCTCTCGGCCGCCGAGCTCGGCGATCGGCTCGGACTGTCGACCGGCTCGGTGTCGATGCTGCTCACCGATATGCAGCAGTGGGGCGTGATCAAGAAGACCTGGGTCGTCGGCGAGCGGCGCGAGTACTTCGAGGCCGAGACCTCGATCTGGAAGCTCGTGCAGCGCGTGATGCGCGATCGCGAGCTCAACTGGATCCGCACGGCGCACGACGAGTTCGCACAGGCGGAGAAAGAGCTCGAGAAGGGCAAGGGGAAGGACGATCGGCGCAAGCTGATCGCCGAGCGCATCGAGGGACTGACGCAGCTCGCGCAGGTCGGGCAGCACCTCCTCGAATCCGTGCTACAGGGAGATTCGGTCGAGACGTTGCCGCTGAAGACCGTTGGCGAGCTAGCAAAGTCTGAAAAGTGATCCGTGTCCGCGATCTCGTGAAGCACTTCAAAGTGCACAAGCGACCGCCCGGCTTCGCCGCGGCGATGAAGTCGCTCGTGCGCCGCAAATACGAGGTCGTGAAGGCCGTCGACGGCGTGTCGTTCGAGATCGCGCGCGGCGAGCGCGTTGGCTTCCTCGGGCCGAATGGCGCCGGCAAGACCACGACGCTGAAGGTCCTCTCGGGCCTCCTTCACCCGACGAGCGGTGTCGCCCTTGTTGAAGGCATGACGCCACACAAGCGCGAGACCAAGCTGCTCGAGACGATCACGCTCGTGATGGGGCAGAAGTCGCAGCTGATCTGGGACCTCCCACCGTCGGAGACGTACGCGATGAACCGCGCCGTGTTCGACGTGCCGACCGCCGAATTCGAGAAGACGCTCGCCGAGCTGACCGAGCTCCTCGACCTCGGCCCGCTGATCGACAAGCCAACGCGCCAGCTCTCGCTCGGCG
>JALZOJ010000107.1:10510-12712 GCA_030857175.1 Myxococcota bacterium | reverse complement strand
CGCGGGCCGGATCCTCGTGACCGCCGCTGAACGCGGACGCCGGCTGACGCGCGTGCGTCCCGAGTACATGTGGGCCCGTGATCTGGATGGCTGCCTGGAGGTGACCGGCCTCAGTGCACGCGCCGACGCATTCTTCGCGATGACACGCGTCGATGCGGTTCGTGAGCCGCTGTTCGACCGCCACTACTACGCACCCGAGGAACACCTCAAGGATGCTGACGATCGCGCGATCACGTTCGCACTCGCGATCATCATCGCGGAGTGGGCGACGGGACGGTTTCCGTACAAGCGTAAGTTTCACAGCAGTGGACCGCTGAGCGGCAAGCACTTGAAGCTCGCGCTGCCCAGACGACTCGAACAGCTGCTCTCGCGTGGGATGGCGCTGGATCGCGCGAAGCGACCGCGCCTCGTCGAGCTTGTCCAAGAGCTCGAAGCAATTGCTAAGGGTACGTGAGCTACATCGAGTAGGGATGGGGAAGGACCGCACCGGGAGGACCGCACCGCGGGAGGACCGCACCGAGGTTAGTTCTCGCGCGGGAGGACCGCACCGCGGGAGGACCGCACCGCGGGAGGACCGCACCGAGGTTAGTTCTCGCGGGAGGACCGCACCGGGAGGACTTCTGGGCAGCGTCCCCGTTCGTGGGATCCGAGCTTGTCCGGGTGTTGTCCGAGGTTCGGCCACCACGTCCGGCAACCGCGGGAGGACCGCACCGAGGTTAGTTCTCGCGCGGGAAGGACCGCACCGCGGGAAGGACCGCACCGAGGTTAGTTCTAGAGGGAGGACCGCACCGAGGGAGGACCGCACCGAGGTTAGTTCTCGCGCGGGGGAGGACCGCACCGTGGGAGGACCGCACCGTGGTTAGTTCTCGGGGAGGACCGCACCGAGGTTAGTTCTCGGGGGAGGACCGCACCGAGGTTAGTTCTCGGGAAGGACCGCACCGTTGGGGAAGGACCGGGGAAGGACCGCACCGTGAAAGACCGCACCGACGTTAGTTCTGGGCAGCGTCCGTGTTCGTGAGATGTGTCCGAGCTTGTCCGTGTCTTGTCCGGGTGAAAGACCGCACTGAAAGACCGCACCGACGTTAGTTCTGGGCAGCGTCCGTGTTCGTGAGATGTGTCCGAGCTTGTCCGTGTCTTGTCCGAGGTTCGGCCACCACGTCCGGCAACCGGACAATTGAGCCGGCTCATCGAAGGTAGTGCGGCAGGTTAGCGAACGGCGCGAAACATGCTTCTGGACGTTCGGCGATGACTGCTCCGCGTCCCGTGATCCCTGGTCGATTCCTGTTCCTGACGCGTCGCTGCACGCAGCGACAGTTCCTGCTGCGGCCCGACGAGGAGACGAACAACGCGTTCGTCTACTGCTTGGCGGAGGCAGCACAACGCTTCGGAGTGGACGTGTTGCTTTCACAGATGATGTCGAACCACCAGCACACGGCGGTGTACGACCCGCACGGACGCGAAGTCGAGTTCCGCGAGCACTTCCACAAGATGATGGCGAGGTCGCAGAACGCGCTCCGCGGTCGATGGGAGAACTTCTGGTCGAGCGAGGACTCATGTGTGGTGGAGGTAATGACCGCCGATGACTTGCTCGACAAGCTGGTCTACATCGCGACAAACCCGGTGAAGGATGGGCTTGTCGAGAAGGTGCACCACTGGCCGGGTCCTCACTTTGTAAACGCACTACTGACGGGCAAGTCGATGAAGGCGCACCGCCCCAAGCACTTCTTTCGCGAGGAGGGCACGATGCCCCGCGAGGTCGAGCTTGTGTTGGGGCTGCCAGACCACCTCGAGGAAAAGGCGGCATTTCTCGACGAGTTGCGGCGGCGAATCGCCGAGGTGGAGCAGGCGTGTGCGCGCGAGCGGCAGCAAACCGGTCGGTGGGTCGTGGGGCGCAGACGCGTATTGCGAACGTCGTGGCGCTACAGTCCGACAAGCAGCGAGCCGCGTCGTGGTCTGCGTCCTCGGGTCGCCGCCCGTGACAAGTGGCTGCGGATCGCGACGCTACAACGCAATAAGGAATGGCAGCTCGAGTATCAGGACGCGCGAGCCAAGTGGCTGCTCGGCATCTCGACGGTGTTTCCTTTTGGCACGTATTGGCTCAAGCGATTTGCCAGCGTCGCTGTGAAGCCGCCTCCCGAACGCACCTGAGAAAGTAGATATGTCGACGGGCAAGCCGTTGTCGCCGCGTGCGGTCGTGACCGC
>JALZOJ010000107.1:4895-10410 GCA_030857175.1 Myxococcota bacterium | reverse complement strand
TCGCGCCGTCGCGGCGTGGCTTGATGTCCGTCGACTGGTCGACCGCCGCATCTCGCCAGGTTACGTTGTCAGCTATAACTGATTGGCAAGACCGCCGATCGTCGAAGTAACTCCGGTGCGGGCGTTCTCCTCGGGTCGCCCGAACGCACCTGAGAAAGTAGATATGTCGACGGGCAAGCCGTTGTCGCCGCGTGCGGTCGTGACCGCTCGCGCCGTCGCGGCGTGGCTTGATGTCCGTCGACTGGTCGACCGCCGCATCTCGCCAGGTTACGTTGTCAGCTATAACTGATTGGCAAGACCGCCGATCGTCGAAGTAACTCCGGTGCGGGCGTTCACCGGTACCGTAACTCCCATGTTCGATGTCTTCGTGGCCGATCTGCGATGTCCGAACTGCGGGTCAATGGCGTCCGTCAATGACAACACCGGAATGCAGACGCACATCCGGGTGGATGCCGACGGCTCCGCACTGCCCGTCGGTTACGAGCTTGATCCCTTCGACCTGCGGACGGACAAGATCGTCGGGAACGGATACTCGATCGTCAACACGCCGGAGCCCGGCAAACCAGTCCGACTGCTGGACATCTGGACGTGCCCGACGTGTCAGACGGAACAATGGGCGATGATCACCATCGACCAGAACCGTATCCAGCTCGTCGAAGCGGTGAAGCTGGACCGCGCTTCGTTGAATGCTGTGAACTTCATCTCCGACGTGAACGCAGAGATCGTGTCGGAGCGCTTCGATCCGAGCGGCGGTTCGGTCATCGATACATTGCGCCGTCATTTGCCCTGACATGCTCACGTTGACCCAGTGCGCGACGCCGAAGATCGGCTCGCGGAAGTGGAGCACGTACACGGTGCTCGGCTTCATCGAAGAGCAAGACGATCCTGATCTGGGCTATCCCCGGCGATGGACAGGGCCACCTCTACACGAAGAAGCCCAACGCGCTGAGGCCGTACCAAGGTGGCGCGAAGGGACCCAAACGGACCGCGACGAACGAGCCCGAAGACAAGACGGGAGATGCGAAGCAGACGACGCCAAAGTCAGCGACACCGGGCCGTCCCGTACGGCTCCGTCTCGAGGATCTGACGAAGAACATGGTCCTCGACCCCACGAAACACGAGGTCTTTCGTGGTGGCTTGAGCCTCACGATCCGCCCAAACGTTGATGTGCACCCGTCGCGAGCAGACAAGCTGATCCACCCGACGAAGAAGGGCAATGTCGACGGGAAGTTTCAGGGGCCGTCCACAAACATTGATCCACTCGACAAGTTCGTGGTCGGGAATGGCGGTGCGCACCGTGTTCTTTCGGTGCCCGAAGGTCTGCAGATCGTGCGCGACGGCGACAAAGGCCACTTCGTGATCGCGCCGACTCGCCCGATGACGATGGAGGCTTACGAGGCGCTCATGGCAAAGGTAGAGTTGGATCAGAACCTCACGCATGAGTAAGCCGATGCCAGATCACATTCTCGCCGCCATCGCGGACGACGAGCCGATCACAATCGACGAGGTTCTCGCGGCCGGCGCGGCGATCGATGCGCTCGGCGAGACCAACCCCAGCACGGCGCTGCTGTGTGCGGCATATGCAGGACGCACAGATCTTATTCGCCAGCTTGTCTCGCACGGGGCCGCCGTCGACCGCGCGGACGCGCAAGGTATTAGCCCATTGATCGAAGCTGCGACGTCCGGTCACGAAGCCGCGGTCAGCACGCTGATCGAGCTCGGTGCAAACGTGGAAGCCGAGACGACGGCGGGTAGCACAGCACTCATGGTCGCCGCGGCCTGGGGACACGCTGGTGTCGTCCGGATACTACTCGCTGCAGGCGCCGACCCGGACCATCGAGACCGCGAAGGCTCGACCGCGCTCGCGATCGCGGAAGAGAAGGACCAGCCCGCGGTGATCGAGCTTCTGCAGTAACCAAAGCTGTATGCGAGTAACGATTCACGTCTCGCTGTTTAGTGTGGACTCCCATGCCGAAGAACATGCAGCCGTGCGCGCGCACGACGATGCCCCCCACATCCAGGCGAAGCTTCTTGTCGCCGGCATCGACGCGGAGATCGTGTACGGACCCGTGGTCGACGCACCTGATAGCGCGTTCTGGCTCGTCTTCGAACACGACCTGCAATGGCACCTCGCGTCCGTTGAGAAAGCTCGCCGCGAGCGTTTCGTGATTCTGCGGTTCGGTGGACCGACGCCGTTCGCGACCGACGGCGAAGCCGCGTCGGTGACATACGCGAATGCCGCGGTGTGGTCCGAGCCGGCCGCTCCCGGCGTGCTCGCGTTACGCACCTTTCGACTTCCTGTCGGCGAGACCCTCGCGGAGCAGCTCGCGAGCTACCTGCGAGCGCTCGAGTCGCCCTCCGTGCCGCAACCCGCGGTGCGTGGTCCTTTCCCGATAGGTGAGACGCTCGGTGGAGGCTCTTTCCGCGTCGAACAGCACTTGCTCGGCGACTTCCAGAAGCTGTTCCTGGGTCGTGATACGCAGAGCGGTCGGGAGGTCATCATTGCATTCGATGCACTGTCGACGCGTGTCGACGTACGCGCCTTCCGCCAAACGGTGGCGTACGAAAGCCCAGGTGTGTTCCCGCTCGCGTTCGTCGGCAAGTTTGATCTGACGCCTGGTATCGACCTTTCTGAAGCGACCAGCACGTGGGCACTCGTCGAGCGCGTGCCCAATGGTGGATGGCTTCCGTCAATCCTCGGCCGGTTCGGACCAGAGGTCGTGTTGGAGCAGGAGTCGCGGCAGCTGCCATCCTACGATGCAGCAACCGCGCTCCCCGACGCGTTCTCACTGGGGCGCAGCGCCGGGCGCATCCTCGCGGACGCCGTCGCGAACGGGTTGATCCTGGCTCGCGTGCGGCCCGAGTACATGTGGGCCGAGCGCAGGACTGGCCCGCTCGAGGTCACCGGTCTCAGCGCCCGTGCGGATGCTCTCTTCGCGAGGTCAACGATCGACGCTGGGGTCGTCCCGATCTTCGACCGCTACTACTACGCTCCAGAGACTGACAACGATGACGATGTCGATGACCGCGCGCTCGTGTTCTCGCTCTCGATCATGATCGCAGAGTGGGCTACGGGACGGTTTCCGTACAAATTCAAGTTCCACGACCTCGGTCCGCTCAGCGGTAAGCACCTGAAGCTCGCCTTGCCAAAACCGATCGCATCGGTGCTCTCGCGCGGGATGGCGCTCGATCGCAGCAAGCGACCACACTTGCTCGAATTTCTCGAGGCGCTCGATGTGCTCGCTGCCGGTTGAAGCGCATGAGCGTCTGCGTCCACGTCGTTCGGCCACCGATTGGTGAGGATCTCGATGTGCTCCACACCTACGAGCGCATCTACAGGTCCATCGATGTCGCTGCCGAGCTCTGGCGTCTCCTCGATCGAGAGAAAGACGCCAAGGAGATCGAGAGCGTCGTCGCGAGCGCGTTCGAACACGAGCCCGCGCGCCTCGAGACGGGGCAGATCCCCGCTCTCCTCGTGGAGCCACTCGACAAGGCGATCGTTGGCCCACTCACCGACGCAGAGGAACGGCTCTCGGCCGAGAAGATCAACATGCTGCGTGGACGCACGGACTTGTTCGATCTCGACGAGGCGCGCGGTGAGGATGCCCAGTGGGCAGTGAGTGAAGCGATGGTCGGCATCACGAACCTCCAGCGCATCCTTCGCGATGCTCTGACCGAGGGTGCGTTTCTCGTGTTTGAATAGGCGTGCGTGAGGATTTCGATCCACATCGCTCAGTTCTCGAAGGACCGGACGATCGAGCGCGGCGCGAGCACCGCGCGAGCCGCGGATGATGCCCAGTACATCTGCACGCAGCTCCTGATCGCCGGGGTTGACGCCGAAGTTGTCGATGGACCCGTCAGCGATGCGCCCGAGAGCGCGTACTGGATCGTCTTCGAGAACGAACTACCCTGGCACGTGACGTCGCTGGGTGCTGCGCGACGCGATCGCATCGTCGTCCTTCGGCCCTCCGGCCGTATCCCATTCGTCGTCGGAGACGAGTTCGCGACAGTCACCTATGCGAGCGCGTCCGAGTGGAGCGAAGGTGCCCGAACCGGCGCAATCCAAGCCCGGGGGGCACAGCCGTCCGGTGCGCCCACGTTGGCAGTGCAACTGGTCACCCTCCTGCGAGCCGAGAAGACCGCGCTGCCGGCGGCTGCCACGCGTGGACCCTTTCCAATCGGCGAAACCGTTGGGGGGCGGGATGATCCGAATCGAAGAGCACCTTCAGGGCGAAGGCTTCCAGAAGCTCTTTCGCGCGCGCGACGCTCGCAGGCGCAACTCATCGTCGCGTTCGACGTACGTTTGAGCCGCGTCGACATCCGCGCGTTTCAGCATGCCGTCGCGTACGAGAGTCCCGGCGTGCTCCCGTTTGCATTTGTCGGGAAGCTCGACTTTCGAGAGGGCATCGACATCTCGGAGGCATCCGAGACCTGGGTGCTCGCGGAGCGCGCTACCGAGGGGGCGTGGTTGCCGTCTTTGCTGGGGCGCTTCGGCACCGACGCGCTCGCCGATCCAGAGTCGCGCCGGCTGCCTTCTTACGATCCGAAGACCGCCGTTCCCAATGCACTCGCCCTCGGTCGCAGCGCGGGCCGGATCCTCGTGACCGCCGCTGAACGCGGACGCCGGCTGACGCGCGTGCGTCCCGAGTACATGTGGGCCCGTGATCTGGATGGCTGCCTGGAGGTGACCGGCCTCAGTGCACGCGCCGACCGCATTCTTCGCGATGACACGCGTCGATGCGGTCCGTGAGCCGCTGTTCGACCGTCACTACTACGCACCCGAGGAACACCTCGAGGACGCTGACGATCGCGCGATCACGTTCGCACTCGCGATCATCATCGCGGAGTGGGCGACGGGACGGTTTCCGTACAAGCGTAAGTTTCACAGCAGTGGACCGCTGAGCGGCAAGCACCTGAAGCTCGCGTTACCAAGACGACTCGAACAGCTGCTCTCGCGTGGGATGGCGCTCGATCGCGCGAAGCGACCGCGCCTCGTCGAGCTTGTCCAAGAGCTCGAAGCAATTGCTAAGGGGAAAGACCGCACCGACGTTAGTTCTGGGCAGCGTCCGTGTTCATGCGCGCCGGAAAAATCCGCGCCGACGGGAAAAATCCGCGCCGACGTTCGTTCTGGGCAGCGTCCGCGGGGAAAAATCCGCGCCGACGTTCGTTCTGGGCAGCGTCCGTGCTCGTGAGATGTGTCCGAGCCTGTCCGGGTCTTGTCCGAGGTTCGGCCCCCACGTCCGGCAACCGGACAATGGAGCCCGCTTATCGAAGGTAGTGCGGCAGGTTAGCGAACGGCGCGAAACATGCTTCTGGACGTTCGTCGATGACTGCTCCGCGTCCCGTGATTCCTGGTCTATTCCTGTTCCTGACGCGTCGCTGCACGCAGGGAAAAATCCGCGCCGACGTTCGTTCTGGGCAGCGTCCGTGCTCGTGAGATGTGTCCGAGCCTGTCCGGGTCTTGTCCGAGGTTCGGCCCCCACGTCCGGCAACCGGACAATGGAGCCCGCTTATC
>JALZOJ010000107.1:0-4795 GCA_030857175.1 Myxococcota bacterium | reverse complement strand
GAAGGTGGTGCGGCAGGTTAGCGAACGGCGCGAAACATGCTTTGAACGTTCGGCGATGACTGCTCCGCGTCCCGTGATTCCAGGTCTATTCCTGTTCCTGACGCGTCGCTGCACGCAGCGACAATTTTTACTGCGGCCGGACGACGAGACGAACAACGCGTTCGTCTACTGCTTGGCGGAGGCAGCGCAACGCTTCGGAATGGACGTGTTGCTTTCGCAGATGATGTCCAACCACCAGCACACGGCGGTGTACGACCCGCACGGACGCGAAGTCGAGTTCCGCGAGCACTTTCACAAGATGATGGCGCGGTCGCAGAACGCGCTGCGCGGTCGATGGGAGAACTTCTGGTCGAGTGAGGAGTCATGCGTGGTGGAGGTGATGACCGCCGAGGACCTGCTCGATAAGCTGGTCTACATCGCAACAAATCCGGTGAAGGACGGGCTTGTCGAAAAGGTGCACCACTGGCCGGGTCCTGACTTTGTAAACGCACTACTGAGGGGCAAGTCGATGAAGGCGCACCGCCCCAGGCACTTCTTTCGCGAGGAGGGCACGATGCCGGCCGAGGTCGCGCTCGTGTTGCGGCTGCCGGATCACTTCGAGGGCAAGACGGCATTTCTCGAGGAGTTGCGGCGACGCATCATCGAGGTGGAGCAGGCGTGTGCGCGCGAGCGGCAGCAAACCGGTCGGTGGGTCGTCGGGCGCAGACGCGTGTTGCGAACGTCGTGGCGCGACAGTCCGACAAGCCGCGAGCCGCGTCGCGGTCTGCGTCCCCGGGTCGCCGCCCGCGACAAGTGGCTGCGGATTGCGACGCTTCAACGAAACAAGGAATGGCAGCTCGAGTATCAGGACGCGCGAGCCAAGTGGTTGCTCGACATCCCGACTGTGTTTCCGTTTGGCACGTACTGGCTCAAACGGTTTGCCAGCGTCGCAGTGAAGCCGCCACCCGAACGCACCTGAGAAGAGTCAATCTGTCGACGGCAAGCCGTTGTCGCCGCGTGCGGTAGTGACCGCTCGCGCCGTCGCGGCGTGGCTTGATGTCCGTCGACGGGCCGACGGCGACATGTAGCCAGGCCACGCGGTCTGCTCCAACTGATTGGCAAGACTCGTCGATCGTCGAATTAACTCCGGTGCGGGCGTACCGCGTCGATCGTCGAATTAACTCCGGTGCGGGCGTACCGTCGAATTAACTCCGGTGCGGGCGTACGGCGCTACCGCTGCATGCGCAGATGGTCGGCGAGCTTGTCCAGCGTCTGGTAGCCGAGCTCGACCGCTCCAAAGCCCAACTTGGCATCGCGCTGCTCCTTCGTCGGATGAAGCTGGCGGAGCGTCACGACGGTCTTCTTATCCGCCTGTTCGTCGAACGTGAGCGTCACGCGAAAACGCTTTGGATCGTTGTCGATGTCGTCGCCATGATCGAACACGAGCCGCTCGTTCGGCACGATCTCGAGATACTCGATCCGGTTCGGGTAGACCGTGCCGTTTGGAGCCTTCATGTCGAAGCGCCAGCGCCCGCCGACGCGCACGTTCATCTCGTGCAGCGTGCAGGTGAAGCCCTTGGGGCCAAACCACTGCATCACGTGATCGGGGTCCGTCCACATCTTGAAGACCAGCGCGCGCGGTGCATCGAACACGCGTGCGAGCACGATCTCGCGATCGAGGGCCCAGGGACGTTCAGCGGCGCTTGCGAGAGACATGGTGCTTCTCCTGTTTCTGTAGATCTTTGAGGTAGTCGTCGAGGCGATCGAATCGCTCTGCCCATGCACGCCGCGTGTGCTCGGCCCACGCCGAGATGGTTGCGAGCGCTTCGGGTCTGAGCGTGCACGGCCGGCGCTGCGCGTCGCGACCGCGCTCGATCAGACCCGCGTGCTCGAGCACCTTGAGGTGTCGCGAGATCGCGGGGAGGCTGATGTCGAACGGCGCTGCGAGCTCGAGCACGGTCGCGTCACCGCCGGCCAACCGAGCCACGATCGCGCGCCGGGTCGGGTCGGCGAGGGCGGCAAACGTGGCATCGAGGATTTGGTTGGTAGAGGCCATGGGTGCGGTCCATTTGTGTTTAACGTAGATGTTAAATACAACCATTCGCGCGACCCGTCAAGCGAATCGTCGCTGTTGCTACTTGACCGAGAGCAGGATCGGCATCGCGGCCTCGATCGCGAATTTCTCGTCGGTGGCGACGTACTGGATGCTCGCGCCGATCGTCTTGCCGCCGCGATCGAACACGTAGAGCTCGTGCTCGACCGGCAGGTTCGCGAGCCGTAGCTTGCGCCCCTTCACGGTCTGGCCGTCGAGCGTGTGCGTGGCTTCGCCGAGGTCCTTGGCATCCATCGCGCCGAGCAGCGCGGTCTTGAGCTCGTCGACGGTGAATCGCATCTGCAGGTCGAATAGCTGGATCGCCGCGCGGTCGGTCTGCAGTGTGACCGCGAGCATCTGTTCGTTTGGCATCCTGCTGACGGTCATGCCGCGCGGATGCTCGAAGGTGAGCGAGCCGCCGTTACCGACCATCGTCCGCAGCACCATCGCGCGGCGGCGCAGCATCGCGCCGACGGGCGGCGTGAGCGGCAGCTGCACCGGCTTGTCGAGGAAGACCGGCGTGGCGGTGGTCCCGACGCGCGCCGTGAATTCGGGCATCGGCTCGCCCGCGCCCTCGGTGATCGAGTCGAGGAGTGCGTCGATCTTCGAGAGGTCTGCGCGCGGCTCCTGCCGGTAGAGCAGGACGCCGAGCTTGGTCTTGCCGATGGGCACGAGGTAGGCCTCGACCTGCATCTGCGTGGTCGTCTTGTGAATGACGCCCTCGCGATCCTTGCCTGCGATCTTGCGCGTGGTCGGCGTGGGGGTGCCGACGGTCTGCCCGGTGCCGGTCAGCGCGTACGAGAGCGCCCTCTTGTTCTCGGCGTCGGAGGCCTTCGCATCCATCGTCTGCAGCTTGAGCACGTTGCCGTCGACCGACGCGATCACCATCGACTCCGACGGCGACACGCTCACCGTGTTGCGGTGCTTGAAGTGATAGCCGTCGCCCGCGGTGAGCTGCGTCGGGTTCTGCTCGAGGGTGATGCTGCCGCCGCCGAGCTCGAGCGGCTTGTCGGAGACGTCGTAGCTCTCCTTGCCGACCACCAGCTCGAACTCGATCGGCTCGCGCGCGACCGGGAGCGCGGGGGCGGACACCTGCGGGATGTATACGGGCTGCGGCCCACTGTCGTAGCCGTAGTCGCGGTCGCGGCGCATGCCGTACTTGAAGACGAGGAACGCGACTGCGAGCAGCGCGGTCGCGATGCCTACGACGACCCGCCACCGATGCTCCTTCCGCGTCTGCTGATAGTCGTACTCGTCGTCCACGGCGCGAGCATACGCGGTTCGTGTAGTCTTGCAGCGTGTACCTGAAGGCGATGCTGGTTTGCGACGACGTGCGTGTCGAGCTTGGCGGAACGATCACTCTCGTCGGTGTGCACAACGAGCGCCTGAGCGTGCCGCCCGGCGAAGGCCCGATCCGGATCGCGAAGCTGATGTTCGTCGCGATCGTCGGCGGGCTCGAGGGTGTCGAGAGCGTCGCGTTTCGTCAGCGCATTCGCGAGCTCTCGGAGCTGAACCTCGGCGCCGGGCCGCTGCAGCAGGAGCCGCACGATCCGCGCGCGGACGAGCACAACTTTGTCTTCGGCGACGCGCCGATGGTGTTCCCGGGCGTCGGCACGTACGAGGTCGCACTGGATGTCGAGGCCGCGGGCCGGCGCGCGACCTATACGTGCACGTTCAAGGTCGAGCGGCGGTAATGCGGCTCGCCGGCTCCGGTACCGCGGATCCGCGCTGGCTCGAGAAGATCTTCGAGCATCCGCCAACGAGTCTGTCGACGCTCGAGTACTGGGTCGGTGCGCTCGATGTCGACTTCACCGGGGGCGAAGGTATGGGCAGCGTGTTCCGTCCCGCGACGGGGCGTGGCGCGCTGCGGCCCGAGGTCAGGGCTCTCTTCGCAAAGTTTCGCTACGACTACCACCACGAGGATGCCCATCGTCCGCGCGACATGAGCCTGCTCGCGGTCGACCTCACGCTCGACGTCGCGCACGTCGCAGTTGCGCAGCTTCTCGAAGCACGGTTCGGCGCGGCCCGGCCGTTCGTGAGCGAGCGCGGCTCGCTGCTCGAGCTCGGCGAGTGGTGGTACCTGTGCGATGCGGGAGACGGCGCGGCGCACCTCGCGTACGAGGTCATGCGCCCCGAGTGGGCGATTCCGCCGCCGCCGCGCGGCGCACTCGACAACCTGTTGCACGCGCTCCACGACCGCCTGATCTGCGACGATGAATTGCGGCCGATGTTCGCCGCGCTCCAGCCGCTCGCCGCCGATGCGGGCGCCGAACTGCACGACTGGAACATGCCGCGGCAGATCGACCTATCGTTTCGTCCCGGCATCACACTCGCGAGCGTGCTCGCGGCGCTGCGCTGGGAGAACCCGGTCGCGTCGTCGGGCGACGTGCACATGAGCTCGTGGAGCGTGTATCCGCACCGGCCGGAGCTGCCGTGGGACGCGCCGCACATCAAGCACTGGCACGTCGATGTGTGCCTCGACGGATGGCCGCGCGGGGTCGATAACGCGGAGCTCCCCAGGTCGGCCGCGCCGGCATGTCACCGATCTTCGACGTGCGCGACAACGTCAAGCCGGTGATCGCGATCTCGGTGCGCGCTAGTTCTCGTTGACCGACGCGGCGAGCTCGGCGGGCGGTGGCCACTGCGGCTCGGTCGCCGGGCCCTTGCGATAGTCGACGCCGAACTCGTGCCCGAGCTCGCACCGGTACTGATCATCCTCGGCAC
>JALZOJ010000067.1 GCA_030857175.1 Myxococcota bacterium | reverse complement strand
GCGATGGTGCGCGGCATGATCGACGGCGGCGAGTGGTGGCGCCTCGTCTCGTGCGTGTTCGTTCACGTCGGCGTCGTTCACCTCGCGGTCAACAGCATCGGCATGTTCTTCCTCGGGCGCGTCACCGAGGAGCTGTTCGGCACTGCGCGCACGTTCGCGCTGTTCGGCCTGTGCGGCATCGCGGGCGCCGTCGCCAGCTACCTCGCTTCACCCGCGGGCGTGAGCGCCGGCGCGTCGGGCGCGATCTTCGGCATGCTCGGCGCGGTCTTCATCGAGCTCACCTGGCATCGCCGCAAGTACCGCGCGGCGTGGAAGCGCGGCATGTGGGGCGGCCTCGTCGTCGTCACGCTCGCACAGCTCGGCGTCGGCTTTCTCTACCCGATGATCGACCAGTGGGCGCATGGCGCGGGCCTCGCCGGCGGCGTGGTGTTCGGCGCGCTGCTCACGCCCTCCGCTTCGTGGTCGCGCATCACGCTGCTCGCCGGCCGCACCCTCGCCGTGCTCCTCGCCGCGCTCTCGATCACCGCCGCAGTCCTCGTCGCGTCGCGCTCTCTCAGCGACAGCTTCGAGAACCTCGAGACCAAGCGTCACGTCGTCTCCGGCGTCGCGATCACCGCGCCGGCCAATTACGTCACGGAAACCGGGCTCGACGATCCCGACAGCGTCGTGCTCGTCACGGTGATCCGCGAACCACTCGTCGCGATGGTTCCGCAGATGACGCAGGCAATCGCGCTCGCCGTGAAGATCGGCAAGGACCGCGGCTTCGACGACGTCACCACTGCGGACGACCGTGTCATCCCGCTCCCCGATGGTTGGGAAGGCACCGAGCACCTCGGCTCGTTCGAGGACCCGATGGGCACGCGCCAGCACTACCGCATCCTCGTCGCGGGCAAGGCGTTCGGGCCCACGCTCGTGATGATGATCGTGATGACGCCGGACTCGGTGGCACGCGCCGCTCCCCAGTTCTTCACGAACATGCTCGCGAGCGCCGTTCCTGCCAGTTAATTGACTCGCCGATCTACTCGCGGGAGCCTGTGTGCACATGCGTGCGCTTGCCGCGATGATCCTGCTGCCGTCGATCGCGGCGGCCAATCCTGACGACGTGATGACCGACTGCAAGGCCGAGCTCGAGCGGCGCAACGTGTCGTTCAAGCCGGTGAAGCGGAGCGGCGTCGCCATCGGCGTCGAGATCACCGGCCCCCTCGGCGGCATCCCGTATGCGTCGGAGCAGCTGCCGCTCGTGATCGATTGCTCGCTCGCCGTGTCACTCGACGAAGCGGGGAAATATCTGCGCGAGCTCGGCGTGGTGAAGGCGAGCTACTCGTCCGCGCACTCGAAGCGAAACGTGCGCGGGACGAACCGGCCGTCGAAGCACAGCTTCGGTCTCGCGATCGACATGCACTCGTTCGATGTCGGCGCCCTCGGCACGCTCCGCGTCGATCGCGATTACGAGCAAGGGCTCGGCGACAACGTCGACTGCGTCGGCCGGCCACTCACGCAGGGCGGGGCCGTCATGAGGATCATGCAGTGCCAGTTGGTGCGCTCGGGTCTGTTTCATCTGGTGCTGAGCCCGGACTACGACGATGCGCATCACGATCACTTTCACCTCGAGGTGAAACCTTGGACCGAGCGTACGGGACTACGCGCGCAAGCGCCTGCGATCCACTGACGCGCAGCGCGACGTAGAGGATCACGAGCGACCACACCAGCCAGACGACGGCCCAGAACCAGACGGCCCAGAGGGCGGTCGTGCCGAACGTCGTGGCGGCCATCGTGTGCGCGTCGGAGGCGCCGGCCTCGAGCCCGTTCACGACCTGCGCGGGGCGCAGCAGCACGCGGATATCGAGGAGCGCGTTGACGCAGGCTTGTGCGGCGACGAAGTGCGCGACCGCGACGCGCCAGCGACCGGGCAGGGCGATCGCAGCGACGGCAAACGCGGCACCGATCGCGCCGATCGCCCACGGGCCGAACGAGTCGTTCGCGGGCGCTGCGACGACGGTGACCGCGGAGAGTGCGAGCAGCGCGCCGAGCACGAGCAGTGCGATTCGCGCGGAGCGCGCGGCGGGCGTGACGACGAGGAGCGCGGCGCCCCACAGCGGCGTGCCCATGTAGCCGGCGGCCGCGATGATCGCGGCCGCGAACGGACCCGCGCCCGATTGCGCGTAGGCGAGGCCGCTGGTGTCGCGATAGATCACCACGCGGTCGAAGCCGGTGCCCGTGATGATCATCGCGAGGCCGTGCGAGAGCTCGTGCAGCCAGGTCGCGAGCAGCTTGAACGGATACAGCAAGACGCCGCCGAACGGCAGGTTCCACAAGAGCAGCGACGCGAGCAGCGCGATCGCCAACGTGCGGAGCTCGACACGATCGGCGCGCTTCACACTGCTTTCTTCGTGTCGTCACCGACGGGCTCGCTGGCGTCGGGCTTCGGTGGCTCGGCCGGCTTCGGCTCGGCGGGTCGCTTCGGCGCAGGATCGAAGATGCCTTCGAACATCGCGGACGTTCGCGTGCGCAGCGCCGATCCGAGGCGCACGAGATCGCCCGGCGAGAGGAGACTACGCAGCGCCTCGGTCGGCTTCATCGTGGCCGACCAGACGTCCGCGAGGCCGACCGACGTGGCGGCGGTGCACACGGTACCGATCACCGCGCCGCAGAACGCGCCGGCGAGGAGGCCGGTGATCGGCAGCATCAGCCACGAGAAGTCTTTGAAGTCGATGTGGCCGTGGGGAATCGCGGCGATCACGACGAGGGCGGCTGTCGCGACCGCGTGGGTGCGCGTGGCGACCAGGATCCCGTGGCGTCGGCCCTTCTCGACCGACGTGTACGCGGCGAGCCGGCCGATGCCGCCGGCGGTCAAGAGCGCCGCGACTCCCGTGAACACGGCGGCCAACCGCATGACCGGCATGAAGCCCACGTCCGGGTTCCCGATGCCGAGTCGCGCGACGAGCCAAACCGTGGCAGCGATGAGAGGAATCTCGATTGCCGCGCCGGTCAGCAGGCCCTTGAAGAACGCCCAGCGCGGCTTCTGACCAGGGATCTCCCTGGCAGTTCGCACACTTGCTGGTGTGTCTTTACCCTTGGCCATACGGAGCAACGAACGCGTCGTTAGGAAGACACGTCACTGATCGAACGTAGCATGCTCCGACGTCTCCTTGATTTTTCGCGCTTCTGAGCGAGGAAGCGCCCTGATGTACAATCCCTCGAGGCCTCCCAACGTATGGCGACAATGACTCCGTCCGTAAAAGAACGCGCCTACGCCGCCGCGCACTTCGCGCTCGAGCTCGATGGCAAGAAGGATGACGTCGGTCTGTTCCGCTCCGTCGAGGGCGGCAGCATCAAGGCCGACGTGATGACGTACCAGAACGGCTCGAACTACGACCGCTGGCGTCAGCTCGGCAAGCCGAAGTTCGAGGACATCAAGGTCTCGGTCGGCATGTCGATGTCGAAGCCGTTCTACAACTGGATCTCCGAGTTCTTCACCGGCAAGGGCACGCGCAAGACCGGCGCGATCCTCGCGGCCGACTACAACTACGAGACGCGCGCACGCCGCGAGTTCTCGGAGGCGCTGATCAAAGAGATCACGTTCCCGAAGCTCGACGGTACCGACAAGAGCCCGGCGTACATGGGCATCGCGATCGCCGTCGAGAACCTCGAGTTCAAGAAGGGTGATGGCGCCAAGCTCCCCGTCCTCGCTGACTTCAACAAGCAGAAGATGTGGACCGCTTGTAACTTCCGCTTCAAGCTGGACAGCATTCCCGAGAGCGCGACGCTTCGGGTCACGAAGGTCGACAGCTTCACGATCAAGCAGAACATCATCGAGCACCACATGGGCGGCTTTCGCGCGCCGATCAAGTGCCCGAGCCAGATGGACTTCCCGTCGCTCTCGTTCTACGTGCCCGAGGTCGACGCGCAGCCGTTGATGGATCACTTCGCGAAGCGTGGCGTGAAGGGCGAAGTTCCCGGCCGTCTCACCGGCGCGATCGAGTGCTTCGATAACGACTCGAGCAAGAAGGTCTTGTTCTCGATCGACTTCGCCGGCGCGGACATCACGAACATCCAGCCCGAGAAGAGCGACTCCGGTAGCGAAGAGATCAAGGTCGTCAAAGTCGACCTCTATACCGAGTCGATGCAGTTCAACTACAAGGGCTAGTTCCGAAGGCCTTCGGAGCGCAGCGACTGCCAGCGCTCGATCGCCTCGCACTTCGCAGCGCCCAAGAGCTCGGCGACCGCCTCGAGCTCGTCGGGATGCGAGGCAAACGCCTCGACCGGCGTGAGCACGAAGGCGAGAACGTCCAGCGCGTTGCGTGGATCCGGTTGGTAGGTGCTGGAGTACAGCGTCTCGCCCATGCCTGCACACTCACACCTCGGAGATCTGGCGGCAAATTTTCTCCCACCCTGCGTACAGACGGTTGCAGTCGGCTGCGCGAATTGTGTATCTGCATCCCACACCGAAGCATCGTGGGCAGAAACGCCCGCCCGTCGTGCACCCGGTGATATCGTCGAAGTGCCGTGACCCACGCTGGCCACCAGCGGTCCGACGACAGCCGTTTAGGCGCGTACGAGATCATACGTAGGCTCGCTCGAGGGGGCATGGCGGAGCTCTTTCTCGCGCGCACGAAGGGACCGAACGGCTTCGAGAAGGTGGTCGCGCTCAAGAAGATCCTGCCGAAGTACACCGACCGGCAGCGGTACATCTCGCTGTTCTGCGATGAAGCGCGCCTGGCGGCTTCGCTCAATCACGCGAACATCGTGCAGGTCTACGACATCGGCCTCGACAGCGGGAACTACTTCTTCGCGATGGAGTACCTGCACGGGCAGGACACGCGCTCGATCCTCCATCGCGCGTGGCGTGAAGGCGAGAAGATGCCGCTGCGGTTCGCGGTGCAGATCGCGACGCAGGTCGCCGCCGCACTTCACTACGCGCACGAGATGAAGCGGCCGGATGGCTCGCTCGTCGACATCGTGCATCGCGACGTCTCGCCGTCGAACATCATCGTCACCTACGACGGTGCGGTGAAGCTGCTCGACTTCGGCGTCGCGAAGGCATCGACGCGCACGGTGAAGACGCGCACGGGCACGCTCAAGGGCAAGATCTCGTACATGTCGCCCGAGCAGGCGAAGGGCGCGCCGGTCGATCGCCGCAGCGACATCTTCTCGCTCGGCATCGTGCTCTGGGAGATGGTGACGACGTCGCGTCTGTTCCGCGGCGAAAACGATCTCGCGACGCTGCAGCTCATCATCAACGTTCCGCCGAAGAAGCCGTCGGAAGCGCGACCCGATTGTCCGCCCGAGCTCGAGCGCATCATCTTGAAGGCGCTCTCGCAGGACATCACACTGCGCTACCAGACCACCGACGAGATGCTGCGCGACCTCGAACGCTTTCAGCAGGACGCGGATCTCGGTCCGTCGCCGACCGCGCTCTCGGTCTACGTCAGCGAGCTGTTCGCACCGGAGATCACCTCCTGGAACGAAGCAAAGGCGGCGGGCGTACCGCTCGGCGAGCACCTCACGCATATCGGCGACATGACCGAGCCGGTCCTCGAGAGCGAGTTCATCGAAGCGATGGACCTCCCCGCGATGCTCGCGCGCGAAGAAGAGCTCGCCGCGATGGACGACGAGGAGCACGAGCACGAGCACGACGACGACGACGACGACGAGGAGGAGCATCCGACGGTCATCCCCGGCACACCGCTCCCCACGAAGCAGGATCCGAAGCGCTTCGACACGCCAGCGCCGGCACCCGCGAAGCCGCGCGCGACCACGCCGCCGATTCCGACGCGCGCACCGACCACGCCGCCGCCGCGCCCGCCCGTGGTGGCGGCGCGCCGCGACCTGACGCCGAAAACAAAATCCAGCTACGCCGCCGCGGGCGAGTCGACCGACACGGTGACGACGCCGCAGGAGCGGATCTCGCAGACGTTCACCGCACTCTCCGACGCGCCGACGAACCTGCACGCGCCGACGATCAGCGAGATGCCGCCGCCGCCGAGCAACCCGTGGTCGGTCGCTCACACGCCGACGAGCAGCGAACAGCAGCGGCCCGCCACACACCCGCCACAGCAGCCGTCGAGCCCGTCGATGTCGATGAGCATGCGCGCCGCAAAGTCTCTCTCGGGAATCCGCGCATGGGCGAGTGGCTCGTTCCCCGCGCACAAGATCGACCCGGCAGTTCACCGCATGTGGGAGCGCCGCGCGCTCGTGATCGGCGGAATCCTCCTCGGAATCATCTTCGTGATCGCCGTCATCGCAGCGATCAGCAACTAGCGTAAAGTGCGCGGCATCATGCCTCGCTCCAAGGTCGCAGTTGTACGCGTCCGTCCGGATCACATCCTCGACGACATCGATCGACTCCACGAGATCGCCGGTGTGCAGCAGGCCCTCAAGGCCGGCGCGCAGACGATCCTGAAGGACAACATCTCGTGGCACTTCCCGTTCCCCGGCGCGAACACCACGCCGTGGCAACTCGAAGGCACGGTCCGCTCACTCAAGGCGCGCGGCTTCACCGATCAGGTCTGCGTGCAGAACAAGACCGTCGTCACCGACGCGTTCAAGGGCGAAGACCTCAACGGCTACGTTCCGATCTTCAAGAAGTACGAAATCCCGGTTCGCTACAACTTCAAGCCCGAGGACATGACGTGGTCGGTCTATCGCCCGAAGGCGAAGATGCTCGTCCTCGACAAGATCTTCCCCGAGGGCATCCTGATCCCCGACGCGTTCCACGGCACCAACATCGTTCATTTGCCGACCGTAAAGTGTCATATCTACACTCAGACGACGGGCGCGATGAAGAACGCGTTCGGCGGGCTGCTCAACACGAAGCGGCACTACACGCATAGCTGGATCCACGAGACGCTCGTCGACTTGCTCGCGATCCAGAAGGAGATCCATGCGGGTCTGTTCGCCGTGATGGACGGAACGACCGCCGGCGATGGGCCGGGCCCGCGCACGATGCGGCCGGTGATCAAGGACGTGATGCTCGCGTCCGATGACCAGACGGCGATCGATGCGGTGGCGGCCGGGATGATGGGCTTCGATCCGATGTCGCTGCCGTACATAAAGCTCGCCGACGAGGCGGGGCTCGGCAATGGCCGGCGCGAGAACATCGAGATCGTCGGCGACACGCAGCTCGCCGACGAGCGCTGGGGATTCTCGGTCGGCGACAACGGTGCATCGATGGTCGGCGACGTGATGTGGTTCGGTCCGCTCAAGCGGTTCCAGAAGCTGTTCTTCCACACGCCGCTCGTGAACCTCTTCGTGATGGGCAGCGAGGCCTATCACGACTACTACCGGTGGCCGCTGCGTGACCGGAAGATCTTCGAGCAGTGGAAGGCGCAGACACACTGGGGCCAGCTGTTCGAGCACTACCAATCACACGGGACGCTCGCGGCACCGGCCGCGGCGAAGACAGCGTGAAGATCGATCCGAAAGCGCTCGAAGTGATGAACCGCTGCGGCTATCCCGAGCCGTACAAGTCGCGTTGCATGCCGCGTGAGAAGCGCGCGCTCGGTGATGCGTGCGGGTTGACCAAGATCGGGATCAACCTGACGACGCTGCTGCCGGGCAAGGAGAGCTCGATGCGCCACTGGCACACGCACGAGGACGAATTCGTCTACGTCGTCGAGGGCGAGGTCGTGCTGGTGACAGACGGCGGCGAGGAAGTGCTGCACGCCGGCACCTGCGCCGGGTTTCCGGCCGGCGAGCGCGTCGGGCATCAGCTGGTCAATCGCAGCGATCGGCCCGCGCGCTACCTCGAGATCTCGAACCGCGAGGACGCGGACGAAGCCGAGTACACGGATCGCGACGTCGACATGGCGTATCGCGGCGGCCAGATGGTGCGGCGCGACGGCTCGAAGCTGTAGCGATTCGATCCCGCACTCCCCGAGTGTTAGGGTCCGCCGATGCGCGAGCGCCCTGTCCCCATGTTTTTCCTCGCGCTCTTGATCGGCGCGGCCGTGCTCGTCGCCATGGTGGTCATGCCGATCATTCGCGAGCTCTTGCTCGCCGTCGTGCTCGCGAGCGTGATGCGGCCGATCCAGGACTGGCTCACGAAGCGCCTCGGCGGGCGTCCCGGGCTCGCGGCCGGCCTCATCACCGTGGCGGTGATCATCATCGTGCTCGGACCACTCGCGATGCTCGTCGCGGTCATCATCCGCGACGGCGCCGACGGCGTCCGGTTTCTCCTCGACACCGTGCACAGCCAGCAAGTCGCGGACATCGTCGGGTGGCTACCCGAGAGCGCACGCGACACCGTCCTCGACGCGATCGCCGGCCTCCCGCGCAACCTCGAGGAGGCCGCCGGTCAGGTCGGCGCGCAGGGCAAGACTGCGGGCGCCGCTGTCACCAAGAGCGTCGTCGCGACCGGCGGGGTCCTCTATCACGGCACGCTCATGCTGATCGCGCTGTTCTTCACGTTGACCGCCGGAGACCGGATCGTGACCTGGCTCGATAGCATCTCGCCACTCGCGCATGGGCAGACGCGCGAGCTCATCGCCACGTCGAAGAAGGTCTCGTTCTCGATCGTCGTCTCCACGATCGCCACCGCCGCTGTGCAGGCCGTCGCCGCGCTGATCGGCTTCTACATCGCGCAGGTCCCGGCCCCGATCTTCTTCGCGTTCATCACATTCCTCGCGGCGTTCATCCCCGCGATCGGCGCGGGCGCCGTCTGCCTCGTTGCCGCGCTGCTGCTCTTCCTCACGGGACACCCGTACATGGCGATCTTCCTCGCCGTGTGGGGCATCCTCGTCGTCGGGCTCGTCGACAACATCATCAAGCCGCTCCTCATCAAGCGCGGCATGGAGATCCACGGCGGCGTCGTCTTCTTCGCGCTCCTCGGCGGCCTCGCGGCGTTCGGCGCGATCGGCCTGCTCGTCGGGCCGCTCGTCGTGTCGATGTTCCTCTCGCTGCTCTCGATGTATCACCGTGACTACTCGCCGCATAAGGAGCACACCCCGGACGTCCCAGGCGTGCCCGGCACGCCAGACCAGACGCCAGACCAGACGCCCGAGCCGCCCGCACCGCCCGCGCCCGCAACCGCAACCTGACTACTCGAGGTGCGCGCTCCAGACCGTGTAGCTGGTCTGGTTGGATTGCGTCCACGTCGTGGTCACGCGGCCGGCCGCGTCGACGACCGAGGCCCATGCGTACGTGCTCGTCGTGCCTTCGTCGAGCTGCGTCGCTTGGCTCCAGTTGCCGTTGCGTGCGCGTGCAACCACGGTGACGCGGCGACCGCTTGCCGGTACGCGCGTCCACACGATGGTCGCGTTGTTGCGATCGTCGAGCGCGAGGGCAGGGCGCCCGACTTCGCTGCCGACGGTCATCGGAATCTTCTCGACCTCGTGGAAAGGAGACCACGTGCCGTTCGTCTGCATGCTCGCGAACACGCCGCCGTAGATCGCGTAGACGAGAAGGACGCCGCGCGCGGAAGCGTCGAGCTGGAGCCACGCGTCACCGAAGTAACCGTCGACGTCGCGCGAGTGCGCGGCGCCGAGCCCGCTCGCGGTGAACGGCCGGGTCACGACGCGGTTCTTGATGCTGCTGCCGTCGCGCCCGTGGGCCCATGCGATCCAGACCGTGTCTCCGCCACGCGAGAGCGCGAGGCCGTGGGTGTTGCCCTCGCCGTCGTCGAGCTTCTGGGGCGTGCCGAGGACGCCGGATCCGGAGAGCGTGCGCATCCAGACGGCGGTGGACAGCCGATCGACCGACCGCTGGATCCAGACGATCACGTAGCCGCCGCGGCCGTCGGCGATGATCCGCGTCGATGACGCTTCTCCGGGCAGCTCCTCGACGAGGAACGGTGCGCTCCATGCGCTGCCGTTGTGGATCGAGCCGTAGGCGTCGAACTGATCCGCGTCGAAGTCTCCGCGGTGGAACGTGAGGGCGTAGGTCTGCTCGCTCGCCGCGATGCCGCCCACGTACTGGTCGTAGCGCACCGTGCCCACCTGATAGGGACCGACGATCACGGGCGCTGACCACTGCGCGCCGTTGTAGGTCCGCGCCTCGATGTTCGAGCGCGTGATGTAGCGATCGTGCATCGCGACCGCGCGCGTTGGCGACACGGCCTGGACATCGACCGAGCCGGGATCGCCGGTGACGCCGAGGCGGCCCGGCATCGGGAGCCAGCCCGAGGCGGGCGTGAACTTCTGATCGTACAGCGAGGAACCGCCTTCCCAGCCCGCGAACACGGTGCCATCGGGCAGCGCGGCGAGGCTCGGCGCGGCGCCACTGCCGAGTGGTCCGGCGGCGGCCATCATCTGCGTCGCGATCGGGACGGCCTTCCACGCGCCATCGCGTGTTTGAAACTTCGAGGCGAAGTCGGCGCGCTCGACGGCGAGGTCGTAGCCCGTCGCGATCCACAGCGGATCGGCCGGCGTGATCGTGACCGTGTTGCCATCGATCGCGATCGCGTGCTCGATCGGCTCGCCCGTCGCCGCGGTGAGCGCGACGCTGAAGTCCGCCGGCGCCGGCTCCGACAGCTCGAGTGTGATCGGCGTGTCGAGCGCGACGTCCACCGCGTCACTTGCCGGTGACACAGAGACGACGGTGAGGGACGTGGGATCGGTGCCACCATCACTACAGGCGGCGAGTAGTATTATGAAAAGAGTGCGACGCATGCCGAGCGATGCCGGCGCCCGCCCGGTGTTGCACGCTAATCGTCGTCGACGTATTTGCGTAAGCGATCCACGGCTTGCGCGTGCAGCCGGCTCGCCCACGACTTCGAGATGCCGAGCTCGGCTCCCGCCTCGAGGAGGTTCTTGCCCTCCCAGTAGTGCTTCTTCACGAGCTCGCGCTCTTTCTCGGGGAGATCTTCGATGGCCTCGCGAATCCTCGCGCCGAGGCGCGTGGCATCGATCTGCTCGGCGATGCGCGGCTGCTCGCCGCTCGGGTCGAAGCCTTTTTCCTGCAGCGTCTCGAGCGACGTCACGTACATCGTGCGGATCGCGCCCATCGCTTCTTTGATGGTGGCGAGCGCATCGGCGCCGCTCGCGGCCGCGACGCCTTTGGCTGCGGCGCCTTGGTCGCGCTCCCCGCGATGTTCGAGGTACTCGCTCGCGGCGCGCAGCGCGACCAGCTTCGCCCACACGCGGCGTGGCAGGTTCGTGTTGCGGCGGATGCCGTCGATGATGGCGCCGTGCACGCGGTACCACGCGAACGTGTTGAACGATGCGCCCTTGGTCGGATCGTAGCGGGTCGCAGCTTCGGCGAGCCCCGCGTTGCCGAGCGCGATGAGCTCGTCGAACTCGACGTGGTCCCGCACGCGCGGGTAGACCATGGCCGCGGCTCGTCGCGAGAGATCGAGGTGTCTCTCGACCAGACGCGCGCGCTCCGCCTGTTCCACGGCTGCGAACGTACCGCACTTGCTGTACGTTCGGTGCGTGGGCGTGTTTACGCGGCTCGGGGACGCGGATCTAGGGGACATCGTCGACGCGTTCGAGCTCGGAGAGCTCGTCTCCTCGCAATCGATCGCAGCGGGCACGATCAACTCGAACTTCGCGATCGAGACGGCGCGCGGCAAGTGGTTCGTGCGCGTCAACGAGGGCAAGAGCGAGGTCGATGTCGCGTGGGAAGCGCGGCTCGTCGTCGAGCTCGCGGCCGGCGGGGTCGTGGCGCCTCCACCGATCGCGGCGCGCGATGGCCGTCCGTACGCGCCACTCGGCAGCGCGAGCGGCAAGTGGGTCAGCGTGTTTCCGTGGCGCGACGGTACTCATCTCGCGGCGAGCGAGGTCACGACGGACCGCGTGTCGGAGCTCGGCGCCGCGCTCGCGTCGCTGCACCTCGTCGGGCTCGAGCTACCGCCCGCGTGGCGGCGCGGCAGCATCTACGATCACGACCACCTCGCCGGTCGCTACAAGCGCTTCGCGGACGCGATCGATCCCGAGCTCGCCCGCGCGATCGACGTGATCGGCGAGGAGCTCTCGATCGCATCACGCGCGCATCACCTGCGCGGGCGCGCGACGACGGGGATCATTCACGGCGATCTGTTTCGCGACAACGTGCTGTGGAAAGCCGGCCAGCTCGTCGCGATCCTCGACTTCGAGCAGGCCTCGGGCGGCAGCCTCGCGTATGACCTCGCGGTCTGCATCAACGACTGGTGCTGGACCGGCGCGCCGCGGTTCGATCTCGTGCGCGCGCTCCTGGCTGGCTATCAAGCGCGCCGGCCGCTCACCGATGGGGATCGCGTCGCGCTGCCTATAGAAGTCCGCGCGGCCGCGATGCGGTTCACGATCACGCGCATCACCGATGTCTATTTGGCAAGGGTCGACAATCGCGAGAAGGACTTCCGTGCCTTTCTGGCGCGTAGTGAAGCTTGGAGAGGTCCGGCGCTTGGCCAACTTACGGCGCTGTTGTAGCGTCTGCGCGGCTGGCCTCGTTCTTGTAGCCAGGGCCATCGGAAGAATGAATCGGCTGTTCCTAATTTCGTTTGTCGTGCTTGCGTTCGGCTGTGGCGCGCGCCGCAGCTACGTCCCCGGCACGAAGGTCCAGTACTCGTCGCAGAACAAGTCCGTGCTCGACGCCTGCGAGGAGTACCGGCTCGCGGTCGAACGCGCCGACGCCGATGCGCTGATGCTGATGGCGCACCGCCAGTACTGGGAAGACAGCGGTACGCCCTCGGGCAGCGACGACTACGGCGTCGAGGGTCTGCGCAACGTCCTGCTGACGCGCCTCCTCAAGGCGACCGACATTCGCTACACGATGCGCTACGTCGGCGTGAGCCAGCAGTGCAAGGGTGATCTCAAGCCCGGCTGCCGCGCCGCCGTCGACGTGCTCGTCGACGCGAGCTACACGATCACGAACGTTCACGGCAAAGCGGTCCGCCCCGACAAGCGCGATCAGAACCAGCTCGTCCTCGAGTGGGACGGCCGGCGCTGGCTGTTTCTTAGCGGGATGTAAGGGACAGGCGCTCGAGCCAGTCCTTCGCGAGCAGGCGATCGCCGCTCGACATCTCCGAGCCCGAGAGGGCCGTGATCGCGACCACGAGCCGGTCGCGATCGCCGGTGCGGTACGCGGCGACCGCGAGTCGGCGCGCCGCGTTCTTCGTGAACGCGATGTTCGGCAGGCCGCGCGCGAGCGCGAGGTCGAGCTCGATCGCCGAGGTCTTCCAGTCGCCTTTGCCGGCGGCCTGCAGGCCGTAGAGGTAGTGCGCGATGCCGAGGTCGGGCTCGGCGACCGTCGCGGTGAGCGCGTCCTGGATCGCCGGGATCGTGGTGCCGAAGAAGTAGCCGCGCAGCGCGCCGCCGGCGGGGCCTTGATGATCGAGCGCGAACGCCATGCCGTCGAGCGAGCGGCGATCCGCTTGCTCGATCGGTAGCGCCTGACCGAGCGCGACGAGCGCACGCGCGGCCTTCAGTTCACCGCGCACGCCGGCGATCCGTGCGAGGCGCTCGAACGCTTGCGCGCGCAGCGACGACGTCACGTGCGCCTCGTCTTGCGCGAGCGTGTTCCACAGCTTCTGCGCTTCCTCGCGCTCGGCGTCGGTGCCGGAGGCGAGGTAGTCGCCGAGCTCGAGCTGGTGGCGCGGCTCCTCGGGCGCGTCCTTGCACACGCGGCGCTGCAGCTGCGTCGCGCGCGCGCGGTCACCGCGAGCCGCAGCTTCGGCGGCTTGCGCGCGGCGCTTCGCGATCGCATGTGGACACGGGCGCTGGAACACGCTCGTGCCGCGGAAGCGCTCGGCCGACGCGGCGACCTGCGACTTCGGAACGTCGAGCGTCGCGAGCATCGCCTGCCACTCCTTCGCGAGCTGCGCGCGCGGCACGCCGTACGCCGCCTCGAAGTCGCCGCCGTTGTGATAGACGGCGCGCAGCTTCTCGGCGCCGTAGGTATCGAGGAGGAAGCGCAAGAACGAGCCCGCGGTCGTGTAGCCGCGCGCCGACGACACCGAGAAGAACTGCAGACCGAACAGCTGATCGAGCTTCGGCTGCTGCTTGAGATCCTGCATCGCGCGCACGGACTCGTGCGGGTTCGGGCGGTCGTAGCCCATCGGCCAGTCGAGCGCGACGGCGAGGCCTTCGATCAACGCGGGGCTCATCAGCACGGGCAGACCGAGAACGCGGCGCGTGGCGACGCCGAAGATCGGATCGCCGAACTCGCCGGCGATCGCGTGCGCGATCTCGTGCCGCAGTGATCCGTGCGGGAAGCTGCGGTGATCGAGATAGATGTCGCCGAGCCACGGCTTCGCCATCTCGACGTCTTTGGCGCCGAACAGCTGATACTTCTGCCGCGTGTTTGCGAACAAGTACGAGCGCAATTTCTTCGACGGCTCGACGCCGATCTGCCGGACGACCTGCGCGTAACGGAGCTCGTGATCGGCGGCGATCAGATCGATATCCGCTTCGATGTCCTTCGTGTTCGCGTAGTAGATGACGAAGTGTGCGGTCTCCTTGCGACCGCCGAGCGCCGCCTGAATATCCTCGCCGTCGATCGCGTAGCCGAGGTCGCCGCTCTCGTAGTGGAGGTAGAGCGCACCGCAGATCGCGATGACGGCGACTGCGTATGCCGGAGTGCGCCGATTGTTCGGGCGCGCACCGCGACGCAGGCGCAGCGTCGGTACGTCGAGGCGCGCACAGACGATCGCGAGCAGCGCGATCACCCAGCACGCTTGCTCGATGCGAGACCACACGAGCGCCCAGTGGAGCTGCACGTTCTCGTCGTACAGGTTGCCCGGAAAGAACCCGAGGATCGCGTTGTACGTGAACACGGGCGGCTCGCTGTAGAAGCGATACGTCGCCATGATCGCGACCGCGATCGTGGGCAGCTGCGCGACGAACGCGCCGAGAAAGCGGCGCGGACCGACCACGATGCCGAGCGCGAAGCCCGTCGCAGCGGCGAGCACGGCCGTCGCGATCGGCATCGCGAGGTATGCCTGGAGCCCGAACGCCCAGTCGCACGTCGGGACCCAGAGCCCGCGGACCGCAGCGATCAGCGCGGGGATGAGCACGATCGCGAGCGCGAGGCCGATCGCGGCGCCGACCCCGCGCGCGAGCGTGCGGATCGGAAAGCCGAAGCGCTCCAGATGCGGCGCGCGTGCGAGCTCGCGCTGCAGCTGGCGGGCGAGGGCGGCAGCGACGTCCGCGCCCATGAGGGCCGCGAACACGGAGATGATGACGGCGAGCTCGAACCCCAGCACCCCGAGGAGCGGCACGAGCCCGAGGCCCACGCCGAGCCCGACCGCGACCGCGATCCAGCTCCACAGGCGGCCGAGCATCAGCGCCGCGCACGAGACCGCGGCGATCCCGGCGAGCCCCAGTCCCACCTTCCCGATCACCGTCCCCGCGAGGGCGAACGACACACCACCGACGGCCAGCGCGATCGCGAGGCCGATCCATAGCGGGCGGTACGGCCGCGGACGGGGAATCCGCAACATCTGCCGGATCGCGGTGCGTGTATGGCCGAGCAATCCTTAGTTCCTGGTAATCTGCCGGCAGGTGAGCGAAGACGGACCGAACGGCCAATCGGGACCAGATCGACGTACTGACGTCCGCCGTCCGATCGAGCTCAAGGTCGAATACAAGCGGCTCAACACGTTCTTCGCCGACTACACCAAGAACATCTCGCGTGGCGGCACGTTCATCAAGACAAGCCGCCCGCTACCGATCGGAACCGAGTTCTTGTTCAAGCTGTTTGTCCCCGGGCGCGAAGAGCCGTTCACGATCCACGGCGAGGTCCAGCGCATCATCGACGCGGCCCCCGGCGAAGATGCTGGCATGGCGATCAAGTTTGTCTACCGTGAGGGTGATCCGCAGGACGAGATTGCGCGGGCGGTCGAGGGCATGATGACGCAGAGCCTCGGTCCGAGGTTGTTCGCCAAGCTGATGGAGCACGCGCAAAAGCGCGGGAACTAGACGTGGCATCCGCCCGGTTTCTCAGATATCTCGCGCCGAACCTCATCACGCTGTCGTCGATGATCTTCGGCCTCGTGTCGTTGTGGTCGGCGCACCAGGGCAACTTCTCGCTCGCCGCCTGGATGATCATTTACGCGGTGCTGACGGATCGCCTCGACGGCCTCGTCGCGCGCGCGGTCAAGGGCACGAGCGAGCTCGGCATGCAGCTCGACTCGTTCGCGGACTTTCTGAACTTCGGCGTCGCGCCGGCGTACTTGTTCCTGGTCTTCCTGTCGCGCCACCCGCAGCTGCCGTTCATCCATGGCGAGACGGCGCACACGCTGCTGTTTGTTGCGTGCGGCGGCTACATGCTGTGCGCGGTGTTCCGGCTCGCGCGCTACAACGTGCTCTCCGACGACCAAATTCCGACGAAGATCTTCTTCGGCTTCCCGACCACGCTCTCTGGCGGCATGCTCGCGATCTGGTTCCTGCTGCTGCTCAAGTACGATCCGAACATCGAGCATCTGGGCGGCACGTTCGGCGGCGCGAAGCTGTTCGGAGACTCGCTCGCGACGCCGCTCTGGGTCTGGAAGTACTTCCCGATCGCCGTCGCCGTCTTCGGCTACTTGATGGCCTCGCGGCTACCGATGCCAAAGGTCGGCATGACGAAGAACAAGGCGATCAGCGCGCTGCTGATGACGCTCGTCTTGACCGGCTACGTCTGCGGCTTCGCGATGCACTATCCGGAGATCTGCTTCGGGATGCCGACGATCTGGTGCGTGATGTTCCTGTTCTGGGGCCAGGCCTCGGCGAAGTGGCGCGCGATGTATCCGCCGCCGTTGTTCCCGAAGAAGGACCCGAAGCAGCCGATCGTGCGGGCGCAGGCCGATATCGAGGACCTCGTGCTCGACGAGAGCCGGCCCTCGGAGTCGACGATCGCCACGCCGCCACCTGACAAGCCAGCCCCGTAGAACCGATCCGGAAATTCGACTTCGCGGTTCCGCTTCCCTATTCACTATTGTTAAGGGCTGCGCGTGTTCGCGGCCGGAACGATTCGGCTGCGCCGTCCGGACGCGGCGGTTCGACCTCTGACATGCGCGAGCAATCGCCGCGATCGAATAGGGAATAGTGAAGCGGAACCGGAACCGAGAAACGCTTTTCAGGATTGCCACTTAGAAGAATCTGCACGGCGGCGGCAACACTTCGCGCGCCGGCGGCAAGATGGGGTCATGGCGACGCCGTCTGCCGACGAGCTCCTGGCGCATACCGACTGGTTGACCCAGCTCGCGCGTGCGCTCGTGGGCGAAGCCGCCGCGGGCGACGTCGTGCAGGAGACCTTCGAGGTCGCGCTGAGCAAGCCGCCACGAGAAGACGGCCCGTTGCGGCCGTGGCTCGGCGGCGTCGCGCGCAACATCGCGCGGATGACGACGCGCAGCCGCGTGCGTCGCGAAGCGCGCGAGCTCGCAGTGCCCGTGACGGCCGACGTGCCGACGCCGGAGGAGCTCGTCGCGCGCGTGCAGATGCAACAGCGCGTGGCGAAGATTGTCCTCGAGCTGCACGAGCCGCTTCGCGCGACGCTGCTCCTGCGTTTTTTTGAAGGCCTCGATGCGTCGGAGATCGCGCGTGCGCAGGGTGTGCCGGCGTCGACCGTTCGGTCGCGTCTGAAAGATGCACTCGATCGCGTACGCGCGACGCTCGATGTAGAGCACGGCGGTGATCGCCGTCGGTGGGCCGTCTTGCTCGCGCCGTTACCCGCGATGCTGCCGAAGGGCGGTGTCGTGCTTGCCGGAGGAATCGTCGTGAAGAAAATCGTGATCGGATTGGTGCTGGTTGCTGCGGTGGTCGTCGGAACGCGGCTCGCAGGTTTGTGGGGCAAAGGCGCGGACGACGCGAAGAAGCCCGCGGTAGCCGCGAAGCCAACGACAGGCTCGGCCGCGAAGCCGGTGACGCCGGCGACTGCGCCCGCGGCGCCGGCGCGGATGGGCGACTTGCCGACGTGGCACGACGACGATCCGAAGGGCGTGTTGCGGCTCGAAGGGCAGGTGATCGACGAGAAGGATGCGCCGGTCGCGAAGGCGATGGTCGCGATCGACGCGAACCCGCCGATCGTCGTCGAGACGGAGGCCGATGGCTCGTTCGTCTTCGAGGGCTTGATCCCGCGCGACTATCGGTTGGAGGCAACCGCGGGCGATGGCTACGCGGGTCCCGCACGGCTTCGCCTCGGCGAAAAGCCCGAGCCGGTGACGCTGCGGCTCAAGCGCGGCGGCATCGTCGAGGTCACGGTGACAGACCGTGCGGGCGGCGCGGTCGTGAAGGGTGCCGAGGTCGAGCTGCGATCGGCGCTGACGTGGAAGGCGACGACGAACGCGGACGGCGTCGCGACGCTGAAGGGCGTCGGCGCGGTGTGGGCGCCGCTCGCGGTACGCGCGAACGGGTACGCGCCGGCCGCGATGATGTTCGGCACCGCGGGCGATCCGGCCGGGCCGGAGCGCGTCACGATCGCGCTCGCTCGAGGCGCAGCGATCAACGGGCGTGTCGTCGACGATCAAGGCAAGCCGGTCGGTGGTGCGCGCGTCGTCGCGACGAGTGCATCCGAGCCGCTGCCGGTCGTGGACCCGAGGCGTGATGGCGTGGTCGCGAGCGCAGACGGCAAGTTCTCGATCCCGGCGGTCGCGCCCGGCACGTGGCGGCTGTCGGCGACGCACGGTGACTTCGCACCGACGACGAGCGAACCGATCGTCGTCGATGGCGTGAACGCGCGGAGCGGCGTCGAGATCAAGCTCGCCGCCGGCGGCGTCGTGCGCGGCATCGTGAAGGACAAGGAAGGCAAGCCGGTCGCGGCGGCGGACGTGCGTGTCGTCGCACAGGGCTTCGTGTTCTGGCGTGCGCGCCGGCAAGCCTTCACGGATGCGGACGGCAAGTTCGAGATCAACGGGCTCGCACGCCGCGCCGTCGACGTGGTCGCGCAACACGACGCGGGTGCCTCCGCGATCGTGCCCGCGGATCTCGCGGCGAAGCGCGAGCACGATGTCGCGCTCGTGCTCGATGTCGCCGGCACGATCGCCGGCACCGTCGTCGACGCGAAGGGCGCGCCGATCGGTGACGCGCAGGTCAGCGCCGACCCCGTGTGGTCGGGTGGCACCGTCGATCGCGTGCAGTGGAACGTGCGCGGCGTGCAGGAGGCAGTCACGGACCAGACCGGCGCGTTCAAGTTCGCCGGCTTGCCCGACGGCACGTACCGCGTCCGCGCCGCGCGCCCCGCCGCGTCGGAAGCGCAGCTCTCGCTATCGACCGGCGTCGAGGTGAAGCCGAACGGCGCGCCGATCAAGATCGTGGTCGCGACGGACGGTCGCATCGTCGGCAAGGTGCAGCTCGCCGATGGCAAGACACCGCCGCGCTACAACATGATGCTCGGCTGGACGCATCCGGCGCCGTTCTCGGCGAAGGACGGCTCGTTCTCGATGACGGCGCCGCCGGGCAAGCACACGCTCACGATCAACGGCATCGGCTTCGTCGAGCAGAGGAAGGAAGTCACGATCGCCGAGGGCAAGGACACCGACCTCGGCACGATCACGGTCGCGGGCGGTCGCTCGGTCTCCGGCCGCGTGCTCGACGAGAGCGGCGCACCGGTCGCGAAGGCCAAGGTCGCCGCGGGCACGCTCCTCACCGGCGGCGGCGCCGAGCTCTACATCAAGGACGAGTCGATCAACGCGAAGGATGCCGACACCGACGAGAACGGCCGCTTCGTGATCGATGGCTTCTCGCCGATGGCGGTCACCATCGTCGCGGGCAACGACAAGGGTCGCTCTCCGTCGCTGCGCATCCCAGCAGGCCCCGACAGCGTGACCGTCGATCTCGTGCTGTCGCCAACCACCGGTCTCGACGGCAAGATCATGCAGAACGGCAAGCCGCTCGGCGACACCGTCGTGATCGCGAACCCGGTCGGGGCCACCTCCTCGAACTTCTTCGTCGTCACCGGAGCCGACGGCACGTTCGCGCTCGATACGCTCGCGCCCGGCTCCTACGTCATCTATCCGATGCTCGGCGGTGGTGGCGGACGGCCGAAGGACATGTACACGCGCAAGGTCGAGGTCGCGCTCGGCGCGCGCACCAAGGTCGAGATCGACACGACGCCGGGCCCGACCACCGTCACGGTCGCGATCAAGAACGATAAGGGCGACGCGGTCGCGATGGCGGGCATCGGCATGATCGGCGCGCACATCGACGTGAAGTCGGTCGACCAGATGCGCGACTACTCGATGCTCCACAAGGGCGACCAGGTCATCCCGATCCACATGCGCACGGTGATGGGCGGCACCGTCGACATCGCGGGCGTCCGCACCGGTCCGGTCACCGCGTGCGCCATCTTCGGCAACCCGATGACGGGCGACCCGGCCAGCGTGAAGTTCAAGTGCATGCAGACGAAGGTCGGGGCCGCTGCGAAGCAGACCGTGACGATCACCGTCCCCGCGGCCTGGTTCGAGTAGCTCACCACTGGCTCCTCGATCAGCCAGGCGGATTGGGCCAGCGGGTTGCACGAGCCGGCAACTCGAGAGGTCATCTCGGAATCGAGTCCATTCGATGACTTGATGGAGGCATGGCCGTTGCTTGGTGTCCGGGTATGCGCAAACCAGGACCCTCGCGACGCGGACTCCTCCAGGGCATGGCTGCGCTCGCCGGGTTGAAGGCGATCGGCTGCACGACTCAAGATCTGGGCGCCGGCAGCGAAGGCGTCAACTGGGGCGACGACAAGTCCGACAGCGGGACCTGCAAGCCCGCGGCGCAGTCGTGGGACGCCGCCCGCCAGAAGATCACCAGCGTCGTGGTGCTCTGCATGGAGAACCGATCGTTCGACCATTACTTCGGCGCGGTTTCTTTGCCCCGCGACCGCGGCGGTCTGGGCGTCTCCGGGGTCAACGGGCTCCGCGGCAACGAGTCCAACCGCAGCTCGGATGGCCGCACCATCAAGTCGAACATCCTCACCGACTTCACGCCGCACGATCTGCCCCACGAGTGGGGGGAGATGCGCGACATGCACGGCGGCGGTCAAATGGGCGGATTCGTGCGCGCGGCCGAAGCTGCGGCGCGGGCTCGCACGGCGGATCTCCAGAAGAACGTCAACCCGTCACTGCGCGTGAGCGCCGACCAGCTCGCGGCGGTCATGGCGACCGAAGCCATGGGCTATCACACGCCGGCGCAGCTGCCGATGATGTACGAGCTCGCGCGCCAGTCCGTGCTCTGCGACAACTGGTTCAGCTCGGTGATGGGGCCCACCTGGCCCAACCGGTTCTATCTCCACGGTGGCGACGCGCGCGGTATCATGAAGAACCGGCCGGTCATTAACTGGGAGAGCATCCTCGACGTCGTCCACAAGGCGGACCTCGAGTCGAAGAACTTCTACCACGACATCGCGTGGCTCCGCGGTGCGAACCCCTCGCCGACCCGCGAAGCGCGCAACATCTTCGAGGACATGGTCAGTCGCTTCGACCGGCTGAAACCGACCGGCTTTTTCGCCCGGGCGCGCGCGAATACGCTGCCGGCGCTGTCGATCATCGATCCGCACTTTGGTCTGTTCAACCCGGCCGACGCGAACGACGACCACCCCGACTTCGGCGGCGGTGACGGCCACCACGTGCGCATGGGCCAGGCCCTGATCGCCAGCGTGGTCGCCGCGATCGCCGGGAATCGCGACCAGTGGAATCGTACGCTGCTGATCATCACGTACGACGAGTCCGGTGGCTTCTACGACCACGTGGCCCCGCCGACAACGTACGACCAGCGCGCCGGGTTCGGCCAGCTCGGGTTCCGGGTGCCCTCGATGGTCATCGGGCCTCACGTCCGACGCGGTTGCGCGGTGAGCACGACGTTCGAGCACACGTCGATCCTCAGCTCCGTTCTCCGCCTCTACAACATCCCGGGATTCGAGAACGACAAGGTCAACCAGCGCCTCGAAGCCGGTAACGACCTGCTCGACTGCCTCGATGCCAATGCGCTCGAAGGCACGCCGCACCGTCCGCCCGTGCTACCGGCCGTCCAGATCTCCCGGCGCGCATGGCAGGATCGCTCGATGGTGAGCCGCCACCGCGATCTGCAGGAGGAGGCGTTGCTGCTGCCCGAATCGATGCGCCGCAAGGCCGCTGATCCGAGCATCCTCGAGAACGTCCTCGCGGCCGGCGAGAGCCTCGGCGCCGTGCAGATGATTCGATAGCTCACCGATACCCCGCCGCCTGCGCGCCGAACATCGAGGCGTACCTGCCGCGCATGTCGACGAGCTCTTCATGCGATCCAGCTTCGGCGACGCGGCCGTCCTCGATCACGATGATGCGATCCGCGTTACGCACGGTCGCGAACCGGTGCGAGACCAGGATCAGCGTCTTCTCGCGATACGCCGCTGCGAGGTTGTCGAAGATCGCCGCTTCCGCCTCGGCATCGATCGCGCTCGTCGGCTCGTCGAGGATCAGCACGGGCGCGGCCTGGTAGAACGCGCGCGCGATCGCGAGCTTCTGCCACTGTCCACCCGACAGCTCCTCGCCGTCCTCGTAGTCGGTGCCCAGGATCTGGTCGAGCTTCTGGGGCAGCCCGTCCACGATCGCGCGCGCACCCGCTTGATCGATCGCCGCATTCATCGCCACTTCGTCGACGCGTGTGGGATCACCGAGCAACACGTTGTCGCGGACCGTGAGCTTGTACTGCACGAAGTCCTGAAACAGCGTGCCGAGGTGCGCGTGCCAGTGCGACAGATCGAGCTCGCGAACATCGACGCCGTTGATCAGGATCGCGCCCGACGTCACGTCGTAGAAGCGGCAGATGAGCTTGATGATCGTCGACTTGCCGGCGCCATTCACGCCAACAAGCGCGACGTTCTCGCCGGGCTCGATGACGAAGCTGACGTCGTGCAGCACCGCCGTGCCGTTCGGATACGTGAACGACACGTTGCGAAACTCGATGCGCGGCGGCCGCACGAGGTCGAAGCGCTTCGGCTCCGCCGCCGTCGGAATCACCGGCTCGAGCTCCATCAGCGAGCGCCAGTGCCGGCAGTACAGCAAGTTCTCGTAGCAGCCGCCGACGCAGCTGCCCGCCTCCGCCGACGACGTCGCGAGCTGCTGCAGCATCGTGACAAAAAACGCAAAGCTACCGACGGTGAGCGCGCCGCCCGAGACCTCCGGTAACGCCCACACCGCAATTCCGAACACGAACGCGCCCTCGATGATCGGCGCGATCACGTTCATCCGGCGATAGCGATCGAGCGGCTTCCTGCCGAGCGCGAAGATGCGCTGCTGGATCGCGCGATAACGCTCGAGCAGCTGCGGCGCGGTGCGGAACACCTTCAGCTCGCGCAAGTGCGCCGGCTCCGACAGCAGCCAGCCGAAGTACCAGAGCTTCCGCGCCTCGGGCGCGCCCGACCCATACATCGACCACTGCATCTCGCCGAACCGCGTGCGCAGGTACACGCGCGGCAGCGTCGCCGCGACGACGACCGGCACGATCCACCACCCGAACGGCGCGAGCGCGATCGCCGCGCTCACGACGCCGACGATCGCGATGAACGCGTACGACAGCATGCGAAAGAAGTCAGGCACACGCCACGCGTGCGTATCGCGCACCTTGCTGATGAGGATCTGCACGACCGGATCCTCGAGATGCGGCACGTCGAGCTGGGTCAACTTCTCGCAATAGCGATAGCTGAACCAATCCTGCAGCCGATAGCGAAACAGGTAGTCGTAGTACTGCTCGTGAAGGCCAAAGCGGACGGCCGCATTGATCGCGACGATCGCGAAGTGCATCGCGACGACGACGACCACGACGAACGGCACGGTGACCTGCGTCGCCGCCGTGACGACGACATGGTCGATGAGTGCCGCGAGCGTCAAGCCGGCAGCCACAGGAGCGAGCGCGCCAACAAACGCGCTGCCGTAATACGCAAACGTCAGGCGTGGATCGATGCGCCACGCGAGCGCGAGCATGCGGCGGGTATCTCGAACAGCCGCGACGAACGCGGCGAAGGTTTTATGGGACACAGAGCACCTCGAAGAGGCCGAAAATTCGAAAGGACCGACTCGGGGAGAGCGGTCCTTGGCTTCAGCGTTCGTCGGTGCGTTCGCTCAGCGGACGGATCTCTCCCAGGGTGTAGGGGCTGCGGCATCGAAGACACCCAAACGGAGGATCAGAAACATCGGCACGACGACTCTAGCCGCCATCGCGTGATCAGCAAGCCGGTCTTGACCAACGGGCCCAGAAACGCTACTTGATGCGTCCCACGGGGGTTTAGCTCAGCGGGAGAGCATCGGCTTTGCAAGCCGAGGGTCAAGGGTTCAATCCCCTTAACCTCCACGTAGTTAGACGTACTCCGCTGATATTTAGTCGCCGTTTAGTCGCAAATCGGCGCGGGTTTGAGGCTCCAAGAGGAGCGGCCCCACCAATGCGATCGACGCCAAGCGCGACGACCTTGAGCGCTGACATGGCCCTGCGCTCCGGCAGCTCGAGGCTTTGTGGCGAGAACGAATCAACTCGCGCTCGAGCTCGACGCTCGCTCGAAAACTGCCTCGTCAGTCGATCACTTTGAGCGTCGCGCTGCACTGGAGATCTGTCACCAGTCGGCAAGCTCTCGATCCGCGTTGCTTGGATTGTGATTTTGCGGCGCGTAGGGTGAACGCGACGAGGCGAGCGATTACGATTTACCAAGACCGCGCGAATGATCGCGGGCATGCGAGGGCGAATGGCGGTTCGTGACGAAGGCGTACCGGAGGCGCGGCGGCGGTTGGCGGCGGCGATGGGTGTCCCGGAGGTGAAGGACATCTTCCCTTGGCAGCTCGAACTGCTCGATCGGATGCTCGTCGGGCAGATTCCAAGTGCACTCGATATCCCGACTGGCCTCGGCAAGACCGCGGTAATCGCAATCTGGTTGGTGGCGCGGTCTGTCGGCGCCAAGGTGCCGCGGAGGCTTGTGTACGTGGTCGATCGCCGCGCCGTGGTCGATCAGGCCAGCGAGGTCGCCGCCGATCTGCGCGAGTTCGTCGAGCGAGTTGCCGATATGAAGGCGGCGCTCGAGCTCGATCCGGTCGCGGCGCTCCCCATCTCCACGCTGCGCGGACAGTTCCTCGACAACCGCGAGTGGCTCGAAGACCCGAGCTCGCTTGCGATCGTGGTCGGAACCGTGGACATGGTTGGATCGCGCCTCCTGTTCGCGGGCTATGGCGTGTCGGCACGCATGCGCCCGTACCACGCAGGACTCCTCGGCGCGGACTCGCTCATCGTCCTCGACGAGGCACACCTCGTGCCGCCATTCGAGCACATGCTTCGTACCGTCGAACACGCGTTCGAACACGGCCTCGGTGCCGGTGACGTGGCGGCCGTCGAGCAGGTCCCGCGGTTGCAGCTCCTGACGCTGTCTGCGACCGGCCGCAGCGATGGAAGCGCGCTCTCGCTCGGCGACGCCGATCGCGATCATCCAACCGTGGCGCAGCGACTTTGCGCGGCGAAGCAGGTCAGCGTCCGGGAAGAAGTTCCAGAGCAGGAGCTCGCATCCCGGCTCGTCGCGGAAGCATCCGCGCTGACCTCAGGCGGGACCAAGCCAGTCCGGTGCGCGATCTTCTGCAATCGTCGCGCGCACGCGGAGACCATAGCGGCGGCGCTCGCGAAGCTCGTGGGCGCGGGCAACGTGGAGCTCGTCGTCGGTGCACGGCGCGTCCACGAACGTACCCGTGTCGCGAACTGGCTGAACGCGCACGGATACTTTGCCAAGCACAAGCCGCCGCTGGAGAAGACAGCGTTCGTCGTTGCAACCTCGGCCGGTGAGGTCGGCGTCGACCTGGATGCCGAGCATATGGTCTCGGACCTCGTGGCGTGGGAGCGCATGGTGCAGCGGCTCGGACGCGTGAACCGGCGCGGTGAAGGAGCCGCGGAGGTCATCATCGTTCCGGCGGTTGGCGAGGATGATGACGATACGGCCGTCGTATTGCGCGCTGCCGTTCGCGGCGCGCTCGAGGCGTTGTCTCGCACGAGTCGCGGCTCGATCGACGCGAGCCCCGGCTCGATCGTGGATCTCAAGATCCGCGCTTCGAGCGATCCCACACTTCGCGAGCTGATCGCGAGGGCGTCGACACAAGAGCCGCTCCGCCCGGCGTTGACACGCGCTCACGTGGAGGCGTGGTCGATGACATCGATCGCGGACGAGGACCACCCGGGGCGGCCGAAGGTCGAGCCGTGGCTGCGGGGATGGGAGGTGAACGACGTCCCTCAGACCACGGTCGTATGGCGCGACGTGCTGCCGCTCTCGAAGAGCGGCAGGATTCTAAACGGCTCCGAGCTCGGAGAGTTCGTGACGGCCGCTGGGCCAGAGCTCGCGGAGAAGCTCGAGACCGAGACCTACAACGTGCTGAAGTGGTTGGCGCACCGACTCGAGGTGGTCGTCGCCAGGGATCGCGAATCGACGGAGCCACGAAATCCGTCGGGCGACGAGGCCGTCCGACCGCGTCTGGACCATGATGACGTTGCTGCGGTCATTGTCGACGGGGTGAGAGGTCCGTGGACTATCTCGGCTAGGGATCTGTCGAACAAGGACAAACGTAAAGACATAGAGTTCCGACTCGCGAACGCGACTCTTATGGTCGACACGCGGATCGGAGGTCTCACCTCTGGACTTCTCAGTGAAGACAGCGACGACGCGCAGGATCTCACGAGTCTACCCGTCGAGGATGGTCGACCGGTGATCCCGCTGCGCGTTCGCCGAGTGAGACGCAGCGACGGGTCTCCCTCCGACGTGGCGGTGTGGCGCGAGGAAGGGCGGCTCATCATTGACAGCTCGGACGGTGAGCCCGAGGAGTGGCTCTCGCTGGAGAGCCACGTCAGTGTTCCCGCCCGCACCGAGAACGGTCGTTCCGTCACACCGAAGCACGAGCAGACCCTCGTCGAGCACCAGAACTGGGCCGAAGCTGCGGCGATCCGGATCGCGAAACGCTTGAAGCTCCAGAAGCGATTCGCGGACATGCTCGCACTGGCGGCGGTCCTCCACGATGAAGGCAAGAAGGCTCGTCGCTGGCAGCGCGCATTTCGTGTTCCCGGAGACGTGCCGTATGCGAAGACGCGTTCGCGGCCGAACCTGCAACTGCTCGCAGGATACCGGCACGAGCTTGGCTCGCTGCCTTACGCCGAACGCGATCCGCGCGTGAGCGCGCTCGATGGCGATCTGCGCGACCTCTGCCTCCACCTCATCGCGAGTCATCATGGTCATGCGCGCCCGTCGCTCCGGACCGATGGCGCCGAGGAGCCTCCGAGTAAGCTCGAAGCACGCGCACAGGAGATCGCGCTTCGGTTCGTTCGGCTGGAAAAAAAATGGGGCCCGTGGGGGCTGGCGTGGTGGGAATCTTTGCTTCGCGCGGCCGATCAACAGGCCTCGCGCGCGAACGACCAACAGCCCTTCACTGCGAGCAACCGTGAAGGAGGTAGCCGTGGCTGATGCGTCGGTTCCCGTCGACGTTTTTAATCCGGGTCAGGTCTTTGCGTGCCTGGGGCTTGTCGAAGCCGCCGAGACGCTCCTCGGCGACGCTGAAGGTGCGTTCGACTGGACGGATCCAACGCATGTTCGGTTCTGTCTTCGCGCCCGTGGTGACACGTCGCCGGTCGCGCACGTGCTCGACTTCCTGGCACGCGCGGACGTCAGCGGCGAGATGCCCGCGAACGCAGCGCATGCAGCTACATGGAATAGCAAGTGGGGGACTCTCAAGTCGCGTAACGAGGGCGACGCCTACCCGTTCCCGGATCCCCAGAGTCCTCAAACCGTGGTGTGCGTTTTGCGGCACGAAGGCAGCGCTCTCGCGATCGACTACTGGGGCGATGATCTCCGGGACAACTTCAAGCTCTGGGCAGGAGCAGCCGGTTACCCCGGCGCAGCTCTCGTCAGAGACGCGCTCGATCTCGTTCGCGCGCGCGCGGTGTCTGCAGCTGGAGATCCGTTTTCCATCGGCGCGCCTCAGAGCAGCAGTTTCCGGCTAGATTGGCGTCGCGACTACATCCCGATCGACGCCGGCTTCTCGCTCAACGCGCATGACGGGCGGATCGAAGCGGTCGGGTTCCCACTCGTGGAACTCCTCGGTGCGATCGGGTTGACGCACGCGCGTCCGCGTCGCATCACCCGGCGCGACAAGCTGCAGTATCACTACGGCATCGCGGGGCGGAAACACGAACAGTCGCTGTGGTTACCACCATCGATCTTGCGCGCAGCGCTCGGCGCGACGCTCTTACCGTTCCCAACACGGCGTTTCCGCATGCATCTGGGCTGGCCCGGGAAAGCAGGGCAGGCCCGCGCGATCACCACTGTCACTGAGGAGATGATTTCATGAGCACGCTGAGCGACGAGACGATCAAGAGCTGGACCGATCCGAAGGGACCTGTCGCCCTGGTGCTCAAGCAGCATCTGATGCCGGTAGAGGGCGATGGAGGGGTGTTCTTCCCGCCAACCTACGCGAACGACAAGCAGCCGTACAACATCGACAAGCTCTCGGATGGAACAAGGGTCGTGACGGTCGACAGTGTCGGTTCGCAGGCTAATCGCATGGAGCCGATGTTCGGCGACGGACCGACAAGTGATCCCGACCTGCGCAAGCTCGTGCCTCAGATCGCGATCGACATCGGGAACGGCAAGCACGTTACCGTACTGGATGCAGGACATCGCCTCGGCGACGCGCTCGTCCGTACGTCGTCCCTCAAAGACGAAGCTCGGAGGGCGTTCGAGACGTTCCTCGCTTCCGGTGATGCCACGGAAATCGCGAAGCTTGGGCCAACATCATTGGTGTTCGGCGTGTGGGACTCGCGCGACACCCAGGCCAAGCTCCCCCGCATCGTGCAGGCGGTGATCCGCGCATGGGACGTCGACGAGTTGACCCGGTCCGCCCAGTACGGGCCGCCGATCGACTATGCCGCGCTGGAGGTCTTCTCGGACGAAGAGAAGAAGAAGTCAGAAAACAACCCGAAGAGCCCACTCGCACAACGCGGATTCGTGCCCGTACCCTCGACGGGCAACCACGGCGGGGTTGTCGCACGTGGACCGATCGTGCGCGACGTGACGATCAATTTGATCGCGCTTCGCCGGCTGTACGCGGCGACCGATGCGGATGCCCTGCGCCGCTACGTGCTCGGGCTGTGCCTCGTCGCGGCCACAGAGCCGCTCGACGGGTTCTTGCGTCAGGGGTGTATACTCGTGCCGAAGGAAGAAGAACAGCCTAGAGGATGGGAAGAGGTCGCGCGGACGGGGGTACGGACCGCGGTGGCGCTCACCAACGTCGCGGCTCGAACACTAGCAACGAAGTGGGCTGCGGGGTTCGGCGTCGGTCCTGACAAGAGCGTGAAGTTTGATCGGGACCTCGCGAAGCGAGATCTCGCGGACAACGAAGCCGCAAACGCGAAGAAAGCGAGCAAGGCCGGGAAGAAACCTGCCAAGTCATGAGCAACCTCGTCCTAACGATCCGGCTCCACGACGCGCGCTTTCACGGCACGCCGGAGTGGCCGCCCGCGCCGGCGCGCGTCTTTCAGGCACTCGTGGCGGGCGTCGCGCGTGGCAATTCGCTGGCCGCCGCCTTCTCGCGCGCGTTCGAGTGGCTCGAGGGGCTTCCGCCACCCGTGATCGCGGCTCCCGCGGCTCGTCGAGGTAGTCGGGTCGAGCTTTTCGTTCCGAACAACGATGCGGACGCCGTGGGTGGCGATCCGGCGCGCGTCGGTGAGATCCGGACGAAAAAGATGGTGCAGCCGTGGCTACTCGAGGAGGACGCGGTCCTCGTCTATGCGTGGCCGACGTCGGCGGCGAATGATCAGGTCTCTGCCGTCGTCGAAGCCGCGAGCAGTCTCTATCAGCTCGGACGCGGTGTCGACATGGCCTGGGCGGTGGGGGAGACACTCGACGACGAAGCGCTCGCGGCGCGGCTGGCCGATCACAGGGGCATGATCCATCGGCCACAAGGCGATATCGGAGAGCGTCTCCTGTGTCCCGCTCCGGGCTCGCTCGAGAGCCTGGTCGTCCGGCAACGAGCAAACGCCGCGAAGTTCCGCAGCGAAGGCGCGGGCGCGGAGCTTCGCGTGCTGTTCTCGCAGCCGCCGAAGCCGCGGTTCCTCGAAGTCACGTACGCGAGCGTGGCTTTGCGGTCAGTCTACGTCCTCCAGGAGACCGGACCGCTCGGCGAGATGGCGGAGGGCGATAGGCTGTGGCCTTGGCGGCTCGATCGTGCGGCGATGCTGATCGAGCGCCTTCGCGATGCCGCGGCGGATCGGCTGAAGGAAGCGTTCCCCGAGCTGACCAACGTCGTCGAGCAGACTCTGATTGGACGCAAGGCCGAGGCGGAGAGCGGAGCGTCGAGGGTCGAGCGCGTCCGGATCATTCCGCTGCCTTCGATCGGGCATCGGGATGTCGATCCTGGGATCCGACGCATCGCCATCGAAGTGCCAACAGGCGGACCACTCCGCGAACGCGATATTCGGTGGGCGTTCTCCGGACTCGAGCCGTACGATCGTTCCACTGGCGTCGTGGACCCGTTCATTCTCGCCCCCACGGACGATCGCGCGATGCTTGAGCGGTATGAGGCAGGTGACCACGGCCGCGATGGAGCACGGCGGTGGCAGACGATCACCGCCGCTGTGTTGCCCACGTCAGCGCAGCGACGTCGCATCGAGCCCACGCGGATGCGAGCGGAGGCGAAGGGAGCGCGAGAGCGCGAGAGCGAAGAAGCGCTCGCACGGGATGCAGTGCGAACCGCGCTCCGGCACGTTGGCGTCGGCGCTCGTGCGGTTGCGATCAGTGTTCAGCGCGCGCCGTTTCAAGCTCGTGGCGCTCGCGCCGAGCAGTTTGCCGAGGGGACGCGTTTCGCGAAGGAACGTCTCTGGCATGTAGATCTGGAGCTGAGCGAACCGATCCGCGGACCACTCGTGATCGGCGATGGACGGTTTCTCGGCCTCGGCGTGATGGCCCCCGCCGCCGACGTCGAGGGGATCTTGGCGTTCTCGATCGATGCCGAACCGAGCTCGATTGTCGACGGTGACGCGCTGGTACACGCGCTGCGTCGGGCCGTGATGTCGCGCGTTCAGAGCGAGATCGGTAATCGCCACCTCGGTCGCTACTTCACTGGGCACGAGGATACCGGTGAGCCCGCGCGGTCCGCGCACCTCGCGTACCAGTGGGATCCCACGCGCGGTCGGCTCCTGATCCTAGCGCCTCGGCTCGTCGACCGGAGCACACTGACACAGGCTGAGACGCGCGAGGAACGGGATCAGCAGGCAGTCCTCGAACGCGCGCTGCATGGGTTCGCCGACTTGCGCGCCGGTTATGTGGGTCGCTTTCGCGTCGTGCGATGCTCGTCGGGAGAGACCGAGGAGTATATGCGGCCTTCGAAGTGTTGGATCTCGTCGCGCCCGTACTCGGTCAATCGCCATCGGAAGGCGGCATCGGTTACGGAGGCCCTCGTCGCGGACGTGATCCAAGAATGCTCGACCCGCAACCTCCCGCGACCTGCTGTCACCGTGCTCGTATCCAGAGGAGTGCGTGGGCTTGGCCTTCAGGGGATGTTGCGGCTCGAGTTTGACATCGCTGTCGCGGGGCCGATCGTTCTCGGTCGCACGCGTCACCTCGGTGGTGGCCTGTTCGTACGGCGGAGCTAGAGTTGCGTAAGTGCGTCGCCGAGCCGGTGAGGGGGGCCATCGCACTCGGGTACGGCAATCACTTCGGGCTCGGCGTCTTCGAGCCCGCAGAGTAGGTTCGCGAGCCGTTACTCGTCGTTAGGCGGAGCGTCATACCGAGTCGCTAGTCTCGATCGCGTGCCCAAGCACGTCGCGCTCGAAGCTAAGGTCGTTCGTTGTCTCGTGCTGACGTTCGCGATGGCGCGGGCGCGGCGCGGGCTGCAGGTGACGCCGTTCTACAAGCGGCGCGGTTGGAACTGGCGCTCGGCGTATCGCGATCTGCAGGCGTTGCTCGCGGCGGAGGTGCCCGTCGAGCAACGTGAGCACGGGTGGTGGGGCCTCGATCACGGCTGGATGCCAGTGGGCGCGGTGGATCTCAAGGACGACGAACGCTGGGCGCTGGCACTCGCACGCCAACTCGCGCCGGGCCTCAAGGAGACTTCGCTCGGCAAGGCGCTCGATGGGGTCTGGGCGAAGCTCGCGAGCCAGCCGCAGATCGATCTCCCGCTCGACGATGGCTTCGGCACGCGCGCCGCGCCGACGATCGACTACGGACCGCATCGCGTCGCGCTCGATGCGTTGCGCGACGCCATCGCGCGTCGTGCGCCGGTGTCGATCCGCTATCGAACGGGCGAGGGCGACACAAGCGAACGTGTGATCGAGCCGGTGCTGCTGCACTGGGAACAAAGCCTCGAGACCCTCTACGTGATCGCGTGGTGTCGCATGCGCGAGGCGCTGCGGACTTTCGCGGTGCATCGAGCAAGTGCCGTGACGATCGTCGAGGGGAGCTTCGCGCCGCGCCGCGAAGCTCTCGTGGAGCTGAGCCAGGCCTACCGCGTGTGGTTGCGGCCGCACCCGGAGCGGGTCTCGATCAAGTTCTCGCCGCGGGTCGCCAGCGAGATTCGCGAGCGTTGGTGGCATGGGACTCAACGCTTCACGGACGGTGCCGATGGCAGCGTCGTGCTCGAGCTCGAAGTCGGCGCCGCCGAGGAGCTCGAACGCCTCGTCATGGGCTTTGGTCCGGATGCAGAGGTACTTCTGCCGCTCCGGCTTGCGGAGCGCGTGCAGGCAGGTCATGCCGCTGCGCTACGTCCACAACACGCTGGACTCCTGCGTGCGCGGCGCGATGTCGCTCAGACGATGACACGGCAGCGCGTCAAGCTCTCGAGACCCTGACACGGGTTGACAGCGACGCTGCGTACGCTGTTCTCGATGCAACGATTCGCAGCTACCTCGTCGCTCACCCGTGCGCGTTTACAACTCCATGCCGGACCGCGAGGCTGAAGCGTGGGCGTTGGTGTGTCGGGGCTCGACGTCGTGTTCGATCCGTCGATCGATCGGGGTGGCTGGCCGGGACCAAGCGCGCGCACGGGCGAGGCATGGCTCGGACCGCTCGGCCTACTCGATCGTCTCGAGCTCGAGCTCGGGTTGCCACGTCGGCATGCACCCCCGCTGGAGCGTGCGATGGCGCTTGCGTCCGCGCTTCGCTGCGTCGACGGATTCTGGTCGCGCTCGCTCGAGGTCGATCGGCTCGCGACCGCGCAGCGGCTCCTCGCAGATCGCGATCTGTTCACCATGTGGGGCTGGGCTGGCGAACCCGCGAGCGAACGCCTGGCCGCCCTTTGGTCGGCGACGTGTAGCGCGGCGACCGCGACACCGGATCGACTCGCGCGCGTTGCGGCCCGGCTCGGGCGACGACGCGTGGACATCTCGAGAATCCGGATGTTCGAGGCCGTGGCCGCCATGCCGGTACGCTGGCGCCAGGTCTTCGAGGCGCTCCGCGCCAGTGGTACGGACATCACCGAGCTCCAGCTGGTAGCGGCCCCGGCGAACGGCGACCTCGCCACCGCACGCAGCTCTCTCTTCATTCCCAGTGGCGATGGCACGCTCACGCTCCTGCGCCCACATGGTGTGCTTGCGGCAGCCGAAGAGGTTGCGGGCGCGCTCGCTGCACGCGACGACGTGCGCGGCGTCGTGGTGATCGCGCCTGACGCGGTCCTCGGTGATGCGTTCGTGCGACACGGCCTGCCGCAGCTGGCCGTGGCTCGCAGCGCTGGCAGCGCGGTGCTGGTGCGCTTGTGTGTCGAGGCCGCGTTCCGGCCGATGGACGCGGCAGACCTGCACCAGCTCGTATGCTTGTCTCCCGGACCGGTTCCGCGGCGGATCGGGTGGCGACTCGCGCTAGCGCTCCGCCAGCTTCCCGGTCGTGGTAGTCGCGAGTGGCGCGCCGCCATGGTCGCAGGCCTCGAGGTATTCAACGGCGAGCAGCGCGCGTCCGTCGCGGCTCGACTCCGCGAGCTTTTCGAGCCGGCCGTGGACCGCGACGTGGCGCTCCCAATGGCGCAACTCGTCTTGCGCATGACCACACTCGCGGAGTGGGCGCGAGGTCGGCGCGGAACGGAGCCCACGCTTGACGGCGTCGCCATGCAAGCATCGCAGCTCATCGGACTCGCCGAGTTGAGTGGGGAGGGCGCACTCTCGCTGGCAGAGCTGCGACGGATGTGCGCGTCGCTCGACTCGCCGGGTGTCGTCGTCAACATAGGTGAGGCAGGGCTTGGAGCCGTGGCCGAGCCGGGCGCAATCCTCGGCGCGACGACGACCACCGTGTGGTGGAACTTCAGTCGCACTCAAGCCGGATTCGTGCCTCGGCTGCGCCTGTCGGTCGGCGAGCACGCGGCGCTCGCAGCGTGGGGGGTGACCATCCCGGATCCCGGAGCTGCGACCGCGACGATCTCGCGACGTTGGCGTCGGCCACTCGATCTCGCGACCGAGTCGGTGATCCTGGTCTGTCCGCGAACGACGGAGACCGGTGAGCCGAGCTATCCGCACCCGCTGTGGGACGAGCTCGTCGGTACCCTGCCGGACGGAAGTCCCGCGGCGCGTTTGGTGGTGGATGCCTGGCAGCTGTCGCGCACGACGCTAACGCCACGGCCGTTGCCAGCGGCCGCGGATACTGCCCGCGTGGTGCGACCGCTGTTCGTCCGGGATGTGGAATCCGCGTCGAGTCTCGAGACGCTGCTGGGTTGTTCGCTCGCCTATGTGCTCCGTTACGTGGCCGAGCTCCGCGGTGGCATAGGCAGCCCGGTCGCCGAGCCCGGGCCCCTGCTCTCGGGCTCGCTCGCGCATCACGTCCTTGCGCGCGTGTTCGCCGACGGTCCGCGCGATCCCGATACCGCAGCGCGGCTCGCAATCGCGACGTTCGACGCCGAGCTTGGGCAGGTCGCCGAGACGCTCTGCCTGCCTGATCATGAATCCGAGCGTTCTGCGGTGCGCCGCGCGATCGCGGCGACTGCGTTCACCATAGCGGATTCGATCGCGCGATCCGGCGCGACGCTTCGTGGTGTCGAAGTCATGCTGGAGGGCAAGCTCGATGCCGTGACGGTTGCGAGTCGCGCCGATCTTCTGCTGTCGGCACCGGACCACGTCATCGACTACAAGTGGGGTGCATCGCGCAATCGACAGCGGCTGATCTCCGGGACGGCGATCCAGCTCGCGATCTACGCCGAGCTCGCACGCACCGGCGCCACGCTGCCGGGTGCTGCATACCTGATCCTGCGCACCGGACGGATGTTGGCTGCACACGGAGCCGCGTTGCCCGATGCGATCTCACCAACTCGGCATACGATCGCAGACACGCTGGACGTGACGCGTTCCGCATTGCGTGCACGGATCAGCGAGCTTGCTGGCGGTGTGTTCGTCGCGCCGAGCGCGGTCGTCGAGGCTCGACCCTCGCACGTCGTCGATGGCCAGCTCCGCCTGGCACCGCAGTGCGGCTTCTGCCGCTTCGATGGCCTGTGTGGGCGTCGGGGGCGCGCGTGAACCTACGCATCATCACGGCCAGCGCGGGGTCGGGAAAGACATGGCGCCTGACCCAGGAACTCGACGCGGCGATCGCGTCGAAGCGGGCGCGCCCGAGCCAGATCGTCGCGACGACCTTTACGGTGGAGGCGGCGGCGGAGCTCGCGTCTCGTGCGCGCTCTCGACTGTTGCAGAATGGGCGCAGCGTCGAAGCGCAGGAGCTCCTTGCCGCCCGCATCGGGACGGTCAACGCGGTGTGCGGGAGTCTCGTGTGGGAGCACGCGTTCGAGCTCGGCGTCTCACCGGACATTCGTGTTCTGGACGAGGGCGGCGCCGATCTCGAGCTCCGCCGGACCTTCGCGCGCGTCGTGCCCGAGGCGCTGGTCGAGGAGCTCGATGCCTTCACCGACAAGTTCGAAAAGGAGCGCGACTGGCGGATCGACGTCCGGAGGATCATGGAAGCGGCGAGGGCGAACGCGCTGTCCCTGGACCAGCTCGCGATGTGCGCTCGTCGCTCGCGCGACGAGCTGGACGGCTGCCTCGGTCCGATCTCGACGCAGGATCTCGACGACACGCTCCGACGGGCGATCGCCGCAGCACTGGCGGAGATCGCCACGAACGGCGACGAGACCAAGGGGACGATCGAGTACCTGCGGCGACTCCATGTCGCCGCAGCAGACTTCGCTCGCACGGGTGGGCTTGCCTGGGGCGCCTGGGCCTCGCTCGCCCGCGCGGTCCCGACCAAGCGATCCAAGGCAGCTGCGGCGCCGGTCGCCGCGATCGCACAGCAACACGTCGCACACCCCCGACTCCGCGCGGACCTGCATCGGCTCATCGATCTCGAGTTCGAAGTCGCGGCAGTGGCCTTGCTCGCATACCAGGAACACAAGCGTACACGCGGCGTCATCGATCTCGTAGACCAGGAGTCCCTGGCGCTCGAGCTGCTACGGCGTCCTGACGTGCGGAGCGCGCTGGCCGGACAGATCGATCTGTTTCTCGTCGACGAGTTTCAGGACACGAGTCCGATCCAGCTCGCGGTGTTTCTGGAGCTCGCGGCGCTCGCATCGGAATCGATCTGGGTCGGTGATCCCAAGCAAGCGATCTATGGCTTTCGCGGTACCGACCCGGCGCTGATGGACGCGGCGATCGAGTCGTTGAGCTCGGTCGCGACCGATGCCGACCTCACCGAGGCGGCCGCTGCGGCTCTCGGCGGCAATCGCATCGAATCTCTTGGTACGTCGTATCGAAGTAGACCCGCACTCGTCGAAGTCACCAGCGAGATCTTCGCGCGCGCGTTCCTGTCGCACGGCATGCCCGAGGAGCGCACCCGCCTCGTCGCGTGTGTCGGTGACGATGCGCCGGAGCTCGGCCCGGTGCTCGAACACTGGCCGATCGATCTCGACCGTCGCGATGGAACAGACAACGATGACGGACGTGCTGCGGCGGCGGCAGCCGGCATCCGCGATCTGCTCGCTCGCCCGACACACGTGCGCGACCGCGAAGCGCGTGTGTGCGCGGCAACGCCGCGCGATATCGCGATCCTCTGTCGCACGAACCGGCAGTGTCGCGCCGTGGCGGACGCGCTCGCAGCACTGGGTGTTCCCGCGGTGATGCCCCGTATGGGGCTGCTCCGCACTCTCGAGGCACGTGTCGCGTGTGCCGGGCTCGCGCTGTGGATCGACCCGTTCGATTCGATCGCGCGTGCGGAGCTCGCCCGCGTGATCAGGTATCCAACGGACATGGACGCGTTCGTTGCGGAGGCGCTCGCGGCCCCCGGTCGCGCGGCGTTCGCGGATGATCCCACGGTCGCCAAGATCCTCGCCGCGCGTGCCGACCTCGCGCCGATCGATGTCATCGACGCGCTGATCGCGGCGAGCGATCTACGCCGCATGTGCGCTGGTTGGGGAGACACGGCACAACGCTTCGCCAACCTCGACGCGCTCCGATCCCACACGGTGACGTATGCGACGACCGCGACTGCTCCGAGCCCCGCCGGGCTGCTGCACTATCTTCAGTCGCTCGAAACGACCGCGGGGGGCTGGCAGCAGGTCAGGGCAGATCGACAGGCGGTGCTCGCGAGTGATGACGCAGTGATCGTCTCGACGTGGCACCGTGCGAAGGGGCTCGAGTGGCCGATCACCGTGTTGTTTGGACTGGAGACAATGCGCGAGCCCTCGTCGTTCGGGGTTCACGTCGTGAGCGATCGCTCAACGTTCGACGCTGCGGATCCGATCGGCGCGCGCTGGATTCGATTCTGGCCCAATCCGTACAGTACCGCGAATCAGCTGGGCGTTGTACGGGAGGAGATCGAGGCCTCGCCCGGACACGCTGCACTCGTGACGAAGGTTAGGCGTGAGGCGTTGCGCGTCCTCTATGTCGGCTGGACCCGTGCCCGCGATCGGCTCGTGCTCGCGGCGACGCGCGGCAAGCTGCTCGCCGGTGTGATCGGCGTGCTCGCGGCGATCGATGCGACGCTCGTGACCGAGCCACCATCGACAACGGCCGGTCTTGCCCACGTTCGCTGGGCTGGGATCGAGAGCGGCATCCTGGCAGCTCCGGCCCGGCCGGCCCCGGCAGTCAGACGTGCGCCGCGGCCGGGCGTGATGGTGCTTCCGCGAGGCGTGCAGCGGTACGGGCTAGCTCGCATCATGCCATCGAGCTCCGCGCCGGTCGCTTGCTCGATCGGGGAGGTCGTCGACCTCGGGCCGCGCATCGCGATGACCGGCAGGCCCGACATGGAATCGATCGGCGACGTCGTTCATGCGTTCTTTGGGGCCGACCGAGCGCTTGGGCAGGCCGATCGTTTCGATCTCGCTCGCGATGTGCTCGCGGATCACGAGGTTGCCGAGCTCACGCCGGCCGATCTCGTCGACTGCGCGACCCGGCTGTGGCGGTGGACCCATTCACGGTATCCACAGTTGCGCATTCACCGAGAATGGCCCATCTACGATCGCGTGGCTGACGGAGCGGTCGTGGTCGGCACGGCAGATCTCGTGCTTGCCGACGCGACATCGCACGTGGTGATCGATCACAAGACGTTCCCGGGAACCGCAGCAGCGGCGGCAGAGCGGGCAGTGGGGTACTCGGGCCAGCTCGCCGCATATGCGACGGCGCTCGGTCCGATGACGGCAACCTGGCTCCATTTTCCAATTCGTGGCCGGATCATCGAGGTCAGGCTAGCCGCACGGACTGGCGCTGGTAACAGAGAACGATGATCGCGGCGGTATGTCAGGACCTTGCACTCGGGTGACGGCGCCACGCCACGTACCGGATCTCATCCCGGCACGAATGCTCAACGAGCATACGTACTGTCCGCGGCTCGCCTATCTCGAATGGGTCCAAGGCGACTTCAAGGACAACGCCGAGACGCTCGACGGTCAGTTCCAGCATCGCAACGTCGATGTCGAGACCGGCGCGCTTCCCGATCCCGACGCGCCGGTCGAGGCACGGGTGCACGCGCGATCCGTGATGTTGTCCGCCCCACTTGTCGGACTGGTGGCGCGCATGGACCTGGTCGAGGCAGAGGGAATGCTCGCGACGCCGGTGGACTACAAGCGCGGGCGCGCGCCAGACAATGCCGAACAAGCCTGGGAACCCGAGCGCGTGCAGCTGTGCGCACAGGCACTGATCCTCGAGGAAAATGGCTATCAGGTCGAGCGGGGGATTCTCTACTTCGTGACGTCCAGGCAGCGCGTCGAGGTGCCGATCGATGCGGCACTGCGCACGCGCACCCTCGAATTGCTCTGCGAGTTGCGTCGCACATCGGCGTCGCCAACCGCGCCGCCACCGCTCGTCGATAGCCCGAAGTGTCCGAGATGCTCTCTCGTCGGCATTTGCTTGCCCGACGAGACCAACCTCCTACGTGGTATCGAGGATGGAGATCGCATCCGGCGGCTCGTTCCAGCGCGGGACGATGCGCTACCTCTCTATGTGCAGACGGCCGGGACGAAGGTCGGTCGCTCAGGTGCAGAGCTGGTTATCGAGACGCGTGACAAGGAGAAACACTCGGTCCGGATTGCGGACACATCGCAGGTCGTGTTGCTCGGCGCAGTCCAGATCTCGACACAAGCGGTGCAGGACCTCTGTCAGCGCGAGATACCCATCGTGTACATGTCATCCGGCGGGTGGTTCTACGGGATGACGCACGGGATGGATCATAAGAACGTGGAGCTCCGCCGCCGACAATTCGCGGCCGCCGCGAACGACGAGCAGTGTCTGGCGATCGCGCGGCGACTCGTCGCGATCAAGGTTCGCAACACGCGAACGATCGTACGTCGCAATGCCAGTGTCACACCTGTCCGAACTCTCCAGCGACTCAAGGAGCTCGTGACGGCGACCGAACGGGTGGAGAGCATCGAGTCGCTGTTGGGCATCGAAGGAACCGCGGCGCGCGTGTACTTCGATGCGTATAGCGAGATGCTGCGCGGGCCGTCCGAGAACGGTGCGATGACGTTCGACTTCGATGGTCGCAATCGGCGACCTCCGCGAGATCCCGTGAACGCACTCCTCTCGTTCGGCTATTCGATGCTTGCCAAGGATCTGACGATCGTGTTGCAGGCGGTCGGCTTCGATCCGTATCTTGGATTCTATCATCAGCCTCGTTATGGCCGGCCCGCTCTCGCGCTCGACGTCATGGAGGAGTTCCGACCCTTGATCGTGGATTCCGTGGTGCTGTCGGCTATCAACACTGGCGTTGTCCGGATCTCCGACTTCATTCGCCGAGGTGGTGCCGTCACGCTCACGCCGGCTGGGCGCACCAAGTTCATTCGTGCCTACGAACGCCGGATGGACGAGGAGATCACGCACCCGATCTTCGGTTACCGGATCAGCTACCGTCGGATCTTGGAGGTCCAAGTGCGTCTGCTGGCGCGCTACATCGTCGGGGAAATCGCCGAATACCCCCCGTTTGCTACGAGGTGACCGTGCGAAACCGCTACATCGTCACATACGACATCAGCAACGACGAGCGCCGCGCCCGCGTGTTCGGAACCCTTCGTGGTTACGGCGATCACATCCAGTACTCGGTCTTCCGCTGCGATCTCGCCGAAGCGGAGCGAGTGATGTTGGTTGCGAGGCTCCACCCATTGATCGAGCACAAGGAAGATCAGATCCTGCTGATCGACCTCGGTCCAGTGGACGGTCGAGGCGCAGACTGCGTCAACGCGATCGGTCGACGCTACCTTTCTTCCGAACGCAGCGTCGTCGTGTTGTGATGTTAGGTCTCTGGCAACCGAATAAGGACCTTCGAGTGGCGATTCGAGCGCTGACGTGCGCGGTCAGTACGAGTCGCCGCTCGATCGGTTCAATTGCACGATATCCTGTCGCTCCCGTTATAATCCGAGCCAGGTCCTCGCCAAGACATCATTCGAAAATGTCGGCGCTCGCAATCGGTACCCGAACCGCACGCAACTACAGCGAAAATTCCATCAGCTATCTCCGTCGACTCTGATCGACGGCCCCTTTGAAGC
>JALZOJ010000066.1 GCA_030857175.1 Myxococcota bacterium | reverse complement strand
GCCCATGATCGGACCGAACGTCGCGAGATCGATCGCCGTGCGCTTGCCCGTATCGAGCTCGATCCACTGCCACGACCGCTCGGCCATGTGGCCGGTGAGCAGCGTGTCGTCTCCGACGAACTCGGCGATCGCGTCGGCGCGCACGTCGAGCACCTGCGGGCGCAGCGTCTCCAGATCGAAACCGAGGATGATCCCGTCCGCGACGACGAGCACGCGCGACGTATTCGCCCGTGCGACGAGCCGCGGATGCGTCAGGTTCGCGGGCATCTGCACGCTTCCGCGCGAGGACCGCTCGATGAAGTGGACCTTGTTATCCGACGACGACATCACGATGTAGTTCTGATCCGCGACGTACATGCCGCCGTTGATCGACGCGAGGTTGCCGCGGATGTACGAGCGCTCGCCGTTCCAGCCCCAGAAGTTCACGCGGCCGGTGAGCGCGACGAGCTCGCGCCCCACGTAGACCAGGTCGACGATGAATTCGTCGTGGCGATCGGGCGGCGGCGGGATCTCTTTCAGGACCGGCTTGGCAAGGGTGAGATCGAGCTCGAGCAGCTTGTTGTCGGCGAGCAGCGCGACCTTCCTCGCCGGCGAGAACTTCATGAGAACCGCTTCGATGGGCACGCGCGCGATCTCGGTGCCCGTAGGATCGACGATCAGCGTCTGCTTGGTCGTCGAGTACGCCATCGCGGTGCCGTCGGGCGAGATCTCGAAGTCGCGGATCTTCTCCGTCGAGAGAATCTTCACGGTGCGCGTCTTGACGTCGAACAGACCCACGCCGCCGGGGCCTTCGAACATCACGACATCGCCGGCGGCCGTCGCGAAGGCCATCGCCATCTCGGGGACATTGAGGTTCTCGAGCGTGTTCGATTTCGGATCGAGGATCGCCGGCGACGACTTTCCATGCGTGACGAGCACCTTGCCGTCCGCGATCCACAGCGCGCGGGTCAGCGGCGGAAACGGCCGCGCGAGCTCGAGGCGCCTGCCTTCGAGGTCCCAGATCCGCACCACGCCGTCGCGGCTCACTTGCAGGAGCTGTCGCGCGTCGGTCGACATCTCCGCGATGATCGTGAGCTCGAGCGTGGTCTGCATCGCCCACGTCGCGCCGCGCAGCACCGCCGCTTGCGCGACCGCGCGGGCTTCCTCGAGCTGCGTCGAGCCCGGGGGCAAGTGCTTGAGCGTCGCGAGCGCCTCCGTCGGATTCAACTCGATCCGCGCGCGCGCCTTCGAGACGAGGAGCGCGTCGTGACGGACCGCGAGCTCCTTGTTCGCCTTCTCCGCTGCCTGCTTCTCCGCGATCGCTTCGGCGCGCGCCGTGTTCGCGGCATCGCGCTCGTGCACGATGCGCTTCACGCTGACCGCCGCGAGTACCCCGAGCGCGACGACGGCGAGCACCGAGACCGCCAGCGTCGCGCGGTGTTTCTTCGCGAAGCGCAGGAAGCGCTGCCACGCGGTATAGCGGTGCGCTGCGACGAGCTGGCCCGCGAGGAAGCGGCGCAGATCCTCGCCGAGTGCGCCCGCGTGCGGATAGCGATGTTCGGCCTCGAGCGCGAGCGCCTTGTGCACGATCGTGACGAGCTCGGCGGGGACGCCCGGCGCGATCTCCTCGAGCGGCTTCATCTGATGCTTGAGCGTCTTCTCGATCACCGCGGTCGCGCTCGGGCCGGAGTGCGGCGGCGTGCCCGCGAGGAGCTGATACAGCGTCGCGCCGAGCGCGTAGACGTCGCCGCCCGTTCCGATCTCGTCGCCGCGCGCCTGCTCGGGCGCCATGAAGCCGGGCGTTCCGAACACCGAGCCCATCTGCGTCTGCAGCGAGTCCGACGCGAGCGAATCGCGCGTCGCCGGCTCGTCCTCTTCACCGACGACCTTCGCGAGCCCCCAGTCGATCACGATCGTCTCGCCGAGATCGCCGACGAGGATGTTCGCCGGCTTGAGATCGCGATGGATCACGCCCCGGCGATGCGCGTGCGCGACGGCATCGATCGCCGACTGCATCGCGGGCAACAGCGTGAGCCGCTCGTCGAGCTTGCGCGCGCGCGTGATCAGCTCGTCGAGCGGCCGGCCCGACACGCGGCGCATCACGTAATACGGCCGCCCGTCCTGCGTCGTGCCCGAGTCGTAGAGCGGCACGATCGACGGATGCTCGAGCTTCGCGGTCAGCGCGACTTCGCGCTCGAAGCGTCGCGCCGAGGCCGTGCCTGCTTTCGGCAGCACCTCCTTGAGCGCCACGGTGCGCCCGAGCTGCACGTCGAACGCTTCGACGACGCGCCCCATGCCGCCGCGTCCGAGCTCGGAACCGATCTGATAGCGATCCTGCCCCGGCGGCGGCGGCAACGTCGGCGAGCTGCGACGTTGCTCGACCTTGACGCCACTCGGCGGTGTCGGCTGGCTCGGCTTGGTTCGATCCGGCTCTTGAGATTCCTTGGCTGGAACCGTGTCGTCGAGTCCGCCGGAGCCCTCTCCTGCGTCGTCGCCGCGGGGCGGTACGCCAGCCATGGAATCAGATGTTGCCATCACCGGGCTCCCGACGGATGCCCTCGTGTACCAACGCGCGACGAAACTGCGTTAGTCGATCGATTTTGGGCTGGCAGTGCGGGCTCCGGTGCGCGGCGGTTCCGCCCGTTTCGCTCGTGCGTGTTCCGCTCGTGTTCCCGATTTTCAACACAGAGGGACAGAGGGACAGAGGCCACCGAGGAAGACCTTTTCAGGGGCCGCCACCTGCGCTCGAGCCAACGCTCGACCGAGATCCTCTGGCACCTGCGCCTCGACCGCTTGTGTCGGCAACGGTCGAGTCGCGGCGCCACAGGTTCTCGATCGCCCTTGGCTCGAGCGCAGGTGGCGGCCCCGAAAGATCTCTTCCTTTCGTGGCCTCTGTCCCTCTGTCCCTTTGTGTTGAGATCGGGAACACGAGCGGAACACGAGCGGAACACGAGCGGAACACGAGCGGAACACGAGCGGAACACGAGCGGAACACGAGCGGAGCAGATGCACAAACGCGCCGCAACGCTGAGCGGAACGCGCGGCTAGTCGAGATCCCAGTCGATATCCGAGATGCTGGGATCGTTGCGGATATTGACCGCGCGCGTGCGCTCGTCGTTGTGACCCGCACCTTGGTGCCGCGCGCGCTCCATCGCGGCGATGCCGTCGAGCGACGCGATGCTGGTCGCTTCGCCGCCAAACGGATCGTCGTTGGCGAACGGATCGCTCACCTGTGGATCGGTCGCCGGCGCGCTCGCAGGAAACTTCGCGGCGATCGGCTCGCGGTTGGTCTGACCGAGACCGGTGTCGTCATACGCGCGCATGTCGACGGGCGGGGCCATGCGCGTCGGCTCGTCGTTGAACAACACCGCGGGACGGCTTGGCTGACCCGATGCGATCTGTCCCGAGCGCAGCGCGGTGAGGATCTCGTCGTCGACCTGACGTGTGGGCTCGTCGGAGAACGGCGGCGGCACGGCGCGGCGCGGCGGTTGCGGAGGTTGGCTGCGCGTTCCGGGACGCGGCGGCGGCTGCGAGCGCTGCGCGGGACGCTGGAGCGACTGCGTCGGCGGCGGTGGTGGCTGGCCCCCATGGCCGGCAGCCGAGCCCCCATGGCCGGCAGCCGAGCCCCCATGGCCGGCAGCCGAGCCCCCATGGCCGGCAGCCGAGCCCCCATGGCCGGCAGCCGAGCCAACGTTCTGCGGCGGCGGCGGTGGCCCTGGCTTCTTCTTGTCGCGGCGGCTGTTCGCCTGCGCGATGCCGACGACGACAGCGGGCTTCGCGGGAACGTCAGGACGCGGCGCGGGAGGCGCGCTGACCGACGCCGGTCCCTCGTCGAAGTCGAAGTCGTAGTCCTTCTGCCCCGGCGCGGCGCCGATATAGACCTGCGAGTCTTCGTCGGCCAGGCGGCCGCCTTCGTCGCGAAGCATGCGGAGAATACGCGTACGCTCGCCGGCGGAGAGTTGATCACGCCGGCCGTGACCGGTGTGCTGGTGATGGATGCCGGTGTTGGAGTGACCGCCGGTCGCGCCCGGTCCTTGCGTCTTGCCGCGCTTCGCGAACTCGGAGAGCGGCATGGGCGCGTCGAGCTTCTTGCCCTTGCCCTCCGTCCTGGGCTGCGCCTTCTCGCCGTAGCGCGGAGAGCTCGAGGTCGGCGCGGGGCCGACGTTCGTGCCGCTGCGGTTCGAGAAGATGCTCGTCGCCGAGCGCAGCCACTTACGCGGACCGGAGACTTGCTCCATCGGACCGCCCATCGGCATCTGCAGACCGACCGCAGCCGCGGCGGCCGGCATCTCGGGCATCGCGCCGGTGCTGCCGCCGAGGACAGCCGCCGCTGCGCGCGCCGCATCCTCGGAGCACTCGAGCGCGCGCTGCACGAAGCGGCGCACGAGGTCGTCGGTCTTGCCGAGCTGATACTGGTGCGGGCGCTCGACGAAACGAATGCCCATCTTCTCGAGCCACGCGACCGGCGGATCGGCGCCGATCAACACGAATGCGGCGTCGTTCGGGTAGCGCTTCTGCGTACCGTCGGCGAGCGCGAGCGTGACGCTGTCGCCCTCGAACTGCAGCACCTGCGATCCGAGCTTGGCCTTGATGCGGCCCTCGGCGGCGTACTGCTCGATCGTCTGCTTGTTCTTCGGCGCGGCGCGATTGAAGCCCTTGCCGCGGTAGCTGATCATCACCTTCGCGCCGGAGTCCGCGAGCGCGAGCGCGGCTTCGCACGCCGAGTCACCACCGCCGACGACGAGCACCGAGCGCCCGCGCCAGTCGTCCGGATCCTCGAGGAGGTTGAAGATCTTGGGGAGGTTCTCGCCGGGAACTTGCAGCGTACGCGGCTTGCCGCGCGTACCGATCGAGAGCACGACGCGCTGCGCGCGATACGTGTTCACGGTGCTGCGGATCTCGAACGCACCGTCGGGCGCGCGCGCGACGGTCTCGACCGACTCGCCCTGGTTGATGTTCATCTGGACGCGCTGGATCAGCTCCTGCCAGATCGGGATGAGCTGCTCCTTCGCGGAGTCGAACACCGGCAAGAACGACAGGTTCATCGTGTCGTACGGCTCGGCCATCACGAGCTTGCCCTTCGGATAGCGGGCGATCGTCGAGGCGATCATCTGCTCTTTCTCGAGGACGACATACGACAGGCCGCGCTGGATGCACGTGAGCGCGGCCGAGAGACCGCCCGGGCCCGAGCCGATGATCGCGACGTCGACGATCGTGTCGCTGCGGCCGATCGCGTTCGGCTGCATGCCGCTCATCAGCATGTGCTCGATGACGGCGCGGCCGAGGTTCGCGGCGCTCTTCACGAGCGGCTTGCCGGCGACTTCACCGATCAGGTACTGGCCGGGGACGACGGTCTGAAAGTTGTCGTCGATCTCGGGGACCTTGAGCGGCGGCGGAACGCTGCCCTCGGGAAACATCACGAGGGCTTCCGTCGGGCAGGCGATCATGCACGCCTCGCACTGGATGCAGTCGTGAAAGCGCAGTACGCGCGACTTGTTCGCGACGAGATCGAGGACGTTCGTCGGGCACACGGCGACGCACGCATCGCAGCCGGTGCAGCGGTCGTCGTTGATGTCGTGGACGAGGATCGCCGGGCCGACCACGGTCGCCGGTGCCACGATTCCGGCGTGGCGCTTGCGGGCCGACACCATCGTGAACACCGCCATCAGGAGGATGGCAAAGCCTCCCAGGGCGAGCGGTACGACCCAAGTCACAGGCCCTAGGATACTCGATCTAGGCGCTGCTGCTGGAAGCGTTCTCGACGTTCTTGACCAGGAATTCCCGTACTTCCGCCATCAGGCTCTCGAGGTCACGACCCTCGACGGGGATGGGCCCCCCGATCGCGACGTCCACGCGCCGGCCCGTCTGCATCACGCGACTTCCGCGCGGCAAGATGTCGATCGTGCCGCGGATCGCGACCGGGACGATCGGCGCGCCGGTACCGAGCGCGAGGTGGAAGCCACCTTTCTTAAGCTTGCCGATCTTGCCATCACGCGAGCGCGTGCCCTCTGGAGCCAGATAGATCGACACGCCGTCGCGCACGAGCTTCGCGGCGTAGTCGATCGATTTCATCGCGCGCGAGTGATTGCCGCGGTCGACCTCGATAAATTCTGCCGCGCGCAGCCCACGTCCCCACACGGGAATCCGGAACAGCTCCTTTTTCGCGAGCATCCGGATCGTCGTCGACGGCAGCGTCGCGTAGAGCATCGGGATGTCGAGGTGACTCTGGTGGTTCGACATGTAGACGTACGCCCGGTCTGCCGGCACGCGCTCCGTGCCCCGTACATGCAGATCGATGTCGAGGAGTTCGACGACACGTCGGCCGAACCAACGGGCCCGCTCGTCGACGCTGTCGCGAGGCAAGTCGCCACGCGCGATGTCGAAGATCGTCGGTGCAGTCACGCGTGCCATCGCGCCGAGGACGCGCACGCTGTCGAGCAATGCCATCCGGCAATCCTACGACGACACACGAGGTGAGCGGATGTCGCCGGCATCCTCTGATTTCGCGATCGACCTCACGTGTTAGTGTGACTGCGATGCGCGTGCTGGCGGTAATCGCCTGCTGGTTGCTGTGCATGCGTACGGCCTCGGCAGATACGGTCGAGACCGGCGTGCGCCAGCTCGCGCGCGACAACAACTACAAGGTCCGGCTCGCCGCCGCACTCTCGCTCTCGAAGTCGAAAGAACCGCGCGCCGTGATCGCGCTCGCGGGCGCGCTCCGCAACGACAACGACGCCACGATCCGGCGCGTCTCGGTCCTCGCACTCGAGAAGATGATCGACGCGCGCACCGCCGAGGATGCGAAGGAGCTCGGCATCGTCGCGCTCGAGAACGCGGCGCGCAACGACAGCGACGCCAAGGTCCGCGAGAATGCGGCGCGTGCACTCAAGTCGCTCGCGTCCTTTCGCCGCAAGAAGGGCAAGAGCAACGGGCCGACCGTCTTCGTCAACATCGACGCCACCACCGATCAATCGAACAGGCTGCCGACCGGCGGTAGCGCGCGCCTCACGCGCATCGTGAAGAACAACGTCGATCGCAACGGCTACGCGACGTCGTGGCCGGGCGGCTTACCGACCGCCGCCGATCTCACGTCGAGCCGCTCGCGCGGGTTCATCATCGCGTCGACCGTGAAGAAGGTCGACATCACGAAAACCGGCAGCCAGACGGAGATCGCGTGCACCGTCGTGCTGCGCGTCGCGCCGTGGAACGGCACCGACGGCGGCGAGCGCTGGGAAGCGAACCGCGCCGCCTCGGCGAGCGGCTCCGCGAAAGCGACGACCGGCTCGCGCCAGAGCGACATCCAGAGCGGCGTGCGTGATTGCGTCGAGGCCGTTGCCGAAGATGTCACCGCGCGGAAGGTGATGCCGTTTCTCAAGCAGCTCGCCCAAGCCGGGAGCTGACTACAGCTTCTTCGCGTGCTTGCGGAACGGCTTGGAGAGCTTCTCCGTCCAGTCCTTCGCTTCGATGTCGCGCGGCGCGGTGAACACGAACTTCGAGCCCGTGTCGTCGACATCGACAGTGACATCGCGCGCGGCGCCCGTGACGTTGAGCGTGATGTCGAGCTTGCCCGCGCTCGGCGGGTAGTCGGCGAACGCTTCGCCGATCGCGTACCAGTAGCGGATCCAGAGCGCGCCGCGATCGGTCTCGCAGTCGTCGCCCTCGACGGCGATCGTCATGTGAAAGCGGTCCTTGAACTTGTCCATCATCGGCTCGACGAGGTGGCGATCCTTCGCGCGGTTGCTGCGCTGGTTCTCGATCGAGTCCCAGTCGTCGCCGGTCCACTTCTTCGCGAGCTCGAGGACGTTGCGGATGTAGTAGCTCGTGTTTCTGAGCGCGTCGGATTCTTTCTCGCCGAGCTTCGCGTAGCAGCTCTTGCTGACCTTGAACGTCGTCAGCTTCGTGATCACCCATGGCGAGTTGTAGCTGCCGCTGCGCTCGCGGACGGCGAACGCGAAGTCATCCCACTTCGGCTCGCCGGGACCCGTGTCCGCTTGCGCTGCGCCACCGCCGCCGCCGCCACCTTCCGACGGACCGCCGTACGAGCCCTCGGTCCCGCCGCCGGTCGGTGAAGCGGCCGGGCCCGTCGAGGAACCAGTTCCAAATTGTCCGCCTCCGCTCGCCATGCAGCCACCGAGAGACGAGAGGAGCGCGAGTGCGACGGTCGTTCGAAATGTGTTCATGTGCCGAGACAGCAACCGAACGGCACGACTCATTCCGGCGTGTGCGCGAAAAGATCGAGAAACCGCGAGGTGTTGCCTCGCAGGCAACACATCTCGCGAACGATCAGCAGCACGCGTGCGCGGTCGGGCGCTTGTTCGCGTCGGACGGCAGCGCGTCCGGAATCTCTTTCGGCAGCACCGTCGCATCGCTGACGCCCGCATCGGTCGGCGCGTTCGAGCCGCTCTGCGTCGGCAGCGTCTCCGCGCTGCTCTTGAACTGCGGAGCCGGGATATTCGTCGTCGGCGCTCCGGCGTCGGGGCGCGTCGGGAAATCTGGAGCGCCGGGAACGGGAGCCTTGCTCGGCTCACCAGACGGAATGGGCTGCATCGGTTCGGGGCGTGGTGCGAGCGGCGGCATCTCGCCGGGATTCGGCCCGCTGCACGCGAATGCGAAACCGCCGACGAGGCCGGCGAGCGAGAACTTCAGCTTCCGAACGAGGTTGCGCAGGCGCATGACGTCTTCGGGTATTGCGAGTCGCGTGCCGGCGGGCTGCGAAGTTGTCGTGCGTGCGCGCACGGCGTGGGCGTCCTGTGCGCCTCGAACCCCGAGGAGTTGCGCGGCCGGGCGAGCGCCTCCGCGCGACGGAGAATCAGCCATGCGCGCGTGCGCGACGCGAGCTGCTCGCACGCGTGCTGCGATGACCACCAGCGCTGCGCGTCGCGCTGGCGCGATGCGTCTTCGCCGCGTGGCCCTTCGTCGCGCGCGCGGCCCGCGCTGGCGCGTGGGCGCGCGAAGGCTTGGTCTTGCCGTTCGCCTTGCCGTTCGCCTTCGGGAGCTCGCCGCCGCCGAGCGAAGCCTTGAGTGCCGCCAGGAGGTCCGTGACCTCCGGCTTCTCGGGGGCCGATTCGGGGACCGTGATCTCGCCGGTCTTCGCCTTCTGCGCGATCAGCTTCCGCACGCGCGCCTTCACCTCGTCGCTGTACTGCGATGGGTCGAAGTCCTTGTGCGTGAGCTGCTGGATGATCTTGCCGGCGAGCGCGAGCTCCGTCGGCGCGGCCTTCGGCAGCTTGCCGATCGGGATCTGTGACCACGGCTTGATCTCGTCGGGATAGCGCAGCTGATGCATCACGAGGCCATCCTCGAACGGGCGGATCTCGACGATGTATTGCTTGCCGCGCGCGGAGTACGCGGCGATGCCGACGAGCTCGCTGTCCTCGATCGCGTCGCGGAACAGGCGATACGCGCGATCTCCGCCCTTGCCCGGCCCGAGGTAGTAGCTCTTCTCGATGAACAGCGGATCGACCGCGGTCGCGGGGACGAATTCGGCCAGCGCGATCTCGTCGTTCGAGACCGCCTCGAGCGACTTGAGCTCTTCCTTCGTCATCTCGACCACGTTGCCTTTCGTGATCTCGAAGCCTTTGATCATCTCGTCGCGTTCGACCTGCCCGTGCTTGGGGCACGCGTACTGTTGCTTGAGGCGCTCACCGCAGCCTTCGTGCACGAGGTGAAAATGGACCTCCTGCGACGGCTCGGCCGTCGAGTAGATCTTCACCGGGATCGAGACGAGGCCGAAGGCGATGGTGGCGGTGTCGATCGAGCGTGCAGGCATGCACGATCGTCTTGCGATGCGCGTACCAAACGTCACGCTCGTGCGCCCGCGCCACACCCGGCGGCCGGCACGCGGATAGCACTCCCAGCGACGCAGGCGCGCGTTGACGCTTCGCGGTACAAGGTGATGATGGAACCGGCGACCATCGCTGCTCAGCTGCGGGAGCTCGCCGTGTATTACGAATTCGATGGCGATCGGCACCGCGCGTTCGCGTACGAACGCGCTGCGAAGTCGGTCGAGGCCGCGAACGGGCTGCATCGCTTGATCGAGGAAGGCCGCCTCGAGGAGCTGCCCGGCATCGGATCGTCGATCGCGCGCGTCGTCGCGGAGCTCGCGCGGCGCGGCACGGTCGGCGTGCTCGAGCGACTGCGTGCGGCGTGGCCCGCGGTCGTGATCGAGCTCGCCCAGATCCCGCGCATCGGCGTGCCGAAGGCGCGCAAGCTGTTCCAGACGTTCGCACCGGCGAACCTCGAGGCCGTCGCCGCCGCGTGCCGCGCGGGGCTCGTGCGCGAGCTGCCGGGCTTCGGCAAGGTCAGCGAGGAGAAGATCCTCAAGGCGATCGAGGAGCGCCGCCAGAAGGGCGCGCAGGTCCTGCTGGTCGACGCGATCGATCACGCGCAGTCTCTGCTCCAGCACCTCCGCGCGGATCCCGCGGTCAAGCAGATCGAGCTCGGCGGTCCGGTGCGGCGCTGGTGCGAGGTGATCGATCACCTCTCGTACGCGATCGCGAGCGACAAGCCCGAGGCCGTGGCCGATCGGCTCGCGAGCTACGGCCTCGTGACCAGCGTCGACCGCGAGCACGTCCCCGTGATCGGCTTCATGGCGAGCGGTCTTCGCGCCGAGCTGCACATCGTGCCGCCCGCGCGCTTCGGCTGGGCACACGTCTGCGCGACCGGCTCGCAGGAGCACGTGCAGCTGCTGCGCGATCGCGCCGCCGATCGCGGCATGAACATGGACATCTTCGAGGCGCTCGACGAGCAGCACGTCTATCAAGCGCTCGCGCTGCCATTCATGCCGCCCGAGGTTCGCGACGGCACCGACGAGGTCAAGGCCGGGCTCGCCGGCGACAACTTCTCGGACCTCATCACGCTCGACGACATCACCGCGGCGTTCCACTGCCACACGACGTGGTCCGACGGCAAGGCGTCGATCGCGGCGATGGCGCAAGCCGCGGCCGAGCTCGGCTTCGACGCGATCACGATCACCGATCACTCGGCCGCCGCGTCGTACGCGAGCGGGCTCGACGGCGAGAAGCTGCGCGAGCAACACGCCGAGATCGCCGCGCTGCCCCCGCCCGCGGTCCGCATCCTCAAGGGCACCGAAGCGGACATCCTCGTCGACGGCGCGATCGACGTGCCGCCCGAGATGATCCCCGAGCTCGATGTCATCATCGCGAGCGTGCACCAGCGCTTCAAGCTCGACGTCGACGGCATGACGAACCGCATCGTCACCGCGATGCGGCAGCCGTTCTTCAAGATCTGGGGCCACGCGCTCGGCCGCCTCGTGCTGCGCCGCGATCCGATCAACGTCCGCATGGACGAGGTGCTCGACGCGATCGCCGAGTCGCGCGCCGCGATCGAGATCAACGGCGATCCCTATCGCCTCGATCTCGATCCGGTCAACGCTCGTAAGGCGCGCGACCGCGGCATCAAGTTCGTGCTCTCGAGCGACGCGCACTCGATCCGCGGCCTCGAGTCCGTGCGCTTCGCCGTCGCCATGGCGCGCCGTGCACGCATTCGCAAGGGCGACGTGCTCAACGCGCTGCCGCCCGACGAGCTCGCGGCGGCGATTCGACCGGTTTGACCTTCTTTGGTCCCCACTGCGGCGCCGATCGCGGGGCGATCCGGCGCTTCCACTCGAAGTGCCCGACCGGCGGCGGCACGGGCAGCGATTTTCCATCGAGGATCGCGCGTAGCGTGAGCGCGTTACGAACCGCGTGGCCCTCGGCGTCGTTGTCGAAGTAGACCTGCACGTCGCGGCCTTCGGCGATCCAGCGCTCGATGTCCGCGGCCCAGCGCTGCAGATGCGGCACGCTGTAGCTTGAGGCGTACTTGCGCGTGTGACCGTGCAACCGCACGTAGACGAGGTCAGACGTGACCTCACGCCACATCGGAAAATCCGGCGCGTCGCTCATGCACACCGCGACGTTCGCAGCGCGCATGCGCGCCGCCACGTCGTCCGTGAACCACGAGCGGTGGCGGAGCTCGAGGGTGTGCCGCGTGCCCGACCAGCCGCGCAGTGCGCGCAGGAAGTCGTCGAGGCGCGCGAGGTCGAGCGCGAAGGTCGCCGGCAACTGCCAGACGACGGCCGCGAGCTTGTCGCCGAGCGGCTCGGACTGGAGGCGCAAGCGCTCGATCGACTCGTCGCACGCGCGCAGGCGCTTGTAGTGCGTGACGAAGCGGTGCCCCTTGAGCGCGAACTGGAACCCGTCGTCGGGCGTCTCGGTGCGCCAGCGCTCGTAGGTCTCCGGCTTGATCTGCGTGTAGAACGAGCCGTTGATCTCGAGCGCGTCGAACGTGCGCGACGCGACCTCGAGCCAGCGCCTCACCGGCGTCGCGGCATAGAGGTGCTCTCGCCACCCCGGGTAGACCCAACCGCTCGTACCGATCAGCGCGCGTGCCATCGTGCGAAGGAATTGCACGCAGCGCGCCGAGGCATGACCACTGCATTACCCTCGGCATGGCTCGGAGTACCGCTGCGACGAAGCTCGCCAAGTACCGCGGGATGCGCGACTTCGCGAAGACGAAGGAACCGAGCGGGGCGCAACCGCCCGCGTCTGCAGGAAACTCGTTCGTCATCCAGAAGCACGCCGCGCGGCGGCTGCACTACGACTTCCGGCTCGAGCTCGACGGCGTGCTGTTGTCTTGGTCCGTACCAAAAGGCCCGAGCCTGTCGCCCACCGAGAAGCGATTGGCCGTGCGCACGGAAGACCATCCACTCGACTACGCGAGCTTCGAGGGCATCATCCCGCAGGGTCAATACGGCGGCGGCACCGTCGTCGTCTGGGATCGCGGCACGTGGGAGCCCGAGGGCGATCCACACGCCGGGATGAAGAAGGGCCACATCGCGTTCACGCTCCACGGCGAGAAGCTCGCCGGCAAGTGGCACCTCGTGCGCACCAAGGGTCGAGGTACCGACAAGAACGAGAACTGGCTGCTCTTCAAGTCGCGCGACGAAGCCTCGAACGAGAACCTCGACATCGTCGCGGTCAAGCCAGAGAGCGTGATCTCCGGCAAGACCGTCGAGCAGGTCGCCGCGGCGCCGGAGCGCGTGTGGCAATCGAATCGCGAGCCGACGCTGACCGTCGCGCAGAAGCGCGCACAGCGCATCGCGAGTGCCGCGCGCACCGCAACCGCCGAGCGCCAACAAGTCGTGCGCGTTCGCCCCGCGCGCACCACCGCCGAGCTGATCGAGCTCGTCGCGCAGCTGCCGCTCGGCTTCAAGCTCACGAGCCTCGACAAGGTCCTCTATCCGGATCAAGGCATCACGAAGGGCCAGCTGATCGCGTACCTCGCGGTCGTCGCTGATTGGGCCCTGCCCCACATCGGCGATCGTCCGCTCACGATCGTGCGCTGCCCCGAGGGTCGCAAGAAACCCTGCTTCTTTCAGAAGCACATCCTCGCGGGCTCGCCGCCGCCGATCCATCCGCTGCCGATCACGGAAGAGTCCGGCGAGATCGTCGAATACATGCGCATCCACGACATGCCTGGCCTCGTCGCGCTCGCGCAGCTCGGCACGCTCGAGATCCACACGTGGGGCTCGCGCGCCGACAAGCCCGAGCGCCCGGACGTCATGGTCTTCGATCTCGATCCCGATGTCGGCCTCGGCTGGGAGAAGGTCGCGCTCGCGGCGTTCGCGATGCGCCGCAAGATGCACGACCTCGGCTTCGAGAGCTTCCTCAAGACCACCGGCGGCAAAGGCCTCCACGTCGTCGTCCCCGTCGAGCGGCGCCAGGACTGGAACGAGCTCAAGAACTTCACGAAGGCCGTCTCCGAGTCGATGGAGCGCGAAGAGCCCTCGCTCTACACGACGAACATGGCGAAGAAGGCGCGCAAAGGGAAAATCTTCCTCGACTACCTGCGCAACGGACGCAACGCGACGTTCATCGCACCGTACTCGCCGCGCGCACGCGACGGCGCGCCTGTCGCGGTCCCGATCACGTGGGAGGAGCTCGCGCACGGGATCGACCCGCTCGCGTTGAACACCGCGAGTGTTCCGCGCCGCCTCGCGATGCTGACCGTGGATCCTTGGAAGGACATCTACAAGGTGAAGCAGGCGATCACGGCCGCGACGTGGAAAGCGGTCGGAGGCAAGCCGTGAAGCGCACCGCCGATCGCGACGTGATCGAGCATCGCCTGCTCGAGCTCGCCTACACGACCGACGCGAAGATCACGGCGCAGGTCCTCGCGTACTTCGTGCCGTGCCGGATCGAGGACGCCGAACGAGTGCTCGACGATCTCACCGCGCGCGATCGCATCGCGATGGAGATCGACGACGACGGCGGCGTCTACTACCTCGTCCCCGATCGCCAGAAGCTCGAGATCCGCCGCGAGTCTGCACCCGCGCAGCTGATGCGCCTCCAGCACGTCCCGCTCGCCGTACGTAATCGCGCGCCGAGCCCGTTCCTCGCCGCCGGGCTCAGTTTGCTGATCCCGGGCGCGGGCCAGCTCTACATCGGCAAGATGTTCTCGGCCGTGTTGTGGTTCCTCGTCGTCAGCGCCGGCTACGCGTTGATCCTGCCCGGTCTGATCATGCACCTGTTCTGCGTGGCGAGCGCGGCGCGCGGCGCGCAGCACTTGCAGTCCGACGTTCGCCGCTTGCAGCTCAGCTAGCAGGCGTTGCAGTTGTTCGGTGCCGAGGTGCAGCCGTCGCCGGCTTCGCACGATGGGTGCGGGCAGACCGCCTCGTCCTTGCACGCATCGGAACCGCACGTGACGTCACAGGCGCACGATGACTCGCAGCGCACGCGCTTGTGACACGCGTCCTCTCCCTGGCAGGTCACCGTGCATCGACCGAGGCCACAGCGCACGCCTTCCTTGCACGCCTTGCGTCCGTTGCACACCACGCGGCACGGTCCGGTCAGCGGGCAGGTCACTTCTTCGTCGCAGGCTTCGTTGCCGATGCAGGTGATCACGCAGACGCCATCGGCACATGTGCCAGCGCAGCCCGGTGCGCAGGGCGTCGGCGGCGGCGCATCGGTCGGCGGCAATTGCGGACTTGCATCGAGTTTCGCGTCGATGCCCGCATCGAGGATGGACCCGACCGACGTCGCATCCGGTGAATTGCTGACGAGCAGGTCGCAGCGGCCGAGTGGGCACTCGACGTTCGGGTCGTAACAACCTGCCAGCAACACGAGCCAGACGAACCGCACGGAGGGCAGCCGTGCAGCCGCAGTGCCATCGACTACTTCGGAGGGGCGGGCTTCTCGAACAGCTTCGCGTCGACCTTCGGATCGAACTCGACGCTCTTGAGCTCGAGCTTCGTCGCGCGGCCTTGGCCACCGGACTCGCGCGTGTGCGCGATCTTGATGCCGTTCACGTCCTTGAAGTTCGTGAACACGTCGACCTCTTCCTGCGCGCCCTCCGCGTACTTCATCCGCGTGATGAGCTTCGTCTTCTTGTCGATGTAGATCGCGACGTCGATGCCGTTCGGCGCGCGCAGCTTCACGACCGAGTGCGACTTGCCATCGACGGTCTCGTCGGGCGCGGCTTGCGGCTTGGCGGCCGGATCCGTCGCACGCAGGAGGATCAGCTCCGGCTCGCGCCAGCGCTCGAAGTCGATCGATGCGAAGTCGGCCGCACCGATGTCGGTCAGCGTGATCTTCTGGCCCGATTGGTCGGGCGCGAGCTGCCAGCCCTTGCGACCGTCGACGGCGACGATGACCTTGACGCGCGCGGCGAGCGTCGCGTCGATGCGCATCTTGTCGGGGATGATCAGGACGCGCTCGATCTCCACGGGAACCGTCTGGCCACCGATCGTCGTCGTGCCCGTGGCGACCATCTTGAAGCCCTTGATCGCGGCGAGCTTGGCCTTGCCACCCTTTGCGGCGACCGCTTCGTCGATGACCTTCTTCGCGGCCTCCACCTGCTTCGGATCGGCGGGCGTCTCGGGCGCTTCGACCGGCGGCGAGATCGGATCGGTGAACGAGACCTTTTGATACTTCCAGCCCTCCTTCTTGAGCTGCGGCTCGAGGTCCTTCGCGTCGCCGACCATCACGATCACGTAGGAGCGCGGGTCGAGGATCTCGGTCGCGGCCTTCTTCGCACTCTCGACGTCGACCTTGCCGACCGCGATCGGATAGTTCGTCAGGTACTCGCGACCGAAGCCATGAAGCTCCGCGCCGATCAGCGCGGCGCCGACATCGGCGGCCGCCTGGAACCGCAGGCCGTAGCCGCCCGCGATGTTCGCGATCGCCTGCGTGACCTCGGCCTCCTGTGGGCCATCCTTCGCCATGCGCGCGATCTCTTGAAGCAGCAGCTTCGTCGTCGCGAGCGCCTCGGCGTTCCGCGTGAACGTCTGCGCGACGAACGAGCCCTTGTCGATGTTGCGATCGAAGCTCGACGACGCGCCGTACGACTTGCCGCCCTCGACGCGCACGACCTTGGTCAGGCGCGAGTTGAAGCCGCCGCCGCCGAGCGCGTAGTTCCACACGAGCGAGTCGAAGAACCGCGGGTCGTCGTGCTTGAGGCCGAACTGCGCGACGCGGATGTGCGTCTGCGTCTGGCCCGGTTTGTCGACGAGCCGGATGCGGCTGCCGGAGAGGCCGGTCTCCTTGTACTGCGGCGTCGGCGGCACGGGGCCCTTCTTCCAGACGCCGAACGAGGTCTCGAGCCGGCCCTTGAGCGCCTTGGCATCGACGTCGCCCGCGACCACGAGCATCGCGTTACCGGGGACGAACCAGTTCTTGTGCCACGCGACGAGATCCTCGCGCTTGATCGCCGCGACCGACTGCTCGTTGTTGAGCCAGCCGCGTACGTGCTCGGGACCCCACAACAGATTTTGCGCGTGTGCCGACGCGAGCTGGCCCGCGTCGTCGAGCCGCTGCCGCACGCGAGCGAGCTTCTGCTCTCGCACCTTCACGAGCTCGTTGTCGGGGAAGCTCGGCTGCGTCAGCATCTCGGGCACGAGCTCGAGGCACGTGCCGAGGTTGCGCGCGAGCACGCTGCACGAGAGCAGCGTCGCTTCGAACGTCGAGTCCGCGGCGATCGTGCCACCGACGAAGTCGATCGCCTTCGCGAGCGCGATCGCATCGCGGCGGCGCGTGCCCTTCACGAGCATGTCGGCGGTGAACTCGGCGACGCCGAGCCGCGCGCGCGGCTCGTGCATGCGGCCGGCCTTGATCGCGAGCTGCATGCTCACGACGGGCAGGCGGTCGCTCTTGATGACGAAGACCTGGAGACCGTTCGCGAGCTTGAAGCTGTCGATCGCGGGCAGCTCGACGGCGGCGGGCGGCTTCGCGGCCGGCGGCGAGATGAGGTCGGGCTTGCCAGCCCACGGATCGTTCGCGGCGGGCTTGCTGTCCTGCTGCGGCTTCGCGACGTTCTTGTCGCCGTCGCCGGGCAGCGTGGCGAGCGGCGCGGGCTTCGGCTTGGGACCACACGCGATGCCGAATGCGAGGACAAACGCGAGAAGCAGAATGCGACGCATGATCAGTTGCCGCCTTTCTTCGGAGCCGCGGGCGTGGCAGGTGGCGCGGCAGGCGCCTTCGGTGCGGGTGCCTTCTCGGCGGGCGGCTTCGGGGTTGGTGCAGGCGGCGCCTTCGGTGCGGGCGCGCCCTTCGGCGGAATCACGACGACCGTCGCGTTCTCCGCCGTCATGTACTTCTTCAGGACGCGCTGCACTTCCGCCGCGCTGACCTTCTCGATCTCGTCGACGTCGCGCATGAACGTGGACGCGTCGCCGGTCAGGATCCACGAACGGCCGATCGCCTGTGCGAGACCCTGCGCGTTCTCGAGCGAGAACACGAAGCCGGACTGCACCTGGTTCTTCGCCTTGCGCAGCTCGTTGGCCGTCGGCCCCTTCGCGGAGAGCTTGGCGATCTCGTCGAAGATCGCCGCCTCGACGCCGTCGCCTTGCGCCGGATCGAGGAACGCGCCGAGCGCGATCGCCATCCCCGGCTCTTCACGCACGATCGACTCCATGCCGCCGTCGAGCGCGATCGGCTTCTTGGTTTTCGGATCGAGACCCTTGAGCCGGATCTTGAGGCGCGACGACTCGCCGGCACCGAGGATGATCGACGCGACCTGGAGCGCGTAGATGTCCTTGTGCTTCGCCGGCGGAATGTGAAAGCCGACGAGCGCGAGCCCGATCTGTCCGGACTCGACGACCTCGCGGCGCTTTGCCTTCTGCTCGGGCTCCTGCGCTTGCGCGGCAGGACGCGGCGGCTCCGGCGCCTTCGGGATCGGCCCGAACCATTTCTCCGCGGATGCCTTCACCGCGGCCGCATTCGTCTTGCCGACGACGACGAGCAGCGCGTTGTTCGGCTGGTAATACGCTTCGTAGAACTTCTTCAGATCTTCGGGCGTGGTCGCATCGAGGTCCTTGATGTTCCCGCCCGCAGTCCACGCGTACGGGTGTTTCGTGTACGCGACCTCGAGGAAGCGAAAGAAGCCTTTCTGCAGCGGCGAGTTCTCCGCCTGCCGGACCTCTTCCTTCACGACCTCCTTCTCCGTCGCGATCATGTCGGGACGGAAGAGCAGATTGCGCATGCGCTCGGCTTCGAGCTTGATCGCGAAGTCGAGGTAGTCCGCGGGCAGCGTGTTGATGTAGTGCGTGGCGTCTTCGTCGGTCTGCGCGTTCACGGAGCCGCCGATGCCACTCAAGAACTGCACGTGCGATTCGGAGCGCACGTGCTTCGTGCCCTTGAACATCATGTGCTCGAACATGTGCGCGGAGCCTCGGCGATTGCGCGGCTCGTCCTTACTGCCGGCGCGATACCAGAGCTGCACCGCGACGACGGGCGCCGCGGCGCTCTCGAGCACCGCGACCTTGAGGCCGTTCGGCAGCTCGAACATCTCGATCGTCGGCAGCTTGGCGATCGCTTTTGCACCTTTCGCGGCCACCGGTGCTTTCGCGGGTGCGGCCACAGGAGCGGGTGGTTTCGTTGGTGCTGCGGGCTGCGCAGCAGCGAGAGGTGCGAACGCGACCAGAGTCGCGAGCATGGCAAGGCGTCGCATGACTTCTCCCTTCAAGCGCTGCGGACACTACCAGCAGCCAGAAGGGTTGCCACTGCAGTCAGGGACTTAGCTTTGGATCGCCTTCTTGCCCGAAGACGTTACGATCGTAGCGGAGCTAACTATGGATTGGGCCTAACCCAGAGTTCACCGAGATTGGAATTATCTCCCTTGACTGGAATCTCGGCACGAGTAGAGTGTCGAAGCATAAGCGCTGCAAAACGGCAGCGCAGAGTGAGAGAGGTGAGTCGTGGCACGCATGCAATCTGCACAGGATGAAGGCCGGATGATTGATGTCACCGGTGTGAAGGTTTTCTCGGCAACCAAGGCCAAAGAGCGCGAGCTGTTGGGTGAATTGATCACCGACTGGATTCGCAGCCACCCCGATCACGAGATCGTGGACAAGATCGTCACGCAGTCCTCGGACTCCGAGTTCCACTGCCTCACGATCACGCTGTTCTTCAAGCACGGGAACAAGGCCTAAGCCTCACAGCTTGACCAGGGTTCCCGGATCGGGTACCCACCTTGCTTCTTATGGAGAACACGTTCGGAAAGCCCGTCGAGGTCGAAGTCCGCGACAGCCTCGAGAAGGCGATGAAGATCCTCAAGCAGAAGATGTCCAAGGAGGGCATCCTGCAAGAGCTCAAGCGCCGCCGCTTCTACGAGAAGCCCAGCGTCAAGAAGAAGCGCAAGACGCGTGAAGCGCGTAAGCGCCTGCGCCGCGAGATGAAGCGGCGCGTGACGCCGAACACGAACGCGCCCGGCCGCTAGCTCGTGATCGCAGCGTCCCGAAGGGGCGCGCGGTGACGATCACCGCTGCGCGCGATTGGCTCGAGCTGATCGTGCAGGTTGGTGCGGCTGATGTCGATGACGTCGCCGCACTTGTCGCATCTGAAATTTCCGCCGCCGCCGCCGGCACCGAGCTGCGCGGTGATGAAGTGGTCTTCTGGGTCGAGGTCGATGCGGCAGCTGCTGCCGTGGCCGAGACGAAGGACGCGGTGATGCGCTGGCAAGCCGCTGGTCTCGCCGTCGATCCGTCGAAGGTCCGGCTCGAGACGGCGATGCCCGAAGTGGAGTGGCGCGATGCGTGGAAGCGCTACTTCCGCGTCAGCCACCTGACGAAGCAGTTCGTCGTCGTACCGAGCTGGGAGCAGTACACGCCGAAGCCGGGCGAGGTCGTGATCGATCTCGATCCGGGCATGGCGTTCGGCACCGGCACACACGCGAGCACGCGGCTCGTGCTCGAGGAGCTGCAAGTGCTCGCCGACAACGATGCGGGCGCGACGCGCATCCTCGATGTCGGCTGTGGGTCGGGGATCCTGTCGATCGCCGCGCTCAAGCGCTGGACCGGCGCGACGTGCGTCGCGGTCGATAACGATCAGATCGCGATCGACGCGACGCTCGACAACGCCGCGCAGAACCGCGTCGCGGATCGAATCGACGCGTCGACGCAGACCCTCGATCGGCTCGCCGAGCAGTTCCCGATCGTGCTCGCGAACATCCAGGCCCACGTGCTGCGCGAGCTGATGGCGCTGCTCGTCGAGCGCACCGCGCCGGGCGGCCGGTTGATCCTCTCCGGCCTGCTCACGCCGCAGGCCGAGCCGCTCGCCGACGAGTTCGTGAAGGCGGGTATGAGCAAGGTCCGTGTCCGCGCGAGCACCGACGATCCGCAGTGGTCATCGGTTACGCTGACGAGGTGAGAGTCTTCGTCGACCCGAGCGTGCTTGCCGCGGGCGAGCTCGTCGTGCGTGGCGACGAGCATCACTATCTCTCGCACGTGCGGCGTGCGCGGGTCGGCGATGTGGTCGAGCTCGTCGATGGTAGCGGGCGGCGCGCGACGGCGACGATCACGGCGATCGCTCACAATGCGACGACGCTGACCGTCGGCGCGCCCGAGGCGATCGAGAGCAAGCCGCCGTTCGTGCGCGCGTTGATCCCGCTGATCAAGGGCGATCGCATGGACACCTGTCTCGAGAAGCTCGTCGAGGTCGGGGTCGACGAGATCGTCGTGTGGGCCGCGGCGAGAGCCGTCGTGCGTCTCGATGCGGATCGTCGCGAGTCGCGGCTCGCGAAGTTCGTCGCGATGGTGCAAGCGGCCGCCCGGCAATCGGGCCGCGCGCAGGTTCCAACCGTGCAGATCGTCGACGACGCGATCGCGGGCCTGACGAGCACGAGCATGCGCATCTTGCTCGATCCGGCGAGCGACGCGCGCATTGCTCCTGGCGACGTCCGCGAGATCACGGTCGCGAGCGGCCCCGAAGGAGGGTTCACCGTGGACGAGCTCGACGCGTTCACCCGAGCGGGATTCGCACCGGTCGGCCTCGGACCGCGAATCCTGCGCGCAGAGACGGCTCCGGTCGTTGCCGTGGCCTTGATTCGCGCCCTGACGCACAGCTGAGACGCGCGTGCGTCACTGAATCGAATCCGGACATGTCCGGTCGTGAAACGCTCCTTCGCGAACGAGCCATATCGGTGGAGACCTATGGCCGATATGAAGGCTCGCATGATGACGCGAAAGCAGTTCCTCCGTTCGTTCGCCGGCCTCGGCGTCGGTGCCCTCGTGATCGCGTGCAGCAAGAGCGATGGCTCGCCCGAGCCGGGCGTCGATGCGCCGGTGACACCCGATGCACCGAAGACGCCGGATGCACCGAACCCCGACGCGCCGCCGGCGAACACGTGCACCACGACGAACAGCACGATCTCGGCGAACCACGGCCACACGGCGGTGATCCCCGCTGCCGATGTCACCGCCGGCGTCATGAAGACCTACGACATCAAGGGCGCCTCGCAGCACCCGCACACGATCACGGTCACGCCGGCGATGTTTGCCATGCTGAAGTCCGGGATGATGGTCGTCGTCACGTCGTCGAACGACGCGGGACACACGCATAACGTCACGGTCACCTGCGCGTAACCGGCAGCTCGGCTAGCCTGGGGAAGCTGGCGCCGCCATGAGGTGAGGAGTTTGCAGCAGGCGTGGCGCGGAGTTGCGACGGCGCGCCGCGGCACGGTTTCGGCAGCACGCCGCGTCATGCGCAGGCTCGTCCCAATCCTCTTCGCGGTTCTCGGTGGTTGCGGTGTCGACGGTCCCGGTGATGGCCGCGACGACAGCTTCGGTGGAAAAGGTGCGAAGGAAGACGGTTCCTTCTCGACCTGTCAGCTCGCCGAGGTCTTGAAGATCGCCAACGAGTCGACCTCGACGGTCGACAAGCTCCGCGAGGCGGGAGTCGCCGACAACGCGGCGAAGGCGATCGTCGCGCATCGCAACGGTGCCGACGGCGACGCGGGCACCGCGGATGACGACGTGTTCGACGATCTCGACGAGCTCGATGCGGTCGACTTCGTCGGCAACCTCGCACTCGGCCGGCTCGTCGAAGCCATCTTGCCTCGCTGCGAGATCGATCTCGCGACGCGGCCGTTCATGGACTCGCAGACGTTCGCGGGCGCACAGCCCGGCGGCTGGGCGCGTGACAATCAAGAAGTCGAGGTCGTGCTCGGCGTGCAAGGCATCACGGGTCAGCGCCTGCGCGCGCTACTCCTCACCACCGACGGCGGCCGCACGCTCTACGAGCGCCTGCGCAAGAGCCGCTTGATGGAAGCGTTCACGTACTCCTACGCGCTCGACGAGATGCCCTGGGACGCGGCAACGATGGCAGCGCGCGAGCAGATGCCGTACGTCGCGCTCACGATCGAGTCGGGTCGCTTCGATCCCGATCCAGAAGACGGCGGCCGCGAGATCTCGCTCGGCACCGACCTCATGGACGACACCTACTACGACACGCCCGGCTTCACCCTGCTCGGCAACGCAGTCGAGCTCCGCGGCCGTGCACGCTGGGACAACGCGACGACGGTCCGCCGCCTCTTGATCGCCGCGAAGTTCGGCACCGAGATCGACGCGGCCGGCAACAAGACCAACGCGAAGGTCGACATCCGTAACGACAACGGCGCGTCGTTCCTGCCCGAGCTCGACAACGACGTGCGCCGCGGCAAGACGCGCTGGAACGGCAGCGATACCGCCGCGATTCCGGTCAAGGGCGTCTACGAGCAGCTCGACGAGAAGAACCTCCTCGTCGACATCGGCGCGCACGACGACGTGCTCGCGCTCGACGCGAAGGCCCACCTGCGCTCGACCCGCAGCCGCTATCACATGAACGAAGCGCAGATCAGCTCGATCCGCGTGATCTACGCGAACGCCACGACGCGCATCAACGCCGCGATCGCCTCGATCGATCGCGCCCAAGCCGCCGGCGTGATTCCCGCCGGCGAGGCCGCGCGCATCAACGCCCTCGAGGCGATGGCACGCGGCATCGTCGACAAGTCGCTCCTCGCATCGCGCATCAACGCGGTCGCGCCGCAGCTCGGTGTCACGGCCGCGAACCTCGTCCTCCCGGACGCGCAGACGCAGCCCGCAAACGCCGCCGCGCTCGAGAAGAACAAGATCATCTCCGAGGTCATCAACACCGTCTTCCACGAATTCGCCACGTCCCTCGACGCTGCCGACCGCATCATCACGAACGCCGTCGACGAGGACTTCGACGACTACGCCGAGCTGTTCCGCGACTGGCGCACGAGCGTCGAGCCCACGCTCCGCCTGAAGACGACCTACGACTCCTTCCTCAACTCCTACCGCTCGCTCTCGACCGCCGCGAACCGCGCGAACGCGATCTCGCAGTTCGCCGCCTTCGCCCAGACCGAGAACGAAACCCCGCTCGACGACGCCGGCTGGACGCGCCTCGGCGGCTACCTCGAGAAGATGACGCTGACCAACAGCGAAGCGATGATCGCGACCGCCGGCATCGCCGCTCGCCAGCTCTGGTTCGATCAGGCCCGCCAGCTCTGGGTACCGACCTCGTCGCGCGCGTTCTCGAACTTCATGATCGACACGACCGACTTCACCGACATGCTCTCGAGGGAAGAGTGGGAGTCCATCCCCGCGGCCGAGCGCTCGTTCGCTCAGCCACTACCCGCCGCGAAGATCTTCCACACCGTCCTCGTCAACGAGCTGCAGATCGAGCTCGGCATGGAGGCCGCCTACGTCGCTCGCCTCAAGGACCTCACCGACAAGGTCGCTGCGAACCCGAACGACGCCGCCCTCCGCGAGCAGCTCGCCGGCGCGAAGTTCGTGTGGGAGCAGTACACGCTCTCGATGAAGGTCCTCAGCGAGCTGAAGGGCGCGAACATTCTCGACCGGCTCCGCCGCGCGGGCGCCCCGAACACGATCCGCTGGTCCGCGCCGCCCGACAGCAAGGGCAACACGGCGCTCAAGATCCTCGCAGACCGCGATTCGTAATCACGGCGGCGCGCGCGAAGAACGAGCCGGCGGCAGCGATCGCCGCGCTCAAGCAGCGTTGCTGGCCGGCTCTCCGAATGGTCGCCGGAATCAAACTCGCTGCCGAACCCGCCCATGTCGGCAGCCCGCGAGCAGTGCCGCAAACAAGATGCGCGGTTTCGAAACGAGGTTTCCACCGTCGCGATCTGGATCTGCATTGAAGCCATCCGACAATCGGTTACAGGTGCGACCAGTAACTGGATGCTGACAATTCGACCGTCCGGGACCAGCGACTGTCCGAACGGTTGCCGGAATCAAACCCGGACGAGCGCGCGCGAACATCCGCTCGCTGTCCGAATGGCTGCCGGAAATCGAACGTGTCCGTGCTCGTCGATCGTGCTCGCTCGTTCGGGCGCACGAAAAAAGTCGCGCTCGACATCGGAGCGCGCCCGTGCAGAATGCAGCCGCGAGCATGGGCAGCTCGCAACGGGAGAGCCTCGCCATGAGCACGGATACCGACGAGCCACGACTCTGCGAGAAGTGCAACGCGCCGATTCCTCAGCCACGCGTCAAGGCGTTGCCCGGGACCTGGCTCTGCCTCGAGTGTAGCGAGGAGGTCGGCGGCGACTTCAGCTACACCGCGACGCAGGAAAACCTCGGCAAGGCCGGCAGCCTCAAGCTGAACTACGGCGGCATCGGCGCGATCAAGAAGACGCGCAAACCGCTCAAGCCAACCAGCGAGTAGAGTGCGGCATGCACGAGGCGCTGTGGATCGTCATCATCGTCGCGGGGGTGTGCGCGCTACTGTTCGTGCTCGACTTGCTCGGCATCGCGTCCTTCATTTTTTCGTCGACGCGAAAGAAGTGAACGAAGTGCCTCACTGTTGCCGCCCTTGCGCGCTGCCGAGGATGAACGTGAAGCTCACGGCCCCACCGTGACGAGCGGGCGCGTCTGCACGATGAACAGCTCGTCGCCGGCGTAGACCCACTCGATGTCGAGCTTGTTGTTGGCGAACAGCTTGGTGAGCTGGCGCGAGGTGTCGGCGAGGAGGATCGCCATCTTGTTGGTGAGCACGGCCTTGCCCCTGTGTTCGTTCGGTACCTCGCGCACGCCGCCTTTTTCGTCGAACACGAGACGCGTCTCCTCGTCGGATCGCGAGAGGACGCGGATGCCGTGGTTGTACCAGCTGACGATCAGTGACTCGGGGATCTTGCGACCGTCGACGACGGCGATGCCGAGCCCGCTCTTCGCGTTGATCGTGTAGTTCTTGTCGTCGGTCGGGTCGGTCGGATGAATGGTCGCGACGACCCCGGCGGAGGTCGCGGCGATCGCGACCTGCACGAGCACGGCGCCGTAGACCTTCGCTTGATCGATGCCCGCGTGTTTGCGTGCTTCGTACGCGCGCAGCGTCCACGTCGAGGCCCAGACCGCCTTCACCGCTTCGCACACGGCCGCGGTGCCCTTGACGTTCGGCTTCGTGTCGTGAAGGCCGGCGCCCGAGAAGTTGTCGAGATCCTCGGCGTTCGTCGACGAGCGGACGAACACGCCCCGCGAAGCGTCAGCGGGGAGGATCTTCGCGATCGCATCGCCGATCTTGGTGCACAGCGCGGCGTCGATCTCGGCCTTCTCGATCTCCTTGCGGAGTGCCTCGAGCTTCGCCTTGCGTGCGTTCGCGTCGCCCGGATCCGCGAGCAGCGCTGCGAGCTTCTTGTCGAGGCCGTGCGCCGCGAGGTGCGCGTTGAAGTAGTGGAACGGGATGCCGAAGCCCTTCGGCACCGAGAAGCCCTTCAGCTTCGCGTTGATGATGATGCCGAGGTTCGACGCTTTCCCACCGAAGCGGCGCTCGTCGTCCTTGTCCATCGTGTCGGTCGGTTCGAGGTCGGTCGAGACGATGTCGGCGTCGGGGATCTCGATCGACTTCACGACGGCGCGCTTGGCCGTTGCGGCGGCGACTTCCTCGTCGGTGGCAGCGCGCAGCATGTGGCCGGCGTCGTTCGCCTCGAAGTAGACCTGCTTGCCCGCGAGGTCGGCGTACTTGGTCTGTGCGCCGCGCAGGCCGACGTTCGGGATGCCCCACCCTTTCGCGCGCAAGCTGACGTGTGCGAGCGGCGACGTGAACGTCTCGGAGATGATGGCGGCGACGGGCGTGATGTCGCTGAGCGTCTTCGGCAGGATCACGATCTCGTCGGGTGCGAACACGAGCTCGGACTCCGGCACGTCGGGAACGATGCGGAGCGTGCCGACGGCGGTGCCCTTGTTGAACGCGACGTAGTCGGCGAGCTTGTACAGCTGATCGTTGAGGATGTACGGGACGTCGCCGAGCTTCTTCGCGATCGATTCCTGGAAGTTCGAGTCTGGGCGGTACTTCACCGTCGCGCCCAGATAGAACGACTCGCGCATGCGCTTGTACGCGCGCCGGACGTGATCCGTGTTCGCGAGGTCACCGTCCCAGAACGCCAGCGTCCAGATGTCCTGCGTGAGGTGATGGACGAGGTAGCACATCATGAAGTCGGTCTTGTTCGCGCCGTAGTTGCGATCGAAGACGCGCACCGCTTCCTTCGTCTTCGGCTTCTTGTAGAGCGCGCCGAAGATGAAGTCCTTGTGGACGGGATAGACCGAGACGTCGAAGTAGTAGATGGCGTCGGTGTCGAGATCGATCACGAACTTCGAGAAGCGCTCGTTTCCGATCTGCTTCGAGTACGCCTCGAAGGTCGCCGCGTCGTCGATGCGCGGGACCCACATCTTGCGCGCGGGCGCGGTCTCGGGGATGACGACCGGCGCGAGCTCGGTGGCATCGATCGCGACGGCGGCGTCGGCCGGCTGCGTCGGGAGCGGCGCCGACGCCGGCGCTTCCTTCGACGACTTGCAACCGACCACTACGACCAGGATCAGAAGCGCTCGCATTCACATCGAGCGTACACGATCGATGCTAGGGTGGCCGCGTGCCACCGCAGTTGCTGATCGTCGAGGACGACTCCGATTCGCTGGAGATGCTGGCGCTCTTGCTCGAGTCATATGGCTTTGGCGTCGCGGTCGCGCCGCGCAACAAGATCGCGCGCGCAGAGCTCGAACGCGCCGGCTTCGATCTCGTGATCGCGGACCTCATGGTCGACTCGCGCGATCCGGCCGTGAGCTGGCAGCACATCGACGCACTCGTCGAGCTCGCGAAGCCGAGCCCGATCGGCCTCCTCACATCGTGGCCGGTGAAAGAGGAGCAGATCGCGCAGCACGGTCTCGCGTTCGCGCTCGCGAAGCCGTGCACGAGCGAGGTCTTGCTCGATCGCGTCGGCTCGATCCTGGCGTTACCGCGCCTCAGCGCCGAACAGGAGCAGACGATTCGTTCGTACTTCGCGCACCTCGAGGCGCGCGAGTTCGACGCGCTCGTCGAGGTCTGCACCGAGGACGTCGTGTATCGGCTCCCGAGCAGCGGCGAGACCATCGAGGGACGCGCGGCGTTTCGCGCGTACACCGTGCAGACGTTCGAGCGATTCGCCGGCGCGACGTTCGAGCTCCACGAGATCCGCCCGCTGCCGCGCGGCGCCGTCGCGCATTACACGGGCACGTGGTTCGACGGCGACCAGAAGAAGTCCCTCGGCGGCGCCGTGCTGTTCGTGCTCGAGGGCGCGCGGATCTGCGAGATCGGCGTGCGCGTCGACCTCACGCGCGCGCAAGAGCTGTCGTCGTGACCCTGCGCGAGCTCTCCGGGAATCTCCTCTCCGGCACGACGCAGATCGATGCCGCACATCCGATGCAGCCGCTGTTCGTCGTCGAGCAGGTCGGCGCCGGCGCGCACTTCGTCTTGAGCTTCGCGAACGTCACCGCGTTCACGACCGACGACGGCATCGTCCTCGTCGACACCGGCAGCTTCCTGCTCGCGGACAAGACGCGGCGCGTGTTGCGCGAAGCGGTGACGGCGCCCGCACACACGGCGATCTGGACGCACGGTCACGTCGATCACTGCTTCGGCGTCGAGCACTACGAGAAGGAGAACGGACCGGTTCGCGTGATCGCGCACGAGGCCGTCGTGCGCCGCTTCGAGCGCTACAAGCTCACGCAGGGCTACAACACGGCGATCAACAAGCGGCAGTTCCAGACCGACGCGCAGTTTCCGGGTGAGTTTCGCGCACCCGACGAGACCTACGGCACCGCACGCACGCTCGACGTCGGCGGCCGGCGCTTCGAGCTCGTGCACGCGCTCGGCGAGACCGACGATCACACGTGGGTGTTCTCCGACGGCGTGCTCTGCACCGGCGACATGTTCATCTGGGCCTCGCCGAACTGCGGCAATCCGCAGAAGGTGCAGCGGTTCCCGCGCGAGTGGGCCGCCGCACTGCGCGCGATGGACCAGCGCGGCGCCGAGGTGTTGTGCCCGGGCCACGGCGTTCCGATCTGGGGCGCGGCCGAGGTCCACCGCGCGCTCGACGAGACGGCGAGCTACCTCGAGTCGCTCGTCGATCAGGTCCTGACGCTCCTCAATCGCGGCGCGCGGCTCGACGAGATCCTGCACGCGGTTCGCCCCGATCCGGAGCTGACGAAGCGGCCGTACCTCGCGCCGGTCTACGACGAGCCCGAGTTCGTGGTCCGCAACCTGTACCGCCTGTACGCCGGCTGGTGGGACGGCAACCCGGCACACCTCAAGCCACCGACCGACGCGGCCCTCGCACGCGAGCTAGCAGACCTTGCCGGCGGCGCCGCGAAGCTCGCGGACCGGGCACGAGCATGCACGGACCCGCGACTTGCCTGCGAGCTGATCGAATTCGCGGCCTTAGCTGCGCCCGATGACGAGGCGATTCGCGCTGCGCGGACCGCGGTTTACGAGGCGCGTGCGAGGAACGAGCGGTCCCTGATGGCGCGCGGCATTTATACAAGCGCCGCACGCCCCCGTTAAGCTTTCCGCATATTTGCGTTTCCTCGCAGCGCCACGCTACAAACGTGTCGATGTCGGAAACGACGGAGCCGTCCCTTCTGCGGGACCCGACCGATGGCCGTTCACAGGCCATCGATCCGCCCGTGCGCGCGAGCGCGCCCGAGTTGCGGCCGAGCGCGCGTGGTGCACCGACGGTCTACGTCGTCGGGTTCTGGCGTCGGTTCGCGGCGGCGATCGTCGATCTCGCGATCGTGATCCCGGTGTCGCTGATCATCACGCTGATCGTCAGCAAGATCGGCGGCGTGCACTTGCCGCCGTCGAACATCCGGCTCCTCGACGTGGATCTATGGATCGACCTCGTGCTCGCCACCGATCCGGCGCTGCTGATGGCCTTCGTGTTGTTCACCGGCATCGGCATGACATACCTGCTCGTCTTTCACATCATCCTCGGGCGCACGCTCGGGATGCGGCTGTTCAAGTTGCGCGTGATCGACGTCTACGGCGAGCGGCCCTCGCCCGCACGCTGCATCGCGCGCTGCGCGGGCTACCTCGCCGGTGTAGCGACGCTGTTTTTAGGGTTCTTGTGGATGGGCTTCGACAGCGAGAAGCGCGGACTCCATGACTGGATCGCTGGGACGTACGTGATCCGGGCGTAGACGATGCCCTCGCGTTTGAGCTCCCTCCTCGTGCGTGACGGCCTCGTCGGCGTCAAGCGCATGGAGAAGGCGTTCCAGCGCCAAGTGATCTACGGCGGCAGCCTCGACACGATCCTCCTCGAGATGAGCCTGATCCCCGAGGATCGGCTCACGCAATATCTCGCGCTCGCATCGGGCCTCCCGCCCGCGGCGCGCGACGAGGCGGCCGAGATCGACGCGCAGGCGATCGCGCTCCTCGACAAGACTCTCGCGCAGCGGTTTCGCGCCGTGCCACTCGCGCTCGACGGTGAAGCCGTGCGCGTCCTCGTGTGCCCGCCGCTCGAGCTGACCGAGCTCGAGGATCTCGCCGACGCGCTCGACCGGCCGATCCAGCCGCTGATCGCACCCGAGTATCGCTGGCACATGATCTACGCGACCGCGTACGGGCTCGATCCGCCGGCGCGCTTCAGCACGCTCGCGCGCTCGCTCGACACCGACAACACGCTGGCGCCGGTCGGTCGCGCGAAGAGCGTCATCATCGACTCGCTCGCGACGCCGCAGCCGCGCGCCGGCGCCGAGACGCAGCGAACGCTGACGCCGACGCCGGTCGCGCAGATCAAGCTGAAGAAGGTCGCGACGCCACCGCCCGGCGAATTCACGACCAGCGAATTCACGACCGAGGAGACCACCGACGTCGTCGACACGACGATCGAGGAAGTCGAGATTCGGGCGAGCCGCACATCGACCAAGCTCGGTGTCGTGCCGAGCACCGCGCGCACCGAGGCGGTGACGCCGAGGGGAGGCATCCACGCCGCCGACGACGAGGTCACGCAGCCGATCATCATCGTGCCGGCGAACGAGGTGCCCGCGAAGATCACGTTCCGCACGCCGAGCACTGGTGTGCCGAGCCACGTCACCGATACAGGGACGTCGAAGCCCGAGCGCATCAAGATGCGCGCGCTCAAGCGCCCGCCGACCGCGCCGATCGCGACGGAGGGCCGCGAGACACCGATGACGATCGTGAGTGCGCGCGAAGCGCTCGCCGTCGCCGAGGATCGCGACACGGTGTTCCTCACGCTGCTGCGCGCCGTCCGATCGCGCGCGCGCTGGGCGGGCCTCTTGACCGTGCAAGGTGGCGCGGCGATCGGTCGCGTCGCGCTCGCCGAGCAGAGCCTCGACACGACCGCGATCAACACGGTCCTGATCCCGCTCGATGCGCTCTCGCCGTTTCGCACGGTCGTCTCGAATCACCAGGCGCACATCGGCTCGCTGGTCTCGAACGATCCGGGCATCGACGCGATGGTCTTGCGCATGGGCGGTGTGATGCCGCCGTCGGCGCTGCTGCTGCCGATCGTGATTCGCGAGCGTGTCGTCGCGATCGTCGTCGCGCACCGAGTCCACTCGGACATCCGGCTCGCCGACGTCACCGAGCTCTTGCCGATGGCGACCGCTGCGTCTGACGCGATCGCGCGGCTGATCGTGAAGAGCAAGTCGGCCGGCTTTCGCGCGCCGACCGAGCCGCCCGTCGTCGAGATCGACGCCGAGGGCATCGACACCAAGCGCATCGGCCGGCATCAAGACACCGGCAAGTGGACGGCGCCGTCGCGCGGTTCAGCGCCGAGCTTCGAGCAAGGCATGGAGTTGTCGATCGAGGCCGATCCGCCGCGTCCGATCGAGATGCTGCTCGACGCGATCGAGCTCGGTGCGGAAGGCACGACCGGCGAGGCGATCACCGAGGCGGTCGAGCGCGCGAACGAGACGGTCGCGCAGCTCGTGAATCGATTTCCCGGCAAGCTGCGCATCGATCGGTTCAACGTCGTCGGCCGGCCGCTACGTGCCTCGCAGTACGGTGGGCTGCTCGAGCTCGTCATTCACCTCGGCACCGCGGCATCCGAGCTGCTGATCGAGAAGATGGGCGCGCCGCAGCGTGACATTCGCTTCTACGCGACCGTGTGCGTGACCGAGCTGCGGCCGCGCAACGCGGTCTACGCGCTCGCCGAGCGGCTGTTCGATCAAGATTTCGGTGTTCGTGCATGCGCGATCGAAGCCCTCGCCGGTTATCCGATGGCGGACCTCGGCACCGCACTCGTGCGCGCGCGCCGCGCAGTGCACTCGAACGATCCCGAGGTCGTGAGCGCTGCGACCGCCGCGATCGTCGAGCTGCGTGACACCGACGCGATTCCCGATCTGATCGGCGTCATCGAGCGCACCGATCGCGGTGGAGACCTCGCACGCAAGGCGCTCTCGACGTTGACCGCGCAGGACTTCGGCCCGTCGGAGAAGAAGTGGCGCCGCTGGCACGAGACCTCGCGCGGCAAGCACCGCATCGAGTGGCTGATCGAGGGCCTCACACACAAGGAGGACACGATCCGCGAGACCGCGATCCACGACCTCCGCCGGCTCACGGGCGAATACTTCGGTTATCACTACGACCTGCCCCGCCGCGAGCGCGAGACCGCCGCCGAGCGGTGGGCGGCGTGGTGGCGCGACTCCGGTCACCGTCGATTCACGATGCCGAGGGAAGACGAACGCCACCGTCCGACGGCACTGATTCCGATCCGCCGCGAACCGTCGTAGTAGAGTCGCGCGATGCGAATCGCGCTCTCTCTCCTCCTCGTCGCCGCATGCGGTGGCGGCGGCCCCACACACTGGAACGAGCAGCCGCTCGAGACGTTCGAGGGAACGAACGACGGCGTCACGTTCACGATCCAGCTCCCGAAGGGGATGAAGAAGAGCTCCGTCGAATCGAAGTACGACGTCGAGTTCGCGTATCACCAGGATGTCGGCGGCGAAGGACGCGTGTTCGCGCCGAGCGTCTCGGTCTCGAAGGCGTCGAAGAAGCAGACGCTCGAGGAAGCGATGAAAAGCGAGACCGACATCAAGGCGCCGACCGACGTCGTGTTCAAGGAAGAGTCCGCCGACGGCTGGGCCTATGCGATCGAGAACAGCTCGTACAAGGGCCGCGAGGACTACCTCGTGCGCGCGCAGAAGACGATCGGCGAGGTCTCGCTCACGTGCAACGCGCGCGTGTACCCGATGAAGAAGGGCGGCAAGGCGAAGGGCGACATCCCGGCGATCGCCAAGATGTGCCAGTCGCTCAAGATGAAGTAGTCAGTGCGGCTTGATGCCGTAGCCCTCGAGGATGTCGGCGATCTGACGGCGCACGAGCTGCGTGCCCTCGACAATCGACGGCGCCTCGCCATTCTCCTGCGCGACCATGATCGTGCAGTCGAGGTCGTCGAGCACCGGCAAGAGCCGGCGCACCAACTGCTCCCGCATCTCGTTCGCGGCTGGATCTGACGCGGGCGGTGCCGCGAGATCCAGGTCTTCGTCTTCGGTCTGCACGTCATCGACCGGCAGCTCGGACGCTGCTGTCGGATCGGTGACGAACTCCGGGCCCCACTGCGTCTCCATGCGCTACTCGTTGCGGTCGCGACGGAGGTTCGGGTTGGTCTCGACGACCGGTGACGTCGTGGGATACGGCGCGGTCGTGTGCGTGACGGGCTGACCCGGAATGGTGTCGGGGCGGTCGTGGTTGCGATTGCGCTTGTCGAGCAGCCGCGAACCGATCAACGCGCCGCCGACCGCCGTCGCGAGGCAAAGGAACAGGCCAACACCCGCGCCGAGCATCCCGTTGCCAGTTTTCTCGGCCGCCTCCATCGCCTGGTGGCGATGCAGCGCGAGCTGCTGGGCCGACACGATCACGTCGGGCGAGCCTTCACCCATGAACGCGATCACCGACTCGGCCTCGGGGCGCGACAGCTCGGTGTTCGCGTCGAGGCGCGAGACGAACGCGACCTTGTTGACGCCCTTTCCATCGCCAGCGGCGTAGCGCGAGGCGTCGAGGAAGTCCTCGGTCTCGATCGTCGGTGCCGACTGCGACTTGAGGTGCTGGTTGATCAGGCGCACCTGATCGTCGATGTAGTCCGCCGTGCCAGGCGCCGGCGCCGACGCGGCCATGTTCGCGTGCGCAGCCGACGCGCCCTTGTCGAAGAAGTTACCCGCGACGCTGGCCATGATGGTGAGGCCAACGACCGACGTGATCGCCCACACGAGCGCGCCGTGACCCGCGGCCACCTTGCGGTCGTAGTGCGATGCGAGACGGCCGGCGACGAGGCCGCCGATGAACATCGCGATCAGCGGAGCGAGCACGGAGCCGATGCCCGTGCCGATGCCCATCGCTCGCGCATTGTCGAGCTCGTCCGGATCGATGGCGGTCAGTGCGCCTCCGATGAACAAGAAGTTGAACAGGTTCCAGAGCCCGAGCGCGAGCACGGAGCCTGCGATGATGGCGGTCCACCGAATGTTAGGTTGGCGGCGATCCACGACGGCTTCTCGGCTGAAAGGCTTCATGATCGAGGCTACCGGCGGAGGAGCACGCGGCAATAACCACCGAGGTGAGAGCCGCGACACCGAGCGTCGGTGCAACGGCGTGCACCTTCGAAAAGAGATTCACCGATGCGCTACGTCGGTCCCGGCGCGGCCTTCGCCTGATCGCGCTCTGGCGCGCAGGTCGAGACGCCCGCGCCGGTGATCCGATAAGGCAAATTATCGAGCACGAGCTGATACGCACCGGTTCGCCGATCGACCGCGCGCACCGTCGACGCACCCGACGTCACGAAGATGTAGAACACGCCGCCCCAGTGCGCGAACGCGTACGCCTCGACGAGCCCGAGCCGGTCGCCGAGCTCCCACTTCGTGCCGATGAACGAGCCGCTCTTGCGATCGATCTCCTGCACGAACGACGCGTCGCTCGACGACGGGAAGAAGCCAAACAGCCGCCCCTCACTCGTGCCGGTGAGCTCGGGATGCTGCGAGGTCTGCGGCAGCTTCACCGCGAACGTCGCCGTCGGCTCGTCCTGCGTCGTGTCGATCGTCATGAGGTCGTGCGAGCCGTCGTTCGCCGCGACGTACAGCTTCTCGCTCTTGCCGCCGGCGACGTCGGTGACAAAGCCCATCCCGAACGTGCGCCTCCCGTCGCGCTTGAAACCCGACGGCTTGCACTTCGCGTCGATCGTCGAGACCTCGAACATCTCGCCGCCGGTGTAGAGCACCCATGCGGTCCCGCCGCGATCGACCGACATCGAGAACGGCGAGCCGCTCGCGTCGCAGTTCATCACGCCGATCTGCTTGAACGGATCCGAGGGCAGCTTGCGCGGATCGAACGAGAGCAGCCGATCGTGCGAGTCGACGACGTAGATCAGCTCCGCACCTTCGGCGCACTGCCCGACACACTGGCCTTTGCGGCACGTGTCGCTGCACTGGCGCAGCGCGCGCCCGAGCTTGCCGTCCTCGCACGCGACCACGCGAGAGCCGACGCAGACGCGCGTCTCCTTCGGATCGCAGCGCTCCTCGGGGTCGTTCTCGACACGTGTGGGCGCCGGCGGATCCGCCTTGCCGCAGGCTGCGAGCGCGGCGACGACCAGGACAGGACCCCACATGTTTCGCGGCTGGTAGATCATCCCTTGATCTGCAACGTTTCGCGTGATGAGGTCGCGGCAATGACGTACTCGTCGACCCTTCGGTCCCTCGCTCTCATTGTCGCTGTGGCTACCATGAGCTGCGGGGCTCGTCCGCGAGTCGAACCGAGGGAGCCCGAATCCAGGCAGTATCTGAATCCGGCGGGAATCAGTAATACCTCTCCGGCCGCGTCATCCGTGATTAGGGTTGGCCAAATGGTCTTCATCTCGGCGCAGGTGTCGATGGATGGAGACAACAAAATCATCGCCCAGGGCGATCCGGAAGGACAGGTCCGTCGGGTCTGGCACAACCTCGACCTGGCGATGAAAGCTGCGGGGGGCTCGCTACAAGACATCGTGGCCTGCTGGACGTACATCACCAGGCCCGAATACAGCCCTATTGTTTCCAAGGTGCGTACGGAGATATTCCCGAAGAATCCACCTACGACATCGAGAACGATCGTCGTAAACCAGGTAACGGGCATTGGTCCCGAGTTGCTCGTGTCGATCCAAGCGATGGCGATCATCCCTGCTCGCTGACACAGCGCGGGCAGGCGACGATCGCGACCCCCGCGCAAGCGATCGAGGTGATGTGCGCGTCGCTCTTGCTCGTGCGGCGCCGTGTTCAGAGACGCAAGCGATAGATGTTCGTCTCGATGCGCTCGAAGCCAAGCCGCACGTAGAGGCGGTTCGCGGCCTCGCGCGACGGCCGCGAGGTCAGCGAGATCGCCTTCGCGCCCGCTTCGCGCGCGATCTCGATCGCGTGGATCGACAGCGCTTGTCCGATGCCCTTGCCGCGCGCCGCGTCGTCGACGATCACGTCGTCGATGCGCGCCGAGTAACCCGTCGGGATGCGATAGAGCGTGAGCGTCAGCGTGCCGACGATGCGGCCGGCGTCGCGCGCGACGAGCAGGCGGCAGCCCGGCTGCGCGACGATCGCTTCGAGCGCCGCGCGATCTGCGACCGGCGAGCCCGAGAGCTGCGGTTGCAAGCGGACGAAGGCCTCGACGAGCGCGTCGTCGACGGTGATCGCGCGTTCGATCATACCTTCGAGGGTAGCGCGCGGATGTCGCCGCGCTTCGGCTTGATGTGGAGCACCCAGCTGTTGCCCGGCAGTGGAAACATGCCGAGCTGATCGGGAATCTCGTGCAAGCGCTCGGCGACCGCGGGGTCCTGACAGACCGCCTGCGTGATCGAGACGACGGCCGGCGGCGTCGCGCCCGCGACCTGGAGCCCCAGCTCCACGTTCTGCCCGAAGTAGTCGAGCCGGCCGGCCTGCGTGAGCGCCATCATCGGGCCGCGATGCACCGCGACGCGCACGGACAGTCCGTTCGTCAGCGTGTCGATGTCGACGGCGAACTGCAGCGCGAGCGCCGCCTCGACGGCCGGGCCCGGGCGCTCGAACGCGGCGATCGCGAGCCCACCGAACGTCTTCACGAGCGAGCCGCCGTACTCGCGTGCGAGCACGCCGATCTTGTCGAAGAACCGCGACGCGACCGGGAACGCCTTGCTGTCGCCGAGATCGCGGAACAGCGTCTGCGCATCGTCGAGCTGCGCGACGAGCAGCGTCACCTGCGTGACCGACATCAAGCGCCCGGGCGCGAGCGCCTGATCGGGGAACAGCTCGCGAAACGCCGCCGTCGCCATCGCACGCGCGGCGGTGAGTGCGTGCGCGCGATCGCCGGCGCGCTCGACGCGCAGCAGGATCTCGCGCTGCTCGGGGTTCACGATCGTCAGCAGCTGATCGCCGGCGGTCAGCGTGGCGGTGTCGCTGCGCTCGCCGAGGAGGATGTCGTGGCGCCGAACGCCGCCCTGCCCCACGACGCGCAGCTCGTGCACGCGCGGCAGCTGCGGACTGCGCACGAGATAGAAGCCGGGCGTGAGCGAGAGCGACAGCGCGAACCGCTCGCCGGGTGATAGCCGCACCTGCGCCGCGACGTGCGGGAAGTGCGCGGGCCCGCCGATGCAGAACGTGCGCGTCTCGACGTTGCGAACATCCGGCGCCGCGCGAAATGCGAGCTCGATCGCGCGCGAGAAGTCGACGCCAAAGCCGATGTTGCATGTCTTGCAGAGAGCGTGCTCTTCGATCTTCGCGAGCGACTCGACGACGCTCGACGGGATGCGACACGAGGGGCAGATCACGTCCCACACCATCGAGAGCGCGCCGGCCTTCGCCGCGTGCAGGCTCGCTTCGATCATCGCGTCTTCGGGCACGGCGAACTTCGCCGCGAGCTCGAGCGGGCGGATCCGCGCGACGTCCTGATCCGACGCGCTCGTCAAGTACGCGGCGAGCGCCTCGACGGCGCGCGGTTCCACGCCGAGCGTCATGAGCTTGTCGCTGGTCTCTTGAATCTTCGCGCGCGCGGCCGCAGGGATCACGACCTCGGGATCGATCGGATCGATCTCGGGACGCACGCCCGCCGACAGCATGCGATCGAGCCGGCGATACACGGCGTCGAGCCGGCGCTTGTACTTCACGCCGATCTCCCAGCGCGACAGCACGCGCGCGAGCATGCCGCGCGGCTCGAGCCGGATCGTGTTCGAGAGGCGGGTGCCGCCGCTCGGCAGCTTCTCGAGCTTGACCTCGGCGATGTACCAGCGCAGCACGCCCTTCTCGAACACGCGCAGCACGACGTGACGGCTGCCTTCGACCCACTCGTACGGATGCTCGCGCCACTTGAGCGCGATGCCCGAAATCTTTTGATTGCCGGTCGTCGACGCGACCTGCCCCATGGACTCGATCTCGAACCGCACCGGTGCGAGGCCGGTCGCGCGATTCATCTTCTCGGTGTTCGACACGAACGGCCACAGCTGCTCGGGCGATGCCGCGAGGTCCCACGACAGCGCGTACGTCTGCACGAGCGACTCGCGCACGATCGGCGGCGCGGGATGCGCGGCCATCAGCACCGACGAGCCCTCGGACATCTGCTCGACCGTGGCGAACAGCTCCGCCGCATCTGCCGGCCGCGATTTCGGATCCTTCGCGAGGCACCTCTCGATCAAGTCCGAGACCGTGCGCGACGCATCGGGCATGACCGCATCGAGGCGCGGCGGCGGCTCCTTGAGATGCTGGAGGATCACGCCCATCTGGTTATCGTCGACGGAGATGAACGGCGTGCGCCCGGCGATCAGCCCGAACAGGCAACACCCGAGCGCGTAGACATCGGTCGCCGGCGTGACCACCGTGCCCTGACACTGCTCGGGTGCCATGTACTCGGGCGTGCCGAGAACGGTGCCTTCGCGCGTCGCACCGTCGGGGGTGGCCTCCTCGATGCGCGCGATGCCGAAATCGCCGAGCTTGATCAGCTGCCCGACCGGCGCGGTCTCGAGCTCGATGCCGGGCCGCACGAACATCATGTTGTCGGGCTTGAGATCACGATGCACGATGCCGAGCCGGTGTGGCTCCGCGAGCGCGCGACACGCATCACCGATGATGCCGAGCGCGAGCCGCTCGGTGACCTTGCCGATCCGCTTGAGCGCGCCGCCGACGCTACCGCCCGCGACGAGCTCGAGCACGAGGTAGTGCAGGCCGCGGTCCTCGTTGACGTCGAGGATGTTCGCGATGTACGGGCTGCCAACCCGCGCCAGCACGCGTGCCTCTTTACGAAAGCGGCGGAGAAGCTCGGCGTCGCGCGCGATCTCGGGCCTCAGCAGCTTGAGTGCGACGGCGAGGTCGGTCGCCGTGTCCTTCGCCTCCCACACCTCGCCCATCGCGCCGATGCCGAGCTGGCGCACGAGCTCGTAGCGACCAATCCTCGCGCCGATCGCCGGGCGCGGCGCCTGCGCGTCGATCGCCATGGGATCGTTCGTCATGGGGCGCGCAGCGGTCATCGTCGGCTGCGTCGGCCGCCCGTTCGTCGAGATGTGCGCGAGCGTCGCGTGCATGCGCTTGACGAGCTCGATCATCGACGGGCGCGCTTCGGGATCCGCTTGCATCGCGTCCTTCGCGATCGCGTAGACCTGGTCGTCGAGCTGGCGGCCCGCGGTCGTCATCGCGAGCTGCATCAGCGCGCCCATCGCATAGACATCCGCGGCTGCATCGGCCGCGGCGACGTCCTCGAGCTCCGGTGCACGACAGCGCGTGACCCACTCGTGCTGCATCGTGCGGGTCCGCAGCTGCGCGAGCTCGAGGCGCGGCCGGTCATTCGTGCCGATCCAGACGGACCACGGATGCACGTGCCCGTGAAACACGCCCACGTGATGTGCGGCCGCGAGTGCGCGCCCGAGCTCGACGAGGACGCGCAGCGCGCGCGCGAGGTCGACCGTCGTCTGCTCGATCAGCTCGGCGAACGGCGGGAAGCTGTCGCCCTCGAGCACGACGCTCGGCGGCAATGGCTCGAGCGCGATGACGACGCGCAACGCCGGATTGTCGACGGCACCGAGAGCGCGCACGCGCAGCTCGAGATCCGCCCAGCGCGGCGACTCCGGTCCGAACGTCAGCTGGTGAACGACGACGAGACGCTCGCCACGCCGCGCGAGCACGACCGTTCCGTCCGCACCCGCGCCGAGCTGCGCGAGCGGTGTGAACGTGTCACCGCTGCCGCCGCCCGAAAACAGGGCTGGCATCGTCTGGTCGACCGTTCCCACGGCACGAGCATAGCTCAGCGGGAAAGCAGCGACTGACGCATCACGATGACTTCGGCCGTCGCGAGCTCGACATCGAGGCTCGCGGTCGCTCGGTCTTCATGCAGGCGCAGTTCGACGCGCGACTTCGTCGAGCGATGCGTGATGGTCTCCGCGAGCGTCTGGCGCGCGCGCTCGATGCGCGAGCGAACCGCATCGTCGCCCGCCGAGAGTGTCACGACGCCCGCATCCGCTTCGCCCGGGCCCGTGACTCGGATCGACCGCAGGCGATACATCGGGCCGCGCTCGACATCGAACACGACGTACGCGCCACCGTTCTTCGCGAACGTCACCGACGCGGGCGCGACGCGCGCCGCGAGAAAACCACGCGCGACGAGCGTCGCTTCGATCGCCATGCGATCCGTCTCGAGCTTCTGAACGTCGAGCAGCTCACCGGGCTTCGTCGTCAGTAGCATGCGCAGCTCCGAGATCGGAAGCCGGCGCTCGTCGCGACGCGAAGCCGGCGTGTCGATCGAGACGCTCTGCACTTCCTGCGTGCGGACTTGCTTCTCGACCGACTCGGCGTGCGCCTCGCCCTGTGGCAGATGTCGCGCCGCCACCCAGGTGCCGGCAACGGCGACAGCGGCGAGGAACACGAAGGAACGCACGCCCGAGGATTGTGCAAAGGCAGATCCACGGCTAACTACGTGGGATCCTTGGCGTCACTTCCACCGGAGCGTCAACGCTCCATCACGAGTGTGGTGAGCGGCGAACTACGGTATCGGCGTAGTGAAGGTGTTCCCGAACCGGTCGGTGATCTGGACCGAGGTTGCCGCCAGGATATCCGCAACGCTCGCGATGCCCATCGCATCGGTCGTGACGACCTCGGACGACAGCGCGGTGGCCCCGTTTCGTAGCGTGAGCGTCACGGTCTGCGAGCGGATCGGCACCGGCTGGTTCGACCTCAAGCTCATGTCCATCAAGCGCCAGCCCTTCGGCGCGTGCCACTGCGCCGGAACGCGAACGTTGCCGCCGGTCCGCTGGATGGTGCCCGCCGCGACGCCACCGGGCACGACCTCGAACGCGTTGCTCGAGATCGTCCAGCCTTTGCCCTCGACGGTGAAGCGATACTTGCCGAGCGCGACGCCGCCGCGCGCATCGAGTCCATCGTTGCCGGTCGTGATGCCGACCCACGGCACCGCTTGCCACTCGGCGACCCACATATGAGTCTGCGGACCGGAGCGCTGCAGCGGCGATGGCGTGTACGCGAGGACGATCTCCGTAT
>JALZOJ010000106.1 GCA_030857175.1 Myxococcota bacterium | reverse complement strand
GGAACGGTTCGGTCTACGGCTTCACGAACAGCCGGAAGTTCGTCCTGATCGACTTGACGACCGGGGCCGGCACGCTCGTCGAGCAGGGCACCGTGACGTGGTGGGGCGCGGGCGTGACGACGAACGCTAAGTGACCAGGTCTTCGGAACGAAGAGCTTGATCTCGACGCGGCGATTCGCGAGCCGGCCTTTCGGCTTCGTATTCATGGGTCGATCATGGGTCGATCCTCAGCCCCTCACAGCTCGTGCAGGTAGGCATCAGCTCTGCATCAGCTTTGCCATTGAAGGAGGCGCGGTTGCTCGAACCTCAGCGCGCTGCGGACCAAGTGCCAACGTCCTCGCCGCAGCCCTTGGCTGCGAACTCGCCTGCCATCTTGTCCCCCGAGATTTTCCCCGTCCAGTCGACGCGTGCTGACGCTTCGACGACTCCGAACTTCACGGTCCCTGCGTTGATCACACCTTCGACCGCGCCTCCCGACACACACTTCGAATTGTCGATCGAGACGACGCCCGTGATCTTGGTGCTCGTCATCGTCGCATCGAGCTCGAACGTTCCACTGATCGTCCGGTACTTCGTGCTGTGCCAGACGCCTTGCCACTTGCGCCGGTCCGGCGGCTTAGGTCCCTTGCAGAACTCCTCCATCGAGTACGCCGTGATCGTTGCGCGGCTGCCCGCGAGCGCGTCACCGCTGACGGCGATCCGCGACTTCGCGCTGAGCGGCGTGAGCTTCTCGATCGGTGTCGAGCCATCGGGACACTTGCACGGCGCCTTCACACAGAACGACCGGGTCCCGGCGGATAGCTCGTGGACCGGGCCTGCCATGTCACCCAGGATTCCGTGACCGAAGGCACCAACGGTGAGCACGTCAGTCGAGACGTCGACCTCCGCGAAGTCATTCGTCGCGCGTTGTCGAGCGAGCACCTCGGCCGTGTCGCCGTTGCCGAGCGTGAACTTCTTCCGCGGTACGACGACGCCGGGTGGTCTGCCGGGCGAGCTCGTCATCGTGAACTGCTTCGTCGGTCGCGGGTCGAGGAAAAAGCTCGCGCCAAAGCTCGTGAGCGCCTTCGTGCCGGCGATTCCGATGTCGAACGCGCGAATGTTGTCGCCGGCTTCCATCATCTTGCCGAGCCGCGGCCAGACGCTGACCCCCTCATCCTCCAGGTGCGCGTAGAACCCGATGGCATCGTAGCTCCGCGCGAAGACTGGCTTCGAATCGACCGCCTCGAGCAGATATTCTTTCCAGTGACGGACGGTGACTTCCAGCTGGCTACCGGCCGCATAGGCTTCGCCGACCCACATCGCCTGGCCTTCGATGATCCATGGTGCCGCCGACTTGTAGCGTGCACCCCCAAGTATCGTGGCCTGAAAGCAGTGCCAAGTCTCGTGGGCGAGAGCCGCCGCGAGCTCCTTCGAGTGAATGCCGAGTTTGCGCCCGATCGGGTAGATCATCATGATGCACTCGTTCGCGGCTCCCATGCCGCGCCCATTGTTTTCCTTACCGACGTCTTCGTAGTCCGCGAACAGCGCCGCCACGGTTGATGGAGGCTGTACGTCGCCGAGCTCGACGCTAATGCGGAGCGGCAGATTGCGGCCGGTCAAGCCGGACAGCCGGTCGATGACGCCCTTGATCATCCCCTCGTACTCGGCGATCTCGATCGCGAGCGCCGTATCGCGGACGGTGTTCGTTTGGCTTTGCTCGCGATCGTCGGAATAACTGCCGAGCCCAGCGGACGCATACACGGTATCCGTGGGTGCATAGACGCTCGCGAGATCCGGTCCCAGCTTCCGTCCGAGCAGCGCATTTGCGGCAGCGCGCTGTTCGGGTGTGATCGCGGACCAATACTTCTGCAGCATCCGTGCTGCGATGCAGGTCAGCTCGATCTCGGGTCGGGGTCCCGTTGCAGCTTTGACGCCGGGCAGGTCACCGAACGCGCCCGCGAATGCGTGTAGCGCCGTCTCCTTGCTCCACGTGCCGTCGTCGCGGATCTCGCGCAGCACTTGCTGCAGCGGTGATCGCTCGAGCGCCGCCGCAACTGCGCCGGCGTCGGGCGTTGCAGCCCTCGCGCTTCCACTCGCGACCGGTGTCGCTGCGGATCCCGTCGCTGGGGGCTTGTCCTTCGCCTTGCAACCCACCGCGCACGTCACCGCCACGAGTGCACCCAGCGCCCAGATTTTCATTCGTCCCTATAACACCGCGCACGGGCGCCCGACGAATGTCATCGCTGACTCACGTGCAATCAGCCTTCACGCCGAGCTCGCACGCTTGCTTGCGATGAGTCGCTGCGAGCGCTTTGTCGACGGGTCCGCCCAAGCCCTCCTCGAACATGCCGGCGAGCTCGCTGCACGGCAGTGCCTGCTTCCGACTGCACTCCTTCACGAGCCGTTCGCGCGCGTACTTGTACGTCGACGCCGCGCGCTCGGCGCTCGCCTTGAACCCGGTCACGCCCGGGAGGCCAATCGCGTAGATCGCCGCGAGTCGCTTGCAGGACGTGCCCGAATTCATCCGGCAGCCGAGCTCGAAGTTGCGAAACGCTTTCGTCTCGTCGCGTTCGACCTTGTCACCGTCGGCGTAGCTCGTGCCGGCGACGTAGCAGGCGTTCTCGTGCGCTGCCTTGCAGAGCTCGACACAGCGCTCGACGCTCTTGAAGTCCTGCGTCGAACGGCAGTCCTCGCCGCCGGGGAGCTCGTTCGAGACCGCGGGCGCTGGCTTCTCGCTCGACGTCACGCTCGATCCACTGCCGCCCGCGGCGCTGGTCGACGGCTTGTCGGATTTGCAAGCAGTAGCCGCGACGACGGCGATGAGGATGAGCACGAAGACGGTGAGGTTGCGCATGCACGCATGCTACGCGCTCGCGACCGCGCACGTGAGGTTAGCGCCGGTGCTGCTTGAGAGGTTCGATCTCGTCGAATGTGACCGGTAAGTCGAACCTGTCATCCGAACCGCTCACGTCCTTTTGGGACGTCTCGACGTGGACGACCTTTGGCAGCGTGTACAGGATCGCCGGATCGGCGAGCCCGCGCATGAACACTACCTGGAGGCTCTTGAAGCCGGGTGCCGTCGCGATGACCTCCGCGTACTCCTCGATTGGCGCGAGACCGCGCCGCGTCGGATCGAACTGCCGGGCGGCATCGAAGTACATGAAGGTGAGGTGCTCTAGCGACTCGACGGTCTCGCCGAGGACGCGTAGCGCGGCCGGCGTAAAGCACTTGTTGACGTAGCTCGTGCACTGGAGCGACAGGTTGCGCACGCGGCGCAATGCGGGCGCGATCTTCACGAGCGTTGCGTCCTTCATGTTGCAACCACCCTGCGAGCCGAGCATGCCGTACGCGAAGCTGACGTGATAGATGCGCTCGAGCGAGCAGTGTGCGAGCGCGTCGCCCTTCGCATCGGCGGACGTCACGCTGACCATGAAATGCGGGTTGAGCTGCTCGATCTCGTGCAGGCCCGCGGCGAGCAGATCGGCCTCGCAGCGTGCCCGCTCGACGAGACCGTTCGTTCCGAGGACGAACTCGCGGAGGAACTCACGCGCCGGCACGGCCAGCTTGGTGTGGTGCTTCTTCTCGAACGCTACCCGGTTGGCGCGCTGCTCGGCGGACTCGTTCTCGACGAGACACATCTGGATGTACTCGCCGCGCAGATCGCCGCGCACGATCAGCGCGTCGGCCCAGATGCGGAGCGTGTCGGTATCGGGGTGATCCCAGTACTGCGCGAACAGCTCGTCGTGCGCCCTCGGCCGCTTGCGGACGGCACGTCGCGCGGCTGGCTTCCGCTGTTGCCCCTTCACCGCTTTCGCCACGCCATCACGATAACGCCTTGCCGGCGCCGGACTCGCCTCTGTTTCCGCGCGCGAAGCCGGTAGTGCGTTCAGCGTCGCGCCTCGTTCATCCAATCGCGGAACATCCAGAACTGCGTCACCGCAGCGACGAGCACCGCCGCGATGACGATCGCCAGGATCGCCCACGCGATCGTGCGCAACACCTTGCGTTGTGGTGGCCGCTCGATCACATCGAGCAGCTCCGTCATCGATGGCCATCGCGCGCTCGCGCTCAGCGCGAGCGCGCGTTGCAGTGCGAGTCCGATTCGGCGCGGCACCGGTGAGTCGGTCACGAGCTGTGGTTTCGTGTCGGGCCGCGCGCCGTAAAGCGCTTCCCATATTGCGACTCCGAATGCGTATTGATCGACCGCAAATGAAATCGAGGCCGATCGGTTCGACCCCTCTTTCTGTCTGCGCTGCTCGGGTGCCATGTAGGCCGCGGTTCCCGCGTAATCGCCGTGATCTTCGCCGGTGATCGCGAGGCCGAAGTCGGCGACGCGCGCGCGGCCGTCGTCGCCGACGAGGACATTTTCGGGTTTGAAGTCGCGATGGATCGTGCCGGCCGCGTGCGCTGCGGCGAGTCCCCTGCCCGCACCGACGAAGACGCGCACGATCTCGGCCCAGCCGGGCTTCGCGTCGTGGAGCCACGTGCGCAGCGTCTTGCCGGCGACGCGCTCCATCGCGAGGAACACGCGGCCGTCGTGGACGCCGACCTCGTAGACTGGCACGACGTTCGGGTGCGCGAGCTTTGCCATCGCGCGCGCCTCGCGTTGTACGCCGGCATCGTGATCGCGCAGCACCTTGATCGCGACTTCGCGATCGAGCTCGGGATCGTACGCGGCGTACACGATGCCGAGCCCGCCGGCGCCGAGCCGGCCGCGCACTTCGAAGCGACCGACGTGCACCGCCGCGTGCGTGCCGAACAAGCGTGCTTCAGCTTCCGCGACGACCCAGCGGCGGTCGAGTTCGTCGTCAAGCATTCGCGATCGCGATGGTACACTGGCCGCCGATTGCGCAGCGACCAGGAGCTCCTTGCCGTGTGGGCCGGCGGCGATCGCGATGGCGGCCGCGAATTGTACCAGCGCTACGCGGATCGCGTGTCGCGCTTCTTCACGCGCAAGACAACCGACGAGCTCCCCGACCTCGTGCAGCGCACGTTCCTGAAGCTGCTCGAGACCGCGCGCCGCGGCGACGCGATCGACAACCCGGCCGCGTTCCTGTTCGCGATCGCGCGCAACGAGCTCTACGACCTGTTCGGCCGCCGCTCGACAGCGCGCGAACGCTTCGATCCCGAGCACACGAGCCTCGCCGACCTCCGCACCGGCGTCTCGACGCGCCTCGATCGCCAGCAGCGCGAGCGCCTGCTTCACGACGCTCTCGGCCGCCTTCCACTCGATTCGCAGCTCGCGCTCGAGCTCTACTACTGGGAGGACCTCTCGATGACCGACGTCGCGCGCGTGCTCGGCACCACCGAAAGCGCCGCGATCAACCGGATCCACCGCGCCCGCAAACAGCTGCGGGACGAGCTGGGCGACGCGGTCCAAGCCCTCGAAACTCGGCCCGCTCCGCCGGAGCCGAAATAATTCTGCGATCGATCGGCCGCTCGCCAGTCCCTGATGGCATGAAAGGAAACGCCCTCATGACTGGATTCGTTTGGCACGACTTGATGACGACCGACCTCGCGCACGCACGCACGGTCGCCGGCGAACTGTTCGGCTGGAACATTCGCGAGGACGTTGTCATCGCGAACAACGAACCGATCGCGATGCTCGTCCCATTTGACGCACCGGGCTTCGGCTCGCACTGGGTCCCGTACGTCGACGTCGCTGACGTCGACGCGTTCTGTGACAAGACTCGCGCCGCCGGTGGCACCGTCTGCGTCCCGCCGTCCGCGCACCCGAACGGCGGCCGGTTCGCATTCCTGATGGACACCCAGCGCGGCTTCTTCTCCGCACGCTCGGGCTTCACGCCACCCGCGCAAACCGGGTTCCGCGACGTGCTCCTCGCCGACGACGTGGCGGCCGCCCACAGGTTCTATCAAACGCTCCTTGGCTGGACGCTCGACGACAGCGCGATCATCCAGCGCCCGCCGATCGCGCCGATGTCACTCTGGCTGCCGCACGTCATCGTCGAAAATGTCTCCATTGCGAGCGATCGCGCCACGCGCCTCGGCGCGACCGTGCTCGTCCCGAAGTGCCATGTCCCCGAGCGCGGCACCTACGCCGTGTTCGCCGATCGCGCACTCGGAGTCTTCGCCGCGGTGGAGCGCTGACCATGTGGCGCAGCATCCTTGCCGTCGCCGCCGGCTACATCGCGATGGTCCTCGGCGTCACCGCGTTCTTCGCTCTCTCGATCACGCTGATCTTTGGCGGCACGCTCGGTGATCCGAAGTCGTTCCACCCGCCGTTCTGGTTCTACTTCCTCGAGCTCGGCGTCACGCCGATCCTCGCTGCGCTCGGCGGTTACGTCTGCGCATGGATCGCGAAGCGCAAGCAACTGCAGCACGCATTCGCACTCCTCGGCGTCGGCGTCATCATGGGCGTCGTCACGCTGTTCGCCGACGCCGGCCTCAAGCCGCTGTGGTCCACGCTCGGCGTCATCCTGCTGAGCGCCGCCGGCATCCTCCTCGGCGCCAAGCTCCGCATCGCGCACGAGGGAGCGACGCGCTAGTCGGTACGCGGGGTGCCGATCAAGGCAGTAACTCCTCGGCGCGGGTAGTGATTCACGGGAGAAGGGGTCAGGCACAAGTTGTACAAGTTGTAGGAGGGAGAAGGGTCAGGAGGGAGAAGGGGTGAGGGAGAAGGGGTCAGGCACAAGTTGTACAAGTTGTTGTCCGAAGTTCGGACATCCCGCCTAGGCGAGAAGGGGTCAGGCACAAGTTGTACAAGTGTTGTCCGAAGTTCGGACATCTTGCCTCGAAGTAGGAGGTGGCGCCTAGGCGAGAAGGGTCCGGCACAAGTTGTTGTCCGAAGTTCGGACATCATGCCTCGAAGTAGGAGGTGGAAGGGTCAGGATATAGAAGGGGTCAGGCGCAAGTTGTACAAGTTGTTGTCCGAAGTGCGGACATCCCGCATCGATGCAAATTGTCAGGGCGACGCATTAAACGATTGCGATGTCGCGAGAACCACGTCGCATCGAGCCGAATGCCGTCTATCACCTCATCTCGCGGTTCGTCGATCGCGAGTGGTACATCACCGGCGAGGACGAACGACACTTCTACTTGCAGTTGCTCGGTAGGGCGCTCGTGCAGTCGGATTGGCGTTGTCTCGCATACGCGGTCATGAGCAATCACATCCATCTCGCGATCGTCGCAGGCACGCACTCGCTGGCCTCTTGGCTCCGACGCGTCCACTCGCCGTTCGTCAACGTGATGAATCGCTCCTACGATCGTAGCGGCCCGATGTTTCAGCGCGGACCGAAATCGATCCTGGTTGAACCCGACGGTGTCGCGCGCGTCATCGCCTATATCCACAACAACCCTGTGCGTGCGGGGTGTGTCGGCGCGCCGAGCGAAAGTAGCTGGACGAGCCACAGAATGTATATCGAGCAGACGCGGCCAAGTCCCTGGTTGCACCTCACCGAGGGCCTGGCGCGCGCAGGGTTCAGCGATGCTTCGGATTTCGATCGTTGGGTGGCTGACCCTGACCGCGAGGAGTTCGAGGCGGCATACGAGGAGCTGATCGAGGAGGCTCCTTCGCGAACGCGGGACGAGCCGCGTGCATGCGTGGATCCGGCGGTGATCGTTGCCGCCGTAGCACGCGAGCTTGGCATGTCACTCGAGCAGCTCACGTCTCGACGGCGAACCTCGAAAGAGGTCCTCGCACGTGAGGTCGTCGTTCATTGTTCCGAGTCGCTTGGCCTTCGTGGGGTGGATGTCGCGAGTGTGCTGTGCGTGACGCAACAAGCGGTCTCGCTGATCCGTAACCGCGGCATCACGTTCGATGCGCGAATGATCGGGACAAGGGTGTTAGGCCAAGTTGTCGCTACGCGCGCGGCCTAGTAACCCGAGGCGACGCTGTGTGATTGCGGACAACAACTTGTACAACTTGTGCCTGACCCCGTTCCGACTTGCGCCAGGACTTGCGCCAGGGCCTCGCGGTGATCGCGTCCGGTGATCGAACTCCGCGCCTGCGCGCGCTCGACGAGCCTACCCTCGTGATCCACGGACGCGAGGACAAGATGTGCAACGTCAGCGGCGCGCAGGCAACCGCCGCCGCGATCCCGAATGCCGCTCGTCATTTGCGAGGGCATGGGCCATGACCTGCCGTGCCCGCTGTGAACCGACAATGATCGCGCACAGCGCGTAGGGCGTCGCGCATTGTTTGCGCCGGGTAGCATGTAACGTGGCCCGACGCAAAGTTGATCCAATCGCCGCCGCGCAGAACGCGATCCACGTCGTGCTGGGCGAGGCCCTCACGCGCGCCCGCGGCAACGAAGCGAAGGAGCGCGTCGTGATCACCGAGGCGGTCGAGGCGTACATGCGTCACGCGATCGAACAGGGCACGGCAAACACGGAGACGTCTCCGACCGAAGTTGGCTGTGGTGAGTTCTTCTTCGAGGGCGATAGCGATAACCCGCCGTTCGACGAACGCGTCCCCGATGCGACCGACGACGAACGCGAGCGCTGGTTCGGTCACCTGAGCGACGCGCTGCGCGCCTACACGGCCCGCCTGACACCCGTCCCGACCACCGTCGACGCGTACCTCGCCGCGCAGCCTGCGCTGGTCCGCAAGGTACTCACCCGCGTGCGCGCCGCGATCCGCGCAGCGGTTCCGCAGGCCGACGAGCTGATCTCGTACAGGATGCCGACGTACCGCCTCGGTGTCCTGCCCGTCCTCTACTTCCGCTGGCTGGAAGAACCACTACTCGATCTATCCGGCCACCGACCGCGTCGTGACGGCGTTCGCACGCGAGCTCGCCGCGTACACCGTCGAGAAGGGGACGATTCGTTTTCCGCTCGACGCCCGGGTGCCCGAGGAGCTGATCCGGCGCATCGCCGCGGAGCGCGTCGCCGAAATCGGCGATCGACCAAAGCCGAAGCGCAAGCCGGCAGCGAAGCGCCGCGCGAAACGCTAAGGCGCGAGCATCGCGCGCCGGCGTCGGCGTCGTTACGAGGCCTGTCCCAGGCGAGCTCGACCTGGGGCGGATTCGACGCGTTGCCGAGTCTACGCCATAGCACGCGGCACATGCTCATGCTCGTCGGCGGCATGTCGACACCGGTGACCATGTGCTCCCCAGGAGCGACCCCGTTCGATGCGCGAATGATCGGGACAAGGGTGTTAGGCCAAGTCGTCGCTACGCGTGCGGCCAGTAACCCGAGGCGACGCTGTGTGATTGCGGACAACAACTTGTACAACTTGTGCCTGACCCCGTTCCGACTCTGACCCCGTTCCGACTCCCTGACCCCGTTCCGACTCCGTGACCCCGTTCCGACTCCGTTCCGACTCTGCCTCCAGACTCTGCCTCCTTCGCGACGCGACGCACCGCCTCGTTGTCGACCACTGGCTCGACGGTGCGCGCGGCGTCCAAAAAGTCGACCCGCAAGAAGTCGACGAAAGCGGCGTCAGTGGTGTTTGATGGGGAGTGATCACGCGGCGCCGGAGCTGACCGCGCGAACGGTTGGCAGGGCTGGACCGATGTGGAAGGCGATCGCGATTGAAGCGCGCCGCTTGCCAGCTGTACCGTGCGCGCGATGCAAGCGTGGCTTGTCACCGCCATCGTAGGCTTCTCGCTCGCGTGCAACTCCAAGCCGACAGAGCAGGCCTCGGCTCGTTCGGCCGAGCCCGCTGCACCGAAGGCCGCCAACTCGCGCACTCACCGCGCAGACCTGCTCCGACGGCTCGATGATGCACTCCGCAAGGCGGCGCCGAACATCGCCGCGCGCCTCCGGCCGGGCGCGACCGATTCGCAGATCGCCGCCTTCGAGACCTACCTCGGATATCCGGTGCCCGAGGCGCTAAGGGACCTCTACCGCTGGCACGACGGTGTCGAGACCGTCGCAGGCGGGCGCTATGACCCGCCTGACCTGTTCTTCGGCTATTGGATGATGTCGTTGGACGAGCTGCAGAAGACGCACGCGAGGAAGACGACGATGTGGAAGGACGGCACGTACGCGAAGACCGATCGCGGCGGCGCGGGCTGGTGGGACGAGCATTGGATCCCGTTCCTCGAGCAGATCCAAGGCGGCACGATCTGCGTCGACACCGCGGGCTGGTCCACCGGACATATCGGTCAGGTGCTCGAAGAATGGCACGATGATTCGTTGCGCGAGCTCGTCTACCGCGATCTCGATGCGTGGCTGGAGACCTTCGTCACCGCGCTCGAGACCGGCGTGCTCCACAAGATGAGCGACGGCGAAGCGATCGGAGCGGGCGACAAGATCGGATACGAAGGTCCGGGCTTCGAGCGCTGGGTTGCGTATCACGCCAAGCACAATCCCGGCTATCCGATACGACTCCGCGCGGAAGGCGGGCACTGAGCCCGGGATCGCGAGGCACCGATCCCATCCCTGGGGCATGTCGGTCTTACAGGCTCTGAAGCGTTGCGTGCTCGCAGTCCTTGAGGAAAGACGCTTCAAGCTCGCGGGCCGCGGTGCGATCGTCGACAACGAGCGCAACTTCCTCGAGCTCGTTCAGCGACAGAGGATCGAGGTTGACGGAGCCGACGAGCGTGAGGCTTTCGTCGATCACCATCGTCTTCGAATGCAGCATGCAGGGCTGGTACTCCCACACGCGGACACCCTGCTCGATCAGCTGCCGGTAGATGAGTTGCTGGGCGCCGAAGGCCAGCTTTGAATCGCTCGTGCGTCCTGCGACGAGCAACCGTACGTCGACACCCGCGGCAGCCTTGGCCGCGAGCATGTCGACGATGGCCGCGCTTGGAACGAAGTATGCGTTCACGATCCAGAGCCGCTTCTGTGCGGACGCGATCATCAGTTGCGTGAGCCGTTCGGCACGCGTGACGTTCGGGGATGCCGTGCTCGTCACGAATGCCGCGCGGACAGTCCCGGTTGGAGATGGATCCGGGAAGTCAGATGCGGGCAATAGCTCGCCGCCGGCCTCCTGCCAGTTCTCGGCGAACGCCTGTTGCGCGCCATGAACAGCGGGCCCCGAGAACACGGCACTGGCGTCGCGCCACTCGCCGGCGTTGCGGCCACCGCCGAGCCAGCAGTCGCGAATACCGAAACCACCTGTCACGGCCACAGCGCCGTCCATCACGAGGACCTTGCGATGATTGCGGGCGAGCCCTGTTACGGCGATCGACGGACGGAAGATCCGGACTTCGCAGCCACCTGCTCGGAGCCGCGCGCCGATGTCGGCATCGAACTCTGCGCTGCCCAGCGCGTCGACGAGGATCCGGCAATGGACCCCTGCGCCGGCGCGCTCGTTCAACGCAGCAACGATCCGATCGGAGGCGCGTCCATCCTCCCAGATGTACATGAGCACGTTGACGCTCGAACGAGCCTTTCGGATTTCGGCCTCGACTCGATCGAAGACGAGCCCGTTGTCGACGAGCTCGATGCGGTGCCCGCTCTCCATCCAGCTGCCGACGCTCTGATAGAGCGCCGTTGCGAACGCCTTCGAGTTCGCGAAGGATTCGCGATGGAACTTGAACGTCGTGTGCGATCGGGCCGGACGAAACTTCGCACGCACTCGTGCAAGCAGATCTTTGACTGCTCGGAGGGTCGCCCGGCCGTGTTCACGCCGTGATGCCGTGCGTGCGGTCGCGGTAGCCGTCATCATCAGGCGGTCTTCGCGATCTTGTTCGACCGCCGGTTCGCCGAGCGACGGCGCACCCAGCCAAACTTCGAAGTGAAGGTGCTTGAGCTTCTGGCCGTCGAGCGGACTGAAGCCCACCGTGCCGATCACTTGCCCGACGCGGACCTGCTGCTTCGATGCCGCCTTCGCAGTCGGCGTCACGAGCAGCTTGTCGAGGTGCGTGTAGAACGTCGAGACTTTGCGCGGCCCGTGATCGATCACCACCGCATTGCCGTGCGGCGTCTTCATGGCCGACCACACGACTCCATCAGACGCCGCAACGACTGCATGACCGTCGGGCATCACGTACAGCTTCGATGCGTTCGGCGTCTTCGCAGCGAACGTGTCGCTGGGGTGACGCTTGAACATGATGTCGACACCGCCGTGGCGAGGTAGCCCTGGACGCGGCGAGTTGAAGCCATCTGAAATGGTCGGCGCGCGACCATTCCACGAAGCGACGGGCCAAACCCAGCGACCTGGGAACGTGCCGAGGTACGGCGTCACGTTGCTCGTAGCGGAGTCGCGACGCTCGTCGCGCGTCCACCAGTACGCGGCGAGTGCACCGCCGCCGATGATCCAGGTGAGCTTGCTCACGCCGACTTCTCGGCGCTGTTGCGGTTGCGCGAGATCAGGAAGAGGCCGAGCAGACCGCCGCCGATGAGTAACGGAGTCCCGAAGCCCGAGAACAAGCCCTTGCCGGCCTCGTTGGCGATCTTGCCGACGCCTTGCGCGATGTCGCCCGCTGCGCCAGCCACGACGGTCGCTGCCTTCTCAGCACCGGACTTGATGTTCTCGGGCAGGTTCTTGAAGCTGTCCTTGATCGCGTCCTTCGCGATGTCCCACTTCGTCGGCGCTTCGTCGGCGACGGCGATATGAATCGCGGTGCTCTTGAGATCGCGCCAGAAGCCGTTGTTCTTGGGGTAGACGGCGTTCGGATCGCCCTTGCGCGCGCTCGTCTCGACATCGACGAGGGCTTTCTTCCAGCGCTCCATTGCGCCCTTGTGGCCGAACACCTCTTTGACGTCCGCGAACTTCTTGCTCCAGTAGTCGGTGAGGGCGACGACGTCGGCGTTCGTCGTGCGTGGGATCTTGTACTTCGTCCCGCCCATGCCCGGCTCCGGCGCGAGCTCGTCTGAGCCGCGCGAGTCGCGCAGGAACTTGTATTGCTCGATGTAGAGGTCGTCCCAGGTCTTGACGTCGAATGGCTTGAACGGGCTGTCCTTGCCGACGTTGCGAAGGGTGGTCTCGTCCGCGAACAACGCACGGAGTGCTGCCCAGACCTCCGGTGACGGTAGCGGCGCACCCTCGGAGTGCAGGTGTA
>JALZOJ010000065.1 GCA_030857175.1 Myxococcota bacterium | reverse complement strand
TCGCGCCAACGGCGACTTGAGGCATCCCAGGCGCTGCAGTCATGACGTGATCATGCGACACGGCCGCTTCTCGGCGTCAGCAGGTGCGACGCACGCCGCACATCCGTGCCGGTGATTGGTCACAGAGCCACAGAGCCACAGAGAGATCGAACTTTCGGCGGCGAAGCCGCCCAAAACACCTCTGTGGCTCTGTGGCTCTGTGACCCGAATCGGGAACACGTCATGCCCGTGCGGATGAACGCTTTGGTTTGACCTTCGACTTCATCGGAGGAGGGCCCTTCTTCGACGGAGTCCGCTGCTTCGTCGGCGCGAGCTGCACCATCGCTGCCGTCGGGCAGAGCGGCGCCAGCACGCACTGATCGTGCTTCGGATCCTTGGCGGTGCACACGCGGCGGCCGTGCAGAATGAGCCGCGTCCCGATCGCACACCAGCTCTCCTGCGGCAGCAGGCGCATGAGATCTTGCTCGATCTTCGTCGGATCCGTCTGCTCCGTGAGCCCGAGGCGCGCGGACACGCGGGTCACGTGCGTGTCGACGATGACGCCGACGTTCTTGCCCATCGCGCACCCGAGGACGACGTTCGCCGTCTTGCGCGCGACGCCGGGGAGGGCGCACAGGCCTTCCATCGTGTCGGGGACTTCGCCGCCGTGACGCTCGACGCAAGCGCGCGCCATCTCGAGGAGGTGCTTGGCCTTCATCCGAAAGAAGCCGGTCTTGTGGACCATGACTTCGAGGTCGGGCTGGTCGGCGCCGGCGAGGGCGGTCGGGTTCGGGAACTTCTCGAACAGGGCCGGCGTGACCGTATTGATGAGCTTGTCCGTGGACTGGGCGGAGAGGATGGTGGCGACGAGGAGCTCGTAAGCGTTGCGGTGGTCGAGCTCGACCTTGGCGTCCGGGTACGTCTCGTGGAGCAGGGTTGCGATCTGCGCCACGTGCTCTGGTGTTGGTTCCTGGCGCTTGGGCGCCTTGCGTGTGCTATTTCGAGGTCGTCCACCCATGCGCCGCACGCACCCTATCATCATCTGTTTGATCGCGATCGCAGCCGCATGCGGCGGCAAGAAGGACCTCAAGGCCGCGAAGAGCTCCCTCTACGACACGGACTTCGCGATCGTCTACAACGCCGTGGTCGACGCGACGCGCGATCTGTATCCGACGCTCAACGACGCGCCGGGTCCGGGCATGGTCAAGACGGCGTGGCATCAGGTGGCCTACGCGAACAACTCCGATGATCTCGCGAACCAGCGGACGATCCAGCAGGGGCAGGGATACACCGGCAATTCGACGGCGGGGCAAGCGGCGGCGGGGATGCCGACACGCCTCGCGTACAAGCGGTTCTTCATTCGCTTCGACGTGAGCGTCGTCGGTGGGCGGCCGTGGCGCGTGAAGGTGGTCGGGCACGCATCCGAATGGGAGCCGGGCAACGCGCTGCCGACGGAGCTGCACGGTGCGGCGCGGCCGAGCTGGCTCGATGGCCGCACGGACTCACTGACGCTCGCGATCTACAAGAAGGTGAAGAAGTACGCAGTGCCGATGCGGGAGGACGAGGAGCCGCCGAAACCGGAGGACCTCATCCCCAAGACGGATCCGAAAGCATTCACGAACGTACCCGCGGCCGCGGCGAAGGCGCTCGCGAGCATTCGCGACGCACTCGTGAAGCGCGACCACGCAGCGCTGCGGACCACGCTCGCGGAGGACGTGACGTGGAGCCTCGGCGGCGCGCCGGGTGCGGACACGGCGATGGCGATGTGGCAGGCGGACTCCGAGTCGCTCGACGCCATGCAGCGGGTGATCACCGCCGGATGTGCGGGAATCGACAAGCGCGTGACGTGTCCCCCGACGACAGGCGAGCCAATTCCAGGTGTTTACTCGCTCGTGCTCGAGCTGCGCGCCGAGGGTTGGAAGGTCACGTCGTTCGTCAAAGCGGAGTGAGCTCGGGTACCATCAGGAGGTGCGGCTCTGGTGGTGTGTCCTGTTGGCTGGTTGCTCGTTCGAGACCTCGCTCGTGCGGCCCGATGCACCGAGCATGTTCGACGACGCCGGTCGCGAGATTCGCAAGTGGGACTTCGACACCGCGGCTGACTTCGGCGCGAGCGGCGCCGAAGCGATCGACATGACGATCGATCCACTCGGATCGATCACGCCGGAGGGCTACATCTATGGCGCGCTCGTCGCGCGCGGTGTGCAGGGCACGAAGCTGTGGACGGGCGGCTCGACGAACTGGGCGAAGATCAACACGGTCACGCCGGCGGGCTACGGCCTGTGGACCGGCAATGCTCTGAACGTCGCGTTGCGCGACCTCGCGTTCGTCGGCATCACGAACATCGGCATGGTGTCCGTGTGGTTCGAGGGCGAGATGTGGATCAACCCCGGCGAGACGCTGAGGATCATCGGCAACGACATCGCGTTCCTGCAGGCGGCGTACGACGGCAAGACGTACCAGCAGCTGCTCGAGAACACCGCCGCCGTCGCGAACCCACCGGCCGCTGGCTGGTATCCGGTGCGCATCGGCTGGGCCGACGGCAACATGAGCGGCGACCTCGACTTCGAGGTGAACGCGGGCGGCGGGTTCGTGGACATCGACCACACGCGGTTTCGCGCGACGACGAGCCAGCTGCGCGGCACGTTCCGCAACGTCTACTACCGGCAGGTGCACGGCGGTGGTATCGGCGAGCGCGGCCCGCTGATGTCGGTGCAGGACACGCCGCTGCACGCGACGACGACCTTCGATCCACCGTTGCCCGGCTCGGTGACGGTCTCGACGAGCGCGTTCGATTGGTCGGCGCGCTGGACCGGTCAGTTCTATGCGCTCGCGGCGGGGAATTACTCGTTCCGCGTCGTGAGCGACGACGGCAATCGCATCACGCTCGGTGGCGCGACGGCCGGCAACGGCTTCGTGCGCGACGCGCGCGGGCAGATCACGACGAATATCACCACCGAGCTCGTCGCCGGCTGGAACGATCTGATCGTCGACTACAACCACGTCGACGGAGCGCCGACGTTCGCGGTGACGATCGTCGCTGCGCCGCCGGCGGATGCCGCGCTCGCGGGTGCCGCGATCCCTCGCGAGCGCTTGCGACCGATCGAGCCGCGCGCCGATCGGCTGATCCATCGCACGACCGCGCCCGCGAGCCCGATCACGATCCAGGACAACGCGGCGAACACGTATGCCGAGCTCAGCGCACCGATCGCCGCGCATCCAGGCGAGCTGGTGTCGTTGATCGCGATCACCGCGCGCGTGAACACGGCGAGCCCGACGCAGCTGCAGTTCCGGGTCACTGCTCCGAACAATCAGACGCAGGCCGTCACGATGACCGTACGCGCCGATCCGAACGGCGGCACCTCGTACATCGCATCGGGCGTCTCGACGTTCATGCTCGGCCAGCCGGCGAACGGCGTGTGGAAGCTCGGCATCTCCGACAACTCCGGCTCCGGCGGCAGCGGCGACTCGCAATACGCGGAGCTCCACGTCACGATGCACACGACCGCAGGTCTCGAGCAGATCGCGAAGACGTCGACGTGGCGCTCGCCGATCATCGAGAACCAGACGGCGGTCGCGCTGATCGACTTCGTGAGCTGGGGCGAGCGCGCACCCACGGGCTCGATGGTCGACGTGCGCATGCGAACGTGCGCGATGGCGAGCTGCGCCGACGGTGTGTGGAGCGAGAAGCTCGCGAACGGTGCCGCGCCGATGCTGACGCCGAATCGGTACATCCAGTTACAGGTCGTGATGACGAACGACGGCACGCGCGAGTCGGAGGTCGACAAGATCAACATCCAATATCGAACTGCACCCGCGATGTAGCTGGCACAACCCATGCTCCTTGCGCGGGTAGATGTTGAGCTCAGCGGTCGTCTCAGGAGATGCAGTCGCGGCCGCGAGCGCCGTCGCGCTACAGCACGTGCTCGATGACAAGCCCGGCATCCAGCGCATCGGACGTAAGCGTGCGCGCTACGTGCGCGCCGGTGGCAATGCCGTGCGCGACGAAGCCACACTGCGGCGGATTCGCGCGCTGGCGATTCCGCCCAACGATGTGCTGAAGACGGTCGCGGCCAAGCTCGGGCACACCGTCGCCGTGAATCGCACGCTCGACGTCGAGGCGCTGCTCGCGATCGAGCCCGCGGTCATCAAGTATCTCGGTGGGCTGGCAACGTGATGATCACGATCATCGGCGTGGCCGCGGCGCTGTTCAGCATCGCGAGCTTCGTACCGCAGGCATGGAAGATCTGGAGGACGCGCGAGACCGAGGGCCTGTCGACCAAGATGTGGCTGTTCAACACGACCGCATTTGCCCTGTGGATTGCCTACGGCGTGGTTCTCGGCCAGTGGCCGATCATCGTGACGAACTCGGTCTGCCTCGTCTTGGCCGCGTTCATCCTGACGATGAAGCTGCGCGCCTGACAGTCAGCGGCGCTCGATCACGATCAAACAATTCGAGTCGGGAAGCTCCGCGGGTTGGTCGTGCTCGTCGGTCAGCTCGATCTTGCCGGCGAGCGCGTCGCGATAGCCGGGCTGCAAGTACGAGCGCAGCGGATTCTCGACGATGCGGCTCTCGGGGCCACACCACGCGAGCAGCTTCGCGATGTAGTCGTCGTACGTGAGGATGCCGTAGAGCTCGCGTACCTCGTACGGGAAGCTCGCGGGGCCCCACGTGTACGTGTAGAGAAACTCCATCGCGTCGGCGGACGTCATCTCGACGCGATCGGGCGCGAGCTCCGTGAACCGGATCGGACGGCCCTCGAACTGAGCGACGTAGAGATCCAGCGTGGTCCTGACGTCGGGCACGAGAAAGCGAATGCGGCGCGTGCCTGGCGGCGGCATCACGCCGTCGCGGATCACGATGCGTCCGCCGCTACGCAGCGTCGCGAATGCGGCGCGCACGACGGCCTCGACGGACGCGAGCGAAAACTTCGGCTCGGTGTAGCTGTAGACCTCGTGGAGGATCGAGCAGAATACCACGGTGTCGACGGGCGGCGGCACGTGCGTGGCGAGCTGCTCCGCGGCGCCGAGCACGACCTTCCAGCGGTTACCGTTCGCCTTCGCGCGTTGCTCGAGCGCGGTCACGACCTCGCGAGAGAGATCGACGCCGACAACCGTGCTGCCTTTGAACCGCTGCTCGAGGAGGTCGAGCACCACGCCGCCGCCAGGTCCGATCTCGACGATGGTGCCGGGCCTCACGAAGTCGAGCATGCGCTCCTTGTCGGAGCGCGCGGCGTTCATCGTCGCGAGGTAGTTCGCCTCGTTCGCGACGCGGTCGAACTCGTCCTTGCGAAGGCCGTAGAGATCGCACAGCGCCTTCAGCATCGTGTGGAACGCGACCTGCGAGCGCGTCTCGTAGAGGCCGAGCAGCGTGACGAGCGCAGCGCTCTCCTCCGTGTCGTGATAGTCGACGACGATCGCGTCGAGATCCGTCGGATGCGCGAGGCGACCGCTGAACGTGCCGAGCGGGCCGAGGCTCGCACCGCCGGTGAGCAGCGCGCGGACGGGCGTCGCGGCGAGCGCGGCCTCGACGAGCCGCAGCCGGTAGCGGACCGCGGGCGAGTCGCCGTGCAGCCGCGCGACGAGCGGGCGCAGCTGCGCGTGCCACGGGCGCGAGACATCGACACCGACGCTGCGTGCGGCACCGACGGCAGCGGCGAGCACGCCGAGCTGCGCGGCGGGCGAGAGCCCGCTCGTCGCGGACTCGCAGTACCAGAGCTGGCACATCGCGAGGGCGGGCGTGAACGCCGCGAGCTCGGTGTCGCCGAGCGCAGCGACCGCGGCATCGACAGCGCTCGCCGGCTCGCCCGCACGTTGGCGACCGGCGCGCAGTGCCCGCAGCCGATCGGCGAGCCACGTGCGATCCGGCGCCGGTGCGAGCGCGACGAGCGATGCGCCGGGTGCCGACCACGCGCCGGGAACGCACACGCTCGCGAGCTGGTCGCGCACGCTGGCGAGGCGATCGTAGAGCGCGTCGTCGAGGAGGCCATCACGCACCGAGGCCGTGTCGCACGCGTCGATCACGTGCAGCGCATCGAGTGCGAGGCCGACTGCGTCCGCGGGCAGCTTGCCGACGACGTGCGCGAGTGCGGGCGCGAGATCGCGCAGCGTCGCGACGAGCGGCGCGAACATCACGAGCGGACCTTCGCCGCGCACGTGCTGCCCCGCGAGCCCGTGCGACTCGACCCATGCGATCGCGAGCTTGCCGAGGGCGTCGGGCAGCGGCCAGCTCCGCGCGCGATCGTGCTTCCGTAGGATCGCCGCGGCCGCTTCGTTGTGCACGTCGATCGAGATGCCCTGCGCGGTCCACTGCGCGCGCAGCACCGGATCGTTGGTCTTCGCGATGTCGAGGTGCAGGATCGCGGCGCGCAGGGCAGGGCCGAGCCCCGCCGCCAGCACGCGCTCGCAGATCGCCGCGAGGCGGTCGAACGCCGGCGACGACAGCGACCACCACGCGGCATCGCGCCGCTCGAGGCCTCGCAGCTTCTGACCGAGCACGCGTGTCGCGATGTGATCGAGCAACGGCCGGTCAGTGACCGAATCGTGCTCGACCTGCACCGGCATCGGCGTCGCGAGCGCGGCCGTCTCCGGAAACGCGACCATGACGCTCTCCGCGATCGGACCTTCGTCACGCAGAGATTCCAGCACCTCCGCCGCGAACTCGGTATCGACCAGCGTCGCAGCGCGCAGCGCATCTGGCGATAACCACGTGGCGATCGTACGTACACCGACGCGCTCGACGAGACGTCGCCACGCAGCGAGGTCCTCTGATGAAGCCGTCGTCAGATCCACCGCTGCATCTGAACGCGCATCGCCCGGCGAGGCAACTCGATTACCACTGGACGCGATCGCCGCAGCGCAGTAAGACGCGTAGTGGTGGCGTGGAAGCCGACGACAATACCGGGTACGGGCGTGCTGGTCGCGGGTGCGTATCGGCTCGACGGTATCCTGCTGCGCGGCGAGCGCTACATGATCGTCGCCGCGACGCACATCGAGATGCGCATGCGCGTCGTTCTCGAGCTCGCGTGGCCGCCACGGATCGAGTCCACCACGGTGCAGCGCTTCTTGCGCGATGCGCGCGCTGCCAGCGAGGTGCGCTCCCCGCACCTCGCGCGCGTACTCGATGCGGGCGCGCTCGACGACGGTGGCTTCTACGTCGCGACGGAATACGTCGAAGGCGATGAGCTGCGCACCGAGCTCGCGCATCGCGGATCGCTCGCGCCGCACGAAGCGGCCATCGCGGTCATTCAGGCGTGCGATGCGGTCGGCCGGCTCCATGCGGCGCACGTCGTGCATCGCGATGTCGAGCTCTCGAACCTGCGCGTCACGCGCGGCGGCATCAAGGTCGTCGGCCACGCGCGTCTGACCTCGCTCCTTCGCGCGCCGAACGCGGACGCACGCAGCGACATCTTCGGGCTCGGCCGCATCTTGTTCGAGCTCGTGACCGGGCAGAGTCCGCTCGTCGCGGGCGTCGCACTGCTTCGCGAACGCACGCACCTGCCACGCGGGTTCGTCGGGATCATCGAGCGCTGCCTCGCACTCGACGCCGCGTATCGGTATCAGCTCGCCGGCGATCTCGCCGCGGCACTCGGCGTGTTCACGGCGCAGCAGCACGTCCGCGAGGCGCCCCGGTTCACGACCGCGGACCTCGTCGCGGTCGAAGCCGACCTCGCCCGGTAACAAGACCGCAGTTTTGCTGCGCGGATGTACGCGCTGTAGTGGACCTCGCAAGCGCTACAGCGGCTGAGTCCTGTTCGCGTCACCCCGTGAGGAGCCGTGGGCGTTTCTTACATACGGGCGCCCGCGGTGCGGATAAGAAACCTTGCAACTTTCGGCCGGCGGTCCGGCTCACCACCATATGAAGCGCATCCTCCTTAGCCTTGTGGTGCTCGCCGGCTGTTACGGCGCGCATCGAGATAACCCCGCCGGCGGCGACGATACCGGCCCGGTGTGCGGCGACATGACGTGTGACGACAAGCCCGCGGATGCGTGCATCGACAGCGATACGCTGCAGTCGTATTCGGCGGAGTGCGTGGACGGTACGTGCGGCTATCCAACGCAAGAGATCGAGTGCGGCGGCGATGGCTGCTGCGGCGATCACTGCTGCGCGGCAGTCCCCTCGAACGCGACCGACTTTGGCGATCTGATGACGACCGGGCTCGTGGTCGCGCCGCCGAACGGCACGTTCGACACCGACGTCGACTGCGTCGCGACGAGCGCGCTCGGGACGTGCACGCCGGTCACGCGCACGGACTTGCCCCAGGCGTGCGTGTGCCGCGCGGACGAGATCACGATCGGTACGCTCAAGGTGAAGGGCGCGCGTGCGCTCGTGCTGTTCGCGAAGAAGAAGATCGTCGTGCAGACGCTCCTCGATGTCTCGGGCGATCCGGCCGTCCCCGGTCCAGGTGCGACGTACATGTACACGGGCTCGCTTCCCGTCAACGGCGGACCCGGAGGAAGCTTCGCGACGACGGGCGCAGGCTACGAACCCGCCGCCGCGTACGGCGAGCCTTCGCTGGTGCCGCTGCTCGGCGGCATGACCGGCAAGCGAGGTGGCAGCGCCGGTGGTGGCGGTGGCGGTGCACTCCAGATCACCGCGGGCGAGCGCATCGAGGTGCTCGGCGTGATCAATGCGGGCGGCGGTGGCGGCGTACCGGGGCAGTCGATCTACGCCTCATCCGGTGGCGGTGGTGGCGGCTCGGGCGGCGGCATTCTGGTCGAGGCGCCGACGGTCGTCATCAGCGGGACCATCGTCGCGAACGGTGGTGGCGGTGGTGGCGGCGGTGGCAGTGGCGGTGGAAGCGGCGGGTACGGCTGGGACGCGGGGCAGACTGGCTTGCCCGTCGACCCGACGATCGCCGCATGGGGCGGCAGCGGCAACGACGGCTCGGGCTGTCCGCTCTACGGCTATGTCTCGGGTGGCGATGGTGGCTACGGCGCGGCCGGGACGCAGGCCGCCACGTTCGGTGGCTCGAGCGACTACGACAGCCGCTGCATCGGCGACGTCGCGTTCGTCGGCGGTGGTGGCGGCGGTGGCGGCGTCGGCCGCGTTCGCGTCAACACGACAACGGGCTGTCAGTGCGGCGGTAGCAAGATCTTGCCGCAAGCATCGTTCGGGATGCTCGTGAAGCAATGACGATCGAGATCAACATGGGCGCGCTGCCGCTGGAAGTCACGCTCGCGCGCGCCGAGGTCGCATGGCCTGGTGTGCACGTCGACGCGCGCCGGTTCGCGGAGTTCATCGCGGGCCGCACCGTCGACGACGAGCTGCGCACGGACCTCGTCCTCGCGTGTGCGTGTCTCGACGGCGAACCCGCCGCGCTCTCCCTGTTCGAGGAGCGCTTGTTCGCGCCCGTCGCATCGCGGCTGCGCAGCACGATGGGCGCGAGCGTCGCGGAGGAAACGATTGGCCGGCTGCGCGAGTCGCTGTTCGTCGGGCCGAGCCCGAAGCTTGCGACGTATTCGGGCCGCGGCGATCTGCGCGGGTGGCTCGAGGTTGTCGCGACGCGCGAGGCCTACAAGGTCGCGCGCAAGGAGCCGACGCCCGGCGACGATCACATCCTCGCGTCACTTCCCGACGACGACGATCTCGAGCTTCGCCACATCAAGGCGCAGCATCGCAGCGAGCTCGGCCGCGCGTTCGCCGAAGCACTCGCATCGCTACCGCCGCGCGAGCGCTTGCTCCTGCGCCAGCGCTACCTCGACGGACTCACGTTCGACGAGGTCGCCGTGCTGCACAACGTGCATCGCATCACCGTGATGCGATGGATGGCGCGCATCGAGCGCTCTCTGCTCAAGGAGATCCGTCGCGTACTGGTCTCGCGGCTCGGGCTCGAGACCGCCGAGGTCGAGCACCTCGTCGACGACGCGCGCAGCCGCCTCGACATCAGCCTGCGTGGCCTGCTCTCGGTCGCGGTCGCCTTCGTGCTCGCGTCCTCGGGTGTCGCGCGTGCCGACAAGGCGACGTCGCTCGATCACTACAACAAGGGCAAGACGGCGTACGCGGCCGCGAGCTTCGAGACCGCGATCGCGGAGTTCGAGCTCGCGTACAAGGAGATGCCGGCGCCCGAGTACCTGCACGACATCGCGCAGGCGTATCGCCGGCTCGACAAGTCATGTGATGCGCTCGCGTACTTCGAGAAGTACCTCGCCGGGAAGCCCGCCGCGAAGAACCGCGCAGAGGTCGAGCAGCACATCGTCGCGCTGAAGCCAAAGTGCGCGCCGCCTGCTGCGACGCCGACCCCCGCATCGACACCCACGGCGCCACCTGCACCCGTCGTGGTCGCCGAGGCGTCCGCACCCGTCGCAGCGCCGCGCGTCGCGACCGTCGTCGAGCCGAGCCAGACACGCATCGTCGGTCGCGTTGCGACGACACGACCATCGCCGTATTCCGTCGCGGTCGCGGGCGGTGTCGTGCTGCTCGATGCAGGTCCGGTCGTGATGCCGCCGATCGGTCAGCTCGATGCGAGCGTGCGCCGCCGCTTTGGTGGCGCCTACGATCTACACGCCGGTGCAGGCATCTCGCTCGCGCGCCTTCCATATGACGACATGAAGTCGGGCACGGTGTGGCTCGCGGGGCCGCAGCTCACCGTTGACGCCGCATACGCCGTACATCCCAAGCTCTCGCTGATCGGCGGCGCCGCGCTCGGCGCGATCGTCATCAGTGGTCTCGGCGCGGGGAATCCGTTCACGACGGACAACATGTCGAGCGACGCCGTGATCACCGCGCGCGCGAAGGCCGAGCTCGGTGTCGCGTGGTGCGCGAGCGATCGCGTGACCGTGCGTGTGTTGCCGGCCGGCTATCAGTGGAGCCCCGCGCGCGGCAAGCTCGCAGACGATATCGATGCGCTGCACGGCTTCACCATGTCGGCGGGTCTTGCGGTGGCTTGGTGATGAGCGAGCACGTCGAACAAAACGCGCGCGACGAGGCGATGGCGATGCCCGCCGGCTGCCCCGACGAGAACGCGCTCGCCGAGCTCGTCCAGGGCCTCCTCGCCGAAGTCGTCGCCGCACAGATCGAGCTCCACCTCGACGGCTGCGAAGAGTGCCGCCGCATCGTCTCCGCCGTCGGCCAGTCCTCGTACCTCGCCGCGCGTCGCACGCGCGTCGACTCCGGCCGCGCAGAAGGCTCGAACCCGCCCGCATCGACGTGGGTCGGCAAGTCCGAGCCGCTGCACATCCCGGAGCCGGGCACGATCCTCGCGGGCAAGTACCGCGTCGACGGTGTGCTCGGGCAAGGCGGCATGGGCGTCGTGCTCGCCGCCACACACGTGACGCTCGGCAAGCTCGTCGCGCTCAAGCTGATGCGCCCGGATCTCGCGGTCGACAAGGGCGCATCGCAGCGCTTCGTCCGCGAAGCCCGCGCGGCGAGCCTGCTCCGCAGCGAGCACATCGTGCGCGTGATCGATCTCGACACGCTCGAAGACGGCTCGCCGTACATCGCGATGGAGTACCTCGAGGGCGAAGACCTCGGCGCCGTGCTCGCGCGGTGCGGCTCGATCAGCGCGCACGAAGCCGCGACGTACATCGTCCAGGTCTGCGAGGCGATCGCGGAAGCACACGCCGCAAACATCGTGCATCGCGATCTCAAGCCCGCGAATCTGTTCCTCACGCGTCGCGCGAACACGCCGTGCGTGAAGGTCCTCGACTTCGGCGTCTCGAAGATCATCGCGGGCGGCCCGCTCGTCGACGATGTCGCGAGCACCGACACCAAGTCGCTTGTCGGCTCGCCGCACTACATGGCGCCCGAGCAGCTGATCTCCGCGAAGTCCGTCGACCCGCGCACCGACGTCTGGGCGCTCGGCTGCATCTTGTTCGAGCTCGTCTCCGGTCGCTCGCCGTTCAACACCGGCGGTGCACTCGCTCAAGTCCTCGCGAGCATCCTCCGCGACAACGCGCCCGCTCTCGGCGATCTGTGTCCCGGCCTTCCCGATGGCTTCATCACCGTCGTCGAGCGCTGCCTCGAAAAAGATCCGTCGCGCCGCTTCCAGCGCGTCGACGAGCTCGCCGCCGCGCTCGTTCCCTTCACGACCGCGCCCGCCTTCATCGGGCCTCGCCAGGCGCGCCCGACGGCGATCGGTGTCGGCACGCCCGCGCCGATGATTCCCGTCGAGGTCGCGGCTGGGCAGGGCGCATCCGCCGCGACGACGTCCCCCGCACGCGCCGCTGACAACCGAGGCCGCGCGTGGATCATCGCCGCCGCGCTCGTGCTCCTCGTCGCTGGTGGCTACGTGGGCTATCGCGCGATGCGCAGCGCGCCCGCGCCCGCACTCGCGACCGACATCGAAGTGCCGACCAAGGTCGAAGTTCCGGTCAAGATCGTGCCGCCCGCGCCTGCCGCGCAGGTCGACGTCGTGACGCCGAAGATCGACGTCGCGCCGGCTGCGCCCGTCCTCGACGACAAGCCGGCGAAGAAGCCGGCGCCGAAGAAAAAGTCGAAGAAGCTCGAAGACGATCTGATCGGTCCGTCGTTCCAGTAACTGCGGTGCAACTCAGATCGGTCGAGGTCGGTCGAGGTCGAGATCGAGTCGGTCAAAATACAGGTGCGACCTATCACGAGATCAGTCGGTCAAAATACAGGTGCGACCTATCACCGGACGCGTACAGATGCGACCTATCACCGGACGCGTACAGGTGCGACCTATCACCGGACGCGTACAGGTGCGACCGGATAGATACGGGTCGAACGACTTCGGAAAGCCATCGCCCTACTGTTCCGAAGTTCGTGTCTTCGTGTCTTCGTGTTTCAACGTCGGGCACACGTCATGGCCGTGCGAGCGAACTGAAAAGATTCTCTGCGCCTCCGCGTCTCTGCGTCGAAAGATCGGGAACACGAGCGGAGCACGAACGGACCGCGAACGAACCCCGCGCGAAGCGCGATGGCGACCTTGGCGGCGCGAGCGACCTACTCGCTACAGCGGCGCGGCGGGATCTTCTTGCCCGGGTTGAGCAAGTTGTTCGGATCCCACATCGACTTCCAGCGGCGCTGCCACTCGATCACCTGCTCGCTCTGCTCGAGGTACACGTAGTCGCGCTTCGTCAGCCCGATGCCGTGCTCGCCCGAGAGCGTGCCGCCGAGCTCGATCGTGTGGCGGAAGATCCGCTCGGCCGCGCTCCACATCTTCGCGCGCACCGCGGGGTCGGCCGGGTCCTCGTTCGCGAGGAGGTTGACGTGCAGGTTGCCGTCGCCCGCGTGACCGAACACGGCGGTCGCGATACCGGTCTCCGAGCTCACGCGGTCGACGCGCGCGAGCATCTCGACGATGCGGCCGCGCGGGACGCAGACGTCTTCGTTGACCTTGACCCGGTACGCCTCTTTCAGCGACGGCGAGATCAAGCGACGCGCTTCCCACACCGCGCGGCGTTCGGCGGGCTCGGTCGCCGCGAGGACATCGATCGCGCCGAGGTCATCGCAGCGCATGCCGATCTTCTCCATCATCATCGCCATCGAGTCGGCTTCGCCGTCGACCTCGAGGAGGACGATCGCGCCCGCGTTCGCGGGGAATCGGTAGCGCGCCTTGGCGCGGACGTGATCGATCGAGTGGCGATCGGCGAGCTCGAGCACGCGCGGACGCAAGCCTTCGCGCAACAGCGCGCTGATCGCCGCGCCCGCGGACGGCACGTCCTTGAACACGCCGAGGATCGTCGCGGCGGCGGGCGGGTTCGGGAGGAGCTTCACGACGAGCTCCGTGATCACGCCGAACGTGCCCTCGGTTCCGACGAAGCCCGCGACCAGGTCGTAGCCCGTCACGCCTTTCGCGGTGCGCCGGCCGCAGCGCAGCGTTTCGCCGCCCATCAGCGCGACCTCGAGACCGAGGATGTATTCGCGCGTGACGCCATACTTGAACGCGCGCGGACCGCCGGCGTTCGTCGCGGCGTTGCCGCCGATCGAGCAGTACTCGAGCGAGGCCGGGTCGGGCGGATAGAACATGCCCTGCGCCTCGACCTCGGTCTGGAGGACGCCGGTCACGACACCGGGCTCGACGACGGCGACGAGGTCACCGCCATCGATCTCCTTGATGCGCTTCATCCGCTCGGTCGAGAGGACGACACCGCCGGCGATCGGCAACGCGCCGCCGCACATGCCGGACCCCGCGCCGCGCGGCGTGACCGGCACGCGATGCTCGAGGCAGAGCCGCAAGACGATCGCGGCCTGCTCCGTCGATTCGACGAGGACCGCACACTCGGGCGGAAAGAACTCGGGCAGCGGCGACTCGTCACGCCCGTAGTCGTCGAGCCGCTCGTGACCGGGCCCGATGATCGCATCGGCACCGAGCTCGCGCTCCAAGATGCCGGCGATGTTCACGTGACTAGACGCTGAAGGAAGAACCACAACCGCACGTCGACTTGACGTTCGGATTGTTGAACTTGAAGCCGGCGCCTTGCAAACCCTCGACGTAATCGATCTCGGTGCCGACCAGGTACATCAGCGACATCTCGTCGACGACGACCTTCACACCTTGGATCTCGAACTGGCGATCGACCTCGGTGCCCTCATCGAAGTAGAGGTCGTACGAGAAGCCGGCGCAGCCGCCACCGACGACGCGCAGGCGCAGGGCCATGTTGCCCTCGATGCCCTCGGCGTCGCGGATCTCGTTCACCTTGGTCGCGGCGACCGGCGTGATGAGAACCATCGACTCGGGACCCGGAGCCATGGCGTCATTCGAAGAAGACGTCGTTGCAGTTGCCATATCGGTCATTTACCACTCCTCAGCAAGCGGACCTTACCCTTACGTGAGGGTCGTGGCAATCTCCTCGCGTGCCGACGTTTGACACGCTGCTCCGCGAGATCCGCACGAAGACACCTGAGGTCGAGGTGGCCGGCCTCGATGCCGACCTCAATGCCGGGAAAGGGCCGGCATTGATCGACGTCCGCGAGGCCGACGAACATGCGCAAGGCACGATCCCCGGCACCACACACATCCCGCGCGGGTTCCTCGAGCTGCGGATCGAGCGCGCGGTGCAGAACCGCGAACAGCCGGTCGTCCTTTACTGTCAGAGCGGCACGCGATCGGTGCTCGCCGTGCGCTCGCTGCAGGAGCTCGGCTACACGAACGTGAAGTCGCTCGCAGGCGGCTTCACCGCGTGGAAGCGTGCGGGGTTGGCGTGGGAGACGCCGCTCGCGCTGCGCCCGGATCAAGAAGCGCGCTACTCGCGGCACACGATGATTCCCGAGGTCGGGCTCAAGGGTCAGCTCAAGCTGTTGTCGGCGAAGGTGCTGTGCATTGGCGCGGGTGGTCTCGGCTCGCCGTCGAGCATGTACCTCGCCGCGGCGGGCGTCGGCACGATCGGCGTGATCGACGATGACGTCGTCGACGCGTCGAACCTCCAGCGCCAGATCCTCCACTCCACGGAGCGGCTCGGCAAACCGAAGGTCGACAGCGCCGAGCTGACGCTGCGCGGGCTCAACCCCGACGTGAAGGTTAACAAGCACCAGACGCGCATCAACTCGAGCAACGCGCTCGAGCTGATCAGCGGCTACGACGTCGTGATCGACGGCGCCGACAACTTCGCGACGCGCTACCTCGTCAACGACAGCGCGCTCAAGCTCGGTAAGCCCGTCGTGCACGCCTCGATCTTTCGCTTCGAGGGACAGATCACCGTGTTCCCGGGCGCGGGCTCACCTTGCTATCGCTGCCTCTATCCGCAGCCGCCGCCCGCCGAAGAGGCGCCGTCCTGCGCCGAGGCCGGCGTGCTCGGCGTGTTGCCCGGCATCATGGGCGTCCTCCAGGCGACCGAGGCGATCAAGCTGATCCTCGCGCTCGGCGACACGCTCGCCGGTCGTTTGCTGGTCTACGACGCCCTCAAGACGCGGTTTCGCGAGCTCAAGCTCCGCCGCGATCCGAAGTGCCCGACGTGCGGCGACGGCGTGGATCGCGCTGCGATCGAGCTCATCGATTACGAGCAATTCTGCGCGGGTCCGGCGCGTCACTAGAGATTTGATATCATCTAGTTCTGGCGATCTCGTCCGGCCAATCGATCGGTAACTACCGCATCATCTCGAAGATCGGGACGGGCGGCATGGGAGCCGTGTATCTCGCCGAGCACCCGCTGATCGGCAAGAAGGTCGCGCTCAAGGTCATCCACCGCGAGCTCGCCGGCAATCGCGAGGTCGTGCAGCGCTTCTTTCAGGAAGCGAAGGCGGTCAACAAGATCGGCAACGATCACATCGTCGAGATCCATGACTTCGGCGTGACGCCCGAGGGCGACCACTTCTACATCATGGAGTACCTCGAGGGAAAAACGCTCGCGCAGATCATCTCGGCGGAGAAGACGATCGACGTCATGCGCGCGTTGCACATCGGCGCGCAGATCGCGCACGCGCTCGCAGCCGCGCACGCATCCGGCGTGATCCATCGCGACCTCAAGCCCGACAACATCATGCTGATGCCGCGGATGGGCGACCCCGAGTTCGTGAAGGTCCTCGACTTCGGCCTCGCGAAGATGTTCGCCGATGGCTCGGGTGTGAAGACCGCGGCCGGCGTGCTGCTCGGAACGCCGCAGTACATGTCGCCCGAAGCATGCGAGAGCAAGCCGGGCATCGATCACCGCACCGATGTCTACGCACTCGGCATCTTGCTGTTCCAGATGATGACGGGCCGCTTGCCGTTCGACGGCGAGTCGATGGGCGAGGTGCTCGTCAAGCAAGTCACGCAGCTGCCGCCGCCGCCGCGCGGGCTCAATCCCGGGATCCCGCCGAGCGTCGAGCAGATCCTCTTGCGCTGTCTCGCGAAGCCCGTCGACGCGCGCTTCCAGACGATGGAGCAGCTGCGTGCCGCGCTCCTCGATCCCGAGAGCTACCTGCGCTCCGCGCCGCCGATCGCAGCCGCTCGATCGATCCGCCCGGGCGAAGCGCCGGTCGACGCGCGCACCGTGATGATGCACGCCGAGGCCGTGCAGAAGGCGAAGCTCGCCGGCCAGCCGGTGCCCGCGGCGAAGACGAGCGCGCAAGCCGCGTATCAAGCCGCGACGATGATCGGCGAGGGCGTCACCGGTCCACACGCGCACGCACCCCACCGTCCGGCGTCGACGGCGAACGTCCCCGATCTCGCACCGCCGATCGCACCGAAACAGAACACGATGCGGATCGCCACGCCGGTCGGGTACTCGTCGCGACCGCCTCGCAAGATGTGGCCGATCGTGCTCGTGATGGGCTTGCTCCTCGGGCTCGGCGGCGGCGCGTTCGCCGTCGCGTGGTTCGGCCGCAAGGAAGCGAACGCGACGGATGCCGGGGTCGCGAGCGGCGGTAGCAGCGCCTCTGTCACCGCGCCCGACGCCCCGATCGTGGTCGCGGTGCCCGACGCGACCGAGCCGGCGATCGCGATCGACGCCGCAATCGCCACCGTCGCGATCGACGCGGCGGTCGCCGTCGACACCCCGCCCGCGGTCGCGATGGCGAAGGTGACGATCGACAGCAAGCCGCAAGGTGCGAGCGTGATCGGCCCCGATGGTGAGGTGCTCGGCAAGACGCCGTTCAAGACGGAGTGGCCGATCTCGACGACGCGGGTCACGTTCGAGCTGCGGCTCGCCGGCTACAAGAAGAAGCCGACGCCGCTGCTCGTCGACGGCAACACCGCGATCCTGGTCGATCTCGAGCGTGCGCCGCGCACGAACCCTGGTGGTTCGGGCAAGGGCACCGGCGCGGGCACCAATGACAACAGTCTCATGCGTCCTGACTGACCGCCCAAAACCTAGGACCACGATGCAGAACAGGATCGCGTCGATTGTTTCAGGCGCGCTTGCGGCGAGCTCGTGCTCGCAGCCCGCGAGATGTTGGGAGTCAAAGACCAGCTTAGACCGCGAGCTCGGCGGTGCCTATGACAATCATGGAAGCACAGCCCCACACGCTCTTTCGCGAGGGTCAGTGGGAGTGTGTTCCGCGCGGAGACCGCAGGGCACAGTACGTACGACCCCTTGCCGAGTTCGCTACCAAGGCGCTCGCGGGAAGCGATCGACGTCGAGCACACCTCATCTCAAACGTACCCTACGAGGGTGAGGTCGGACTTTCGAAGGCTGTGTCGCTGCTCGGCGGTTTCGTCATCGGTATCGATGCACGTTCCGAGCGCGGCGTCTTGATCGTGAATAACGATGACGCCCTCAGCTACTACTGCGTCGACGTCCTTCCCGGCGGATTGATTGTTGTCGACATGTTCAGGTCGATTCAGTAGCACCGCGTCACGACGAGCCGCGCGTAGCGGCGCTGCCGCTCGACGTCCGCGCGATTCAGCTAGCGAACCCCGAACCCAGTTGATGTGGTCGGCGTCAGCCTCCCGGTTTTGATCCCGAGAAGTGCAGCCAACGTTCGTGCTCGCTCGATCGACCGAACGTAGAACGCGAACACGAAGAAGCTCTGGACGAGGTCGATTGGGGGCGTAGCGCGCACCACCACGATTGGGTGGTCATTCCGAGCCGTGGGGATCGACCTCGTGGGGCGTTCGTCCGGGCTCGGACAGATCTTGGGGAACCCAGTCCCAGCTGGGACTGAGCGCCATTGCACTCTCGACGTCGTCGTCGCGCTGCCACGTGAACTCGAGGTCCGGCGCGCGTCCCGTGATCGTCAGCTGTCCGGCGTGATGTCGCTGGTGGCAGCCGAAGCACATGACCGCAAGATTGGCCATCGAGTGGTCGCCGCCGTGCTCTCGATGAACGAGGTGATGTAGATCGAGGTGTCTGGTCGCGCGGCAACCGGGCACGACGCAGGCGAAGTGATCGCGGTGGAACACCTTGCGACGAATCGCAGCGGGAATCGTCGCTGTGACGCGGGTGAGCTCGTTGCTCTCGAGGTCACCGATGTGCTCGGCGTCGCAGGTCAGGCGCGCGGCGGTGGCCGCGTCGATCGGGAGAGCCTGGCCGGCGCCTTCCACGAAGCTCTGCTTGCACGCCTTGCACGTCGTCACCGCGGTCTGCACGGCCGGGCGCGGAACGTCGTCGGTCGCAACCGGGGTTTCGGTGGCACGGCGACAAATCGTCTGAAGGAAGTCGTCGTCGGAGAGGCGCTCGCCCGCCTCAATCTCGAGTGAGGTCCGCGTTCGCCGCCACATCGCATACGTCTCGGCCGAGACTTCGATCACCACTCGCTTGGTGATCCGGCGTGGGTCCGGTTTCGCGTCCGGATCGTCTCCGCGCTTGAGCCCGGCCACCATCTCTTGGATGTGATGAGCCGTCTTGCCCTGCGCCTTGCGGAGAAAGGCCTCCTCTGTCGCCGGCGTCGCGACCCGCGTCAGCTCGCGAACAGCGGAGAAGCACAGTTCGCCTTCGTGGAACAGCTCCGCGATCAGTGGCAACGCTTCGAGCTCGCGTGCCACGCGCAGCCGTTCCTTCGCCGCATGCGGGCCCCAGTAGAGCTCGCGTTCCATGTACTCGATCATCGTCGTGTATCCGAGGCGGCGGTACAGCTGGGTCTCCTCGGCCTCGACGAGGTAGCTCGCCTCCTCGGCCTCGAGCGCCACGCGGCGCTTCGCGATCCCACGCAAGCGTTGGTGCAGCGCCTTCCAGTCCGCATCGCGCGGACCACCAGGCGTTGAAGTGTCGAGTACCGCATCTCGATCGAGCGTCGAACCACCGTCGAACATCGAAGCCTCCGTCGGCCGCGCGTAGATGTTGCGCGTGCATAACGACTACTACCACGCGAAAATCGAGCACTCTGGCGTGCGATCAACGCGCGACAAAGACGTCGCAGCCGCGATCTTTGCAACGCTCCCGCGAACGTCGCGCACGCGCGAGCTCACGCGATCCTCGACGGGGTTTCTGCACGACGCTTGACTTCGATCGCGCGCGCACGTCGGAACCTGTCAAGCGAGTTGTTCGAAGTTGTGGAAAAAATCGCGTCCGCGGATCGATCGTGGCGCAGGCGCTTCACGAGGAAGTCGACCGACGCGACCGTCGATATACACTCGACGCGTCCCGAGCCTCTGCAGGCGTTCGCGTTCTACGTTCGGTCGCGCGCGACGAGCGCGGAGCGCACTGAGTCATTCGTAGAACAGCTCGCTCACGCAGCGGTTACGCGTTCGGGCGAGGCGTTGGTCGAATTTGGCCGATCTGGATCGGCGTACTTTCAGCGCATCGTCGAGTCGGCGGGCGTCGCGGTGGACTCCAGGTGAGCTGCGGTCGAAGACCCTGGGACCGTTGTCGTTGTCGGAGACAACGTGCCGATGCCCATCGCTGCGTTCTCCGGGTATGCTGGCTTCGATGCTCATCGCCATCGTCGCCGGGCTCGTCATCGCGGTCATGACCGCGGTGCTCGCCATGCGCGCGGCGGCGGCGGAGGCGTCACGCGAGTCGCGCCGGGCCGTCGATCAGGCGCGCGGCGAGGCGGCCGCGGCGGTCAAGGCCGCCGAGCTCGAGGGGGCGGCGCTCCGCAAGGCGGCGGAGGCGTCGGCGCGCGAGGAAGCACTCGCACAGCGCGCGCTCGTTGACGACGAGCTGGCCAAGCGCGAAGCCGCGGTGCTCGCGCGCACGGATGCGATGGCCGCGCAGGTCTCCGAGCTCGCAGCGCAGGAAGAAGCGCTCGTCCAGCAGCAGGATCAGTTCGACGAGGTGCAGCGCGACATCCAGTCTCGCCGCGATCGCGCGAGCGGCATCGAGCAGGATGCGAAGAAGAAGCTGTCCGCGCGCAAGATCGAGCTCGAAGCACGTGCGGGCGTCAGCGCGCAGGAGCTGATGTCGCGGCTCGGCAAGGCGTGGCTCGACGATGCGCGCGCGCGTGCGGCGGCGATGGTTCGCATGGTCGATCAGACCGCCGCGGATCCCGCGCACGAGCGGGAAGCAAAGCGCGTAATGGAGGTCGCGGGCACGCGCTACCACCATCACTACCTGACCGAGCGCGCGATGAACAACCTGCGCCTCGGCAAGGACATGGTCTCGCTGCTGCTCGATAGCGGCCGCGCGATGCACGGTGCGCTCGAGCGCGTCTCGGGCCTGCAGCTCCTCGTCAACGACGACCAGGATGCCATCCGCCTCGACGGTCTCGATGGCGTCGGCAAGGAGATGGTGCGGCGCGCACTCGGCCGGTTCGTGAAGAAGCCCGAGACGGTCGACGACGCGAAGAAGGATCCGGACGCGTGGGCGACGCGCACGCGCGAGCACCTCGAGCAGGAGATTCGCTCGCTCGGCAAGCGTGCGTTCCAGACGCTCGGCATTCCAAAGGCGCATCCCGAGATCGTCGATCTCGTTGGCGCGCTCAACTACCGCACGAGCTACACACAGAACCAGTGGTGGCACGCGGTGGAGTCGAGCTACCTCGCCGGCATGATGGCCGCCGAGCTCGGCCTCGACGAGAAGCTCGCGCGCCGCGCGACGCTCATGCACGACATCGGCAAGGCGCTCACGCACAAGATCGAGGGTTCACACGCCGTGATCGGCGCCGAGATCGCCCGCCGCGTTGGAGAGTCGGAGATCGTCGCGAACGCGATCGGCGCGCACCACACCGACGAGCCGTTCAACTCGGTCTACGCGTACCTCGTCGCTGCATCCGATGCGATGAGCGGCGCACGGCCCGGCGCGCGGCGCGAGATGGCGGACGGCTTCACCGCGAAGGTCGAGGATCTCGAGCGCATCGGCCTGCAGCGGCGCGGCGTGATCGATGCGCATGCCGTGCACGGCGGCCGCGAGCTGCGCGTCTACGTGCGCGAGCGCGAGGTCGACGACGTTGCCGCGGTCGAGATGTCGACGGAGATCGCGGCTCAGATCTCCGAAGAGATGACGTTTCCCGGTCAGATCAAGGTCACCGTGATTCGCGCGTTCGAAGCGACCGCCACCGCGAACTAGCGCGCGCCGCGATCACAGTGCCCGTCTGGATCGCGCGCCCAAGCGCTATCCGCGGGCGCGTCGCGCTTCTCACGCGATGAGCGTGGATGCGCGCCGGGGCACGCGCGATGCAGCCCCTACCGCGACTCGAACAGGGAGAGAGACAATGCCGAATCAGAATGGCCGCAACCAGCATCGTGATGACAACCGTCGGCCACAGGACGACCAGGATCGCGACGCCACCGAACACCATGGCGGTGGGCAGAGTGGCTACGGATCCGGACGCTCCGGCGACGATCGCTCGATGGGCCCGGGCTATCGCAACCAAACGGGCGCGAATCGCAGCCACGAAGATCGCCAGGGCATGCACACCGACGAACGCTTCACCGGTCGCGGCGGCGAAGGCTACTGGGAAGATCGCACCGAACGCAGCGGCTACAACAGTGGCTACAACCAGGGCGGCACGGGGTACGGCGGACAGGGCGGTCCGCAGCGTTCAGCGAATCCGTTCCGCGGCAACACGAACGCGGGCGCGCAGAACAATGCGCGCGAGTACAACCAGGGTCGCGACCAGGGTGGCGACCAGGGCCGCGGCTATCCGGACATGTACGGGCCCGACGACAACTACGGCTCGTACGGCGCTCGTCAGAACGGTCGCTATGGACAGGGCGGCAACTACCAGCAGGCCGACTTCGAGCACGGCGTTGGCTACGGCCAAGGCACCGGCGGTCGCTGGGCAAACGCTCCGCAGGCCAGCATGCAGGACAGTCCGCAGCGGCGCATGGGCGGGATGCAGGGCAACTACGGGCAGGGCGTGCCGGGCGGCTATGACCGGCAACAGCCCGTCGGTGGCCATCGTGGCAAGGGACCGCACGGCTACATCCGCTCGGACGATCGTATCCGCGAACACATCTGCGAGGCACTCCACGAGGACGACCACATCGACGCGAGCCACATCGAAGTCGTCGTCAAGAACGGCGAAGTGATGCTGACCGGCACCGTCGAGGATCGGCGGCAAAAACGGCTCGCCGAGGATCTCGTCGAGCACATGCCCGGCGTGAAGGACGTGCAGAATCAGCTGCGGGTCGGGGGCAACCAGAACACAAGCAGTGCAGTCGGAAAGAACGAGACCGAGACCACCGACAAGAAGCATCGCGCGTAGCGCGACCGCACACTGTGACATCGATCAGCGATCACCTCGCGCGTCGGTGTGGCCAGGCAGAACGAGTGACGGCGTTCTGCCTGGTCTTTTTTCGGGATTCCTCGACGGTGACAAGCTGCGCGTGAGGCACACATGGTGCAGGGGTGGCCGTCGTCATGCGCTACGAGGACGATCAAGACCCCAAGAAGCCGCAACCCATTTCGGCTCGATGCAAGGGTGACAATCCGCTCGAGGCGCAGGAGTACGGACTCCGCAAGGTCGGTCCGGACGACCGGCGCGATCACCACCGCCACGTGCACCGCGCTTAAAACGATCCTTGACGCCTGGTGCGTGCGCGATATCGTCTGAGCACGATGTCGCTCACTGTTGGAGACGATCCGTAGGAACGCACCCGCCGGCCGCTGGGCCTGCCCGGGTTGCGTTCCCACGCACACGGCAGGGCCAGCAAGGATCGTCGGATGGAACGGACTCGCTCGCAGGAGCTCGCCACGCGCATGGGCCAGCGCGTACGCGTCGTTGGTTGGCTCGCCTCCCTACGTCGCGTCGGCGCGATCAACTTCGCGGTCGTGCGCGACGGCTGGGGCATGGTGCAGGCAGTCGTGAAGGACGCGCCCGAGGTCACGCTCGAGAGCGTCGTCGCGGTCACGGGGACTGTCGTCGGTGAGCCGCAGCTCGAGCTGCATGGCTGCACGATCGAGGTGCTCGAAGCGGTGACCGCGCCGCTGCCCGTGTTGCTCTCGAAGAAGCAACTGAACGTGCCGCTGCCGGCGCTGCTCGATCACGCGATGATCGCGAACCGGCATCCGACGCGGCGCGCGGTGTTCCGCATCGCCGCGGCCGCGATGCGCGGATTTCGCGGCGCGCTCGATCGCGAGGGCTTCGTCGAGATCCAGTCGCCGAAGCTTGTCGGCACCGCAACCGAAGGCGGCGCGAACGTGTTTTCGGTCGCGTACTTCGATCGCGTGGCGTACCTCGCGCAAAGCCCGCAGCTCTACAAGCAGGCGATGGTCGGCGTGTTCGAGCGCGTCTACGAGGTCGGCCCCGTGTTTCGCGCCGAGCCGCACGCCACCGCGCGCCACATCAACCAGTACACGAGCCTCGACGTCGAGCTCGGCTTCATCACGAGCCACCTGGACGTGATGGCCGTGCTCGCGCGTGTGCTCGCCGAGATGATGACCAGCGTGTCGTCGTGCGCGCCCGAGCTTGCGCTGCTCGGCGCGCAGGTGCCGACCGTGCCGGAGATTCCCGTGATCGACTTCCTCGAAGCGCGCGAACGAATCGCGACCGCGCTCGGCGAGCAGCATCGCGCGGAGCCCGACCTCGCGCCGGAAGGCGAGCGCTGGCTTGGCGAGTGGGCGCGCGCGGAGCACGGCAGCGACTTCGTGTTCGTGACGGGCTATCCGCTCGCGAAGCGGCCGTTCTACACGCACCCGGATCCGGCGCGTCCGGCGCAGTCGAATTCGTTCGACCTCCTGTTTCGCGGGACCGAGCTCGTGACCGGTGGACAGCGACTGCATCGCTACGCGGACTACGAGGTGGCGCTCGCGGCGCGGGGCATGTCGCCCGAGCCGATCGCGCACTACCTCGAGGCGTTCCGCGCCGGCATGCCGCCGCATGGCGGGTTCGCGATCGGGCTCGAGCGCTTCGTGATGCAGCTGCTCGGGTTGCCGAACATCCGGCTCGCGACGCTGTTCCCGCGCGACATCGATCGCCTCGCGCCCTAGCGCAAGTCAGCAAAATCACGGCGGGCCAGAACCCCACGTAAAGGTAAGGGTTGACCTTGACACCCTGTCTTTGTCCCTACATAGTGCCCCTAGCTGCACTAAACCTTACGTACGCGTTAGGGTTGGTCGGCCGGGTAGAAGATGACCATCGAAGCCAAGCTCATGCGCGTCGGAGAGCTCGCGAAAGCGGTCGGCAAGACCGTGCGTGCGATGCATCTCTACGAAGAGCTGGGTCTGCTCGAGCCGCGAGCGCGCTCGGAGGGTGGCTTCCGCCTCTACGGTCCCGAGGCGGTCGACCGCATTCACTGGATCGTGAAGCTCCAGGCCATCGGGTTCACGCTCGCCGAGATCCAGGGCTTCGTGAAGGACTTCCAGGGCGCCGGCTCCGGCCGTGAAGCGACCGAGCGCGTGCGTTCGTTGTTCCAGGAGAAGCAGTCGCAGATCCGCGAGCAGATCACGCAGCTCCAGGTCATCGAGAACGATCTCTCCGAGGCACTGGCGTACCTCGATTCCTGCCAGACCTGCTCGGACGACTACGCGCCGACCGCGTGCGGCGATTGCGATCACCACGGTCACCACAAGGGTGAAGCACCACCGCTGTTCGCCGGGCTCTCGCGTCCCACCGACCGCGAAAAGGCGAAGGACTTCGACGTGCCCGTGACTGTTCTCTTCCGCGAAGGAAACAACTGATGCCGGCGACTGAAGCTCTGAAGCTCCCCATCTTCATGGACAACCACAGCACGACCGCAGTCGACCTGCGCGTGGTGCAGGCGATGCTGCCGTACTTCACGCAGCACTTCGGCAATGCCGCGAGCCGCAACCACTCGTTCGGCTGGCAGGCGGAAGCTGCGGTGGAGAACGCGCGCAATCAGGTCGCGAAGGTGATCGGCGGCGAGGGCAAGGAGATCGTGTGGACGAGCGGTGCGACCGAGTCCAACAACCTCGCGATCAAGGGCGCCGCATCGTTCCTGAAGAAGCAGGGCAATCACATCATCACCGTCGAGACCGAGCACAAGTCGGTGCTCGACACGTGCAAGCGCCTCGAGCGCGAGGGCTGCGAGGTCACGTACCTGCGCCCCGCGAAGGACGGCCTCGTCACGCCGGAACAAGTCGTCGCCGCGATGACCGACAAGACGGTCGTCGTGTCGATCATGGTCGCGAATAACGAGATCGGCGTCGTCCAGCCGGTCGAAGCGATCGGCGCCGCCATCAAGGCGCGGAACCCGAAGTGCCTGTTCCACACCGACGCCGTGCAGGCCTTCGGCAAGATTCCGTTCAACGTCGACGCGGCGAAGGTCGACCTCGTGTCGATCACCGCGCACAAGGTCTACGGACCGAAGGGCGTCGGTGCGCTGTGGGTGCGCCGCAAGCCGCGCGTTCGCATCGATCCGCTGATCGACGGCGGCGGTCACGAGCGCGGCATGCGCTCGGGCACGCTCGCGGTGCCGATGATCGTCGCGTTCGGCAAGGCCGCCGAGCTCGCGCGCGAGGAGATGGACGACGAAGCGGTTCGTCTGCGCTCGCTCCGCGACCGCCTGCACAAGGGCATCACGTCGCGGCTCACCGAGACGTACGTCAACGGTTCGATGGAGCACCGCCTCCCGGGCAACCTGAACATCTCGTTCGCGTTCGTCGAGGGCGAGTCGCTCCTGATGGCGCTCAAGGATGTCGCGGTGTCGTCGGGCTCCGCGTGCACGTCGGCGTCACTCGAGCCGAGCTACGTGCTACGCGCGCTGGGCGTCGGCGACGAGCTCGCGCACACGTCGATTCGCTTCGGCCTCGGCCGATTCAACACCGAGCAGGAAGTCGACTTCGTCGTCGACATCGTCGTGAAGAGTGTCGAGCGGCTTCGCACGCTCTCTCCGCTCTGGGAAATGCACCAGGACGGCATCGACCTCAATTCCATCCAGTGGACCCCGCACTGAAGGTAAGAAGACCATGGCGTACTCAGACAAAGTCATCGATCACTACGAGAACCCGCGCAACGTCGGCACCTTCAAGGGTGAAGGCGTCGAGGCCGAAGAAGTCGGCATGGGTCTCGTCGGCGCGCCGGCGTGCGGCGACGTCATGCGTCTCGAGATTCGCGTGAAGGACGGGATGATCGCCGACGCGCGGTTCAAGACGTTTGGCTGCGGCTCGGCGATCGCGTCGAGCTCGCTCGCCACCGAGATGATCAAGGGCATGACCTTGGATCAGGCGGCGCAGATCAAGAACACGCAGATCGTGCAGGAGCTGAACCTCCCGCCGGTCAAGATCCACTGCTCGGTCCTCGCTGAAGACGCCATCAAGGCGGCGATCGAGGACTACAAGAAGAAGCACCCAAAATGATGTCGACGCAGCCGGACACCAAAGACAGCAAGCCAGCCGCGGCGCCCACGATCTCGAAGAAGGAGATCGTGATCACCGAGGCTGCGGCCGCAGAGATCGCGAAGCAGCGCGAGAAGCGCACCTCACCCGACGCGAAGATTCGCATCGGCGTGCGCGGCGGCGGCTGCACCGGCTTCACGTACGTCTTCGAGTGGGCCGAGCAAGTGCGTCCGACCGACAAGGTGTTCTCGGCGCACGGCGTGTCGATCGTCGTCGATCCGAAGAGCCTCGTGTACCTCGGCGGCATGGAGCTCGACTTCGTGCGCGGCATGATGGGACACGGCTTCAAGTTCAACAACCCGAACGCCAAGGGCGCGTGCGGCTGTGGCGAGTCCGTTCAGTTCTGACGCGTCGATCGACGCCTTCGGGCTGCTCGGATTGCCCGCGCGCTTCGATGTCGATGCGCGCACGCTCGAAGCCGCATTCTTCGAGCGCAGCAAAGAGGTCCATCCCGATCGATTCGCGCAGGCACCCGCTGCGGAGCGCGTCGCGGCGCTCTCGCGTTCGCGTGCACTGAACGACGCGTATCAGGTGCTGAAGCGCGAGGCCACGCGCGCGGAGTATCTGCTCGCGCAGCAGGGCCACGTCATCGGCGATAACGAGCGGCTCGATCCCGCCATGGTGATGGAGTTGCTCGAGCAGCGCGAAGAGCTGCAGCTACAGCGCGAGCGCGGCAACCTCGCCGAGGTCGAGCGGCTGTGCGGGGCGATGCGCACACGCCGGCGCGAGGTGCTCGATACGGTGAAGTCCAAGTTCGCGATCGCGCAACCTGACTACACGGCGATCAAGCAGCAGCTGATCCTGCTGCGCTACATCGAGCGCTACCTCGATGAGTGCGACGCCGCGCTCGAAGAGGACTAGATGTTGTTCCAGATTGCAGAACCCGGCGAGAGCAAGGTCAAAGAGGCCTGCAAGCCGCGCGTCGTCGGGATCGATCTCGGTACGACGAACAGCTTGGTCGCGCACGTCGAAGATTCGTCGCCGGTCGTGCTCGGTGGGCTGTTGCCGTCGGTCGTCTACTACGACCGCGACGGGTCGACGCTCGTCGGCAAGGAAGCGCAGGCGCACGCGATCGACTCGCCGAAGGACACGCTCGCGTCGGTGAAGCGGCTGATCGGCCGCGGCGTGAAGGACCTCGAGTCGATTCGCAAGCTGTTGCCCTACGACCTCGTCGGTGATGACCGCGCGGTGCGCATTCGCGTCGGCGGACGCGACGTCTCGCCGGTCGAGGTCTCGGCGAAGGTGCTCGAGGCGCTCAAGGTCCGCGCGGAGCAGACCCTCGGCGGGCCGATCGAAGGCGCGGTGATCACGGTGCCCGCGTATTTCGACGATGCGCAGCGTCAGGCCACGCGCGATGCGGGCCGGCTCGCGGGGCTCGAGGTGATGCGCTTGCTCGCGGAGCCGACCGCGGCGGCGCTCGCATACGGCCTCGATCGCGGCAGCGTCGGGACGTACGCCGTGTTCGATCTCGGTGGCGGGACGTTCGACATCTCGATCTTGAAGCTCGTCGACGGTGTGTTCGAGGTGAAGGCGACGGGCGGCGACTCCGCGCTCGGCGGCGACGATCTCGACCGCGCGATCGCGAGCACCTACGGTGGCGATCTCACGAATCGCCTGGCCGCGGCGCTCGTCGAGGCCAGGCGCGTGAAGGAAGCGCTGACCGACGCGGACAGTGCGGTGTTCGCGCTCGGCGACGTGAAGCGAGCGATCACGCGCGCCGATCTGGCGGCACTCGCGCAGCCGCTGCTCGACCGCTGCGGCAAGGCCTGCCGTCGCGTTCTCAAGGATGCGGAGCTGACGAAGGCAGACCTCGACGGCGTGATCCTCGTCGGTGGCTCGACCCGGTCGCCGGTCGTGCGTGACTTCGTCGCGACGCTGTTCGAGAAGCAGCCGCTGTGCGATCTCGATCCCGACCAGGTCGTCGCGCTCGGCGCGGCGGTGCAGGCGGACGTGCTCGCGGGCGGCGCCATGAAGGCGGTGCTGCTCGACGTGATTCCGCTGTCGCTCGGCATCGAGATGATGGGTGGCGTCGTCGAGAAGCTGATCCACCGCAACACCACGATCCCGACGGGTGCCACGCAGACGTTCACGACGTACGCGGACAACCAGACGGGCTTCGACATTCACATCGTGCAGGGCGAGCGCGAGACCGTCGACTCGAACCGCTCGCTCGCGCGGTTCACGCTCAAGGGCATCCCGCCGATGATCGCGGGCATGGCGCGGCTCGAGGTCACGTTCTTGATCGATGCCGACGGCCTGCTCAAGGTGATGGCAAAGGAGCTGACCACGGGCATCGAGTCGTCGATCGAGGTCAAGCCCGCGTACGGTCTCACCGACGAGGAAGTCGAGCGCATGCTCGTCGAGTCGTTCGAGTACGCCGAAGAGGACCTCACGAAGCGCAACCTCGCGGTCGAGCGCATCGAGGCAGACCGGATCCTGTCGGCAACGAAGCAGGCGTTCGTCACCGATGCAGCGCTGCTCGAGCCCGACGTGAAGGCCGCCGGCGAGGCGGCGATGCAGAAACTCGCGGACGCGGCAGCGGGCGATGATTATCTCGCGATCCGCCACGCTGTCGAAGCCCTCGACCGCGCGACCAAGCCGTTCGCGCAGATCCGCATGAACCGCGCGATTTCGGCGCAGTTTCAGGGCGTCTCCGTCGAGGAAGCGGCGAAGAAGGTAGGCGCGTAATGCCCAAGATCACATTCAAGAACCCGACCGCGCTGAAGATCTTCGACGCGAAGTGCATCGAGGTAAAGCCAGGGACGTCGATCCTCGACGCCGCCGAGGAGTGCCACGCGCGCGTCGGTCACGCGTGCGGCGGCAACCTCGCGTGCTCCACGTGTCACGTCTACGTCGAGGCAGGCCTCGATTCGCTGCCCGAGATCACGGACAAAGAGAACGACATCATGGACAAGGCGTTCGACGTGCGCGCGGAGTCACGCCTCGGTTGCCAGGCGAAGGTCGCGGACGTGGACATCGTCGTCGAGATCACCGAGGAGTCGCACCGTGCGTGGCTCGACGAGAATCCCGACGAGCGCAAGAAGGCCCCGCAGCTTCGGTGAAAAAATGAAGACCGCGCTCGTCACCGGCGGCACCGGCATGGTCGGCAACTGCATCGCGCAGGCGCTGCTCGCGCGCGGCCACCGCGTGCGCGCGCTGGTGCGCTCGCTCGACAAGGGCAAGCGCCTCCTGCCCGAGGGCTGTGATCTCGTGCAGGGCGACATCACCGCGCCCGAGACGCTCGACGCTGCCGTCACGGGTTGCGACTGGGTCTTTCACGCCGCCGGCTTTCCCGAGCAGTGGATGAAGGACAACGCGGCGTTCGATCGCATCAACGCCGGCGGCACCGAGAACATGCTCTCGGCCGCGAAGAAGGCCGGCGTCTCGCGCTTCATGTTCACGAGCACGATCGACGTGTTCACCTGGAAGAGCGGCGAGACCTACGACGAGTCCGAGATCGATCCGAATCCAAAGAACACGCACTACGAGCGTTCGAAGCAGCGCGCCGACAAGCTCGTCGCCGAGTCCGGACTCGATGCGGTGTTCCTGCATCCAGCGGCGGTCTACGGCACCGGGCCGTCGGACTCGCCGGGCGTGAACGACCTGATCGTTCGGCTCGCGAACAACAAGGCACCGGGCCTCCTGCCGGGCGGGTTTCCCGTCGTGTTCGCGCCCGATGTCGGCGAAGCCCACGTGCGCGCCGCAGAGCGGGCGAGGACGGGTGCGCGCTACATCCTCTCCGACCGCTACTACACGCTCGCCGAGCTCGCGAAGCAATCTCTCGACGCCCTCGGCATCGATCGCAAACCACCGCGCGTCTTGCCGCGCTGGTTGTGCTCGGTGATGGCGAACGTCGGCGCGGGTGTCAGCGCGATCACGGGCAGTGCGCCACTCGTGCCGAAGGGCCAGCTCGCGTTCCTGCAAGTCGATTCCTATCCGAGCGCGAAGCGTGCGAGCCAAGAGCTCGAGCTCGCGTTCACGTCGCTCGACGAAGGACTCGAGAAGACGATCGAGTACCTGCGCGCGACGAACAAGCTCGCGAGCTAGATCGCCGGCGGGCGCTGCCGGGACCGGCCGCCGCATCGCGCTATCATACGCCCCGCGAGCGGCTGCTCGCGCGGATTCTCGATGCCGGCACTTCGCTTCAAAGAAACCGAGCGCGGCCCGGCCGCGACCGACGACGACAAGTTCCGCGACCAGGGCATCCGCTGCCCCGCATGCCGGTGGCGCCCGCGCGCGAGCGATCGCTGGCAGTGCACGTGCCTCCACGTCTGGAACACGTTCGATACGCGCGGCGTCTGCCCCGCATGCAAGTACCGCTGGCTCGAGACGCAGTGCCTGTCGTGCGGGGTGATGTCACCGCACGAGGCCTGGTACGCGCCGAACGATCCGGCCTAGCCGTCAGTCACCACGTGATGACGTGGTGCTGGTCGGGTGGCTCGAGACAGAAGTCGGAATCGGCGGTGTACGAGATCGTGATCACCGCGAGCTTGTTCGCGCGATCGATCGCGGCGCCCCCGAGGTACGGCGAGCGAGCGCAGACGTTCGTGCCGACCTTGGATTGCTCGGGGAGCCACGAGGCGGGCGTGTCGATGTCGACGAGCGTGGCCACGCCGTCGGTGATGCGGAGGTGACTGCGCTCCCACGACGCGGTGACGCCGCCGCGTGACGCCTTCGTGCGATCCGCGGGAATCGGGGTCGGCTCGGGATCGAGGACGAGCAGCAGTTCCCAGCGGCGCTTCGCGAGCCAGTCGTTCGCGCGCGTGATGCGCGCGGCGAGTGGGGCATTGTTGCCCTCCGCGTCGTCGAGGAACTGGTCCGCTTCGGCGACCGAGAGGACGACGTGGCGGTCGGTCTCGGTGTCGCGGCGGTCCTTGATGACGAGCGTCAGGTTCGGCATGCCGCGCTGTCCGTCGGATTCGCGGAACGCGGCGACGATGCGCGAGCCATCGGCGGCCACAGCCGGCAAGCCGACGGTCGTCAGGCCGTAGATGCCGCCGCGCGCGACGGTCGGCGCGGGGGCGGTGGCAAGCTGCGTGTTCTCGAGGATCGGCGGCCGCGCCGGTGCGGAGCACGCGAACAGCAGCGCGAGCAACGCGCGCATTTACTCGACGAGCTTGAGATGCGACGCGCGCTTCTTGCCGCTCTGCTCGTCCTTCGCGACGACCGCGATCGGGGCGGCCGACGTCTGGACGGGGCTCGGACCCGCCACGCCGCTGTCGGCGGAGCCGGTGAGCACATCTTCGGGGACGTCCTCGGGCCACACGGTGCCGCGCTGCTCGCCCTCGACCATCGCCGCGTAGACCGCGGTCCACGGCAGGATGCAGCGGAACGGCTGGCCGCCGAACGTGAGCGTGCCCGCGATGGCTTCCTCGTCGACGGTGAGATCGACGATGGCGGGCGAGAGGTTGTGACCGAAGCGCAGGACGAGCGACGCGTCGGCGCTGAAGCGCGGCGGGACGGCGACCTCGGAGCGGCGCGCGTCGACGTGAACGAGGACGGGTCCACGGGCGAGGAGGGCCTCGAGCGTGCGTTTCTTGTCGGGTGCGCTCGCGTCATCTTCGTCGCGGAGCGAGTCGATCGACTCGACCTCGGCGGGCTGCTTGCCGACGAGTTGCACGAATTCCTCGGCGCCGAGGAGGCCGGCGTCGACGGCGTCACGCAGGATGCCTTCGGGCCGATCGCCCGCGGCGGCGGTGACGCGCTCGACGGTGCGCTCGCAGCGGGCGGCGTGACGAAGGACCGCGCCATGGGCCGCGAGTGCGGAGTGCGAGCCGTTGCGCCAGCGACCGAGCGCCTTCTCGACATCGACGAGCGAAGTGGAGACGCGATGCTCGATCAGCGCCGTGACCACCGCCTGCAACCTCGCCAACGTTTTCGGATCGCGCTCGAGCATGTCGGGTGGACTTACTCCGAGCGCGCGCGGCCGTAAAGCCTAGCCGCTCACAGAGTCGTCGTTTTTTGGCTCGACCAAATCGGCGAGCATCTGCGTCACACGATCCGGCACGGCGATCGCCACGAATTTTGCGAGATCGACGACGGCACACACGACTTTGCCTTCCGCAGACAGCGTGCGTGGGCGCGCATCGGGTTCCGCGCCGCGGTAGATGCGGTAGCGAAACGTGATCGACTTGCTGCCGAGCCGCGCGACCGTGACTTCGATCTCGGCGGTGTCACCGAACCGCAACGGGGCGCGGAACTCGCACTCGGCGCGCACCGACGGGAAACCGACGCGCTCCTTGTCGAGGAGCTCTGAATACGCGCGCGGACCGAGACGTGCGCGCCACAGCTCCTCGAACGCGAGGTGAAAGAAATGAAAGAACCGCGGGTAGTAGACGATGCCCGCGTGATCGACATCGGCGAAGCGCACCGGCGTCGCGTACGTGAACACGCTCACGTTTTCACCGGCGGTAGTACCAACCGGACGCCACACGCCGCCGGGACGCCGGGGCAGGGCGGCGCGAGCTTCTCGAGCTCGATCACGACCTGCGCGTGTGGATAGAGCTCCTGGATCTTGGCGCCGATCGCGCCGGCGAGCGCCTCGAGCAGCTTGTACGTCGACTTCGTTCCGAGCGCGACGACGACCTCGCTGACCTTCCAGTAGTCGACCGTGTCGACGATGCGATCGGAGGCAGCGGCCGCGACGAGCGACAGCTCGAGCGTCAGGTTGACGCGAAACCGGCGCGTGCCGCGACGCTCGGCGGCGGTGTAGCCGTGATTTCCTTCGAACTCGAGACCACGCACGAAGACGCTGTCGCTCACGCGCGCAGGCTACACTGTTCTCGATGCGCTCGGCGATCGCGCTGGTTTTCGTGTTCGGCTGCGCGGCACCGCAACCGCCGCCGCCAGCGACACCCGTCGAGGTGCCGCTGTTCGCGATCAGCGACGACGCGTTCGGTCCGCTCGACGGCAAGACGCCCGCGACGCTCGCAGCGCTGCGCCGCGCATTCGCAGGGTACGAGGTCGCGCCCGTCAACGCCGAGAGCCTCGAGTACCGCGTGTCGATGGACACAGCGAAGCTGTTCGACGTCATCCCCGATGCGAACGGCGCGGTGCTGAACATCCACGTCGTCACGCCGAAGCTCGTGGCCGGCGGCTGGCGCGTCGGCGATCCATTTCGCGGCGACGTCTCGACGTGCGAGTGCTGGGGCGATCAGATCGTGTGCTTCAATGCAGGCGCCCACGTCGCGGTCGCGCTCGCGAAGATCTGCCGCGAAGGCACGCTCACTTCCGCGAGGGCGCGCGCCGTGCTCGCCGGCGTCGCGATCCGCGCGACGATCTGGAGCCCGCGGCCACTCGCGGCCGGCGGTGTTTAGGCCTCGGCTTCGTCGAGCTCTTTGGTCTTCTGCAGCTTCTTCTTGATCATCTGCCGCTTGAGCGGTCCGACGAAGTCGACGAGCAGCTTGCCCGTGAGGTGATCGTTCTCGTGGAGCAGGCAGCGCGCGAGCAGCGCGTCGCCCTCGAGCTCGAACATCTGACCATCGAGGCCCATCGCCTTCACGCGGCAGCGCATCGGGCGCTTCACCTTGATGTAGATGTCCGGAAACGAGAGGCACCCTTCCTCGCTGTCCTGCTGTTCATCGGAGGTCCAAAGGATCTCGGGATTGATGAACGCGACCGGCGGATCGCCCTCGGCCTTGCCCGCGAGCTTGGGCTCGACGATGAACATCTTGCGCGCGTCACCGATCTGTAACGACGCGATGCCGAGGCCGTTCTCCGCGTACATCGAGTCGACCAGATCCTGATAGAGCGCCCGGACGGAGTCATCGACCGTGGTGATCGCGACGGACGGCTGACGGAGACGTTCATCGGGCCAAACAACGACTGGGCGGACCGCCATTTCGGGTCACCTTAGCATGCAGCGTTGGCGGGCCCGATTGACAAGGTGCGGCCAGGGGGCCATACACGCCCAGGTTCATGATTACGCGGTTCTCCGAGGCTCGGCTGCCGACCCCACACGGCGAGTTTCGCGTTGTTATCTACCGGACCGGCGAGAATGGTGGGCCCGGCGCGACGGCGGTCGGAACCGGGGTCGAAGAGCACGTCGCGATGGTGCTCGGCGATGCCAGCGGCAGTGAAGTGCTCACGCGCGTTCACTCGTCGTGCTTCACGGGTGAAGTGCTCGGTAGCCTGCGTTGCGATTGCCGCGCGCAGCTCGACGCGGCGCTCGCACGCATCGGCACGGAAGGCCGCGGCGTGCTGGTGTATCTCGTGCAAGAGGGCCGCGGCATCGGGCTCGGTAACAAGGTCCGCGCGTACGAGCTGCAAGACGAAGGCGCCGACACCGTCGACGCAAATCTCGCACTCGGCTTCGACGCCGATCTTCGCTCCTACGATCTCGCAGCAGGGATCCTGCGCGACCTCGGCGCGACGTCGGTCAAGCTGATGACGAACAACCCGCAGAAGATCGCCGGGCTCGAGAAGGCCGGCGTCGTCATCGCATCCAAAGAATCGCACTGGGTCGAGGCGACCCAGCATAGCGAGGGCTACCTCGCCACCAAGAAAGCGAAGCTAGGTCACGTATGAACGAAGCCAGCGTCAGGGACGCTCTCGCGAAGGTCATCGATCCGGCGCTCGACAAGGACATCGTCACGTACCGCATCCTTCGCACCGTGGAGGTGCAAGGCGAGGACGTGCTCGTGAAGCTCGACATCCCGAGCCACGCGTATCCGAAGGCCGCGGTACGCGAGCTCCAGCTGCGCATCGAAGCCGCGCTGAAGCCACTCGGTGCGAAGCGCGTGACCGTGATCGCGGACGTCGTCACCGCGTACCTCCCGGCGCCGAGCGACAAGGCGATCCTCAAGGGCCCGAAGAACGTCGTCGCGGTGGCCGCCGGCAAGGGTGGCGTCGGCAAGTCGACCGTCGCCGTCAACATGGCGATGTCGCTGCAGCGCATGGGCGCGAAGGTCGGGCTCCTCGACGCCGACGTGTTCGGTCCCTCGATCCCCACCATGCTCGGCGCGCCCGAGGTCCCGCCGAGCGCGAGCAAGGACTCCAAGATCATCCCGGCCATTCACTACGGCATGAAGGTGATCAGCGTCGGCTTCTTCGTCGACAAAGAGGAAGCGGTCGTGTGGCGCGGCCCGATGGTGCACCGTCTGCTGCAGCAGTTCCTCGGCGACGTCGAGTGGGGCGATCTCGATTACCTGATCTGCGACTTGCCGCCGGGCACCGGCGACGTGCAGCTCTCGCTCTCGCAGCTGATCCCGATCGCGGGCGCGGTCATGGTCACCACGCCGCAAGAGGTCTCGATCGTCGATGTCGTGAAGGGCATCGCGATGTTCGAGAAGGTCGAGATTCCGATCCTCGGCATCGTCGAGAACATGAGCTACTACAAGTGTCCGGCGTGCGGACACAACGACGAGATCTTCAGCCACGGCGGTGGTAAGCGTCTCGCACAGGAAGTCGGCACCGACTTCTTCGGCGAGATTCCGATCGACACGCGCATTCGCTTCGGCGGCGATGCGGGTGTGCCGATCGTGCACGCGAGCCCCGACTCCGAGAACGCGCTCCGCTTCATGAACCTCGCGTCCGCGATGGCCGTGAAGCTCGCGAGCAACATCTTGTCGAAGCCGAAGCGCTCGCCACGCCTCTCCGTCATCAAGTGATCAGCGCGACCACAGCGTGAACTGCTGCGCAGCGGTGCCGTCACATGCAGCGAGCGCGAGCTTGCTGCCGGCCGTGGTGCCGCCTTGCAAGCAGAGGTCGGCGCGGCCGTCGCGGATCTCGCCGTGCAAGGCCCAGCGCTGCTCGGCACCATCGGTGCAGTCGGCGAGCCCGAGCTTGCTGGCGGCGTCGACGCGCATGCAGCGCGCCGTGTTCACACGCGACACGAACCCGCCGCGCGCCTGCATCCACTGCTGGCTCGTGCTGCCGTCACACGCGGCGAGCGTGATCGTGGTGCCGGCGGTGACGCACTGGCCGTCGAGCTCGATCGTCTCGGTGTCCGGACGCACGGTGAGCTGCGCGGCGCTGGTGCATGCACCGACCGCGAGCGTGCTACCGACGCACTTGCCCGTCGCTCCGTGCACGAGCGCCATCGCCTCGAACGACCACTTCTGATCCGGCGCCGCCGGCGAGCATGCGGACTGCTCGACCGCCGCACCCACGGCGCTGCAGCCGATCACCGACGCACACTGCAGCGAGTCCTGCACGCGGAGCTGGCCCTCCACGGTGAGGCGCCAGTCTTGATCGCCCGCGCCGTTGCACGCGCCGAGCTCGAGCGTGTTGTCGTCGGCGACCGCGGTGCAGAGGGCATTCGACACGATGCTGCCGCTCTCGGGCATCGTGGGCGTCGACGGCGGCGTCGGCGGTTGGGGCGGCGTAGGCGCCGCGTACATCGTCGCGACCGACGTCAGATCCTTCGGGCTCACCTTCCAGATGTGGCTGATCGCGGTGCCGTCGAGCTTCAGCAGCACGGAGCCGGTGCGGCATCCCGGTAGATCATGCGTGCGGTAGTGCATGACGGAAGTGCGGTCGTACGTGCCGAGCGGCTTGCACGTCGAGCACGCTGCGAACTGATAGCGGCAGGTGTCGCTGTCGACGATGTACTGGTTCCGCACCTGGATGAAGCTGCCGCGATCGGTGCGGCGCTGTTCGTGGTGCAAGCCGATCACGTGACCGAGCTCGTGCTTCGTGACGGTCAGGTATTCGGTGTCGCGCAGGTAGAGCGACTGGACCTGGTCCTTGCGGTAGCCGACGAACGGGCTCACGCGCGGCGAGCCTTGCTTGACGATCACGTACGCCTTGTCGGTCGACTGCTTCGCGCGGAACTTGATGCGACCCTCGGTCAGCTGCTCCCAGTTCGTCATCGCCTGCGAGAGCGCCGTGCGCGTCGCGCTGTTGATCTGCACGACGCCGTTGGTGGTCGCGAGCACGTACGGGATGCGGCCGTTCGGCCACGCGCGGTACTTGCCGGTCGACGTCAGTGGATCGGTGAGACCGTACGCCTCCAGATCCGACTGCCACATCGGCTCTTCCTCCTCGTAGGTGTCGGCCTCGTCGAGCGCGTCACACGCGGGATTGTTCGCTGGACAGATCGGAACATCCGAGACCGGATCTCGATCGAGATCCCACGCGAGCTCTTCGCTGCGTGCAGAGGAGGTTCCCTCCTCGGCGCAGGCCGGATCCGGGTCGGTCTCGTCGATCGGCGGCTCCGACGTCGTCGAGCATGCTGCGGCCAACACGATGCAGGTGATCGCTTTCCTCATGTGCGCGAGCGTCGCGCCGCATGCGGATCGGCTCGTTAGCCGCGGGCGTCAATCCGTTGACCGAACGCGACGCGCCTGCGTTTGCCACTCGCTCGGCGCCATCCCGCGCCACTGACGGAACGCACGAGAGAACGACGCGGTCGAGTTGAAGCCGAGCTCGTACGCGAGCTCTTGCACGCTGAGTGCACCGGATTCGAGCCCGCGGATCGCGACCTCCTCGCGTGCGCGCTGCACGAGCTGCTTGTACGTGAGCTTGTGGTCGGCGAGCTTGCGCTGCAGCGTGCGCTCGCCGACGCCGAGCTGCTCGGCGAGCCCCGCGAGCGAGAGCTGCGGATCCTTGAGCAGCACGGGTAAGAGCGTCTGCGCCCGCACGAGCAGATCCTGGTCCGACGGCACGCGCGCGAGCAGCTCGTCGGCGTGGCGGCGCACGAGGCGATGCAGCGTCGGGTTCGACGACAACAGGCGCTGCTCGAGGTAGCTCGCATCGAACACGAACTCGCCGATCGGATGATCGAACGCGACCCGGCAGCCGAGCACCCGCTCGTACTCGTGCAGATCACCGACCGCGGAATGCATGAGGTGCACTTCGCGCGGGACCAGCTTCGCGGGCAGCGCGCTGCGAATGCGCTTGAGCGCACCGGCGAAGAAGTAGTCCCACGCGTGACGCAGCGTTTCGACGAACGGCGGGGGCACCCACTGCTGAAACCGCGCGGTCGGTCCGTCGACACGGAGGCTCAGCCGCCAGATCTCGCTGACGATCCGGTGGTAGCGCGCGAGTGCATGGCACGCATCACCGAGCGTGGCACTTGTCAGGAATAAGTAGTCGAGGATGTCGTAGCTGCCGATTTCGGCCTTGTCGCCTGCGTGGAGGCCGAACAGCGGGTCGCCCGACAGCTGCGGCGCGACCTGCCAGGCCTGCGCAATGACGACCGTCGGCACGGAGAGATCGTGCTCGAGCGCGTGCTCGCTGACACCAACCTTCGCGAGCAGCTGCGCGCGGTCGACACCGCATGCGCTGGCCGCATGCACCAGGCCACGTAACAAGACCATGGCGCTCGTTCCTGCCGCGCGCATGTAGCGAGAGTGGCATGTCATGCTCGCGGCATGAAGCGCGCAGGTCGCGTGCAGATCTGTATGGGGTGTCACGTGGACGCGCCGAGCGATCGCCTGTTCGGGATCCGGAGTGCAATTTGATCGCAGGCTCTAGAGAAACGCTCGCGCAGATTCGGTAACGTGCGCGAGCCTTGGGTGAAGCACGGTGGTGACGCTCGCGGACGTGGAGCGCGCGATCGCAGCGCGCGATCCGCAGCTCGGCGAGATCCTCGTGCGCTACCTCGCGCAGGAAGATCCCGAGCCCGGGCGCGACGAGCTGCGGCCGACTACCGACGAGACCGACGAGCATGTCGACGATGTCGTCGCCGGCGCGTTCACCATCGACAGGCTGCGGCGCGAGGTCAGTGACCGCGGGCTCGCGAACAAGAACCCGACGGAGAAGAAGCTCTCGCGGCGCGAGGCGTTCGCCGCCGCGGAGGGCTCGCCGTTCGCGCCGCCGCGCCTGAAGCTGTGGTCGAAGCTCGAGGAGCTCTACGCGCAGGGTGACCCGGCCGCACGCGCGACGCTGCTTCACGTGTTCGCGAACGCGGAGATGAAGTGGGGCGTCTGGAAGGCGGCGAAGGCGATCTACAAGCGCGCCGAACAGCTGCACGATGCGGCGCTGTTCGGCGTGCTCGCGTACCGCTTCGACGCGATGACGACGACCCCGTACGCGAAGAACGAGATCGGGCCCGGCACGCTCATCTATATGAAGCGGCGCGCGTGGCGATATCTGCGGCTGCTCGGGCAAGCGTCGCCCGATGCGTACCCGGCATATGCCGTCGAGGTGCTGCGGCACTACCCGGCGAGCTACGGCGCGTATTCGCCGACGTGGGTCGCGGCCCACATCTTCGGTCACGCGAACATGCGCGGCACGCGCGGGTCGGGCAGCTTCCAGCCGCCGACCTATGGGGACCCGATGGCCGCGCGCGCGTTTCCCGCGGCGTGGAAGCTGTCGCCGGCGCCGCTATTGCGGCTGCTCGACGCGGCGGTCAACGACATCGTCTGCGACTGGGCCATCCGCTGCCTGCGCGCGGATCACGCGCTCGCGTTGCGCGCCGTCGAGCCAGCGTGGCTCGCGCGCCTCGGGCGGCGGCCGGTCGCGGCGATCCACACGTTTGTCGTGTCGCTGCTGCGCGAATCGCCGGAGCTGCATCAATCGAAGCTGCGTCAGCTCGGCCTGCACGAGGTCGTGCTCGGCTTCTTGCGCTCGCCGTCGCAAGAGGCGCGCACGTACGCGCTGGAGTACGCTGCGGCGCAGCAGGCGGAGATCGGGATCGAGGAGCTCGTCGAGCTGATCGAGCAGGGCGCGTCCGAGGTGAAGAAGTTTGCGGCGGCGCGCCTCGAACAGCTCGATCCGAAGCAGCTCGGCATGCGCGTGCTGTTCCGCCTCCTCGGCAACGACGCGACGCCGTGGGCCGCGGCGAAGCTCGCGCAGGGTTTCTCGCCGCGTGATGTCGATCCGGCGCTGTTCGTCGAGACCAGCGCGCGCGGCTCCAATGCGTACAACGCGCTGATCAAGTTCTTCAACGACGCACGCGTCGGGATCCCCGCGGGTCACTTCACCGCGCTGATCGACGACGCGCGGTTCACCGATGACTGGCAGCTCCGTACGATCGTGCAGGGTGCGTTCACCGAGCTCGGCAAGCGCGGTGCGCGCGAGATCGGGATCCCGTGGATCCAGGCGTCGCTCGAGAACCGCAACCGGACCGAGACCGTCGTGCGCTGGCTCGACGCGGGCATGCTCGCCGGCGACGACCTCGACGTCGAGTGGCTGAAGTCGCTCGTCGGCAAGCCGCGCCTGCGGCCGATCGCGCTGCGTTTGCTCGGCGATCGCCGCCGCGTCTCGCCGGCGCGCGTCGGGCTCGCGTGGCTCCTCGAGGTCGCTCGCTCGCAGGATGCAGACCTCGCGCAGTTCGCGCAGCGCATGCTGCTCGAGAGCTTTCAGCCCGAAGACTTCGCCAACGGCGATCGCGCCGCGGGCGTCGCGCGGCTGTGGGAGCTCGCGACCGGCAAGAAGCAGCCCGAGGCCGTGCGCACGTTCGCGGCCACGTACCTCAAGGCGCACCATCCCGACCTCGGGCCGCGCATGCCGGAGTCGCGCTCGCTCGGCATCACGCCGCGGCTCTCGCACGGGGACTATTCGCTGACCACGGTGCGGCCGCTGTTCGAGGACGATCGCATCGACGTCCGCCGGCTCGGTGTCGCGATCGCATCGGAGGAGATCGTTCGCTGGGCGAATCAGGACCTGGTCTACGCGCTCGCGTCGTCGAACGCGCCGGAGACGCGCGCGCTCGGTGGCGAGCTGTTGCTCGCGCTCCTCGACGACACGGCCGACACCAAGCGCGTGAAGATCCCGGCGGCGTGGGTCGACAGCGGGCGCCTGTTCCAGCTCGCCGAGAGCAGTCACAAGGCGTCGCGCGAGGTCGCGCTGACGTTGATCCGGCGCATGTACGAGCGCGTCGGCGGTGCGGAGAAGCTCGCGTGGCTGATGGACAGCCCCGAGCGTGACGTGCGGCTGTTCGCGGTGCGCCTGTTCTGGGATCGCCATCGGCCGAAGCCGTGGCCCGCGGACTACGTTCCGCGCAAGAACGTGGGCGCGCCGATCGGCACCGAGCGCTTCGCGGATATCACATCACTGCGCCAGTTCGCGCGTGTCGTGCTGTTCGGCTTGCCACCGGGCCGCGTCGGCAAGCGAGACGTTCTCGAGGGCGGCGCGGTGCCCGAGCGCGCGCTGCCGGCGAGCGTCGCGAAGCGACGGCTGATCGAGGCGATGCGTGATGTCGCGCTCGAGGATGTCGAGCTCGCGCGGGCGATCGCGCCGGTGTTCGGCGAGTTCATCGACTCGACGGCAAAAGGCGAGTGGCAAGCGAGCCTGCAAGCGCTCACGCAGCTGCGCGCGGTGCACAAGGATCTCGCGTCGTGAGCAAGAG
>JALZOJ010000150.1 GCA_030857175.1 Myxococcota bacterium | reverse complement strand
AGCTACATCCAGCCGCCGACGAGCCGCATCGAGCCGTTTTACGGTGGGAGCCACGACATGTTCCGGCGGTTCATGGTCGAGGTGCTCGCGGTCGTGCATCGCCAATACGAGATTCGCGTGGTCAAGATGGGTGGCTACGTCGACCGTCGCATTTGATCGCGTATGCTGCCGGCGTGTTGAGACAGCTGGCCGGAACGTCATCCGAGGCCGCGGCGTTGCTCGATCGCTCGACCCGCATGGCGGGCGACATCGACGCGCAGGTCGCGCAGATCCTCGCCGACGTTCGCACGCGCCGCGATGAGGCGGTCATCGAGTACACGCGCCGGTTCGACAAGCGCGAGCCGACGAACGGTAGCTACGAGGTCGCGCGCGGTGTGTGGGAAGCCGCGTCGGATCGCGTCGCCGCGCCGGTACGCAACGCACTCGAGCTCGCGACCCAGCGCATCCGGGCGTTTCACGAGCGCGTGATCAATCCCGGCGTGCACGTCGATCTCGACGGCGTGCGGCTCGAGCTCCGCGTCACGCCGCTCGCACGCGCGGGGCTCTACGTGCCGGGCGGCACGGCGCGCTATCCGTCGAGCGTGCTCATGACCGCGATCCCCGCGAAGGTCGCGGGCGTGCGCGAAGTGATCATGGTGACGCCTGGCGCGTCGCCGGAGACCTTGCTCGCGGCGAGGCTCGCGGGCGTCGATCGCGTGTTCGAGCTCGGCGGCGCACAGGCCGTCGCGGCGCTCGCATATGGCACGCAGACCGTGCCGCGCGTCGACAAGATCGTCGGTCCGGGCAACGCGTGGGTCGCCTCGGCGAAGCGCCAGGTCTACGGCGAGGTCGACATCGATTCGATCGCGGGCCCGTCGGAGGTGCTGATCATTGCCGATGACGGTGCGAACCCGTCGTGGATCGCCGCCGATTTGATCGCGCAGGCCGAGCACGATCGCGACGCCCGAGCGGTCCTGGTCACGACGTCTGCGAAGCTCGCGGCCGCGGTGAACGCCGAGCTCGCGCGCCAGCTCGCGGACCTGCCGCGCAAGGAGATCGCCGAGGCCGCGCTCCGCACGCACGGTGCCGCCGTGATCGTCTCGTCGCTCGACGCCGCCGTCGACTTCGCGAACGCGTTCGCGCCCGAGCACCTCGAGCTGCAGTGTGAAGGCGCGCGCGACTTGACCGCACGCTGCATGACCGCCGGCGCGATCTTCGTCGGTGCGTATTCGTCGGAAGCCGCGGGCGATTACCTCGCGGGAGGCAACCACGTGCTGCCGACCGGCGGTGCCGCGCGCTACGCGTCGCCACTCGGCGTTCACGACTTTCTCAAGCAGACGTCGATCATCGAATACGACGCGGACGCCGCCGATGCACACGCGGATGCGATCGCGACGCTCGCCGCGTGCGAAGGTCTCGACGGTCACGGGCGGTCCGCGCTGATGAGGCGACGCCGTGGCTGACGATCTCGGTCCCTTGCTCGCACGTGTGCCCGAGGCGCTGCGCGGCTCGAGCGCGTATCACGTGCCGTTGCCGCCGCGCGTGATCGCGAAGCTCGACGCGAACGAGCTGCCGTACGCGTGGCCGCCGGACCTGCGCGCGCGGCTCGCCGACGTGCTGCGCGAGGTGCCGCTCGAGCGCTATCCGGATCCGAAGGCGACGCGGCTGCGCACTGCGATCGCGAAGCAGCTCGGCGTTCGTGGCGAGCAGCTCGTGTTCGGCAACGGCTCCGACGAATCGATCTCGATGTTGTGCAATGCGTTCGCGGGACCGATCCTCTATCCGGTCCCGACGTTCGTCTATTACAAGCTCGCCGCGATCGCGCGCGGGCTCCCGGCGATCGAGGTCCCGCTCGACGCGCGGTTCGAGCTCGACGAGGCCGCGGTGATGCGCGCGATCGACCAGCATCGGCCCAGCGTCGTGTTCCTCGCGTTGCCGAACAATCCGACCGGCACGCTGTGGCGGATCGGATTCGCGCTCGAGCTCGCGGCGAAGTATCGCGACACCGTCATCGTCTCGGACGAGGCGTACGTCGCATACAGCGGCGTGTCGAACCTGCCCGCGCTCGCATCGCATCCAAACCTCGTCGTGATGCGCACGCTCTCGAAGATCGGCATGGCGGGGCTGCGCGTCGGCTTCACGATCTCGTCGCCCGCGATCGCGCACGTGCTCGAGAAAGTGCGCCCGCCGTACAACGTCAGCGCGCTCGATCAAGCCGCCGCGACCTTCGTCGTCGAGGAAGCGAGCGCGTGGTGCGAAGCGCGCGCGCACGAGGTCGTCGAGGAGCGCGCACGCCTGGCCTCCGCGCTCGCGGCGAAAGTCGACGTGTTCGCGAGCGCGGCGAACCTCGTGCTCGTTCGCGTGAGCGATTCTCGCGCGACCTGGCAACGGCTCGCGGATGCGGGCATCAGCGTCCGCGCATTCGGCGATTCGGGCCCGCTCGCGAACTGCATCCGCATCACCGTCGGGACGCCGGCCGAGAACGCGGCGCTACTCGCCGCGCTATGAAGCTGGCGCTGATCACGCTGGCGCTGGTCGCGTGCAGCGCAGGAGATCCTGGCCCGGGCATCGACGTCGATCGCGCGCTCGCGCATGCACGCGCACTCGTCGCGATCGGCCCGCGTGCGGGCGAGACACCCGGCGCCAAGACCGCAGCCGCGTACGTCGCCCAGGAGCTTCCCGGCGCTGCCCGCGCGCACGTCGGCACTGTCGAATTGCCGGCGATCGAAGTCCTCGGCGCGACGTATCGCCACGCGCACCGCACGCTCACGACCGATCCGAACATCGTCGCGCGCTACGGACCAGCGACGGGTAAAGCGCTCCTCGTGATGGCGCACTACGACACCGTGCGCGTGTCGCCGGGCGCGCTCGACAACGCGGCGGCCGTCGGCGTGCTGCTCGAGCTCGGGCAGCGGCTCGCGAAGTCACCGCCGGCGATGCCCGTGATCATCGCGATCACCGCACGCGAGGAAGACGGCTTGATCGGCGCGGAAGCGCTCGCGGCCTCGCTCGGTCCCGAGATCGACTTCGCGATCGCGCTCGATCTGATCGGCGGCGACGGCGACCTCACGCTCAACGGCGCCGGCATGTTGATCGGCGGCGCCGAGATGCACTGGCTCGCCGATGCGGCCGACCGCGCCGGCGTGACGCTTCGCGCGCCGCTCGCGCACCGCGTGATCAGCCGGTGGTGGCCGCAGGCCGAGCGCTCGGATCACGGACCGTTCACGCGGCGCGGGATCCGCGCGGTGCACTTCTATCACCGCGGTCACGACGGCGAGCTGATCGATCGCGCGTATCACACGAAGCTCGATCGCTTCGAGCGGATCGAGCGCGCCGCCGTCGACGAGATCGGCCGACTGCTCTACGCACTCACGACCGAAGCGCCGCCCACGCGCGCCGGCGATGCGTTCTGGATCCCGCAGCTCGCGAACGTCGTCGTGCCGCGGTGGACGCTCGTCGTGTTCGAGCTGTTCTTGATCCTCGCCGCGATCGTCCTCTCGATTCGCGTGCGTCGTGAACGCGCCCGTGGAGGGGCGGGCCTGCTCGCCGGTCTCGCGTGCACGGCCCTCGCATTCATCGCGGTCTACGCGCTCGAACGCATCGCACTCGCCGCGCATCCGCTCGCGTGGCTGCACGCACCCGCATACTTCGTGATCGCCGAGGCACTCGTGCTCGCGGGCATCGTCGGGCTCGCGAGCCGCGTCGTCGCGCGCATCCGTCCGTGGATCGGCGCGCGGCGGTATCTTGTCGTCGCGATCGTCACGCTCCTCGTGTTCGGCGTGCTCTTGCTCGCGATCGGCGCGGCCGAGCTCGCATGGATCTGGCTCGTGCCGGCCGTCTGCGCGAGCGCCGCACCGTTCGTCGGCCGCGCGAAGATCATCGCGCTCGTGCCGACCCTCCTGCCCGCGCTGCTCGTCCTCGCCCCATCGCAGCTGCGCGAGGCCGCGTGGAACGGCTTCGCGTCGCGGGGCATGCCGCTCGTCGGCTGGATCGCGA
>JALZOJ010000105.1 GCA_030857175.1 Myxococcota bacterium | reverse complement strand
AGCTCGACCACCAGGTCCTGAACGAGGTCGATGGCCTCGCGAATCCCACGAGCGAGCTGCTCGCGGTCTGGGTCTGGCAGAAGCTCTCCGCCTTGCCCGGCCTCGTCGAGGTGGTCGTCTCGGAGACGCCGACGTCGCGCTGCGTGTTCCGTGGGTAACAACCTCCGCGTCGTCACGCTCAACTTCTGGGGTACGGAGCCGCCGCTCGATCGCCGCATCGCGCTCGCGGTTCGCCAGCTAAAGGCGCTCGCCGTCGACGTGGTGTGCATGCAGGAGGTCCGTCCGCTGAACGGACACAGCGGGCGCACGACGGCCGAGGTCATCGCCGACGAGCTCGGCATGTCCGCGCAGTACGCGATGGCCGTCTCGTGGGAGGACGGCGCGCACGCGAAGCTGCCGGCGGGGCAGGAGGGGCTCGCGATCATCGCGAAGAAGATCGTCGACACGCGCACCTTGCCGCTGCCCGAGCCGCGCGTCGCGGATGCGCGCCTCTTGCTCTCCGCGCAGGTCGCGACCGACGGCGGCCCGATCTGGGTCCACACGACGCACCTCCACTACCGGCTCGACGACGGCCTCGCGCGCGAGCGTCAGGTCCTCGCGCTCGACGAGGCCATCCGCGGCTTCGGCCGCGGCAATACGGACTCGCCGCAGATCCTGTGCGGCGACATGAATGCGGTCCCCGACAGCGACGAGATGCGGTTCTTGCGCGGTCTCACCACGCTCGGCGGTCGTCGTACACACTTTCAGGATGCGTGGCTGCGCCTCCATCGCGAGTGCATCCCGGGCGACGGACCGACGCAGGGCATCACGTGGTCGAGCGAGAACTCGCTGACCCGCGCCCTGCGCTCGCTCGATATCGATCGACGCATCGACTACGTCTACGTCACGAGCCGCAAGAAAGACGGACGCGCGACCGTGCACGATTGCCGCGTCGTGCTCACCGATCGCGACGGCACCGACGATATCTGCGCGAGTGACCACTACGGAGTACTGGCGGACGTTCAGGTCGTCCCGAATCCGAGTTAGCGACGAATTGGCAGCTCGTGCGGGCGCGCAGCATGCATGCTTGGCGAGCATGTCCTTCGAGCACATCTGTGTCGCCGTGGATTTCTCCGACACCTCCCGCGAGGCGCTGCGCGCTGCCGCTCGGTTGGCTCGGAACGCGAGGCTCACGCTCGTGTACGTGTGGCACGCGCAGCATCCGTATGGCTCGTTCTCCGGTGACGAGGTCAACGCGGTCGTGGACGAGGGTCATCAATCGAAGATGCGTGAGTGGATCGCCGAGGCCACCGCGCACGGCGCTTCCAACGTCGATGCGACCTTCCTCACCGGCGACCCCGCCGACGCGATCGTCGAACACCTGCGCGCGGACGCGTCGATCGACCTCGTCGTCGCCGGGACCCACGGCCGCACGGGCCTCGCGCATATCTTTTTGGGCTCGGTCGCCGAGAAGATCGTGCGCCGCTCGCCGTGCGCCGTGATGGTGATCCCGACCGCTTCGCGTGGACGAGCGCCGGTTGGTGAAGCGCCGGCGTAGCTGGTGCGCTTACTTCTTCGGTAGCGCCGCTTCGACCGCCGCGATCACGGCCGGATCATCGGGCGTGACCTTCGGCGAGAACCGCGTGATCTGCGTGCCGTCCGCCGAGACCACGAACTTTTCGAAGTTCCAGCGGATGTCGCCGTCCGTGCCCGCCGGATCCTTGAGCGGCGTCAGCGACTTGTAGATCTCGTGGCGGCCCGGGCCGTTCACTTCGATCTTCTCCATCAGCGGGAACGTGATGCCGTACGTCGTCGAGCAGAACTGCTGGATCTCCTCGGCGCTGCCGGGCTCCTGTCCGCCGAACTGATTGCACGGGAACCCGATCACGGTGAAGCCCTGGGCCGCGTACTTCTTCTGCAGCGCCTCGAGGGTCGTGTACTGCGGCGTCAGGCCGCACTTGCTCGCGACGTTCACGAGCATCAGCGCCTTGCCCTTGAAGTCGGCGAGCTTGGCATCCTTGCCATCGAGGGTCTTGATCGGGACGTTCCACATGGCGAGCTCCTTGTCGACGGTGGCGGGTGTGGGCGCTTTGCCCGGCGGTGGCAGCTTCGCCGGGTCCGCCGACGCGGCGACAGGACCCTTGACCACGTACGGGTCCTTGGCGAGCACCCGACGATGAAGATGCAGACCAGCGCCAGCCTGTGCATGCCCAGGACCCTACAATAGGAAACCGCCGGGGCAAACCGGTCTGCTATACACAACCGCCCCATGCGCCACATCTACGCCGACTTCGTCGATCGCGTCGCCAAGCCGATGCGGTACCTCGGCGGCGAGTACCAATCCGTCGTCAAGGACGGCCCGGTCGATGCGCGCGTGTGCCTTGCGTTTCCCGATGTCTACGACATCGGGATGAGCCACCTCGGCACGAAGATCATCTACTCGCTGCTCAATCGCGATCCACGGATCGCGTGCGAGCGCGCGTTCGCGCCGTGGACGGACATGGAAGAGGAGCTGCGCACGCGCGGCCTGCCGCTCGTGTCTCTCGAGACGCAGCGGCCGCTCTCGGAGTTCGACGTGCTCGGCGTGTCGCTCCAGTACGAGCTGACGTTCACGAACATGCTCACGCTGCTCGACCTCGGCGGCATCCCGCTACGTGCGGCGGATCGCGCCGAGGACGCGACGCTCGTGCTCGTCGGCGGACCGACCGCGTCGCATCCCGAGCCGATCGCGCCGTTCATCGACGCGGCGTTCATCGGCGAGGCGGAGGAGTTGCTCGCGCCGGTCGTGCTCGCGTGGGCCGCGCTGCGCCGCGAGATACGCGACGGCAAGCGCACGAGGCGCGATGCGCTCGCGGAGCTCGCCGCACGCTTTCCGGTCTACGTGCCGTCGCTCTATGCGACCGAAGTCGACGACGCGACGGGGATGACGGTCGTCGGCGCGCCGCTCGATCCACGCGTGCCCGCACGGATCTCGCGCGCGATGGTGCGCGACCTCGACGCGTACCCGTTTCCGAGCGACACGCCGGTGCCGTACGCCGAGGCGGTGTTCGAGCGCGCGAGCGTCGAGATCGCGCGCGGCTGCACCGAGGGCTGCAGGTTCTGCCAGGCGGGCATGATCTATCGGCCGGTGCGCGAGCGCTCGCCGTCGTCGATCGCGGACTCGCTGATCGGCGGCGTCGAGAAGGCCGGCTACGAAGAGACCGGCCTGACGTGTCTGTCGACGGCGGATTTCTCGAGCATCACGCCGCTCGTGAAGTCGCTCGCGAGCGAGCTGCGCAAGCGCGGCGTGTCGATGTCGGTCGCGTCGCTCCGCGCGTACGGTCTCAACGAGGACCTGCTCGACGAGCTCGCGCTCACGCGCATCAGCGGTCTGACGTTTGCGCCCGAGGCCGGCACGCAGCGCATGCGCGACGTCGTCAACAAGAACGTCACCGAGGCGCACATCGAGGAGAGCTCGCGCCGGGTGTTCGCGCGCGGCTGGCACCGCCTGAAGCTCTACTTCATGATCGGTCTGCCGACCGAGGAAGACGACGACGTGCGCGGCATCGTCGAGACCGGGCAGCGCATGCTGCGCATCGGGCGCGAGGTGCTCGGCAACAAGCGCGCAGAAGTCACCGTCTCGGTGAGCTCGCACGTGCCCAAGCCGCACACACCGCTGCAGTGGTGCGCGCAGGACTCCGAGGTCGGGATTCGCCGCAAGCAGCAGATCCTGCGGCACACCGCCAGAGAGCCGGGCCTGCGGCTCAAGCATCATCACTCGGGCATCTCGTTCATCGAGGGCATCCTCTCGCGCGGCGATCGCCGGCTCGCAGACGTGATCGAGACCGTGTGGCGCGCGGGCGCGCGGTTCGATGGCTGGGACGAAATCTTCGAGCTCGATCGCTGGCTCGTCGCGCTCGAGCAGCACGGCGTCGATGCCGGCGCGTACCTGAGCACGCGCCCGGTGACCGCACGCCTGCCGTGGGATCACATCGACGTCGGTCTCGAGGACGGGTTCCTGCTCGCCGAATACAAGAAGGCGATGAAGGGCCGCGCGAGCCCGCCGTGCGGCAAGGTCGCCGGCATGTTGATCCACCACACGAACCTCGCGGATGCGGAGCCGGATAAGCGCAAGCTCGTCTGCTACGACTGCGGCGTCGCGTGTGATCTGTCGAAGATGCGCGACGACCGGCTCGTCGCGCTGCGCGCGCTCGGCGCGAGCGAGCGGCCTGCCACGCGCGGGCTCCCCGTCGTGACCGACGGCGAGCTCGTCGATGTCAGCGAGCGCGGCGGCGGGAGTCCCGCGGAAGTTTCCGCGACGCGCGATCGCGAGACCGAACGCGCCGAACGCGTGCGGCTCAACGGTCATCACGGTGCCGGTGCGCCGTGGTCGACGTATCGCATCCGGTTCGCGAAGGTCGGGCGCGCCGCCTTCCTCGGTCACCTCGATCTCGTGCGCTTGCTCTCGCGCAGCTTCCGTCGGGCGGACTTGCCGCTCGCGGTCACGCGCGGATTCTCGCCGAAGCCGCGCATCAGCTTCGGTCCGGCGCTCGGACTCGGCATCCCATCGCTCGGCGAGATGATGGACGTCGATCTCCTGCACGTCGGTGGCGAGGAGCTCTCCCCCGCGGAGGTCCGCGATCGCCTCGCGGCCGTGTGCCCACCGGGTATCGAGATCCAGGACTCGACGATCGTGCGCCTCGCCGGTCATCCCCTCGCGCTCGCATCAGCGGACCTTGGCCTCGGTAAATTGATCGACGCGGTAGACGTCGTCATTCGCCCTGCGCCCGACGGCATGGCGCACGATGCAAGTCGCCTCGCGCGCATCGCGCAGAGCTTCACTGCGAAGACGACGGCGCCTGTCATTCGCACCGGTCTCAAGGGAGAGAAGACGATCGACGTGCGTGCGCTCGTCGCTGAAGTCGACGTGATCTCCGACGAGGCGAGCGAGCGCTTGTGCGCCGCGCTCGATTGGCCGAGCGCGCCGCTGCTGCGTGTTCGCGTCCGCTCCACCGCGGAAGGTTCGGCAAAGCCTGCCGAGATCGCTCGCGCGCTGGGTGTGTGGGGCAGTGACGATCCGCGCGGAACACATGCACAAGTCGCGCGCCTCGCGATGGTCGCAGGCGCAAAACCGCGGCAAACCGACGATCGAGCGTGAAAAAGGCGTGATCACGCATGACGGCAGTCCCGCGATCGCCGTTATGTCTTTCATGTGGCGTCCAAGCGTTCGCTGGCAAGTTCTGTCCCTGCGGTCGTGCTGACGTGCGCACTTTCGGTGGCCTCGGGTTGTGCGCTCACGATCCAGGGGCCTGACCCGGAGCGCCCGCGCAACGAGCCCCCGAAGTGCGATTCCGGCAAGGGCTCGGTCGGTCTCGACGGTGTGATGGCGGCGATGCTCGGCCTCGGGTCGATCGCCGCGTTCTCCGATGGCGGGGAAGGTACCGGGCTCGCGCTCGGCGCGGTCGCGGGCCTGTTCGTCGCGTCTGCCGTGCGCGGCAACTCGGCGGCGAACGAGTGCCGTGCCGCCTATACCGACTACAGCGTCGCGTATCAGCAGATGCTGCGGCAGGAGCCAGTCGCGCGGCCCGTCCAGCTGCCGCGGCCGCGGCCGGTCGTCGCGAAGAAGCGGCCGCCGGCGGTCGCCGAGCCGGCGCCCGATCCGGCGCAGGTCGAGAACCTCGAGCCCGCACCGTCCGAGCCGCAGCAGCCACAGGTCCCGCGGCCCGAGACCTACGGAACGCCGCGCCCCGTGCCGAGCAAGCCCGGCGAGCAGAAGAAGCCGCCGCCCGCGAAGCGCACCGACGCGAGCGACGACGACTGGTCGTCGTTCTGGAAGGAGGCACCATGAAGCGCGCACTTCTGACCGCGCTGCTGCTCGCGTCGCCCGCCGCGGCCGATGACATCGTGAAGGGCTCGATCGTGAAGGTCGAGCACGAAGAGATCTACGTGAACATCGGCGCGAAGCAGGGCGTCGGCGATGGCGCCGCGCTTCGCATCAAACGTCCGATCAACTTGCGGCATCCGGTGTCGCGCGCGCCGATCGCCGACTGGATTCCGATCGCATCGGCGACGATCACGCAGTCGGGTACCGGTCTGTCGCGCGCCGTGATCGGTCAGATGATCGATCGCGTGAAGATCGGCGACGTCGTCGAAGCGCTCGTCACGGCGGACGCACCCGCGCCCGTCGAATCACCGAAGCCCCGCCCGAACGAGCCGCCACCGATCCCGGTCGATCCGCAGACGCAGACCGTGCTCGCCGCGTTCGCGCAGCAATCGGGCCTCTCGCTCGACGCGCGCATCGCGACCTGGGAGCGCTATCTCTCGACGAACCGGACCTCGCCGTTCGCCGCGGCGATCCAGCAAGACGTCGAACAGCTCCATGCGCTGCGCGAGCAGATGAAGTCGCCCGATCCGCTTGCGACCGAGATCGTCGACCAGCTCGCTCACGATGCACCGACACGCGCCGACGCGGGCGCGCCGATTCCGCTCGTGTTCGTCGTGGACGTACCGGAGCGCATCGCGAGCGCGTACCTCCACTACCGCACGCGCGGCTCGCGCACGTTCTCGCGCACGCTGCTCGTTCGCGAGAACGAGATCTACTTCCGCGGTGCGATTCCTGCCGCTGCCGTGAAGACGCCGGGCGTCGATTACTTCGTCGAGATCTCGTCGCCGAACGGCGCCTCGGGCCTCGCGTTCCGCACGCCGAGCGATCCGCTCAAGATCGCGGTCAGGCCACCGGCGATCGTCGATCGCTTCGAAGAGACGCGCGGTCGCTCGTCGGTGATGCTCCTCGGCGAGTACCTCGACTTCGCGACGTTTGACAAACGCGAAGGCGATCGCCGCGACAAGATGTACAACGCGAGCGTCGACATCGGGTATCGCCTCGATTCGATCGTGCGCCGCGTTGGCGTCGGCTACGGCTCGATGGGCGGGCAGGGTGGCTTTCGCAACTTCGCGTACGACCCGGCCGGCTCGCCGTTTCCGGAGAGCGGCTACAACTACGGCTACGCCGACGTCGAGGTCGGCTTCACGAAGTACACGCTCGGCGGCAAGCTAATCGCAGGCGTCGGCAAGACCGGTTTCGGCATGGGCGTCGAGGGACGCGGGCGGATCGGCCCATGGGACGGCACGAACCTGACGGTCACGGGGAAAAACATCCCCGACGTCGGCTGGTACACGGATGTCAGGTTCGGCACGCGGCCGGTCGACGATCTGCTGCTCGGCATCGTCGTCGGTGCGACCGACTGGCCGAACGAAGGACACATCGGCGCGAAGCTCGCGACCGAGTTTCAATGGATCGGCAACGAGCACGTCACGCTGCTCGTGCGCGGCTCGTGGCAAGGCCGGTCGTCGATTCACGGCGGCATCGGCGGCGGCGGCGCACTGGGGTTCTCGTGGTGAGGACGATCATGAAGCACTTCATTATCTGCATCGTGATGCTCTCCGCCTCGCCCGCATTCGCCGAGCGCGTGAAGCACGTGCCCACCGCCGAAGCGGATGCGGGCAAAGACCTCGAGCTCGTCGCGCTCGCGTCCCCGACGGTGCCCAAGCTCGTGCTGCACTTCCGCGCGGAAGGCGCCGCGCAGTTCGAATCACAGGAGCTCGCGCGCAAGGATTCCGGCTCGTGGGTCGCGGTCGTGCCCGCGGCGAAGGTAGTCGCGCCCGGTCTCGAGTACTACCTCGATGCGGGCGGCACGCCGGTGTTCGCGTCGGCGCAAGCGCCGCACAGGACACGCATCGCCACGACCGAGATCGCGTATCGGCGCGCGCGCGATGAAGCGCGATCGAAGAACCGGCGCTCGCGGATCCACACGTCGGTCGAATACGTGGACTACGGCAAGCGCGCGAACGACCTCGTCGATCGCTACTACCGGATCGACGCCGACTTCTCGTATCGTTTGTGGGCCTATCCACTCGACGAGCTGCGCGTCGGCTACACGCGCTTGATCGGCGAGAAGGAGAGCAACGAATTCGAGGACTGCGGCACGCCCGAGCCGTCGTGCAACGTCGATGCGGGCTTCAAGGTCGCGGGCTGGTTCGAGGTCGGCCTCGCGCCGTTCGAAGGCGTCGGCGTCGACGGGCGCATGATGGTGCTCGCGACGCAGACCGGCTTCTCCGTCGGTGGACGCGGCGAGGTGCGCGTCGGCGTCCGCGACGGCACGCACGTCGCGAGCGGCGTCGAGTACATGGCCGACGTCGGCACCGCCGGCTTCTTCCGCTTCGGCTGGGGCACCGTGCCGAAGACGCCGATGTCGGCGACCGTCGAGATCACGAAGGTCCCGGCCTCGACGGCAGATGTCGGCGTTCGCTTCTACTACGACCTCACGCGCCAGATCTCCGACACGCTCCGGCTCGGCGTTCGCATCGGCTATGCCGCGCGCGAACAAGAGCTCGGCGGTGTGAGCGGCGGCGGCCAAGCCATCGTGGACTTCTGAAAGATGCCGATGAAATACCTACTCGTCATCGCCACCCTGCTCGTCGCGTCGATCGCTCGCGCGGAGCCCATCGTCGTCGCGGTCGACGGTCAGGACATCTACATCGACCTCGGCGCGAAGGACGGCGTCGGTGCTGGCGCCGAGCTCGAGCTGCTCCACGAGGTCGTCGTGCGCGATCCGCGAAACGGCACGATGCTGCGCGATCACTTCTCGCTCGGCACGATCAACGTCGTGAAGAGCGGCGAGAAGATCAGCGTCGCGCGCGCCGACGACGATCTGAAGAAGCGCGTCCTCGCCGGCGACCGCGTGAAGCTCGTGTCCGCGGCGAAGAAGTTCGTCGATCCGTGGGCCGAGCAGGTCGCTGCGTCGAAGCCACAAGGCCCCAGCGCACCGACGCCGACGGGACCTGCGGGTGGCAAGCCCGGCCCGGCAGGCGAGCCGATCGATCACGCGGAGCTCGCCAAGAAGGCATTCCAGGACACGCTCGGCAAGCCGCTCGACGCCCGCGTCGAGCGCTGGCTCGCTCTGCTGCGCGACGATCCGCGCTCGCCGTACACGGCCGCGGTCCAGCGCGAGATCGCGACGCTGAAGAAGCAGATCGCCGTTCGCGAGCAAGCGCTCGCGAAGGCTCGCAGCGACAGCACCGCCGATCGCGCACCGCGGATCGCACGCCTCGCCGCGATGCTCCCGACCGACACCGACGCCGTCCTCGCGATCGCGCCGATCGTGAAGGCCGAGCCCGGCAAGCCACTCGCGATCGCGTTCCTCGTTCGCGACCCCGAGCGCGTCACGCGGGCATGGCTCTACGTCCGGCCGCCGGGCGCGCCCGGCTTCAAGCGCCTCGACCTCGCCCCCGATGGTGACGCGTACCTGCGCGCCACGCTCGACGGTGACATGGTCCGCGCGCCCGGCGTGCAGTGGTACGTCGAGGGCACGGTCGGCGCCGAAGGCACCGAGACCGAGCCGTTGTTAGGCTCGCAGAGCGCGCCGAACACGATCTCCGTCGAGCGCGCGGTGGCAGAAGCCCCGATCGAGGAAGGCCGCTCGCACATCGATGCGCACATCGACTACGTCGACTTCGACGGCGGCTTCGGCAAAGGCTACGACCAGTACTACCAGGCCGAGATCGACTTCACGTACCGCTTCCTCTCGCCGGTCTACGCGGTGCGCCTCGGGTTCGGAACGCTCGGCGGCATGGGCGGGCCGAAGGACGTCATCGACGAGGACATGACCGACCGCTGCCTCGATGAGGCCGGTAACTTTCGCTGCAAGTCGGTGAGCTTCTCGTACGTGTACACGGAGGTCGAATATCGGATCCGACCGAACGTCGCGGTGATGCTCCGGCCGCAAGCCGGTCTGCTGACCACCGACGTGATGGCGTCGTCGCGCGATCCGCGTCGCTGCGCGGGTGCCTCGAATGTCGAAGGCTGCCAGTTCGTGACCGGCTTCGGCGGTCGCGTGCGGGTCCGCCTGGGCGACGAGTCGAGCACGAACCTCGTGATCGGCGCCGGCTTCACCGACGGTGTCGGCACGCTGCTCGAGGCCGCGTACAACTGGCGGCCGCATCCGGTCGTCCCGATCCAGCTCTCGGTCAACGTCACCGACCAGCCGGTGCCGGAGAACTTCGGCGTGCGCCTGATCGGCGACGTCGGCTGGCGCAAGCTGTCCTGGTTCTACCCATCCCTGCGCTTGTCCTATCAAGCGCGCGACATCGACCACGCCGGATTCTCCGGCGGGCTCGCCATGAACTTCGACTGGTGAGGACGACGATGAAGATTTTTGTAATCATCCTCTTCGTCGCGTTCGTCGCGTCACCCGCGTCTCCCGCATTCGCCGACGATCCGGCGCCGCCCGCGCCCGCAGTTGTTGCGGCCGCGCCGAAAGCCGCCGGTGCACCACACGCGATCGTCGTCCACGTCGCGCCGCTCGTCAGCGAGACCAAGCGGCCGATCGAGCTCGTCGCGCAGATCGATCAGCCGTTCGCCGAGGCGCTCAGCGCGCGCTGGCGGCGGATCGGCGAGACCACGTGGAGCGACGTCACGTTCGATCGCTCCTCGGCCGGCGGCTGGTACGCCGAGCTGCCCGCGAGCGGACCGCCCGGCATCGAGTACTACATCCGTGGCAAGGACACCGCCGGCGTCGAGGTCGCGCACTTCGCGAGCGAGCAAGCGCCGCACGTCGTGCGCATCGTGCCGTCGCTCTCCGATCGGCTCGAGGTCCTCGACCGCGTGCGCATCCACGATCGCGTGAACGAGGTCGCCGTCGACGTCATCGGCCACAACTTCGGCAACCGCTACGGCCTCGACGATCGCTTCATGCGTGCGGAGCTCTCGTACACGCGCCGCATCCTGCGCGAGCTCCACTCGGTCACGTTCGGCTTCGGATCGATCAGCGGCACCACGCCCGTGATCTCCGCGCCCGTCGCGATGGGCGGCGGCGACACCGGTCACTCGCTGCGCTACGGCTTCGGCGGCATCCGCGCCCGCATTCACGAGTCCGTCTTCATCGACGCGCGCGCGCAGCTCGGCGGCAGCCACGAGGGCTTCGACGGTGGCGTCGCGGGCGCGATCACGTTCGGCAAGCCATGGCGCTCGTGCGTCACGGTCGGTGGCGAGTACCTCGGTGACCTCGGGCCGAGCGCGTGGGTTCGGCTGCAATGGGACACCGCGCCGCCGCTCCTCATGGGTGCTTCGGTCATGCGCACCGATCTGCCGGGCACCGAGATCGACTCGGCCGGGCTCTACATCGCGTACGACGTCGCCTACCGCGTGACCGATCGCCTCGCGATGCGCGGGCAGCTCTCGTACGGCGCGCGCGATGGCGAGTCGTCGTTCGGCGGCGGCGTCGGCAGCTCGATCGACTTCTGACGTCAGTCGTCGTGCTGCTGGTCGCCGTCGTGACCGCCGTCGTCGTATCCGCCCTGGTCATCGTCGACCGCGGTGCCGTCGTCGATGACTTCCTCGAAGTCACCCTCGAACACCCCCGCGTCCAGCATCGCGAGGTCCTGATCATCATCGACGTCGTCGGGATCGTGCGCGTCGGCCACGCCATCCGCGTCCGAGTCGAGATAGGCCTCGGGATCGTAGGCGGCGACGAACACGCCGCCGACATACGTGGGCTCGCCGAGATCCACGTACGCCTGATTGAGGACCACGTTCTGCGACACGTTGATCACGTGCGTCTGCCGCCCTCCGGCGCTCGGGAAGCTGACGTTGCCGACACGGCGGCCCTGCGACTCGTACGCCATCGCGTAGCGATGCCCGGGTGGCAGATGCATCTGGTAGCTGCCATCCGCGGCGGGTCGCACGCGGATGCGCTTGCGCCTGCCGTGCTGATCGATCTGCACGGCAACGATCACGTCGACGCGCTTGCCACGCGGCACGCGACCGCGGACGACGATCGCCCGGCTGCGGGACTGCGACGCCGGCTGCGCGCGCGGCGGCTGCGGTCCGGTGTAGGCCGTGTTGGGCGAGGAGGGGGCACAGCCGGCCAGAGCCAGCGCGAAGACGAGGGAAGTGCGAAACATCGGGACGCTCCTTGGTTGTCCCCAGACGAAGCGCACCGCGATCTGTCGCATCGAAAACGGCGTCGGCGATGCGAGGCCGGCTCACGATCGGCTCGCCTTCTCGCTCACCGGTCGCGCTACTCTCGCGGGGTGGTGCCCGCGATCTCTGCCGCTGCACGGGCCGCGTTCCTCGCACGTGCTCGTGCGACGCGTCCTGCGTGGCTCGACGACGCGACGTTCGTCACACACGCTTGCAGCTTCGCCACGTCGGACGAGGAGCTCGCGCGCCTCGATGCCGCCGATCTCTACCTCGCATGCGCGTGCGCGCACGGTGTTCGCGATGCCATCGCGGTGCTCGAGCACGAGCACTTCTCGCGGATCCGCGAGTTTGCCGCGAGCGTGACCACGTCGCCCGATTTCATCAAGGAGCTCACGCAGCAGCTCCGTGCGCGCCTCCTGGTCGCCGACGATGATCGTCCCGCTCGCATCCTCTCGTACTCGGGTCGCGGCTCGCTGGGCGGCTGGGTCCGCGTGAGCGCTGTCCGCCTCGCGCGCGACATCGGTCGCAGCGAACGCGCGCGGGAAGCCGCCCACGAAAAGCTCGAGGTCTCCGTGCTCGATCCAGAGCTCGCGTACCTCAAGCGCGCCTACGGCACCGCGGTCAGCGCTGCGATCGAAGGCGCGCTCGGTGCGCTCGAGGGTGAAGCACGTGGCCTGTTGAAGATGCACTACGTCGACGGCCTCACGATCGAGCAGGTCGGCATCGCGTACGGCAAGAGCCGCGCGACCAGCGCACGCATGCTCGCAGCCGCGCGCATGACGCTGTTGCAGGGCATTCGCGAGCGCCTCGTCGGAACCGTCGGCGTGCGCGAGGACGAGGCCGACAGCTTGCTCGCGTTCGTGCGCAGTCAGCTCGACGTCAGCCTCGCGCGTGCACTGGATCGCTAGGGCGCGAGCAAGGCCTCGCCGAACGGCTTGGCACTGCCGCGGTGCTCGAGGGTGACCATCAGCAGGCGCTTGCTGGCCGTGACCGTGATGCTCGCGTTCGGAAACCCTCTCGACAGCCGTTGCCCTTCGCTGCTCGCGAGCTCCTGAGACGCGCACTCGAGCAAGAGGACGTCGCCCCACTTGTGGCTGATGCCCTGAAACGTGCCTGCCTCGAGGCGCAGCCGCGTGTGGCGACAACCCGCGAGATCTTGGCGTGTGACCTCGGCGGGTGGCCATC